>NZ_PCPR01000001.1 GCF_002979775.1 Arthrobacter sp. MYb23
TGTATGGCGCTCCCGCCATCCTGGTCATCGGAATGCTTGCCTCCATCTGGACCAAAGAACCCACCAAGACAGCCCCGAAAGCCGCCGCAGGAGCCGGGGATGAAGCCGCCGCGTAACCCGCCAGCGGGTACTGAGGATTGAACCGACATGGTGGCTTCTTCCGTTCTTGAGCAGACCTTGAGTGTTCACCGAGGTCATTCCTGAGGCCGGTTGGGCACACTTTAGGGAGTACACCACGCTACGGGAACGGGATCACGCACATGCAGGGCAAGGGCATCATCTGGCAGGTACCGGCCATCATTCTGGCTGTCGTACTCCTGGTAATGGGTGTCCAGATTTCTCCAGCCCATGCGAAGTTCAACGACACCGAGACGGGTGCCATGTCCGTCTCAGCTGCCCGGATCCCGGCGCCGGCTGCCAACACCGTGGCGGTCACCAAGTCCTGTGATTCTTTCCTGTGGTTTGGCCAGGCAAAAATCAGCGTCGGCACTTTCACCGCCGTCTCCTACGCGAACTATCACGAGCTGAAGATCATCGACCCGGACGGAGTGGTGCAGTTCACCGGCGACCTGAGCAAAACCGCTGGAAAGTCCTACAGCTCCGGAGTCCAGAACGTGAGCAACCTGTCCGGAACGTGGACGTACCAAATTCGCGGCTATTACAAGGTCCCCAACTCCACCAATTCCTGGGCCGGTCAGCCCCTCACGGGCACGCTGAACTGCCCGTAGGGTGAGCGCAAGGGCAACGGCCCTGGAACGTAAAAAATGTGGAGCTAAGGAGATTCGAACTCCTGACCTCTTCGATGCGAACGAAGCGCTCTACCAACTGAGCTATAGCCCCTGGATCGAGCCTCAACTGCCCGGCCAGTGTCCCTAGGCTACAAACTTTCCCCATGCTTTTCCAACCACGACACGAACGTCTCCTTGCCATACGGCTGCTCCGGAGTCAGGTTGTGTCCGGCACGAAGAAAGTCACCCATCGCTCGGGGTAAGGCAAGCTGAACAATTCTTCCCCGCGCGCGTAGTTGCCGCCGTCTGCGAACTGCTTTTGGGCTTTACCAAACTGCCCCTCAAGGCAATCAACAACGACGTCGGCACCCGCCATGGCGGCCGCCAAGCCGTTACCGGTGGTGACATCCCCCGCAAAGTACGTGGCGCCGTCGTCGTGCTGAGGCGAACCAGCGAGCGGCACGTGGCGGCTTAGGACCGAAACCTTGTGTCCGGATTCCACGGCGAGCCGGACAACCTCACGACCCACCTGGCCGGTGCCGCCGGCAACATGGTTGCCATAAATTCTTAGGCGCGGCGACGCTGCAGAACATCGTCCAAGTTGCTCAGGGCACTGTGGCCCTTCGCAGTTGCCACTACAGCAGCTGCGGCCTCAGCCTGTTCAACGTTTTGCTTCAGCACGGGCTTGCCAACCGGCTTCGGTGCCTCAGGCAGATCCAAGGGCTCAGGGGCTGGTCGCGGCGCTTTGGCAGCAGCGACGTATGTGGGCTTTGGGACCTCTACCGGCTGCCAGCTGGCACCCTTGGAGTCATTGGCCACCTGAACGGACTTGTCACCCGCGGCAACAGCAACAGCAAGCGCTGCCTGCCGCAGTTCCACGGCGGACAACCGCGCAGCTTCACGGCTAGTGGCTTCTGCGTCGAAAACCTTGGTTTCCTTCGATTCGACAACCGGTTCCTTGGGCAAGTACCGCGCCGGTGTCGGAATGGTCGAGGCCTGCGCCGCACGGCGAGCCCTCCGTTCACGAAGATCCCTCAGGGCGAGCTTCCGCAAGGTCACGACGGCGAACACCGCGCCAATGAGCGAAACGAGCGGCAACCACACAGAACCGATGCCAAGAATTCTTAGAACCCCGGAAACCGCTGCTGTGACCAGCAGGGCAAGGCCCGCCAGGGCCAGGGTGAGCCGGGCATATCGGATAGTGAACGGCGTTGTGGGAGCCTTCCGGAGGACAGGCTCAGCCGCTGGGGATTCCTGGGGCGACGCCGGTGCTTTGCTGTGCATGGTCTCCATCGGTTTCTCCTGCTGAGGTGCCAAAGTCAGTACCACCCCTGCCTGCGTTTCGTCTGGTTCGTCATCAAATGCCTCTGCTGGACCAGCGGCTGTTTGGACTTGTTGCCGCCTGTTCCGCAGAACGTACGGTGCCACCCAGACCATCCACAGCGCAACAGTGACCACGAGTATCACTGAGCTGCTGAGAGGGAAGTCCACATTCAAAACCGTAGAAGCAAATCGCCGGGTGTGGCGGCATTGCGGCCGGTGTGTCGTGGGCGAGTCCGCAAATGACTGGAGATATGGGTGAAAAGGGCGATGACCTGCCCGTTTATGCCCTGAGCCACCGGCGCAGGAGTCCCTCCGGCACTTCATCAGCCGTCAACGCGAAGGAGCGGTGATCGGCCCACTCGCCATTGATGTGCAGGTAGCGCTCCCGATAACCCTCATCGCGGAATCCGAGCTTCTCCACAACCCTCAAACTCGGCGAGTTCTCGGGTCGGATGTTGATTTCCATGCGGTGCAGACCCAGAACGCTGAAGCAGTGGTCGGTTGCCATCGCAACCGCTGTTGGAGCAATGCCACGCCCGGCGCGGTCCTTATCTACCCAATAGCCGAGGGTAGCCATCATGGCCGATCCCCACACGATGGACGAGACCGTCAGTTGGCCGACGATGCGCGGCTCGCGGAAGCCTGCGGTTCGCTCAACAATGAGAAACGGCAAAGCTGTTGACTGACGGGCTTGATCATTCAGGGAACCCACCATTTGGCGGTAGCTGGGAAGGCGTCCACCCGGAGCCGGGTTGGACGCCTCCCACGGCGCGAGCCACTCGCTGTTCCGCGAACGAACTTCGGACCACTCCCGCTTGTCGCGGTAACGGATGGGCCGAAGCAGCAGGTCTCCGCTTTCCAGCGTTACCGGCCAGATCGCAGAGCCGTACATCATGAATTTGGCTATTTGGGAAGTGTGGCTGTGAAGTTGGGCAGCCACTCACGAAGCTCAGGACCAAGGTCTTCGCGTTCGCAAGCAAGCTCAATGCACGCCTTGAGGTAGCTGAGCTTGTCACCGGTGTCGTAGCGGCGGCCGCGGAAGACAACGCCGTAAACCCCGTAGCCTTCGCCTTCACCGGCGGCGAGCACCTCCAGGGCGTCCGTCAGCTGGATTTCTCCGCCTCGCCCGGGGGCCGTCTTCTCCAGGACGTCGAACACGGCCGGGTGCAGGACGTAACGTCCAATCACGGCAAGGTTTGACGGCGCCTCTTCCGGAGAGGGCTTTTCAACGAGCTGCTTGATGCGCACGTAGCCATCCTCGCCAATATCCTCAACATCGGCGCAGCCATAAGCGCTGATCTTGGAGGGCTCCACCTCAATGAGGGCAACCACGGAACCACCGGTCTTCTGCTGAACGGCGATCATTTCGCTCAGAAGGTCCTCGCGGGCATCGATCAGGTCATCGCCAAGCAGCACGGCGAAGGGCTCATACCCAACGTGCTGCTTTGCACGAAGGACAGCGTGACCGAGGCCGTTCGGGTCGCCTTGGCGGACATAGTGAATATCGCCGAGGTTGGTGGCGGACTGAATGGCTTCGAGCTTGGCGGTGTCACCCTTCTCAGCCAAGGTGGCTTCAAGAGCCGGCACACGGTCAAAGTGGTCTTCCAGAGCCCGCTTGCTGCGCCCTGTAATCATCAGGACGTCATGCAGGCCCACCTTGACTGCTTCTTCGACGACATACTGGATGGCAGGCTTGTCCACCACGGGCAGCATTTCCTTCGGCATCGCCTTCGTGGCGGGAAGGAACCGGGTGCCAAGGCCTGCTGCGGGAATGACGGCCTTACGGACAGCGTTGTTTTCTAGAGTCACCGGACTAATGTAACGGACGGAACACATCAACGGCTAAACCCCTCGCCGCGTCGGTAGCACATTTAGGTTCCGCAATTGATAACCCTGCCGCTCTCCCCGCAAGCGAAGACCACACGATCGGACATTCATGGCATCCAAGGACGACATTCGCAGCAGCCGGCGGCTGCACAGGCGGACCCTCACTCCCGAACTTCTGGCACGTGCAGGCGAGTCGCTTGCACAGCACGGGACAGCCTGGGCAGCAAGGGTTTCCCCCGGCGCTTCCGCTACCTTTGCCGTGTACCTGGGCGTAGCTTTCGAGCCGCCCACCATCCCCTTGATCACGTCACTGCACGAGGCCGGGCACCGGGTTCTCCTGCCCGTATGCGAGCCGGGACGACTTTTGAGCTGGGTGTATTGGACACCTGAAACAGCCTTTGTCCGGTCTTCCTATGCGCCCATAGACGAGCCAGAGGGTGAACGCCTTGAAAGCTCAGTGGTGGCCGGAGCCGCGGGCATCTTCATGCCCGCCACTGCGGTGGACCGGGATGGCAACCGGATCGGCCAAGGCGGCGGCTACTACGATCGGCTGCTTCAGGGCCTCGATGCTTCCAGCGGGCGGCCGCCCACCATCGCGGTGGTGTTCGACGACGATTTGTTACCTTCTGGCTCCATACCCGCCGAGGCATTTGATCGCCCGGTGCAAGAGGTACTGACCCCTTCTGGCGTAGTTCAGCTCCACGACGCTGCCGAGCACGGCTGACTTGGGCTGGTCTGCCGAGTGAGGTCCGGCACAACCACTGGTACACCTGGCGTAGAGCGATGATAGAATTGGCACTCAGGCCCTGCGACTGCTAAGGCGGATTTTCTCCACCGATGGCGCACAGGACCTGAATTTTGTCCTAAAGGAGGAACTCAGTGCCCACATACGCATACGCCTGCAAAGACTGTGACCATGCCTTTGACATCGTCCAGTCCTTTTCTGACAGCTCCTTGACGGAATGCCCCGAGTGCCAGGGCGCGCTGCGGAAGAAGTTCAATAGCGTGGGCGTCGTTTTCAAGGGCTCCGGGTTCTACCGGACTGATTCCCGCGATGCCAAGGGCAGCACCGTTTCGGCCGCCCCCGCAGCTCCTTCGCCGGCCCCTGCAGCAGCACCGGCCACTGCAGCTGCAAGCAGCTAAACGGTTTTCCACATAGGACATCAGGGCCCTATTTGCGGCCCTGGAAGCTGGCTAACGTGGCGGCATGCCACACACGTCACGCAGCGCCCTTCCTGCCCGCGCCGAACGCTCATCAGGAGCCGCCGGCAATTGGCCACCGCTGAACCATCCGCCCTCCCTGCCACGTCCTTCCGGTGCCCGGGGCAGTTCGCGGTTGAGCCGGAATCGCTCACGAGGTCACTCTGGTCAACGGGGGCAACGGACAAGATTCGGCTCCTGGGTTGCTCGTAACCGCCGCCTGGCCGTAGCACTCCTGTTGTGTGTGGCTGCGGGCATCGCAGTCCAGCAACTTACCCCTGCTCCGGAGAAGCGCGTAGGCGTCCTTGCGGCAGCCCGGGACCTTCCAACGGGGACCGCCCTGACTGAAACTGATTTCACCAGTGTTGAAGTGCCACCCGACCTCGCTATCAGCGGCGCTTCGGACAGCATCAGCGCCTTGGCTGGCCGTCAGCTCGCATCCCCTCTCGGCAGAGGGCAGATACCCTCGGAGTCCAGCCTGCTGGGCCCTGGCCTCCTGACGGGATCACCTCCGGGATCGGCAGCGGTCCCCCTCAGGATGGCCGATGCCTCGTCCATCCAGCTACTCTCCCCGGGCCAACTGATAACTGTGGTCCTCACATCCGCGGGATCCTATGACGAAGCACGGCAAAGCCAGATCCTTGCGGGCCCCGTACCTGTCCTTTGGACGTCAGCCCTGGGCGGCAAGCCTGGTGAATGGTTGGGCACAGGTGACACTGATGGCCTGGTGGTGGTGGCGGCCGATCCCCAACAAGCAGAAAAGCTTGCCGGCGCATCAACGCAAGGCAAGCTTTTCTTTGTTTTGGTCAGCCCGTAGTGGGTGGCACAACTATCCCTGGCTGCTCAGCCCCAGTGAGGAGGCTTCTGTTCCTTAAGCCACTGCTCATGGTCGTAGCCGGAGTCATCGCCCCACCGCCGGGGATCATCCTCAGCGGCTTTGGTGGGAAGAATCCCGTTGGAGCCGGTCTTGGTTGCGGTGGATTTCGCATCGGCGCCGTCCTCAGCAGAATTGCCGGTGGCGGACTCGCCGGATTCCTGGCCAGCGCTGTCCCCTGTGCCTATTTCCTGATCCATCAGTGGTGCTTCTTTCGCATTCTCTGCCTCGTGAACGTCGCTATGAGGCTCCCGGTCAAATTGGTCACCGGTACCGTCAACCAGCAAGGACCGGGCATTTCCCGGGTTCAATTGTTCCTCATCCGCGTGCAGGAAACCATGGTGGGCCGACGCCGACTGGGCGATATGGTTCTCAAGCCCCAGGTACGAGCCGATCCGGTCCGCGCAGGACGAGGGATCGGTGAAGACCTCGATGGTCCAGAGCGACATGTAGCGCCATCCCATGCGCTCCAGCAGTTGCGGCCGCAACCGGCTCCGCTCACGGACGCTCATCCGCCGGTACCGTTCAGTACCATCGGATTCAATGGCAACAGGGGTGGGGATTTCGGCACCCTCCCGGCCGATGGTGTGGACGGGGTCAGCAGCCGCAGCGATGTCCAGGACGCCATCGTAAAGATGCCATACCCGGGCTCCACGGGCGCGCAAGCGTTCGCCGAGATCGGCCACCAGCGGATCTTCACCCAATGCCTGCTCACTGGCTACAGCGCGCGAGGCAGGTGTTCCGAGGTTGCTGTTTCCGGAGAGCTCACGGTCCAGCAGTTCATAGAAGTCCACTGCGCCATGGGCCAGGCGGTCAAGGTCGAGATCCTCGGGCCGGAAGCAAGACAGGACATGCATGGAGCGCCGGGCCCGGGTCATCGCCAAGGCAAAACGGTTCCGACCACCCTCGATGGACAGCGGACCGAAGGAGTGGAGCGCACGGCCGTGCGGTGTGCGGCCGTAGCCCAGCGAGAAGATGACATGGTCGCGCACCAGTCCCTGGGCGCGCTCAAGGTCCACCACGCGGAAGGATTCAGCGCCTGCTCCGAAGAAACTGGACAACAGGGCGTGGTTAGGCAGTTGGAGCCTGATGGCCTCGCCAATCCTGGCAGCATGGCGCAAGCTTGCGGTCACTACTGCCAGGGAAGTACGGGGCCGGAGCCTGGCATGTTCAAAGACAAGATCCACCACGCGGTTGACCTCCGCAGTGACAGATTCGACGCCCTCGTGGTCCGCGCCGGGCAGCCCGGTGCCGTCGGGTATGTACTCCACGTGGATCGAGCGATCCAGGCCGGTGACCGAATTGCCGTCGGGCAAACGACGCAGGCCGCCGTCGTAGTAGTTCTTGCTCAACTGGAGGATCAGGTCCTCGTCCACCGCACGGTAGACCCAGTTCAGTTGCCACGTGGGAAGAACTCGGGCCAGTGCCTTGAATGCGCTGTCCACGTTCTCATGGCTGGCCACCCCGGCAACCGGCGGCTCCACGGCGACGCTGAACGTGCGTGCGTGTGCAATCTTGGCATCACCAAAGGCAACTACCTGCCGTGCCCTCGCGATTGCCGGGAGAACTGCCTGCAGAGAAGTGGACTCGGCATCGATGATCACCACGGCGTCGAATTTCTGCTCTGCCGGGAGAACACCGGTGAGCAGATAAGGACTGACGGACCAAACCGGGACCAGCAGGGGCACCAGATCCGGTGCTTGGGCGCTCAGGGCGGGCAATGTCACCCGGCCGTCCTTCAACAAGGCACGGAGCAACTCCGCCTGCCGTGGGTGCTCAAGAAGACCCTGGCGCCACTTCTGGGCCAGCTGCCACCTGAGCCGGGCTGCCCCGCTGGCAATATGTGCCTGGTCTGCCAGACGGTATTCCGCTTCGAGTCGACGCAACGAATCACCGTCAGACATGGCGAGGTAATCATCACCGCTGATCATGGCTTCCAAAGCGGACTGCCACCAGGCCAGATCCAGCTCGGCAGCCACGGACGCCGCCGGGACTTCCCTCGCGGCAAGGTCCGCCAGCAGCTCACCGAGGCCGTGCTCACGCATTTCCTCAATGAGGAGCGTCCGCTCGGGAAGTGTCTCCAGCGTGGCCGTGTCCGCAACGAGCCGCTCCAGCCGTTCCATAAGCTGCAGATACGGTGTCCCGTGGAGGGAGCCGCCGTCGGATGTGTGCTTGAGCGCATCACCAAGGCGACGCAGTTCGCCATCGAGTTCCCGGTAGAGCGACCCGAGATCGGCAAGACCGGAGGGAACCGCAGGGTGTCTCTGGGTTGTTGCGTAGCCAGCCCAAAGAGCCCGCTGCTCCTGGACCAGGACCAGGGAGCTGTGAAGATCCGCGATGTGGACGCCAGGCCGCACATATTCCTTGGCCACCCGGCGCAGGCGGGAACGCTGCATTGAGGGCATCTCAAGATTGCGTTCACGGCGCCAGGCAGAGCTGGCGGTGGCGGAAATGAGATCGTGAACCGGTCGATCAAAGATGTCCGGAGTGAACTTATCCAGGCTTTCCCGCACGGCGATCAGCAATTCCAGCTGGGCACCCCACTCAGTGAAAGTCTCACCCAGACGAATCTCGGCGTGATCGGAAACCTGCTTCATGCGATCCCGAAGGACAGGAAGTTTCTCCTCGGCCAAGCGGGCAAGCTGCTGCGCTTCCTCGGTCTCCTTGCGGGTTACCAGTCTGGCGCCATACCAAGGGCTGGAGGTGGAGGCCCGGCTGAAGCTGCCAAGCTCGGCAGCCCGACGCAGGCGGCCCGCGAGTTCTTCACGGTCCTTGATGTTGTCCAGGACGCTTCGCTTCAAGCGCACCGTCGTGGAGGGTGCGGGGTGTATGGACGTCAACTCAGCAAGGGACTGCATTGCCTGATAGGGCGAGCAACCCCAACGCTCACGGACGTTATGCAGGGAGGCGACGTGGTCCATCAGTGCATGACGGTGGCCGGTCAGTGTCTGGTGGAGGTTTCCAAGCTGTGGCTCAAGTGCCTTCTCATTACGCATGATGGCCCTGACCAGCTGACCTTTGAGTTGCTGGGGGGTGGTGCCATTTCCGGGCCGGAAGAGCATTGACTCCAGGCCCAGCGATTCAAGGTGGCCGGAAAGTCCTCCAAGGCTGGATTGCCTGTCTCCCACCACCAGCACGGACTTGCCTTCGCTGACCAACGCACCGATGGCGTTGATTGCGGTTTGCGTCTGCCCGCTTCCGGGCGGGGTACTGACAACAAGCGAATCCCCGGCGCGGACGGCGTCCACCACATACTGCTGATCCGTATCAGCATCGAGCAAAAGAAGCTCGTCAGCCGGATCCCGCAGGTCCAGGCTGGGGAACCTGCCCGCCTTGATCGGCTCCGGCTCAATGTCGCCACCGTTGGCGGCAGTGGAGAGGGCCGCCACCGTGGGGTTGTTCATGTTGATCCATGGGTCATCAAGGTTGCCTGAGAGGTCAGCCAGCGTGGTGACCAGCAGGTTGAACTCCACCTCGGCACCATGAATCGGCTGAATCAGCGTGGACAAACGGTCCAAGACCGGCTGGGGATCCAGCCGGGCAGTGTTGTAGGCCATGCGTGCCACAGCGTTAACGTCAAAGACGATGCCATGAACAGTCTTTAGATGGCGCACCAAGGCAGGGTTCATTCGTGCTTGCTCGGTGAGCTGAAGCTCAAAGTCGTCTTCGCCCGGCCTGACGGTAAGGACGATGGAGGTCAGCATCACCGGTGCGGAAACGCGTTGGGGCTTGCCGCCAACGGCAGAGGTCCACACCACGGTCCCGGCGGACAGATAGCCTGCCTCGATGCCGCGGTCATTGCTGAGCTCGAAGATTTTGGATCGGATGTTGCGGGCCGCCCGGGCCGCCACCAGATACTGCTGGCGATCCCTGATGAGCGTGGACAGCCGTGTTCGCCGGCCTGCGAGCAACTGCGCCAGCCCGGAGGGGTGGGCGTTGCTGAGATCGATGGCGCCTTCAGGCGTCTTGACGAAGCGCAGCATTGTGTCTGCCCCGGTAACGGGTTTGAGACCAGACAGCCATTTGCGGAGCTCTTCGGAGCCCTCTTCCTGGCCTTGACCTACTGACACGACTTCTGCCTTCTTTTCTGTACTAGCTTTAGACGCCTTGGACCATACCGGCATACTTTCGAGGGTAGCGGGTATCCTCGGACAGCTCGCTCCGCAACGCTGTTCCGCTGTGAAATTCGCCGTCATTTCACAGTTGCAGCATTCGTGGGATAAAAACTGATCCCACGTTCAAGCACAGTGGCCGGCCTCCCGGAGGAGGCCGGCCACTCAGAATGCTATTCCCACTCGATGGTTCCCGGCGGCTTGCTGGTGACGTCCAGCACCACGCGGTTAACTCCGTCCACCTCATTGGTGATCCTGTTGGAGATCCGGGCAAGCAGGTCATACGGCAACCGCGACCAGTCCGCTGTCATGGCGTCCTCGGAAGACACCGGACGCAGCACGATCGGGTGACCATAGGTACGGCCGTCACCCTGAACACCAACGCTGCGGACATCGGCCAGGAGGACAACCGGCATCTGCCAGACGTCGTTGTCCAACCCTGCGGCCGTGAGCTCTGCACGGGCAATGGCGTCAGCCTTGCGCAGCAGGTCCAGGCGCTCCTTGGTCACTTCGCCCACGATCCGGATTCCCAGGCCGGGGCCTGGGAACGGCTGGCGGCCGACGATTTCCTGAGGCAGGCCGAGCTGGGCACCGACGGCGCGGACTTCGTCCTTGAACAGGGCCCGCAGGGGCTCGACGAGCTCGAACTGCAGATCCTCGGGAAGACCACCCACGTTGTGGTGGCTCTTGATGTTTGCCGCACCTTCGCCGCCGCCTGATTCGACGACGTCCGGGTACAGGGTGCCTTGGACGAGGAACTTGATCTTTTCACCCTCGGCAGCGGCTTGGGCGATGATGGCCCTCTCCGCTTCCTCGAAGGCACGGATAAATTCGCGGCCGATGATCTTGCGCTTGGTCTCCGGATCACTGACGCCGGCAAGAGCCGACTGGAAGCGTTCCTGCTCGTTGGCTACGTAGAGGTTGACGCCCGTGGCTGCAACGAAGTCGCGCTCTACCTGCTCGGCTTCACCTTCACGCAGGAGGCCGTGATCCACGAAGACACAGGTCAGCTGGTCACCAACAGCGCGCTGGACCAAAGCGGCAGCTACCGCGGAGTCGACACCACCGGAGAGGCCACAAATGACCTTGGAGTCCCCGATCTGCTGGCGGATACGATCCACCTGCTCTTCAAGGATGTTGCCGGTGGTCCAGTTGGGGCTCAGGCCCGCTCCCTTGAAGAGGAAGTTCTCCAGGACGTGCTGGCCGTGGACGGAGTGCTTGACCTCGGGGTGCCACTGGACACCGTAGAGGCGCTTCTCTTCATTAGCGAAGGCCGCTACCGGTGCGCCGGCAGTGGAGGCGAGCACTTCGAAGCCCTCAGGGGCTTCCTGAACGGAGTCACCGTGGCTCATCCAGGTGTTCTGGGAAGAAGGAACGCCATCCAGGATGGAGCGGGCATCGCCTACAACCAGCGCTTCGGTTGCGCCGTACTCCCGGAGACCCGTCTGGGCCACCTTGCCACCCAGGGCGTTGGCCATGGCCTGGAAGCCGTAGCAGATGCCGAAAACGGGCACCCCGGCTTCGAAGAGGTCAGCGCCAACGCTCGGGGCGCCCTCTGCGTACACGCTTGAGGGCCCTCCGGAGAGAATGATGGCTGCCGGGTTCTTGGCCAGAAGCTGCTCGGTGGTGAAGGTATGCGGAACAATTTCCGAATACACATTCGCTTCGCGGACGCGGCGGGCAATCAGCTGCGCGTACTGGGCACCGTAGTCAACAACCAGCACCGGCTTCTGGGAAGTTTGGGGTGCGGTGGGAGTAGTCACCAGACAAGACTACTTTGCCGGGCTGCCCGGGCGCACGTTGACGAAGGCGTCCAAAGCCCAAAACGGCCCCGCCGTTAGGCATCTCACATCTGGACGCCGCAGGTTCTAGTAGCGCTTGAACGCCTGCGGATTGGCTGCGAGTTCCGCTTCCACCTGAGCATGGAATTTCTTCTCCACGATGAAGGACAGCAACGGGACGACTCCACCGAGCGCCAAAAGGACCATCTTGGAGAAAGGCCAGCGCATGAGCGACCACAGGCGGAAGTTGGAAACCAGGTAGACCACGTACATCCAACCGTGCACAATCAGCACCGAGGTTGAGATGTTGAAGCCGCCAATGACTCCCTTGGGTTCGGATTCAGCAAAGCCAAAGCCAAACGGCTGGCCCGTAACAGCATTCGTGCCACCAGCGAAGAGCGAGACGCCGAAGCCGTAGCGGGCGATCAATTCCGCGCACAGCAGGAGCAGCATGGCGCCTGTGAGGTACGCCATGACTTTGTAGAACTTCAACGCCGAACGGATTTGTGCTTCCGTCCCGCCGAAGCGCCTCTTCTTTGGCTTGGGTCCGGATTGTTCGGGCTGGATAGCCGGTTTTGGCTCAATCATTGCTGCACCTTTTGTTCTGGCTCTGGGCTGGTGGGTTCTGTGGTTGCCTCGGGGTGGCCGTCATCGTCGAACTCGTCATCCTCGTCCTCGTCTTCCTCAAGGTCGCGCCGGTAGTCGTCCTTCACCAGCCGCCACCAGATGAAGATCGAGAAGCCGGCGAAGACTACCCATTCCACTGCATAGAAGAGGTTCAGCCAGTTGACCTGCTCTGCAGGGGGCTGCGGCGGGATGTTGAGCGCCTTGACGTCGTCTCCGAGGGGAAGCGTGACGCCGCCCGAAACTTCAGACGTCGCTGCGATGAAGCCTTGGTAACTGGACACTTCCCACGTGTTGATGAGCTCCGCCGCTGAGACAGCGGACGCCCGGCCTGGACCGGCGTCGACGTTTGGAACCGGCGCTTCAGACGGGATGAGGCGACCGGTCAGCGTGATGGTTCCCGACGGCGGCGGGCCGGCTTGGGCGGCGTCGGCCACCCAGCCGCGGGCCACCGGGATCCAGGTTTGTGGCGAGGCACCAGCGCCCTTGAGCGCGGGGGCGTCGTTGACGGCAAAGGCCGAGACGATCCAGAAGCCTTTTTGGTTGTTGTAAAGGCGGCCCTCAACGAGGACCTGCTTCTGGGGATCGTAGGTTCCCGTGGCGGTGACCATCTGGTCCGAGACCGAACCGGGAAAGAACTGGCCCGGCTGGAGGACATCCACCAGCGGTTTTACTTCTTCAATGCTGGACGGCGCCGGGGGCTCATGTTGGGCAGACCGGCTGAGCTGCCATTGGCTGAGCAGCACAAACACCCCGGACAACAGAAGCGCAAAGACCAGTCCTGCGATCCAGCGGGGTTTCAACGCGGTTTTCAACACCCCTTAACCGTACTTCGTCCGGCTGTAGAACAACGAAACGAGGCGGAAGCGGCTTCGATCACCGTTAGTGGTCGAAGAACACCAGGCTGGAGTTGATGAGTTCGGAAATGACCTCGGTATCGTGCGCCCGGCGCAGAGACTCCCGGAACGACTCCTTTGACAGCGAACGGGCCAACGTGGCCAGGACCTCGAGGTGGTCGGAGAAGGAACTGGCGGGCGTGGCGATGAGTAGGACCAAGGTTGCCGGACCGTCAGTGGCGCCGAAGTCCAGGGCATGGCCGAATTTGGTCACACCTACCGCTATGGAGATTCTGTCCACGAATTCGCTGCGGGCATGCGGAAGGCCGATGCCACCCGGTAGGCCGGTGGCTAGCTGGTGCTCCCGCGAATGCACTTGCTCCAGGAAGCCCTCAAGGTTGGAAATCCTGCCGGCTGCGTAGAGCCTGTGAGCCAGTTGAGCTGCGGCATCGATCTTGTCCCGGGCAACAAGTTCAAGGATGACCGTATCCGGGGTTGTCAGTTCCGCGTCGTACCGGTCGAGTGGTTCAGCCAAGTTATGTTCCCTCCGTGTGGCCTGCCGGCCTCAGTCCCTTGAGCTGGTCAGCGAAGGGGAACGATGTCATCCACTCCCATGCGCGCAGCATCGGCCGATTCGTCATCGGGTTGCTGCTGACTAAGCCGTTCAGCTTCCACACGCGCCAGGTAGTGCTTGATTTCGCTTTCGCGCTGAGTCTCGCTCCAGCCAAGGATTTCTCCCATCAGCTTAGCTACTACGGGCGCTGCCGACACACCGCGGTCCCATGCCTCGATGGAGATCCGGGTGCGGCGGGTCAGGACATCGTCAACGTGCCGTGCGCCCTCATGGGTTGTTGCATAAACAACTTCTGCGGCCAAATAGTCATCGGCTCCGGGGAGGGGCTCCCCCAATTCCGGCCGGGCGGCGATGATCTCCAGGACTTCCGGAGTCATGGATCCGAAGCGGTTGAGCAGATGCTCCACCCGGGCCACGTGAACTCCGGACTGTTCTGCTAACCTGCTGCGTCGGTTCCAGGCAGCTTTGAATCCCTCTGCTCCGAGGAGCGGAATGGTTTCTGTACAGCTGGATGGCACGCGTTCGTCCATGGCCCTGGTTGCCTCGTCGACGGCATCTTTGGCCATGACGCGGTAGGTGGTGTACTTCCCGCCGGCCACCACAACGAGCCCCGGCACCGGATGCGCCACCACATGTTCGCGGGACAACTTGGCAGTGGAGTCGTTGTCCCCCGCCAGCAGAGGCCGGAGGCCTGCGTACACACCTTCCACATCCTCGCGGGTCAGCGGGCGCTTGAGAACCTTGTTGACATGCTCCAGAACGTAGTCGATGTCCTTGCTGGAAGCCGCCGGGTGGGCCTTGTCCAGCGTCCAATCCGTATCCGTAGTGCCGATAATCCAGTGCCGGCCCCAGGGGATCACAAAGAGCACTGACTTTTCGGTGCGGAGAATCAGCCCGACGGTGGACTGGAACCGGTCCCGTGGCACCACAAGGTGGATTCCCTTGGATGCACGAACCTTGAGCTGGCCGCGGTCCGTGACCATGGCCTGCGTTTCATCGGTCCACACGCCGGTGGCGTTGACCACTTGCTTCGCCCTTATTTCGAAGACGCTTCCGTCCTCTTGGTTCTCTACCTTGGCCCCGACAACGCGTTCCCCTTCACGGAGGAAATCCACCACTCGGACGCGATTCGCGGCATGGGCTCCGTAGTGGGCCGCGGTCCTGACGACGTTGACCACCAAACGGGCATCGTCCACCTGGGCGTCGTAGTAACGGATGGAACCTACGAAGGCATCTTCTTTGAGGCTTGGAGCCGCGCGGAGGGTTCCGCGACGGAACAGGTGTTTGTGCATGGGGACGCCCCGGCTATTGCCGGAGGTCAGACCCAACGTGTCATAGAGCATGATTCCCGCGCCCACGTAAGGGCGCTCCCAGATACGGCGCGTCAGCGGGTACAGGAAGGGGACAGGCCGCACCAAGTGCGGAGCGATTCGCTGGATCAGCAGCCCCCGCTCTTGAAGGGCTTCCTGCACTAAGCCGAAATCGAGCATCTCCAGGTACCGCAGTCCACCGTGGATGAGTTTTGAGGATCGGGACGAAGTGCCCGACGACCAGTCCCGGGCCTCCACGATCCCGACCGTCAGTCCACGGGTGACGGCATCCAGGGCCGCACCGGCGCCCACCACGCCGCCTCCGACAATCAGGATGTCCAGCTCTTTGCCCGGCTGGGCAGTGGCCTTCAGGACTTCGATTGACGCGGCGCGGGATTCCGGGCTCAGTGCTCCCGGTGAAGTTCCCTGCGGACCGCCTGCGACATTGCTCATCGGACCCCTCCTCAAACGCAACAGCTTGGTAGTCCCCTACCCTACTTGCTGCTTGCCACGTTGGGCAGGGCCGCCGGAGGCCTAGCCCAGGTACGGCGAGACGACGACGTCCACCCGTTGGAATTCCTTCAGGTCTGAATAGCCTGTGGTCGCCATCGAGCGGCGCAGGGCACCAATCAGGTTCGACGTTCCATCGGTGTGGTGGCCAGGACCGAACAGGACCTCTTCCAGCGGACCAACGGTACCCACGTTGACGCGGTCACCACGCGGAGACTCAAGGTGGTGGGCTTCAGGACCCCAGTGCCAGCCACGGCCAGGGGCTTCTTCGGCGCGGGCAAGGGCGCTGCCGAGCATGACGGCGTCGGCGCCCATGGCGATGGCCTTGACGATGTCGCCGGAGCTGCCCATGCCGCCGTCGGCAATAACGTGGACGTAACGTCCCCCGGACTCATCCATGTAGTCACGGCGGGCGGCAGCGACGTCAGAGATGGCCGAAGCCATGGGCGAGTGGATGCCGAGGGCACGGCGTGTAGTGGATGTGGCGCCACCACCGAATCCGACCAGGACGCCGGCCGCGCCCGTTCGCATCAAGTGGAGGGCAGGGGTATAACCGGCTGCGCCACCGACGATGACGGGAACATCGAGTTCGTAAATGAACTGCTTGAGGTTCAGCGGTTCGTGGTTCTTGGAGACATGCTCGGCAGAGACGGTGGTGCCACGGATAACGAAGATGTCGACGCCGGC
Source organism: Arthrobacter sp. MYb23 (assembly GCF_002979775.1). Taxonomy (GTDB): domain Bacteria; phylum Actinomycetota; class Actinomycetes; order Actinomycetales; family Micrococcaceae; genus Arthrobacter. The sequence continues at coordinate 16,387 of NZ_PCPR01000001.1, forward strand.
TGCCACTACGGTCTTGTAGTGCTCTTGGGTGCGCTGCGGAGTGAGCGACCCGGCGACAGTCACACCCGCGGCGCGGATCTCGGCCAACCGGGAGCTGATGAGTTCCGGCTGCACGGGAGCCTGGTACAGGTCCTGCATGCGCCGCGTAACGGCTGGGCTGCTGGTTTCATCAGCCAGAGCGGCGATCTCGTCGAGGACCTTCTGCGGGTCCTCGTACCGGGTCCACAGTCCTTCGAGGTCCAGGACGCCTAGGCCACCCAGGCGCCCCAACGCGATGGCGGACTCCGGTGACATCACCGAATCCATCGGCGCCGCGATGACAGGCATGTCGAATTTGTAGGCGTCGATCTGCCAGGAGACAGAGACGTCCTTCGGGTCACGCGTCCGGCGGTTCGGAACAATCGCGATGTCATCCAGGGAGTAGGCACGACGCCCACGCTTGCCACGGCCAATCTCAATCTCGTAAGTCACGGCTCTACTTTACTTGACCCCTCCCGGAACCCCGCTTCGCGCCGCGCGTTGCCCCCGGGAGCTTTCCACATGGGCAGGAATCCCCATGGCAGAACGCAGGACTTATCCGATAGCCTGCGAAACCATACGCACATCTTGCAAGGGGGAACCATGGCGCCTGGGTTATACGGAGCCGACATTGAACAGCTCAACTCGCTATCCAAACAAATGGGACAAGCGGGAAGCCGGCTCCAGAACCAGGAACTCCAGGTCAATGGCCTGATCTCGGGCGTTGCGTGGAAGGGAGCCGACGGCGAGCGCTTTCGCCGCGAATGGGACAGCACCCTGCGGCCCATGTTGCACAGGGCCTCCCGTTCCTTGGATGACGCATCCAGAATGCTGCGCGCCCAGGCTGACGAACAGCAGAAGGCCAGCACTCAGGGTGGGTCCTCCAGGGGAGGGTCTACGGGGGCCAACAGCCCGCAGACTCCCGGCGGCACCGTCAACGGCGACACCCCCACCACTGGGTGGGAGGGGCTGTTAGGCGTCACCGGCAGCCAGGGTTGGTGGGCCGGCAACGCCCTCGTCACCGCCAGCGGTTTGGCGACGGACTCGATCCTGGCCCAGATGGCCAAGGGCGGGTTGGTAACGGAACTGACCCGGTGGCCCTGGCTCAGCGCCCAGTACGGCCAGGCGGCCGGCGCCGGGTATGTCAAGGGCACCCAACTGCTCAACGGCAGTTCAATGCTCGGGCGGCTCTCTGGGGCCTTGGGCTTCGTCACCGGCGGAATTCAGGTCTACCAAGGAATCCAGACGGGACATCCCGGAATGGCGGTGGACGGCGGGATCTCTGCCGCGTTGGCCGTGGGTAGCTTTTTTCCGGTGGTTGGCCCTGCCTGCGCCATCGCCGGCATCGCCTGGGGTGGCTTGGGCCTCCTGGCGACGAACATGGGCTACGACTCCGCATCGTCCATGATCGCTGATGGCGCGGAGCATGTCTGGGAAGGAGCACAGGACGCCGCCGGAGCAATAGCCGACGGCGCAAAGAAGGTCTGGGGATGGCTTACATGATCGCGCCACTTCCTACACTGGACAGAGAAACCCTTAACAGAAGGTAGAAATGACCACCCAGACAGAAGAAACCCAGGCATTGCTCATCACCGAACACGAGCTCATCGCTCTCATTGCGCTGGCCGGCACCGACGGCGCACTGAAATGCCAGACCCTTTTCCGCCTCGATCACGCCGCCGGGGCGCCGCTGGAACAGGCCGGTGTTGCCACGCTGTTGGAACGTGGGTTGATGAAGATCGAAAACGACGCTCTCCTGCCGGTTGGGCCGGCCGCGACCGTTACGGCTGTCCTCGCGGATGCCACGGCGTGGCTGGAAACAGCCCTCGTCACCCCGTCCTCGGAGCATGTTTCCTTCATGTTCGGCGCAGAGCAGGGTGCCCTGCTGCTGAATCTGAGCAAGTACGGCGTTCACGAGCTGCACCCCATTACGGGCTCCGAAGGTATGGTCGCCACTGCAGTGCAGATGGCCGACTATTACCTGAACCAAGCGCCGGACGGCTTTCCCGCGGCCGCAACCACCCGCCGGCACTTCAACGACGGAACCTCCCGAGCGGTGCACGTCAAAGCTGAGGCCGACGGTTCCCTGTCGATCGCCGCGGGCGAAGGCGAAAATCTCGATTCTACGGCCCTTACGCGTGATCAACTCGACGCACGCGTCCGCGCAGGCTTGGAGCGATAACCCGGGTGAGCTATCAGTCAGGCCCTGCACCGCTTTACCACTCAGACCGTTCCCTTGACTATTGGCTTTCCCCGGAGCTCTCGGCTATCACCCCGACGAATGCGCGTTCCCGCCTGCGTGAGCTCGCCAGCGCCCGAGGAGCTTACATGGGCGCATGGGCTGCCGGAATCGGATTCGGCGGGTTCCTTGTCCTCCTGGGTGTAGTCCTGGCTGTTCGGCTTGGCACGCTCGTAACGCTTCCTGCCCTCGGCATTCCCGGCGCAGCCCTCACCGTACTGTGCGGAATATACTTCGCGAGGGTTCGGAACCGGTTGCCGCGGACAGACCGGGCGCTGGTCAATCGTGGTCCTGGGAACCTGCGCGGGGCGCTTTCCTTCGTGGCGTTCGTCCTGCTCGTCTTCACGGGACTGTTCGCTTTCACGGCCAAACCGTCCACCTGGCAGGATCCTGGCGCACTGCTGACGCTGGCTTCGGTTCTAGCCTTCATGGTGTGCCTCCTCGTGGTTGGGATCATCGTCCCGGCCACCATCGCGAGCCGTTCGAGGGAGTCGCTTCGCCGCAAGGCTGCAACTGATCCGCATTTCCGGGCGCTGCTGGAGCAGGACCTCGCCACGTGGCGTGATCCCTACGGCAACGCAGGGTACGGCCCGCTATAAGCCTCAGGGTGTGTTCTGACTGCTCTCATCCACGGAGAGCTGGGATTCAAACATACGGAAGTACCTGCCGCGCAGGGCAACCAATTCCTTATGTGTCCCCTGCTCCGCTATCCGGCCGTCTTCCAGCATGTACACGATGTCTGCCTTCTCTATGGTGGCCAGGCGATGACTGATGGCGATGATGGTGCTGCTCCGGTCCGCGAACAGCCTGGTGAAGATTCGGTGCTCGGCCAAAGCATCAATAGCGGATGTGGGCTCGTCCATGACCATGAACGAGGCGTCGCGATAGAAGTTCCGCGCCATGGCCAGTCGTTGCCATTGGCCACCTGAGAGCCCGCTTCCCTTGCGTCCCCGGGGGTCCTCCATCCAGTTACTGACGTGGTTCTCCAGGCCATTGGGCAACTTGTTGATGAATTCCATGGCTTCGGCGTCAGCGGCCGCCCGCCGGATGCGGTCATCGTCCCGGGGCTGGTCCACATCTCCCAGGTAGATGTTCTCCGCGGCGGTGGCGAACTCGTATTTCAGGAACTCCTGGCTCAGAACGGCCAGGTGCCGGTGCCAGCTGGTGACGTCAATCCCGGCGAGGTCTACGCCGTCCAGCAGGACCTGGCCGGAATCCGGCCGGTACAGGCCCGCCAGGATACGGATCAGCGTTGACTTGCCAGCGCCGTTCTCCCCCACAATCGCAATGTGCTGACCGGCCTTGATGGTCATGGAAATGCCCTTGATGACCTCAAGGTCGCTCCCCGTGTAACTGAACCGGATGTCCCGCATTTCCACGGTGACGGGCGAGCTTGGCAGCGGCTGTTCTTTTCCACTGGGGACGGGAAGGGCCATGAAAAGCTCGTAGTCCTTAAGGTTGGCCAGGTCCTCATCAATGGAACTGAGCGAGGAGACGAGGCTGTTGGCGGTGGACAGCGCACGGCTCACAATCTGCTGAACGTAGAGGAACTGTCCCACCGGCTGCGCCCTTGCGATGATCTGACCAACCACCCACACCAAGGACACCACCTCGGCTCCGTACTGAAGGGAATCGGCGGCAAGCTGCTTGGGGATGTAACGCTTCTGGAAGTCCAAACGCCTGCGCTCGTCGGCGTCGCGCAACCTCGACCGCAGGTCCATGAGGTATCCAACGATCCCATATAGACGCATCTCTGCGATGTGCTGGGGCCGGAGCAGGTTTTGTTCGATCATCCGGCGTTGCCGCCGCGAATCCACCTGTGTGTTCCAGTGTGCGATCTGCTCGCGGGAGAGTTTGAACTGCAGGTACACGCTGGGCACGATGGCTACCAACACAATGACGGCTATCCACCAGCTGACCAGCAGCAGAGCACCAATGGCCAGGACCACGGAAACGAACTGCGTAAAGATGGCGGCTATCCGGTCCAGCACGCGGGCGTAGGAATCGGAGAACCGCTTGGCGCGGTCGTAAAGATCCACCGTTTCCTTGTCGTCATAGCGCCAGAACTCCAGCGCCAGGAACCGCTGGTACATCATGTCCCCCACGATGGCACCCACTTTGAAGCTCATCAGCTGCTGGATGTACCGGTCAACACTGCTGAAAGCTCCCCAGAACAATCCCAACGCGGCAGTGATGATGACGTACAGAATGGCCCGTGGGCCGGAGTCGGGATCCCCCGCATATCCGGCCGCCAGCGCTGTGGTGGTCAAAGCGGCGAAGTAGGTGGTAACCAGCGGAAGGGTGGCCGAGATCAACGAGCCTGCCACCTTCATGATGACCGCGCCGGGTGAGGCTTTGAAGCTCACCTTCAGGACCTGCCCGACGGCGCGTGCGTACGGCCGCAAGGCCAGCTTGCGGGGCGGCGGCTTGCCCGGTTGGGCTGAGTTCAGCCGGACCGACTCCGGGTGCCGCGGTTGCGCGGGCTGTTCTGACATATGCCCAGCCTATTCTTCAGGACCGACAATTCTGCCGCGTCCCGTTAAACAGTTGTTCCCCGTGGAAACTTCCACGGGGAACAACTGTCTAAGAAGGTGATGGATCAGCGCGAACCGTAGTTGGGTGCCTCGACCGTCATCTGGATGTCATGCGGGTGGGACTCTTTGAGTCCGGCCGGCGTGATGCGGACAAACTTGCCGCGTGCTTTCAGCTCCGGAATGGTGGGGGCTCCGGTGTAGAACATGGTCTGGCGGAGGCCGCCCACCAGCTGGTAAGCCACCGAAGCCAGCGGGCCCCGGAACGCAACCCGGCCCTCAATACCTTCGGGGATGAGCTTGTCATCGCCGGAGACGTCAGCCTGGAAGTAGCGGTCCTTGGAGTAGGACGTGTTCTTCCCCCGGGACTGCATCGCGCCAAGGGATCCCATGCCACGGTAGCTCTTGAACTGCTTGCCGTTGACGAAAATGAGCTCGCCCGGGGACTCCTCACAGCCGGCAAGGAGGGAGCCCAGCATCACGGTGTCGGCTCCTGCAACAAGTGCCTTGCCGATGTCGCCCGAGTACTGGAGGCCGCCGTCGGCAATCAGCGGAACCCCGGCAGGGATTGCCGCCTTGGCAGATTCGTAGATGGCGGTGATCTGCGGAACGCCCACACCGGCAACCACGCGGGTGGTGCAGATGGATCCCGGTCCCACGCCCACCTTGATGCCGTCAGCGCCGGCGTCGATCAGCGCCTGGGCACCTTCTCGGGTGGCCGCCTGGCCGCCGATGATGTCCACGTGCGCCGCAATGGGATCGGACTTCAGGCGGCGGATCATGTCCAGCACGCCCTGGGAGTGGCCGTTTGCGGTGTCAACGAACAATGCGTCCACACCGGCGTCGATGAGCTTCATGGCGCGTTCCCAGCCGTCACCGAAGAAGCCGATTGCGGCACCTACGCGAAGGCGGCCCTCGTCATCCTTGGTGGCCAGCGGGTACTGCTCGGCCTTGGTGAAGTCCTTGGTGGTGATGAGGCCCATCAAGCGGCCCTGCTCATCAACGAGGGGAAGTTTCTCGATCTTGTTGGTGGCCAGCTTGTGCGAGGCTTCCTCGCGGCTGATACCCACGTGACCGGTGATGAGCGGCATCTTGGTCATGGCGTCGCTGACGCTGCGCAGCGGGAATTCCGATTCCGGAATGAAGCGGGTATCGCGGTTGGTGACGATACCCAACAGGCGGCCGTCGGTGTCCACCACGGGAAGGCCGGAGACACGGTACCGGGAACACAGCACGTCAAGTTCCTGCAACGTTGCCTGCGGGCCGATGGTCAACGGGTTGGTGATCATGCCGGATTCGCTGCGCTTGACGCGATCAACGTGCTCGGCCTGGTCATCGATGGACAGGTTGCGGTGAACCACGCCCAGACCACCTTGTCGTGCCATGGCGATGGCCATGCGGGACTCGGTGACGGTGTCCATGGCGGCGGACAGCAGCGGCGTCTGGACGCTGATCCGGCGCGAGATGCGGGAGGACGTATCTGCCTCGGACGGAATGACATCCGTGTGTCCGGGGAGTAGCAGGACGTCATCGTACGTCAGGCCAATGAGGCCAAAGGGATTGTGTTCGGGCTCGGTCATGAGTGTGCGCCTCTTACCTGGGTTTCCGGGGGCTTAACTGGTAGGGGTTGCAACTGATGACCAGCCCGTCATTACGGGACTGGCCTGTGCATTGAAGTACCTGTGCAGAAATTACCTGTGCAGAAGGTATTGGGTAAATACTAGAACCTTCGCGGCGATCACCATATTCCGGGAGGCCTGAGTGTGAGTAACAGCACTCACAGCAGCTACCAAGGCGACAGAACGGCGTCGTACTTTCCACTCCGCCTTCAGGTGCGGAACCTAGCTGGCGGACCATCCGGTGGCGGCCAACAGCCGCTCTTCAAACATCGGGATCATGGTCTGCACGTAGGTCTTGGAAAGGTGGTTGTCGTCCTTATAGACATAGACATTGCCCACCACCGCCGGACATGTCCCCTGCTCGCAGATGAAGTCGCTCATGTCCATCAGGTAGAGCCCCTCCACCTTGCCGAGGTAATCGTCCAAAGGTGAGGACTCGGCCAAGGATTCTTCAAGCGGCACATTGCAGTCCGGCGAATCCTTGCCCTTCTTCTGGACGCACTCAGGCATGTTGAAACTGAAACGCGGGTTGTCCCGGACACCCACCACATCGATCCCCAGGTCCGTGAACGGCTTGATGCCTTCAAGGTACCCGGGAACTTCAGTCTCAAAGGGTGCGTCCACGTGCGTCAGCGACGCCACCGTGAACACGGCGTCGGGCTTGTGCTCCAGAACGTAGGCAGAACTTGCCTTGTTGAAGTCGTTGCAGAAATCTGCACGCTCCGACGATTGGGCGCCGAAGCGGCAGCCACCCTTGATCAGCGTCACCACTTCCCAGCCGTGCTGCTTGGCAATCGGGCCCAGTGCAGCCAGGTATTGCTGAGAGTGGGAGTCACCCAACACCACAATCCTCTTGGTAACTACCTCAGGTTCCTCATTCTGCAGGCATCCCTCCAGGACAGGGTCGGTGGGCACATTGTCCCCTGTGCACGCCCCGTCCACGTTGGCCCACTCGTCCTTCATGGCCGCCGGCGCAGGGATAATGAGGGCTTCCTCGCTGGGCTTACCGGCGTATTCCGGGGACAGCGCCGCAGCGCCAGGCGTCAGTTCGTGGGGCTGATCCGCAATGGCTGCCGCTTCCGCGGTGATGGCGCTTTGCCACGCCGTGACAGGTAAGGCAAGAAGCGCACCGCAGGAGACAATCACGACGGCGGCCCGCCAGGACCGCACGTCCGGCCACTTCCAGCTGCGCAGCGGTACTTCCACAAACCTCGTGGTGGCGACAGCGAGCAGCAAGGAAACCGCCATGATTCCCAGGCCTTGAACGAGGCTGGGCATGGTGGTGCCGGAGGCCAGGAGGAAGAACACCAACACCGGCCAGTGCCACAAGTACAACGCGTAAGAGTTGTCCCCCAGCAGGACCAGCGGACGCGAACTCAGGAGACGGTCGGCGCCGAAACGGCTTCCGCTGTGACCGGCGACGATCACGGCAGCCGCTGCAAGGGTTGGCCAAAGTGCAACGAAACCAGGGAAGGATCGGTCAACGGGGAGCACCAGCCCGCAGGCGAGCATTGCCGCAATACCGGCCCACCCCAGGAAAACACGGAGCCTGCGCCCGGGCTTCAGATACGGAATCGCCAAGGCAAGGAGGGATCCCAGGGCAAATTCCCATAGGCGGGCACGGGTGTCAAAGTAGGCATATGCCTGGTTGGTGGCTGTTTGCTCGATGGAGAACACGAGCGATGCCATGAAGACCACACCGAAGGCGATGAACAGCAGCTGGCGGTGACCCAGGGCTTTTCGATGCGGAAACAGCCTGGCCAACAGCGGCTGCAGCAGGGCGACTCCAGCAAAGATCAATGGCCACAAAATGAACACCTGGCCTTGGACAGACAGAGACCAAAAGTGCTGGAGGGGGCTGGCGTCCACGTGCTGCTGGGCGTAGTAGTCCACCGCGAAGGCGGCAAGCTGCCAGTTTTGCCGGTACATCAACGATGCCCACGCTTCGGTGAGGACGTCCGGCCACCGGCTCTGCGGGATGAGTGCCCAGGTACCGGCGAGGATTGCCAGCAGGACGACCACGACGGCGGGCAACAGTCGCTTGAAAACGTGGAGCCAGTGCCGCACAAGCTTCAGTGGCGTGCGGCTTTCGAGCTTGCGGGTGAAGGACAATGTCAGCAGGAAAGCCGAGATCAGCAGGAAGACGTCCACTCCGCCGGAGACCTTGCCGAGCCAGATATGGTAGGCCGCAACCATGAGCACAGCCAACGCACGCAGGCCTTGGACTTCAGGGCGGAAACCGGGTTTTGCTTGTTGCCCGGAGGAGGAAGGCTGTTGCGGCGGCGTAGCCGGTTTTGGCATCATCGCTGCCACCCTGTCGCGGCAAACCACCTTTCGTCCAGCATGCCTGCCATGCTCTGGACGTAGGTTTTGGTCAGGTGGTTGTCATCGAGGTAGACGAAGGTATTGCCGATGACAGGTGGGCAATAGAGTTCCGGGCAGATCAGATCAGTCAGATCCAATAAGGACAGGTTCTCGAATTTGCCCGTCACTGCATCAAACGGGCTTGGTTCGGCCAGGACATCGGCCTTGAGCGGCCGGCAGTCCGGACTGTCCACGCCTTTGGCCAGGGTGCAGTCTCTCAGGCTGTAATTGAAGCGGGGATTGTCCCGCACCGCCACGACGCGGATGCCCAGCTCAGTGACTTGGGGGATGAGATCCTCAAAACCGTACGTCAGTGTTTCATCAGGCCAAGAGGGCACCGCCGCAGTTCCCACCATGAAGAGAGCATCCGGAGTGTGTTCCCGAATGTGGTTGACCACATCACTGTTGAACTGGTTGCAGGCTGGCTCGGATTGGGGATCTTCAGTGGTGAAAGGGCAACCCCCGTATAGAAGGGAGTAGAGGCGCCAATGATGCTCTTCGGCCAGGACCGCCATTGCAGCAAGCCACTGCTGGGAATGGGAGTTGCCCACAACCAGTACCGTTTTTGTGGCGTCCGCCCCGACGCCGTTCTGTTTGCAGTTCTCCTGGAGCGACTTCGCTTCAGGTTTGACGTCTCCGGAGCAGTCGGCGGGCAGGCTCGCCCAGTCGCGCCCAACCCTTTCCACTGTGGGCTGGATGGGTGCATTCGGAGCTGCTTCATTGACGTAGTCAGGCAAGAGGATCTTCGCTCCCGGGTTATCGAACACCATGCGTGCCTCGGCTGCTTGCTCATCCAGATCCAGACGATACTGGAACGCCATGAGGGGCGCGGACACAACAGCGAGGCACGCAGCGATGGCAATCACTGAACGGCGCCGCTTTACCTCCGGCCATTTCCATTCCCGGAACGGTTTTCCCACGAACTTGGTGGTCAGGAAAGCCAAGGTCAGCGACAACGCGATAATCACCGTACCGGACAGCCAGCCAGCATGGTCCTTGCCGCTCCATGCCAAAGCAATCACAAGAATGGGCCAATGCCAGAGGTAGAGGGCGTAGGAGTTATCACCGAGCCGGACAAGGAACTTCGAACTCAGGATCCGGTCCACACCTAAGCGGCTTCCGGTTTGCCCGGCAGCGATCACGGCTACCGCAGCCAGCGTGGGCCATAAAGCGACGAAGCCGGGGAACGCCGTCTGTACCTGGAGCAGTATTCCGCAGCTGAGCATGGCGGCCACACCCACCCATCCCATGACAATGCGTACAGGCTTGGAAAAGTTCAGCGCGGGCAGGATCAAGGCCACCAGTGTGCCCAGGGCAAACTCCCACAAACGGGCAAAGGTATCGAAGTACGCCACTGCCTGGTTGCTGGCGGTGAAGATGATGGAGTAGACGAACGAGACCAGGAAGATGATCGCGAAAACGTACACCAGCGTGGCGCGGTAGCGGAGGGCAAAGCGGCGGCACACCAGCGCTGCAGTTGCGAAGATGACGGGCCACAGAATGAACACCTGGCCCTGGATGGACAGCGACCAGAAGTGCTGCACCGGGCTGGCCATGCTGTGGTCCGTGGCGTAGTAGTCAACCGCCAGGTCCTGCAACAGCCGGTTTTCAAAGTAGAACAGCGAGGCCCAGGTTTGCTGGACAATCTCAAACCAGCGCGTGGCCGGCAGGAAAATGAAGGTTGCTGCGAGAGTTGACACGAGAACCACGACGACGGCGGGCAGCAGCCGCCTGAACAGGTGCAGCCAGTGGCGCACCAGGTCCATGGGGCGGCCCTGTTTGTACCGTCCCGTGAACTGAAGGGTCATGAGGAAAGCTGAGATCAGGAGAAAGACATCAACACCTCCGGAAACCCTGCCGATCCAGATGTGGTAGCTCACCACCATGAGGACGGCCAAGGACCGAAGGCCTTGGATTTCGGGGCGGAACTTGGACTTCGCAACGGGTCCGGAAGCCCGCCTGCCGTGGTGGGCAGGGGCTGGAATCGTTGGCGTAGTCACGGTAGGCAGTTCCTCAAAGCTGTGGCACAAAGCATCAATATTACGCGTTTTTAGTCGCGTAACCCATGTGGGAGAGTGTTCCTGGCCGCCATTCGATGCCCCATCAGCACAGGTCCAGCCATACATTGTGCCACCCAAACCTGTGCGTGACCTGTGCTGATACTTCCTCGGCCCGTCAATCCTGCCGCTTGGCGCAACCCTCCATAACGTGAGTTATCACACGTTGACTAGTCCACTGGAACGCGGCACCGTGACCCGCCCGGCAAGGTATCGGGCGTCCCGGCAGACTCCCGGCAGCGTTGCCGAGGCCGCCGCAAACAGGAATTCCTGGCCAATGAAGTACAGGCCCGGGACGCCGTTGGCCACTCCCCTGGTCTGCTGCGGTTCACCGTGGTGATCAAAGGCCGGCAGGTTCACCCACGAATAATCCTCGTGATAGCCCGTGCACCAGATGACATTCGCGGCCTCCACCCGTGTCCCGTCTTCAAGGACCGGGAGACCATCCTGAACACCAGCCAACCTGGGGTTGAGGCTGACACCGGCGGCAGCCAGGTCCTTGGTCTTGGTACGGATCAGCGGGGCAGCCATGGAGATGAACTTGGGGGCGGCTTTTCGTCCCATGGGGGTGTTGAGGTTGAGGACATAAAGGCCCAGGAACCGAACCACCGGCAGGGCGAAGCGTGCAGCCGCCCGGCCGTGTCGCATGGGCATCTCGGCGCTGGGTTTGCCCGCAAGAAGTGTGGGACGGAAGCGGGCAACTTCAAGGGCGATCTCTGCTCCGGAATTTCCCAGTCCCACCACCAGCACAGGGCCCTCCTTCAACTGACCGGCGTTTTTGTAATCTTGTGAGTGCAGTTGCAGGATGCCTCTATCCAGCTTCCCTGCAAACGCCGGCACCTTCGGGATACGATGCCCGCCGGTGGCAATCACCACATTCTGGCTTCTCCATTCCTGGTTCCCTGCCTTCAGCAGGAAAACCTCACCTTCACGGCTGATGTCCTCCACGCTGACGCCGGGAACGAAAGGAAGGTCAAAGCGGCGGACATAATCCTCCAGGAAATCGGCCAGTTGATCTTTTGAGGGAAAGTCCAGGGGGTCTCCGGGGAAAGGCGATCCCGGGAGGCCGTCATATTTGGCCGGTGTGAAGAGCCTCAAGGAGTCCCAGCGTTGACGCCAAGCATCCCCCGGCCGTTGATGTTGGTCCAGGATGAGGAACTTCCTGCCTTGTTTGGCCAACCAATATCCGAGGGCGAGCCCGGCTTGGCCACCTCCCACGATGACGGTGTCAACCTCTGGATTCCGATTTATGGACATCATCGTCTCCTATCTCACTTGCCGTGAATCACTGCGCCCGCAGTGATCTGATAGGAGCCACGCTAGGAGCCTGGATCGTGGCACCGCATCGGCCAAATGAGCCACTCATGCCGCAAGGCATGGGTATTTCTACGCAGGGGCGGCAGGACGTCAGCGCATCAGTCCGTGTTCGAAGGCGTAGCCGGTTGCTGCGGCCCGCGACTGCACGGCGAGCTTGGAGAGGATGTTGCTCACGTGCCTGGCCACCGTCTTTTCACTGAGATAGAGCTCCCGGGCGATGGTCCGGTTCGCGTGCCCTCCAGCCACGAGGCGGAGCACTTCCACTTCACGGCCTGTCAGAGGGGAGCTGCCACCCTTGCCCTTCTCGCCGGTGAGTTCCAGGACTTCGGCCACTGCCGGCGTCGCCCCAAGATCTGCAAACTCGGCACTGGCAGCTTCGAACTCCATCACGGCAGAGTCGGGGTCGCCCAAGAGGGCACAAGCACGCCCGGCGAGTACCCTGCACCGGGCGGCCTGATAGGGAGCCTCGAGGCTGTACCAGGTCCTCCACGCACGCCTGGACTCCCGAAGGGCGTCCTGGGGTTGGCCTTCGGCCAGCAGAACCTGCGCGGAGGCGTGGACAGCAAGTGCCAGCTCCAGCGGCCTGCCATTCTCCGGAAGGGGCTCTGACAGCTCGTCCACTGCATGCCTGGCCGCAACCACGTCTCCAGCGGCAAGTTCAATCTCGACGACGGTTGGCAGCAAACGACGACGGTTGGCTGAGTCGGCGCCCGCCATCGCGCGACGTATGGTGGCTTGGGCCTGGGCCGTTTTGCGCTGGGCGAGCTGAAGCAGTGCGATGCCGGGAACGGGTTCGAAACCTGTTCCGGCGGCTGTGGCGTAGGCCTTGGCGGCTTCCTCCACGAATCCCTGCAGCCGGAGTGCTTCACCCTGCTGGTACCAGGATCCGAACGTTGCATCCGGATCCCCCTTCCTCACCCTTCCTTCGGCGGCACGGGCAACCGCTAGTGCGTCGTCCCACGCTCCATGGAGTATCAGGAGTTCGGCGCGGTAGGCCTGGCATTGTCCACTGAACATGACCATGTCCGGACGATCCCCACACCAGCGTTCCAGGGCCGCGGTCCACTCGTGGGCGCGGCGGACATCGTTGGAAAGACGGCAACTGCCCAGAACGGCACAATAGATGATGCCCGCGGGGATGGGAGAGACTTCACCTGCGGCGACCGAAACCATCACTTCATCCAGGAGCCGCAACCCTTCTTCTACGTGTCCAAGGGAAACGTGGGACGTGCCGATGCCAAGCCTGCCCAAGGCCTGGAGGTCTTTATCGTGGAACGAGGTACCCAGCTCCAGCGCCCTGGCGAACAAACCCTGTCCAGCATCCGGGGCTCCACCGCGCAACAACCCCAGGGCCGTCGGGATCAGGAGGTACCCCTCGGCTGCACCAGGACCGGGCATCCCCTCCAGCAAGTGCTTGGCGCGGGACAACCAACCATTGCCACGGGCTGCCTCACCCATGTCCATCAGGAACATGACCAGCCACGCGGCACACCTCGCGGCGCTGTCAGTGTCTCCCACAGTCAGGAATTCGTCGTGAGCCCTGGCCAGGTACTCGATGCTCTGAGTGTTCAAGCCGAGCAACATGGCCACTGAAGCTGCCAGTTCAATATCCTGCGGAGGTAGACCGCCCTCGGCATCGGCGCGGGAGAGGCACTCAAGCGCATCGCGCCAGCGGCGCTCATGGAACGCCGATCGCCCCAAATCCAAGTCTGTGTCCGGAACTGTCATGGCTCACCTTGCGACCGGGAACATAGCGGTTGGCGCACCCAAGCCGACCCAGTAGCGTCAGATTACCGCCGCCGTCGTACGCTCACAAGAGCTGCGGGCGCAGGCCAGGACTGCTCTTCGAAAACACCACAAGCCCCGGTCAATGTGACCGGGGCTTGTGGTGAACAGAGCCGTTAGTGCTGGTGGCCTGCGTGTGCGTCTTCTTCCTCAGCCGGCTTCTCGGCAACCAGGGTCTCGGTGGTGAGAACCAGGGCAGCGATGGAAGCGGCGTTGCGGAGAGCCGAGCGGGTGACCTTGACGGGGTCGATCACGCCAGCGGCGATCAGGTCCTCGTACTCGCCGGACTTGGCGTTGAAGCCGTGGTTGGCTTCCAGCTCGGAAACCTTGGCAACAACAACGAAGCCGTCGAATCCGGCGTTCTGGGCGATCCAGCGCAGCGGCTGAACCAGGGCGCGGCGGACGATGCCCACAGCAGCTGCTGCGTCACCTTCCAGCGCCTTGACGGCCGGGGACTCGTCCAGTGCCTTGAGGGCGTGGATGAGAGCGGAACCGCCACCGGAAACAATGCCTTCTTCGAGGGCTGCGCGCGTGGAGGAAACAGCGTCCTCGATGCGGTGCTTCTTTTCCTTCAGCTCAACCTCGGTGGCTGCGCCAACCTTGATCACGCCGATGCCGCCGGCCAGCTTGGCCAGGCGTTCCTGCAGCTTTTCCTTGTCCCAGTCGGAGTCCGTCCGGGTGAGTTCAGCGCGCAGCTGTGCAACGCGGTCGGCAACGTCCTCAGCCGTGCCGGCGCCGTCAACAATGGTGGTGTTGTCCTTGGTCACCGTGATGCGGCGTGCGGTACCAAGTACCTCCAGGCCAACAGTGTCCAGGCTCAGGCCAAGATCCGGGGAAACAACCTGGGCGCCCGTGAGCGTGGCGATGTCCTGGAGCATGGCCTTGCGGCGGTCGCCGAAGCCCGGAGCCTTGACGGCAACAACGTTGAGCGTGCCGCGGATGCGGTTGACGATCAGCGTGGAAAGGGCTTCGCCTTCAATGTCTTCAGCAATGATGAAGAGCGGCTTGTTTGCCTGCAGGGCCTTCTCCAGGAGCGGCAGGAAGTCCTGCAGCGAGGAGATCTTGCCCTGGTTGATCAGGATCAGGGCGTCCTCAAGGACGGCTTCCTGGCGCTCAGCGTCGGTGACGAAGTACGGGGAAAGGTAGCCCTTGTCGAACTGCATGCCCTCGGTGAGGACCAGTTCGGTCTGGGTGGTGGAGGATTCTTCAATGGTGATGACACCATCTTTGCCAACCTTGCCGAATGCTTCGGCCAGCAGTTCGCCAACCTCGTCGCTCTGCGCGGAGATAGCTGCAACGCTGGCAACCTGGGTGCCTTCGACTTCGCGGGCATTCTCCAGGAGGCGGGCTGCGACGGCTTCAACGGAAACCTCGATGCCGCGCTTGATCTCGCCAGGAGCGGCGCCGGCAGCAACGTTGCGCAGGCCTTCCTTGACCAGCGCCTGTGCCAGCACGGTAGCCGTGGTGGTGCCGTCGCCGGCGACGTCGTTGGTCTTGGTGGCTACTTCCTTGGCCAGCTGTGCGCCAAGGTTCTCGTAGGGGTCATCAAGCTCAACTTCGCGGGCGATGGTCACGCCGTCGTTGGTGATCGTGGGAGCGCCCCACTTCTTGTCCAGCACGACGTTGCGGCCGCGCGGGCCAAGCGTCACCTTGACAGTGTTGGCGAGCTTGTCGATACCGGCCTCAAGAGACCGGCGGGCAGCATCGTTAAAAGCAAGCTGCTTTGCCATGGTTGTGTCCTTTCAAGACAGAAAACCCGCACCGCTGACGGCTGGAATGATTCCAACGCGACGGCGGTGCGGGGCTCCGGGAAGTTACTTTACGACGATCGCAAGGACGTCGCGGGCGGACAGAACGAGGTACTCGTTGCCGCCGGTCTTGACTTCGGTTCCACCGTACTTGGAGTAGATGACGACGTCGCCAACAGCTACGTCAACCGGTACGCGGTTGCCGTTGTCATCGAAGCGGCCGGGGCCGATTGCAACAACTTCGCCTTCCTGCGGCTTCTCCTGCGCGGAGTCCGGAATTACCAGGCCGGAAGCCGTGGTCTGCTCTGCTTCGAGCGGGCGAACAACAATACGATCCTCAAGAGGCTTAATCGAGACCGACACTCGGACTCTCCTTTTCATGAGCTGATTCATGGACTAAGAACTAGGGTGCCGGAGCGTGCATCCGTCGTCGCGGTGCCGGAAGACGCTTGGCGTGATTAGCACCCTCCGGGGGAGAGTGCTAATACGACTCTATGTAAGCGTTAGCACTCGGTCAAGGTGAGTGCCAGCATTTCGTCACGAGTGAACGTCCTTCACCTGCCCGTGAGGTCGTCCAGATCGTAGTCTTCGCCGTCGTCATCCTCGTCCAGGGGAGCATTGCCGCGGTTCAAATAAAGCACCACGGCAGAGGCAACAGCCACGACGCCGGAGATCACCAACGTGATGATGCCACCGGTCCGGGCACCACTGTAAAGTTCGCGGATGCCCCGCGCTTCGTCGGTGGCATCATTGACGCTCTTGCCAGCCACCGAATACGTAGCGGCATTGAAGGAATCCAAGGCGAAGATGATGATCAGCAGGCCGATGCAGACCACCGCGATCACGACCCCCGCTATCAGGGCGGGGCGCGCGAACTTTGTCAGGGTGGAGGTGTGCGGGGCAGCGTTGTCTTCCATGAAAACAACCCTATCCGGCTGATTCGCCAGTCACGCCGTCAACCGCCGCGCCGTTAGGCTTGATCCCATGTCTCACGCACCGCAGGAACAGATCGCACCCTTGCTGACTACTGAAGGATGGGAACTTCTTGCCTCATTGGGACCCTACCGGGAGGCCGACTCATTCAGCGTCAACGCCGACCTCCGGAAGGCAGGGCACTCCCCCGAACTCGTAGCAGCGGTCCTCACCCAATCCCGGCTTCGGACACGTGCAGAGGCAAAGTTCGGTGAGTTTGCCCGGCAGATGCTGTTCACCCAGGCCGGCTTGGAGCAGGCCACGCGCTTGAACGTCGCCGCCCGCCACGCCGAGCGTTTCGCGAAGGCCGGTATTTCCCACGTTGCAGACCTCGGCTGTGGCCTGGGCGCCGATTCCATGGCGATGGCTTCCATGGACATTTCGGTGACCGCCGTGGAGATGGATGAAACCACTGCCGCCTGCGCCACCATCAACCTCATGCCTTTTCCGCATGCCACTGTGGTGCACTCCGATGCAACAACCGTGGACTTGGAGGGGATCGACGGTGTATGGCTGGATCCCGCCCGGCGAACCACTTCCACGTCCGGAACCAAACGGATCTGGGACCCTGAAGCTTTCTCTCCCCCGTTGTCCTTCGTGGAACGCCTGGCGGCTACCGGCCGCGCCATCGGCGTCAAAATGGGTCCGGGCATTCCTCATGACTCCGTGCCCTCAGGCTGCGAGGCCCAGTGGGTATCGGTAGGCGGAGATGTCACCGAAGTGACCCTGTGGTTCAACGCTGTGTCCCGCCCCGGCGTGCGTCGCGCCGCGCTGGTGATTGGCAGCCAGGGCGCTGCGGAAATCACCAGCGCCGAGGATTTCGACGGCGGCCCGGTAGCCGCCGTCGGGCCTGTTGAGGGTTTCCTCTACGAACCCGACGGTGCGGTGATCCGCGCAGGCCTGGTGGCCGATGTTGCCGAACGGCTGGGTGGACACCTGGTGGATGAGCACATCGCTTACATCTGCGCTCCGGAACTGCACGACACACCCTTTGCCCGCGCCTACAAGGTCCTTGAAGTCATGCCGTACAACGTCAAGGCCCTCAAAGCCTGGGTTAAGACCAACGGCATCACGGTGCTGGACATCAAGAAGCGCGGCACGGCGGTAACCCCGGAGGAACTGCGGAAGCAGTTGCTTCCCGCCAAACCCGCAAAGGGCAAGGACGCAAGAACAGCCACCCTGGTCCTCACCAGGATCGGCGAGGAGAGAGTGGCTGTTGTTGTGGAGCCCGTGACGTTCTAGCGCTCCCCTGCCGTCAGCGACGCGAGAATTCAGACGCTTCGCGGACTTGCCCAGGGCTCGGGCGCACACCGGTGTAGAGGACAAACTGCTCTTCCGCCTGGATGGCAATGACCGCAGCGCCAGTGATCACTTTCTTGCCCGCCTTCCGGGCTGCGCTGATGAGCGGTGTCTCAGAAGGCAATGCCACGACGTCGAACACCACTTGGGCAGCGGCAATCGCGGCGTCGTCGAAGGACTGGGCCGTTTCATCCGCGCCTGCCATTCCCAGCGGAGTGACATTAATGATGAGGTCCGCGGTGGAACCGTTGACGTCGTTCTGCCATGCGAAGCCGTAGAGATCCGCAAGGGCACGGCCAGTGTCCTCGTTGCGCGCCACGATGGTGACAGCGGTGAACCCCGCGTCCCGCAGGGCTGCGGCAACAGCCTTGGCCATGCCGCCGGCACCACGGAGCAACACGGTGTGGCTGCTGGGAACCTGATGGTCCTTCAGGAGCCGGGCAATAGCGATGTAGTCCGTGTTGTAGGCGGTGAGGACGCCGTCGTTGTTGACGATGGTGTTGACCGAATCAATGGCTTTGGCCGATGGATCCATCACGTCAACCAACGGGATGACTGCTTCCTTGTACGGCATGGACACCGCGGCGCCCCGGATCGGGAGGCCGCGGATGCCCGCCACCGCAAGGGTGATGTCAGCAGGGGCGAATGCCTTGTAGACAAAGTTCAAGCCCAGCAGATCGTACAGGTAGTTGTGGAACCGGGTACCGATGTTGCTGGGCCGGGCCGCGAGCGAAATGCACAAGGACATGTCTTTGTTCAGGATTGGCATTCCCCCATTAAACAACGCCCCTTCGGCACTGCCGTCCTGGGGCTGCCGCGCGCTTAGCCCTGCCGTGCTTTCATCCGCGGGTTGTTCTTGTTGATGACAAAGGTACGCCCGCGCCGGCGCACAATCTGGGCGCCGGGGATCTTCTTGAGGGCACGCAGCGAATTCCTGACCTTCATGGTGTTTCTCCTTTTGTTGGGTGTTTGGCCTGGTTTGTGTTGCTGGCTCTAGAGGGCGTCGCTCAGTTCCAGGGGGTCATCCCAGACCCCGAAATCTTGCTCCATCTCTGCTTCCGTCAGTTGGCAACCTTCCAACAGATCACTGATTTCCTGTGGGTCAATATCCTCGGACCGTCCAGTGATGGCCAGGACAGTTCCGCGGTCGCCATGGCTGGGGTGCCAGTCAAGAAAGGAGTCGACGTCGGCACCCGCCGCTCCAGGGCGCGCACTGCCGGGGGCTGATTCAGCGGAGTCGGCCAACCACTTTCCGGTGCTTTCAAGCCACACCCGCGGCCCGATTCCCTGGACCGCGATCCGCGTTTTCGGCGCCGATGCGATCCAGAGGCGCCCACGCAGCCAGTGCGTGCCCACGGCCAGTTGAGGAAGCGCATCGCGGAAGCGCCCGGGATGCAAGGGCCGACCCGCTTTGTGGAGTACCGTCCGGAAGGAACCTGGCGTCTCGCTGACAGGAACGCGCACGACGCCGGGGCGGTTGCGTGCCGCCGCTTCGGCATCATCAAAGCACCCTGGCCGGAACTCGTCAGCTTCCCCGACCTTTGCTGCGTGGGGCGCCAATTCGCCCAGTAGCTCCATTCCGGTCAACCACTGCGCCGATCCTTCACGGTGATCCCCGGTCAACACTGCGCCCAGGCCCGGATGCACCATGACGGTGTCCACTTGCCCGAACTCACCGATGAGGAACTCGCCGCTGGTGCGCTCATCCTGCGGCATTGAGGTGAATCCGGATTCAAACAGTGTGTGCCGGTCCCAGATATGGTCCTCCAGATCCGCCGGGTCCAGTGCCAACACCGCGTTGTCGATCACCGCCGGGCGGCTGAGGCCACCGCGAAGCTCCGCAACGGCCATCCCGGCTGCCACTCCTGGTGGCAGGCCAAGGACAACGTGGTCGAAACCGCACGCGGCAAGGCGTTCCGCCGTCGGCACCACGTCCAACCGAACTGTGCAGCTGAGGCAACCATGTTCCAGGACTGTTGTTTCGCGTTCGAACAAAAGGCCATCCCGGTAAACACGGCGAAGTACCAGAGAACCGTCCAGGAGGTCATGGAGGACCACCACCGAGTTGGAGTGCGTTCGGCCCAGCCTGCTGGTGGCTGCCTCACGGCATTGGCTGTCCAGGGAACTGACGACTGAAAGGTGCATGGGTCGATTCTATTGAGAATCATTCTTATTAGCAAGTGACGGCTCATTGCAGCCCGCAAAGCGGCGATATCACTGGCGTTCGGGCTGCATTAGACTTGATCCGACCGCTGGCGGCCCCGCAGCGGGGAACGCGTCCGGCTGAGACAACACAATGAGGGGACTACGTGCAGATTGATTTTGCGCCATCCAGGCAATCGACACTGGGTGTGGAATGGGAGTTGGCGCTCGTCAATGCACGCACAGGGGAATTGGTATCAGTCGCCAACGATGTCCTCAAAGGCGTCGCTGCGAACCACCCCGACCTCAACGAGGACGACGAACACCCCCACATCAAGCGCGAGTTGCTCCTCAACACCGTGGAGCTCGTCACCGGTATTTGCGAGACTGTCAAAGACGCCAAAGACGATCTCAGCCGATCGCTGGCAGCAGTCCGTGAAGTCACCGACCCCATGGGCGTGGAGGTGTTCTGCGCAGGCAGCCACCCCTTCAGCCCTCCCCTGCTCCAGCCCGTCACCGACAAAGAGCGCTACGCCAAGCTGATCGAGCGGACCCAATGGTGGGGACGCCAGATGGTCATCTATGGCGTTCACGTCCACGTGGGCATCGACCGCAAGGAAAAGGTCCTCCCCGTCTTGGACGGCCTGGTCAACTACTTCCCCCATTTCCAGGCACTGTCCGCCTCCAGCCCCTACTGGGCAGGCGAGGAAACCGGCTACGCGTCCCAACGCGCGCTCATGTTCCAGCAATTGCCCACCGCGGGACTTCCCTTCCAGTTTGATTCGTGGGAAGCCTACGAGTCCTACGTCCAGGACATGTTCACCACCGGTGTCATCGATGCCACGTCTGAGATCCGTTGGGATATCCGGCCCGTGTCCAACCTGGGCACCATCGAGATGCGGATCTGCGACGGCCTGGCCACCCTTGAAGAAGTAGGCGCCATCGCTGCACTGACCCAGTGCCTGGTGGACGAGTTCTCCTCCATCCTGGACGCCGGCGGCACCATCCCCACCATGCCGCCATGGCATGTGCAGGAGAACAAGTGGCGCGCCGCCCGCTACGGCATGGAAGCCATCATCATCCTCGATGCCGAGGGCAACGAGCAGTTGGTCACCGAACACCTCGCGGAAACGGTTGCGCGGCTGGAGCCGGTGGCTGCCAAGCTGGGTTGTTCCGAAGAGTTGGCGGACGTCCTCAAGATCGTTGAACGAGGCGCCAGTTACCAGCGGCAGCGCCGCGTCGCCGCCGAACACAACGGCGATCTGCAGGCAGTGGTCATGGACCTCGTTCAGCAGATGCGCAAAGGTCCCGACGCGTAGTCCCGGCCGGTGCGCCTGCCTTGGTGGGAAGCCTAGGCAGGCACTGACACCGTGGTGACGGGCATGGAGGAATCCGGCGCGAAATTAACTCCGCTGGGGGCGACGCCAGCCATGATCAGCTGGGCTCCCAGCGCTGCCACCATGGCGCCGTTGTCCGTGCAAAGGTCCAGCGGCGGTACATGCAGCGTGATTCCGGCCGAGGTACAGCGCTGCCCGGTCAGCTCCCGGAGCCGCGAATTCGCTGCAACGCCACCACCCAGCAGGACATCGGTGATGCCGTGTTCCTTGCAGGCCAGGACCGCCTTGGAACTGATGACGTCCACCACGGCTTCCTGGAAAGCCGCGGCGATGTCGGCCACCGGCACTTCCTCGCCACGGGCCTCAAACTGTTCCACGCAACGGGCCACAGCGGTCTTCAGGCCGCTGAACGACCAGTCATAGCGGTGCGGGCCCTTGTCCTCGGCGGTCCCCATGTACTTGGGCTGGCTCAGGCCGCGCGGGAACCGGATGGACTTGGGATTGCCTTGGCGCGCCAGTTTGTCGATGGCGGGCCCACCCGGGTAACCGAGGCCAAGGATGCGGGCAACTTTGTCGTACGCTTCACCGGCGGCGTCATCAATGGTTGAGCCAAGCAGTTCAACGTCGTCCGTGATGCTCCTGATCCTCAGGATTTCAGTGTGCCCACCCGATACCAGGAGAGCCCCGAGGTTCTCGGGCAGCTTTCCGGCACCCAGGCCGGCGGCAGCACCGGCGTCGTGCTTTCCGTCAGTTCCCCGACGTCCATCCAGCAGGCCCACGCCCACGTGCGCCACCAAGTGGTTGATGGCATAGAGCGGTTTGCCGGTGGCCACAGCCAAAGCCTTGGCAGCACAGACGCCCACCATCAGCGCTCCGGCCAGACCGGGACCGGACGTCACGGCAATGGCATCGATGTCGTCCAAGGTCACGCCTGCCTCATGCAGCGACTCTTGAAGCGTCGGAACAAAAGCGTCCAGGTGCGCACGCGAAGCGATCTCCGGGATGACACCACCGAAGCGGACGTGCTCATCCATGGAAGAAGAGACGGTATTGGTCAGCAACGTAGTGCCCCGCACGATTCCAACGCCGGTCTCGTCGCAGGAGGACTCGATGCCAAGCACCAAGGGCTGCTTTGGCTGTTCCGGATACTGCCCGCTCACGCTGTGGCTCCTTCGTTGGACTGTGGTTTGTTCAGTTCAAGCCTCATGATCAGGGCGTCGGTGCCGTCCCGGTAATAGCGGGGACGGACGTGGATCTGTTCGAAGCCGAACCGAACGTACAGTTGCTGGGCACGGGGGTTGTCCGCCCGGACTTCAAGCAGGACGTCATCCGCACGGCGGCGCCGGGCTTCTTCAATCAGTTCCGTGAGGACAGCGGAGCCGATTCCTTTGCCTTCGAATTCAGGCACGACGGCGATTGTCTGGACGTCCGCAATCGGTTCGATGCACATCAATCCGGCGTAAGCCACGATCTCCCCGGAAACCTCCGCCACCACGTATCGCCGGGTCTCGGGCTGGGCCAACTCGTCGAAGAACATCTGCAGGGGCCAGGCGTCCACGGGGAACAAGCGACGCTCCAACACCTCAACTGCCGGGATATCGGCCTCAGTCATGTCGCGCAGTGAAACACCGGCGAGTTCCAGCTTGGGTGACAGTTTCACAGTGTCCTTCCCATCAAAGAGCACGCTTCCTGGGCCCGGGCACCTGGGCATCGGATTCGCGAAGATACAGCGGAGTGGAGTCAAGCAACGCCTGCCCGGCCGTGAGCCTGGCCAAAGCGAACTGACCCAGCGAGGCCGCGTCCGGTTGTGTCTGGGCAAAGTCCTCATCCGCAGTGAGGACATCAGCATATAAACCTGCACCCGCACCGAATACCGGCAACTCCGGAAGCTCGGAAGCGAAACCCACATGCGGGCCGTCTGCGAGCTCCGGAAGCTGGCCCTCAGCCAGCGAGTAACGGGCCCAGTAGACCTCTTTGCGTCGGGCATCCGTGGCCACAAGGAATTCGGGGGTAGCGGCTGTTGACTCCGCTACTTCCAACGCGATGGCATCCAGGCTCATGAGCCCGTACAACGGCTTGTTCCACACGAAAGCGAGGGTGCGGGCCGTCGCAATGCCGGAACGGAGTCCGGTGAACGGGCCAGGTCCAACTCCCGTGACGATCGCGTCGATGTCTTGGCCCGTGACGCCGGCACCGGCCAAGAGCTTCTCGATCCCGGGAGCGAGGACTTCGGCGTGGCTGCGGGTGTCCTCGGTGGCGAAGGAATCAACAACGCCCTCCATGGCATCATCCGAAATCAGGGCCGCACTGGCAACCGCTGACGTATCAATGGCCAGGATCAGCATCAATTGCCTCCGTATTCGCTGGTCTCAAGGATGTTCGGCGCCTCGGTCCAACGGGGACCGAACCCACGGAACACGATGGTGCGGGGTTCGTCGTCGTCATCGGTATCGAAGTCCATGACCACCCCGCCTGTGGAGGTCTCCGGGTGTTCTCCACCCACTGCCCTGTGCAGGTCAATCTCCAGTCGGCTGTCAGAGAGGTGCTCCACCCGGTCCCGGCCCCACTCCACCACTGTTACCGCCGTGTCCATGGTGTTTTCAAGATCGATGTCATCGATTTCCGCTGCCGAGTCCAGTCGATAGGCGTCAACATGGACCAGGTCCGGACCGCCGGGCCTGGGGCCATCGGGGAGATTGGGGTGGATCCGTACCAGAACAAACGTTGGCGAGATGATGCCTGCACGCACCCCCAGGCCCTCGCCAAGGCCTTGGGTGAATGTCGTCTTGCCCGCGCCCAGCTCACCGGTCAGGACCAGGAGATCCCCGGCCTCAAGCACCCCGCCCACAGCTGCTGCGAGCGCATGGGTCTGCTCCGCCGTCGTGACCGTGAGCGTGCGTTCCCACTGGGCTTCGCTCACAGCGCTGCCGTTTCAGCTTGGCCGGCGACAGCCGCAGGCGCCTCCGGCATGGCAGGCCGTTCGTTGACGTAGCTGCGCGGGACCCTGGGGCTGATGCGCGTCACGATTTCGTAGTTATTGGTTCCAGCTGCAGCCGCCCAATCATCGGCCGTAGGGCCGCCATCGGCACCGTTGCCGAACATGACAGCCTCGGCGCCTTTGAAGCCGGCCGCCTCTTCCGGGGACAGCGGGCCCAGATCAATGACCATCTGGTCCATCGCAATCCTGCCCACCACCGGGTAATTGATGCCATTCACCCGCACGGGACCCCCGGTGGCGATCCTTGGGACGCCGTCTGCGTAACCCAGCGGCACCAGGCCCAGCGTGCTTTCCGCGCTGGTCCGGTAATTGAGGCCGTAGGAGACGCCTTGGCCTTCGGGCACCTTCTTGCAGTTGGACAGGAGGGTCCGGACCGTCATGGCGGGATGGAGGCCAAGTTCGGCAGAGGTAGCCCCCTCGAAGGGAGACAAACCGTAGATGCCCAGGCCCACACGGACGAGGTCGAAGTGAGAGTCCGGGCGGGACAAGGCTGCCGGTGTGTTGGCTATGTGCCGGACCTCGGTGTCTACGCCCGCGTCCTCGGCCATGGCAATGGCTTCGCGGAAGACGGCCAGTTGCTCGTCGGTTTCCGGGCGGTGCGGCTCGTCGGCAACGGCGAGGTGGGAGAAGATTCCCACCACCCTGAGGAGGCCTTGGTCCTGGTAGTCCACGGCCTGGCCCAACAATTGGTCCCAGTCGGCAATGGTGCAGCCATTCCGGCCCAGTCCCGTGTCCACCTTGAGATGCACCCGCGCGGGCCGTTCCTGTTCCCGTGCTGCGGCGACTACCGCTTCCAGCTCCCAACCGGAAATGCCGACGTCGATGCCCGCGGCGACTGCCGCTTGGAAGTTACTTTCACGGGTGTGCAGCCAGGCAAGCAGTGGAGCATCCACTCCGGCGGCGCGCAAGACGAGTGCCTCGGAGATGTGGGCAACGCCCAGCCAGGCCGCTCCGGCGTCGAGGGCTGCCCGGGCCACCTGTACGGCACCGTGCCCATAAGCGTCCGCCTTCACCACGGCCATAACAGCGGCCGGGGAGGCGATGCCGACGAACTGACGAACGTTGTGCCGCACGGCGTCGAGGTCGATCACGGCGGAGCGCTCCAGCACCGCTGACTTTGCTATGGAGGCCTTCGTCCCGATCCCGATATCTGCAGCTGCTTCGTAAGTCACCCTAGAGATTCTAATGCTGTCAGTGAACTCGGGTTAACTGCGGGGCTCCGTCAGGGGCTACTGGGCGTCAGACAAGTGCGCGATGGTGGCCCGGGCTCGTCGTTGCGCTTCCGCCGGGATGTCCTTCACGATCGGTTCCAGGAAGGCGAAGCGCCGCAACCACTGACTGGACTGACGCTCTTTCCGTGCGTTTGCCCGTTGCCACCAGTCAGCGATGTCGCCCCACCCCGGCGCAGCCAGTGAGCCTCCCACTTCCTGAACCGCCAGGGAGGCGCAAAGGTTCGCGAACCGGAGCCGGTCCCCCAATCTCCACCCCGCCAGGCATCCCACAATGAACGCCGCCCCGAAACAGTCTCCGGCGCCCGTGGGATCGGAAGCTGATACGGGCAGGGACGGCACCCACTCCTCTTCCCCGGTTTCGGAGTCCACTGCCACCGCGCCTTGAGGGCCAAGAGTTACCACGGCCACGGGGACACGGTCAGCCAGCGAATACAAGGCCGCCCACGGGTCCGCTTTGCCGGTGAACGCCATCGCTTCGGGAGCATTGGGCAGGAAGGCATGGAAATTCGCCAGCTGGTCCAGCCGACGCTCGGACCACTCCCCGGTGGGGTCCCAGCCCACCACGCCAAAGAGCTTGGTGCCCGCATCCTTCGCTGCGAGCATCCACGGTTCCATCTCCTCGCCTAAATCGGCGACGGCGGCGAGCGCCCTGGGCGGCTTCCCGATCAGTTCCGAGGAACTGATCGGAGCCGGGTGGCCGTGCGTGACCATGGACCGGTCCTGGTTCACGCACATGGATACCGTCACGGGTGAGTGCCAGCCGGAAACCCTCTGGGAAAGCGAGAGGTCAACGTGCTCCTGGCTTTCCAGGATCTGCCAGTTGTAGTCGCCGTAGCCGTCGTCCCCGAAGGTTGCCGCGAGGTTGGTTCGCAAGCCGAGCCGCGCGGCAGCAATGGCTTGGTTGGCCACACCGCCGGGGCAACTGCCCATGCCTTCGCTCCACACCTCCGTACCGGGTTCGGGTGCGTGCGGAAGTCCGGTAAAGATGATGTCCTGGAAAACCGTTCCGGTCAGGAGAAGGTCGCACTGGTGGTCCCCGTCCGACCGCACGGCAGCCAGGGGGTCGAATCGTCGCTGGGGCATAGCGTCCATGCACGGCAGACTACGCTGCACGTAGTGGGCTGCATAGACTTGCGGGCCTGCATAGACTCGGAGCATGCGGCTCATGATCGCCGGTGGCGGCGGATTCCGGGTTCCCCTCGTGTACCGGGCGTTGTGCGAGGGCCCTTTCGCGGGTTTGGTAGACGAACTTGTTCTCTTTGACGTGGATGAATCACGGCTCACAGCCATTGAGGCGGTGCTCCGCGACATGCCCGTGGACGACGCTTCTTCGCCGGCCGTCGTGGTTTCCACTGATCTTGGGCAGGCGCTCACCGGGACGGACATGGTGTTCTCGGCAATCCGTCCGGGCGGTACTGCGGGGAGGATCGCAGACGAACAGATTCCCTTGAAGCTGGGGTTGCTGGGCCAGGAGACTACCGGGGCCGGCGGCATCTCCTACGCGCTCCGCTCCATTCCACGGATGCTGGAACTCGCTGAGGCGATGCGTCGCCATTGCCCTGACGCGTGGCTCATCAACTTCACCAATCCGGCCGGCATGGTCACCGAGGCTTTGGTGCCGGTCTTGGGGAACCGGGTGATCGGCATCTGTGATTCCGCCGGGGGCTTGGTCCAGCGGGCTGCCCGGGCCGCGGGGGCACCCTTGAGAGAAGGAACGCTCGACGGCGTGGGCTACTACGGGCTGAACCACTTGGGCTGGCTTTACCGGTTGGCCCCGGAGGGGCGGGACCTCTTGCCGGCTCTGCTGTCCGATCACGCTGCTCTTGAGACCATGGAGGAAGGCCGCTTGTTCGGGCAGCACACCCTGCTTCAGCTCGGCTGCCTGCCCAACGAATATCTTTATTACTACTACCAAACCTCCCACGCCACCGAAGCCATCGGACAGCAACAGCAAACCCGTGGAGCGTCCATTCACAGCCAGCAGCAATCGCTGTATCCCTCGCTTCTGCAGGCTTCGCATCCGTACCCGCTCTGGGATGCCGCCCGGCGCTCCCGTGAGGAAGGCTACCTGGCAGAGGCTCGGACCCACGGGGAGCAGCGGGACGAGTCCGATCTCGCAGGCGGCGGCTACGAACGTGTGGCGCTTTCGGTCATGCGTGCGCTCTCCGGCGGCGGCACGGCCCAATTGGTCCTCAATGTGCCCAACTCGCCCGTGTCACTTGCTGGGCCCGGCGCCGAGGTTGCCGTGCCCGGCCTGCCAGCGGACGCCGTCGTCGAGGTTCCTTGCGAGGTAACTCCCGACGGCGCGGTGCCGCTCGCACAGGACCGCCCGGACGGGCAGTTCCTTACACTCATGCGGCACGTCAAAGAGGTGGAGCGGCTAACCATCCGCGCTGTGGTTTCCGGAGAACGCGAGGCGGCCGTGCAAGCCTTTGCCGCTCACCCGCTGGTGGGTTCGCTCCCCCTGGGCCGGCAATTGCTGGAAGGGTACGAGGCCGCTTTTCCTGATTTAACCCGGTTGTGGCTTAAAGCTTCCGGTACATGACATGCAGGCCCACGTAGCCGATCTCCGGATGGTTAAAGGCTTCAGGAACAGTCGCCAGAATCTTGAAACCCATGGACTGCCACAACCACACAGCACGCACGTTGCTCTCCACCACGGCGTTGTACTGCATGGAACGGAAACCTGCCGCCTTTGCTTCGCTCAGTGAGTAGGCGCAGAGTGCCCTGGCGATGCCTTGGCCCGAGTTGTTGGCCCCCACCATGTAACCGGCGTTGGCAACGTGGCTTCCACCGCCCGCTTGGTTGGCATGGAACTCCCCCGTACCCAGGATCTCGCCGGTGTCCTGACGCACCGCAACGAAGGTCTGGCCGGGTGCTTCCTTCATCCATTTGGTCCTGGCGGCTTGTTCGGTGGTGTCACGGTCCCACGTGAAGGTCTCGCCTTCGCGGATCACCGGTTGCAGGATCGACCACATTCCAGGCCAGTCCTCAGGTGTTGCCGTACGGATGTCAAAGGATTGTTCTTGGCTCACAGCGGCCACGCTAGCAGTCTTGTCCACATAGCGGAGCTTGCCCAGCTGGGGAGTCAACGGCAGGAGTAATGTTTTCTGCAGCGCAAAGTTGATTTTGCTGTGATCGTGAGGAGGACCCGGGTGCCATTGATCCGTCGTGTGGCCTTTCTGTCGCTCCACACCTCCCCCATGGAACAGCCCGGCGCGGGAGATGCCGGCGGAATGAACGTCTACGTCCGCGCCCTGGCCATGGCACTTGCTGAGTCCGGAGTGGAGGTGGAGATCTTCACGCGATCCACCAAAGCCGGCCAGCCCGCCGTCGAGCATCCGGGGCCCGGCGTCTGCGTTCACAACGTCATGGCAGGACCACGGCGCAAACTCCCCAAGGAAGAACTCCCGGCACTTCTGCACCACATGGTCGAAGAAATCGACAAGATCCGCCACAAACAGCTCCACGGCCGCTACGACGCCATCCACTCCCATTACTGGGTTTCCGGCGTGGCGGGGCTCGAGTTGTCAGAACTCTGGGGTGTCCCCCTGATCCACACCATGCACACCATGGCCAAGGTCAAAAACCTGGTCCTGGAGTCAGGTGAACGGCCGGAGCCGCGGCGCAGGGAAGACGGCGAACAACGGATTGTGGACGGTGCCTCCAGGCTGGTCGCCAACACTCCTGCCGAGGCGGAGGAATTGGTGTCGCACTACGGGGCGGAACTGGACAGGATCGATGTCGCTCCGCCCGGAGTGGACCTCAAGGTGTTCACGCCGTCATTCCGTCGGAAGTCCCGTTCTTTGCGGGGAGTCAGGCCGGACAGCTTTCATATCCTCTTTGCCGGCAGGATCCAACGGCTCAAAGGTCCTCAAGTGTTCGTCAAAGCCGCCGGAATCCTCCGCAAACGCCGCCCGGACATAGATTTGGAAATGACCATACTGGGATCCCTCAGCGGGGCCAAGGACTTCAACCTCCAGCACATCATCGAAGAGGCCGGCTTGTCCGACGTCGTCACGCACCGGCCGCCTGTAGTGGCACCGGAGCTGGCCAGCTGGTTCCGTTCAGCAGATGTGGTGGTGATGCCCTCCTTCAGCGAGTCCTTCGGTTTGGTGGCGTTGGAAGCACAGGCGTGCGGCACTCCGGTGGTGGCCACCAACGTTGGTGGTCTTTCCCGCGCCATCTCCGACGGGCGGACGGGGATGCTGGTGGACGGACACGATCCCTCCGATTGGGCAGACGCCCTGGAGGATCTTTACGACGACGTTCAAACGCGCGAGGACATGGGCCGGCTGGCAGCTACCCACGCCGAGTCCTTCGGATGGCAGCGCACCGCCGCCATCACCCTGGAAAGCTACCGGGAGGCCGTCGGTGGTCTGCTGGTCCCACGGCGCTGAGTTCAGCTCGTATACGCTCCCGGGCTGGTAGATTGTCGCGCACAGCGTAAGAACCCCAGCAGCAGCATCCCCGCTGCGGGCAGAGCCGAAGGACAACGATGTCTGAAAACAAGGTCCTGAGTGATCTTGAGATTGCCCACCACGCCACCATGCTTCCTATTGAGGACATCGCCCAACGCGCCGGTATCCCTCTGGACGCCCTCGAGCTCTACGGGCCTTACAAAGCCAAGATCAATACCGCCAAACTGGTGCTGCCTCAGGGCAAGGCGCCCGGCAAGGTAGTGCTCGTCTCTGCCATGTCCCCCACCCCGGCCGGCGAAGGCAAATCAACTACCACCGTGGGACTCGCGGATTCCCTGGCCCGCGCCGGACACAACGTGATGATCGCCCTGCGCGAGCCCTCCCTGGGTCCCATCCTGGGCATGAAGGGGGGAGCCACGGGCGGCGGCTACTCCCAGGTGTTGCCCATGGACGACATCAACCTGCACTTCACGGGCGACTTCCACGCCATCACCTCGGCAAACAACGCCCTCATGGCCCTGGTGGACAATCACATTTTTCAAGGCAACCAACTCGGCATCGACCCACGCCGCATGACGTTCAAACGCGTGCTGGACATGAACGACCGCGCTTTGCGCGAAGTCATCATCGGACTCGGCGGCCCCATGCAGGGAGTGCCCAGGCAAGACGGCTTCGACATCACCGTGGCCTCGGAAATCATGGCGGTCTTCTGTCTCGCCTCAGACCTTGACGATCTTCGGGACCGGCTGGGACGCATCACCTTCGGGTACACCTACGATCGCGCACCAGTCACGGTTTCGGACCTCGGAGTGGAGGGCGCGCTCACCATGCTCTTGAAGGACGCCATCAAGCCCAACCTCGTCCAAACCATCGCGGGGACCCCGGCTTTGGTCCATGGCGGCCCCTTCGCGAACATTGCGCACGGATGCAATTCGTTGATCGCCACCCGCACCGCCATGCAGCTTGCCGACGTCGTGGTCACCGAAGCCGGTTTCGGCGCTGACCTTGGTGCCGAGAAGTACATGGACATCAAGGCGCGCGTCGGCGAAGTGGCGCCATCCGCCGTCGTGGTGGTGGCCACCATCCGCGCGCTCAAGATGCAAGGCGGCGTTGCCAAGGAACATCTCAGCGAGCCCAACGTCGACGCCGTGGCAGCCGGCGTCGAGAACTTGAAAAGGCACTTGGGCAACGTGGCGAAGTTCGGCCTCTCCCCTGTTGTGTCCATCAACAAATTTGCAACGGACAGTCCCGAGGAACTGCAGTGGCTCCTCGCCTGGTGTGCCGCAGAAGGCGTGCAGGCGGCGGTTGCCGATGTTTGGGGGCGCGGGGGTGGAGGCGACGGCGGTGATGAGCTCGCCGCCAAGGTGGCCGCTGCGCTGGATGCGCCGGCCAACTTCCACCACCTGTACCCGCTGGAACTCAGTGTTGAGGACAAGATCCAGACGATTGCGCAGGAAATCTACGGGGCCGACGGCGTGGATTTCTCCGTCCCGGCACTCAAGCGTCTCGCCGAAATAGAGAAGAACGGGTGGTCAGAGTTCCCTGTCTGCATGGCCAAGACCCAGTATTCCTTCACCGACGATGCGTCCAGGCTTGGTGCGCCCAAGGGATTCCGGGTGCACGTCCGCGATCTGATCCCCAAGACCGGAGCTGGTTTCATTGTTGCGCTGACCGGTGCGGTGATGACCATGCCCGGCCTCCCCAAGGAACCGGCCGCCATGCGCATGGACGTGGACTCTGACGGCCAACCTACCGGCCTCTTCTAACCCTCTCTCACATCCCATACCCTTCAACCCGACCATCTCTCACATCCCCAGCCCTTCAACCCGACCATCTATCACATCCCAAGCCCTTCAACCCGACCATCTATCACTTTCTTGAGGAAAGGGAGAGAGGGTCGCGGTCAAGCCCGAGGGAACTGATAGAGCGTCCGGATACAGCAAACGCCCCCGCATCGGAAGACGGGGGCGTTTGCTCTGATGGGGGTGTTTAGCGTTCGATGTCGCCGCGGATGAAGGCTTCAACCTTGTCGCGGGCGAGGTCATCGTTGAACTGCTCCGGCGGAGACTTCATGAAGTAGCTGGAAGCGGAGAGCAGCGGGCCGCCGATTCCGCGGTCCAGGCCGATCTTCGCAGCGCGAATAGCGTCAATGATCACGCCGGCGGAGTTCGGGGAGTCCCACACTTCGAGCTTGTACTCGAGCGAAACGGGGGCGTCACCAAAGTTGCGGCCCTCAAGTCGGACGAAGGCCCACTTGCGGTCATCGAGCCAAGCAACGTAGTCGGACGGTCCAATGTGGACGTCGTCGGCGTGCAGTTCTGCTTCCACGTTGGAGGTGACGGCCTGGGTCTTGGAGATCTTCTTGGACTCAAGACGGTCGCGTTCCAGCATGTTCTTGAAGTCCATGTTGCCGCCGACGTTGAGCTGGTATGTGCGGTCCAACGTCACACCACGGTCTTCGAACAGCTTGGCCATGACACGGTGCGTGATGGTGGCACCGATCTGGCTCTTGATGTCATCGCCCACAATCGGGATCCCGGCTTCGGTGAACTTGTCAGCCCACTCTTTGGTGCCTGCGATGAAGACGGGCAGGGCGTTGACGAAGGCCACGCCTGCGTCAATGGCGCACTGGGCGTAGAACTTGGCGGCCTGGTCCGAACCAACGGGCAGGTAGCAAACCATGACGTCGGCCTTGGCTTCGCGGAGCGCGGCAACAATGTCAACAGCTTCTTCCGGAGCCTCCACGATCGTTTCGCGGTAGTACTTGCCGAGGCCGTCCAGGGTGTGGCCACGCTGGACAGTCACACCGGTGGCGGGAACGTCGGCGATCTTGATGGTGTTGTTTTCGCTGGCACCGATGGCATCTGCGAGGTCAAGCCCAACCTTTTTGCCATCGACGTCGAAGGCAGCAACGAACTGGACGTCGTTGACGTGGTACTGGCCGAACTCGACGTGCATCAGACCCGGGATCGTGGCCTTAGGGTCAGCGTCGCGATAGTACTGAACTCCTTGGACCAGCGATGCAGCGCAGTTACCTACGCCGACAATGGCAACACGAATCGGATGTGAAGACACGGAACTCCTTTTGAGAAATAACCTCAGGTGCCAGGCGCATCCCTGACTGAGTCCAGGGCACGGCTGATTGGCACGGCGCCATTCGGCGCACACTTGCATTGTAACCAACACAGCGGAGGCCGGTTTTGTTCCCTACCGGCCTCCGCTGTTTGTGTCAGTTCTTGAAGGCTACTTCTGCGCCCACCTGTTGATGTCGGATTCAACAGCGAATTCGTCAATCGCCGCCAGCTCTTCGGCGGTGAAGTTCAGGTTGTTGATCGCGCTGAGGGTGTCCTCCAGCTGGGCCACGCTGGAGGCACCAACCAGTGCGGAGGTCACGGGTGAACCCTTGGGCTGATCGCGCAGGATCCAGGCGATGGCCATCTGCGCGAGTGTCTGCCCACGCCCTTCGGCGATGGCGTTCAGGCCCCTGACCCGGTCCAGCTTTTCCTCGGTCAGCTGGGATCCAGACAGGAACCGTTCCTTGGCTGCCCGGGAGTCTGCCGGTACACCGTTGAGGTAGCGGTTGGTGAGCATGCCCTGCGCCAGCGGTGAGAAGGCGATGGAACCGGCACCCACCTGATCCAATGCCTCGTAAAGGTTGGGTGAGCCGTTCTCCGTCCACCGGTTCAGCATGGAGTAGCTGGGCTGGTGGATGAGCAACGGGGTGCCGAGTTCCTTCAGGATCCGGGCGGCTTCGAGCGTCTGCTCCGGGGTGTAAGACGAGATGCCCGCGTACAGTGCCTTGCCGGACCGGACCGCGTAGTCCAGTGCGCCCATGGTCTCTTCCATCGGCGTCTCGGGGTCAGGACGGTGGCTGTAGAAAATGTCCACATAGTCCAGGCCCATGCGTTCCAGGGACTGATCCAGGCTGGAGATCAGGTATTTACGGGATCCCCACTCGCCATAGGGGCCCGGCCACATGTAGTAACCAGCCTTGGTGGAGATGACCAGTTCGTCACGGTAGGGCTTGAAGTCGTCCTTCAGGTGTCGCCCGAAGTTGGTCTCGGCCGAGCCATCCGGCGGTCCGTAGTTGTTGGCGAGGTCAAAGTGGTTGACACCGAGATCAAATGCACGGCGCAGGATGGCACGCTGTTCGTCAAAGCGCTTGTCATCGCCGAAGTTGTGCCAAAGGCCCATGGAGATGGCCGGGAGTTTGAGTCCGCTGCGTCCGACGCGGCGGTAGGGCATGGTTTCGTAGCGGTTTTCCGCAGCCGAATAAGTCATACGTACCATCCTGCCACTGCAGAAACAGAGGTGACGGCGCCGTCCGCTATGTGGGCGCCGTCACCTCTGCTCTGCCGTGGACTTAGTGAACGCGCACGACGGCGGCGCTACCGCCGGGAAGTGTCAGCGTCCCGTCTTCAAGGGCTGCTTCATCGTCAGTGGCCAGCATCACGGAGCCACTTAAGGGCGTGCCCAGAGTTTCGTTTCCGAAGTTGCACACCACCCTGACGGTGCCGCGGGAGAACTGCAGCCAGTGTTCGTCGTCGTCGAACTCAACGGATGTCCCGCCGAAGCCGCCGTCCACCAACTCCGGAGTATTACGGCGCAGCTGTGCCAAATCCCTGTACAGCTGCAGCAAGCGTGCGTGCTCCCCCTCCCCGGCTTCGTCCCACCTGAGCTTGGAGCGCTGGAATGTCTCGGGATCCTGCGGATCGGGAACAACCGCGGGGTCCCATCCCATGCGTTCGAACTCTTTGATACGCCCTTCGGCGGTAGCTTTACCCAGCTCAGGTTCGGGGTGGGAGGTGAAAAACTGCCACGGGGTGGACGCCGCAAACTCCTCACCCATGAACAACATGGGCGTGAAGGGGGACGTCATGGTCAGCACAGCGCCGATGGCCAGCTTTCCGTACGACAACGACGCGGTAAGGCGGTCCCCTGTGGCCCGGTTCCCGATTTGGTCGTGGTTCTGCAAGCAGACAACAAGCGCGGAAGGGTGGGCAAGATCGTGGCGGATAGGCCGTCCATGATGCCGGCCCCTGAAGCTGGAGTAACTGCCATCATGAAGGAATCCATGTTCCAGGACCTTCGCAAGGACTGCGAGCGAGTCAAAGTCTGAGTAGTAGCCGGTGGTTTCCCCGCTGAGGTTGACGTGCACAGCGTGGTGGAAGTCGTCGCTCCATTGGCCCGCCAAGCCATAGCCGTTGTCTTTGCGTGGGTAAATGAGCCGCGGGTTGTTCAGATCCGATTCTGCAATCAGCGTCCTGGGTATCCCCGTTGCCTCCTCTACCTCATCTCCCAGCGCCCCGAACTCCTCGAGGATGTGCACGGCACGCTCGTCACGCAACGCATGCACAGCATCCAGACGGAGTCCGTCCACATGGTAATCCCGGAGCCACATCGCTGCGTTCTCCAGGATGTAGCGGCGAACATCGTCCGAGCCTGGGCCGTCAAGATTTACAGAATCACCCCAGGTGTTGCCCTCCCCCGACTTCAGGTAGGGGCCGAACTTCGGCAGATAGTTACCGCTTGGCCCGAGGTGGTTATAGACAACGTCCTGGATGACGCCCAAGCCCGCAGCGTGCGCCGCATCCACAAAGCGCTGATAGGCGGCGGGGCCACCATAAGGCTCGTGCACGGCATACCAAAGGACGCCGTCGTAGCCCCAATTGTGAACACCGTTGAATCCGTTGACCGGGAGCAACTCTATGAAGTCGACGCCGAGGTCCGCCAGGTAATCCAGTTTTCCTGCGGCGGCATCCAGCGTGCCCTCCGGAGTGAAGGTGCCCAGATGCAGTTCATAGATGACCGAACCCTTGAGGCTCCGCCCCTTCCATTCGTTGTCCTTCCACTCGTGGGCGGAAGGATCGAAAGTGGCGGACAATGCGTGGACCCCGTCTGGCTGCCTCCGCGAGCGCGGATCGGGAAACGGTCCCTCGCCGTCAACGATGTAGCCGTACCGCACCCCGTCGGTCTCCTGCGTGGCCACATCAGCCGGCGCCCGCCACCATCCGGACGCGGCGCCGTCGTGATGCTTCTCCATGGCGTACTCGTGGCCTCCGGCGAGCAACCGAACCGAATCCGCATTCGGAGCCCAGAGGTCGTAAAGATTCTTTCCAGCAGCGTGCTCCAGCATCATGCTCCCCTGTACGTGTTTCAAGCGTGCTTTGCAATGACGGGTGTTGACGGTGCGATCAGCGTGAAACGGTGATCGCACCGTCCGGAAATTAGTCCGTTGGAACCAGCAAGGCCACCGGGTAGTGCTCCAGCAAGGTGGCCAGAGGGACGGTGCCTGCCTCATAGCTGGCCCCGGTGAGTTCGTCCCGGCAGTTCACCGTCAAGTCAATGGCCGTGTCCCGCCAGCCGCCTTCCCTGGCCAGCCGTTTGGGCAGGCGGGTGGCAACGGTGAGAGCTCCCCGACGTTCGGCTCCGCGGTCGAAGGCCACCACGTGGCCCGCTGCAGCGCCTTGGGCCGCCACCGGAAGGTAACCGGCGAACAGCTCCGGCCTGTCACGGCGAAGCCTCAGTGCGCGGGAAACCACCAGAAGTTTGGCGGCATCATCGGTGAATGCGGGCTTGCCACCGCCATCCAACTCTTCCAGAGCGGCGATCCGGGCCTTGAAATCCACGGGCCGCCGGTTGTCGGGGTCGGTCAGTGAACCGTCCCTGAATTCGGTCCCCTGATACACGTCAGGAACTCCTGGCATGGTCAGCTGGATCAGCTTGGCGGATAGCGAGTTGGAGGTTCCATATGGTTCGAGCTCGTTGACGAAGTTCGTCAGTGCGGCTCCTACCTCCGGTACGTCGAAAACGGCGTCGACGGCGGCAGCCAACTGGTGCTCGAAATCCTGGTTGGGATCGGTCCAGTTGGTGGAGTTGCCGGCCTCCCGTGCCGCTTTCAAGGCGTAGGACTGCAACCGCTGGCGATCTGCCGGCCACGCGCCTGCGATCGATTGCCACACCAAGGCGGAGAGGGGGCCGTCGGGGATGGGAGCGAGCTCGTGGACGATGCCGAGGAAAAGCTCCCATTCCGGTACTGCCTCGGAGATCACGGAGATTCTTGCCCTGGCATCCTCGCTCCGTTTGGTGTCGTGGGTGCTCAGCGTCGTCATGGAAAGCGGCAAAAGCTGTTGCCGCCGCGCCATGCGCTCATGGAAGACATTGCCGGGGATGGAGAATTCCGTGGGATCGGCGCCCACTTCCGTCAGTGACCCCAGACGGGTGTAGCGGAAGAATGCGGTGTCCTCCACACCCTTGGCCATCACCATGCCGGACGTCTGCTGAAAACGCCGGGCCAGAAGACTCGACTCATCCAGCAAGAGCGGCTGAAGGTGGCTCAGGACAGTTGCCAGGTCAGGGCGCTGCCTGGCGGCGTTCTCCACGGACTCCGTCAGGGTTTTCCCGCCATAGGGCAGGTACGTCCTGTAGATGGGGAAG
Source organism: Arthrobacter sp. MYb23 (assembly GCF_002979775.1). Lineage (GTDB taxonomy): Bacteria > Actinomycetota > Actinomycetes > Actinomycetales > Micrococcaceae > Arthrobacter. Next base: position 53,903 of record NZ_PCPR01000001.1, read on the forward strand.
CAGCAAATGACCTCAGCCAGGGCATCGGCTACCTTGGCGAAAGGCAGCTCCAAGGATTCAGGCACGAGGCGGGCCAGGCGCAGGACTTCCGAGCGCAGGATCCCATCGGCGATCCGGCGCTTGGTCCCATGAATCATGGCCTCGTAATCCGCGGGCGCGTCTGCATTCCGGAGACGGGCATCAAGGGAGTTCAGGTACTCCTCCGCCGTCGGGTCCACCAATAGACGGTCGACGTCAGCCAAGGCGTCGTATCCCGTGGTCCCTTCGCACTCGAAGTTCTCCGGCAACTGCTCCCCCGGCTCCAGGATCTTCTCCACCAGCAGGTAGGCGCCTCCAGTAGCTTCGCGCAGCCTTGCGAGGTAGCCCTCAGGATCGGCGAGCCCATCCGGGTGGTCGATTCTCAGCCCGTCCACCAAGTCTTCACGGAACCAACGGACTACCTCTGCGTGGGACTCATCAAAGACCCAGGGAACTTCCACGCGAACTCCGGCCAGGGTGTTCACTGCGAAGAACCGGCGGTAGTTCAGGTCGGCATCCGCCCGGCGCCAGCCAACCAGCTCATAGTGCTGCCGTGCATGGACTTCGCGTGGGCTCTCCCCGGGGGTGTAGGTGCCCTCGGCCAGCGGAAAACTGTGATCGTAGTACCGTAGTTCGTCGTCCACGATCTTCAGTTCGTCCAGGTCGTCGTCACTTCCCAAGACCGGGATGCGGATCTTTCCCCCGCCAAAGTCCCAGTCGACATCGAAAGCTTCGGCATACTTTGAGCCGCGGCCTTCCTTGAGGAGCTGCCACCACCAGAGGTTCTGCTTGGGCGACGCTACGCCCATGTGATTGGGCACGATGTCAGCCAGAATGCCCAGGCCCTTGTCCTTAGCAGCACGGGACAGCGCAGCAAGCCCCTCCGGGCCTCCGCGGGAGGGATCAACAGTTGAAGGATCGGTCACGTCATAGCCGTGGTCCGAACCCTTTTCTGCAGTCAGGATGGGTGAGACGTAGACCCAATCGATTCCCAGGGATTGCAAGTATCCGGTGAGCTCAGCCGCGTCCTGCAACGTGAAGCTCGGGCGAATCTGGAGCCGATACGTTGAGACAGGCGTCCTCATGCTTCCGTCTCCTTTGTTTCACCTTCACCGTCGTTGCCTTCGGGCGCAGAGCCCTTGTAGTCGAACGGCAAGGACGTCACTGCAGGGGCGGTGATGGACGCCGTTTCCGGGGTGCTCGTCTGCGTCAACGCGGCGAGGGAAGCTGCCACCGAGTGATCGGGTTCGATTTCGGGGGTGCTGTGGGCGCGGAGGACCACCAGTGACTTACCGCCTACCATCAGGATCTGGTCGGGCTTGATCACACCCGCTTCAGCACCTTCTCCGGCGGTATCGATCATGACATCCCAGGCCGGTGCGTACTCATCGGAAGGAATCCGGAAGCCTACCTCGTCCTGGTCGGCGTTGAAGTACAACAGGAAGTTGACGTCAGTGATGCGTCGGCCCTGCGTATCCCGGCCATGGATGCCATCGCCGTTGAGGAAAACGCCCACGGAGCGGCCCAAAGCTTCGTCCCAATCGGACGGAGTCATGGTGCTGGCGTCGGCATCCAGCCATACGATGTCCGGGAGTCGCTCGCCTTCTCCACGCAGCACCGGACGGCCATCGAAGAAGCGGCTTCGGCGCAGGCTGGGGTGTTTGGCCCGGAGTGCGCTGACCGCTGCCGTGAACTCGATCAGGGGCTGGTCCACGTTGTCCCAGTTGATCCAGGTCAGTTCGGAATCCTGGCAGTAGCCGTTGTTGTTGCCGTTTTGCGTCCGGCCCAGTTCGTCGCCGTGCAGGAGCATGGGAACACCCTGGGACAGGAACAGCGAGGCAATGAAGTTGCGCTGCTGACGTGCCCTCAGGCCAAGGACAGTGGGATCGTCCGTGGGCCCTTCCGCACCGCAGTTCCAGGAACGGTTGTGGGATTCGCCGTCGTTGTTGTCTTCGCCGTTGGCATCATTGTGTTTCTCGTTGTAGGACACAAGGTCTGCCAGCGTGAAACCGTCGTGGGCGGTGACGAAGTTGATGGACGCCACGGGTCGACGCCCCGAGTGTTCGTAGAGATCCGCCGAACCGGTCAGCCGTGAAGCGAACTCGCCAAGGGTGGCGGGTTCGCCGCGCCAGAAGTCCCGGACCGTATCACGGTATTGGCCGTTCCACTCCGTCCACTGCGGAGGGAAGTTGCCCACCTGGTATCCGCCGGGTCCGACGTCCCAAGGCTCGGCAATGAGCTTCACCTGGGAGACCACGGGGTCCTGCTGGATAAGTTCGAAGAAGGTGGACAGTTTGTCCACGTCATAGAACTCGCGTGCCAGCGTGGAGGCGAGGTCGAACCGGAATCCGTCAACGTGCATCTCGGTAACCCAGTAGCGCAGGGAGTCCATGAGCAGCTGGAGGGAGTGCGGGCTGCGCACGTTCAGCGAGTTGCCCGTTCCGGTGTAGTCCATGTAGTACTTCTGGTCGTCTTCCACCAGGCGGTAGTACGCAGAGTTGTCAATGCCCTTGAAGGACAGAGTGGGTCCCAGATGGTTTCCCTCAGCAGTGTGGTTGTACACGACGTCAAGGATGACCTCGATACCAGCCGTGTGCAGCGCCCGAACCATGGCTTTGAAATCCTGGACCTGCTGTCCCGTATCGCCCTTGGAGCTGTAGCTGTTGTGGGGCGCAAAGAAGCCGATGGTGTTGTAGCCCCAGTAGTTATTCAGGCCCTTGTCCTGCAGGATGCCGTCGTTGACGAACTGGTGCACCGGCATGAGTTCAATCGCGGTAATGCCCAGCTTCTGCAGGTGGGAAATAACCGCCGGGTGCGCCACGCCGGCGTACGTGCCGCGTTGTTCCTCGGGTACTTCGGGATGCATCTGAGTGAGTCCCTTGACATGGGCCTCGTAGATCACGGACTTGTGGTACGGAATTCGCAGGAGCTTGTCGCCGTCCCAGTCAAAGAACGGGTTGATGACCACGCCCAGCATCATGTGCGGTGCAGAGTCCTCGTCATTGCGCGAATCCGGGTCACCCATGTTGTATGAGAACAAGGACGGGTCCCAGTCAATCTGCCGGTGGACAGCCTTGGCATAAGGATCCAACAGCAGTTTGTTGGGGTTGAAGCGTTGGCCGGCGTCAGGGTCGTAGGCACCGTGCACCCTGTAGCCGTACTTCTGTCCCGGTTGGACCTGCGGCAGATAGCAGTGCCATACGTAACCATCTACTTCAGTAACTTCTACGCGGACTTCCCCGCCGTCGTCGTCGAAGAGACACAATTCCACTTTTTCGGCCTTCTCGCTAAACAGCGCGAAGTTGGTGCCGGTGCCGTCAAAGGTGGCACCCAGCGGATAAGCCGATCCAGGCCAGACTTCCATGCGTTCTCCTCTAGATGATGCGAACAACTGTTGCAAGCCTACTCAAGCCCCCAGACACCGACAGCAACCTTAGGGTCTTGTTCGGTCGTATTCCGCGTTGAGCGAACCAATGACCCGCGGAACCGCCGTCATGATGGCCGAGGCTGTAATGGGGCCTGCGTCGAAATCCGCGGATGCCAGGGCTCCCGCTCGTCCGTGGACGCTCGCCGCTACCGCTGCCACGGCAGCCCAGCGGTCGGCGGGATCCAAGCCCAAGGCGGCATACGCGCCGTCGTCATGGCGGATCAACTCCGTAGACTGCGCCAGCAAGGCCCCCAGAACGCCGGCCAAGACATCGCCGCTCCCTGCGGTGGCCATCCACGCAGTGCCTTCGGACTGGCTGAAAACCACACCCGACGGCGACGACACAAGTGTGGTGGCACCCTTCAGGAGCACTGTGGCGCCGGTTTGTTCGGCGGCCTGCCGGACATAGTGCAGGGTGCGGGATTCAACGTCGTCGCGGGTTACTTTCACTTCCCCCGTTGATGCCAGCGAGTTCAGCAAGGTGGCGAGTTCCCCGGCATGCGGTGTCAGTATCCAGTGGGCCGGGCAGCGTTCCGGCAGGAGGCTCAAAGCTCCGGCGTCCACCACTACCGGTAAGTCGTCGGCCAGGGCCAACGCACTGGCTTCCCTTGCCCGTTGCAACTGTTCCTCGCCATCAACCCCGGACCCCAGCAGCCAGGCTTGAACCCGTCCGGGGTGGTGGTCTTCCCAGAGGGCTTCCGGGGTTCGGGCCAGCACCAGCTGCGCCGCTTCACGGGGCCCGATGTAGCGCACCATGCCCGCTCCGGCGAGGGCCGCGGCGTGAACACTCAGAGCAGCAGCGCCGGCAAAACGCGCCGAACCCGCCACTACGCCCAAAACTCCTCGCGAATACTTATGGGCGCGCCGGCCAGGATGGGGCAGCAGCGCCCCAAGGTCCGGAGCAATGAGCCGGCGGAGCTCAGGATGGTGGTGTTCCAAGGAATTCTCAATCCCGATATGAACCAACTCCACACGCCCGGCACACCCTTCACCCGGATCCGCCATCAGCCCGGCTTTGATGCCACCGAACGTCACGGTGACGTCCGCATCCAGCACCGGCCAATGCACTTCACCGCTGCTGGCGTCCAGTCCGCTGGGGAGATCGCAGGCCACCACCAGGCGTGGACGCAGCTCCTGGAGCGACGCCATCAATTCCGCCGAGGCATCACGCAGGCCTCCGCGGGCTCCTGTGCCGAGCAACGCGTCAATGATCACGTCATCGCCCGCGCACATGACAGCGAGCTCTTCGGCGTTTCCTGGCTCGAGGCGCAGGATCCTTCCTCCGGCCGCCGCAAAAGCAGCCAACGCCTGCTGGTGCACTTCAGCGGCGGCGAGTACCGCCGTCGTCCGCATTCCGCGGCGTGCCAGGAAAGCCCCAGCAAAGAGGCCGTCGCCGCCGTTGTTGCCCTTTCCAACCAGCACAGTGACGCTGGCGCCGGCAAGCTTTCGCTTGCGTTTGAGTTCGCGTGCCACTACTTGAGCCAACGCGTAAGCCGCTCGTTGCATAAGAACAGCGCCCTCACCGGAGTCCAGGAGCGGTTGTTCCGCATCCCTGATCTGTTGTCCGGTAAAGGCGCTGATCATTGCTGTTGAGTGTCCGTTCAGCCCTCGGCGATGACAGTCGCCGTAGCGATGCCGCCGTCATGGCTTATGGACAGGTGCCACCGTTTGACGCCCTTGGCCTCGGCAACGGCAAGTACCGTTCCCTTGACCTGGACCGTAGGACCGTTCTGGTCGAGGCCGATCCAACAGTCCTGCCAGTTCATGCCCGCGGGAGCGCCCAGTACCTTGGCCACGGCCTCTTTGGCCGCAAAACGGGCAGCCAAAGAGCGGGTGTTAAGTTCCCGCTCAGCAGGAACAAACAGGCGGTCCCGGAGGCCCGGTGTCCGTTCCAACTGCCGACCAAACCGCTCGATGTCTACGACGTCTACGCCAATGCCAACAATCATGGCGTTACTCTACGGTGACGCTCTTGGCGAGGTTACGCGGCTGATCGACGTCGTAACCCTTGGCACCGGCCAGTTCAGCAGCAAAGATCTGCAGCGGGACAGTGGTGAGCAGCGGCATCAGCAGGGTGGGGGTCTCAGGTACGTAGAAGACGTGCTCTGCGTAGTCCTTGACCGATTCGTCGCCCTCTTCAGCGATGACCAGAGTGCGGGCACCGCGTGCACGGACTTCCTGGATGTTGCTGACTACCTTGGAGTGCAGGGAGTCGCGGCCACGCGGGGACGGCACAACGACGAAGACCGGCTGGCCGTCGTCGATCAAGGCGATCGGACCGTGCTTGAGCTCGCCGGCGGCAAAGCCTTCAGCGTGAATGTAGGCGATTTCCTTGAGTTTCAAGGCGCCCTCGAGGGCTACCGGGTAACCAACGTGGCGGCCCAGGAACAGGACGGACTTCTCGTCCTTCATGCTGCGGGCCAACTCGCGCAAGGGTCCTGAGTTGTCCAGGATTTTCTGGATCTTGGCAGGGATCTTGTTAAGGTCCGCGAGGACGTCCTTGATCTGGCCGGAGAAGATGTTCCCCCGCAGCTGAGCCAAGTACAGGCCGAGCAGGTAGGCGGCAGTGATCTGCGCCAGGAACGCCTTGGTGGAAGCAACTGCGATTTCCGGACCGGCGTGCGTGTAGAGCACGGCGTCGGATTCACGCGGGATGGTGGAACCGTTGGTGTTGCAGATGGAGATGGTCTTGGCGCCCTGTTCGCGGGCGTAGCGGACGGCCATCAGCGTGTCCATGGTCTCGCCCGACTGGCTGATTGAAACCACCAGCGTGTTGGAGTCCACAATGGGATCGCGGTAGCGGAACTCGTGGGCCAGCTCCACCTCGGTGGGAATGCGGCACCAGTTTTCAATGGCGTACTTGGCTACCAGACCGGCGTAGGCTGCGGTACCGCAAGCCAGCACGATGATCTTGTCCACCTGCTTGAGGAGCTCGGGATCGATGCGGACCTCGTCCAGGGTGAGCTTGCCGTTGAGGTCCGAGCGGCCCAGGAGGGTCTGCGCTACGGCGTCCGGCTGGTCGTGGATTTCCTTCTCCATGAAGGAGCTGAAACCGCCCTTTTCGGCAGAAGCCGGATCCCAGTCAACGTGGTATTCCTTGCCCTCGGCGGGAGCACCGAAGAAGTCGGTGATCTCCACGGAGTCCGCGGTGATGGTGACAATCTGGTCCTGGCCCAGTTCCACGGCACGGCGGGTGTAGTCGATGAAGCCGGAGACGTCGGAGCCGAGGAAGTTCTCGCCGTCACCCAGGCCTACAACCAGCGGGGAGTTGCGGCGGGCAGCCACTACGACGTCGGGCTGGTCCGCGTGGACAGCGAGAAGAGTGAAAGCGCCCTCGAGTCGCTGGCAAGCAAGGCGCATCGCCTCGGTGAGGTTACCGCCGTCGCCATCGAGCTGGTTGCGGAAGATGTCACCAATGAGGGCGGCCGCAACTTCAGTGTCGGTTTCAGATTCGAACGTAACGCCCTTGCCCAGCAGTTCCTGCCTGAGCTCCGCGAAGTTTTCGATGATGCCGTTGTGAATAACCGCCAGCTTGCCGCCGTCGGAGAGGTGCGGGTGGGCGTTACGGTCGGTGGGTCCGCCGTGCGTAGCCCAACGGGTATGGCCGATGCCGGTCAGGGACTCGGGAACGGGGCTTGATTCCAGTTCCGCGATCAAGTTGCTCAGCTTGCCGGACTTTTTACGGGACGAGATGGTCCCGTCAGCTACTACTGCGACGCCGGCGGAGTCATAGCCGCGGTATTCCAGACGGCGCAGCCCTTCCACCACAACGTCAAGAGCGCTGTATCCAGCTGCCTTGCGAGACGAATTGCCAACATAGCCTACGATTCCACACATGGGTACAAGCCTAACGGCTAGTGCAAACAACTGATGTGGGACATCCCCCCTCCTGTGCCCCAGAGGACGGAATCCAGCGCTCACAATTCACCTTCCCGTCGTCGTGCATTTCCTGATCCGTCCCGCGGAGGGCAGAATCATGAGCGTGACTTTGCAACGCACCGAAGCTAATGGCGACGGCGCTTCCCCGTTTGTAGAGCTGGACCGTCAAACGTGGTCCAGGCTTGCAGCGCAGATGGAGCAGCCCCTCAACGAAGAGGACGTCTTCCGCCTCCGCGGCCTCGGAGACCCCTTGGACATGAAAGAAGTCCGGGAGGTCTACCTCCCGCTCTCACGCCTCCTCCACCTGTACGTCGAAGCCTCCCACCAGCTCCACGCGGCCACCACCACGTTCCTGGGCGAGCAAACCCAACGCACTCCGTTCGTGATCGGCGTGGCCGGATCAGTTGCTGTTGGTAAGTCCACGATCGCCCGTGTACTCCGGGAAATGCTCAGGCGGTGGCCGGGTACTCCCAACGTGGAACTCATCACCACGGATGGCTTTCTTTACCCCTTGGCCGAGCTGAAGCGCCGGCACTTGCTGGAGCGTAAAGGATTCCCCGAGTCCTACGACCGTCGCGGCCTTCTCCGCTTCGTTTCGGAAGTCAAGGGTGGTGCCGAGGAAGTCCGTGCGCCGTGGTACTCCCACGTCACCTATGACATCGTTCCGGGCAAGGAAGTTGTGGTGCGCCGGCCCGACGTCCTGATTGTGGAGGGCCTCAACGTCCTGGCCCCCGCCCGCCCCCGCATGGACGGCAAACAAGGTCTGGCCGTCAGCGATTTCTTTGACTTCTCTATCTACGTCGACGCCAAGACCTCCTACATCGAGGAGTGGTATGTGGACCGTTTCCGGAAATTGCGGACCACGGCTTTTGCCCAGCCCGAGTCCTACTTCCACCGCTACGCCACACTCTCTGACGACGACGCCGAATCCACAGCACGCGGCATTTGGAAACGCATCAACGAGCCAAACCTTGAGGAGAACGTCCTGCCTACCCGCGGGCGCGCGCAGTTAGTACTCACCAAGGACGCAGACCACTCGATCCGCCGTATGCTGCTGAGGAAGGTCTAGCGTGCCCAACAATCCTCAACCGCTCCCCAGCCGTCGGGTCTTCGCGAGCCTGCTGACCGCTGGCGCTGGAATGGCAGCCCTCGCCGCCTGCACGCCTGAAAACGCCACCCCCTCCCCCGTTGCCGCCAACGCCGCCAGCGAGGCCCCTTCAGCTTCTGCATCCCCGTCCGCCATCAACCCCAGCGCCGCGGCTACCGAGCCGACTCCCGTTGAACCTCCCTCTGTAGAACCAACGCCGAGCGCAATGCCCACCAGCACAGCCCCCTCGCAAGCCGTTGCCCCTCAGCATTCCCTGACGGATCCCACGAGCCCCTGGGTTGTAGTCAACAAGCACCGGCCTTTGGCCCCCCAGGACTTCGTGCCGGCAGATTTGGTGCAGCCCGGGGTGCGGCTGGCCGTCAGCGGCGAAGCGGCTTTGCTGAACAGCACGACGGCGGCGGCTGCTGAAAAGATGTTCGGGGCCGCGGCCGCTGAAGGCATCATCATGACGTTGGCTTCCGGCTACCGTTCCTACACCACCCAGGTGGCTACCTACGGCGGATACGTAGCCAGCACGGGTCAGGCGGCCGCTGACCGGGCATCCGCTCGCCCAGGGCACTCTGAGCATCAAACGGGCTGGTCGTTTGACATCGGCGACGGTGCGGGTGCCTGCAGTTTCCAACCCTGCTTCGCCGAGCAACCGGCCGCAGTGTGGGCCAAAGCCAATGCCCACAAGTTCGGGTTCGTGGTCCGCTACCCCTGGATGTTCCACGACACCACCGGGTACTTTTACGAGTCCTGGCACCTGCGCTACATCGGCGTCGAGGCTGCCAGTGACATGGCAACGCGAGGCATTGCGACCCTGGAAGAGTACTTCGGGCTCGAAGCAGCTCCGGACTACCTTTAGATCCTTAAACGCCAAGGCCCGCTCCCCTGCTTCTACTCAAGCAGGAGTGCGGGCCCCAAAAGCGGTTTTCCTAGACTGCCAATTCGCTGGGAGCGCCCAAACGCTCCTTGACCACGGCAGCAAGACCCTTGCAGACTCGTTCCGCCGTTTCCATGTCAGCGGCTTCCACCATGACACGCACCAGAGCCTCGGTGCCTGAAGGGCGCAGCAGCACGCGGCCGGTCTCACCCAGTTCAAGCTCGGCAGCGGCAACGGCCTCGGCGACGCCCTCGTCGGTGGCGGCCCGGGCTTTGTCGACGCCCTTGACGTTGATCATGAGCTGCGGAAGCTTGGTCATGGCACTGGACAGTTCCTTGAGGCTGCGGCCAGTCAGGGCAACCTGGGATGCAAGCTGGAGTCCGGTAAGGACGCCATCGCCCGTGGTCGCGAAGTCCGAGAAGATGACGTGGCCGGACTGTTCGCCTCCAAGGTTGTACCCGCCGGCGCGCATTTCCTCCAGGACATAACGGTCACCCACACCGGTCTCACGGATGGTGATTCCGGCATCACGGAGGGCAATCTTTAGGCCGAGATTGCTCATGACCGTGGCCACAAGGATGTTGTCCTTGAGCTTTCCTGCGTCCTTGAGGGCCAGCGCCAGGATCGCCATGATCTGGTCGCCGTCCACTTCGTTGCCTTCGTGGTCAACGGCCAGGCAGCGGTCCGCGTCACCGTCGTGAGCTACGCCAAGGTCCGCGCCGTGCTTGACCACGGCCTCCTTGAGCGGGCCCAAGTGCGTGGAGCCAACGCCCTCGTTGATATTCAGGCCGTCGGGCTCAGCCCCGATGACCACGACGTCAGCGCCGGCATCCTTGAACACCTGCGGCGAACAGCCACTCGCTGCACCATGGGCGCAGTCAAGTACTACCTTCAAGCCTTCCAAGCGCTTGGGAAGCGTCCCGAGCAGGTGCACAATGTACCTGTCCTCGGCGTCTGAGAACCGCTGGATGCGTCCGACGTCAGCCCCTACCGGGCGCTGCGGCTCTTTGCCCAGCTGTGCCTCGATGGCGTCCTCAACGTCGTCCGGAAGCTTCTGGCCGCCCCGGGCGAAGAACTTAATCCCGTTGTCCGGCGCAGGGTTATGGGAGGCAGACAGCATGACGCCAAAGTCGGCGTCGAGATCCGCCACAAGGTAGGCCGCGGCAGGGGTGGGGAGAACACCGGCGTCGTAGACGTCGATACCGGAGCTGGAAAGCCCGGCCTCAACGGCAGCGGCAAGGAACTCGCCACTGGCCCTGGGGTCCCTTGCGACGACGGCGCGCGGCCGCTTGCCATCGGTTGTGCGGTCATGGCCGAGTACGACGGCGGCTGCCTGCGCGAGCTGCATAGCCAGTTCGGCGGTGAGCAATCCGTTCGCGAGACCGCGGACGCCATCTGTTCCAAATAATCTAGACATCGGGTCAAGTTTAGACGACGCCAGGACACCGCCGGTTCAAGAGGCTTCCTGGAAGTCATTCGATGCGCCTTAACCTTGGTTCTTTAACGACGAAAGCCCGCCCCGCCGAAACGGCGGAACGGGCTTTCGATACCCCAGATGGGGTGAAGCGAATTAACGCTTGGAGTACTGCTGAGCCTTACGTGCCTTCTTGAGACCAGCCTTCTTGCGCTCGATGACGCGGGCGTCACGGCTCAAGTAACCGGCCTTCTTGAGGGTGGCGCGGTTGTTGTCGACGTCGATCTCGTTCAGCGAGCGAGCAACGCCGAGGCGCAATGCGCCGGCCTGACCGGAGATGCCACCGCCGTGGATACGGGCGATGACGTCGTAGGCGCCTTCGAGATCAAGGATCTTGAAGGGCTCGTTGACGTCCTGCTGGTGCAGCTTGTTCGGGAAGTAGTTGTCCAGCGTGCGGCCGTTGATGGTCCACTTGCCGGAGCCCGGTACAACGCGAACGCGTGCAACGGCTTCCTTGCGGCGGCCAACAGCTGCGCCGGCAACGGTAAGGGCCGGGCGCTCCTTCTTGGGAGCATCTTCGGCAGCGTTGCTGCTTTCAGAGGTGTAGCTGGTGAGTGTTTCCTCGGCCTCGACGGCTTCGGCGGTCAGTTCTTCGTTCTGAGCCACGGTTCTCCTTGTAATAAAAAGTTTAGTTGGTGGCCAGGACTACTGGGCGACCTGGGTGATTTCGAAAGTCTTCGGCTGCTGTGCAGCGTGGGGGTGCTCAGCGCCACGGTAGACCTTGAGCTTGCCCAACTGCTGTGCAGCGAGGGAGTTCTTGGGGAGCATGCCCTTGATGGCCTTCTCAACAGCGCGAACCGGGTTGGATTCCAACAGCTCGGCGTAGTTGACGGAGGTCAGGCCGCCCGGGTAACCGGAGTGGCGGTATGCGCGCTTCTGCTCCAGCTTGGCGCCGGTGAGGGCAACCTTTTCAGCGTTGATGATGATGACGAAGTCGCCCATGTCCATGTGGGACGCAAAGGTCGGCTTGTGCTTTCCGCGCAGCAGTGTTGCGGTCTGGCTGGCAAGACGACCAAGGACAACGTCGGTGGCGTCAATGACGTGCCACTGGCGGTTGATATCGCCGGGCTTCGGGGTGTACGTACGCACGGTTTTGCCTCGTTCTTGTTCTGGCGTTCATGTTTTAGGCGACACGCAATAAGGCGTGTACCTACTATGTATGCGCTACCGGAGCAGAGGTGAGGGCTCTATGTACCAGTTATCCCAAGATCCCGAAATGCCTCGGGAGTTATCGATCCTGCAACTGGATCCCCCGCAAGGCATGTGTCATCGAGATAGGACACGCACAACGACTCTAAACAATACCCTCATTGGGGCGTTCGGGTCAAAATGGGGTAACCGCCCCTCGGGGTAGCGAGTGGCAGAGAGGACAGCACATGACCAACGGTCTCGTCTTTCCGCTCCTTATCGCGCTCCTTGGCTTGCTGCTCAGCCCTGCTGTTGAGCTCGCGATCTCTCGAACGCTGCCCAGGCTCGGCAACCTTCCCGCTCAGAGGGTCCGGATCACGACGGCGGCGGTCACCGCGCTGCTGTTTGGCTTGCTCGCTTGGCGTTTTGGATTTTCTGCGGAGTTGCCGGCATTTCTTCTATTGGCACTACTCAGTGTGCAACTTTCACGGATTGATTTCACTCTCCATTTACTGCCCAACCGCCTTGTATTGCTGTTGCTGGGTGGTGGCTTAGTGCTTCTTTCCTCATCCGCAGCTCTCGCGCCGGACTGGCCGAACCTCTTCCGAGCCCTCGCCGGCGGGGCGATTCTGTTCGCTGGCTACGTCATCCTCAAACTTATTTCACCAAGAAGCCTCGGAATGGGCGATGTGAAGCTCGCAGCACCCCTCGGACTGTACCTGGGGTACCTAGGTTGGCAGCAAGTAGTCTTCGGGGGCCTACTGGGATTCGTGGTGGGCGGGGTGCTCACGGTGCTGATGTTACGCCTGCGATCCGCAGGAAGGCCTACTGAATCCGCGCACGGACCGGCCATGTTTCTTGCGACATTGGGCGTCATCCTGGCGATGAACTAGCTCAGGTTAGTACGCACCCCCTCCACCGCCGAAGGCCCCTCGATTAATAAGGCTTCTTTGCAAAGCAAGTAGTTTCCGCCCTTTTTGGCGTCGAAACTGAGTACTCCCCGCCGTCGCTGCGTGCTGGCAAGTAATGGCGGTCAATGAAATCGAGTACGACTACGCATTGTGACTTAAGCATGCCCTGGTGAATTCTTATCTCATCGAATTCGAAAGCCGCCAAGAGCAATAAGCGGCAGCCTGAATCTCGAGCGAATTCCCGTTCGCTTCTCATATCCATCATTCGCTAATTCAAGTCTTTAATTCTGGGAAGGATTTTCCAATGTCATCTCTCATGGTTTCCGTTATTTCATTCATCGCCGGCGTCAAGGACCGCTTCACCAACGAGGAGAAGGGTGCGACAGCAACGGAGTACTCACTGCTCGTGGGCCTCATCGCGCTTGCAATCGTGCTCGGCGTCACCGCATTTGGCGGAGCGTTGAATGGCTTCTTCAATGGGTTGGCCGGCACCGTCAACAGCTGGTAGTCCCTAACTCCACCAACCAGTGCCGCGTCCGCTAAGCGCGGACGCGGCACTGTCGTATATCCAACTGCCCCAACCCCTGGGAGGGTACCGTGAGGCGCAGCAAAATCAGGCCAGAGCGAGAACGCGGAGCCGTTGCAGTTGAGTTTGCCTTGGTGGCGCCTCTCCTCCTGCTGGTCCTTGTGGCCATTGTCGAATTTTCCTACTTTTTCAATCTTCAGATCTCAGTTACACAAGCAGCCCGCGAGGCAGCCAGGACAATGGCTGTCACAAACGACAGCGGGGAGGCGCAGGCCGCTGCGGTAGCGGGCGCTCCGAGCATCAATTTAGCTCCAGGGAATGTGAGCCTGTCAGGAGCCTGCAGCCCGGGCACAACAATCGAAGCAACCGTTGCGTTCAGTTCTCCCTCGCTCACAGGGCTCTTCACTCCCTCTCTTTCCGTTACAGGAAAGGGGGCCATGCGATGCGGTGGATAGAACGCAGTCTCAAAGGTGAGGACAGCCAACGAGGTGCATCCGGTGTGCTGGTTGCACTCATGATGTTGGTGCTCATTGGAGCCGGCGCCATGGCCGTGGACGTAGGTCAGATCTACGCGGAACGCGCAGAGCTCCAGAACGGTGCGGATGCGGGCGCGTTGGCCGCCGCGCAGCTGTGCGCATCAAGTGCGGGCTGCAGTCAAAGCAGCGCGAATGCTGCAGCTAAGGCCTTGGCCGACGACAACGCGAGAGATGGCATTGCCAACGTCAGATTCGTGGATCTCAGTGTCGCCAACAGGGTCACCGTCAGCACTTCAACGATTGACGGCACCAGCAACGCAGGCTTCCTCAGGAAGATGTTTGCCAGCGCTTTGAATACTGGCCCCGCAACCGTGGGTGCCCAGGCGACTGCTGCGCTGGTAGCGCCAAATGGTGGCGGTGGGTTTCCACTTGCCTTTTCTGACAAGTGTTGGGACCTGGCTGGCGGCACAACCACCGGGATTCTTCAAAAGATTTCCTGGAAACCCGGGATCACTTGCACCAACCCTTCAGGCCACACTATTCCTGGCGGCTGGGGATGGCTCAAGGACCCGGACGGGGACTGCGAAGCAGTTACGTCAGTAGGCAACGTCGCCGGTTCGGATCCAGGCAACGACAAACCCACTCAGTGCGCTGCAGTTTTGCAGGATTGGATCAGCACTCTTGATAGCGGCGAAGACCTGGAAGTTCCATTCCCGGTTTTCGATACGGCGACGGGTGTAGGGAATAACGGCACTTTTCACCTGATTGGCTACGCAACATTCAGCATCGTGGGGTGGAAATTTGGCCAAAACGGCGTCTACGAGTACCACAACACAACAGCAGCCTTGGGAAACTCCAAACTCTCGTGCTCAGGGGGATCAGATCGCTGCATTATCGGGAAATTCGTCAGGTACGTGTCAATCGACGACTTCGAAGGCGGTGGGTCCGGATCTGGTGAAAATCTCGGCACCGTCGTCGTGAAACTCATCAAATAGCGGTCTGGATTCACGACCGCACTTCGAAAGGGAAAGTCATGAAATCTCGCCTACTGGGAGGCATCGCTGCGCTGGTCGTAGCCATCATTGGAACAGTGATGCTCGTCTTCTACGTCCAAGGCGCAGACAAGCGTGCGCTGGCAAACACGGAGACCGAGGACGTCTTCGTTATTCAAAAAGAGATCCCCGCAGGCACCTCGGCCTCAGAATTCGGAGACGCAGTAAGGAAAAAGACAGTCCCCAAGTCTGCCGTCGCCAAGGACAGCGTCAACAGTCTGACTGGTCTGGAATCCAAGGTCTCGTCCATCGAATTCATGCCCGGCGAACAACTGCTTGCATCACGCTTGATCGATCCGGAGGCACTTATCGGGCGAGGCCGGGTGGAAGTACCCAGTGGCCTCCAGGAAGTCACTCTAAAGCTTCCCATTGAACGCGTCGTCGGGGGGAAATTGATAGCCGGGGACACCGTGGGCGTCATGCTGTCTGTCAAAGAACACGAGAAGTCCAATACCCCGGACCAGACTCAGTTGACGTTCCATAAAGTCCTTGTCACCGCAGTCCAGGATGCCACCGGGACGATTTCAGACGCTGGCACTTCAGATGACCAGAACAATGGCGGTGCTCTGAATGCAAATAGGAGCTCAGGGCAAAACGTTGGCTACCTAGTGACGTTGGCCCGCTCCGATGTAGACGTAGAGAAGATCGTCTACGCCGCCGAATTCGGCACAATATATCTGTCGAAGGAGCCAACCGCAGCATCTGAAGGCACTTCCGGCATTCTTGATCGGGGAAGGTTGTTCAAATGAGCCGCTTCGTGTTGATCACGTCAGACCACGACTTTGAAAAGCGGGTCCGCACCGCCACCGCTGGCTTGAGCGGAAGCCTTCAATGGTTCCAAGCAGACTACCTTCCGGAAGGTCCACGGGATGTCCTCGACCAACTCTTGGGGGAGCCACCAGAAGTCCTTATTATGGGGCCCGGGTTGGACCTCGAAGAGTCCCTGAAGCTCGCATCACTCATGGATCTGCAGTACCCCGAAATCAGTGTTGTTCTCGCTGCTACCCAAACCGCTGAACTGGTTTTGGGCGCCATGAGATCAGGGGTTCGGGATATTCTTCCGCCTACTGCAACTGTTGATGACATCCGCGTGATGGTGGAGAGGGCAAGCTTGGCAGCAGCCGGCAGGCGACGCGGGCTAGCCCCGAGTTCGGCTGAGGGGGCCGGTCAAGGATCCGGCGGCCGCGTCATCGCTGTGATGTCGCCGAAGGGCGGCGTCGGCAAAACGACTGTAGCTACCAACTTGGCCGTGGGCCTCGGGCTCGTGGCTCCGATGGGTGTAGTCATCGTCGATCTTGACTTGCAATTCGGGGACGTCGGCAGTGGGTTGCTCCTGGATCCGGGCCGAACCATCACCGACGCCGTATTGGGTCCAGCCAGCCAGGACGCTATGGTTCTCAAAACGTACCTCAGTGTCCATGCGGCCAGCATCTATGCTCTATGTGCCCCCCGAAATCCCGTCGAGATAGACAAAATCAACGCTGGCCACGTGGCGCGTCTGTTGGAACAGCTACGTCACGAGTTCCAATACGTGGTCATCGATACAGCCCCAGGGCTTGGTGAACATGTACTGGCGGCCTTGGAAAGTGCTACTGACGCTGTGTGGGTTTGCGGGATGGACATCCCGAGCATTCGTGGCCTGAGGACGGGCTTGCAAATCCTCGACGAGCTGCAGCTTCTCCCCCAGCATCGGCACGTCATTCTCAATATGGCTGACAATAAGAGCGGTTTGGCACTCAAGGACGTAGAGGCGACAATCGGCGTGCCCGTTGACATCGTCATTCCCCGTTCACGAACGCTCCCGTACTCGACGAACAAGGGTGTTCCCCTCCTGCAGGATGGCTCCCGGGATTCTGCATCCAAGGGACTCCGCCTACTCGTCAATCGGTTCAAACCGAATTGGGATGAGAAATCGCGCAAGCAGGTGCACAGAAGGGCGGTTGTCCGGTGAACCTCTCCCACAGACTCGAAAGTCATCGCAATCCAAGCAACTCCGAAGCCGGACTAACCGCCGCTCCCAAGGTTGCCGCAACGCTTGGTCATATCCAGGAAGTGCGAACGGCTGCCTATGCCAATAGCTCCACCCAAGAAGATGCAGTATCGTCAACCATTTTGGCAAGCGGTGCGCTGACAGGCCTCAAAGAGCGGGCAGCAGCCGCACTCTATGATCGTTTGGGCTCCAGGCTCACTGATTCCACCCTCGATGAGACAGAGCTCAACCAGTTCGTGCGAGACGAACTTCGCCTCGTCGTTGACGAAGAACAAGTTCCTCTCAGTACTGCCGAACGCCAGCGCCTGACATCAGAAATCCTCGATGACGTCATGGGACATGGAGCCATACAGCGATTCTTGGATGATCCTGCCGTCACAGAAGTCATGGTCAATCGCTTTGACAGCATCTATGTGGAACGTGGGGGTCGGCTCTATAAAACGGAAGCACGCTTCACGTCAGACGATGCCCTTCGACGAGTCATCGAGCGCATTGTTTCCCGGGTTGGTCGGCGCATCGATGAATCGTCACCACTTGTAGACGCCCGTTTGGCCGATGGTTCCCGCGTGAACGCAATCATCCCGCCGTTGGCGGTCAACGGCCCCTCTCTGACAATTCGTAAATTTGGACGAGAAGCATTGACCGTCGCAAAGCTTCTCGAGATGGGCAGCATGTCATCGGAGATGGCTGAGCTCCTTAGTGCTTGTGTGTTGGCCCGGATGAACATCATCGTCTCTGGCGGTACAGGCACCGGAAAGACGACACTCTTGAACGTCCTGTCTTCCTTCATTCCGGCGGAGGACAGAATCGTCACCATAGAGGACGCGGTGGAGCTTCAACTCCAGCAAGAGCACGTGGTACGACTTGAGAGCCGGCCGGCCAACATTGAAGGCCAAGGTGAGGTGACCATCCGGGATCTTGTGCGCAACTCACTTCGAATGCGGCCAGACCGGATCGTGGTCGGTGAGGTCCGCGGAGGCGAGTCCCTGGACATGTTGCAGGCCATGAACACCGGACATGATGGCTCCATTTCAACAGTCCATGCCAATTCGCCGCGCGACGCTGTAGCCAGGCTTGAAACACTGGTGCTGATGGCAGGAATGGATCTTCCGCTCCGCGCAGTCCGCGAGCAGATAGCGTCTGCGGTGAACCTCATAGTTCATATCAGCCGGCTAAGGGACGGAACTCGACGAATAACCCACATCACGGAAGTCCAGGGCATGGAAGGGGACATCGTTACCCTCCAAGACGCATTCGTCTTCGACTATTCGGCTGGCTTGGATGTAAACGGGCGCTTTCTGGGCAGGACAGTTCCAACCGGTGTCAGGCCACGGTTTACAGAACGTTTCGCTGATCTCGGCATCTCCATTTCTCCCTCCATCTTCGGCTCTCTTCTTGCCGGAGGTCCTCGATGAATGCGATCTGGGACTCACCCTTGGTGCTGGGGATTGGCTTGGTGATGCTCTACGCCTCGTTGCTGGTGATTGTCTTCGTCGTCCTGAAATCACGACGGAGTATCGATGTGGAGCGCCGTCAGCCATCGTCCCCCTCACAGCAGACAGCTCTTGCTGTACTAACGGATTCAACGAAGGGAATTATTGAGTCACGACTTGGAGTCCGGCCGAGCGGTCTGTTGTCACAAGCCACCTTGGATGCCGCCGGCCTCAAGAAGCAGCCTTCCGATTACGTTGTTATCTCAGGAGTCGTCGTCCTGAGTACTGGAGTGCTCGGCCTTTCGCTGGGCGGTCCCGTCATGGGCTTACTCTCTTCAATCCTGGCCATGGCGGGTGTCTTTGCGGCGATTCGACTGATGACCTCGCGACGTAGATCCACCTTCGAAGCACAGGTACCCGACACGCTCCAGATGCTGACCGGCGGGATGAGGGCCGGACACAGTCTCTTGAGGGCGGTGGACGCAGCGGCCCGGGAATGTGAGTCACCTATGGCGGAGGAACTGAGCAGGGTGGTCAACGAAACGAGGATCGGAAGGGACCTGGGCAGTTCGCTGAACGACGTTGCTAAAAGGACACGCAGCGAGGACTTTGACTGGATTTCCCAGGCCATAGAAATCCACAGGGAAGTGGGGGGTGATCTTGCTGAAGTGTTGGATCACGTGGGAGAAACGATTCGGGACAGAAACCAGGTCCGGCGACAAGTAAGAGCGCTGAGCGCAGAAGGGCGAATGTCAGCTTTGGTGCTCCTCGCGCTGCCTGTGGTGATGTTCTGTGCGCTGACGCTCATCAATCCAACATATGCCCACACATTTACCTCCACACTGCCGGGCTACCTGATGATTGCCGCGACGGTGGTGATGCTGGGGCTGGGCTCCTTCTGGCTCAGCCGCCTCATCAAACCCAAGTACTAGGAGTTGGCTATGAACATGTTCGCTTACGCAGCCATGCTTTGCATCGTTGCGCCAATCTCTTGGATGGTGTGGCTCGCCGTTACCAGCGATCGTGCAGGGGTTCGGAGCATCCGAGCAAACCTCACACAACAGTCGGCCACAGCGTCCGGCAAATCAGTACCGGCCGCACAGTGGATCACCATGGCCGCAAGGAGACTCACACCGGACGGGTACGTGGCGTGGCTTGACAAGCAAATTGCCGGCGCCGGTCGCCCCAAGGAATGGCCGCTCGCACGCATCCTGGTTGTGAAGCCCATGCTGGCTTTAGCTGGTGCTGGAGTCGGTGTTCTCCTGTACTTGGGTCAGCCCTCCTCGGGCAGAGTCCTGCTGGGCCTCGCCACCGTGGTTGTGGCGTATTTTGTTCCAGACCTCTTGATTCGATCGAACGCCGACAAGCGTCGAAGCGCCATTCAAATGGAGCTTCCCAACACCCTTGACCAGATGCTGATATCTGTTCAGGCTGGCTTGGGTTTCGAAGCTTCCATGGCTAGGACTGCAGCCAGTGGTTGCGGACCACTGGCTGATGAACTCACCAGGACGCTTCAGGATATTCAAGTGGGCCGAAGCCGAAAAGACGCCTATTTGGACATGTCATCCCGCATCGACGTACCCGACGTCCGTAGCTTCGTTAGGGCAATCGTCCAAGCAGATACTTACGGTATTGCGATTGCAAAGGTGCTGAAGGCGCAAGCCCAAGAGATGCGTACCAAGCGGCGCCAGAGAGCGGAAGAACACGCCATGAAGATTCCGGTCAAGATCTTGTTTCCCTTGATCTTTTGCATCTTGCCTTCGCTGTTCATCATCCTTTTGGGCCCCGCAGTGATGAGCATCATCGCAGCATTCTCATAGCAAACGGGAAGCAGCGAGCACCGAGACGTCGAGGAATCGTCCTAACCAGCACCTTTCAAGCTCCTCGAAATCAAGACCCTCCCTAGACCGGCCGTTCGCGGATCCCAGACCACGGGCGGCCACAACGGCCCCCTTCCGGTACCCAGAGCCGGGAGGGGGTCTCCCACGTCCGGCACGAAAACAGAGAGCTATTGCCGCCGCGCCCGAGTCAGCTCAGCGCGAGCCAGCACCTCGGTATCTGAGGGGTACGCGACTTCCTCCAGTACCAACGGATGCGGCGCTGAGAGCACGGACTTGGCATCACGGCGCCGTTCCAGAAGACGAGAGTACAGCCATGCCGGGGTTTCCAAACTCTCCCCTACGCGCAGGGTGGAACCAACCAAGGACCGCACCATGTTGTGGCAGAAAGCGTCAGCCTGAACGGTGGCAACAATGACCCCATCACTGGCACGCGCGAAGGAGAACTTCTGCAGCTCGCGAATGGTGGTGGCACCCTCACGCGGCTTGCAGTAGGACCGGAAATCCTGCAGCCCCAGCAGAGCCGAAGCGCCCTCATTCATCAGAGACACGTCCAAGGACGACTTGTGCCACAACGTGATGCCGCGCAACACCGGGTCCCAGCGTTCCGGCCCGTCGGCAATCCGGTAACTGTACCTGCGCCACAGCGCTGAAAAACGGGCGTCGAAACCTTCCGGCGCCAGGCCGGCGTCGTGCACTTCCACAGCTCCTGTAAGGTCACCGAGGATGCGGCTCAAAGCGCCGCGGAGCCGCCGAAGAAGTGCGACGCCGGGATCTAGTTCGTGCCCACGTGGCATTGACAGCCACTCGGCCTCGGTCAGGTCCACGTGGACCACCTGGCCCCGGGCGTGGACACCGGCGTCCGTCCGGCCAGCAACCGTGACACGTACATGCCGCTGCAAAAGGAGCGCCAAAGCCTCTTCAAGGGTCCCTTGCACAGTCCTAAGGCCCGGCTGCAGGGCCCACCCATTGAAAGGGCCACCGTCGTAGGAAAGATCAAGCCGGACACGCAAAAACCCGCCGCCCCCCATAACGGGGGCAGCGGGTTTTCGTTCGTTCATAGACTTAAGTCTACTGTGAAGAATTCAGTGAATTACTTCTTGTCCTCAGCGGCCGGAGCCTCTTCGGTCTCAGCAGCTTCAGCTTCAGCAGCTTCTGCCTCAGCGGCCGGAGCCTCTTCGGTCTCAGCAGCTTCGGTCTCTACGGCTTCGGTCTCAACGACCTCTTCCTCGGCAGCCGGAGCAGCCTTCGCAGCGGCAGCGGTTGCTTCAGCAACAACGGCCTGCTTCGGGGAAACCGGCTCGAGAACGAGCTCGATGACAGCCATGGGAGCGTTGTCGCCCTTGCGGTTGCCGATCTTGGTGATGCGGGTGTAGCCACCATCGCGGTTAGCAACGGCGCCGGCGATGTCGGTGAACAGCTCGTGGACAACGCCCTTGTCGCTGATCAGGCCGAGAACGCGGCGGCGCGAAGCGAGGTCGCCACGCTTGGCGAAGGTGACCAGACGCTCTGCGTACGGCTTGAGGCGCTTGGCCTTGGTGACCGTGGTGGTGATGCGCTTGTGCTCAAAGAGAGCAGCTGCCAGGTTCGCGAGCATCAGGCGCTCGTGAGCCGGGCCGCCTCCGAGGCGCGGACCCTTAGTGGGGGTAGGCATAGTTATTTCTCCTGTTATGTAAGCCGGTCAGGTCCATCGCTGGACCCGGCGGCCAAGATCTGCTGTTTAGAGCTCGTCGTCGCTGAACGCGGCGTCGTCCTCTTCGATGGCTGCGGCGCGGGCTGCGAGATCGAAACCGGGAGGGGAGTCCTTGAGGGACAGACCCAGTTCGACGAGCTTTGCCTTGACCTCGTCAATGGACTTCGCACCGAAGTTACGAATGTCCATCAGGTCAGCCTCGGAGCGGGCAACGAGTTCACCCACTGTGTGGATGCCCTCACGCTTGAGGCAGTTGTAGGAACGGACGGTGAGGTCCAGATCCTCGATCGGCAGAGCCATGTCAGCTGCCAGGGCAGCGTCCGTCGGCGACGGGCCAATCTCGATACCTTCAGCTGCGGTGTTCAGCTCACGAGCCAGACCGAACAGTTCCACCAAGGTGGTGCCTGCGGAAGCAACAGCATCGCGCGGGGCGATGGCCTGCTTGGTCTCGACGTCGACAATGAGCTTGTCGAAGTCGGTGCGCTGCTCAACACGGGTAGCTTCCACGCGGAAAGTTACCTTCATGACCGGCGAGTAGATCGAGTCGACCGGAATGCGGCCGATCTCGGAATCGCCGGACTTGTTCTGAGCTGCCGAAACGTAGCCACGGCCGCGCTCGATGGTCAGTTCGAGTTCGAACTTGCCCTTCGAGTTCAGAGTGGCAATGTGCAGATCCGGGTTGTGGAATTCGACGCCGGCCGGCGGTGCGATGTCCGCGGCGGTGACGACTCCGGGGCCCTGCTTGCGCAGGTAAGCAACAACCGGCTCATCGTGCTCGGAGGAAACCGAAAGGTTCTTGATGTTCAGGATGATCTCGGTGACATCTTCCTTGACACCCGGAACCGTGGTGAACTCGTGCAGCACGCCATCGATCCGGATGCTGGTTACAGCGGCACCGGGGATGGAGGAGAGCAGGGTACGGCGGAGGGAGTTTCCGAGGGTGTAGCCGAAGCCCGGCTCCAGCGGTTCAATGATGAAACGGGAGCGGTTCTCGGATACAACTTCTTCAGACAGGGTGGGGCGCTGTGCAATGAGCACTTAGGTTTCCTTTCGGCGAGCATCCGCTATATGACGCAACACAGGTGGTGGAAATCGGCTTCGGTTTCCAGCCTGACCAGCCGGGCCATGCTGATGGATGATCGAAACCATCCATAGCAGGCCCGGCCGGTCAGGCGGGGAAGACCTAATTAGACGCGGCGGCGCTTCGGCGGGCGGCAACCGTTGTGGGCGCTGGGGGTGACGTCCTGGATTGAGCCAACCTCGAGGCCAGCGGCCTGAAGCGAACGGATTGCGGTTTCGCGTCCGGATCCCGGGCCCTTGACGAATACGTCAACCTTGCGCAGACCGTGCTCCTGAGCGCGCTTTGCAGCAGCTTCGGCAGCCATCTGGGCAGCGAACGGGGTGGACTTACGGGAGCCCTTGAAGCCAACCTCACCGGCGGAAGCCCATGAGATTACAGCACCGTTCGGGTCCGTGATGGACACGATGGTGTTGTTAAAGGTGCTCTTGATGTGCGCCTGGCCAAGCGCAATATTCTTCTTATCCTTGCGACGCGGCTTACGAACCGCTCCACGAGTCTTCGGGGGCATTGTTTCTCCTACAGAAAGTTATCGGGGGAAAACCGGATCAATCCCGAGGGATTAACGTCCGGCCTTCTTCTTGCCAGCGACGGTGCGCTTCGGGCCCTTACGGGTACGAGCGTTGGTCTTCGTACGCTGTCCGCGTACGGGCAGGCCCTTGCGGTGGCGCAGGCCTTCGTAGCTGCCGATCTCTACCTTGCGGCGGATGTCAGCGGCTACCTCGCGGCGAAGGTCACCCTCAACCTTGTAGTTGCCTTCAATGTAGTCACGCAGCTGGACCAGCTCGGCGTCAGTCAGGTCCTTGACGCGAACGTCAGCGCTGATGCCGGTGGCAGCCAGGGTTTCGTGTGCACGGGTCTTGCCCACGCCGTAGATGTAAGTAAGCGCAATTTCCAACCGCTTTTCGCGGGGAATGTCTACGCCAGCGAGACGAGCCATATTGGCAGTACTCCTTGAATAAACCGGAGGTCGTAGGCAGTACACCCACACGTTCAGTGTGGCCCCAGCCTCCGACCGGGGGTTCGCTGACCAGGCTCTGTAATGCAGTCCTGGCACAGCTTGTGCTGCCTTTATTTACTTGCGTGGGCTAGCAGCCCAGGTTTGTCCTTGCGGACACTGATTCCCGAAAGGGGAATTAGCCCTGGCGCTGCTTGTGGCGCGGGTTCTCGCAGATCACCATGACCCGGCCGTTACGGCGGATCACTTTGCACTTGTCGCAGATCTGCTTGACGCTCGGCTTGACCTTCATGGCGTTCCTTTGCGTGTTTTGCAGTTGATCTGCTGGAGCGGCTTAGGCACTATTGCCTTGCCGCCCAGCAATTTACTTGTAGCGGTAGACGATACGACCACGTGTGAGGTCGTATGGGCTCAGCTCAACCACTACCCGGTCCTCGGGGAGGATTCGAATGTAGTGCTGTCGCATCTTCCCAGAGATGTGTGCGAGAACGACGTGCTTATTGGTGAGCTCAACACGAAACATCGCATTGGGCAGCGCCTCAGTCACAACGCCCTCGATCTCAATGACCCCGTCCTTCTTGGCCATATCCTCCGCTAACTGTTGTTTGCCACCGTCCTTCAGTTAGGCACCGAAGATCCAGCGGACGTTTTTTGTTTGCTTGGCCCTCTTGGAACCACGACACTAAAAAGGGCGTGGCTGCACAGACAACCAACAAATAACTCTACGCCAATGAGGCCGGAAAGTTAAATCCGTCAATGGTAGCGCACCTGTCTCCAGCCGTCACTCCCCCGCTGGACGATAAGCCGGGAAGTCTCCCGCCGCCGTCGAGACGCTTTCCGCCGACAGGACACCATCCAGAATGGCTAGTCGTACAGCTTCCGCTGCGGCGCTTTGGAGTGTTATCAGCGAGACCTGGCGCGCCTGTTCGGTACTGCGGTCAAGCTCGACGGCGCCGGTCGCCAAAGCGAACACGGTGTCGCCGTCCGCCAAAGTATGGGACGGATCCAAAGCCCGGGCCAACCCCGCGTGCCCGGCACTGGCAGTCCGCTTGCACTCGGCCACATCCAGCACTGCATTCGTCGCGATCACAACCAGCGTCGTATTGAGCCCCTCGGGCGGAGCGGCCCGGTCCGCCGAAGGTCGCGCCGCCGCTCCGCTGAACAACGGTGACCCGAGAGCATTCACCACGGCAATGGCCCCCACAATCACCCCGCCATCAAGCGTGATCGACGAAGTGCCAATCCCACCCTTGAACTGTCCTCGCGCAACAACGGCCCCAGTCCCGGCACCAAGGTTTCCGCGTCCGACGGCGGCATGGTCGCCTGAGGCGAAAGCTGCAGCAGCAGCCTGGTACCCCATGTCGGCGTCGGGGCGGGCTTTCACGTCGCCACCCCGCCCGAGGTCGAAGATGGCGGCCGCCGGAACAATGGGCACCACAGTCCCCGGAACAGCAAAACCTCTCCCCTGTTCCTCGCACCACAACTGAGCGCCCGACGCCGACGCCAACCCAAAGGCACTGCCCCCAGTCAAGACCACCGCATCCACGGTGGAAACCAACGTTGTGGGATCCAGGGCGTCAGTCTCATGCGTACCAGGACCTCCCCCGCGCACGTCCACAGACCCCACGGTCCCCACGGGTGGAAGCACCACAGTCACTCCGGACAACCACCCCTCCCCCATCCTCTGCACATGCCCAACCCGTACCCCGGCAACATCGGTGATCGAATTCATGGCTCCATTCTCCACCTTGGCACCCAAACAAACTGCGGTCGGGCTGGACCCCGGCAGCGCGCGTCTAAGGTGGGCCCACGACGGCCGGGTTCCCTGACCGAGCTTGCGAGGTTAGGGCGCCGTTGGGGCGGAACGACCGAGCGCGCAGAGGGGTTCAACCCGACCGCAGGGTGGGGCACAGCGCCAAAGTGGGAGCCCAGCCTCAAGTACGAACACCCGAGTAACACCGAGTAAACGGGCTTGGAAGTGTAAGCCAACTATCGATACGGGGCCCCATTTTGGCCCTAACGCAGGCTTTCGGTGTGGTGAGCTAGGCCTGTCTTCGCCGCCCCGGTCCGGGAGCTGGCGCCCCACATTCGCCCGAACCGTTAGTGACTCATGACTACCCGACAAATTCACAGCAGCAGTGCTGCGCCTGCAGACAGGACGGAGCCCGGGGCTCCAGTTCCGCCCGTCACAGCAGCCAGGCCCAGTCAGGTTAGGAAGCGCTGGTCCGGCCGCAGCCGCCGGGATTTCCTCGTGTTCCTGGCCATGGCCCTGCCCAACCTCGTGTTGATCGGCACGTTCACCTATTGGCCGCTGATCAACAACATCTACTACTCCACCTTGGATTGGACCCTCGGCTCGGCTTCGGCCACGGTGGTGGGGCTGCAGAACTACGTCACGTTCTTCACCAGTGAAGACGCGTCCAAGGTCCTTGGGACCACGGCGATCTTCACACTGGTGACGGTGGGCGGTTCCATGGTCCTGGGCCTGCTGGTTGCCCTTGCCCTGAACTCCAAAGTCCGCGGCACCACGTTTGCCCGGTCCGCAGTGTTCGCCCCGTATGTGCTGTCCGGCGTGGGCGTTGGTTTGGTGTGGCTGTTCATTTTCGATCCCGGCTACGGTGTGCTGGCTTGGATCCTGCGCGGCTTTGGCCAGCAGAGTCCTCAGTGGATCAACGATCCCCAGCTCTCATTGGTCATGGTGATCATCGTTTACGTCTGGAAGAACCTGGGCTACTGCGCTGTGGTCTACTTGGCCGGCTTGCAATCACTTCCCCGCGACGTCATGGAGGCTGCGGCGCTGGATGGCGCCAACACTGCACGGAGGTTTTTCAACATCTCCGTACCGCTGCTTTCCCCCACCACGTTCTTCCTGTTGATCACCACCATGCTGAGTTCATTGCAGGCATTTGACCTCATCCGCATCATGACCCCGCTGGGGAACGGCACCAGCACACTGATCTATGAGGCGTACCTGCAGGCGTTCGGCGCGTACAACCGGGCAGGCTACTCAGCTGCGATTTCGGTGATTCTCTTCGCGATCCTGCTCATCATTACTGTTCTTCAACTGCGGTTCGTTGAGCGAAAGGTCCACTACTCATGAGCGCGTCCTCATCCGCCGTCGTCGTTGATTCCCCCCAGGCGAACGCGCAGTCAGCTGCCAAGCATGAGCCACCGCGGCCGTTCTCCAAAGCCAACCTCATCCGGACGGTGGCCACCGGCTACCTGCCTTTGATCCTCGCAACGCTTGTGGTCTTCCTGCCGTTGCTCTGGATGTTGCTGAGTTCATTCAAGCAACCCGGGGAGATCGTCACTATGGATCTGAAGATCCTGCCCGAGTCATTGAACCTGGAGAACTACGCCACAGCGATGACCACGGTTCCGTTCGCCCAGTTCTTCGCCAACAGCCTGATCGTTACGGCGGTGGGTTCCACCATCAAGGTGATGCTCGCGATCCTGACGGCGTACGCGCTGGTGTTTGTGCGCTTCCCGTTCAAGAACGTGATCTTCGTACTGATCCTGGTGGCACTCATGGTCCCCGCGCAGGTGTCCATTCTGCCGAACTACATCCTGATCGCAGGCATGGGTGGCAAGAACACCCTGTGGGGCATCATCCTTCCAGGTTTGGGGACGGCGTTTGGCACATTCCTTTTGCGTCAACACTTCCTGACTTTGCCGTCGTCGATTCTGGAGGCGGCGGAAATAGACGGAGCGGGTCATTGGCGGCGGCTGTGGCAGATCATTGTGCCGGTCTCGGTGCCATCCATCGCCACAGTGGCGCTCGTGACCGTGGTCAGCGAATGGAATGACTACATTTGGCCGCTCATCATCACCGACCGCCCCGAAACCATGACGCTCCCCGTGGGGCTGACCCTGCTGCAGAACTCCGAGAGCAACGGCGCCGGCTGGGGAATCCTCATGGCCGGAGCGGTTTTGGTAATCGTTCCCATCCTGCTGGTGTTCGCGGCGCTCCAGCGCTACATCGTTGCCGGGCTGACACAGGGCAGTGTCACCGGCTGAATTTCTCCAACCGCACCATTCGCATCGAAGTAACGTATTGAGAGGAAACACCATGCGCAGCAACCTTGACCGCCGCCATTTCCTGGGACTGGCAGGCCTCGGAGCCGGAGCCGCGGCCCTCGCCGCATGCGGCGGACCGTCGACGGCGGGCACGGCAGACGCCGTCGACACCGCAACGATCGACTTCAGCGGTGTAAAGCCCGCCGCCTCCATCGATTTCTGGACCAACCACCCCGGCAAGTCCCAAGACGTGGAGAAGGCGATCATCGAGAAGTTCCACGCCAAGTACCCGGACATCAAGGTCAACTTGGTGACGGCCGGCGCCAACTACGAGGAAATCGCCCAGAAGTTCCAGACGTCCCAGGCAGCTAAGACAGGCCTGCCCGGGCTGGTAGTCCTCTCCGATGTGTGGTGGTTCCGCTACTTCTCCAACGGCAGCATCATCCCCATCGATGGCCTGGTGAAGCAGTTGGACATCAAGATCGACGACTTCCAGAAGTCGTTGGTGGACGACTACAAATACGACAACAAGCAGTGGGCGCTCCCCTACGGCCGCTCCACCCCGTTGTTCTACTACAACAAGGACCACTTCAAGGCAGCGGGACTTCCGGACCGCGCACCCGCTACCTGGCAGGAATTCGCGGACTGGGCCCCGAAACTCAAGGCCACGTCCGGTGCGCAGTACGCCTACATTTACCCAGCCCTTGCCGGCTACGCGGGCTGGACCCTCCAGAACAACCTGTGGGGTTGGGGCGGCAGCTGGTCCAAGGACTGGGACATCACCTGCGATTCTCCCCAATCCGTGGCCGCACTGCAGTGGGCGCAGGACTCCATCTATAAGGACGGGTGGGCCGGCGTCTCGTCCAAGGAAGCAGCAGACGACTTCGCCGCCGGGATCACCTCGTCCACGATTTCCTCTACAGGCTCACTGCTCGGCGTCCTTAAAGCAGCCAAGTTCAATGTGGGCGTCGGGTTCCTGCCCGGCGGCCCGGAGGCGCCCAGCGGCGTCTGCCCCACTGGCGGCGCTGGCCTCGGCATCCCCAGCGGCATCAGCAAGGAAGAACAGCTGGCTGCGGCAACCTTCCTCAAGTTCATGACGGAACCGGACAACACGGCCGCCTTCTCAGCCGCCACCGGCTACATGCCCACCAGGCTCTCGGCGGACATGTCGGCGGTCCTCGCGGCAACACCGCAGATCAAGACCGCCATGGACCAGCTCGCGGCAACCAAGGTCCAAGACAATGCCCGGGTGTTCCTGCCGGGCGCGGATCAGGAGATGGCCAAGGCCGCTGCGAAGATCCTGACGCAGCAGGGCGATGTCCAGGCAACCATGACCGATTTGAAGAAGACACTCGAGGGTATCTACAACAAGGACGTCAAGCCCAAGCTGAAGGCGTAACCGCTCCGGAACCGCTTCAGAACCGCTTCAGAACAAGAAAAGAGCCGGGCTGCTTTTGCAGCCCGGCTCTTTTCTTGCAGGTGTTACGGGATAGGGACGGGCACGACGCCGAGCGGCACCAAGTGCGCGGCTCCTCCATCCGGGGCGGACAGGACCCAGATGCCCTTCTCATGCACAGCCACCGAGTGTTCCCACTGGCAGGAACGCTTGCCGTCGGTGGTCACCACTGTCCAGTCGTCGTCGAGGGTTGCGGTCTCGATGTCACCACGAACCAGCATGGGTTCAATGGCCAGGCACAGGCCGGGGCGGATCTTGGGGCCGCGGTGACTGGTCCGGTAGTTCAAAACGTCCGGCGCCATGTGCATCTCTGAGCCAATGCCATGGCCCACATAGTCCTCCAGAATGCCCAGCGGCTTTCCTGGGACGGATGACACGTAGTCGTCAATGGCGTTCCCAATGTCCCCCACAAACTTACCGTTGGCCAGGGCAGCGATACCGCGCCACATAGCTGCTTCGGTGACGTCGGAGAGCCGCTGGTCTTCGGGATCAACGTTGCCGACGATCACAGTCCTGGCGGAGTCGGAATGCCAACCGTCCATGATGCAACCGCCATCAATGGAGATGATGTCGCCATCCTTGAGGACCTTGCCGCCCGGGATACCGTGAACCACTTCCTCATTGACCGAGGTACAGATGGTAGCCGGGAAGCCGTGATATCCGAGGAAGTTCGACTTCGCTCCAGCATCATTGAGGACCGCGGCGAAGACGTCGTCCAGGTCTTTGGTGGTGACGCCCGGCTTGGCCGCCGCAACGGCAGCGTCGAGTGCACGGCTCAGGACAAGTCCGGCCTGGTGCATGATGCGCATCTGCTCGTTGGTTTTGTATTCAATGCGGGGCTGACCGAACGCCATGATCTCCTCTGGAAGGTTTGCTGTAGAGACCGATCAGGCCTCTTGCTTCAACCATTTTCCCGCACCGGGGAGCGTGGCCGAAATTGGAATGCAGGGTGGAACAGGAAAAGGGTGTGTCCCGCACTCACGGTACGGGACACACCCTTCGCTCCAGCGCCGTTTCACCGGCTATGTGGAGAATAAACTAAACGGCCTTGGCCGACTCGATCGCCGTCAGCACGCGGTCGGTAACTTCATCGATACCACCAATGCCATCAACCTTCGT
Source organism: Arthrobacter sp. MYb23 (assembly GCF_002979775.1). Classification (GTDB taxonomy): domain Bacteria; phylum Actinomycetota; class Actinomycetes; order Actinomycetales; family Micrococcaceae; genus Arthrobacter. The sequence goes on from NZ_PCPR01000001.1 coordinate 84,349, forward strand.
GAGGATGCCACGCTCGGCGTACTTGGCCACAACTGCCTCGGTCTGCTCGTGGTAGAGGTCCAGGCGGTGTCGGATCACAGTCTCGTTGTCATCCGAGCGGCCCGTTTCCTTGGCACGGCCAAGAAGGCGGGTTACCAATTCTTCGTCGTCAGCGGTCAGCTGGAGCACGACGTCGAGCTCCTGCTCACCCTCAGCGAGGATCTGGTCAAGGTAATCCACCTGCGCGGTGGTGCGCGGGTAGCCATCCAGGAGGAAGCCGTTTTCGACATCGCTCTGGCTCAGGCGATCGCGAACCATGTCGTTCGTGACGCTGTCCGGAACAAAGTCCCCGGCGTCCATGTACTTCTTGGCTTCGATGCCCAAAGGGGTTTCGCCCTTGACGTTGGCACGGAAGATGTCGCCGGTGGAGATGGCGACTACGCCGAGGCGCTCGGAAATCCGCTCAGCCTGCGTACCCTTGCCCGAACCGGGAGGTCCAATGATCAGCATTCTCGTCATCGCAAAAGCCCTTCGTAGTGACGTTGTTGTAGCTGCGCATCAATCTGCTTGACGGTTTCCAGGCCAACACCCACCATGATCAAAATTGACGTGCCACCGAACGGGAAGTTCTGGTTGGCGTTGATCAGGACGAGTGCAACCAAAGGAATCAACGCCACGAAGCCCAGGTAAAGGGCTCCAGGCAAGGTGATCCTGGAAAGCACGTACTGCAGGTAGTCCGCGGTCGGTTTACCCGCCCGGATGCCCGGAATAAACCCGCCGTACTTCTTCATGTTGTCCGACACTTCTTCAGGGTTGAAGGTGATGGCAACGTAGAAGTAGGTGAAGAACACAATCATGGCGAAGTACAGCGCCATGTAGATGGGGTGGTCGCCACGGGTGAGGTTGTTGTTGATCCACTCAACCCACGGGGCCATCTGCTCCCCTGGCGCCGGCTGGTTGAACTGCGAAATCAGCCCGGGCAGGTAAAGCATGGAGGAAGCGAAGATGACAGGCACGACGCCGGCCATGTTCACCTTGATGGGAATGTACGTGCTGGTGCCTCCCACTGTGCGGCGTCCGATCATACGCTTGGCGTACTGAACGGGAACACGGCGCTGAGACTGCTCCACAAACACCACCAGAGCCACCGTCAGCAAACCGACGGCGAGGACGGTGAAGAAGGTGCCAGGGCCCTTGGATTCCCAGATGGAGCCCAGCGAGCCGGGGAAGCTTGCAGCGATTGAGGTGAAGATCAGCAACGACATGCCGTTGCCCACACCCTTTTCGGTGACCAGTTCGCCCATCCACATGATGAGGCCGGTACCGGCCGTCAACGTGATGATGATGAGGATGGTGGTGATGATGCTCTCATCAGGAATGATGGGCAGATTGCAGCCAGGGAGCAGCTGACCGGAGCGGGCAAGCGAAACCAACGTGGTGGCGTTCAGCAAGCCGAGAGCGATGGTGAGGTACCGGGTGTACTGCGTCAACTTCGACTGACCGGAGGAGCCCTCTTCGTAGAGCTGCTGGAACCGGGGAATGACCACCCTGAGCAGCTGCACGATGATGCTCGCAGTGATGTAGGGCATGATGCCCAGGGCAAACACTGAAACCTGCAGCAACGCGCCGCCGCTGAACAAGTTCACCAGCTGGTAGATGCCTTGCGAGGTGGCATCAGTGTTCAAGCATTGCTGGACATTCTGGTAGTTCACACCAGGCGAGGGGATGAAAGCTCCCAAGCGGAAGATTGTGATGATTCCCAGCGTGAACAACAACTTGCGTCGCAAATCAGGCGTCCGAAACGCCCGGCCGAATGCGCTTAGCAAGCGTCCTCCTGAGTAGAAAGTACAAGGATGTGGATGGGATCAATGAAACCCAACAACCGAGTCTAACCGCTTGTGACGCCGTCGGAATAATCGAGAGTCAACAATCACGCAAAAAATCCCGGTATACAGGGCCGAAGCCCCGCATACCGGGATCCTTTTACAACGGGCATTTGCCCCACTGGCTCTTAGAGAGCAGTGGTGCTTCCGCCTGCTGCAGCAATCTTTTCCGCAGCGCTGGAAGAGAATGCGTGGGCGGTGACGTCAACCTTGACGGTGATGTCGCCGGTGCCCAGCACCTTCACGGGCTGGTTCTTGCGAACGGCACCCTTCTCAACCAAGGACTCGACGGTGACAGCGCCACCTTCCGGGAACAGCTCGTTGAGCTTCTCCAGGTTTACAACCTGGAACTCAACCCGGAACGGGTTCTTGAAGCCGCGCAGCTTCGGCAGGCGCATGTGCAGCGGCAGCTGGCCGCCGGCAAAGCCAGCCTTTACCTGGTAACGGGCCTTCGTACCCTTGGTACCACGACCAGCGGTCTTACCCTTGGAGCCTTCACCACGACCAACACGGGTCTTGGCGGTCTTGGCACCCGGGGCGGGGCGCAGGTGGTGGACCTTCAGAGCGTGCTGCTTCTCAGCAGTCTCTTCGGCGGTCTTGTTCTCTGCCATTACTTCGCCTCCTCTACATTCACGAGGTGCGGAACCGTGTTCAGCATGCCAACGGTCACGGCGTCAGCGTTGCGGACAACAGTGTGTCCGATGCGCTTGAGACCGAGGGACCGAAGAGTAGCCTTCTGGTTCTGCTTGGCGCCAATGACGCCCTTGATCTGGGTGATCTCCAACTTGGCGTCGGAGGGAGTCAGGTTCTTAGCCATGACTAAACACCTGCCTTCTGGTTCTGGAGCGCGCGCACCAGAGCAGCAGGAGCAACCTCGTCCAGCGGCAGGCCACGGCGGGCAGCCACGGAAGCGGGCTCTTCGAGCTGCTTCAGAGCGGCAACAGTCGCGTGAACGATGTTGATCGCGTTTGAGGAACCGAGCGACTTGGAGAGGATGTCGTGGATACCCACGCACTCCAATACCGCGCGGACCGGACCACCAGCGATAACACCGGTACCGGCGGAAGCCGGACGCAGCAGGACTACACCTGCAGCGGCCTCACCCTGCACACGGTGCGGGATGGTGCTGCCAACGCGGGGAACGCGGAAGAAGGACTTCTTGGCCTCTTCAACGCCCTTTGCGATAGCCGCGGGAACTTCCTTGGCCTTGCCGTAGCCAACGCCGACCATACCGTTGCCGTCACCGACGACGACGAGAGCGGTGAAGCTGAAGCGACGACCACCCTTGACGACCTTGGCAACGCGGTTGATGGTGACAACGCGCTCTACGAACTGGCTCTTCTCAGCCTCACGACCGCCGTCGCGGCCACCACGGCCACCACGGTCGCCGCGGCCTTGGCCACGGTCGCCGCGCTCGCCACGACGTCCGCCGCGGCGGTCATCGGTAGCGGGTGCGGTCTCAGTTGCTTCAGCAGCTACAGCTTCAGTCACCTGAACGTCCTTTTCGTTATTTTCAACGGTCACAGTGCCAGCCCACCTTCGCGAGCACCGTCAGCGACGGCGGCGATACGGCCGTGGTACTTGTTACCGCCACGGTCGAAGACAACAGCTTCGACGCCTGCAGCCTTGGCACGCTCGGCAACGAGCTCGCCAACGCGCTTGGCCTTGGCAGTCTTGTCACCGTCGAATGCACGAAGGTCCGCTTCCAAAGTGGAAGCGAAAGCCACGGTTACACCCTTGCTGTCATCGACAACCTGGACGAACATGTGACGTGCAGAGCGGTTAACAACCATACGAGGACGTACAGCCGTACCTGTGATGCGCTTGCGGATACGAAGCTGGCGACGGCTGCGTGCAGCAGACTTGCTCTTGTTCGTACGCTTCTTGTTAATTGCGATGGCCATGGTTTACTTACCAGCCTTTCCGACCTTGCGGCGGATGACTTCGCCGGCGTAACGGACACCCTTGCCCTTGTAGGGGTCAGGCTTGCGCAGCTTGCGAATGTTGGCAGCAACCTCGCCGACCTGCTGCTTGTTGATACCCGCAACAGAGAGCTTGGTCGGACCCTCTACTACGAAGGTGATGCCTTCGGGTGCAGAGACGTTAACCGGGTGGCTGTAGCCCAGAGCGAACTCCAGGTCAGAACCCTTGGCCTGAACGCGGTAACCAGTACCAACGATTTCAAGCTTCTTCTCGTAGCCCTCGGTAACGCCCTGGATCATGTTGGCGATCAGGGTGCGGGTCAGGCCGTGCAGCGAACGCGAGTTGCGCTCGTCGTTCGGGCGGGTGACCGTGAGAGTGTTTTCTTCCTGGGTAACCTCGATCGGGCTGGCCACAGTGTGGCTCAGCTCGCCTTTGGCACCTTTGACGCTGATGACGGAGCCATCGAGCTTGACCTCAACTCCGGCAGGAACGGTGATGGGGAGACGTCCAATACGTGACATTATTCTCTTCCTTTCCCGTTACCAGACGTACGCGAGGACTTCGCCGCCCACGCCCTTCTTGCCGGCCTGCTTGTCAGTCAGGAGGCCGGAAGAGGTGGACAGGATTGCGATACCCAGGCCACCCAGCACGTGCGGCAGGTTGGTGGACTTCGCGTAAACGCGGAGGCCCGGCTTGGAGATGCGGCGGACGCCAGCGATGGAACGCTCGCGGTTCGGACCGAACTTCAGGTCGAGGGTCAGCTTCTTGCCAACCTCGGCGTCTTCTTCCTTCCAGCCGGCAATGTAGCCTTCTGCCTTCAGGATGTCAGCAACGCGTGCCTTCAGTTTGCTGTACGGCATGGACACGGTGTCGTGGTATGCCGAGTTTGCATTGCGCAGACGCGTGAGCATGTCTGCGACAGGATCTGTCATAGTCATTTGGGCTATAGCCCTTCCTCGTACCGGTTTCCGCTGCGCCTGCTCTTATGAGCCTGCGCGGACGGACCTGTCACGTAGTTAGTTTTCGGTCTTGAACGGGAAGCCAAGCGCCTTGAGCAGCGCGCGGCCTTCGTCATCGGTCTTGGCGGTGGTGACGACCGTGATGTCCATACCGCGAACGCGGTCGATGGAATCCTGATCGATTTCGTGGAACATAACCTGCTCGGTCAGACCGAAGGTGTAGTTGCCGTTGCCATCAAACTGCTTGCCGTTGAGGCCGCGGAAGTCGCGGATACGCGGCAGGGCCAGCGAAACCAGACGGTCCACGAATTCCCACATGCGGTCTCCACGCAGAGTTGCGTGTGCACCGATGGGCATGCCTTCGCGCAGCTTGAACTGTGCGATGGACTTGCGGGCCTTGGTTACCTGCGGCTTCTGGCCGGTGATCAGGGTGAGGTCGCGGACAGCGCCGTCGATCAGCTTGGAGTCCTTGGCGGCATCTCCAACACCCATGTTCACTACAACCTTCACCAGGCGGGGAACCTGGTTGACGTTCGCGTAGCTGAATTCGTCCTGCAGGGACTTCTTGATGGTCTCTGCATACTTCGTCTTCAGACGCGGAACGATCTTTACCGGAGTCTCGAGAGTCTCAGTCATTAGATGTCCTTCCCGGTGGCCTTGGACACGCGGATACGGACGGTCTTGGTAGCGCCATCCTTCTCAACGGTGTCGAGACGGAAACCAACACGGGTCGGCTTCTTGGTGGACGGGTCAACCAAAGCAACGTTGGATACGTGAATCGGGGCTTCAACAACCTCGATGCCACCGGTCTTGGTGCCGCGCTGCGACTGACCGACCTTGCTGTGCTTGGTGACGCGGTTGATTCCCTCTACCAGCACGCGGTTGGTGTCGGTGAATACGCGCAGGACCTTGCCCTGCTTGCCGCGGTCGCCGCCACGTTCCTGCTTGGCGCCGGTGATGACCTGAACGAGGTCACCCTTCTTGATTTTCTTAGCCATGGACTAAAGCACCTCCGGGGCCAGCGAAACGATCTTCATGAACTTCTTGTCGCGAAGTTCACGACCAACCGGGCCGAAGATACGGGTACCGCGGGGGTCACCGTCGTTCTTCAAGATCACAGCTGCGTTTTCGTCAAACTTGATATAGGAACCATCCGCACGGCGGCGTTCCTTCTTGGTACGGACGATGACCGCCTTAACGACGTCGCCCTTCTTTACGTTACCGCCGGGAATAGCGTCCTTGACGGTAGCGACGATCACGTCGCCAATGCCTGCGTAGCGACGACCAGATCCACCGAGAACGCGAATGGTAAGGATTTCCTTAGCACCCGTGTTGTCAGCGATCTTGAGTCGCGACTCCTGCTGAATCAATTTTTACTCCTTGCGTCGCGCTGGTTCTCAGACCGAAATCATGCATACGGAATGAGCCTTGCGGAACGGTTGATCGGGGTGTCTCTTGACCTGCCTGGATTTTGCCAGTACAGGCCTAAACGCCCGTGCCACAAGCATCAGCTTCCCTTGCAGAAAACTCTGCGCGGGGCAGTATGCAGCGGCACGATTGTTTACGAGGTAGTGGATGGCGCACAAGTGTCACCATACAAACTCAATATCCTAGCACGTTTACAGTCCGAAACCGAACCAACCAGGAACGCGGAAAGGCCCGCATTCTCAAGGAATGCGGACCTTTCCAGTGAATCACTGCCAGGCGTGCCCGGCGTTGGATTTACTTGGCCTTTTCGAGGATCTCCACCAGACGCCACCGCTTGGTAGCGGAAAGCGGGCGGGTCTCAGAGATGAGAACAAGATCGCCGATGCCGGCGGTGTTCTCTTCGTCGTGAGCCTTGATCTTCGAGGTGCGGCGAATAACCTTGCCGTACAGAGCGTGCTTCACGCGGTCTTCAACCTGAACAACGATGGTTTTTTCCATCTTGTCAGAGACAACGTAGCCGCGACGCGTCTTACGGTAACCGCGCTGTTCAGCGCTGGCTGCTGCTTCCGTCACAGTTTCCTTCTCGCTCACTTGGCGTCCTCTCCAGCTTCAACCTCGGCCTTTTCAGCCTTGGCAGCCTTTTTGGACTTCTTTTCTTCCTTGGCTTCCACAACCGGTGCGGCAACCTCGGCACGAATGCCCAGCTCGCGCTCACGGAGAACGGTGTAGATGCGTGCGATGTCCTTCTTTACCGCGCGCAGGCGACCGTGGTTCTCCAGCTGTCCGGTGGCGGACTGGAAACGCAGGTTGAACAGCTCTTCCTTGGACTTGCGGAGTTCTTCAACGAGACGCTCGTTGTCGAAACCGTCCAGCTGTGCGGGTGCGAGATCCTTCGACCCTACTGCCATTTCTATTCACCACCTTCGCGACGCACAATGCGTGCCTTCAACGGGAGCTTGTGGATTGCCAGGCGCAAGGCCTCGCGAGCTACCTCTTCATTGACACCGGAGAGTTCGAAGAGAACCCGGCCCGGCTTGACGTTTGCGACCCACCATTCCGGAGAACCCTTACCGGAACCCATGCGGGTTTCGGCAGGCTTCTTCGTCAGCGGACGGTCCGGGTAGATGTTGATCCAGACCTTACCGCCACGCTTGATGTGGCGGGTCATCGCGATACGAGCAGACTCGATCTGACGGTTGGTTACGTATGCCGGGCTGAGAGCCTGGATACCGTACTCACCGAAGCTGACCTTGGTGCCGCCCGTTGCAGCGCCGGAACGACCCGGGTGGTGCTGCTTACGGTGCTTGACTCGACGTGGGATAAGCATTTAAGCCTGTCCTCCTTCTGCTGCCGGAGCAGCAGCTTCAGCGGCCGGTGCTTCAACGGCAGCGGGTGCTGCCTCAGCTGCCGGACGGTCGTTACGACGACGGCGGTCGCCACCCGGGCGGCCCGGACGGTCTCCTGCACGGCCACGGGACGGAGCAGCAGCTGCCTGCTGAGCCAGTTCCTTGGCAGTTACGTCACCCTTGTAGATCCAAACCTTCACGCCGATACGGCCGAAGGTGGTCTTGGCTTCGTAGAAGCCGTAGTCGATGTTCGCGCGGAGGGTGTGCAGGGGCACACGGCCTTCACGGTAGAACTCCGAGCGGGACATTTCTGCGCCACCCAGACGACCGGAGCAAGCAACACGGATACCCTTGGCACCCGCACGCTGTGCGGACTGCATGGCCTTCTTCATCGCACGGCGGAAAGCCACGCGGGAAGTCAGCTGCTCAGCAATGCCCTGGGCAACAAGCTGTGCTTCCATCTCGGGGTTCTTGACCTCGAGGATGTTCAGCTGAACCTGCTTGCCGGTGAGCTTTTCGAGCTCGCCGCGGATGCGGTCTGCTTCTGCGCCACGGCGGCCGATAACGATACCCGGGCGTGCCGTGTGGATATCCACGCGGACACGGTCACGGGTGCGCTCGATCTCGACCTTGGCGATGCCGGCGCGCTCCATGCCGGTGGACATGAGCTGACGGATCTTGATGTCCTCGCGGACGAAATCCTTGTAGCGCTGTCCGGGCTTGGTGCTGTCAGCGAACCAGTGCGAAACGTGGTCGGTGGTGATGCCGAGTCGGAACCCGTGCGGGTTAACTTTCTGTCCCACTTAGCGAGCCTCCTCTTTCTCCGGGGTTGCGACAACCAACGTGATGTGGCTGGTCCGCTTCCTAATACGGTAGGCGCGGCCCTGGGCACGCGGCTGGAACCGCTTCATGGTCGGGCCTTCATCAACAAATGCTTCGGTGATGAAGAGGTCGCTGTCGTCGAATGCAACGCCGTCACGGTCCGCGAGGACACGTGCGTTGGCCATTGCCGACTGAAGTACCTTGAATACCGGCTCCGAAGCTGCCTGGGGGGCAAACTTCAGAATTGCCAGAGCCTCATTCGCTTGCTTACCACGAACAAGGTTGACGACGCGCCGGGCCTTCATAGGCGTTACGCGGATGTGACGCGCAATAGCCTTGGCTTCCATTGCTTTCCTTCTCTCGTCTAAGACGTAAAGTCAGGCGCCTAGCGGCGCTTGCCCTTACGGTCGTCCTTAACATGGCCGCGGAATGTCCGCGTGGGAGCGAATTCGCCGAGCTTGTGCCCGACCATCGACTCAGTGACAAACACCGGGATGTGCTTGCGTCCGTCGTGTACGGCGATCGTGTGCCCAAGCATGTCGGGGATGATCATCGAACGGCGGGACCAGGTCTTGATGACGTTCTTGGTGCCCTTATCGTTTTCCCGTGCGACCTTCACAAAGAGGTGCTGGTCAACGAAAGGACCTTTTTTCAGGCTGCGTGGCATGTGTCCAGGCTCCTATCGCTTGTTCTTGCCAGTACGGCGGCGACGAACAATAAGCTTGTCGCTCTCTTTGTTCGGACGGCGGGTACGGCCCTCGGGCTTGCCGTTCGGGTTAACCGGGTGACGTCCACCGGAAGTCTTACCTTCACCACCACCGTGCGGGTGGTCAACCGGGTTCATGGCTACACCACGGACGGTCGGGCGAACGCCCTTCCAGCGCATACGGCCGGCCTTGCCCCAGTTGATGTTCGACTGCTCGGCGTTGCCGACCTCGCCGACGGTTGCGCGGCAGCGCACGTCAACGTTGCGGATTTCGCCGGAGGGCAGACGCAGCTGAGCGAAGCGGCCTTCCTTGGCAACGAGCTGTACCGAAGCACCTGCGGAACGAGCCATCTTGGCGCCGCCACCCGGACGCAGTTCAACTGCGTGGATTACGGTACCAACCGGGATGTTGCGCAGCGGCAGGTTGTTGCCCGGCTTGATGTCAGCGTCAGGACCAGCCTCGACGAAGTCACCCTGGGACAGCTTGTTAGGAGCGATGATGTAACGCTTGGTGCCATCAACGTAGTGCAGGAGGGCGATGCGAGCCGTGCGGTTCGGATCGTACTCAATTTCGGCAACGCGGGCGTTGATGCCATCTTTGTCGTGACGACGGAAGTCGATCAGACGGTACTGGCGCTTGTGCCCACCACCCTTGTGACGGGTGGTGATCTTACCGGAGTTGTTACGGCCGCCTGTTTTGTGCAGCGGACGCAGCAACGACTTTTCCGGAGTCGATCGCGTGATTTCAGCGAAGTCGGCTACGCTCGAGCCACGACGGCCCGGGGTAGTCGGCTTGTATTTACGGATTCCCATAATTTATTTCCTCGTTAAAGTGGTCTCCGCTACGCGAGCGGACCGCCGAAGATGTCGATTGTGCCTTCTTTGAGGGTGACAATTGCACGCTTGGTGCTCTTGCGCGTTCCCCAGCCGAATTTGGTGCGCTTGCGCTTACCGGCACGGTTGATGGTGTTGATCGAGTCAACCTTGACCGAGAAGATCTTCTCAACGGCCAATTTGATCTCGGTCTTGTTCGAGCGAGGGTCCACCAGGAAGGTGTACTTGCCTTCGTCGATCAGACCGTAGCTCTTTTCCGATACGACGGGTGCAAGCACGACGTCGCGCGGGTCCTTGATGGTGGTTACGCTCACTTGGAGGCCTCCTCGTTCTTGGCCTTGTCAGCGATGAACGCCTCGAAAGCAGCCTTGGTGAAGACCACGTCGTCGGAGATGAGTACGTCGTAGGTGTTCAACTGGTCTGCGTACAGAACGTGAAAACCTTCGAGGTTGCGCACGGAGAGTGCAGCAACATCATTGGCGCGCTCGATTACGACGAGCAGGTTCTTGCGCTCGGAGACTGCGCGCAGCGACGCCAGTGCTTCCTTGGCGGACGGCTTGGTGCCGGCTACCAGTTCAGCGATGACGTGAATGCGGCCGTTACGGGCGCGGTCAGACAGGGCGCCACGGAGTGCAGCAGCCTTCATCTTCTTGGGGGTGCGCTGGCTGTAGTCACGAGGGGTCGGACCGTGGACAACGCCACCGCCGGTCATGTGAGGAGCACGGATTGAACCCTGACGGGCGCGGCCGGTGCCCTTCTGCTTGAACGGCTTGCGACCTGCACCGGAAACCTCGGCGCGGGTCTTCGTCTTGTGGGTACCCTGGCGTGCAGCAGCGAGCTGTGCGACGACGACCTGGTGCAGCAGCGGCACGTTGGTCTGGACGTCGAAGATCTCTGCGGGCAGGTCTACCTTGACAGTGCTAGTCATTTAACTAGGCTCCCTTCACGGCGGTGCGTACGAGTACGACCTGGCCGCGGGCACCGGGGACGGCACCCTTGATAAGGAGCAGCGACTTCTCAGCGTCAATGGCGTGAACCGTGAGGTTCAGCGTGGTGTGACGCTCGGCGCCCATGCGGCCGGCCATTTTCAGGCCCTTGAAGACGCGGCTCGGGGTGGATGCGCCACCGATGGAGCCAGGCTTACGGTGGTTCTTGTGGGCACCGTGGGAAGCGCCAACGCCGTGGAAGCCGTGACGCTTCATAACACCGGCAAAGCCCTTACCCTTGGAGGTGCCGACGACGTCGATCTTCTGGCCGGCTTCGAAGATCTCAACAGAGAGCTCCTGGCCCAGCTCGTAGGATGCGGCGTCTGCGGTACGCAGTTCGACGACGTGGCGGCGAGGAGTTACGCCAGCCTTTTCAAAGTGACCAGCCAGCGGCTTGGTGACCTTGCGGGGGTCGATCTGGCCGTAGCCGATCTGTACGGCGACGTAGCCATCCACCTCTGCGTTACGCAGCTGGGTGATGACGTTGGAGTCAGCCTGGACAACAGTTACCGGGATGAGCTTGTTGTTCTCGTCCCAGACCTGGGTCATGCCGAGCTTCGTGCCCAGCAGGCCCTTTACGTTACGGGTTGCGGTCATAGTCTCTCAGCACCTCCCTAGAGCTTGATTTCGATGTTCACGTCAGCGGGCAGGTCGAGACGCATAAGCGAGTCAACTGCCTTCGGCGTGGGGTCGATGATGTCGATCAGACGCTTGTGAGTACGCATTTCGAAGTGCTCACGGCTGTCCTTGTACTTGTGAGGAGAGCGAATAACGCAGTAAACGTTCTTCTCCGTCGGCAGGGGCACCGGGCCGACTACCGTTGCGCCTGCGCGCGTGACCGTCTCAACGATCTTCCGCGCTGAAACATCAATGACCTCGTGGTCATATGACTTCAGCCGGATGCGGATTTTTTGTCCCGCCATGTCGCCTGACTCTCTTTCAGCTAGTGCTGCTCTAGTTAGGGCTGCTCTGTTTACTTACCTGTTGATGTGGCCGCCGAAGCGTTTGAGGATCTACCACCACACGCCGCACAAGCTGAATCCGGAAGAATCCGGGTTCCTCACCTTGTCGGCGCACCGACCCCCGCGGTCGGGCGTGTCGCGATTTCCACGCAAACTCGACCGCAATCATGGGGTTCAGGGTTATGTTTGGGCTTCAGCCTGGACCCTGACATCCGGCATTATCCGGATCGGGACACGAAGAAGCGCTTGAACAACTCATCCAGTATGGCGGAAATATGGTGTAAAGGCCAATCGGCCTCGAGGAGGCATTGCCCGCCCCTCATCCGGTGAGGATGATGGGGGCATGAACGCCCAGGATGCAGGCTCTGTGGAAGATCTCGCCGCCCGCCTGCGCCCAGGGTTCACGTTGGGTGTTGCGGCTGCCGCCTTCCAGATTGAGGGCTCGTTGACCGCTGATGGACGTGGGCCGTCGGGATGGGACGCGTTTTCCGAAAAGCCTGGAGCAATAGTCGACGGCGGCTCCCCCGCCGTGGCGTGCGATCACTACAACCGATCTGATGAAGACATCGCCCTGATGCAGGAGCTGGGCGTCGATTCCTATCGCTTTTCGCTCTCGTGGCCACGCATCCAACCTGGCGGCAAGGGCGCAATCAACCAGCGCGGGCTCGATTTCTATGATCGTCTGATCGACAAGCTCCTGGCCGCAGGCATTTCCCCCATGGCCACGCTGTACCACTGGGATACCCCGCTGGAGTTGGAGCATGCCGGGGGGTGGATGAACCGGGACACTGCCGAACGCTTCGCAGTCTACTGCGAAGCCGCCGCCGTGCGCTTCGGTGACCGGGTGGAGCACTGGGTCACCATGAATGAGCCTGTGTCAGTTACCGTGCAGGGGTACGCGCTGGGGGTTCACGCCCCCGGCCGGCAACTGCTCTTCGACTCGCTGCCAGCGGCACATCATCAACTGCTGGGACACGGAATGGCCGTCCAGGTCCTTCGGAACGCCGGCGTTAAGGGGCAAATCGGGATTTCCAACATGCACTGCCCCGTCGAGTCCGCCAGCAACAGTCTTGGCGACCGTTTGATGACGCAGGCGTTGGACCTGATCCTCAACCGCATCTATGCAGATGCGATACTGCTCGGCCAGTACCCCAAGCCGCCCCTGCCCATGAAGCCGTGGTTCCGCTCGCTGGGCACCATTCACGACGGCGATCTGGAACTCATCAGCCAACCGTTGGATTTTTATGGGCTCAACTATTACTACCCAGCGAAGGTGGCGGCCGGCCCCGGTCCGGCAGAGATCCCCACTGGAAGGTCTCTTGAGATGACCAAGGTTCCCTTCCACCTGGCCGCTTACCAGGAGTATGAGACCACGGGGTTCGGCTGGCCGGTTGCACCGGAATACCTGGCGTTGCTGCTGCGCGACATGAAGGACCGGTATGGGAAGGCACTTCCTCCCGTCTACATCACGGAAGGCGGCGCCAGCTTCCCCGAGCCTGCCCATGTTGACGGATCTGTCCAGGACACCAACCGCATCACCTATCTAGCTGAACACCTTGGCCACGCCCTGACAGCCACCGGGCCCGGTGGCATCGCCGAGGGCGTCGATCTTCGCGGGTATTACGTCTGGACCTTGCTGGACAACTTTGAGTGGGCGGCAGGCTACTCCCAGCGATTCGGGCTGATCCACGTGGACTTCGAGACCCTGGAACGGACGCCCAAGGAATCGTTCTACTGGTATCGGTCTCTAGTCCGGGCACGCCACCATCATTTGTAGCCCGCAGAACATAACCCGCATGAGTTAAATCGAGCGGACTTGGTCTGGCGCCTTACTTGCTCTTGTTGGCGCGACGAATCCGCTTGGCGCGTTCGATCTCGCCCTTGAAGTTCTTTCGACCCCACAGCACGCCGCCTCCGACAACGGCAATGACTGCGAGGAAAATCAGGAATTCCATGGTGCGCTCCTCTTCGTAGACTGCAACATTATCGGATTCCGTCACGGGTCCGCACCGGAGGGACATCGCTCGGATCTCCACCCTGGCCGGGCCCGCCGGTGTTGCTGGGCGGCTTCCGGTTCAAACGCCACACCGCCAGCACGATCAGCCCCAAGGCAACGAGGGCAAGCATGGCAAAGGCATAAGAACGCAGGGCCCACATAATGCTCAGCGCCACGGCAACGGCACCCCACCACACCAATACCCGTTCAGCAAGGAGCAGGCCCGCGACCAGAAGCAGAACATGGGCCACGAGGACGTAGAACTGTTGCGAAGACGTTCCGCTGAAGATGGTCCCCAGGGACATGAGGGACAGCAATCCGCCTGCAAGACACAGGCGAAGGAGGCCCTCCGTGCGTTGCCCGCTTCCGTAGCGCAGCCCTGCTATAACAGCCCCGGCCCCCACGTACCACTGAGCGGTCCAGAACAAATCCGGACCGGCCCCGTCCACGAACAGCACCGCCCGTTGAAGAGCTGCAACTGAGACAATTCCAGCAAGCTCAGCTGCCAGCCATTTGCCGCGCGGTACCTCAACCACCACCAGCACCCCGGTAGCCAGCACCAGGACAAATCCCAGCATGGATGTTTGGTCGCGCCCCAACCCCACGGCTGCAGCTGTTGCAACGGCCAAGACCGCAGTGGCGGCGAGGGAGTTCCTTCTCCAGTCGCTCTCCCTAATGGCCGGTCCGCCAAACATCTTCAGGGAATAGAGCAGCACCGCGGTCCCGACTCCCCCGATGAGCCAGGTGGCGTAGTTGCTCCATACGCCGGCGGGCAGCCCCTCCAGCAAACCGTCGACGGCGGGGACCGCTCCTACCAGTACCGCCGGAGCAGCTGCCGCGTAGAGAGCTGGAAGCCGTTCAAAGTGCGAGGCGGCGAACAAGACACCAGCCAGGACCACCACGGACAGTCCGGTCAGGGAGTGTGAAGTACCCAAGGTCAACCCGCCGCCCATAAGGGTAAACGCCATGGCTGAGATGAACCAGAACCACCGCTCCGTGGCGTCGGCACCCGACCCCTCGGCCACCTGCGCCGGCCGGAACGCTGCCCGGGCAGCAATCATGGCGACTGCCAGGGCGAGCAGGACAACAGGGACTTGGGACTTGTCCAGCAGCGGTTGAGACAGCCATGTGGATCCAGGGAACACGAGTGCCGGCCCGGCGGCAATGACGCCCGCCCCTATCCCCGCGGTACCGAAGTACCGGGATGCGCGCGCCCCAAGGATGCGCCAGGCAACAGCTGCGGAAACCGTGACCAGAACCAACTCAAGCAACACCACCCAGCGGCCTCCGCCGTCGTAATCCCGCGCGATCAAGTAGGCGAAGGGCAGCAAGAGCTGGGCACCCAAAGTTGCGTGGACTGTGGCCTGCTGGAAGGCGACGTCGACGTCCCGCCTGCGCAGGACCAACGTCAGCACGTGCTGCAACGCGAGCACCAGCGCCACGCTGATGGATACCGCCGCCGGGGAGTCCGTTACATCGCCCACGATCACCGCTACGAACGCTCCGGTCAGCACCCTGACTGCCAACAGGTAGCAACCGCGGATCAATCGGTGGCGAGCAGCGCCCACCATGAAGCCGCTGTAGGCAGCAAAGATGCCAAGCAAGATTTCGACGTCCCGGATATTCCCCACGCGAAGTGCCAGGAGGAGAACAAACGCGGCTGGAGCAAAGATCCAGGCAACGGGGTGGCGTCGCAGAATCGCACTGGCCAAGACAGCGGCAAGGGCAGTTGTTACAGCTGCAACTCCGGGCTGCCAGCTGTCCCGAACGCTCCACCCGGACAACGCCGTTGCGACAGTCAGGGATGTGCTGGCAGCAGCCATGACAGTAAGAACAATGCCGGCATCCACTACGGAAGCCCTGGGGTAACGGCGTCGACTGCCGGCAAGGAGGGGAAGGACCACTTGGAACGCGGCAGCCACGACCACCACAAGTCCAACAGCGGGGATTTCACCTGCGAGGCGAATGCTCCAGTCACCCCGCGTCGCGTCGCCGTAGGCGGATGCCACCAACACCGTGCCGGCCGCCCGGGCCATCCACCAGTAGCACTGCCTGTGGAAAGACGGGGAGATTCTCAGGGCCGTGACCACCAGGTAGGCAAGCAATGCCAGAATGGCACCATTTCCCAACGCCCAGGACACGAAAGCTGCCGCCACGCCGCCCGCGATGACCGCAGTGGCGGGCGCGATGACCTCGGCCACCGTTAGGCGCCACACATTCCCGGCACCTGTTCCCGGGCGAGCGGGTGGAAACATCAGAAGGCCAGCGGCCAGGCTTGCCGTCAAGACAAGGAGTACTGCTGCGGCAACAATCGCGCGCCCGGCGGTCTCGTCAAATATCGGCAAGACAAGGAGGCCTGCCACTGCGGCGGCACCGAAGCCCGCCACTGTAGCCTGCGGGGCGAAGAGCCGGACTCCCCCACGTGCCAACCCTGCGCTAGCCAGTTGCTGCGCAGCCGCTGCGGCCACGAGCCCTGTCAAAGCGTAGGAGGTCCTGTCCGGATTCCCTGTCAACGCACCAGCCACTCCCATGGGCACAGCCAGGGTGAGGGCAACGCGGCCAGCCAGGATCAAATACTGGCGGGAAGCCGTTGGAGTGAGCAACGCCCGCAGGAACCAGTAGAGCGCCGCTGTCGCCAGGAATACCGAGACGGGCCATGCACCCAATAGTCCACCCAGTGCACCAGCCACTCCCAGCACAGCCGCAGGCGCAAACTCCGTTCCGCGGCCCAGTTTCCATCCAATCACCATGGCAGTCAGCATGGTCAAGGCGAGGGGAACATAATTGGGCAGATCGAACGGCCTGAACTCAAGTACCACGTTGAGGATGGCCGAGATGATCAGTTGCAACGCCAGACAGGACACGGCGTCATTCCACCAGAAACGAGGCAGGAGCTTCCTGCCACCGAAGGCAACTCCCAGGGACTGGACTCCAAGGCAGATTACTGCAGCCAACAACACCGTGCTCACATTCGCGGTGACATCCCACACCACCCCTAGCAAAGCCAGCGTCAGCGCGGCCCGGGCAGCATAGAGATGCTGCACCCTGTACCGGGCCTGCGGCACAAAGAACATCACAGCGAAATAGATGCCGCACATCAGCATGACCAAGGCGTACTCCCCCTTGGACAAAAGGTGCGGCGTAAAGGTTACGGCAACGGCCACGACGGGTACCAAAGCGGGGTGCAGCAACATGAGGGGACGGATATAAAGCGGAGGAAGCCATCTGGGCTGCAGCAAGGAGATAAGCGTCAGGAGAACCGCCACTCCGATGAGAGCCGTGAAATACCAGACCAGGGCGCCGCCGAGAACGGAAACTCCGGACCACGCCGTTGAGACGATGAAACTGAGGGACAGGAAGGCCAAGACCTTGTTATCCAACCGCACAGCGGTGTACGCGTAAACCGCTGTGCCCAGCAACGATGTGACCAGCCACGCAGCGGGGCCGTTGTGGAGCACAAAGTTGTACATGGCCAGCCCTGTGACCGGAACGAGAGCCAACCCTGTTCCAACGAACGCAATGGCAGCCGGTCGGAGGCGGGGCACGCGGGAGTGGATGACCATGCCTGCAACGTAGAACAGTGCAGTGATGAACCAGATGCCCACAAAACGGAACAAGGCCGGAAGGCTCGTGCCCACGAACAGCGCACCGGCAGCAACCAACAGGAGGCTGGCAACGTAGAGCGTGACGTTGATGTTCTGCTGATCGCGCTTTTCCTTGCGGGCAGCTGCTGCCTCAGGAGTCTCTCGAACTACCGGCGGCTGAGTGGCCAGGACAGCAGGTTGCTGCTGCCGGACTGGCTGCTGCGGGAAGGGCTGCCGGGCTGCCGTCTGTGGAGCGGGCTGTTGCGGGGCGGGCCATTGCGGCGAGGGCGGCTGGAAAGGCGGTGCCTGCAGCTGCGCAGGGGTGTGGGCGGCCGCCGCCTGTTGTGCGGGCTGGCCCTGAGAAGGAGGGTGGTGCGCCGGCGCTTGGGGCGGTACAGGCGCTTGGGGCGGTGCAGGGTTGTACGAGGCAGACGGAGTCAACGATGGGTTCGCAGTTGCCGGCGGACTCGTCCGGGCCGGGGAGTCGTCTCTGCTCCGCCCCTTTGCTTCGGCGTCCCGCCAGCCTGCTAAATGGCCGGCGAGAAAACCCGCTTGGTAGGAGGCAGCCTCGTCCTGCACCGCAGAAGTGTCCTGGGCAGTCCCGCGCCGCCCCCTCGCCAACCCGACTGCAAAGCCAACCCCGCCGACGATGACGAGGAGCAGCAGTATGAGTAATGCAGTCATGGAAGCTCCTTGGTTGCGCCGGACGCAGTGACTGCGCGGCCTTTATCCATTCGATAGAGTAACTGTAGCAAAAAGAACCCCACCGCCGTAGCGGTGGGGTTCTTTTTAGCTAACTACCGGCTGGGCCGGAGTGTCACCGATCTACAAGTAGAGACTACTTGATGATGTTGGTAACACGTCCCGAACCAACGGTGCGGCCGCCTTCGCGGATAGCGAAGCCGAGGCCCTCTTCCATAGCGATCGGCTGGATGAGCGCAACGGTCATCTCAGTGTTGTCGCCAGGCATAACCATTTCCGTGCCTTCCGGCAGGGTGATAACGCCGGTTACGTCCGTGGTACGGAAGTAGAACTGCGGGCGGTAGTTGGAGTAGAACGGGTTGTGACGTCCGCCTTCGTCCTTGGAAAGGATGTAGACGTTAGCCTCGAAGTCGGTGTGCGGGGTGATGGAACCCGGCTTGACGACAACCTGGCCACGCTCGACATCGTCGCGCTTCAGACCGCGGAGCAGGAGACCACAGTTCTCGCCGGCCCATGCTTCGTCGAGCTGCTTGTGGAACATCTCGATACCAGTAACCGTGGTCTTCTGGATCGGGCGGATGCCAACGATCTCAACCTCGGAGTTGATGGCGAGGGTTCCACGCTCGGCGCGGCCCGTAACAACGGTGCCACGACCGGTGATCGTGAAGACGTCTTCGATCGGCATCAGGAACGGCTTGTCGCGGTCACGTACGGGGTCCGGAACGGACTCGTCGACAGCTGCCATCAGGTCCTGGACGGACTTGACCCAAACCGGGTCGCCTTCCAGAGCCTTGAGGCCGGAAACGCGAACAACCGGAGCCTCATCGCCATCGAAGCCCTGCGAGCTCAGGAGCTCACGAACTTCCATTTCGACGAGGTCGAGGAGTTCTTCGTCATCAACCATGTCGGACTTGTTCAGTGCGACCAGCAGGTAGGGAACACCAACCTGGCGGGCGAGCAGAACGTGCTCACGGGTCTGAGCCATCGGACCATCGGTTGCAGCAACCACGAGGATTGCGCCGTCCATCTGGGCAGCACCGGTGATCATGTTCTTGATGTAGTCAGCGTGACCCGGGGCGTCTACGTGTGCGTAGTGGCGCTTCTCGGTCTGGTACTCCACGTGGGAGATGTTGATGGTAATACCGCGCTGGCGCTCTTCCGGAGCAGAGTCAATCGACGCGAAGTCGCGCTGCTCGTTGAGATCCGGGTACTGGTCGTACAGCACCTTGGAAATGGCGGCAGTCAGCGTCGTCTTACCGTGGTCAACGTGACCAATGGTGCCGATGTTGACGTGCGGCTTAGTCCGCTCGAACTTTGCCTTTGCCACAGGTTCCTCCTAGAACGATTTCAAGTGAAGTGCTCCTCGGCCGCGCTTTTCGCGGCAGAAACTTTAGCAAGTCTACTTGGGGGCTTGGTTTTGGTGAAATTGCAGATTCAGGAACCAATGGTAGTTCCTCGAGCCTGTTTGCGCAGGGGCCGGGCCACAGCTCTCGCCGCAGCCCCGCCTCAAACGCTCAGATGCCTTCCCGATACCGGAATTGCATCCGTTACCGGGAGATTACTCGCCGCGGGTTTTCTGGATGATCTCGTCGGCTACTGCCTTGGGGACCTCCGCGTAGCTGTTGAACGTCATGGAGTACACAGCGCGACCCTGGGTCTTGGACCGGAGGTCACCGATGTAGCCGAACATGCCGGACAGCGGAACGTGTGCACGGATAACCTTCACACCTGCTGCGTCTTCCATGGACTGCATCTGGCCACGACGGGCGTTCAGGTCACCGATAACATCACCCATGTATTCCTCAGGTGTGCGGACCTCAACATCCATCAGCGGTTCAAGCAGAACAGGGTTCGCCTTGCGTGCAGCTTCCTTGAAAGCCATACGTCCGGCGATCTTGAACGCCATTTCCGAGGAGTCAACATCGTGGGACGCGCCATCAATCAGCGTGGCCTTGATGCCGACAACCGGGTAACCGGCCAGGACGCCGTCGTTCAGTGCATCCTGGATACCAGCGTCAACGGACGGGATGTATTCGCGCGGAACACGGCCACCAGTGACCTTGTTCACGAACTCGTACAGCTCGCCGGAAGCGGTGTCCATGGGCTCGATCGCAATCTGGATCTTTGCGAACTGACCCGAACCACCGGTCTGCTTCTTGTGCGTGTAGTCAAGGCGCTCGACGGCGCGCTTGATGGTTTCGCGGTAAGCAACCTGCGGCTTGCCAACGTTTGCCTCGACCTTGAATTCGCGGCGCATGCGGTCCACCAGGATGTCCAGGTGGAGCTCGCCCATGCCGGCGATGATGGTCTGGCCCGTATCTTCGTTGAGGGAGACCTGGAAGGTCGGATCCTCAGCGGAGAGCTTCTGGATGGCCGTGGAGAGCTTCTCCTGGTCACCCTTGGTGTTGGGCTCGATCGCAAC
Organism: Arthrobacter sp. MYb23; assembly: GCF_002979775.1. Lineage (GTDB taxonomy): Bacteria > Actinomycetota > Actinomycetes > Actinomycetales > Micrococcaceae > Arthrobacter. The sequence goes on from NZ_PCPR01000001.1 coordinate 104,881, forward strand.
AGAGATCACGGGCTCCGGGAAGCTCATGGACTCGAGAACAATCTGGTTGTTGGCATCACACAGGGTGTCACCCGTGGTGGTGTCCTTCAGACCGATGGCTGCGTAGATGTGGCCGGCGGTAGCGCCCTCAACAGGCATCTCCTTGTTGGCGTGCATCTGGAACAGCTTGCCGATGCGTTCCTTCTTGCCCTTGGTGGAGTTGACCACCTGGGCGCCTGCCTCAACGTGACCGGAGTACACGCGGACGAAGGTCAGCTGACCGAAGAACGGGTGCGCAGCAATCTTGAAGGCGAGGGCCGAGAACGGCTCGTCAGCAGACGGCTTGCGGGTGAGTTCCTTCTCTTCGTCGCGGGGATCGTGACCGATCATCGGCGGGACGTCGAGCGGGTTCGGCAGGAAGTCAACAACAGCGTCAAGCATCGGCTGGACACCGCGGTTCTTGAAGGCAGAACCACAGAAGACCGGGTAGAGCTCAGAGTTGATGGTCATCTTGCGGATGCCGGCTTTGAGCTCTTCGAGGGTGAGTTCTTCACCTTCGAGGTACTTCTCCATGAGCTCTTCGGAAGCCTCGGCCACAGTCTCAACGAGCTGTGCACGGTACTCTTCGGCCTTGGCCTGGAGGTCCGCCGGGATTTCCTGCACTTCGTAGGAAGCGCCCATGGTGACGTCACCCTTTGCGTCGCCAGGCCAAACCAGGGCGCGCATTTCGAGGAGGTCAACAACACCGATGAAGTCGTTCTCAGCGCCGATGGGCAGCTGCATAACCAACGGCTTGGCACCAAGGCGGGAGATGATGGTGTCTACGGTGAAGTAGAAGTCAGCACCCAGCTTGTCCATCTTGTTGACGAAGCAGATACGCGGAACGTTGTACTTGTCAGCCTGGCGCCAAACAGTCTCGGACTGCGGCTCCACGCCTTCCTTGCCGTCGAAGACAGCAACTGCACCGTCGAGGACGCGCAAGGAGCGCTCAACCTCAACCGTGAAGTCAACGTGGCCCGGGGTGTCGATGATGTTGATCTGGTTCTTGTCCCAGAAGCAAGTCACGGCGGCAGACGTGATGGTGATGCCGCGTTCCTTTTCCTGTTCCATCCAGTCAGTCGTCGAAGCGCCGTCGTGCGTCTCGCCGATCTTGTGGTTCACACCCGTGTAGAACAGGATGCGCTCGGTAGTGGTGGTCTTGCCGGCATCGATGTGGGCCATGATGCCGATGTTGCGGACCTTATTAAGGTCGGTAAGCACGTCCTGTGCCACGGGGTCTCCCTTTCGGATGGACTACACGTTCGCCGCCGGCTCAGTGAGCCGGCGGCGTCCGGAAAGTTTTTACCAGCGGTAGTGTGCGAAGGCCTTGTTGGACTCGGCCATCTTGTGGGTGTCTTCGCGACGCTTCACAGCGGCACCAAGACCATTGGAGGCATCCAGGATTTCGTTCTGGAGGCGCTCGGTCATGGTCTTCTCCCGGCGGGCCTTGGAGTAGCCCACGAGCCAACGCAGAGCGAGGGCGGTGGAGCGACCCGGCTTGACCTCAACCGGAACCTGGTAGGTAGCGCCACCAACACGGCGTGAACGCACCTCGAGTGAAGGCTTGACGTTGTCCATGGCCTTCTTGAGAGCGGCAACGGGGTCGCCGCCGGACTTGGCACGTGCACCTTCGAGTGCGCCGTAAACGATGCGCTCTGCGGTGGACTTCTTGCCGTCAACAAGAACCTTGTTGATCAACTGCGTGACCAACGGGGAGCCGTAAACGGGATCGGAAACTAGCGGCCGCTTCGGGGCCGGACCCTTGCGAGGCATATTACTTCTTCTCCATCTTTGCGCCGTAACGGCTGCGAGCCTGCTTGCGGTTCTTTACACCCTGGGTGTCAAGTGCGCCGCGGACGATCTTGTAGCGGACACCCGGAAGGTCCTTAACACGACCACCACGAACGAGCACGATGGAGTGCTCCTGGAGGTTGTGGCCAACACCGGGGATGTAGGCGGTAACTTCCACGCCACCGTTGAGGCGCACACGTGCCACCTTACGGAGAGCCGAGTTCGGCTTCTTGGGGGTGGTGGTGTAAACGCGGGTGCAAACACCGCGGCGCATCGGGCTGCCCTTCAGCGCGGGAGCCTTGGTCTTGGAGACCTTCGGCGTGCGGCCCTTGCGGACCAGCTGGTTAATCGTAGGCACTTTCGTGTTCTCCGTTGTTTGATCTCTGCCCCCACACACAGGCGCCAGCCTGAGTAAACGTGGGAACTTTGGCGTTGCTCGTGCAGCCGGCCGAAACTCCGGTAGGCGTGCAAAAGTGCGGCATTCGTTGCGCATGTTGCCCGCAACCCGGAAACAGGCTCCACCCAGCACCATGAGAACAAAACCAAAATGATGCTGCGGCGGCCTTCATCCACTGCCACACAGAACAATTACCAAAAGTCTAGCACGGCTTGATCTAGGGCCTTAATCGGGTGTATGGCGTCCAAACGGGTGAAGGCCCCATGCCCTTGCGGACAGGAGGCCTTCACCTTTCACTCGTGAAGCTGACGATTCCGTTTAGCGGAAGTCGTTACCGAGATCGTAGTCATCCAGCGGGATGGCGTGGAACTCGGGAGCTCCGTCGCCACCCAGGGCGTCATAGGAGAAGTCGGTGAAAGCGCTGGGGCCCGTGAACAGGCTTGCCTTTGCTTCCTCCGTCGGCTCCACAGTGACCTCTGTGTAGCGGGGCAGACCCGTACCAGCCGGGATGAGCTTACCGATGATGACGTTTTCCTTGAGGCCGAGCAGCGGATCGCTCTTGCCTTCCATGGCCGCCTGCGTCAGAACGCGGGTGGTTTCCTGGAAGGAAGCTGCCGACAGCCAGGACTCGGTAGCCAAGGAAGCCTTGGTGATACCCATGAGTTCCGGACGACCCGAAGCCGGGGACTTGCCCTCGGATACGACGCGGCGGTTCTCGTCCTCGAAGCGGGCGCGCTCTGCAAGCTCACCGGGGAGCAGGTCGGAGTCGCCGGACTCGATGACGGTCACGCGGCGCAGCATCTGGCGGACAATAACCTCGACGTGCTTGTCGTGGATACCAATACCCTGGCTGCGGTAAACGCCCTGAACTTCGTCCACAAGGAACTTCTGTGCAGCACGCGGACCCATGATGCGCAGAACCTGCTTCGGGTCCACAGGACCGTGGATCAGCTTCTGGCCGACGCTGACGTGCTCGCCATCCTCGATGAGGAGACGTGAACGGCGCAGCACCGGGTAGGCAATCTCTTCGGAACCATCGTCCGGAGTGATGACCAGTCGCATCTGGCGCTCGGACTCTTCGATGGTGATGCGGCCGGCTGCTTCAGCAATCGGTGCCACACCCTTCGGAGTACGGGCTTCGAAGAGCTCCTGGATACGGGGCAGACCCTGGGTGATGTCGTCGCCACCACCGGCGGAAACAGCACCACCGGTGTGGAACGTACGCATGGTCAGCTGGGTACCGGGTTCACCGATGGACTGTGCGGCAATGATGCCCACGGCCTCCCCGATGTCCACGGTCTTGCCAGTGGCCAGCGAACGGCCGTAGCAGAGTGCACAGGTGCCCACCTTGGACTCACAAGTGAGTACGGAGCGTACCTTGACCTCGGTGATGCCTGCAGCCAGCAGCTGGTCGATAACGACGTCGCCGCAGTCGGTGCCGCCGGCAGCCAGGACGTTGCCCTGGGCATCGACGACGTCGACAGCCAGCGTACGTGCGTAGGCGCTGTTCTCGACGTTCTCGTCCAGGACGAGCTCACCGTTGGAATCCGGAACGGCGATCGGGGTGACCAGACCGCGCTCGGTACCACAGTCCTCTTCGCGGACGATAACGTCCTGCGAAACGTCCACCAGACGACGGGTCAAGTAACCCGAGTTGGCGGTACGAAGAGCGGTATCGGCCAGACCCTTACGGGCACCGTGCGTAGCGATGAAGTATTCCAGCACCGACAGGCCCTCGCGGTAGGAGGACTTGATGGGGCGAGGAATGATCTCACCCTTCGGGTTGGCCACAAGACCACGGATACCCGCAATCTGGCGGACCTGCATCCAGTTACCACGTGCACCGGAGGACACCATGCGGTTGATGGTGTTCATCGGGGACAGGCTGTCGCGCATCGCCTGGGCGATTTCGTTGGTTGCCTTGTTCCAGATTTCGATCAGTTCCTGGCGACGCTCGTCGTCGTCGATCAGGCCCTTGTCGTACTGGCCCTGGATCTTGGCAGCCATGTTCTCGTAACCAGCCAGGATGGCAGGCTTGGAAGTAGGTACCTCGATGTCGGAGATGGCAACCGTGACACCCGAACGGGTGGCCCAGTAGAAACCGGCATCCTTCAGGTTGTCCAGCGTTGCCGCGGTAACAACCTTCGGGTAGCGCTCTGCGAGGTCGTTGACGATCCGGGACAGTTCGCCCTTGTCAGCAACAGCCTCAACCCAGGGGTAATCCTCGGGCAGCGTCTGGTTGAAGATGACCTGACCCAGGGAGGTTTCAACGAGAGCAGTCTGACCTGGCTCCCAACCTTCCGGAGCTTCCCAGCCAGCGTAAGGAACGAAGTCCTCCAGACGGATCTTGACCTGGGAGTTCAGGTGCAGGTCACGGGCGTCGTACGCCATGATTGCTTCCGAAACCGAGGAGAAGATACGGCCTTCGCCGGCAGAGCCGACGCGCTTGGTGGTCAGGTGGTACAGGCCGATGATCATATCCTGCGAAGGCAGGGTCACCGGACGGCCATCGGACGGCTTCAAGATGTTGTTCGAGGACAGCATCAGGATGCGGGCTTCGGCCTGGGCTTCCGGGCTCAGCGGCAGGTGGACTGCCATCTGGTCGCCGTCGAAGTCAGCGTTGAAGGCGCCACAAACCAGCGGGTGAAGCTGGATTGCCTTGCCTTCCACAAGCTGCGGTTCGAAAGCCTGGATGCCGAGACGGTGCAGGGTAGGTGCACGGTTGAGCAGCACCGGGTGTTCGGTGATGATCTCTTCCAGCACGTCCCAAACCTGCGGACGGTAACGCTCGACCATACGCTTTGCCGACTTGATGTTCTGCGCGTGGTTGAGGTCAACCAGGCGCTTCATCACGAACGGCTTGAAGAGCTCCAGAGCCATCTGCTTGGGCAGACCACACTGGTGCAGCTTCAGCTGCGGGCCGACCACGATGACCGAACGGCCGGAGTAGTCGACGCGCTTGCCGAGGAGGTTCTGACGGAAACGACCCTGCTTGCCCTTGAGCATGTCGCTCAGGGACTTCAGCGGACGGTTGCCCGGACCCGTGACGGGGCGGCCGCGACGGCCGTTGTCGAAGAGGCTGTCAACAGCTTCCTGAAGCATGCGCTTCTCGTTGTTGACGATGATCTCCGGAGCACCGAGGTCAAGCAGGCGCTTGAGACGGTTGTTGCGGTTGATCACACGACGGTAGAGGTCGTTGAGGTCGGAGGTCGCGAAGCGGCCACCGTCCAACTGGACCATCGGGCGCAGTTCCGGCGGGATCACCGGGACGGCGTCAAGAACCATGCCGAGCGGGCTGTTGTTGGTGGTCAGGAACGCGTTGACAACCTTCAGGCGCTTCAGGGCACGCGTCTTACGCTGGCCCTTGCCGTTCTGGATGGTGTCGCGCAGGGACTCAGCCTCAGCCTGCATGTCGAAGGTCTCAAGGCGCTTCTTGATCGCTTCGGCACCCATGGAGCCTTCGAAGTACAAGCCATAGCGGTCGCGGAGTTCACGGTAAAGGCCTTCGTCACCTTCAAGGTCAGCGACCTTGAGGTTCTTGAAGCGGTCCCAAACCTGCTCAAGGCGCTCGATGTCGGCGTCGGCACGCTTGCGGACGTTCGCCATCTGGCGGTCAGCAGAGTCGCGGGCCTTCTTCTTGTCGGCAGCCTTGGCGCCTTCGCCTTCAAGACGGGCAAGCTCGTCTTCAAGATCGCGGGCGATCGTGGCGATGTCGCTGTCGCGGTTGTCAACCATCTGCTTCTTCTCGAGGTCGTGCTCAACCTGGAGGTTCGGCAGTTCGGCGTGACGGCTTTCCGTGTCAACGCTGGTGATCATGTAGGCAGCGAAGTAAATGACCTTCTCAAGGTCCTTCGGCGCCAGGTCCAAAAGGTAGCCCAAGCGCGAAGGAACGCCCTTGAAGTACCAGATGTGGGTTACAGGCGCGGCCAACTCAATGTGGCCCATGCGCTCACGGCGCACCTTGGCGCGGGTGACTTCAACGCCACAACGCTCGCAGATGATGCCCTTGAAGCGGACGCGCTTGTACTTGCCGCAGTAGCATTCCCAGTCGCGGGACGGGCCGAAGATCTTCTCGCAGAAGAGGCCGTCCTTCTCGGGCTTGAGCGTGCGGTAGTTGATGGTTTCCGGCTTCTTGACCTCACCGTAAGACCATCCGCGGATGTCTTCCGCGGTGGCGAGGCCGATCTGCATGAGGCCGAAGGAGGATTCGCTGGACATATGGTCCCTGTTCTCTCTTGTTCTCTAAATTCTGAAGTCTTGGTTACGGGAAGAGGGAGCTGTTCCGACGGACAGAAGTTGTTTCTGTCCGCCGGAACAGCTGCTAGACCTCTTCTACGGAACTGGGCTCTGCACGAGACAGATCGATGCCCAGTTCTTCCGCAGCCGTGAAGACTGCGTCATCAGAGTCACGCATTTCGATCGTGGTTCCGTCGGTGGAAAGTACTTCCACGTTCAGGCACAACGACTGCATTTCCTTGATCAAGACCTTGAAGGACTCGGGAACGCCAGGCTCAGGGATGTTCTCGCCCTTGACGATGGCTTCGTAGACCTTCACACGACCATGGATGTCATCCGACTTGATCGTGAGGAGTTCCTGAAGGGTGTACGCGGCACCGTAAGCTTCGAGCGCCCACACTTCCATTTCACCGAAGCGCTGGCCACCGAACTGAGCCTTACCACCCAGCGGCTGCTGCGTGATCATGGAGTACGGGCCGGTGGAGCGCGCGTGGATCTTGTCGTCCACCAAGTGGTGGAGCTTCAGGATGTACATGTAACCGACGGAGATCGGGTCCGGGAACGGCTCGCCTGAGCGGCCGTCAAACAGACGGGTCTTGCCGGAGGAGTCGATCAGGCGGTCGCCGTCGCGAGTCACGTTGGTGGAGTCAAGCAGGCCCGTGATCTCTTCTTCGCGGGCGCCATCGAACACCGGGGTGGCAACGGTGGTCTGGCCGGTTTCACGGGGCAGGTTGGGCAGGTTCTTGACCCACTCCGGCTCGCCTTCGATCTTCCAACCGGTCTTGGCAACCCAACCGAGGTGGGTTTCCAGGACCTGGCCAACGTTCATTCGACCCGGAACACCAAGCGGGTTCAGGACGATGTCCACCGGGGTACCGTCTGCAAGGAAGGGCATATCTTCGATCGGGAGGATCTTGGAGATAACACCCTTGTTGCCGTGACGGCCGGCGAGCTTGTCGCCGTCGGTGATCTTACGCTTGGCTGCAACGTAGACGCGGACCAGCTGGTTCACGCCCGGGGGCAGTTCGTCGTCGTTGTCGCGGTCGAAGACGCGCACGCCGATGACCGTACCGGACTCGCCGTGGGGCACCTTCAGGGAGGTGTCGCGGACTTCGCGGGACTTCTCACCGAAGATTGCGCGGAGGAGGCGCTCTTCCGGGGTCAGTTCGGTTTCACCCTTAGGGGTGACCTTTCCGACCAGGATGTCGCCAGCTTCAACCTCGGCACCGATGTGGATGATGCCGCGCTCGTCCAGGCCTGCAAGGACTTCCTCGGACACGTTGGGGATGTCACGCGTGATTTCCTCGGCACCAAGCTTGGTGTCGCGGGCATCAATTTCGTGCTCCTCGATGTGGATGGAGGAAAGAACATCCTCAGCGACGATGCGCTGGGACAGGATGATGGCGTCCTCGAAGTTGTGGCCTTCCCATGACATGAATGCCACGAGCAGGTTCTTTCCGAGGGCAAGCTCACCCTGGTCCGTTGCGGGACCGTCGGCGATGATGCCGCCAACTTCCAGACGCTGGCCTTCGTTGACCAGAACGCGGTGGTTGTAGCAGTTGCCCTGGTTGGAACGGGCGAACTTGTTGATGCGGTAGTTGGTCTCAGTACCGTCGTCGTTGATCATCACAACGAGCTCAGCGGAAACCTCGGTAACCACGCCAGCCTTCTTCGCGATGACAACGTCACCGGCGTCGACGGCTGCTGCGCGCTCCATGCCGGTGCCCACGAAGGGAGCCTCGGAACGGACCAGTGGCACGGCCTGGCGCTGCATGTTGGCACCCATGAGTGCACGGTTGGCATCGTCATGCTCAAGGAACGGAATCAGGGCGGTTGCCACGGAAACCATCTGGCGCGGAGAAACGTCCATGAACTGAACTTCTGCAGCGGGAACCAGAACGGGCTCGCCTCCACCACCACGGGCACGGACAAGGACGGTCTCTTCAGAGAACTTCTTGTCAGCATCCAGAGGAGCGTTGGCCTGTGCGATCAGGACCTCTGCTTCGTCGTCGGCCGTCAGGTACTGGACCTCGTCGGAAACGACGCCTTCGGCAACCAGACGGTACGGCGTCTCGATGAAACCGAACGGGTTGATGCGGCCGTAGGAAGCCAGCGAGCCGATCAGACCAATGTTCGGGCCTTCAGGGGTTTCGATGGGGCACATACGTCCGTAGTGGGACGGGTGAACGTCTCGAACTTCCATGCCTGCACGGTCACGGGACAGACCACCCGGGCCAAGTGCCGACAGGCGGCGCTTGTGGGTCAGACCCGAGAGCGGGTTGTTCTGGTCCATGAACTGCGACAGCTGGGACGTTCCGAAGAACTCCTTGATTGCTGCCACAACGGGACGGATGTTGATCAGTGTCTGCGGCGTGATGGCCTCGACGTCCTGCGTGGTCATACGTTCGCGAACGACGCGTTCCATGCGGGAAAGACCGGTGCGGACCTGGTTCTCGATCAGTTCGCCCACGGCGCGGATGCGACGGTTGCCGAAGTGGTCGATGTCGTCGACGTCGACGCGGAGCTCGTGGTCTTCGCCGTCGCGCTTGCCCATGAGGGTCTTCTCGCCGGCGTGAAGCGCAACGAGGAACTTGATCATGGCAACGATGTCTTCAACGTGCAGGACCGAGGCTTCCTTGTCACCAAGGGAGCGGTCGATGCCGAGCTTGCGGTTGATCTTGTAACGGCCAACCTTGGCAAGATCGTAACGCTTGGCATTGAAGTACAGGTTGTCCAGCAGGGACTGGGCAGCCTCAACTGTGGGCGGCTCGCCCGGACGCAGCTTGCGGTAGATGTCCAAGAGCGCATCTTCGCGGGTTTCGGTGGCGTCCTTCTCCAGCGTTGCACGCATGGAGTCGTACTGACCGAACTCTTCCAGGATCTGGCCTTCGGTCCAGCCGAGGGCCTTCAGGAGAACCGTGACCGACTGCTTGCGCTTACGGTCGAGGCGAACGCCGACCTGGTCGCGCTTGTCGATTTCGAGTTCAAACCATGCACCACGGGACGGGATGATCTTCGCAGTGAAGATGTCCTTGTCACTGGTCTTGTCAGCGGTGCGCTCAAAGTAGGCGCCCGGCGAACGGACCAACTGGGAGACAACGACGCGCTCTGTGCCGTTGACGACGAACGTTCCCTTTTCAGTCATGAGGGGGAAGTCGCCCATGAACACGGTCTGCTGCTTGATTTCGCCCGTGTTGTTGTTCATGAACTCGGCCTTGACATACAGCGGTGCCGAGTAAGTGGCGTCACGGTCTTTACATTCGGCCATGGTGTACTTCGGGTCAGCGAACTCCGGCTCCGAGAAGCTCAGGGACATGGTGCCCTGGAAGTCCTCGATGGGGGAGATCTCTTCGAAGATGTCGGCAAGTCCGGAGCTGGTGGCGACGCTGAGGTCGCCCTCCTCGACAGCCTTCGCTACCCGCGCCTGCCAGCGTTCGTTTCCGACCAGCCAGTCAAAGCTGTCTGTCTGCAGGGCGAGAAGATTCGGAACATCAAGGGGTTCGTGAATCTTTGCGAATGAGAGGCGGCGGGTGGCACCATCGGTGCTTGCCGTGTTAGCGGTTTCGTTATTAGAGGTGCTCGAGGCGACCAAGAGGGATCCTTCCACAGACCTTCAGGCGTTTTCAGATCTCCCCCGTTTGCATTCTGCAGAGTGCTCCGCAGAATACTTGTTCCGGTTCCGCTATATGACCCGGACCCAGTCCGCTTATGACCGTGCACGTTGTAGGAACGGCACGTCAAGGACGCAGCTGAGAGGTAAAGCCCACCGCTATATGAAGGCTGAAGGTTAACAGGGAAGACGCAAATATCTACGATACGGCAATGCAGCCTTTCTGTCTACCCCAGATCGTCCGTGATTGCAAGCACGGTTGCTGCAGGCACCAATGCCCGGGAAATTCCCCCGGAAATCCGCGCGGAAGGCGGGAAGACCGGCCAAGGAATGGGACCAACGGCACAATTGTTGAAGTGGTGGGCCGCAGCGCGCTCCGCGATAGCCTTGCTACACCACTCCCGGATCGGAAGAGAGACCATGACCAACTCCGCTGACGACAATGACGTTGTCATCCTTGCTGCTTCCCGCACCCCACAGGGTCGGCTCAACGGACAATTGGCGGGATTCACCGCCGTCGACCTTGGCGCTCATGCCATCACCGCAGCGTTGGCGGCCAGCGGGGTCAAAGCCGAACAGGTGGACGCTGTCATCATGGGCCAGGTGCTTCAGGCAGGCACGGGACAAAATCCGGCCCGGCAAAGCGCCATCGCCGCCGGTGTTGGTTGGAACATCCCCGCTGTCACCATCAACAAGGTCTGCCTCTCCGGGCTCACCGCAGTCATTGATGCCGCCCGCATGATCCGCAGCGGTGATGCCACAGTAGTTGTTGCCGGCGGACAGGAATCCATGACCAGGGCTCCGCACCTCCTCCCGGGATCCCGCCAAGGCTGGACGTACGGAGCCATCCAGGCGCTGGATGTCGCCGCCCACGATGGCCTCACCGATGCTTTCGACGGACAGTCCATGGGCTTGTCCACCGAAACGAAGAACGTCACCCTCGGCATTGACCGCAAGGCCCAGGACGAAGTCGCTGCGGCCTCGCACCAGCGCGCCGCTGCCGCCATCGCAGACGGAACCTTCGACGTCGAAATCGCTCCGGTAAGCGTCAAGCAGCGCAAGGGCGATCCCCTGGTGCTCACCACGGATGAGGGCGTCAGGCCCAACACTACGGTGGAGACGCTGGCACCGCTCAAGGCGGCCTTCGCCACCGACGGCACGATCACGGCCGGCAACTCCTCTCCCCTGTCCGACGGCGCCTCCGCACTGGTGCTGACCAGTCGCCGGTTCGCCAAGGACAACGGGCTGGACTACCTTGCCGTTGTTGGCAAGCCCGGACAGGTTGCAGGGCCTGACAACTCGCTTCATTCCCAGCCGTCGAACGCCATTGCGCAGGCCCTGAAACGAGCGGGCTGGACAGCGGAGGACTTGGACTTCATCGAAATCAACGAAGCTTTCGGCTCAGTGGCCGTACAGTCCCTCAAGGATCTCCACTATCCCCTGGAGAAGTGCAACATCCATGGCGGCGCCATCGCCTTGGGCCACCCGATTGGGGCGTCCGGTGCACGGCTCGCGTTGCACGCCGCGCACGAGCTTAAGCGCAGGGGAACCGGAAAAGCGGCCGTCTCCCTCTGTGGAGGCGGAGGTCAGGGTGAAGCCCTCCTCCTGTACCGCGACTGAAAGGAGTCGGCATGACTGAAGCTACTACCGAGGGAGCCGAGCGGTTCCTGTCTGATGCCGCCGCGCGCGGACTGGACGTGGACGTCGTCGAGCGCCCTGCTGCGCGGAGCCTTGAAGAAGCTGCCGGCATCCTGGGCATCAGCCCGGCCGACATCGTGAAGTCGTTGGTGGTCAAGCACCGCGACGGCAGCTTCCTGTTCGCGCTCATCCCAGGCGATCGCCAGATCTCATGGCCCAAGCTACGTGCCTTGGTGGGTGTCAATAAGCTCTCACTCCCGCCTGCAGACGTTGCCTTGGCCGCCACCGGCTATGAACGAGGCACCATTACGCCGCTCGGCAGCACCACCCCTTGGCCCGTGTACGCCGACTCCACGGTTACCGGGCGTCGCATTTCCATGGGTGCCGGGGCACATGGACGGAGCGCGTTCGTGGATGCGGATGCACTCACCGCGGCCCTGGGCGCGATAGTGGCGGACATCAGCGAGCCCAACTGAGTGACAGTTGAGGCCGTTCTGACAGCTCGGAACGACCTCAACTGCGACCCACTTGGGTGCATTAAACCTTGGGTGCATTAAGCGCAGGAAGCCCCGCCCGGCGAACCGGACGGGGCTTCCACAAGCAAGACGAGTTACTTGAGGGTAACCGTGGCGCCAGCTTCTTCGAGCTGAGCCTTTGCCTTCTCGGCAGCTTCCTTGGTGGCGCCTTCGAGAACAGCCTTCGGTGCGCTGTCAACAACATCCTTGGCTTCCTTGAGGCCGAGGGAAGTGATGGCGCGAACTTCCTTGATCACTGCGATCTTCTTGTCGCCAGCAGCTTCGAGGATGACGTCAAATTCAGTCTTCTCTTCAGCAGCTTCAGCAGCACCGCCGGCAGCGGGGCCAGCAACTGCAACAGCAGCAGCCGTAACTTCGAAGGTCTCTTCGAAGAGCTTGACGAACTCGGAGAGCTCGATGATGGTCAGTTCCTTGAAAGCTTCAATGAGCTCTTCGTTGCTGAGCTTCGCCATGGTGGCGTCCTTCCATTAGTTGGTGCAGATCCGGGCTAAACCGGTCCATGCACCAGATTTTGATTGAGGGGAGAACTTAGTTCTCTTCGGTTGCAGCTTCAGCGGCTTCGGCCGGAGCCGCAACCTCTTCAGCAGCAGCCTCTTCAGCGGCCGGAGCTTCTTCAGCGGCCGGTGCAGATGCGCCGCCCTCTTCTTCAAGCTTGAGGCGCAGAGCGTCGATGATGCGTGCAGCAGCGGATGCGGGAGCCTTGAGGACACCAGCAACACGTGCAAGCTGCAGCTCGCGGGACTCGAGGGCTGCCAGTGCGGCAACTCCTGCTGCGTCCAATGCCTTGCCTTCGAAGACGCCGGTCTTGATAACCAGCTGCTTGTTGGCCTTGGCAAAGTCCGTCAGGCTCTTGGCAGCAGCAACAGCGTCACCCTTGATGAAGGCGATTGCAGTAGGGCCGGCGAGCTGATCGTTGAATGCTTCAACTCCAGCTTCCTTGGCTGCAATGGCACTCAGGGTGTTCTTGACGACCGAGAACTTGGTGTCCTGGCCGAGCGCAACACGCAGTTCCTTGAGCTGTGCAACAGTGAGCCCGCGGTATTCGGTCAGGACAGCCGCGTTCGATTCCTTGAAATCGTTGGTGATCTCTGCAACTGCGGAGATCTTGCTAGGCGTTGTCATAACCCTCCTTCCGGGGAATAAAGCCGGTCTTCCGGGTCCCCGCTCACGAGAGCTAAAACTAAAAAACGCCCCGCGCAGATGCACGGGGCTTGGCTCAACACAGTTTTATCCGTGGAGACTTGCTTCGTTCACCTGCGCCGGCCGCCCTATGTTCAGGGTCCTTCGTCAAGGAATTCACTTTTGCCTCAAGGGCGCAGCTACAGAATTGAGCCATGCTCGAAAGAGTGGATTCCCATCAACCGACGGTCTTTGGTAATTCAAGGTTACGGGAGAGTGTTCGGCAAACCAAATCGGCCCTGCCTAGTCTGAGGACGTTGCTCCCGACAACCTGCCCGGAAGTTCCTTCTGCCACAGTCCAGTGACGCCCGCAGTGGTAAAGCCCAACTGCTTGTTCACGGTCAGGAGGTACCTGTTCTCCGGCGCGTTCCATGTATAGATGACGCGGGCGTCCGGGAACTGCTCGCTCAGCCGTTCCATATTGGCAACCTTGATCAGCAAGCCGAGCTTGTTGCCCCGGTGTTCCTGCAGGACCAAAGTATCGTCTTGGAAAACCACGTCCTGGCGGTGCGCAAGAACACTGATGGTGGTCAGGCCCACCAGGCGTCCGCTCTCGATATGCTCGACGGCGGTCACCACGGTGCGTCGCCCCTGCGCCAAAGCGGCGTTCTCGGTTTCTCGCAGAACAGCTTCATCGAAAACCATTCCGCTCGCTTCAACTTCAGGCGCGTCCTCGTCTCCCTCGTCCCTGACCACTTCGCCAGCCGCGTTCTCCAGCGCGGCAACGGCTTCCAGCCAAGCTTCGGGGCAACGGTCCGTCCAGTGGTGCAGGGTGTACCGGCCGCCGTTGGCCTCTTCTGCTTCAAGCTGCAGATCCCCCACCAGTTTGGAATCCAGGGGAAGCACGCATGAGCTGAACTGTTCAATGTGCTGGAGGGTGTACCCGGCCCGTTTGGCGAAGTCCACCTCCCTGCTGCTCACTGGCACAAAACCTGCGCCGCTGCCCGGGATCAACTGGTCCTCGGGTATCTCAGTGAGTGACGTTGCCGGATGATTCGTATCCACCAACGCCATGATGCGGCCCTCAGCCCGGGCGAGTTGCTCCGCGGCCTCCAGCAACTGACGTCCGACGCCCTGCCCCTGGAACTCGGGCAGGATGTCCAAGGTGAACTCCGCCAGGTCCAGGTTGTCCGCCAGGGGCAAGGCGATGTCCACCGTACCCACAATGACGCCATTCACTTTTGCCACCAGAATGACCTGGCGCTCATAGGGGTCAGAAAGCTCCAACAGCTTTTCCAACGGCGTATAGGCGAGGTCGTCACTCCCCCAGGTCTCCATGCGTACCCGGCGCCCTACTTCCACGGCATCCAGGAAATCAGCGGCATCGGGGCTGTCCAAGGTGTCAGGCACCCACAGCTGCTCGACTTGAACGGTGTTCGTCTCGTCTACAGTCATTCCCGCCGTTTCTGCCATTCGCCGTCAAAGCCGGAAGGCTCGAACCCCAAGGCGATATTTATGGCCAGCATATGCTGGTTTTCATTGGCGTTCCACGTCATCACCGACGTGGCGGCAGGCCAAAGCTCCTCAATACGGCGAAGATTGGCAATCTTGACCAGCATCCCAAGGCCGTGCCCGCGGTGCCCAGGAGCAACCAACGTATCCTCTTGGTACACCATGCCCGGGGTGGCCTCGCGGTGAGTGAGGATGGTGTATGCCGCCAACTCCCCTGTGGCGTCGTGGCGGGCAACCGCTGCCGTGGAAGCTACGCCACCTGCCAGCCACGTGGCTTCCTCCACACGGACACGGTTGGCATCCCACTCCTCGCCCTCCCAGCCGAGGCCTGCGATGGGCACCTCAGTGCTCATCAGGCTTTTGAGCTTGGCGAAGACGTCCACGAGCTCGTCAGGGCAGCGGTCCTGCCACCCGATGAAGCTGTAGCCTGCTGCCCGCCTCATCGCCTGCTCTTCAAGGTCCTTCAGGAGCTCTTTGCGGACCGGGACGGCCAGCGTGCTGTTGGTTTCAACCTGCTCCAGCGAGTAACCGTGATGGAGGGCAAACCCGGTGGAGGCAGATTCCAGTGGGACACCACCCGTGCCGGACTTTGCCTCCAGCAACTCACTGCCCGGGATGAGGAGTTTGATTGGCTCGGCGCAAAACGCATCAAAGGAAACACGGTCCCGTTCGCGGGCCAGCTTCTCCAGCAGCTCGAGGATCCTTGTCCCAATGCCGCGGCGGCGATAGCCGGCGTCCACCAGGACGTCCACACCCGCCGTCGTCGTGTTTTCACTCAGCGGCAATGTCAGCGTTCCGCTGCCCACCACGGTCCCCTGGAGGCGAGCAAGGAAGACCTGCCGCTCTTCGTACGCATTGCCCTGCCAGAAGAGGACAGCTTCGGCCAGAGTGGAGCAACGGTCCAGATTGCCCCAGAGATCCAGGTGATGGGCAACGTCCAGTTCATGGAAGGCGAGGAAATCGGGCGCCCCCGTCGCGTCAGGGCTTGTGGGGACCGTAATCCGTTCTACGGACAACCCGGCGAGGGCGGAGGAGTTCGACGACGACACGCACCAAATCCTACGGCGCACCACTGCTGGTGAACAGGCAAAAGGGCAAGAAAAAGGACCGCCCGGCAGAGCCGGACGGTCCTTTTATCAGAGCAAGTGCCCGCGAAGCTTACGCGTCGACGAGGACCTTGGTGACGTTCGGGTCAACGGTGATGCCCGGACCGAACGTGGTGGCAACGGTAGCCTTCTGGATGTAGCGGCCCTTGGAAGCGGACGGCTTCAAACGAAGCACCTCTTCCAGTGCAGCTGCGTAGTTCTCGGCCAGCTTGTTGATGTCGAAGGACACCTTGCCGATGATGAAGTGCAGGTTGGAGTGCTTGTCGACGCGGAAGTCGATCTTGCCACCCTTGATGTCGTTGACAGCCTTGGTGACGTCCGGGGTAACCGTACCGGTCTTCGGGTTCGGCATCAGGTTACGCGGTCCGAGGACCTTACCCAGACGGCCAACCTTGCCCATGAGGTCAGGGGTTGCCACTGCGGCGTCGAAGTCGGTCCAGCCGGCTGCGATCTTTTCGATCAGGTCATCGGAACCAACGAAGTCGGCGCCGGCAGCGATTGCTGCTTCAGCCTTGTCGCCGGTTGCGAAAACGAGGACGCGGGCGGTCTTACCGGTGCCGTGGGGCAGGTTGACGGTGCCACGAACCATCTGGTCAGCCTTACGCGGGTCAACGCCCAGACGGAAAGCGACCTCAACGGTTGCGTCGAACTTGGAAGGATTGGTGTCCTTCGCGAGGGTGATGGCCTCGATCGGGGCGTAGACCTTGTCTGCCTCGATCTTGGCTACGGCTGCCTCATATGCTTTGCTGCGCTTTGCCATGCTGCTATTTCTCCTTGTGCAGTTGTGGTCTGCGGACCGCGCTGGGCCCTGCCACAAGCCGCGGATCCGGCAAGGATCCTGCGACATTTCAATGTTTCAGATGCCGGTTGCCCGGCGGGTGAAGGCCACAAGGGCCTTCGAAGGTTACTAGCCTTCTACGGTGATGCCCATGGAGCGGGCGGTGCCGGCGATGATCAGGGCAGCAGCCTTGATGTCGTTGGCGTTGAGGTCTTCCATCTTGGTGGAAGCAATTTCCTCAACCTGTGCCTGGGTCAGCTTGGCAACCTTGACGGTGTGCGGGGTAGCCGAACCCTTGGCAACGCCTGCAGCCTTCTTGATGAGCTCTGCAGCCGGCGGGGTCTTGGTGATGAAGGTGAAGGAACGGTCTTCGTAAACCGTGATTTCAACCGGGATAACGTTTCCGCGCTGGGATTCCGTTGCAGCGTTGTACGCCTTGCAGAATTCCATGATGTTGACACCGTGCTGGCCAAGCGCAGGACCGATCGGCGGAGCCGGGTTAGCGGCACCTGCCTGGATCTGCAGCTTGATGAGGCCGGTGACCTTCTTCTTGGGAGCCAATGTAGGGTCCTTCTCTCAATAGCTTCCTGGGACACAGGAGCGCGTCCCAGGTTGGTGGCCGCCATGGCGAGGCGGCCGGCCGCTCCCGAACTGCTAAGCAGGCAGGACTGGAGCGAAATTTTGGAATCAGCTAGATCTTGGTGACCTGGTTGAAGGCGAGCGTTACCGGGGTTTCGCGCTCGAAGATCGAGACCAGAACCACCAGGGTCTGGGACTCGGGCTTGATCTCGGAGATCGTAGCCGGGAGGGTCTCGAACGGACCTTCCTTGACGATGACCGACTCGCCGACCTCGAAGTCGACGGCCACGGGAGCCTGGTTCTGCTTGTTGACGGGCTTGCCCTGCTCTGCCTGCTCTTCTTCGAAGACCGGGGCGAGCATGGAGAAGACCTCATCGAGCCGCAGCGGGACAGGGTTGTGGGCGTTACCCACGAATCCGGTGACACCTGGTGTGTGACGAACGGCACCCCAGGATGCGTCGGTCAGGTCCATGCGGACCAGGACGTAGCCGGGAATGCGCACGCGGTTGATGACCTTGCGCTGCGCGTTCTTGATCTCGACGACCTCTTCCATGGGCACCTGGATCTCGAAGATGTAATCTTCCATGTCCAGGGTCTGGATGCGGGTCTCAAGGTTGGCCTTTACGCGGTTCTCGTAACCGGCGTAGGAGTGGATGACGTACCAGTCACCTTCCTGGCGGCGCAGCTTGCCCTTGAACTCTTCGGCCGGATCGACCGGCGCTGCTGCAGCAGCGGCTGCCAGCTCGTCGCCGTCGGACTCTTCCGAAGCGTCGTCTTCATCGGCAACATCACCGGACGCGTCATCAGACTCGGCGTCCACATCAGCTTCGAAATCCTCTTCGGAATCGTCGGCGTCGGCAGATTCGGGCGCAGCAGAATCGACCTCGGACTCTTCCACGACAATTGCCGTGGCGTCGGCTGAGTCCTCGGCGGATTCGCCCAGTTCAGTCTCGTTTACCTCGAGCTCCTGCTCAGACACTTGGTCTCCTGCTTCCTCATTGCCTAACATGCCTATTTAAATGGCTCAATTCCGCAAACCCCGCAAAATCCCTGAATCAACAAGGAGTTTCACACAGTTTGCGGACAGATCCGCTTAGCGGTCCGTAGCGCCTGACCCACCGAAGACCCAGCTGACTCCCGTGCCGAAAGCCAGATCCAGCAGAGTGACGATGAGCATCATGATGGCCACGAACACCAGCACCACGAGCGTGTAGTTGATCAGTTCCTTGCGGGTTGGAGCAACGACCTTCTTCAGTTCACCAATGACCTGGCGGACGAAGAGTGCAATTCGGGCGAAGAAACCGCGATCGGCTTTCTTGGCGGGACGGCCCTTCGAGCTGCTGGCAGCTGTTTCGGTCACCTGGTCCTCACTCACCTTGCAAAGTCGTTGACCCGACTCTGATCAGAGCCATGGTTGCTGCGCGTGCTCCGGCGTTTCCGCCGGAACAGCTTGCGCAGGGCAGACAGGACTCGAACCTGCAACCTGCGGTTTTGGAGACCGCTGCGCTACCAATTGCGCCACTACCCTATGGATTGAATCCATGTTTCAGGCCGCACTTCAGCCTGTGGTGCTTTTCAACACCGGTGAACCAGTCTACGCAAGAATTTCGCGATAGTCGAACCGGCCCGATTCCGGACCTCCCCGCCCAAAAAGCCTGTGACCAGCATTATCAGTCACAAAGTTCTGCAGGCACCCGGGAGCTCCGCAGAACAGCATAAGGTAGTTTACGTCGAATCCCATCATCCAGCCCACGAGCTGCCTGCGAAGAACGGTACATAGATGTCAGCCGGAACAACTACCGCCCGCATTTCACAGCGAATCTCCGCCATCGCAGAGTCCGCCACCCTTGCCGTTGACGCCAAGGCCAAGGCACTGAAGGCCGCGGGACGTCCCGTGATCGGTTTCGGTGCCGGTGAACCCGATTTCCCCACCCCCGACTACATCGTCCAGGCAGCCATTGAAGCGGCCAGCCAGCCGAAGTATCACCGTTACTCCCCCGCGGGCGGCCTGCCCGAGCTGAAGAAGGCCATTGCAGAGAAGACCCTGCGGGACTCCGGCTACAAGGTTGATCCTTCCCAGGTCCTGGTGACCAACGGCGGCAAGCAGGCCGTCTACAACACCTTCGCAACCTTGGTTGACCCGGGCGACGAAGTCATCATCCCCACCCCCTTCTGGACCACTTATCCGGAGGCCATCCGCCTTGCCGGCGGCGTGCCTGTTGAGGTCTTCGCCGGTCCCGAACAGGGCTACCTCGTGACCATCGAACAGCTTGAAGCTGCGGTGACGGACAGGACCAAGATCCTGCTGTTTGTCTCCCCGTCCAACCCCACGGGTGCGGTTTACAGCCCCGAGCAGGTTGCGGAGATCGGCAAGTGGGCCGCATCCAAGGGTCTCTGGGTTGTTACCGACGAGATCTACGAGCACCTCACCTACGACGGCGTCGAGTTCACCTCCATCGCCACTGCCGCTCCGGAACTGGGCGACAAAGTGGTCATCCTCAACGGTGTGGCCAAGACCTACGCCATGACCGGTTGGCGCGTGGGATGGATGATCGGCCCTGCCGACGTCATCAAGGCGGCCACCAACCTCCAGTCGCACGCGACGTCGAACGTCTCCAACATCATGCAGATCGCCGCTGCCGCTGCCCTCACGGGACCGCTGACCGCCGTCGACGAGATGAAGGTGGCCTTCGACCGCCGCCGCAAGGCAATCGTCGCCGGCTTGAACGCGATTAAAGGCGTTGAATGCCCGACGCCGACCGGCGCCTTCTACGTCTACGCGGACGTCCGCGGCCTGCTGGGCAAGGAATTTGAGACCTCCAACGGTCCGGTCCGGCCGCAGACTTCGGCTGAACTCGCCACGCTCATCCTCGACGAGGTTGAAGTGGCTGTGGTTCCGGGCGAGGCATTCGGTCCCTCCGGTTACGTCCGCCTCAGCTACGCACTGGGCGACGAGGACCTCGCCGAGGGCGTCCGCCGGATCCAGGAATTCCTGGGCAAGGCCAAGTAACAAACAGCCAGCGCAAACGCTCTTCCACCGTGACAGGTGGAGGAGCGTTTGCGTTTAAGGCGTGGGAGGTGGAGGAGCGTCCGCCGCAAGCCAGCGGGAGGTGAGAGAGCGTCAGAGGAGGCGGCGTTCGGCAGCCCATTTGGTGAGTTCGTGCCGGCTGGAGAGCTGCAGCTTCCGCAGGACCGCCGACACATGCGTTTCCACGGTCTTGATGGAAATGAAGAGCTCCTTGGCTACCTCTTTGTAGCTGTACCCGCGGGCGATGAGCCGCATGACTTCGAGTTCGCGGGCGGAAAGCTTGTCCAGTTCGTCGTCCGCGATGTCCGCTGGAGCAGTTCCGAACGCGTCCAGCACGAAGCCTGCCAGCCTTGGCGAGAACACGGCATCGCCATCGGCCACCCGGATCACGGCATCGGAAATCTCCTTGCCGGAAATGGTCTTGGTGACGTAGCCTCGGGCGCCGGCACGGATCACCGAGACCACGTCCTCGGCGGCATCGGAGACACTGAGCGCCAGGAAGCTCGTGGTGCCCAACAGGGCCGAAGATCCGGCGATGACCTCACGGCCGCCACCGCCCAGGCCTCCGGGCAGGTGTACGTCCAGGAGCACTACCTCAGGGCGTGACTCCGCGATCACCGCAATGGCCTGCTCCACCGTTCCGGCCTCTCCCACCACGTCCATGCGCTCGTCGAGGTCGGCTTTGAGGCCGGAACGGAAGATCGTATGGTCATCCACGATCACCACACGTACCCTGCGTCCCGCACCACTGTCAGGGTTGGTATTCATTGCTTCGCTTCTCCATTCCGTACATCATTGTTCCGCTGGTCCCCGGCATCCACGGTTGCGGACGGAAGGGTCAGGCGGACCTCCGTTCCGTCACTGCTGCTGGTGATCACTGCGCTACCACCGTGGCGCTTCATCCGGCCAATGATCGATTCCTTCACGCCCAGCCTGTCGTCCGGAACAGCGTCGAGGTCAAAGCCCGGGCCACGGTCCTTGATAAAGACCTCCGTGCTTCCCGCGGTGCTCTCCAGATACACGGATACTGTCCCACCACCATGCCGGGCGGCGTTGAACATGGCTTCCCTGGCGGCCTGGACCAAGGCGTCATGCCTATCCGTCATCTGGGTATCGCCCACGGTCACCACCTCAACCGCATGGCCGTGGGAGTCTTCAACTTCCGCAGCCACGGACTTGATCCGGTCAGCAAGGAGGCCGGATTCCCTGGCAGCATCACTGAAGAGCCAGGCCCGGAGCTCGCGCTCCTGTGCCCTTGCCAGCCGCACCACATCCTGTTCAGAACCGGCCCGGCGCTGGATGAGGGCGAGTGTCTGGAGTACGGAGTCATGCAAGTGGGCAGCGATCTCAGCACGCTCTGTCTCACGGACGCGGCCCGCCCGTTCGGTTTCCAGGTCCTTCCAAAACTTCAGGCCCCACGGCAGCAGTACCAAGGCAACACCGCCAAGCACTGCCACGGATGCCAGCAACGCCAACCAGGTTTGCTCCCACGAGCCCGATCCGGACACCATCACCAGGACGCCTGCCACCACCAGGGCCAGGCCAGCCGCGAGGCGGACCCATCCTCCTGCTTGGTCGGCCTTTGTCTTGTCCACCAGGCCTGCCCTGCGAGTTTCATCGAGCTGCATCCAGGCAATCGCCGCACCACCCAGAATGGCCGCGGCAGGAATGAGCGTCCCCAGGGGAACATCCACGCCGAACTGGCGTGCAATCAGGATGGCGGCTACCAGGAGCAGGGCCGCGCCGAGCAATATTTCCTTGCCGTACTGGATCTTGCGGAACGAGAACCAGGAGGCCAACGCACTGCCGCCCCACCAGTCGTCCGCGGAAGTGGCACCGAAGCCGGAAGCGGATCCAGCCCCGTGGGTGGAGCCGGACGCTTGGCCGCCCGGGGCTGAAGCACCAGAAGCAGCCGGTACTCCGCGCACCGCCGGCGACAGGCCGGCGTCGTACGCTGTTGACGCACGGGCAGGCGTCGCCGCGGTGGGCGGCAGGCTCACTGCGGGAGCAATGGGCGACGCCGGCCGGCGGGCATTGCGCTTGGCGCTCTCATCCGCGGTGGGAACCATGGTCCACAGCCATGCATAAAAGGCCACGCCGGCCCCGCCGGCGAAACAGGCCAGGATCATGCCGAGCCGGATGAATTTGACGGGCCAGCCCAGATGGTCGGCCAGTCCGCTGCAGACGCCTGCGATCATGCGGTCGCTGCTGCGGACCAGCGCGGGGCGTTGTACAGCGGTTGTCATGTACCAATCCAAACACGGATCAGGGTGCCCCGGACCGGGAACCAGCGTTGTTCGGGGGTCTCTCAGGGATCATTCAGGGTATCCCCCAGTAGAGGGCACCATAGCCGAGGCGGCAGGATCGAAGTATGAACGCGAACAGCATGAATCCAGAGGAACCCGGAACGCCTGGCACCGCCGGCGCAACCGGCTCGAGCGCCAATCCTGGCACTTCCACCGGCTCCGCCGGATCCGCTTCCGGGGCACAGGGCGAGCCCACTGCCGGCGCTTCTGCGGGCGCTGGTCCCGCAAGCGGCAGCTACGCACCGGCCGGCGAGGCCCCCGTCGCATCCCCGACGAACTTCTTCGACTGGATCCGCAACCAGGGCGTCCGCCGTGGACCGGACCGTTGGATCGGCGGCGTCGCAAGCGGCATTGCCCACCGATTCGGGATCGACCCGCTGATCGTCCGGGGCATCTTCATCGTCCTGGCACTCTTTGCCGGTGTAGGCGTACTTCTCTACGGCGTGGCCTGGGCGCTCCTGCCCGAGCCGGACGGCCGCATCCACGTCCAGGAAGCTGCTGCGGGCCGATGGTCCGGGGGCATGACCGGAGCGTTGATAACCACCATCATCGGCCTGCCGGGACTGGGCCGCGGATTCTGGGGCTGGGGCTGGGACGGACTTCCGGGCCTGTTCTGGACGCTCTTCTGGATGGGCGGCGTCTTCTACCTCATCTACTTCCTGGTCCAGCGCAATAAGGCGTCGAAGGGAACACCCTCCATGGGACAGCAAAACTATGCGGCCAGCCCCGGCGGCAACACTGGTTACGGGACGCCCCCGTCCTATGCATCCACTACCACCGCTGGCACCAACACCGGCGTGCCTGTTTACGGTGCGGCTGCACCAGGCGTCAAGCACCAGGGACGGCCCAACCCCGCCGGCGGCTACGGCTCCGGCCCGGTTCCGCCGTCGGGCCCCTTCAACCCTTCCGGCCCCTCGGCGCCCTCCGGTCCCCGCCCGCCGTACGGACCCACTCCCCCGCAGTCCTGGCAGCCGAAGCCGGCAGCGCCCAAGCGAAAGGGCCCTGGTCCTGCAATCGTCGCAGTCTCTGCCGGCGCTGCGTTGCTGGCCGGCGGCACGTTGAAAGCGCTCGACGCCGGGAACGTCATTGATCTGGGCAACTCGGCCAACGCAGTGGTGTGGGCAACCGGTGCCGCGGTCCTGGGCCTGGGCATCCTCGTGGCGGGACTCCGCGGCCGGACGTCAGGGTTCCTCGGCTTCCTCGCAGTGGTTGCCCTGATCATCGGTGGAATCTTCAACGTGGTTCCCAGGAACGGAGACCGCTTCACGTTCCATGACGTGAATTGGGCACCTACCAGCCTGGAGCAGGCACGGCTCGGCATCAACGTCACCGGCGGGCAAGGGCAGTTGGACCTGAGCGAGATGTCCCTGAAGGCGCCCTTGATCTCCGAGGTCACCATTCCCGTTGACGCGACTGCCAGCAATGTCACCGTCATCATTCCCGACGACGTCCCTGTGGAGGTAAGGGCCGACATGACCTTCGGCAACCTCAACGAACGCGGTGCGGACCGCGGCGGCCGTCTCCAGGACGACCGGACGCTGTACAACACCGAAAAGCCCGGAGCCAACCTCGTGGTGGAAATCGACGGCACGTTCAGCAACGTGACCATCCAGGAAGGAAACTGACATGAGCATGAACGAGCCAGGCAGCGCCCACGAGGCCCAGCCGACACAGCCAGTCACCAGGCAGACGCATCCCACCGAGCCACTGCCCAAGGGAACCCGCCCCACGGAGGCCCTGCCCAAACCGGGCCTCCAGCAAATCCCGCTCACCCCACCGTTGGAGCCCAGCTTCAAGGCAGAACATATTGACAACGACGAACCACAGCAGGCCAGGATCGGAACCGTAGTGTGGGGGTTGATTGTGATCGCCCTGGCCGCCTTGATAGTTATCTCCACGCTCGGCTGGGTGACGCTGAACGGTACGTACGTCCTGATCGGGCTCATGATCGGAGCTGGAGCCGCGCTGGTGGTCGGTGGGCTCCTCTCAGCCCGCAAGGGTTCCAAAAAAGCAGCCACCACGAAGTGACAAAGCAACCACAACAGGGAAGTCTGTAGCCATGGACAAGTTCTTCAGCATCGTCAGGGGCTTCGGCCTGAAGCGTGGTCCGCAACGCTGGATCGGCGGCATCTGCGGAGGGATCGCAGCAAAGCTCAGGGTAGACGTAGCGTACGTTCGGGTAGCCTTCCTGCTCTTCTGCCTGCTGCCCGGTCCCGCCTTTGTGGTCTACATCCTGGGCTGGCTGATCTTGCCGGACCAGAACAATAAGATCGCACTCGAGTCCTTCATCAGCCAGCGTTCCCGGTAACTACCGGCAACACAGCAGAAGCGCCCCGCCGGTTGGTGGGGCGCTTCTGCCGTGTTTTCAGCCAGGTTTCCAATACCGCACCGCCGGGTTGAAAAGTAACCGTTTGTGTCCCACCCCACATGCCCGTCTACAATCATGGGGAGCTCAGCGTGGCGCTCTGCACGTATTCCTCCAAGCCATGAGTGAGCAAACATGAAAATTGGCATTCTTACCAGCGGTGGCGACTGCCCCGGCCTCAACGCAGTGATCCGCGGAGCTGTCCTGAAGGGCATCGCCATCCACGGCCAGGAATTTGTGGGCTTCCGTGACGGCTGGCGTGGTGTGGTTGAAGGTGATGTCATCGACATTCCCCGCACCATGGTCCGTGGTATTGCCAAGCAGGGTGGAACCATCCTGGGCACCTCCCGCACCAACCCGTTCGAGAACGGCGGCGGCCCTGACGTCATCAAAGCCCACATGGAACGCCTGGGTATTGACGCCATCATCGCAATCGGCGGCGAAGGCACACTGGCTGCTGCCAAGCGCCTCACCGATGCAGGCCTGAAAATCGTCGGAGTTCCCAAGACCGTGGACAACGACCTCGATGCCACCGACTACACCTTCGGATTCGATACCGCCGTCCAGATTGCCACTGAGGCAATCGACCGCCTCCGGACCACCGGCGAATCCCACCACCGTTGCATGATCGCCGAAGTGATGGGACGTCACGTCGGCTGGATCGCACTGCACGCCGGCATGGCTGCGGGCGCGCACGCCATCCTGATCCCCGAGCAGAAGGCCAGCATCGAGCAGATCACCGAATGGGTCCAGGAAGCCCACGACCGTGGCCGTGCGCCGCTGGTGGTGGTTGCCGAGGGCTTCGTTCCGGATCACATGGAATCCCCGCACTCCGAGCGCGGCCTGGACACGTTCGGCCGGCCCCGCCTTGGCGGCATTGCTGACCAGCTGGCTCCCGAGATTGAGGCACGCACGGGAATCGAAACCCGCGCCACCATCCTCGGCCACATCCAGCGTGGTGGCGTTCCCACCGCCTACGACCGCGTTCTGGCGACGCGCCTGGGCATGGCCGCGATCGACTCCGTGGTGGAAGGCCGCTGGGGCACCATGGTGGCCTTGAAGGGAACGGACATCTCCCACGTGGGATTCGAGGAAGCCTTGGGCAAGCTCAAGACCGTGCCGCAACACCGCTACGACGAAGCGTCTGTGCTCTTCGGCTAGTCGGCTAGGCTGAATCCATGACTCTAGAGCCCACGTCCGCTGCCATTATCCAGCTGGCGTGGGCTCGTCGTTTGGGGCTCGACGACGACGCTTTCGCCACCGCAGCTGCCCGGCTCACCACATCCGAGGCAGACCCGGGCGAGCTCGGCAACCGCATTACCCGGGTGGTTGACTCGGCACGGACTTTGGTATTTCTTCGCCTCTTTGGCGTCTCGGCGCTGGTGGGACCGCAGTGGGCACTTGATGCAGCCGCATCCATCCCCGATACCGAGCTCGCTCAACATGTGACACTACTGACCATCACGCGATCACACGGCGGACACGGGCTTGGATCCGCAGCATTGTTCTTTGCAGATGATCTCCCGCTTCAGCAACCCTCGGAGGACCTCACGGTTTCGCAGGGGAACCCCGAAGCCATCGGCCTGGAAAGCTTGTGCCCCCCGGATGACGTCAATGAGGTGGGCCTTCAAGGGCTCGAGCATCGATTTACCATCATGCATCCCGAAGAAGATCAGCCCACGCCCGTGGCATGCGGCGCCTACTCCGAGTGGGAAGGCATCCTGGCCAATATGGGCGTTCTGGTTGCGCCTCCCTGGCGGCGGCGGGGCTTGGGCACTTTGGCCGCTTCCATCGCTGCACACGAAGCCCTGGCATCCGGCCTGACTCTCCAATGGCAGGCAGATGTCAGCAACACCGGTGCGCTCGCGATGGCCCGCAGCCTTGGTTTTGCCACGGGCGGGCTCCACGCGAGCGTCCACCTCGGCTGACGGAGACCGTCGGCGGCCGAAGGCGAACCGAACCAGCCCAGCTCTAACCCAGTGGCTGACTGATCCTGCACTACAACAGCGCCGGACCAGCCTAAAGATGGGCTGGTCCTGCGGCGGGCCGGGCTACTTGCCGACAGTTTCCTGCACGGCCGGTACTCCAGAGGCTTCTCCGCCCCAACCGGCCACCGACTTCGGCTTACCAAAGAACAATGCCACCACGGCTCCCAGCAGAATCGCGCAGGCGGGCAACAAGATGGATTGGCTCATCGCCGTCGAGAATCCCGCGTGGAGCGCCTCCGGCAACACTCCGCTCATGGAGGCTTCACCCACAGGAGCCCCGGCCGGAGCAGCGGGCAACTCCGCGGCGAGCCGCGACTGGATCAGGGCAGCAATGGCAGCCGAACCAAGGACGGCACCGATTTGGCGCGTGGTGTTGAAGACGCCCGAACCCGCACCGGCTTGGCGCGGTTCCAGGTTGCGGGTGGTCGCGTTGGACACGGGGCCCCAGATGAAGGCATTGGCGACGCCCTGCAGGGCGCTGGGGAGCAGGAACATCCAAATGGGGGTGTCCGGCCCCAGCAAGGCCGCGGTCCAGAACAGCGCTCCAGCCATGCAGACAAGACCGAAGGACGCGAAGTACCGCGGGTTGGCACGATCAATGAGCTTGCCCACGAACGGAGCAAGTGCGCCTGAGATAACCGCCATGGGAATCATGAGCAGCGCCGACTGGGTTGGGGTCAGGCCGCGGACGGTCTGGTAGTAGAAGATGGTGGGCAGCGGGAACGCGGTCACCGTGAAGCCAACAGCCATGATGGTGGAGTTACCCAGGGAGAAGTTCCGGTCCTTGAACAGGCCCAGGGGCAGAAGGGGCTCTCCGCCGCGGCGTTCAAGAAGCCACTGCCAAACGACGAAGAGAACCAGGACCACGAGCCCGGTGATGATCAGGCCCCAGACGGAAACGAAGCCGGTGACCGTTCCCCACTTGTAGGTCTGTCCTTCCTGGATGCCAAAGACCAACAGGAACATACCGACGGCGGACAGCACCACGCCCACGACGTCGAAAGTATGGCTGTGCGTGGTCAGTTTGGGAACGAAACGCGTCACCAGGATGAACGCCACGATGCCGATGGGAACGTTGACGAAGAAGATCCACTCCCACCCAAGGCTGTCCACCAGGACGCCGCCAAGAATCGGGCCCACGAGCACTGCCATGCCGGCGGTGGCACCCCACAGTCCCATGGCGGCACCACGGCGGTCAGGCGGGAAGATGCGCGTAATCACTGCCATGGTCTGAGGCGTCATCATGGCTGCACCCAGGCCTTGGACGGCACGGGCTGCGATAAGCATGGTGACATCGCCGGACAGGCCGCACCACAGCGATGCGAGGGTGAAGACCACGAGGCCGATCAGGTACAGGTTCTTGGGCCCAAACCTGTCACCCAGCCTGCCCGTAATCAACAAGGGCACGGCGTAGGCCAGCAAGTAGGCGCTGGTGACCCAGATGACGGCGTTGATGTCCGTGTTGAGGCCCTCCATGATCCGCGGGTTCGCGACCGACACAATGGTGGTGTCGATGAGGATCATGAAGAAACCCACCACGAGTGACCACAGCGCGGGCCACGGCTTAGCTACGTTTTCCAAGGGATTCCTTTGGCTTGTCTGAAAGTTCGGTTGGAGCTGGCCGGGGTTCATCCCAGGGCAGATGCCCGTTGTCCAACTCCTCAAGGAGACCGCGGATCCACGCGATCTCAGTTCGGCGCATTGCTTGTTGATACGCGATATCGATCCAGTACTTGCGGTCCAGCCCCTTGGCCGTGACGGTGGCCTCGGCATTCACGAGGAAGTCGAGATCGGCCTTCAGGGCTACAAGCCGCTCCTCCAACAGCTCCATCACCACAGCCGCAGGCAGGTGGTGGGCCTCGGCGATCGCGTGGGGAAAGACGGGGTATTCGTTGACGGGCGTGGAGAGCATGGCCTGGAGCCGCGCGTCGAGGGCAACATGCCCGGCGGAGGTTATCCGGTAGGTGGTCCGTTCGGGACGGTTGCCTTCGCGCTTTGTTCCCATGGCCTCGACCAGCCCGTTTTCCTCGAGCCGGCCCATGGCGTGATAGAGGGTGCCGGGGCGAACTTTCACCAAGCGGTCTTCGTGACGGGCCATCAGCAACTGGTACATCTCGTAAGGATGCATGGGCTCCTCCGCGAGGAGCGCCAGTGAGGCGACACCGAGAGGGGTCAAGTCAGCGACCTTGGGCACACCAACCCCCTTCCGGATCAAATATTCCACAACAACTATTCCACGTGGAGTATCCGGGCGCAAGAAAGCCCGGCCGCCAAGCGACCGGGCCGTTCCTGTATTTGGCTGCGTCAGCCCAGCAGGGCTTGAATCTCCGACCTGGCGAACATAGTGGCGGCGTCGCGCGCGGAGGGCGTTCCGGCGTCGGGATCCGCTCCAGCATCCAGCAAAACCCGGGCGACACCGGTGTACCCCTTGAAGACGGCACCGGCGAGTGGTGTCTGACCGCGGTCGTTGGCGGCATTGACGTCCGCACCGTGATGGAGGATGAGCTGCACAGCTTCCTCGTGCCCGTGATAGGCGGCCAGCATCAGGAGGGAGTCGCCGGCGGCGTTGGTCAACGTGGCAGGCGCGCCGGCATTCAAGTAACCACGCAGAAGTTCAGTGTCACCTTCGCGGGCAGCATCAAACAGTGCGTGGGCCAGGGCCAACGTTTCGTCGTCGGGTCCTGCATCTTGGCTCATCGGTGGGGTCCCTTCAGGAATCCGGTCTGGCGCCCGACAACCTGGCCGGCGTCGGGGGCGACGATCACTTCCTGGGCTGCGATGTAAGGCTCTTCACCGTCCATCACCGTCAGGGTTTCCTCCGCCGAAATGGACCGCTTAATCACGGCCAAAGCAACAGGCCCCATCTCAAAGTGCTGCGCCACCGATGTCAGCGTACCTACCTTGCGCTCCCCGGCAAATACAACACTGCCAACAGCCGGCAACGTGTGTTGTGAGCCATCAAGCTGCAAGAACACCAGCCGCCGTGGCGGATGGCCGAGGTTGTGGACGCGCGCTATGGTCTCCTGGCCCTTGTAACAGCCCTTGTTCAGATGCACGGAGGTCCTCAAGAGATCAAGCTCATGAGGAATGGTCTTCTCATCAGTTTCGGCACCCAAGCGGGGCCGCCACGCAGCAACACGCAACGCATCCGCCGCCATGGCACCTGCCAAAGGCAGACCTTCCACGGATTGTTCGAGATCGGCGGCCGGGACAAGGTACTCAAACCAGGGGCGCTCGAGGCCGGGATGCGATTCCTCGGGGACGACGCTGTAGGCATAGCCGCCAGGGCTGACGTGCGGCCACGGATCCTCCCACACCAAGCTGGCGGAAAGCTGTTCCACGGGCTTGGTGGCACCCACCACCGCCCATTGCTCGGAAACGTCCGCGATCTCAACGCGGAGCATGAACTTCATCCTGTTCAACCACTCGGCCAAGGGACCCGCCTCGGCGGTCTCCACGATCAGCCACGTAGTGCCGCCGTCGTCAATGACGCGGGCATCAAACTCGATGCGACCCTGGACACTGAGCAGCAGCAGTTCACTGGCGACGCCGGGCTGAAGGTTGGTGAGCTGCTGTGACGAGAGCGTGTTGAGCCAGCTGAGCCGATCCGGACCGGCCACGGTCACCACGCCACGGTGCGAAAGGTCCACGACGGCGGTACCGGTTGCCAGGGCGCGCTGCTCCCGCAGCGGTTCACCGTAGTGGGCCGCTACGCCGGCGTCGAGGCCGGTATCTTCAACAGCGCCAGGGCGCGACAACAGGGGGCTCTTGTAAGTCATATGTAGTAGAAGTCCTTGCGGCTCAGGGGTATTCCGGTATCAGCGGTATTCCGGGTTTTCGAAATCGAATCGGGTGCCCGCCTTCCATTCCTCCGGCAGGTTGCCGTAGGCAGGGATTCCCCCGGCATCCCGCAGGAGTTTGGCCATGTGGAGCAGGTTCCACGTCATGAAGGTGGTGTTCCTGTTAGTAAAATCACTCTCCGGCCCGCCTGATCCTTCATCAAGATAGCTGGGCCCGGGCCCCACCGGACCGATCCACCCGGCGTCGGCCTGTGGAGGAATGGTGAAGCCGATGTGTTGGAGGCTGTACAGCACATTCATGGAACAGTGCTTGATTCCGTCCTCGTTGCCTGTGATGAGGCAACCGCCCACCTTGGGGTAGAACGCCCATTGGCCGTTGCTGGTGAGCTCGCCCGAATGTGCGTACAAGCGTTCGATGAGCTTCTTGGTTTGGGACGAGTTGTCCCCCAACCAGATAGGCCCGGCGATCACGACGATGTCCGCGCCGCGGACTTCAGGGTAGATCTCCGGCCATTCATCGGTCTTCCAGCCGTGCTCGCGCATGTCCGGATACACACCACTGGCAATATCAAGGTCAACCGTCCGGAAAAGACGGGTAGTGACGCCCTGCTTCTCCATGATGTCCCGACTGATCTTAATGAGGCCATCCGTGTTGCTGAGCTGCGGAGAAGGTTTCAGCGTGCCATTAAAGAAGACGGCCTTGAGGCCCTCATAGCCTTCCGGTTTGAGGTGGGTGTTCACTTTCTGCTCCTTCTGCTGGCTGCTTGCTGGAACGTACGGTGAGGCCTCGGGTCAGGACACCTTGTGAAGGAATGCCGAGGCGTGCGCTTCAAGAGCCTTGCCGCTGGCAGCGACGTCCCACCGCCACAGGAGGTTTCCGTCAACCAAACCAAAGATCCGCGTTGCCGCCGTGTACTCCTTGGAGTGGCTGCCGCGCATCACCATGTCGGTGCTCAGCTGGATCTGTGGTCCCTTGATTTGGCCGTAGTAGAGCTCAGTGATTCCGCCCGGATGCGAGATGGACACCGAAATGTCGAAACCGCCCTCCTTGTTGCGACGCTCTTCGACTTCGTCAGCTGTCTTGAGGACGGGGACGATGTCGGCCGGAATCAGACCCGGACCTCCGTCGCCTTCTTCAAGCTTCCGCTCCAAAGCCCAGAATCCCGTCTCTACGGTCAACGGCCGCAACTTTTCGCCGGCGTCATCGCTGATCCAGGTCTCGGCCCTGTACTGCAAGTACGGGAGCCCGTTGTGGGTGAACGACACATGCTGGACGAAATGCTCGGAATCCTCGTCTCCGCTGCCGAGCCGGCCGCGGCCTTCCCACTCACCAATGAGCCAGGAAAGGGGGACGAGTTCAGGCGTCAGATCTGTAGGGATCTCAATAGGCACAACGATTACCTCTGTTGGGCTGCAGGATCAGAAGGGTTACTTCTGGCCCTGGAAAAGGCGGTAGACGACAAAGCCCGCAAACCACGCCATGGCGACGCTGGCCAGGCCAAGGAGAACGAGGAAGAAGATTTCAAATGCGAGTACAGACATGATGCAATCCTAACCGTTAGTAGATGAGTAGTTTGTCTATGAAGTAAGCCAAGGCCCCCACAGCCCAAACAGGCGCCACGCCCATTCCTACTGCTGCCGGGATATTGAGCCGCCCCCGCCGGAGGGTTGTCATACGCCGGAAACACACCAGGACAGATCCCACCACAACGCCCACCAAGGCTGCGGGAAGCACGGCGATATCCGAGAAAACCAGACCTGCCAGCGGTCCCATGAGTCCGGCCATCACCACCCCCAGCGGAGCCACGATGCGATCCGGCCAGCGGATGATTCCCACCATCAGGGCCACTGCCGCGCTGAGGCCAGCCACGAGGACCATCTCCTTGACCCCATTGAACCGGGCACTGGCGATCCACCCCGCGCCCAGGCAATTCAGCAAAACACCGGCGGAGCAGCCAAGAGTGGATTCCAGGCGTTGGGCCTGCCCCGTACCCCTGATCAGTTGGACCACGAACACCGCCATCACGCCCAGGGCCACGAATGCCGGGGTACCGTCCAGGAAACCGGGCGCCGGCACGTAGGCAGCAGCGACAGCCGATCCTGCACCGGCAAGCCCAATAACGGAGGCCAACGTTTTCTTGGCGGGAACAGCCAGGAAATGCGGCCAGCCGATCCCCACAGCCGCGGACGCCGCGATGCCTGCACCCACCATGGCTTCCCGGGAAACGAAGGTGCTGGCCACGATGGCTGCGAGCGCCACGAGTCCAAATACCCCGATGCTCCAAGACTTCACTGTGTGCCGACCTCAATCCGATGTGCCTTACGACCTCTCGACAATCCTGCCTTAAGCCGGCCCAATATGTCGTAATTCCAGCGCTTGCCTGTCACGAATCCATGTGTCGCAAGGCACTGATGGGTATACTCAGACTTCAACAGCGCACTGTTTTCGCCACAATCCCGTTACAACGGTAGAGGCGGACCATGCGTTGTGACCGACCGGTGAGACTCCGGTTTCGACGCCCGATGATGCGCGTACAGCCCATTGGAGGAACTATGTCGCACATCCTGCTCCTAACGAACAGCACCGGCTCTTCGGTGGACATTTTGCCTGCCTTGGAGTTGTTGAACCACCGTGTGCACATCCTCCCGGCAGAACCCACCGCACTACTGGAAACGGACCCCACGGACATCGTCTTCCTGGATGCCCGCAAGGATCTGGTGGGTGCCCGTTCACTCACCCAGTTGCTGAAAGCCACCGGCCTCAGCGCGCCGCTCATGCTGATTCTTACCGAGGGCGGCATGGCTGCCGTCTCCTCCGCATGGGCAGTTGATGACATTGTGCTGGACTCTGCAGGCCCTGCCGAAGTGGAAGCACGCATCCGCCTCGCCATGGCGCGGGCTGTCACCGGCGAAGAAGAGACCCAGACCGAAATCCGGGCCGCCGGCGTCGTGATTGACGAGGCCAGCTACACCGCACGCGTCAACGGCCAGCCACTGAACCTGACGTTCAAGGAATTCGAGCTCCTGAAGTACCTGGCACAGCACCCCGGCCGGGTCTTCACCCGCCAGCAGTTGCTGACCGAAGTGTGGGGCTACGACTACTACGGTGGCACACGGACCGTGGACGTCCACATCCGGCGGCTTCGAGCCAAGCTTGGCGTGGATCACGAGAACCTGATCAGCACGGTCCGCAACGTTGGCTACCGGCTCACTCTTGTCCGCCTCACGGACGAAGAGTTGTCAGAGGCCTGAGCACCCGGCCAGAAAAACTTCAGGCACCGCCCAGACATTTCCCACTACACACAGAAAAGGCCAGGATCTCATTGATCCTGGCCTTTCCTCTGACGTCTTGGTGGAGGACATACGGGTCGAACGTATCGAGGCCACCCCACTGGTGGATCCCCCCTGTGTTTGACCTACGGGTAAACCGCAAAGCCGAACGAGATAACGAGACTACCTCCCATTTCCAAGGACATCAAATCACGCGGCTTGCACCGGACGTATAGCCTTGCATCATGAGTCACGCGCACCCGGAAAACTGGCCCGTACTGATTATTGCCGGCGCCTTGGACAGTGAACTCCTCAGGGACGTCACTGCCCTCGCCGCTGCCGCCGGGGAGTCCGATGGGAATCCCCCGTTCTCCGAGCAAACATTGGTCATGCTGCGCGGCGCAGACGCCGGGGACCACTCTGTGCTCTCCTTCGTCCTCTATGCCCCTGACGAAGACTCGGACCCGGCCACTGGAGAAGACCTGGCGGGTGTCGCCGTCGTCGTCGAAAGTGGTGACGGGAGCGGCGTGCTGGAGTTGGCAGTTCACCCCAGCTACCGCAACCAGGGTGTTGCCGGGAAGCTCCTGGGCGCCCTGCAGGCCAAGCGGGGCCTCAAGGGATTAAGTGCGTGGTCTCATGGCAACCACGAGGCCGCCGCCGAGCTCGCCACCCGCTTCGGCTATGGTCCAGTGCGTGAACTGTGGAAGATGCGGCTGATGTCTTCCGCCGCTGCACTGCCCGACGCCGGGCTCCCGGACGGTGTTTCGCTCCGCGCCTTCGGACCAGGCCGGGATGAGCAGGCGTGGCTGGCAGCCAACAGGGCCGCGTTCTCCCACCACCCAGAGCAGGGTTCCATGACGTTGGCGGATCTTGAAGCGCGCAAGGCTGAAGACTGGTTTGACCCTGAAGGCTTCCTGCTGGCCGTCAATCCTGATGGTGAGCTGTTGGGATTCCACTGGACCAAGGTTCACCCCCGGCAAGGTCCACACCCGGCCATCGGCGAGGTCTACGTGGTGGGGGTGACTCCGGCGGCGCAGGGTTTGGGCCTGGGCAAGGCCCTTACCGTTGCGGGCATCAAGCACCTCCAGGACCAAGGCCTGCATGCTGTGATGCTCTACGTGGACGCCGACAATGAGCCAGCAGTAGCTCTATATCAGAAACTCGGCTTTGTTCGTTGGGACACCGATGTGATGTATGGGCCTTTAACCAAAAATTAACCTGACGGGATCACTTGCCTGAAAGCCGGTGACATCTTGGATTCGAGCGCCGGAATTGCTTGTAATGTGGGAGGAAACCCCGTCCTGAGCTTAGGAGAACCCCATGCAGCCGGACCCCGTCGGCACCGCCGGATCCACCTCGAAGGGAGCAACACTGCCCCCGCGCTTCGGATCATCGGAAGTGCCGGCTTCGCGAGCCACTCAGGACCGCATCGATATTCCGGAATTCGCACCGAGCCTGGAGCCCGAAGGCGACATCTCCCCGGACCGCTTCCTGGACCGCGAACTCAGCTGGCTGGCCTTCAATTCCCGCGTGCTGGAGCTCGCTGAAGATCCCGACCTTTTCCTGCTGGAACGTGTCAGCTTCCTGTCCATTTTCGCGTCCAACCTGGACGAGTTCTTCATGGTTCGGGTGGCCGGCCTCAAGCGGCGTATCGCCACGGGTTTGGCCGTGCCCTCCCCCGCGGGCCTGAGCCCCATTGAGGTGCTGGAACAGATCAGCGAAGAGGCCCATAGGCTACAGGAACGTCACGCACGGGTCTTCGCTGAGCAGATCCGCCCTGCGCTGGCCTACGAGCACATCCACATCATGCACTGGAATGAACTGGATGAGGATGCCCGCCACCGGATCAGCATCATGTTCCAGGAGAAGGTCTTCCCCATCCTGACGCCGCTGGCTGTGGACCCTGCGCACCCCTTCCCCTATATCTCCGGGCTCTCCCTCAACCTCGCCGTGATCGTCAGCAACCCGATCAGCGACAAGGAACTCTTTGCACGCGTCAAGGTGCCGGACCAGCTGCCCCGCCTCATTTCCGTGGACGGACCGCGGGCAGGCGCCATCCCGGGCCGTGTAGCCCGGTTCATCGCGTTGGAAGAAGTCATTGCCGTCCACCTGGATAAGCTCTTCCCCGGCATGGAAGTCCTGGAGCACCACACCTTCCGCGTCACGCGCAATGAGGACCTGGAAGTAGAAGAGGACGACGCCGAGAACCTCCTGCAGGCTTTGGAGAAGGAACTCCTGCGTCGGCGCTTTGGCCCGCCGGTCCGCCTCGAGGTGACCACGGACATCAACCCGAACATCAAGGCTCTGCTGATCCGCGAACTGGGTGTTGAAGAGTCCGAGGTCTACTCAGTTCCCGCGCCGTTGGATCTCCGCGGACTGTCAGCTATCAGTGCCATTGATCGCGCTGATCTGCACTACCCCAAGCATGTCCCGCACACGTCCCGGTACCTCAACGAGTCCGAGACGTCGAAGGCCGCCAACGTCTTTGCCGCCATGCGGCGCAGGGACATCTTGCTCCACCACCCGTATGACTCGTTCTCCACCTCCGTCCAGGCTTTCCTGGAGCAGGCGGCCGCGGATCCCAAGGTGCAGGCCATCAAGCAGACCCTGTACCGGACCTCGGGTGACTCCCCCATTGTTGACGCCCTCATTGATGCCGCGGAAGCAGGCAAGCAGGTCCTGGCCCTTGTGGAGATCAAGGCCCGCTTTGATGAACAGGCCAACATTTCCTGGGCGCGCAAGCTGGAACAGGCCGGCGTTCACGTGGTGTACGGCATTGTGGGCCTGAAAACTCACTGTAAGTTGTCCTTGGTTGTTCGACAGGAAGTGGATGGCCTCCGCCGCTACTGCCACATCGGCACCGGCAACTACCACCCGCGCACGGCTCGCTATTACGAAGACCTTGGCCTCCTGACGGCCAACGAGCAAGTGGGCGAGGACCTGTCCAAACTGTTCAACCAGCTCTCCGGGTACGCCCCGAAGTCCACGTTCAAGAGGTTGCTAGTTGCGCCGCGATCGGTGCGGGCAGGTTTGATGGACAGGATTGAAGCCGAAATCCGCCATGCCCAGGCCGGTGCTCCCGGATTGGTGCAGATCAAGGTCAACTCCATGGTGGACGAAGCCATCATCGATGCCCTTTACCGGGCTTCGCAGGCCGGCGTGAAGGTTGACGTCGTGGTGCGCGGCATCTGCTCCTTGCGCCCCGGCGTCCCGGGACTCAGCGAAAACATCAGGGTCCGTTCCGTTCTGGGCCGCTTCCTTGAACACTCACGCGTCTTTGCCTTTGGAAACGGTGGCGAGCCCGTGGTGTACATCGGCTCCGCCGACATGATGCACCGCAACCTGGACCGTCGCGTGGAGGCACTGGTTCAGTTGGCCAGCAAGGAAGACACAGCTACTGTCATGGACCTGCTGCGCCGCTACGTTGACGACGGGACCGCCAGTTGGCACCTGGACAACAGCGGACACTGGACCAGGTTCCACTTGGACGAGGATGGCAAGCCGCTCCTGGACATGCAGTCCTGGCTCTTGGAGTCGCGTTCACGGCAGCGCGCATCGGCCCGGCGGTAGAGGAACCACTTGAACAGCGATACCCCCGTGGCGGATCAATCAGACCACCCCGGCGAGCCGGTGGCCGTTATAGCCGCCGGCGCCATTCCCTGGCGCATCACCAAGGGTGCCCTTGAGGTCCTCCTGATCCATCGTCCCCGTTATGACGATTGGTCATGGCCCAAAGGAAAGCTCGACGCCGGGGAAACAGTTCCCGAGTGCGCTGCCCGTGAAGTGTGGGAAGAGATAGGTCTTCAAGCCCCGCTGGGCATACCTCTTCCGCCAATTCACTACCATGTCAGTGCCGGTTTGAAGGTGGTCAGGTACTGGGCAGTGAAGGTCAACGGCGCCCAGCTTCGGCCCGATGGCAAAGAAGTGGACAGCGTCATGTGGTGCAGCCCTGACCGGGCAGCGGGCTTCTTGAGCAACCCCACGGATGTAGCGCCCCTCGAATACCTTGAGAAGGCCCACGTCCGCGGCGAACTGGACACGTGGCCGCTGGTGTTGATCCGTCACGCCAAGGCAAAGCCCCGGTCTTCGTGGACCAAGGCGGAGGGTGACCGTCCCTTGGCTGCCACGGGTCAGCGACAGGCGGTGGCCGTGCAGCGCCTCTTGGAGGTGTGGAAACCTCAACGTGTTGTGACCAGCCCGTGGGCCCGCTGCGTAGCGACCATTGCCCCCTATGCCAAGGCCAGCGGAGCCAAGGTGAAACTGGTGGAGGCCCTGACGGAGCACCACCACCAGCGCTCCCCCAAGAAGACGGCTGCGGCCGTTGAGGCGTTGTTCGACAAACAGGTGCCCATTGCCGTTTGTACTCACCGCCCGGCTTTACCCACGGCGTTGAAGCAGCTGGGCCAACACATGTCGCAGGCCCTGCGTGCCCTCCTTCCCACAACGGATCCTTTCCTTTCTCCCGGCGAAGTCATTGTTTGCCAGGTAGCGCGGGGATCCGAGCGGAAGATTGTGTCTGTGGAGCAGGTCAAGCCGTTCGACGACTGACCCGTCAAGCGGCTTGACCCTCACTTCTTTGTGTCAGTAGATTGATACAAAAGATGTGGGGGTCTTGCCGTGATTGTTCTGCCAACAATGTTTTTCCTGGGACCGGTAGTCGGTGCCATCATCGTTTACCTGTTTCTGAGGATGCAGGTCTGGTCCAAGCCTGATGCCCAATCCGTTGCCTCACATGGGCTCTGGGTGGGAATCATTGGCTGGATGGCCAGTTCCTTGCAGGGTGCCATGAGCGCCGGAATCATCCGGTCGAATCCCCTGGGATCAAGCGCTCCTGCAACTCCGGACCAGATCGCCAACGCACTCGCCTGGCCAATTGCCGCGTGCCTCACCGTCCATGCACTTGGTCAGCTGAGCTACCCTGCACCGAAGGCACCACGCCGGTACGCAGAACTGAAGGTCCGGAGGATCAGGGACTTCCTTCCCCGCAAACTGGCTTGGACCACGGCAGCCATCTTCGGCTACGCAGCTTTGGCCATCGCTTGGATCGCAGTCTTGCCGGCGCACACAGCCGTGCCGCCTACGCCGCCGGGCCAGTCGCCACCTGAGGACAACGGCTACATGGGCCAAGGGCAGGACGGCCGGATTCCGGGCGTGGAACTGGCCCTTTGGCTCGGCGGGACCTTGCTGGTCCTGGCCTTGGGAACGTGGCTGGTGCTCCTCCTGATTGCCCGCCGACGCCAATTGGAAACGCTCGACGGCGATGACAACCGAACGCTCCGGACAATAGCCACCAACCGGCTGC
This sequence comes from Arthrobacter sp. MYb23, assembly GCF_002979775.1. Lineage (GTDB taxonomy): Bacteria > Actinomycetota > Actinomycetes > Actinomycetales > Micrococcaceae > Arthrobacter. The sequence continues at coordinate 144,260 of NZ_PCPR01000001.1, forward strand.
TTCGGACCGTGGCGACTATCGCCGCCGGGCTCGCGAGTATCGCCGGGAACTTCGCAGCGCAACCGGCCCCCGGAGCCGTGTGGCAGTCATCCTGGTTCAACGTGCTGGGGTTCATCAACCTGGCAGTTCTCGCGGCAATGTGGTGGTGGCGGGTTCCTGAACTTCCGTCGATCCTCAAAACCTCTCAACCCACGAGCGCAAAAACACTCCGTACCGATCCCCTAACCCATGGAGCCGCCCGGCTCAGCATTTCCCTTGGCGCAGTGTTGGGCGTGATTGGTGGACTTGCACTAGTGGCGGGTGTTGTGGCGATCCTGGTGGCCTCACGCCCCCTGGACCCGTGGGCTTTTCCCACTGTGATCGCCATCGCCGCCGCGGCCCTCTTGACAGCCATTGCCGCCGGAGAGGTGTTGATGGCGCGAAACTACGGTCAACCCGAAGCTCAGGCTCTTTGGCCCCGGCAGCCCGTATCGCCTGGTCTGCTCTCCTTCGCAATCGGAAGCGCCGCGATATTTGCCGTGGCAATGGCTTTCGCCGTGGCCGCGGAAGCACAGACGCCCGCCCCCAAGACCTGGCCGGCTACTCTTCTTCTCTCCGCGGTAGTTGCCGCGGCGGGTGCGGCTGCCATCCTTGCCGTGCGCCGCCGTCGTGGTATCCCGGAAAGGGAGGGCGAGGCAGGCCTGGACGCCGCGCTGAAGGCTATCAGCCTGTATCGAATCGTGAGGACATTGGCCGCGTACTGCCTCGGACAGGCCGCAGCGCTGCTCATGATCACCGACGATGCGTGGTACAGCGTATTTTCAGGAGGCGGCGGCGAATACCCGTTGGCACCCAGCCCGGCCATCACAGTGGGCATGGTCTTGGCTGCCATCGCCGTGATTGTCGCAGTGGTGCCGGTTCGCAGCCTGCTCGGAACCATCCCCCGCGTTGATCCTGCCCATCATGGGGAACGGGCGCAATGACTGCCGGAATCACGGTGGATCTTGCTGATCCTGTGCCACCCTTCGAACAAATCCGCAGGCAACTCAGCTCCCTGATAGCCGTGGGCGTCCTGGAACCAGGAAGCCGCCTGCCCACGGTGCGCAGCCTGGCCGCGGACCTCGGAATCGCCGCCGGAACCGTGGCACGCGCTTACAAAGAACTCGAGCAGCAGGGATTGATCGAATCACGACGACGGAACGGGACTGTCGTCGTCGGGCCGCCTCAGGCGCCGCACGGCACTGTCCGGGCAGACGCCGCGGTGATTGCCGCCGTCGACGGCCTCATCCGGACGGCTCGTGACGCCGGCATTGGTGACGACACTCTCATTGATCTGGTTCGAGGCAGGCTGGCCAGTAAGCTGGACTCGTGAGCATCCCCACCCCTTATGAAGACCTCCTGCGCGATGTCATGGCCAACGGCACGCACAAGTCGGACCGCACCGGAACCGGAACGCGCAGCGTTTTTGGACGCCAGCTGAGGTTCGATCTTGCCAAGAGCTTCCCGCTGATCACCACCAAGCGGGTCCACTTCAAATCCGTGGCAGTTGAACTCCTGTGGTTCCTGCGCGGCGACTCGAACGTGAAATGGATGCAGGACCAAGGCGTCTCCATCTGGGACGAATGGGCGGATGCCGACGGCGAGCTGGGACCGGTGTACGGCGTCCAGTGGCGCAGCTGGCCCACTCCCGACGGCGGGCACATCGACCAGATCTCCGAGCTCATGACCAATCTGGCCGCCAACCCCGATTCCCGGCGCCACATTGTGTCCGCGTGGAACGTCTCCGAACTCAAAGACATGGCGCTTCCCCCATGCCACGCGTTCTTCCAGTTCTATGTGGCCGACGGCAAACTGTCCTGCCAGCTGTACCAGCGTTCCGCGGACACTTTCCTGGGCGTCCCCTTCAACATTGCCTCCTACGCGCTGCTGACGCGCATGGTGGCGCAGCAGCTTGGGCTTGAGCCCGGCGAATTCGTCTGGACCGGTGGCGACGTCCATGTCTACGACAACCACGTGGACCAAGTTGCCGAGCAGCTCAGCCGCGAGCCGTATGAGTACCCGCAATTGAAGATCCTCCGCACACCGGACTCCATCTTCGATTACACGCTGGATGACTTTGAGGTTGTGGACTATCGCCACCACCCCACCATCAAGGCGCCGATCGCGGTATGAGCACTTCGGAGAATCCCTCGCAGCTTCCCGGCGTCATCTTCACCCAGGAGACCGCGGCCCGCATGACGGGCATCGGACTGGTGTGGGCCCAGACCAAGGCCGGCGTGATCGGCAAAGACGGATCCATGCCATGGCACCTGCCCGAAGACCTCAAGCACTTCAGTCAGCTCACTACCGGACACCCCGTCATCATGGGCCGCAAAACGTGGTTGTCCTTCCCCGAAAAGTACCGTCCCCTTCCGGGCCGCACCAATATTGTGGTGACCCGCAACGCGGAGTGGGCTTCCACGCCCGAGGCCGAGGGCGCCGTCGTTGTTTCCTCCCTGGACGCGGCCCTGCTGGAATCGCAGTTCGCCCCCGGCGGCCAGAAAGTGTGGATTATCGGTGGCGGCGAAATCTTTGAACAATCCATGGGCATCGCCAACCTGGCGGTCATCACCATCATTGACGCCGACCTGGAGGGTGACACCTATGCCCCCGAGCTCGGTGATGATTGGACCTTCGACGCCGTAGCCCCGGCCGAGGGCTGGCTCACCGCCAAGAACGGCACCAATTACCGGTTCACCACATGGCGCCGGAACGCAGACCAGGAAAGCCAAGAGAGCTAAGCATGCTGAAAAAACCAGAAACCCTGTTCGTGCTGGGCTACATGCTTCTGCCGCTTTTCGCCCTGATCTCCGCCATTGTGGGGCTCACCATGATCCTGGGCGGTAACAAGATTGCCGGGATCATCGTGCTGATCGTCGTCACGCAGCTGTTTACGTTTGGCGCGTTCTTTGCCCTGCGTAAGCGCAAAGCTGTCCTCCGGCAGGAACACTCACAGGAACAAGCCGGCAGCCTCTAGCACCCCCGCTTCTTGTCAGCTTGCTCCTCCGCGAGGCACGTCCCGTCGTCGTGCAGTGCGTGCGTGACGTAACCAACAGCGGCACTGAGCCCCGAAAGTTTAGACTTGGTCAATGACTACAGCAGCTAATCCGTCCGTTGGACTGGTCGGTTGGCGTGGCATGGTCGGCTCCGTCCTGATGCAACGCATGCAGGACGAGAACGACTTCGCCAACATCAACCCGGTATTTTTCTCCACCTCGAACGCAGGAGGTGCCGCCCCGTCCTTCGCTGAGGGGGCTGGCAAGCTCGAGGACGCGTTCGATATTGAGACGCTGGCCAAGCTGCCGATTATTGTCACCGCCCAAGGTGGCGACTACACCAAGCAGGTCCACGGCGAGCTCCGCAACCGCGGCTGGGATGGCCTGTGGATTGACGCTGCCTCCACCTTGCGCATGAACGACGACTCGATCATCGTGCTGGACCCCATCAACCGCGACGTCATCGACGCCGGCCTGTCCGGTGGCGTGAAGGACTTCATCGGCGGCAACTGTACGGTCTCCTGCATGCTGATGGGCCTGGGCGGCTTGTTCAAGAACAACCTGGTGGAGTGGGGTACCTCCATGACATACCAGGCTGCCTCCGGTGGCGGCGCACGGCACATGCGTGAACTCCTCAACCAGTTCGGCACCCTCAACAACGAGGTCAGCAGTGAACTGGACGATCCTGCTTCGGCCATCCTCGAAATCGACCACAAGGTCCTTGCCGCCCAGCGCACCGGCGTTGACGCCACCCAGTTCGGCGTGCCGCTGGCCGGCTCCCTCATTCCGTGGATCGATGCCGACCTCGGCAACGGTCAGTCCAAGGAAGAGTGGAAGGCCGGCGTGGAAACCAACAAGATCCTCGGCACCGGCAACGGCACCGCAGGCAAGGACCACATCGCCATGGACGGCCTGTGCATCCGCATCGGCGCCATGCGCTCCCATTCCCAGGCCCTCACGCTCAAGCTGCGCGAAGACCTGTCCGTGACGGAAATCGAGAACCTCCTGGCCAAGGACAACGAATGGGCCAAGGTTGTTCCCAACACCAAGGAAGCCTCCATGGCGGACCTGACCCCCGTGGCTGCCTCCGGCACACTGGACATCCCCGTGGGCCGTATCCGCAAGCTCGAAATGGGCCCGGAATACATCAGCGCCTTCACCGTGGGAGACCAGCTCCTCTGGGGTGCGGCCGAGCCGCTCCGCCGCATGCTCAACATTGTGACGGGCAAGCTCTAGTCCTGCCCGGCTTAGGACGTCCCTAACCCGCTGTTCCGTTGCTGCCCGGCAACGGAACAGCGGGTTTTCGACGTCTTAGGGGCTCTGCGGGCAGGGCCTCGGGTCTCTGCGAGCCAGCTCAACCTGCTCAACCTGCTCAACCTGCCATGAACTTCAGGTAGGCGCGGCCCTGGGCTTGGAACGAGCGCTCGGCGGCCGCGCCCAGCTGCCCCGCGAACGGCTCTGGTAGCACGCTCACCGTTTTGCCGCTGGCCGGCCTGGCCCACGTCCCCACCACCTCACCGCCGGACACCATGATGCGTTTGAACACGCCGTTCTTCCCTGGGACCACCCGTTCGGCGAACTCCGGGGCGAGGACGAGGCTCCGGTCCTGGTAGCCGAGCAGGAACTCGTCGAACCCCGGGAGCGCCAGCATCGAGCGTGAGCCGGGGACGTCGTCGTCGAGCATTGCTGCTGTCTCCGGTGAGAGCCAATAACTACTGCCGCCGAGCTGCAGCTCAACCAAACGGTCCTGCACCTCGTTGAGGGCGGCCCGGGCCTCGGTGAGGGGAATCTGGCTCCACCAGGCAAAATCCTTGATGGTGGCAGGGCCGTGGCTCCGGACGTAGCGGAACAGCAGCTCGGCGATCCCTTCTTGGCGATCCAACTCCCTGGAGTCCGGAATCCACTCGTCGAATGGCACGAACAGTTGCTGCACACCCACCTTGCCATTGGCCCCCGCCATGGGCCCCTGTACCAGCCACGCGCGCTGGCACAGACTCCCCAACAAGTGGATGCCCCGCTGGGCTTTGGTGATCTGCCCAGCGTCCTCGAAAGCCTGGAACAGCTGCTCACGGCTGGCTCCCGGTGCGCCCCCTGCCTTGAGGACTTCAGCGGTTTTGAAAGCGATGTCCCTGCAATGGCTGATGTCCTCGGACGTGATGCCGAGCTCACGGTGACGCCCAGCCAGAGAGTTCATCAGCCGGCCACCGGTGATGCTCAAAATCCACTGGAGGTCCTCGGGGGCGAGCAAATGCAAAGTGCCGCGCATGGGCCACGAACGGACCACCGTCCCGGCGTCGAGGGCTGCACGAACGTCCGACGCAGCCGTTCCAGGGACCCGCTGCCCAACGGCCCACAAGGCTGAGCCGAGATCCTGCGCCTGCATGCACGTCATCCACCGGACCGCGTCCGGAACTGTGGGAAAGCCACCGCTCAACAGGCCTTGACTGACGAGCCGCAACCGGCCCATGACGCGGGGAGTGGGATTGGTTCTCTCGGCAGGCATGCTTCATCCTAAGAGGACCGTCCAGCACAGGGAACCTTGCCGTGCCTCCCAGCCGTCACCCAGCAGCGGATCCTAGGATGAGTTCATGCTTTTTGGTGATCTTGCTCCGTTCGTGCGGCCGATGAGCCGGTGGTTGGCTACCGCCGGCTGGTTCTGCACGCTCGCCGGGCTTGCCGCCGGGCTGATAGTAGCGGTAGGGACAGGTGTGAGTCTCTCCCCTGCAATGCAGGCAATCCAGACATTCAGCCTGGTGGCAACTGCAACTGCCGCGGTTCTGATCGGAACCGCTGCCGCCACCCAGCCTGTAGCCGACCGCGACGACGACGCCCCCGAGCCCTGGTTCTACCCGGCAGCCGCGGCGCAGGTCCGCAGCTTCCTTCTCGGAGCGATCGTCCTGCTCCTGGGCTTGGTGGGTTTCGCCACAGCCGGGCTGTTCATGCCCAGCGGACCGTCACCGCAGAGCATCGCGTTCAGCCAGATCTTCCTGTTGGGGGCGGTCAGTTGCGGGCTGACGTTCCTGCTCCTCAACAAGGTCCTGCCGATCGCGGAGCGGCGCACCCGCTGAGTTTGGCTTCGACGCCTGGCGCCGAGGGGCGACGTCTCGGCCGTATCGCACAACCAAAGCCCCGAGAGCTGATATAGCATCCGGCTCAAGCCCGGTGAGCGCAGGTGCTCCTAGAGGCCAACGCCGATCAGCAAGGGTTCCGGATGCAGCTCAATGCCAAAACGCTCGACGACGCCGGCACGCACCTCGCGCGCGATGGCCACCATGTCCGAGGCTGACGCTGAACCCCTGTTGGTGATGGCGAGCGTGTGCTTGGTGGATAGGGAGGCCCGGCCGCCGGAAACACTGGAGTCTTCCAGGCCAAAACCTTTAGCGAATCCGGCTTGGTCAATGAGCCAGGCCGCGGAGAGCTTCACCAGTCCGTCCGTGCCGGCGGGATACTTGGGCGCGTTCTCCGGCAAAGCAGAGGCAAGCTCCGCGGGCACGATCGGGTTGGTAAAGAATGAGCCCGTAGAATAGGTGTCTCGATCTGCCGCGTCCAGGACCATGCCCTTGGACGCGCGGAGTCGGAGGACTTCCCGGCGGACATCGTTTGAGTAGGCGCGTTTTCCAGTCTCCACGCCCAGGACGCGGGCCAGCTCGGCGTAACGGATGGGCGCACTCATCCGGCCCAGCGGCAACTGAAACTCGACTGTCAGGACAACGTAGCGGGGCGAGCCCTCAACTGTGGTCTGCTTCAGGATGGAGTCGCGGTAGCCGAACTTGAGCTCTGAGTTGGTGAAGGTCTGGACTGCGTTGCGCTCACGGTCCCACGTCCGCACAGCCGCAATGGTCTGTGAAACGTCTGCGCCATAGGCTCCCACGTTCTGCACAGGGGTGGCCCCCGTGGCACCTGGAATCCCGGACAACGCCTCCAGGCCGGACCATGCATGCAGCACGGAGTGTTCCACCAGTGCGTCCCAGTTATGGCCCGCCTGTACCACCACGGACACTCCCCCACAGCTGTCCTCGGAGTTCACGGTGAAGCCCTCGGAGGCGATCTTCAGGACCGTTCCGGGGTAGCCGTCGTCGGAGACCAGCAGGTTGGAGCCACCGCCGATGATCAGGATTTTCTCGCCTGCAGCGTCAGCAGACCGGACGGCGTCGATAATCTCCGCCTCGGTGCGGGCCTCAACATAGTTGCCCGCGGGGCCGCCAACGGCAGCAGTGGTCAGTTCAGAAAGCAGCGTTTGGGTCACCAATCAAGCCTAACGGGCTTCCTGGGGGTGCACGGACTTCGCCGCCTTCTGGCCAGCCAAGGGTGCCAGGAAGAAGCTGACCACCAGCAAGACCAAGGGCGCCAGCAGGGAATGCAGGATGCCGAAGTGTTCAGCCAGGAGACCCAGCAGCGGAGGGCCGCAGAGGAAGGCACCATAGCCGATTGTGGAGACCACCGACACACGGGCCGCAGCGTGAACCGGATCATCGGCAGCTGCGGACATTCCCACAGGAAACCCGAGTGAAGCGCCAAGGCCCCAGACCGCCAGCGCCACAAACGCCAGCCACGGAACCGGAGAAAACACGAAAAGAGACAGACCCACGACGGCGGTGGCGGAACACCAGCGCATCACCACCACACGCCCAAAACGGTCCAGGATGGCCGTGCCTGCGAAACGGCCAATGGTCATGAACGTCACGAAGAGCCCATACCCCACAGCGCCTGCGGCATCGGACTGTCCGTAGCCGTCGGCCAGTGCCAGAGCCACCCAGTCCCCCGCGGCTCCTTCGGCCAATGCCAGGCCAAGGACCAGGATACCGATCAGCAGGGTCCGACGATCACGCCAGGCAAGAGCTACCAGCCGCTTGTTATCTAGTGGAACGGCAGTTTTAGGCGCATCCGGCTGAGCGCCGTCCGGCTCGCCAGAAATGATGGGTAGCGGGCCGGTGGAGGGATCTTGGAAGGTATCGGTTTCTTCGTGGCGGAACGTCTGCGTAGCTGCAGCGGTCCTTTCCGCACGGAACCAGAAGGTGGCGGCGACCACCGAGGACGTTACCACCACGCCCGAAGCCAGAAAATGCCAGAACACGGGCATGTGGATGGCAGCTGCCCAGGCGCCAAAGCCCGCAGCCGCCACGGTCCCGAGGCTGAAGGCTCCGTGCAGGTGAGGCATGATGTGCCGCTGCAACTCACGTTCGAGCGAGGCCCCTTCCACGTTGGATGCGGTATTCCAACTGGCCGTACCCAGGCCCAGAATTCCCAAGCCGGCGGCCACCACCAGTGGACTGCCTGCAATAGAGGTGCCAATACCCACGGTGACAAGCCCCGCACCCACCATGCTGCTGCCGATCCTCGTGGTCAGCTTGGGGCCCAGCCGCAGCACAATAAGACCGGAGGCCGAGATCGAAATGAACGAGGCCACCGTCATGCACATGAGCAACAGGCCGATGCCACCCGGTGTGAGATTCAGTCCGTCGCGAATGGCGGGAAGTCGGGAAACCCACGTGGCGAATGCGATGCCGCTGGCCGCGTAGGAGGCAAGAACAGCGGCGCGCCACCGCGACATTTCTGTCGGAGTGGCGCTCGGTTTGCTGCGATGTTGCCAGGTGTTCGTTCGGTTCAAGAGACCTTCACAACCGCCTGCGATTTCATGAGGACCTTAAGGCCAGCCGCCACGACGGTGAGGTCCACGCGAGCGGTGCGGGCATCGGCGTCGAGCGCTCCCACCACCCCGGTGACGTCGATAGTGGCGCCGGCCTCATCGGTGCCAGTGGTATCGGTAACGAGAACGGGCTTGGTGAAGCGCGTCTGGTAATCGACGACGGCGGCGGGGTCACCGGCCCAGTCACTCACCAGCTGGACTGCGGCGCCCATGGTGAACATGCCGTGCGCAATGACGCCCGGCAATTCCACGGAGGTTGCGAAGGCTTCGTTCCAGTGGATTGGGTTGAAGTCGCCCGAGGCTCCTGCGTACTTGACCAGGTCCTGGCGGGTGACGTCAATGCTGCGCGTACCAATTTCCTGACCGACCGTCAGTTCTTCGAAAGTAGGGCTCATGGTTACTGTCCCTCTCCGCGGACCAGGATGGACGAGGTGGTGGTGGCGACCTTTTCGCCGGCTTCAGTGGAAATCTCGGAGCGGGTAGTGATCATGGCTCCCCCGCCCATGGCCCGGACGCCGTCAACGTGCAGTTCGGCTACCAGGCGGTCGCCGGCGACGATGGCCCGGTGGTGTGTGAAACGCTGATCGGCGTGGACCACCCGGGAAAAGTCGATGCCCGACTCCGGATCCTGGACCAGCTGGGCGTCGGCACGCTGGGCGACGATGATGGCAAACGTTGGCGGTGCAACGAGGTCGCTGTGGCCCAGGGCCTTGGCTGCCTCAACATCAAAATGCGCGGGGTTGCTGGCTTTCACAGCCTTGGCGAACTCGCGGATCTTTTCACGGCCGACGTCGTATACCTCTGCGGCAGGGTAGCTTCGGCCCTGCAGGTCCGGATTGATACTCATGGTCCAACCCTATCGGCCCCGGGAGCCCGGACGCAGCGCGTTGGCCAGGTGACGATGCTACTTCTTGTAGCTCTTGCGGATCTTCTGGCCCCGCACCACCAGTCCGGTGACATGGAGCAGCAGGCCAACGCCAATGACGGGCAACGAAGCCATGGCCAAGCCTTGGTTCCCGGAGGTGTTCCCCACGATGGACAGGACGAGCCCGACGGCGATCAAGCCCATGGCGCTGAAAACCAGCACTTTGTAGGACGTGGAGGCCGTAGCCCAAAATTGTTCCAGCACCGTCCAAGTCTACCGGCGCGTGATTGCCCGGGCCGCCGAGGGGTTAGCTCTCGCGGGAAAAGGGGGCGCTTCGGGTTGAGATGTCACCCTTCGCGGAAGATGAAAGGGTTAGAAGAGCGAGTCCTGCAGGGCCGGGATCTCCGTGGTGTGGGGACCGAACTCGATTTTGCGGCCTTTCAGAGCGCCAAGGTCTGCCACGAAGCTGCCCTCAATGTCATGGCCCGAAGCGTCGGGGAGGGCGGCCAAGGCGATCGCCCCTGAGAGTGAGTGGACCTGCAGGCCGTGCCCGCCGGCGTCGAACGTTGCGGGGTAGGGGTGCCGCAGGCCACCTTGGGCGCGGGCCGTGCACAGCGTGTTGGCCAACGCCGGACGCTCCCACTCTTCCTCCACCACCGAGTAGCCCGTCATGGCAAGGCCGCCCAACAGCTCGCGCACACTGCTGGCGTGCTGGCGGTTCAAGGATGAAAGCTCGACGGCGGCACGCGGCTCCACGAGGCCAGCCACCTTGGCGGCGGAACGGACTTGCTGGACGAGACCGAGTTCGCGGGTGACCAGGTCCTCCAGCAGGCGGACAACGCGCCCGTCCTCGGCGTGGGCCACATAGGAAGCATGGACGGCACCTTGCTCGGCGAGGCGGTTCCATTTGCGTTGCGCGGAGGCCGTGCCAATTTTTGTGGCACCGTTGGCGAAGGTGGCCACGTAGAGCCAGTGCGGCTGCATGAGGTAGGCCCGCAGCCCCGTTGGGACCGAACCGCCCCGGTGGAAATCGTGCATAAGGCGGGAGTCGTCCCGCGCAAAACAAGCACCGCATTGCTTGCCCCGCTCGGCCGGGGAGCTGCCACGGCACGGAACATGCGTGCGATCCCCCGGCCCGTGGACCTTCGTGTGGCCAAGGCACCACACCCCGGAGATAACGCGCAGGCCCAGGGTTGAACCCTGGGCCAACGCAATATCAGTGAACTCTGCGTCCGGCGAGAATAGCCTCAAAGCCGGTGACGAAGAGTCCCAAACGACTCCGTGTACAAGCATGCTTACAGGGAGGGCTGGACTCCGAAAGCGACGGCGAGCTTCATGATCTTCTCAGCACGGCCCAGACGCGGGAGGTCGGAACCGTCGCGGATGACGCGGCCGTTGGCCTCGAAGTCGTTCATGAAGTCGGTGGCCCAGGCAACGTCCGAAGGCGTGGGGCTGATGACCTCGTTGATCACGGTGGTCTGGTCGATGGCCAGGCAGAGCTTGCCGGTCATGCCCATGGTCACGGTGATGCCCGTCTGCTCGCGCAGGATGGGGTGGTTGGTGCCCACGGTGGGGCCATCGATGGGTCCCGGCAGGTTGCCCACGCGGCTGGCGACAACCAGCTTGGCACGCGGGTAGGCCATGGCCTCCGGAGTTGCAGCCATACCTGTATCGCGGCGGAAGTCACCCGAACCAAAGGCCAGGCGGAAAGCACCCTGGGCGCGTGCAATGTGGTTGGCTTCCTCGATGCCGAGGGCAGACTCCACCAGGGCAATCACGGGAGTCTTGCCATCCATGCGATGGTAGGACTCGGTGACCTGGTCAGCGGACTCGGTCTTGGCGAGCATCACGCCGAGCAGGCCGGGCGTGCCACGCAGCCCTGCGAGGTCGTCGGCCCAGAACTTGCTGGTGGCGTCATTGATGCGGACCCAGGCCTGGCCGCCTGCGGCAAGCCAGTTCACCACGTTCTCGCGTGCAGCGTCCTTCTGGGAAGGGTCCACGGCGTCTTCGATGTCAAGAATGATGGCGTCAGCGCGCGAACCCGCAGATTCATCAAAAAGCTCCGTTTTCATGGCGTTCACAAGGAGCCAGGAACGGGCGATGTCGGCGGGAATGTTGCGGGTGGGCCGAATGGACTCGGCGGCGATGCTAGACGTCATGTATCTACCGTATCCGTCCTGCGGGCCGCAAGGCGAAGAAAGCCGCCCGGTTGTGAGGATCAATACGAACTAAACCCCATATGACTGTGGGGTCCAACAGTATGAACGCCCGACGGCGGTACCCGCCAGTCATCTCCAGCCCACCGGTCGCTGTTGTTCACAGGGCTCAACGCAACGACTTGTGTCCTCGGGTTGCCGGGAATTGCCCAGGATTTCGTTCCGTGTCGGGCTGTTTCGCAGCGTTTCCGGGCGTTACCCGATCGCTTCCCAGCCGCCGTCGACATGCGCTTTCATCGTTCCCAAGCCGTTGCACACGTACCTAAGCAGACCGGCCCACCCAACACATCAGAATCCATTGAAAGTAGCTCCCATGAAACTGCATCTGCCCCTCCTGAGCGTCGCGGCCGCCGTCGTACTAGCGCTGACGGTGTCCGGCTGCGGCGGTGCAGCCGAAGCTGGACAAGCCAACCAGGCCGGCAACGAGGTCACCGAACTCCGGTACCAGGGCTCGGCCAACAACGTGACCTTTCCCGAGCTTGCGGCAGACCTGGGCTACCTCGGCGACCTGAAACTGAACTGGGTGGGCAACACCACCAGTGGCCCACAGGACATCCAGTCCGCAGCGACCAACCAGACCGACTTTGGCGGCGCGTTCTCCGGGGCGGTGGTTAAGCTCATCGAAGCCGGCGCTCCCGTCAAGGCAGTGACCAACTACTACGGCTCCGACGAGAAGACCTTCAGCGGTTACTACGTCAAGGCCGACAGCACCATCAAGGAACCACGCGACCTGATCGGCAAGAAGATCGCCGTCAACACCCTCGGCGCACACCACGAAGCCGTCATCAACACCTGGCTGACCAAGAACGGACTCAGCCAGGACGAGATCAAGCAGGTTCAGCTGGTCCCGCTGGCACCGAACGATACCGAAGAAGCCATCCGACGCGGACAGGTGGACGCGGGAACACTCGGTGGAGTGCTGCAGGACAGAGCCATCGAGGCAGGCGGACTGCGCTCCCTGTTCAGCGACGTGGAGTTGTTTGGAACGTTTGCGGGCGGCCAGATCGTGCTCCGAAACGACTTCATTGAAAAGAACCCGAACACCACCCGAACCTTCACCACAGGCGTTGCCAAAGCGATCAAGTGGGCAGCTGAGACTCCCCGCGACGAAGTCATTGCCCGTTTCACCAAGATCATCGAAAGCCGCGGACGCAATGAGAGCACGGCCAACCTGAAGTTCTGGAAGAGCCCGGGCGTCCCGGACGCCGGCGTGATCCAGGACAAGGACTTCACCCGCTGGGAGGCCTGGCTTGGCTCCGCCGGCATCGTCAAGGACAAGCTCACTCCGTCCAAGTACTACACCAACGACTTCAACGAACTCGCTGCAGCAAAGAAGGGATAGCCATGACAGCCAAAATCAGTCTCCGGAACGTCACCAAGGAATTCACGGTACGGGCCACAAAGGACACGGCCGCTACCCGACTGACCGCCATCGACTCGCTGAGCCTTGACGTCCGTGACGGCGAGTTCCTCACCCTGGTGGGTCCCAGCGGTTCCGGAAAGACCACACTCCTGGACCTGTTGGCAGGACTCTCCACACCAACCTCCGGCGAAGTTTTGGTGGACGGCAAACCCGTCACTGGTCCGGGCAAGGACCGGGCAGTGGTCTTCCAGCAGTACGCGTTGTTCCCGTGGCGGACGGCCTCTGCCAACGTCTCGATCGGGCTTGAAGGAGCGGGCCCTGACGGCAGGAAACTGAACCGCCGGGAACGGGCAGCCAAAGCAAAGGAGTACTTGGCCTTGGTGGGGCTTGCAGGTTTTGAGGACCGCTACCCGCATGAGCTCTCCGGCGGAATGAAGCAGCGCGTGGCCATCGCCCGAAGCCTGGCGTACGAGCCCGATGTGCTGCTGATGGATGAACCCTTCGCTGCGTTGGACGCCCAGACCCGCGAGCAGTTGCAGGACGAACTCCTCCGGATCTGGAAAGCCACAGGCAAGACCATCGTCTTCATCACCCACGGGATTGACGAGGCCGTGTACCTCGGCGAGCGCGTCGCAGTGCTGAGCGCGCGGCCTGGCCGGCTCAAGGAAATCGTGGACATTAATATCCCTGACCGCGACGGCGACGAGGACATCCGTTCCAACGCCGCTTTCGTGGAGCACCGCCACCAGGTGTGGACGCTCCTGCACGACGAAGTCCGTCGTGCCCAGGATGCCGGGCACCGCAAGATCCTCCCGGACGGCAGCGCACCTGACGAGCCTGCAACCACCATCACTGAAAGGAGCGCGGCCTGATGACCACCACGCTTACCCAAACCGAAGCCGCACCCAAGGCGGGCAGCCCGGCTGACCCGGGTGCCGCCGTCGAGCCGGCTCTGAGTGCGGAAAGCACACCGGCGCTCAGTGCGGAGAGCACGACGCCGGCACCCGGCAAAGTGCGGCGGGTTGCCTCAGCCGCGGGTTCAGTCCTGTGGAAGTCCGCAGCCATCCTGGCATTCCTTGCGCTGTGGGAGCTGGGGCCCACGTACTTGGCCAGTCCCTCCACACGAGTCTTCCTGCCGCCGCTGCATGAGGTGCTCCTGGCTTGGGGCAAGCTTTTCGAAGCAGGCACCATCCAGGGCCACATCGCGGCCAGCCTCACACGTTCCGTATCCGGTTTCGGTGCTGCCCTGGTGGCGGGAGTCTCCCTGGGCCTGCTCATCGCCTGGTACGGGCGGCTGAACTCGGTCCTGAATCCCTTGCTGGAACTGTTCCGCAACACCGCCGCGTTGGCTTTGCTTCCTGTGTTTACGCTGCTGCTGGGCATCGGCGAGGAATCCAAAATCAGCATTGTGGCCTACGCCGCGTTCTTCCCTGTTCTCCTCAACACCATCGCGGGTGTGAAGACCGTGGACCCGCTCCTGATCAGGGCTGCCCGCTCGTTGGGGCTCAACAGCTTCCGGCTTTTCCAGAAGGTCATCCTGCCATCGGCCGTTCCCACCATTTTTACGGGCATCCGCATGGCCGGAACCGCATCCATCCTGGTGCTGATTGCCGCCGAAATGGTCGGTGCAAAGGCTGGCTTGGGCTACCTGATCGTGAACGCGCAGAGCAGCTTCCTCATCCCGGACATGTACGCGGGCATCCTCACGGTGTCCCTGCTGGGGCTCGGCGTCAACTTCCTGTTGGTGGCCCTCGAACGGCACTTCTCCCGCTGGCGAACTGCCGTTGGCGCTGCCGCCTCCTAAACCACCCTCCGCGGCACCTGCCGCAACCATCACAACAAGTAAGGAAATCGAATCATGACCGTTATTACCGAAACCAAACTCGAGTTCGCCAAGCTCGGGTCCCGCATTGGCGCTGAAATCCGCGGCTTTGACATCAGCGGCGACCTCAGCGAGGACACTGTGGCGCAGATCAGGGCAGCCCTCAACGAACACAAAGCACTGGTGTTCCGTGAAGCCAACATCCTCAGCGACGAAGCGCAGGTGAAGTTCGCTTCGCATTTCGGCCCGCTCACCAAAGCACACCCGACCGTTGCCTCGGTGGAGGGTGAAGAGAACGTCCTGCCCGTGGACAGCGAAAACGGCTCGGCCAACAACTGGCACACGGACGTCACGTTTGTGGTCAACCCGCCGCAGGCATCCACCCTGCGCAGCATCGACCTTCCTGCCTACGGTGGCGAGACACTGATTGCTTCCTCGGCCGGTGCGTACAAGGACCTTCCGGAGGAGCTTCGCAATTTCGCGGACAACCTGTGGGCCATTCACACCAACGACTACGACTACTCGGTGCCCAAGAACCTGGAACACACCAATGCCGAGGAACGCCGCAAGGAGTTCACCCGCCTGAAGTTCGAAACGGCACACCCCGTGGTCCGGGTCCACCCGCTGACCGGCGAGCGCGGATTGTTTATTGGGGGCTTCGCGCAGCGGCTTCGAATTGTGGGGCTTTCCAACACCGAATCCAAGGACATCATCCGTCTGCTGCAGGCGTACGTGACGCGTCCGGAGAATGTGGTCCGCGTCAACTGGGAGCCGAACCAGGTGGTCCTGTTCGACAACCGCATCACCCAGCACTACGCCCCGGACAACTACGACGGCCAGCCGCGCAAACTCAACCGCGTGACCATAGCCGGGGACATTCCTGTGAGCATCGATGGCAAGCCCAGCCAGGCGATTCAGGGTGATTCAACCACGTATTCGGTGGTTGCTCCCATCAGTAACGTTTCGTAGGCGCACCCCATGTGTTGCTGTCCTCACCCAACTGAGTCGCAGTTCAGGCCGTTCTGAGCGTTGGAAACGGCCTCAATTGCGACTCAGTTGGGTTAAAAACAGTGTCACGGGATGTTGTTGCCCCTAGCCGCCACCCACAATCCGTACCATTCGGCACGGGACATCGTGGCAGCCACGGAGGCGGCATCGGCGCAGGCTTCTATCCGGGCAGGGTTGGTGGTTCCCACTACCGGAGAAATCCTTGCGGGATGCTTCATGAGCCAGCCCAGCAGCACCGCTTCAGGCGTGGTGCCCTTCTCCCCCGCCAACCGTTCCAACCTCGACGCCGTTGCCGACTCAGCCGCTGACAACTCTCCAGACTTCGCTCCCGTATAGCGTCCCTGGGCCAGGGAACCGTAGGCCTGAAGTTCAATTCCCTTGGCCATGCAATGTTCAAGAGTCCCGTGCGGAAAGCTGTATTCCAGCCCCTCAGCATGGTTGACCAGCACAGTGCTCTCCAGCCAGTCCCGCCGCAGCAAGCTCATTTCCAGCTGGTTCGCCACGATGGGCGTCTCCAGCTCGTCCTGAAGATAGGCGATCTGCGCGCCGGACATGTTGGACACACCCAGCTGCCCCACTTTGCCTTCCGCCATCAACTGCCCGACGGCGTCCGCCACCTCGCGCGGGTCCATCAACGGATCGGGCCGGTGCAGGAGCAGCACGTCCACGTAGTCCGTTTGGAGCCGTTTCAGGCTTTGGTGGACCCGTTCAAGGATGGCTTCCTTGCTGAGGTCGTAGTGCGTTTCCAGCCCGCGCTCGCCCAGCCTGATACCGCATTTGGTTTGCAGCCGGACCTTTTCGCGCAGGCCTTGCGAACGGGCGAGGACTTCACCAAACACGGCCTCCGACTTTCCACTGCGGTAAATATCCGCATGGTCGAACAGCTCAATGCCGATGTTCTGTGCGGCGTCAATCACCGCAGCTGCCTGATCGATCTCTGCAGCACCGTAGGACGTGCCGTCCCAAGGTCCACCGAGGCCCATGCAGCCGTAGATGAGGCGTCCCCGCCCGTTCCCAGTAGTCATGCTCTAAGTTTTACCCGCTGCCCTTAGGAGTTGCGGACAATCCACGCAGTGGTGTCGGCCGGGAGCTTGCCGCTCTCCAGCGGCCCGCTGGAGACTACGACCTCGCCCTCGGGAAGCTCAACGGGATCACTGCCGAAGTTAGTCACCGTGTGCCAGCCACCAGGGCGGCTGAAGTGCAGCACGTCCTGGTTGCCGGTCTCAACCCATTCGAGTTCCTCATCGGTCTGGAGGTCACTGCGCAGACGGAGTGCTTGGCGGTAAAGCTCCAAGGTGGAACCCTCCACTCCCTCCTGCTTGGCTACTGCGTAGTCCTGGAACCACTCCGGCTGCGGCAGGTGCGCCCCACCGGCACCAAAGCCGAAGGATGAGCCCTCTGCGGTCCACGGCAACGGCACGCGGCAACCGTCGCGGCCGATCTCAACGCCAGGGTTGCGGAAGAAGGACGGGTCCTGACGTTCGGCGTCGGGAATTTCCGACACTTCGCGCAAACCCAGCTCTTCACCTTGGTAAAGGTAAGCCGAGCCAGGAAGCGCGAGCAGCAAAAGCGTTGCGGCGCGGGCGCGGCGCAAGCCGAGTTCGACGTCGAGCTCTTCAGCCGGCGCACCGGCCAAAAGCCATCCCTTGCCGTCCTGGCCCTTGGTGCCGCCGGTGACATCCTGGGCAGCGTTGGTTCCCTGCGCTACAGAGCCACCCTTGGGCAGGCCGTAGCGGGTGGCGTGGCGGACGACGTCGTGGTTGGAGAAAACCCACGTGGAAGATGCGCCGGACTCCTTGGCAGCCACGAGGTTGTCCGTGATGATCTTCTTGAAGGACGCGGCATCGAAATCGGACTGCAGGAGATCGAAGTTGAACGCCTGGCCCAGTCCTTCCGGGCTGGCGTAACGGGCACGGCGGGTTTCGTGGACCCAGGCCTCTGCCACAGCGGTTCGCGGCGGGTTGTACTCGTTGAAGAGCTTGCGCCATTCTGCGTAGACCTCGTGTACTTCATCGCGGTCCCAGAACGGGTGGGAACCATCGGCAAATCCATCGGTGCCGTGGGCTTTGGCCTCAAGCTCCGCTTTCATGGGCAGCGGTTCGGAAAGATCCTTCGCCATGCCGTGGGCCACATCGATACGGAAACCGTCCACGCCGCGGTCCGACCAAAAACGAAGGGTCTTCAGGAAGTCCTCTCGGATCTCCGGGTTCTCCCAGTTGAAGTCCGGCTGCTCCTTGGCGAAGATGTGCATGTACCACTGGCCGGGCGTGCCGTCCGGTTCGGTGATGCGATCCCAGATTGGTCCGCCGAAGACGGAGTCCCAGTCCGACGGCGGCAACTCGCCGTTCTCTCCCCGTCCGTCCCGGAAGATGTAGCGCTCACGTGCTGCCGAGCCCTTGGGCGATGCCAGCGCTTCCTTGAACCACTCGTGGCGGTCCGAGGAGTGGTTGGGGACGATGTCCACCACGATCTTGATGCCTGCGGCGTGCAGGGCCGCGGCCATCTCGTCGAAGTCCTCAAGCGTTCCCAGCTTCGGGTCCACATTGCGGTAGTCATCGACGTCGTAGCCGCCGTCCGCGAGCGCCGAAGGGTAGAACGGGCTCAGCCAGACGGCGTCGATTCCCAACTCTTTCAGGTAAGGGACTTTGGCCGTGACGCCTTTGATGTCGCCCAGACCGTCGCCATTCGCGTCATAGAAGCTGCGTGGATAGATCTGGTAGACAGCAGCCTGGCGCCACCAGTTCGGATCGGACATGCGGTCGGTGCCGGTGTGGTGTGCCTGTGTGGCGGAAGTGCTCACGAAACTCCTTTGATTTAGAATCTAAATTTATCTCCGGGACCAGTATGAAACGCCGGTCCGCTGAAGGTCAACAATGCTCAGCCCTTAACAGCACCCTGTGTCACACCGGCCATCACCCAACGCTGGGTGAACAGGTAAGCAACGATCGCCGGCGCCATAGCCATCAGATAAGAGGCGAAGGACACGTGATAGTTGTTGCTGAACTGTGTCTGGAAAAGGTTCTGCCGGACGGGAAGCGTTTGCATTGCCGGATCGGAAATAATCAGCGACGGCATCATGAAGTCATTCCACGCATAGAGGAAAGCGAAGATCCCCACGGTAGCGCTCATTGGTGCGAGCAACGGGAAGATGAGCTTCCAGAAGGTCTGCCACGTGCTAGCGCCGTCGATCCTGGCGCTCTCTTCCAACTCCATGGGGATGGAACGAAGGAACGCAGTGAAGAGCAGCACACTGAAGCTCAACTGAAACATGGTGGCCAGCAGGATGACGCCGAACGGGTTATCCAAGCCGAGGCGTCCTGTGAGTTGGATCTGCGGCAACGCAACCACGGGGAAGGGAATGAACATGGCCCCCAGGAGGTAGAAGAACGAGTACCTGAAAAGCCGTCGTTCCCAGTTCCGCACAATCGCGTAGGAAGCGAACGCGGCCAGGATGATGGTGGCCAGGACGGTTCCCGCTGTCACCAGCAGAGACATCGCGGCACCCACCGGGAAGTTCGTCAAGGTCCAGGCCTGGAAGAAGCCGTCAAGACTGAAGGGCGCCGGGAAGGAAAAGGCATTTCCATCCACAGCCTGGCCCTGGGTCTTGAACGCCATGGAGACTGTCACATACAAGGGAAGGAGCACTGTCACCGCGCACAGGACCAGGACGGTGGTTGCCGGCCAGTTGACGCGTTCAACCGTGGAACTGGATTTTTTGGTGATTACCGGGCTGGTGGTCATGGATTCGTTTTTCATCACAGTGCATTCCGTCCGCGAGTCAGCGAGAGCTGCAGGAGAGAGATCAGGATGGCCACCACGAAGAAGATGGTGGCGTTGGCCATCTGGTAGGCGTAGTCGCCGCCGTTGAAGCCGGAGATGACTGTCATGGCGATGCTCCGGGTAGAGGTCCCCGGGCCTCCATTGGTCAGTCCCACGATGATGTCGTAGGCGTTGAGGAAGCCCTTGAAGCCGAGAATGATATTGATCACCACGTAACCGGCCACCAGAGGAAGGGTAATCTTCACCAGTTGCTGGAATTTGCTTGCGCCATCGATTTCCGCTGCCTCGTAGACATCTCCGGGCACTGCTACCAGGCCCGCGATGTAGATGAGCAGGGCTCCGGGAACTGCCTGCCAGGCCGTGACCATCACGATTGCTATCCACGCGAAGTCTGGATTAGCGAGCAGACTGCTTTCCAGCCAGGGAATTCCTGCCGCAGCACCCAGCGACGGAAGGGAGTTCGAAAACAGGAAGTTGAACACGTAGGCGATGATGATGCCGGAAACCACCATGGGGATCACGAAGATGGTCCGCAGAGCCGACTTCATCCGGATGCGCGAGGTGAGTCCGACGGCAAGAAGGAAGGCGACCACGTTAACAGCGATCACTGTGACGATGGAGAATCCAAAGGTGAAAAGGTAACTCTGCAGGATGGCCGGATCGCTGAAAATTGCGATGTAGTTGGTCAGTCCGATGAACTCCCAGTCGCCGATCCCAATGGAGTCCGTGAAGCTGAAGAAGATCCCAATGACGCCCGGGACGGTGATGGCCAGGGTGAAAAGGATGAGGCTGGGCACCAGGAAGAAGTAGAAGATGGGCTCAACGCGCCGCTTCCTTTGCCGGCTAGGGGGACTCTGCATTTGGCGATGCTTGATTTCGCGATTTCTGGTTTCGCGGCTCTGCCCGGAGGTGGTTGGGGTGCTGATGCTGGACATGTGTCTGACTCCCTATGGGTACGCACTACTGGCGGAACGCCAGGCGCGCCCAATCTGCGTCGAGGGTGCGGAGGGTGGATGCAGGGGACGCGCCGAACACGATTGCCTGCGTGTAGTTCATGATGGGGATGGTGCGGGGAACCAGAACCGACGGGCCTTGATACACCTTGGCGTCGTTGTAGTACTCCACCATCCCTTCGATCCTGGGATCGGGGACGTTTGCTGTGTCCTTGGTGGGTGTGAAGCCCAACTGAGATTTGTTGTAAGCATCAATCACCTCGGGCTGGTACAGGTACTCCAGGAAGTCACGCGCAGCATCCTTATGCTTGGAAGACTCCGGAATCCACGCCGCGAGGTCCACATTGACGCGGACGCGCAAGTCCTCGGGGTCCTCAGTCATGGGCAGCGGAAAGGTTCCGAGTTGCAGATCGGGGGCAGTCTTGGCGATCTCGCTGAAGGCCCAGGGGCCCTGGAGGTACATGGCAGCCTTGCCCTGTGAGAAGGCCAAGTTTCCATCACCGTACGCCCGGCTTGCAGCATCCTTGTTGACGTAGCCCTTTGCCAGCGTCAACATCTTCTGGACGGGTTGATCAAAGTCTTTTTGGAATGACGCCGAAGACTCCGGTCCGACGTCCACGCCTTCAGCGTCAAGCTTCTTGAAGAAGTCCAGGGTGTCCAGCTGGCCACCTACCGAGTAGTCGAACCATCCTTGGGCGATGGTCCAGTCATCCTTCCACGTGGCATAGAACGGCGTTACTCCCGCGGCTTTCAGCGCTTCACACGCTGCGATCAGTTCGCTCCAGGTGGTGGGGACCGCAATGTTATGGGCAGCGAAGATCTCCTTGTTGTAGATCACCGAGGATGCCATGACCGAGTACGGCAAGGCGCTGGTCCGGCCCGGATAGGAACCGTACTGGTCCATGAGCGGCTTGAGGTCCTCGCGGATGCGGGAGGCCGCGTCCGTTCCGGACAGATCACTCAACGCTCCGCGCTGAACGAACCGGGACGTTTCCATGTTGTAGTTGGCGAGGGCAATGTCCGGCGGATTGCCGCGGACGAAACTCGCGGACACGACGTCGACGCCGGACGTGTCCAGGACCACCTCGGTGTCATCCTGCGAAGCGTTGTAGTCGGCAACCAGTTTGGTCATGAACCCAATGGCTTCCCGTTTGCTGAACGTGAAGCGGATGGTCTCCTTGCCCGTCTCTCCCGCGCCCGATTCTCCGGTGCAGCCGGAGAGAAGGCCGGAAAGCAGCGCCAAGCCCAAGCCCATCGCTGCGAAGCGTTTCCTGCGTGTCATTTTCACAGACACCGTAGCCCTTTCGTCTTGCGGACCTCAGTGGCCGCATTGCATCGTGCAGCGGACTGAGTGCAGCGCCACGCGAAGTTTAGATAGGCGATAAATTTACTACCTATCGCTAACCATGGTGAGTGATGTCCGCCACAGCGTCAAGAGTTAGGCGAAATGCGTCGTCATCTAAATTTATGCACTAAATTTAGAGAGACCGCTCTATCATCCCGGTGGGCGGCTAAAGAGTTGGAGCTCATGAATGCAGCCCGGGACCGCACCGTCAACGCAACTGGTACGCAGGGTCAATGCCAGCGCAATGCTCAAGGCCATGCGCGGCGCCGGCATCGTCACCGGCACCGAACTCATGGCGGCCACCGGACTTTCCCGCGCCACCGTCATATCCATCTGTGACGAACTCGTCCGTCTCGGCTGGCTCCAGGAATTGGAGAACCAGCGAGGAGCCGGCGACTACGTCAAAGGCAGGCCCGCTCGGCGCTTCGCTTTCGACGACAGCGCCGCAAGCGTGATCGGCATCGACATAGGAGCCAACAAGATCACGGCGATCGTTGCTGACATGGCCGGAACACCCTTATCCCAAGTCACCATGCCTTTCCGCGCCTACAACGTTCCGGCCGATGAACGCGCAGATGTGCTGGACCGGATCGTGGCCGATGCCTTGGAGAAGGCAGGCATTTCCGCAGATTCTGTTCTTGCCGTATCTGTTGGGGTGGCTGCACCAGTCAGCCGTCAGGGCGAAGTCCTCACGGCCCAGGAATTCTGGAAATCCTTTGATGTGCGCCGGATCGTTTCCGAACGCCACGGGTGGCATGTGCTCCTGGAAAACGACGCCAACCTCGCAGCCCTCGCAGAACGCTGGCAGGGCAGCGCGCAGGGTGTGGACAACCTGGTGGTCATGCTGGCCGGCGACCGCCTGGGGTCAGGAATCATGGAATCCGGACGTTTGCTCCATGGGCAGGTTGGCGCCTTTGGGGAGCTGGGATACCTGGACACCGTGGATGGGGTGGGCGACACCTACGGCATCGCCCACTATGCCACGTTGTGGGGCCGGGAAATCTTGGACTCGGGTACGGAAACGACACTGCGGGCATTGTGCGGCGGCAATCCGGAAGCCCTCACTGCAGAGATGGTCTTCAGGGCAGCAGCGGAAGGCGACCAAGCATCCCGTGACATCCTGAAGCGCATGGCACACCGCATGGCCCGGGTTGTGGGCTCCATCAGCACGTTGGTGAATCCTGAGCTGGTGGTCATTGCCGGAGCTGTGGCAGCGCCTGCCCGTGCCCTGATCCCCGCCATGGAAAAGCAGGTGCACGAGTTCACCTTCACTCCCCCACGCCTGGCAACCTCCGAACTCGGCGACGGCATCGTGTCCCTCGGCGCGATCCGCCATGCTTTGGACCATGTGGAAGAGCACGCCCTGGATCTCTACCCGGCGTCATTGCCCCAGCACGTAGCAGCGGGCTGATCCGCCTGGATCCGGTCCGGGGTTGGCCCTAGTCCGGCATCGACATGGTCCGCAGGTCCAGTTGCCGGAGTACCCTGTCAGCTACTTCAGGATCGGTACCTGGCTCGTTGCGGGCCGCCACTACTTCCTGGCGGGCGGCATCCAGGGCGATGGTTTGCACGGCAATGGAGAGCTCCCGTCCACGCTTGCGTTTCTCCGCAACGGATTCGTTCTTTAGCGTCCCGTCCAACAGCTCCGCATGGAGGCGCCGCATCTTTTCCTTGACCAGGGTTACCTTCTCGGCAGGGAGTTCCTTCATGAGGTCGTGGTCCTTCAGCGCGGCCACTGCAGCCGACTGGGCCCGCTTGGCCAGGACCTTCGCGGCGTCCTGTTCATGTGTTCCGTCCTCCGTCGCGTCCAGTACGCGCATGAGCCACGGCAGAGTAAGTCCGGGGAGGACCAGGGTGGCAAGGAGGACCGCACAGGCGATCACCAGGATCTCATGGCGGGCAGGGAAGTCGCTGCCGTCCGGCAACGTCATGGGGAGCGCCAAGGCCAGCGCCAGGGTGGCCAGGCCGCGCATGCCACACCATGTCAGGATCAGCACTTCCTTGGGCGACGTTGGTTGCAGCAGGTTTCTCCGTTTTTGTGCGGTGAGGGCGAGCAGGCCCAGCCACAGGAAGCGCACCACGAACACCAGAATGCAGATCACCACGGCCATGCCGATCATCCCGAAAATGGCGGTGCCTTCATCGCGGATGACGTGACGGATTTCCAGCCCCACCAGGCCAAAGGCAAGCCCGGTGGCCAGCAGCTCCACTACATCCCAGAAGGCGGTCCGTGTAATGCGTTCGGCAGCGTCCTGCGGCCGCGTATGGCGCTGAAGTTCCAAAGCGGTGACGACGACGGCCACCACACCTGAGGCGTGCAGCTCTTCCGCGAGGATGTAGGCGGCGAAAGGAACCACCAGGGTTACGGCACTGCGGGCAACCATTGACGTCACCAGCGTGGTGATGAACCTTGTGAGCCAACCCATCGCGATACCAATGACCACGGCCAGTGCAGCGCCTATGACAAACTGCGGAATGACTTCAGGGCCCACTTCCTTGCCGGACATGGTTGCCGCCACCGCTGCCTGGAAGATCACGATTGCCGCGGCGTCGTTGAAGAGTCCTTCGCTTTGGAGGACCGTGATGAGCCGGCGCGGCATGTGCACGCGGCCCGCCACGGACTCCACAGCTACGGGGTCCGGAGGGGCCACCATGGCACCCAGGGCAATCGCGGCTGGAATGCCGATTCCCGGGATCATGAGCCAGGCAGCACCGGCCACCACTGCAGTGGAGACCACCACCAAGGCCACGGCCATCAGAAGGAGTGTCCGCCAGCGCACGCGGAAAACCGCCCAGGAACTCTTCTGCGCCGTAGCGAACAGCAAGGGCGGAAGGAAGATCGGCAGGATCAGTTCAGGCGAGATCTCAAACTCGGGGAAGCCGGGAATGAAGGTTAGCCCAACAGCCAGGAGGAGCATCAGGACCGGATAGGGAAGCCGGAGCCTGTCCCCCAAGCCCACTGCAACCACCGTCGCAAGCAGCAACCCGACAATGAGCGCCAACTGATCCATGTTCCTGCTTCCCCTGATGTTGCACGGCACTTCCCCAGACCCAGCCGAAAACCCAGGCCACGCCGAAAAAGTTCCCTACCAACATATCCCGGGGCGCAGGCAGTCCACGCGGGATGACGCGTCCGCCAGCGCCTCCGCTGCCGGGTCAGTCTTCCGTGAGGGCGTCCACCACGTCTTTGGTTCCGTCTTTGAACGCGATGGTCCGGCCGATGGTTCCCGGCAGTTCCAAAACGGCGGCTGTCACCAAGGCAACGTTGGCCCGGGAGGTCTCCGTGCCGTTGCCCGGATTCTCCGGATCAGGTTGGATCAA
Source organism: Arthrobacter sp. MYb23 (assembly GCF_002979775.1). Classification (GTDB taxonomy): domain Bacteria; phylum Actinomycetota; class Actinomycetes; order Actinomycetales; family Micrococcaceae; genus Arthrobacter. The sequence goes on from NZ_PCPR01000001.1 coordinate 169,594, forward strand.
TCCCGTGGCAGGTTCATCGGTGAGCGTTCCCGGGCCCAGGACGGTCCAGTCGAGGTCCGTGGAGCGCAAGTAGTCATCCGCAGCCGCTTTAGCCTCGGCGTAGGCAAAGAACGGGTTGTCCGCGGGCACTCCGTGGTCCTTGGCGGCACCGATGTAGGACACCATCACATACCGCTTGACCCCGGCCTCGGACGCAGCGTCCATCGACCGAATGGCAGCGTCACGATCCACGGCATAGGTCCGGGAAGGATTCCCTCCTCCGGCTCCGGCTGACCAGACCACGGCATCATGGCCCTGTAGCGCTTGGGCGAGTTCCGCCGTCGTCGAATTTTCCACATCCAGCACCTCAGCGGAGGCGCCCGTCTCCGTGACATCTGCCACATGATCGGGATTTCGAATGAAAGACGTGACGTCGTGACCTTCGCCACTAAGAATGCGGGACAGATGCAGGGCCACTTTCCCGTGGCCGCCAATGATTGCGATTCGGCTCATGGATCTATTCTGTCCCACCCAACAAAAAAAGACCCCGCAGGCCAAAAGCTGCGGGGTCTTGCTCTGTAGCGGTGGGGAGGCTCGATCTCCCGACCTCACGATTATGAGTCGTGCGCTCTAACCAACTGAGCTACACCGCCACGAATGAGAAAAACCTGTGTCAAGCCGGTCAAAAACCGCCTTGACACAGGCCCTCATTCAGAGCCCCCCACCGGAATCGATCCGGTGACCTCGTTCTTACCAAGAACGCGCTCTACCACTGAGCTAGGGGGGCAACGAGTAAATACTCTACCGGACGATTTCAGAAGCTACAAATCGGCGAAAAAACGCGGAAAAACGGCGCCGACACAATTTGCGAAGGCGTCATTTTTCTGATCCAACTGCGGCTTCATCGGCCGTCGAAGTCCGCCCTTTCGAGGCTCGCTGTCAGGGCAGCCGGAGCACCTGTCCGGGGTAGATCCGATCCGGATTGGGCACAGTGTCCGCGTTGGTGGCGATGAGGGCACCCAGGTCCACGCCGTACTGCGCAGCTATCCCGCTCATGGTGTCGCCCTGCTCCACCACAACCTCCGTGACCCTCGGTGCCACCGGTCCCGGCTGCCCGGCCCCTGCGGCGGCCTCAGCGGCGGCTTCCTCCGCTTGTGGGCGGACTTCAGGGGCCTCGGGCTCCAAGCCCTCATTCGCGGCCTCCTGCGCTGCTGCAGCGTCCGCGGCCTCCTGCTGCCGGGCCGCCTGTGCCGCTGCAGCTTCCGCTGCGGCCTGATCTGCTGATGAAACCTCGACGGCGGCAGCATCCTCAGCTGCCTGGGCCACCGCAGTCCGGTCTACCGGAACTGACTCGCTTCTGTCCTCAACGCCCTTTCCGCCGAAGCCCAGGCTCTTTCTTACGTTGTCCAGCAATCCCATGGAGCACCCTCCTGCGTTCGCTTGCGGCCAGTCGGCCAGCACCTTGATGGTACGGCGGGGCGGGGACGCATGTAACCCCGTTAAACACGTCAGGGGGCCGACTCGAAAGCCGGCCCCCTGACGGAAACTACTTAGTGATGACCACCAAGGAAGTGTTTACCACTTGCCAGTGTTTACCACTTGCCAGTGTTTACCACTTGCCCTTGCGGTTGAAATCGCGGTGTCCACCTTCGCCGCCACTGCGGGGCTTGCGTGCACCATCGCCGTGACCGCCGAAGCGGGATCCGCTGGCCTGGCCGCGATCGCGGTCGCCGAAGCTGCCTGCGGTGCGCTCGGAGCGGTCGCTGTAGGAGCGGCCACCACGGTCAGCGGAGGTACGCTCGCCGCCTTCGGACTTGCGGAAGTCCTTCTTGAAGCCACCGTTGCCCTTGAAGTTGCCACCGCCACGGTTTTCGCGGTCGCCATAGCCGCCACGTCCACCACCCTGGTAGCTGCCACGATCGCCACTGGGCTTGCGGCCGTTGTCCAGCTCAAGGTTGATCAACTCGCCACCGATGCGGGTGCGGGACAGTGCGCGCAACTGATCGGCGCTCAGGTCTGCCGGGAGCTCCACCAGGGAGTGGTCCGAGCGGATGTCGATGCCGCCGATCTGTGCGGAGGAGATGCCGCCTTCGTTGGCAATGGCGCCGACGATCGAACCCGGCATGACGCGCTGGCGGCGTCCCACGGAGATCCGGTAGGTGGCGTTGCCTTCGGTGAGTGCGCGGGTCGGGCCACGCGAACCGAAGCCATCCTTGGAGCGCTCACGCTTCTGGTATTCAGGAGCGGCCGGCAGTTCCTTGACCAGCAAGGGCTGTCCACCCTGGGCCATGACGGCCAAGGCTGCAGCGATTTCCGAAGCCGGAACGTTGTGCTCTTCCTCGTAGGAGGAGATGAGGTCACGGAACGCTGCGACATCCTCGGAAGCGAGGGTCTCGGTGATGCGCTCGGCGAACTTGCCCAGACGCAGGGTGTTCACGGTCTCAGCAGTGGGCAGGTGCATCTGCTCAACCGGCTGACGGGTTGCCTTCTCGATGGAACGCAGCAAGTACTTCTCACGCGGCGTCATGAACAGGATGGCGTCACCGCTACGGCCTGCACGGCCCGTACGGCCAATGCGGTGCACGTAGGACTCGGTGTCGTGCGGGATGTCGTAATTGATGACGTGGCTGATGCGCTCCACATCAAGACCACGGGCAGCGACGTCGGTGGCCACGAGGATATCGATGCGGCCTTCCTTCAGTGCGTCAACAGTGCGCTCGCGCTGCTGCTGCGGGATGTCGCCGTTGATGGCGGCAGCCTGGAAACCGCGGGACTTCAGCTTGTCGGCGAGGTCCTCGGTAGCCATCTTGGTCCGCACGAAGGCAATAACGCCGTCGAACTCTTCAACCTCGAGGATGCGTGTCAGGGCATCGAGCTTGTGCGGGCCCATGACCTGGAGGTAGCGCTGCTTGGTGTTGGCGCCGGTGGTGGTCTTGGACTTCACCGAGATTTCAGCCGGGTTGTTCAGGTACTGCTTGGACATGCGGCGGATCTGGCCCGGCATGGTGGCAGAGAACAACGCAACCTGGCGGGTTTCCGGGGTCTGCTGGAAGATCTGCTCAACGTCATCGGCGAAGCCCATGCGCAGCATCTCGTCAGCTTCGTCCAGTACCAGGTACTGGAGCTCGGAAAGGTCCAGGGAACCCTTGGCGATGTGGTCGATCACACGGCCGGGGGTACCCACAACAACCTGTGCACCTCGGCGCAAGCCGGCGAGCTGGGGGCCGTAAGCCGAGCCACCGTACACCGGGAGGACGGTGAAATCGTCAATGTGCTTGGCGTAGGAGGTGAAAGCCTCAGCAACCTGAAGGGCAAGTTCACGCGTCGGAGCCAGGACCAGTGCCTGGGTCTTGCGGGACGGGCCATTGAGGTCGTGAAGTTCAGCCAGGCGGGACAGCGCAGGAACGGCGAAAGCCGCGGTCTTGCCGGTACCGGTCTGGGCGAGGCCCACAACGTCGCGGCCTTCGAGCAGCAACGGGATGGTGGCTGCCTGAATGGGGGACGGCTTCTCGTAGCCGACGTCCTGAAGGGCGGCCAGGACGCGTCCGTCGATGCCAAGGTCGACGAACTTGACGCCTTCTTCTTCTTCCTCAGCGTCTGCCTTGGGAGCAGGAGCTTCGGTGAAGGCGGGGACTGCAGTCTCAGCTGCAGGAGTCTCGACGGGGGCAGCGGCAACGGCCGGTGCTTCAGCTTCGGCGGGAGCGGAGGTTTCTGCAACATCAGCAGAAACGGGGGTCGCTACATCAGCGGACTCGGCGTCGAAGTTTTCGTTGAGATTTTCGGTCATAGGGGGAAATTCCTCATCCATAGGGCAGTCGGCGCGGCCCGGTTGGGCTTGGCCGCATTACTCGTCGCGAGAAACAGGAAAGGTGCCCTGCTTTCGCAAGAAGTCCGGCGCTATCGCAATCCCATGGCAGGACTTCCCGCTGCATCTCTTGGCTGCTATCCCAGCAGTCTGTACAGCGTTTTCTTTAGCCGGCTCTCCCTATGAAAATGCCCACACACATTTGCGGGCCCCAACACTTACCAGTCCTGCCTCAAGAATTGGGCAGGATAAAGGGATTTCCGGAGTGGGGGATATTTCAAGTGTAGGGCACAGAGGCCCATCACCGCGACTTGAGGGACGGCAAAGGCCGGGTGAGCTTGTTCACACCCGTATCTGGTGGTGCAGGGGCGCCGCCCTAGAGGCCGCTTCTGCGCAAAACTTTTTCGAAGACGGGGTGGTAGTCCTCCTGCAACCGGATCTCTCCGTCGGCATCTGCATCCAGCAGGATCTGAACCAGTTCTGCGGTGGGTTCGCTGAACCACTGGCCCACAGTGATGCCGTGCTTGGGTACGAAGGTGCGGTGGAGGTGGTCTCCCGCAGAAATCGTGCCTGTCTTGATCACCCGGAGGTAGGTTCCAACCCGGCCGGCCTGCGTGAAGCGCTTCACCCATTGCGGCTCGCCAATCACCCGTTGGAACGTGGCACAGGGAACACGGGGGGACGTGACCTCCAGCTCAACGTCCAAGCCGATCTTCCACCGTTCGCCAATGACAGCCCCGGTGGTTTCGATTCCCGTGACCCGCAGGTTCTCGCCGAAAATTCCGGCAGGCATCTCCCGCTGCAACTCTTCTGACCAGTAGTCCGCGTCCGCCTGCGAATACGCATAGAGGGCCTGATCTTCCCCGCCGTGATCCACCCGGTTTGCCTGGACATCCCCATGCAGCCCCAGCTTGTGGACCTTCACAGGCCCCTCCACCGGACGCTTGTCCATGCCCGTGACGCCCACACTCCCCGCGGGGTCGGGCAGCAGCTGGTGGACACGGCAGACGGCAAGGAGGGATGCGGTGTTCATGGACACCAGTGTACGTACGTCCCTGGCCGGCAGGGCCGGGGTGGCCCAGATGGGCCGGGGTGCCAGTGTGGCCCAGGACTAAGGATCGAAGCGGTAGCCCATGCCCGCTTCGGTATGCAGGTGCCGCGGCTCGGCAGGATCCCGCTCCAGTTTCCGCCGCAGCTGGGCTATATAGACGCGCAAGTACTGCGTTTCCTTCGCGTACGCCTGTCCCCAAACCTGGGTGAGGATCTGCTGCTGACTCACCAGCTTCCCCTTATTACGGACCAGCAGCTCCAGGATGTTCCATTCCGTGGGTGTCAGGCGCACTTCCGAGCCATCTTTGAGGATCTTCTTGCCCGCCAGGTCCACCATGAAGTCCGTGGTGGACAGCGTTGGTTCCTCATGTTCGGTGACAACCCGGCGCGAGGCGACCCGAAGCCGCGCGAGCAGCTCATCCAAACCGAAAGGCTTGGTCACGTAGTCGTCCGCACCGGCGTCGAGCGCTTCAACCTTGTCCTCCGAGGCGTGCCGCGCGGACAGCACAATGATGGGCATGCTGCTCCAGCCACGAATGCGCCGGATGATCTCCACCCCGTCCATGTCCGGCAAGCCGAGGTCCAGCACCACGATCTCCACGGGTTGCTTGGCGGCAGCTTGCAGGGCGTCGGCGCCGTTTCCCACAGTCAGCGCCTGGTAGCCGTGGGCTTGAAGGGTCACCTGCATGGCGCGGGCAATGCGGGCTTCATCCTCGACGATCAGCACCAGCGTCATTGCGCACCCCCTGTCCACAGCGGCAAGGTGACCACCATGGTCAAGCCGCCACCCGGCGTCGGCTCCGCAGCGAGCCTGCCGCCCATGGCCTCGCTGAACCCCTTCGCGACGGCCAGGCCCAATCCAATCCCGCCACCAGCGCTGATGCCCCCGCCCGGCGACGGCGACGGGGATGAGGAATCACCGAAGCGTTGGAACGGCTGGAAAATATCCACCACTTCCCTGTGCCCCACTCCCCTGCCGTGATCAATGATCCGCAATTCGCTGGCAGGCCGGTCCCCCAGAGTGATCCCCTCACCCGCGCGGGCAGTGAGGACAACATCGGAGTCCGGCGCATACTTCACGGCGTTCTCCACAATGTTGGCCACCACCCGCTCCAACATTCCGGCGTCGGCCTGCACCGGGGGAAGATTGGGCGGCAATTCATTACGCAGCCGCTCCCTGGAAACTCCCCGCAATGCCTGGGGCAACACTTCAGCCCACACAATGCCCGTCAGCAACGGATTGACCGCGTCCGCCGTAATGCGCGACATGTCCAGGAGGTTGTCCACTAAATGGTCCAGGCGGTCGGCATACTCCTCAATGGTCTCCAGCAACTCGCGTTCCACGTCCGGCGGAAAATGCACGTCCTCTTGGCGCAGGCTGCTGACAGCAAGCTTGATTCCGGCCAACGGGGTCCGGAGGTCATGGGAGACAGCGCGCAGGATGGAGGTCCGCATCTTATTGCCCTCAGCCAACCGCACGTTGTCACGCCGGCTTTCCACCAACTGCTGCCTGTCCCGGACAGCCACCACGAACGCCCCGAACGCGGCCAGCATCCGGTGCTGGTGGGCTGACAACGGACCGCCGCGCAGCAGCAAGGTGTAGTGGGGATCGACGACGGCGGCATGGTCTGCGGCGGCGTGGGTCACCGGCGGATTGGGGCCGGCACCCGCCAGGACACGCCATTCCGGTGACGCACCGGCCGCACCTCGTGCAGAGGAACCTTCCGGAGGTGACCCCAGCAGCGTCACCGCTTCCATGCCCAGATTGCCGCGCACTTTTTCAAGGAACGTTTCCAGGCTTCCATCCGAGCTCAGGATGCGCAGGGCGAGCTCACTGAGGGCCGTGGCCTCGGCCCCGGAGCGGGCTGCCTCCTGCGCCCGGCGGCTGGCAAGGCCCACTGCGAGCGCAACCCCGCAGGCCACCGCAAGAAAAACCACCAACGTGAACAAAGTGGTGGGATCGGCGATGGAAAGGGAACCCACCGGGTCAGCGGAGAAGTAGTTAAGGAGGAAACTGCCCAGCACCGCGGCGACCACTGCCGGCCACAAACCGCCGATGGCTGCCACCGCAACAGCCACGGCCAGTTGCAACAGCATGATCATGGCGAAGTTGCGGAAACCGAGGACTGTGACCATGAGTTCGATGCCCGGCGGCAACAAAACAGCCAGCACCAGGCCCGTGATGACCCGTCCAGCGCCAATGCCGCGGACCGGCGGGAGCCTCAGCAGCACGCCGTCGTCGCCGTTGCTATTTGCTTCAGGTCCCGCCATGGCTACATCCTTACATGCTTCCAAGCATGGGGACTTATCCCCATTTACCGCTGTCACCCGTGCCTGCGCGGCACACAGGGACTAGGCTTGCTCTGAGTATTCTGGTCCGGCGTGGCGCTGGACACTTCAACGGTCTATCCAGGGGGATATACATGGGCCCGAAAGACAGCCCTGACGCAGCCGGCAACGACGGCGGCAGCAGGGACAACAACGGCGACTTCGCGGCGGGTAACAACCCGCCCAAGCCTCCTCCGTGGCAGGTACCCAAGCCCGAGCTCCACCCTGAGCTGTTCACACCCGTCGAAAAAGAACCGGCGCAGGGCAGCAAAGGCAAGCGCAGGAAAACGGCCGCCGGGGCACCTCAGGCGGGGGCTGCAGCACCCAAACCCGGTCAACCTCTCCCCGTAGTTGACCCCTTCGCTAAAGAACGCGAACGCGGTGAGGCCGAGGCAGCCAAGAAGAAGAAGCGCTCGCATCGCCGCACCCTGGTGGTGGGTTTGGGCGTGACTGCCCTCCTCGCCGGAACCATCACGGCGATTGTGGCCAGCAACAAGGAGGAAGCTGACTACGCGCAGGTCTGTTTCAACGAGGAAACAGGCGAGCGCGTAGACGATAACCAGTGTGACAACAGCAGCTCGGGGGGCCGCAGTTCTGGGGCTTACGCCTGGTACTTCTATTCCCGCGGAGCCAGTGTGCCCGCCGTGGGCCAGAACCGCAGCTCCTACCCGACTTACACCAAGAATGTTCCCACGGACGCCAAGTCCTCCAAGGGATACAGCACCAAGGGCGGCACGGTCAGCCGTGGCGGCTTCGGCAGCAGCTCCAAAAGCGGCGGAAGCTCGGGAGGCTAGGCGTGCGTCGACTGCACTCCGAGCCCAGGCCGGACTGGAAGCAAAAGATCGAAGAACAGGGCCTGGTATTTTCCACTACCACCATGCCCAATGGCCGGAAAATCGAATACTGGAACGAATCGGCCTACTACGAATTCACCGAAGACGAGGTGGAAACTCTCGAGAAGACCGCCGAGGACATGCACATCATGTGCTTGGAGGCCGCGAAGTACCTGGCCACCGGAGCCATGGGCGATATCGGCATCGGGCAGCAGGCTTTGGAACTCGCCGGAGAGTCGCTGCTGGCCGCGGACATGGACATCTACGGCCGCTTCGACTTCATCTATGACGGCAAGGGTGGTCCGGCCAAGATGCTGGAGTACAACGCCGATACCCCTACCGGGTTGATCGAGGCTTCCGTGGCCCAGTGGTTCTGGCTTCAGGACGTCTTCCCGGAGAAGGACCAGTGGAACGGAATCCACGAAGCCTTGATCCGTCAGTGGAAGAAGCTGCAGTTCCGCACCGGCATGAGCACCCTGCATGTGGCCCACTCGGAGGCGGAAGAATCCGGCGAGGACTGGATGACGGCCGCCTACATGCGGGACGTCGCGAGCCAGGGTGGCTGGACCACCATCGGGATCAATATGTCCGATATCGGCTGGGACCCCAACCTGAACCGGTTCGTGGACCTGGACAACTTCATGATCAGCACCATGTTCAAGCTGTACCCGTGGGAACTGATGATGAAAGAGCCTTTCGGGCATCGTCTCCTCCAGCGCGCCCACAACCCGCGCTGGGTTGAGCCGGCCTGGAAGATGCTGCTGTCCAACAAAGCCCTGCTGGCTGCTCTATGGCACCTTTACCCCAACCACGAGAACCTGTTGCCTGCCTACCTCGGCGATCCGGGTCCACTCAAGGAATGGGTGGCCAAGCCGTTGCACGGACGCGAGGGCGACAACATCCGCATTCATGCCCCCGGCGTCGAAATCCAGCAACCCGGAGGCTACGGGCGCGAAGGCTGGTGCTTCCAGCAGTACCACTCCCTCCCCGACTTTGACGGGAACCATCCTGTCTTGGGTCTCTGGGTAGTGGACGGCGAATCCGTTGGCTGTGGAATCCGCGAATCCGACGGACCCATCACGGACTACTTCTGCCGCTTCGTTCCCAACACCATTGACGCCCCGGCGCCCATCGCGCCCCCTGCTACTTCCTACGGAGCTGCACTATGAGCACTGAAACCTCGACGCCGGGTGGCGGCTCAGCGGGCGGCAACCGTACCGCCGTCGTACCTCCCAAAGGCCTCCACGCCGGGATCCTGGACCTGGGCGACTCCGTCATGCTGGGTCTTGCCTCCACCGCGCCCGTCTATTCGCTGGCTGCGACTCTGGGTCTCATTGTGGCCGTCAACGGCAACTACACTCCCCTGATCCTGATCCTCGGATTCATCCCGGTGTTGTTCATTGCCTATGCGTTCCGTGAGCTCAACAGCGCCATGCCGGACTGCGGTACTACCTTCTTTTGGGCCCGCAAAGCCTTCGGTCCTTGGGCCGGTTGGCTCGGCGGCTGGGGCGTGGCCCTCGCGGGCGTGGTGGTGCTGGCCAACCTGGCGCAAATCGCAGGCAAGTATCTGTGGCTGTTAATTGGCGACGGTTCCCTGGCTGACAACACATGGCTGGTGACGGCCACCGGTGTGCTCTTCATTGTGTTCATGACGTACGTGAACCACCGCGGCATCCGGCTTGGCGAGCATGTCCAGCGCACGCTTACCTACATTCAGTACATCTCGCTGGGCATCTTTGCGGTGGCCATTGTTTTCCGGATCGCCGGTGGAGCGCCCGAGGGGCAGGCCTTCGACTTCGAATGGTTCAATCCTGCCGGCGCCTTTGCCGATCCCGGCGCTGTGGTTCACGGTGTCCTGCTGGCACTGTTCATCTACTGGGGCTGGGACACTTGCCTGGCACTGAATGAGGAAACGGAAAACCCGGCCAAGACCCCCGGTCGTGGCGCCGTTATCTCGGCCACGGTCCTTCTGGCGATTTACGTTTCTGTGGCCCTCCTGGTGATGATGTACGCCACGATCGGTACCGACGGCATCGGACTGGGCAACGAAGCAAACCAGGACGACGTCTTCCTGGCCATGAAAGACGTAGTGCTGGGTCCTTGGGGCTGGCTGATCATTGTGGCCGTGCTGGCGTCCGTCCTGTCCTCCACCCAGACCACCATCCTGCCCACTGCCCGCGGAACCCTGTCCATGGGTGTCCACGGCGCACTGCCTCCCCGGTTCGGCAAGGTCCATGAGCGTTTCATGACCCCCGGGTTCTCCACTCAGATCATGGGTGCAGTGGCCGTGGTGTACTACGTTGCCATGAGCTTCCTGAGCGAAAACCTGCTCTCGGACTCCATCAGTGCCATCAGCCTGTTCATCGCGTTCTACTACGCACTGACCGGATTCTCCTGCGTATGGTTCTTCCGCTCCACGCTCCGGGATTCCGCCAGGAACCTGTGGTTCCGCGGCATCCTGCCGTTCCTCGGCGCACTGTCCCTCACGGCGGCGTTCTTCATTTCCGCAGTCCAGATGTGGGACCCGGCTTACGGGGACACTCAGATCTTCGGCATTGGCGGGGCGTTCGTCAGCGGCGTGCTGTTGCTGGCATTGGGCGTTGTCTTGGCGATCGTTTGCCGCTTCGCACCCTCCACCCGGGGTTACTTCACCGGTGAGCGGGCCGAGGTTGGAGTGGTACGCGGCGAGTAGGCTGCGTTCCTCCCCAGTTGGTCTCCCGAAAGGGCCGGAAACACCTCGCGACACTGGTGTTTCCGGCCCTTCTTTCGTTGAGGCGGAGAACTAACCGGGCAGGAACGCAGGTTTAGCCGCCTAGGATGCTGGAATGAGCGATTCAACGACGAACACCTCCGACGTCCTTGCCCTCGATTCCCTGCTGACCGCGGACGAGCTGGCCCTCCGCGAGCGGGTCCGCGACTTTACCGCGCAACGGATCCGCCCCAACATCGCCCGGTGGTACGAGGACGCTCATTTCCCGCGCGCGATTGCCCCGGAGTTGGGCGAGCTCGGTGTCCTGGGCATGCATCTGGAGGGTTACGGCTGCCCCGGCCGGACCGCCGTCGAATATGGCCTTGCAGCGATGGAACTGGAGGCCAGCGATTCGGGGATCCGCACGTTCGTCTCGGTTCAGGGCTCCCTTGCCATGACGGCTATCCACAAATGGGGCTCGGAGGCGCAGAAAGAGCAGTGGCTGCCGCGAATGGCCGCCGGAGAGCTGATCGGCTGTTTCGCGCTGACAGAGCCGACGGCGGGGTCTGATCCGTCGTCCATGACCACTTTTGCCCGCCAAACAACCGACGGCTGGGTTCTGGACGGTGCCAAACGTTGGATCGGCCTCGCGTCCATTGCGGACGTCATGGTGGTGTGGGCGAACACTGAAGACGGCATCCGCGGGTTCCTGGTTCCCGCCGGCACGTCCGGTGTGACCGCGACGCCGATCGAGCCGAAACTCTCCATGCGCGCTTCCATTCAGTGCGATGTAACGTTCGACGGCGTAAGGCTGGGTACGGACGCCATCCTCCCGGGTGCCTCGGGACTTCGGGGACCGTTCTCCTGCCTGAACGAGGCACGCTACGGGATCGCCTGGGGTGCCATGGGAGCGGCCCGGGACTCTTACGAAGCTGCTTTGGAGTATGCCGGGAACCGTCTCCAGTTCGGCAGGCCACTGGCCGGCTACCAGCTGACTCAGGAGAAACTGGTGAACATGCTCGTGGAAATCCAAAAGGGCACCATGCTGGCCCTTCACCTGGGCCGGCTGAAGGACGCCGGGCATTTGGAGCCTCAGCAAATTTCCTTGGGCAAGCTGAACAACGTCCGCGAGGCCATCAAGATCGCCCGTGAGGCCCGCACCATTCTGGGAGGCAACGGCGTCACTCTGGACTATTCACCGTTGCGCCATGCCAACAACCTGGAATCCGTGCGCACCTATGAGGGAACGGATGAGGTTCACACCCTGATTCTGGGGCAGCACATCACAGGCATCGGGGCCTTCCGCGGCTAGCCAAGTAAGTCGCAGTTGAGGCCGTTTAGAGCCGTTCAAACGGCATCAACTGCGACTCAGTTGGGTGAGGGATCGGGTTCGGGGAGGACCACCAGATTGAAGTAGCCACGCAGGCCCTTGACCACGTCCACGTCGTCAGGGGCCAGCAGCCACTGCGTTTGAAGACCATCCCACAATGCAACCAGGGACATGGCAGCTTCATCAGGATCGACGCCGGGCCTCAGCCTGCCCTCGGCAGCCAATTCGGCGAAGCGACGAGAGTAGCTTTTGCGCAGCCGTTCGAAGCGCTCGGTGAAGTAGACCCGTCCGGGATGCGAATCGGTAACGGACTCGGCGCAGAGAATGGTGTAGAGCTCAACCACGCCCGGAATGTTCTCGTTAAAGAGCGCCGTCCGGAGCACGGAGTCGACCAAGCCTTCTTCCATGTCATCCGGGAAGGCATCGCCCGTGATTTCGTCGCGGCGCTCCAGGACTGCCATCAGGAGATCGCGTTTGGATGGGAAGTAGTGCAGCAAACTGGTCTGGCTCAGCCCCACCCGATCCGCCACGCCCTGCAGTGACCCGCCGCGGTAGCCGTGCGCAGCAAAAACCTCGTGCGCAGCGTCAAGAATGGTTCGGCGGCGTTCTTCGGATTTCGCGTAGGGGCCACGCCGCGCTGCGCGGCCCACGTCCTTTGTGGTCATGGCTAGCCAGTGTACATGCGTGTTTCGACTCAAAGATGAAATTCGAGTGAGTACTCGAATTTTCTGTTACCGTGGTCACACTTGCCGCGGCGGACCCACTGAATCCAAGCCCGCGTCATCGTCAACCTGACACGAAGAGGTGAAGGCTTATGACCCGATTCACGCGAAGACAACTCCTGGGCGCAGGCTTGGGCACAGCGGCAATGGGCCTGCTGGCCGGATGCGCAACTCCCGGAACTCAGTCCGTCAATGCTGCCCCAACCATTCCCGCCGCCAGCGGGCCCGTGAGGCTCACCTACTGGGCTTGGCTCAAGGATTTCCAGAACGTGGCCGATGTCTGGAACGCAGCCAACCCGAACATCCAGGTGGACGTGGTGTGGATTCCGGGCGGCAATGCCGGCGGATACCAGAAGCTGTATTCGGCATTGGCAGCGGGAGGCGGACCCGACCTGGCTCAGGTGGAACTTCGGTCCATCCCGGAATTCATGCTGGTTAACGGGCTGGTGGATCTGACCCGCTACGGCGCCAACGACTACGCCCACTTGTACGATCCCACGCTGTGGAAACAAGTCAGCTACACCGGCGGCGTTTACGGCATCCCCCAGGACGCCGGCCCCATGGGCATGTTCTACCAGCCAGCCATCCTGGACAAGGTGGGCGGCAGTACTCCGAAAACCTGGGACGAGTGGGCTGCCCTGGCCGCCGAACTTCGCTCCGTGGACAGCTACCTTGACTGCTTCCCCATCAGTGATGCCTCCCCCTTTGCCTCTTTCGCAGGGCAGGCCGGCGCGCAGTGGTTGCGCCCGGAGGAGGATGGCTGGGTCATCAACATGACCGACGACGCCACCCTCAACACGGCCCGGTTCTTTGACAAGGCGATCGACGACGACCTTGTCACCACCGCTTACGGCGCCTTCTCCCCGGGCTGGTTCGCAGCCGCCGGAAAGGGTGGCATTGCCTCCACGATCACCGGCAGCTGGGGTGACGCACTGGTGCAGGGTGTCAGCGGCTCCGAAGGCAAGTGGCGGGTTGCGCCCATGCCCACCTGGGGCGGTACTGGGTTTGGATCGAGCTACCTGGGTGGCTCCACGGCTGCAGTCCTGGCCAACAGTAAACACCCCAGGGAGGCACTCGAGTTCGCGGTGTGGCTGACCACGTCCAAAGAGGGAATCGACGCCGAGATCAAGAACAGCGGCATCGGCTGGTCACCCAACCCAGACTTCATCGGCACGGATCGGCAGCAACCCTCGGCGTTCTTCGGTGGCCAACGCTACAACGAGGAAGTTTTTGTCCCCGCCACCCAACAGCAGAACCCGGACTGGTCATGGTGGCCGGTGACCCAACAGTCCTTCAATATCCTCAGCGACGGCTTCCGTAAGAAAGCATTCGGTACCTCGTTGGTTGATTCCATCGCGGCGTCCGAACAGCAGATCATCACCGTTTTCAAGAACAAGGGCCTCAGCATTCGAAAGGAAACGGCATGAGCACCAACCGCACCGCACCCACCGTGCAGCGCCCCTCGGGACCAAGCCGTACCGGCAAGCGGGCCGGCGCTGCTTCACGCGCGCCGTGGCTTTTGCTGGCACCTTTCCTGGGGCTCTTCGTGCTCACTTTCCTGCTGCCCATTGTTGTGGCCATCATGTCCAGCTTCGCCAAGGTGACCCGCAGCGGACTCTTCGGTGAGGCCGGGGTAACGAGTGAGTTCGCCGGTTTTAGTAATTATGCCCAAGCCCTGGCAGACGGCAGCTTCGTCGCTTCCATTGGCCGGATGCTCCTGTTCGGAGTTGTCCAGGTGCCGGTGATGATCGTGCTGTGCACGGCGTTGGCCCTCATGCTCGAATCGGCCTCGGCAAAGTGGCCAGGCTTCTTCCGTGCCGCCTACTTCCTCCCTTACGGCGTCCCTGGCGTCATTGCCACCATCCTGTGGTCTTTCCTCTACGTCCCCGGGCTCAGCCCGATGTTTGATGCCGCCAAGATCGTTGGCCTCACCCCGGATTTCCTGGGCGCGAACAGCGTTCTGTGGTCCATAGCCAACATCGTCACGTGGAGCTACACGGGCTACAACATGCTGATCATCGTGGCGCAGCTCAAAGCCATCCCGGTGGAACTCTACGAGGCCGCGAAGGTTGACGGCGCCTCCACGTGGCGCGTGGCCCGCAGCATCCAGCTGCCCCTGATCCGTCCGGCCCTCATGCTCACTACGGTGTTCTCCATCATCGGAACCCTGCAGCTCTTCGCTGAAGCCCAGGTCTTGAAGACCGTGGCCCCGGCGATCGACAGCCAGTACACACCAAACCTCAGCGCTTACACAACAGCGTTCGCCTACAACGACTACAACGTCGCTGCAGCCCAATCGGTCATCATTGCTGTGGCCGCGTTTGCCCTTTCCTTCGCCTTCCTCGCACTGACGAACAGGAAGTCCTCATGACCGCCACCGCAACGAAGCCAACCACCCCACCGGTCCGCAGCAATGCGTCGGCGGGCCCTGACCGTTCCGCCGGACGACGCCGGTCCTCCACCATCATTGTCACCGCACTCTTGGTGGTGGTGGCCTTGTACTTCCTGATTCCCGTGTATTGGGTGTTTGTGGCCTCCACCAAGTCCACAGAGGACCTCTTCTCCACCAACGGTTTCTGGTTCGCCCCCACGTTCTCTTTATGGGAGAACATCGGCCGCGTGCTCACTTACGACAACGGCATTTTTGGCCGCTGGTTCCTGAACTCAGCGATCTATGCCGGCGTCGGCGCACTTCTGGCCACATACTTTGCCGCAGCAGGCGGTTATGCCTTGGCCAAATACGAGTTCAAGGGACGCAACCTGGTGTTCGGCACCATCCTGGGCGGCGTGCTGGTTCCGGGCACAGCCACTGCCTTGCCCCTCTTCCTGCTGTTCAGCCAGATGGGCCTGGCCAACACGTACTGGAGTGTCCTGCTGCCATCGCTGGTATCCCCTTTCGGGCTGTTCCTCTGCCGTATCTACGCCCAAGCCACAGTGGATACCTCGCTGATGGAAGCCGCCAGGATCGATGGCGCCGGCGAGCTCCGCATCTTCCACACCATAGGCCTGAAGGTACTCACGCCCGCTTTGGTCACCGTATTCCTGTTCCAGCTGGTGGGCATTTGGAACAACTACTTCCTGCCGCTGGTCATGCTGTCCGATTCCGAGCTTTACCCCATTACCCTCGGCCTGAACAACTGGCTGAGCCAGGTTGACCGTTTGCCCGAATTCTATGAACTGACCACGGGCGGGGTGCTGCTTTCCATCATTCCGCTCAGCATCGCCATGGTTGTCCTGCAGCGCTTCTGGCGCGGTGGGCTGACAGAAGGAGCCGTTAAGTAATGACCATCAACTCCCACTACATCACCGACACCGGTCCCGGCACCGGAAAGAGACTCCCGGCCCGCTCCTGGCTGCACACAGATGCACCAACCCTGTCCCTGAACGGACAGTGGCGTTTCCGCCTTCTCCCAGGGGCTCCGGGAACGCCCGGCGGACGGGGTGTTCTTCCCGCGGGTGAGGCAATCGAAGGTGTGGGCGAGGAAACCCTGGACGACTCCGGTTGGGACCAGATCCCGGTTCCGGCTCACTGGGTTTTGGAGGGCGAGGGAGCTTACGGGCGCCCCATCTACACCAACGTCCAGTTCCCTTTCCCTACCGATGCACCCCATGTCCCGGACGAGAACCCCACCGGCGATTACCGTCGAAGCTTTGATCTGCCTGGGGAGTGGAATGACGCCCAACGCCTCGTGTTGAGGTTCGACGGCGTGGAATCCCGCTACAAGGTATGGCTCAACGGCAACGAAATCGGTGTTGGGACCGGCAGCCGCCTGGCCCAGGAATTCGACGTCACGAAGGCAGCGCGCCCGGGACATAACGTGTTGGCTGTGCGGGTCCATCAGTGGTCCGCTTCGAGCTACGTGGAGGATCAGGACCAGTGGTGGATGCCCGGCATCTTCCGCGACGTCACCCTGCAGGCCCGCCCTCAGAAGGGCATTGACGACGTCTGGTTGCGGACGTCCTACACCGACGGTTCAGGCATCATTGATCCCGAAATCACCGCAGACAACGCCGCCTACCCGGTTCGGCTGGCAGTTCCGGAACTGGACGTCGACGTCGTCTGGCACTCCCCAGCCGACGTCGCCCCGGTGGCGATCACCGGCGTCGAACCTTGGTCCGCGGAGGTTCCACGCCTGTACAACGCAACGGTGGCAAGCGAAGGCGAGACCATTTCGCTGCGCCTGGGTTTCCGCACGGTTGAAATCAAGGGTGACCAGTTCCTGGTGAACGGCCGCCGCGTTGTGTTCCACGGCGTGAACCGGCACGAGACACATCCGGACCGCGGCCGTGTGTTTGACGAGGACTTCGCCCGCGCGGACCTCTCCTTGATGAAGCAGTTCAACGTCAACGCCATCCGCACCAGCCACTACCCGCCGCATCCTCGTCTGCTGGATATCGCGGACGAGATGGGTTTCTGGGTGATCCTTGAGTGCGATCTTGAAACACACGGCTTTGAGCGGCACGGCTGGGTAGGCAACCCCAGCAATGATCCCGCCTGGCGCGAGGCGTACGTGGACCGGATGGAACGCACGGTGGAGCGGGACAAGAACCACCCCTCAATCGTCATGTGGTCCCTCGGCAACGAGTCCGGTACCGGCGCCAACCTCGCCGCCATGTCCGCGTGGACTCACGCCCGCGACAGCAGCCGGCCCGTGCACTACGAGGGCGACTACACCGGTGCGTACACGGACGTTTACTCGCGCATGTATTCGTCAGTGCCGGAAACTGAGGCGATTGGCCGCGACGATTCCGGCTCTCTGCTGTTGGGGTGCTCCGCGGCGGAGTCCGCACGGCAGCGCACCAAACCCTTCATTCTCTGCGAGTACGTCCACGCCATGGGCAATGGTCCCGGCGCCATTGATCAGTACGAGGACCTGGTGGACCGGTATCCGCGGCTGCACGGCGGGTTCGTCTGGGAGTGGCGTGACCACGGCATCCGGACCACCACCGATGATGGGACTGAGTTCTTCGCCTACGGCGGTGACTTCGGCGAAGTGGTCCACGACGGCAACTTCGTGATGGACGGCATGGTCCTCTCAGACTCGACGCCCAGCCCCGGGCTCTTTGAGTACAAACAGATCGTCGCTCCCCTGCGCTTGGGTTTCAGCACGGAAACGCACGACGGCGGCACACGGCGATTCGTCTCCGTCGCCAATTTGAGGCACACGGCTGATGCCTCGGACATCGTGCTCCGCTGGCGTACGGAGGTGGACGGCGTGCCGATCGCTTCCGGCGAACTCGACGTCGTCACCTCAGGCGGTGCCGCTCTGGCCGCTGGGGATTCGGCGCTGATCCAGCTGCCACAGTTCGGTGGCATGGAGGGTGGTGGCATGGAGGGCGGTGAGCAGTGGCTGACTGTGGAAGCGGTCCTCCGCAAGGACACCACATGGGCCGAGGCCGGGCACGTGATCTCCGCAGCGCAACTGGAACTGGCCACAGGTCCTCGCTTGGCAGCGCCAAGGCCCTTGTCCTCGGCCGGACGGGCAGCTTCACCGGCTTCCGGGATGGTGTCGCTGGGCCCCGGTGTCTTTGAGGATGGCCGCTTGGTGTCGCTCGCGGGACTGCCGGTGTCCGGACCGCGGCTGGAGTTGTGGCGTGCGCCCACGGATAACGACGCCGGAGCCGGCCGTGGCAGCTACGACCTCGCCGATCCTTGGCTCAACAACGGCGATGGCGTCGCTGCACCGTCCATGGAAAAAGTGTGGCGCGATGCTGGCATGGACCGGATCACGGCCCGGGTGGAGAGGGTTACTGCCAGCGATTCAAGCATTCGGGTCCAAACCCGCTACGCCGCCGCCGACGCCGCACAGTGGGTCTCGGTGGAGGAGAACTGGCAACTTTCCGACGGCGAACTGTGGCTCCGCCTGGACATTGTTCCCAGCTCCGGGTGGAACATCATCTGGCCGCGGGTGGGAGTGCGCTTTGACCTTCCCGGATCAGTGGACGGTGCTTCATGGTTCGGCGCCGGTCCCCGCGAGTCCTACCCGGACAGCATGCATGCGACGCTTGTGGGCCGCTACTCGGCGGGCATCGACGAGCTTTCGGTGAATTACGCCAAACCGCAGGAAACGGGACACCGGAGTGCTGTCCGAACGCTGGACCTGCAGAACTCCGGAACGCCGTGGCTGGGGCTCGGCGCTATCCCTGATTCCCGTGGGCGCCTGCCCGGTTTCACGCTTTCCCGGCACACTGCGCAGGAGATTTCCACGGCAGCACACCCGCACGAGTTGCCGGCAAGCACGGGCAGCTACTTGTACCTCGATGCCGCCCAGCACGGCCTCGGATCCAGGGCATGCGGACCGGACGTCTGGCCGGACTATGCGTTGCGGCCGGAAGCTCGGACGTTGACGTTCCGGATCACGGAAGCGGACTAAGCCTCCCGTTGTGGGGCCAGCTTTGCGTGCTTCTTTGAGCAAAAGAGGCGCAGAGCGGGCCCCACAACAGAACCCGAAGAACCCGTATCAGGCAACCGCGACGGGTTCCTTCTTCACTGCGTCCTTGCGGATGGTGGCGCTGATGACCGCGGCCACCGTGCACATGGCGGCAGCACCGAGCCAGGCGTAGTTGTAGTGCCCGGTGGCATCGCGGATAAACCCGGCCAAAAGGGCTGCCACCGCAGCTCCGAGTTGGTGGGCTGCGAACACCCAGCCGAAGACCACAGACCCGTCGGCGCCGAAGACTGAGCGGCAAATAGCTGCAGTGGGCGGCACGGTGGCAACCCAGTCGAGCCCGTAGACCACCACGAAAATGATCATGCTCGGCTCCACAGAGGAACCAAGCAGCAACGGCAGAACCAACAGGCCGATCCCCCTGAACTGGTAGTACACAGCCAGCAACACCTTGGGGTTGAACCGGTCCGTCAACCAACCGGACGCGATGGTCCCCACGATGTCGAAGATTCCGACGACGGCCAACAACCCAGCCGCAGTGGTTTCAGGCATGCCGTGATCGTGTGCCGAGGGAATGAAGTGCGTGCCGATAAGTCCGTTGGTGGTGGCCCCACAAATCGCGAAGCCTGCAGCCAAGGCCCAAAACGTGCGAACTTTGCTGGCGCGTTTGAGGACCTGCAAGGCACGGATCGCGGCGTTGGGGGAATCCCCTGATCCCGGCAAAGCAACCACAGCGGCGGGCTTGCCTGGCGTCGTCGCGGTTGTTCCGGCGTCGGCCGCTTTAGCGTCACGTTCGTCGGCGGCTGCCTGGTCCGTCTCAGGCTTTTCGGCACCGTACGGCAATACCCCGACGTCGGCGGGCGAGTTCCGCAACCAGCGCAGTACCAGTGGCACCACGGCGAGCGCACCCGCCGCGATGAGCAAGGAAGCACCCCGCCAGCCCGGGTTCTGGGCAAGCGCTGCGATGAAGGGCAGGAACACCAACTGTCCGGCGGCGCTGCCTGCGGTGAGGATGCCGATGACCAGGCCACGGCTCTTGGCGAACCAGGTGTTGGCGATGGTCGCGGCGAAGACAAGGGCCATGGACCCTGTGCCCAGGCCGATCAGCAGCCCCCAGGTGAGCAAGATCTGCCAGGACTGGTTGACG
The DNA here is from genome assembly GCF_002979775.1 of Arthrobacter sp. MYb23. Taxonomy (GTDB): domain Bacteria; phylum Actinomycetota; class Actinomycetes; order Actinomycetales; family Micrococcaceae; genus Arthrobacter. The sequence goes on from NZ_PCPR01000001.1 coordinate 189,866, forward strand.
AAGACAGTCAGTGCTGAGCCGAGTCCGATCAGGCAGAGAGCCAAGGACGTGACCTTGCGGACGCCGAAGCGCTCCATCAGGGCCGCCGCGAACGGGGCCGTCAAGCCGAACAGCACCAGGTTGATGCTCACGGCCAGGGACAGCACGGTGGTGGACCAGCCGAACTCCTCCTGCAGCGGCACCATGAGCACGCCCGGTGCCGCACGGAATCCTGCTGCTCCAACCAATGCCAGGAAGGCAACGGCCGCCACGATCCAGGCGGGGTGGAGGCGCCGGTTCTTGCCAGCAGGCGTTTTGCCGGCAGGGGTTTTGCCGGCAGGAGTCCTAATTTTTTCGGGCGGGGTCCCTGTGACGTCAGGAGCGGTCATGTGGGGATCTCCGATTCAGGGGCATCTGTGGTGCTGGTTTTAGGGGTCCGGGTTTCAGCTGTGGTCTCAAGTTCAGGGGGTGCAACGGCGAGCGGGAGTGGGTGCTCGCTGCGCTTGAAGCTGTGCCAGCTGGTGTTGGCTGCTGTGAGCCGCGCGCCGCAGTGAGTGCAGGTATCCGCGGACATCGTGGCTTGCCCGCAGTCAGTGTGGATGACCTTCATATGGGACACCTCGTTGGGAGCATCCAGGTGTTTCTCGGCCCAGATGATGATGGCGTTAAGGACGGGGAGTGCGTCCTCCCCTTTGGGGGTGAGCACGTATTCCTGGCGTGTGCGGGCACCGTCCTGGTAGGGGCGCTGGGAGAGCAGTCCGGCGTCGAGGAGCCATCCCAGGCGTTTGCTGAGCACGGCGTCGGCGACTTCGAGGCGTTGCTTGATGGCGTCGAACCGGCCGTTGCCGAAGAAGATCTCGCGAAGGACCAGGCTCCCCCATGGGTCTCCAAGGACATCCAGGCCGCGGGCAAGGCTGCACGTACGGGCAGACCAGTCGGAACGAAGAGGCATGCGGCTAAAGCTAGCTGACTTCTCTAAAGAAAGCTAGATGTTCTCCGCCGCCCAACGGAGAATCCGGCCCCTGTTCGAACCCCCCCGCCATAGAACGGTGAGGAGTGCGAACCAGAGCCGGATTCGAGGGACGGGCAGCGAAGGACTAGCTGATCTTGGCGAACGCCTGTTCCAGGTCTGCGATCAAGTCTTCGGCTTCTTCGATGCCGCAGGACAGGCGGAGAAGGTTCACCGGAACTGCCAACTCGGTACCCTTCACCGACGCGTGGGTCATTTCCGAGGGGTAGTTCATCAAGGACTCGATCCCACCCAGCGATTCCGCCAGCGTGAACACCGAAGTGGATTCAGCTACCGTGCGGGCAGCGGACTCCCCGCCCTTGAACTGAACGGAAACCATGCCGCCGAACTTCTTCATCTGCTTCGCAGCCAGATCATGGCCGGGGTGGTCCGGGAGGCCCGGGTAGAGGACGGCTTCCACCTCGGGACGCTGCAGCAACCATTCGGCCACGGCCTGCCCGTTCTCGCTGTGGCGGTCCATGCGAACACCCAGCGTCTTCAAGCCGCGGGTGGTCAGGAAAGCGTCCATCGGACCGGACACCGCACCCACGGCGAACTGGATGAAACCGATCTTCTCGGCAAGTTCAGCGTCCTTGACCACAATGGCGCCGCCCACCACATCGGAGTGGCCACCGATGTACTTGGTGGTGGAATGCACCACAACATCGGCACCCAAGGCGAGCGGGGTCTGCAAGTAGGGAGACGCGAAGGTGTTGTCCACTACCAGAAGGGCACCGGCGTCGTGCGCCACGGCGGCGAGCGCCTCGATGTCCGTGATCTTCATCATCGGGTTGGACGGCGTTTCCACCCACACCAGGCGCGTCTTGTTCGCAGCAACCGCAGCAGCCACGGCATCGAGATCGGACATGTCCACCGGGGTGTTGCCGATGCCCCAGTCCCCCAGCACGCGATTGATCAGGCGATAGGTGCCCCCATAGGCGTCATTGCCCAGCACAATGTGGTCCCCGGGCCGGGCAACCGCCCGAATCAGCGAATCCTCAGCTGCCAGGCCCGAGCCGAAGGAGAACGCAGCCGTGCCACCTTCAAGGGCGGCAAGCTGCTCCTGGAGGGCGTCACGGGTGGGGTTGCCTCCCCGGCCGTATTCGTATCCCGAGCGAAGGTTGCCGATGCCGTCCTGGGCGTACGTGGTGCTGAAATGCAGCGGGGGCACCACAGCGCCGGTCACCGGTTCGAAAGCCTGTCCGGCGTGGACGGCGCGCGTGTTGAACCCGGCGTTGTTGGTGGCAGACATGGAAGCTCCTCTAGGTTCATTCAACGGATAGGTTCGTTCAACGGATAGATAGGTTCAGAATTTGAAGGGGTCAGCGCGTGGCGCTCAATTGCTCAAGTACGCCAGGAGGTCGTGGCGCGTCAGAATGCCCACGGGCGCTCCGGCGAAGGTCACCATGACGGTGTCGACGTCGGACAGCAGCTCCCGCGCGGCGGAAATGGATTCCAGGGATCCGACAACCGGGAGCCGTTCACCCATGTGTTCGGAGACCTTGTCCGCCAGCTTCGCTTCACCGCGGAAGAGTTTGCTGGTGAGGCTGCGCTCGTCCACGGCGCCCATCACCTCACCCATCACCACAGGTGGCTCCTGAGAGAGCACCGGGATGTGGGAGACGCCGAACTCGTTCATGATGTTGATGACATCGCGGACGGTTTCGTTCGGGTGGATGTGGACCAGGTCCGGCATCTCCCCCGTCTTGGATTTGAGGACCTCACCCACGGAGGACTCTTCACCGCCGGAGAGGAAGCCGTAGGAGCGCATCCATTGGTCGTTGAAAATCTTGGCAAGGTAGCCACGGCCGGAGTCCGGAAGGATCACCACCACCACAGCGGACTCGTCCAGGTCCTTGGCAGCCTGCAGCGCCGCCACCACGGCCATGCCGGAGGAACCGCCCACCAGGAGGCCTTCCTCACGGGCAAGGCGGCGGGTCATGGTGAAGGAGTCGGCGTCAGAAACAGCGATGACGTCATCAGGGACGGTGGGATCGTAGTTGCCGGGCCACATGTCCTCGCCCACGCCTTCGACGAAATAGGGCCGGCCGGTTCCGCCGGAGTAGACCGAACCTTCCGGGTCCGCGCCGATGACCTTGACCTGGCCGCCGTCGGACTCCGCGCGGTCAGCCGAGACCTGCTTGAGGTAACGGCCCGTACCGGTGATGGTGCCACCGGTGCCCGCACCGATGACCACATGGGTGACCCGGCCGTCGGTGTCCTGCCAGATTTCCGGGCCCGTGGACTCGAAGTGGCTGCCGGGTGCGGCGGGGTTGGAGAACTGATCCGGCTTGAAGGCGCCCGGGATCTCCTTGACCAGGCGGTCGGATACGCCGTAGTAGCTCTGCGGGCTGTCGGGTGCGACCGAGGTGGGCGTCACAACAACTTCGGCGCCGTATGCCTTAAGCACCGCGCGCTTATCCTCGCCCACCTTGTCCGGCACTACGAAAATGCACTTGTAGCCCTTTTGCTGGGCTACGAGCGCCAGTCCAACTCCGGTGTTGCCCGACGTCGGCTCAACGATGGTTCCGCCCGGCTTGAGCCGACCATCCTTTTCCGCGTCTTCGATCATCTTCACGGCGATCCGGTCCTTGATGGATCCGCCGGGATTGATGTACTCGAGCTTGACGAGGACGGTGGCTTTGATGCCCTCCGTGACGTGGTTGAGCTTGATGAGCGGCGTATTGCCGATGAGGTCCAACACGGACTGGGCATACTTCATAGATACAAAGTTACCGTCTGGTCGCTACGGGCCTCGACCCGGGGCGGCTCGGACTCGGGTGGTGGCAGGACTCAGGTGGTGGCCGGGGTCAGGTGGTGGCCGGGGTCAGGTGGTGGCCGGGTCACGTGCCGGCGGAGGCGTCGGTCTGCCAGACGCCCAAAACGTTGCCCTCGGTGTCCTTGAAGTACGCGTACCAGCCCATGGTGGGTACGGCGTCCTTGGCTTGGACCACGCTGCCGCCTGCTGATTCGATCTGCCCCAGCGCGGCGTCGAGGTCGTCCACATCGATGGTGAGGATGGGTGTCTTCAGGGCGTCAGTGCGCGGGAACAAGGCGCCGTTGATGGCTCCTGGCTCGTTGGGGGCGCCCGTCTCTTCGTTAGTGGGCGCCGTGATTGCCGCCGTATATTCCATGCCCTCCATGGGCCTCAGGGTCCAGCCGAAGGCACTCTGGTAAAAAGTATTGGCCCGCTCGTTGTTGTCCGCGGGGATCTCAAAATGCACCACTCCACCCATGGTTCGCGCTCCTTGATTCTGGAAGTTTTTCCTTGGACATGGCGCGGCCCACCCACGCCACATCACGGAGTCTAGCGGCGCGTGGTTGCTGCCGTAAGGGGTTCCGGCTGCAGAATGTCAGCCACGCGTGGGACCATAAAAACATGACCATTGCAGACGCCCCGGCCGTTGTTGCGGCCGCGGCTGATGCGGCCATTCGGTGGCATCCGGGCGCTTCGTTCCGTCTGGACCAGACCATGTTTCCGCTCATGCGAGGCAACGCCGACCCTTCCTTTGCGTCGCATTCCAGCGGTTTTTGGATGGCCTTCACCACTGCTTCGGGGCCTGTCACCGTGAGGCTGTCCGGAGGGGGTTTGGGAGTCGAGTCCTTCGTGGATGCCCAGGCCTGGGGCCCGGGAGCAGAGGACGCAGTGGCCGGCATGCCCGGGTTGTTGGGCGCTCACGACGATTGGTCGGCCTTTGATGACCCCGCCTTCCATGCCACCCTCCCGCGGCTGGTCACGGAATCACGACGCCGGAACCTGGCTTTGCGGCTGCCTTCCACCGGGCGGATGGTTGACTCACTGGTGCCCACCATTTTGGAGCAAAAGGTCACCACGTTGGAGGCCAGGCGAGGCTACCGGTATTTGATATATCGCTACGGAACGCCGGCACCGGGCAAGGCTCCTGCCGGACTCCTGGTTCCGCCTACCGCCAGGCAGTGGCTGGCTGTTCCCTCCTGGGAGTGGCACAAGGCCGGAGTTGGACCACAGCGTTCGGCCACGGTGATGCGGGCGCTGCAGTCCGCCGTCGCGCTTGAACGCCTGGCGGAGCTGGACTCGGCACAAGCCGGGACCAAACTGCAGACCATTCCGGGCATCGGCATCTGGACTGCTGCCGAAGTGGTCCAACGCACCCATGGCTGCCCGGACTCGATTTCTGTGGGCGACTACCATCTGGCCGCGTACGTTGGGTACGCCCTGACAGGCCGGAAGACCGACGATGCGGGCATGATCGAGCTCCTTGAGCCGTGGCGCGGACAGAGGCAGCGCCTGGTACGCATGCTGTACCTCAGCGGCTTCCGCAAGCCCACTTTCGGACCGCGGATGACGGTTCAGGATCACCGCGGACACTGAGATTTCTTCGCGGACAGGAACTGTCCGCAGGGGCATGGACTGGCCTCATCCACGGGTATAGCGTGGCGCCCAGGAGCCATCACCTGCCATCCCTGGAGTGACCGTGATCCACACCGAGAAGCTCACCAAGACCTTCACCGTGAAGAAGGAAACCGTCGAAGCCGTGAAGGGCGTGGACATCGACGTCGCCCCCGGCGAGCTGGTGGCCTTCCTTGGCCCGAACGGCGCGGGCAAGTCCACAACCCTGCGGATGCTCACCACCCTTTTGAGACCCACGTCCGGCTCAGCCACCGTGGCGGGAGTTGACGTGGGCAAGGACCCTGCGGGAGTTCGGGCCAGAATCGGCTACATCGGTCAAGGTAACGGCGGCGGGCACAGCTACCGGGTGATCGACGAACTGATCATGCAAGGCCGCTTCTACGGAATGAACACCACCGATGCCAAGGCACGCGCCGAAACACTCATGGCATCCCTGGATCTCAGCGACCTCGCCAAGCGCACGGTGATCAAGCTTTCCGGCGGGCAACGACGCCGCATGGACGTGGCACTTGGGTTGATGCACTCCCCCGGCTTGCTGTTCCTGGACGAGCCCTCCACGGGCATGGATCCCCAAAACCGTGCCAATCTCTGGGAGCACATTCTGCGGATGCGCGAGGAACACGGCACCACCATCGTGCTGACTACCCATTACATGGATGAGGCCGATTCCATGTCCGAGCGCGTCATTGTGATCGACCACGGCACCATCATCGCGGACGACACCGCTTCACGGCTCAAAGCGAATCTCGCCGGGGACCTCCTGGCCGTCGAAGTCGCCGCCGGTTCCGCGTCCGAGGTGCGGGGGCTGTTGGGCCGTGCCGCCGCGGAAGGCGACATGGAGGAAAACGCTTACGACGGCGTGGTCCGCTTCCGCCTCCGACTGGCGCAGGGTGCCCAACTGGCGCCGGGGTTGCTGAAGGAAATGCACGACGCCGGCGCTCCCGCCAAGTCGCTCGAATTGAAACCGCCCACGTTGGACGATGTTTTCCTGGAATTGACCGGCCGCAGCCTGCGTGAAGGAGCTGAAGTCTGATGATTGAGCAAGCCGTTGCCCCGGGAGTTTCCCTCCAAAGGCGGGGACCACGCAGCATACTAACCGACACGTGGTTTGTTTTCTGGCGCGAAATGCTGCTGCCGTTGCGGGATCCTTTTTCGCTGATTTTCTCCCTCATCCAACCGTTGGTGTTCCTGGGGTTGTTCGGCCCCCTGCTGGGCTCGGCAGTGGGCGCCCCGGCCTTCGGAGGGCAATCCACGCTGCAATGGTTCCTGCCCGGAGTGGTGGTGATGATCGCCCTGTTCGGCACCTCCATGACCGGCTCCAACCTGCAGTACGAACTCATGACCGGGTCCTATGAACGGATCCTTGCCACTCCCCTATCCCGGTCTTCGCTCATGATTGGCCGGGCGCTGAAGGAGTGGGCTCCATTGGTGGTGCAGGGCTTGCTGATCGCCGTGGTGTGTATCCCCTTTGGCTTCGTTTTCCATCCCCTCCACGTCTTGTTGGGGTTGGTCATTCTGGGCATCTTCGGCATCGGGCTGGGCGCGTTGTCCTATGCTCTTGCCCTGGTTTCACAGAACAAGGAGTGGATCTTCTGGGGCGTGCAGCAAACCCTGTTGTTCCCGCTGATGATCCTGTCCGGCATCATGTTGCCCATTGAGGCCGGCCCGGGGTGGATGAAAGTGGCCAGCCTGTTCAATCCGCTGACCTACCTGGTCAACGCAGAACGGGAGTTGTTTTCCGGGCAGATCGGCATGGACACCATGTGGGGCCTCGTGGCCGCTGTGGTGACGGCCGCCGTCGGACTTGTAGTGGGAATCCGGACGATCAGCCGGAATACCAACTAACTACCCGGTCTCGTTCCGGGGGTTGAGCCCAAGTCCTCGGGAAGGCCGGGGAACGGTGAGTGATGATCAAAACTCACTAGCGGTCCTACTGTCCTCCCGCCTACCCGCAGCCCTGAAGCTGGTCGGCGTTCCTTCGTTCCACCAGTCAAAGCTGGCAGGATAAGACGATGCGCTCGCCCCATTTTTCGGCCCTTCCACCCTGGCTAAAAGCCATGAGGGGGGCACGCTCAGCAACCGAACTGACTGTTGCTAACTTCTTCCCTTTGGATTTCGAGGCCTACTGCCGCATCCTCAATCCTGCCCGCTCCGAGTTTGGCCGGACGATGCGCTGGAGTGAGGTTGGCGGGTCGTCCTCGCCGGTCTCTGCCCCAACGCAGTGGTCTGACATCTCGGGCCAGGCAGACATGCCTGGCCAGCCCCGGTTGGATCCGGTTATGGGTGGCTTTGATAGCAAAGCAGCGGCAACTCTAGCTCCAACTCTGCGTCGACATACGCAGACCCCTGACCATATCTACTTCCTCGCATGGGAAGGCTATGCCGGGATCAGTGACAACTACCGCAACTCTGAACTGGTACGAGCTTCCTATGGCAGAAATATGTACGTCCTGGAAGGAACGGTGGATGAAGCTTGCTCTCCGCTTGCAACGGGGCTTTCTGGAGCTCCGCTGTGGTGGATACCGGCTGACGGCGCTTGGTGCGTGGGCAACGATATATACGCCAGAAGCGTCTATATCGGGGGATCGGCCTCCTGCATTCGGGAGATACTCGCTGACCCGGAACTTGAGACTTATCCTGTGTCGCCACAGCAGCACGTCGTAAGCGAGGACGTCTAATCCTCGTCTGGTTGTCGCTCATGCCCGGGCCGTGTCGACAGCCAGTTGGGTCCATGCCCGCGGCCACGGAGATGACCGGCTACCGAACTCAACAAAGCGCCAGGCAGTTGCTTCTCCCAATGCCACAGGACCAGCCGCCTTCCCGGCCCCTCACGAAGATCCCTGTAGCGTTGCCCCCTAAGTTAGAGCGCGTCGCGCCAACTCCGAATGAAGCGCTTCTTAGCATCGGGATTCAACGAACCTGACATTCCTTGGATATTCTCGCCTGTGCTAACTACCCGTTCTCGGTCCGGAGGTGCAGCCGGGTCACCGCGTCCTTCCGCATGTCCACCTTCCGCACCTTCCCGGAGACCGTCATGGGGAACGACTCCCGGATGTCGATGTAGCGCGGAATCTTGTAACGGGCCAGCTTCCCGTGGCAGTACTCAGCCAGATCGTCGGCGGTCAGGGGCGGTGCGCCAGGTTTGAGGATGACGCACGCCATCAGCTCTTCACCGTACTTTTCATCGGGGACTCCGATGACCTGCACGTCCTGAATGGCGGGGTGCGAGAAGAGGAATTCCTCGATCTCCCGCGGGTAGATGTTCTCCCCGCCCCGGATCACCATGTCCTTGATCCGGCCCTCGATCACCACGTATCCGTCCTCATCCATGCTGGCAAGGTCACCAGTGTGCATCCACCCTTCAGCGTCAATTGCCTCAGCGGTTTTGTCCGGCTGACCCCAGTAGCCCTGCATCACCGAGTAACCCCTCGTGCAGAGCTCACCGATCACGCCACGCTCCACCACGTCGCCCGAACCCGGGTCAATGATGCGGCTCTCCAGGTGCGGCATGGTCCTGCCCACCGTGCCGGTCCGATGCTCCAGGGTGTCTCCCGCACGGGTCATGGTGGACACGGGCGACGTCTCTGTCATGCCGTAGCAAATGGCCACGTCAACCATATGCATTTCATCGATCACCCGGCGCATCACCTCGATAGGACACAAGGAGCCCGCCATAACTCCTGTCCGCAACGTGGAGAGGTCATAGGAGGTGAAGTCCTCCAGCGCGAGCTCGGCGATGAACATGGTGGGCACCCCGTACAGGGACGTTCCGCCGAAGTCCTGCACCGCTTCCAAAGCTGCCGAGGCATTGAACCCGCGGCCCGGAATGATGGTTGCCGCGCCGAAACTCAGCGCATTCAGGTTCCCGATCACCATGCCGAAGCAGTGATAGAACGGCACAGGAATCACCACACGGTCGTGCTCGGTGTAGCTCAGGAGCCGGCCGATCGAGTGCCCGTTGTTGAGGATGTTGTGGTGCGTCAAGGTGGCGCCCTTGGGGAATCCCGTGGTGCCTGAGGTGTACTGCAGGTTGATGGGATCGTGCGGGTCCAGTTCCGCCATTCGGTCCCGTAAGGCTGAAGGCCCGACGCCGTCTGCCCGGGTCAGGAGTTGGCCGTACGTGAGTTCTTGGTTGGCTTCCGGGACGCCCACGGTGAGTCCCAGCTCCGGCGGCCCCGGGAGGAAGACCAGCTCTTGGAGATCGGGACAGTTGCGGGCAGCATCCCTGGCCATGCCAACGTAGTCACTGTTTTTATCCGAGGGCGCCGCCACCAACATCCGCATACCGTTCTGTTTCACCACGAACTCCAGCTCATGGCTCCGGTACGCCGGGTTCACGTTCACCAGCACCGCGCCGATTTTGGCTGTGGCGTACTGAAGGATGGTCCACTCAGCGCAGTTGGGGCTCCAGATGCCTATCCTTTCGCCCTTTGCCACGCCCACGGCGAGCAGCGCGCGGGCGAGGTGATCGACGTCGTCGTTCAGCTTTTGGTAGCTCCACCGGCGGGCGTCACCGCCTGGCGCAGCAGCGGCCTCGATCAGCGCATCCCGCAAGGGGAACTGCGCCGCGATGCGCTCAAAATTGGCACCAATGGTCTCTTCGAGCAGCGGGACGTCAGTGTCTCCGGCGGTGTAGGACAACATGACGGAACGCTACCAAGTCACTGCCCGCAACAGAACCGTAACCACCTCCAGCGACGCCGTGTCCTGCCGGTAGGGTTGGAGCCATGAGTGAACCCATCGACTTGCAGGCCACGTTCATCCCCAACGAAGGCGAGTTCTTCCGTGTGAAGCTCGCTTTGGAAATCGCGATCGACGAGGTCGTCAATGAACCCGGCTGCATCCGTTACGAACTGACTGAAGCCACCGAGGAAAAGCTCGTCCTCACTGAGCGTTGGGAATCCGAGGAGCTTCTGGAGAAGCACTCCAAGGGCATCGCCGTCCAGGACCTGAACGAGTCCCTCAGCGCACTGCTGGCCGAGCCCGTCAAGCTCGAGCGGCTCTAGCCACCATTATCCGGCGACATCGCGGGAAGACTGCGAGAACGCCTTAAATGCATCGAGGTCGCCGGAAATTTCCGGCGACCTCGATGCTTTCCGGCGGTTGCGATGTTTCGAAGCCGCCGCTTGGTCTTAGCTTTCCTGAGCCTCGGCACGTGCCTTGGCGACGTGTGCGTGGACTTCTTCCATGTCCAGGCCCTTCACGGCCTCGAGGACCTGCTCCAACTGCGGACCGTTGAGGGCACCCGGCTGCGAGAAGACGAGGACCTTTTCACGGAAGGCCATGAGCGTGGGGATGGACGTGATCCCGGCTTCGGCGGCGAGCTGCTGCTCAGCCTCGGTGTCCACCTTCGCGAACACCACGTCAGTGTGCTTCTCTGAAGCGGCCCCATAGGTGGGGGCAAACTGACGGCACGGGGCACACCAGGATGCCCAGAAATCCACCAGGACAATGTCATTGTCCTCGATGGTCGATGCGAACTGTTCTCCAGTGATGTCAACTGTAGCCATGCTTCCACGGTACGCGACCCCGCCCGCGAAGTCCCGCGGAGGGGCTCCCTGTTCGCTGTCTGCGTCACAGGGAATAAACGCCCATGCGGAAGTTTTCCGTGGATCACGTAAAACCTCTTGTCGCAGATTGAACAAGTGTTTAGTCTATGAAACATGCGTTCAAGCGCAGAGGATCTAACCACCCGGGCCCGCATCCGCGACGCCGCCATTGGGCTCTTCGGCCGCGATGGATTCGCCCGCGCCACCGTCAGGGCTGTTGCCTCTACCGCCGGCGTCAGTCCCGGCCTGGTCATCCATCACTTCGGAAGCAAAGCCGGGCTGCGCGATGCCTGCGATCAGCATGTCCTCGCACAAACAGCAACCCAGGGTCGCGAAAAAGCCGATCCGGTATCCACGAGGCAGCTGATCCAGGACTACTTGAACCACCCGGATCAGTACGCCGACGAAATCACCTACATCCGACGCACCCTCAGCGATGAGTCCGAGGCAGGCGACGCCTTCTTCGACGCCGTCGTGAAGCAAACCCAGGACATCATCCACGCCGGGATGGAGGCCGGAACCATCCGAAAGTTCGACGACGTCCGCTCCACCGCCGTCGTCATCGCCTCCAACAGCCTCTCGATCCTCATGTTGGGACGGCACCTCTCACGGACGCTGGGGACTCTAGGCCCGGAGCCTCACGGGATCGGCCCCGAACTCCTCCGGCAACTGACCCTGCCCGCCCTGGAGATTTACACGCACGGTTTCTACGCCGACGCGCGGTTCCTTGACGCGGCCCGCGAAGCCATCAACACCAACACCAGCACCAACACCGGAAGGGAGCATGCCCCGTGACCCAGGCAATCGTCGTCGAGGGTTTGCGAAAGAAGTTCGGGTCCCGGGAAGTCCTGCACGGACTTGATTTTGCGGTGGAACCCGGATCAGTATTCGGCGTCATCGGGCCGAACGGAGCGGGCAAGACCACCACCATGCGCTGCCTGCTGGATATTATTCGGCCCAGTGCGGGGTCCATTTCCGTCCTGGGACAGAATCCCCGTTCGGCCGGCACGGCGCTTCGCCGCAGGATCGGCTACCTTCCCGGTGAGCTCCACTTGGAAAACAGGACCACGGGGCGCCGCATGCTGGAGCACTTCGCGGCGATCAGCGGGCCAGTGGAACCCAAGCATGTCAACGAACTCGCCGAACGGCTGAACCTGGACCTCGATCGCCAGACCCGGAAACTCTCCAAAGGCAACAAGCAGAAGCTCGGACTCCTGCAGGCCTTCATGCATAAGCCCGAGCTCCTGGTGCTGGACGAGCCCACCAGCGGCCTGGACCCCCTGGTTCAGCAGGTGTTCCATGCGATGGTTCGCGAGGCAGTGGATGACGGCGCAACGGTGTTCCTCAGTTCGCACGTCCTCAGTGAGGTACAGCAGGCCGCTGACGCCGTGGCTATCCTCCGTGACGGCGAAATCGTCACCGTTTCCACCGTGGAGGCGCTCAGGACGGCAGCAGCCCGGCAACTGCGGTTCAACAGCACCGGGACGGAAGCGCACGACGTCGGCGCGGTGCTGGCCCGCGTGCCCGGCATCGCCAACGTGGCGGTCCGGGAGCTCAAAGCCGAAGGGCACGCCGCCCCAACAGTTGAGGCCTCGGCGACGCTCTCCGGCCACGTTCAGCCCTTGGTCCAGGAGCTGGCCAGGTTGAACCTGACGGATCTTGTCCTCGAAGAACCGGACCTGGAGGAAGCCGTCCTGACGCTCTACACGGCCCAGTCACCTCTGCCTGGCCAAGCTCCAGGGCTCGGCCAGGCTCCGGGGCCGGGCCAAGCTCCTGGGCCGGGCCAAGCTCCTGGGCCGGGCCAAGCTCCTGAAAACGGTCAAGTATCTGGCCGACACGCGGAAGGAGCACACCGTGCCTAAGATCCTCCCCCTGTTCACCAAGGCCCTGACCGACTCCTGGCGTTCAACGCTGGCCTGGGCAGTCGGTTTGTCGGCGGCATGCATGCTGTACCTGCCGCTCTATCCCTCGATCGGAGGCAGCGCGCAGATGCAGGACCTGATCAATGCGCTTCCTCCCGAAATGACCAAAGCCCTGAACTACGATCAAATCGCCTCAGGACCCGGTTACACCCAGGCCACCATGTTCGGGCTGATCGGATTCCTGCTGATGTCCATGGCCTCCATCGGCTGGGGTGCCGCGGCCGTAGGTGGCGACGAGGAATCCGGCTTGCTCGAACTAACGCTCGCCCACAGTGTTACTCGGGTGCAGGTAGTCCTCGAACGCGCCCTGGCAATCGTGGTTCGTATTGCGTTGCTTTCGGTCCTCGTTTTCCTGTTGGTGCTGGGACTGAACGGGCCCTCGCAACTGGGAATCGACGTCGGGCATCTTGCCGGGGCGGTGCTGCTGTTTGCCGCTTTAGCGTTGCTCAGCGGGACTGCTGCGCTCTTCGCCGGTGCGCTGAGCGGCCGGAAGATCTACGGGATCGCAGCTGGTGCCGCAGTGGCTGTTCTTGGGTACGTGTTCAACGCCGTGGGACGGCAAAGTCCGGATGTCGAGTGGTTGCTGAATCTTTCGCCGTACCACTGGGCCTACGGCAATTCCCCGGTAGCCAACGGCGCGGACTGGGGAGCTGCCGCGGGCCTATACGGTATCTCTGCGGTACTCATCGTGTTGGGAGCGACGGCCCTGCAACGACGCGATGTGGGGGTTTAGCGGCAGACGTCTCAGCGCCAGACGTTTTAGCGCCAGATGTGCGGTGCCGGACGCCGCGAACCGGGAAGGGCGTTGTTTTCGCGCCACTCGTGGATCCACTCAGGCAACTCAAGGTCAGCCGGTGGCGCTCCGAACTCAGCGATGATTTCTTCCTGCGTGACGGGCTTGCCCTTGTTGACCAAGCGGGTGGCGATGTGTGCGCGGGCGTAGATCTCACCGTCCACCACCATGCGCTGTTCAAAGTAGATGGCCTTGGTGTCCAGCCCGATGATGCGGGTCTCAATGGTGTAGCGCTGCCAAAGTTGCAGGGACTTGCGGAAGGCAATGGTTTCACCGGCTGCCACCGGACTCCAGCCCCGCTTGCGCATCCTGGCCCAGATGCCGCTGCGGACCATGAGATCGAAGCGGCCGAGGTCCATCAATGAGAAATACATGCCGTTATTGACGTGCATTGCGATGTCGATGTCAGTGGGCAGAACCCGCAGGGGCAGCGAGGATTCTTCCCAAACACCGAGCGGCGAGCGCTTGGAGGAGGTTAACAGCAACATGAGGGTGCGAAGAAGCAGATGCATGACTCAATGTTACCCATCAGTAACTTTGCGGGGAATACAGGGACCGCATAGTGGACCCGTTCTTGGGCAAAGCGGGTTTATGTCCAACGTTTGCACTAACGTTTACCGCTGGTTCATGAAAGACGTGCACAATATCTGAAACTCATATTGATGGAACACACAAGGGGGACCCCTTTGAGCACGCTGCAAACCGCCAGGCCGCAAGGCGACGTTTGGCCTGAACTCTCCCGCCACCAGCACGTGGTCCTCAAGGATGCCCGCGGCAACCGGATCGAGGGAACCATCGATGGCATGACCAATGATCGCAGTACGCTGTGGATCCAACTCAAGGGCGGCCTGGGGCGTCAACTGATTCACCACTTGGACGGCTACTGGCTGGAGACACCAGCCTCCTGATCCCTTGCAGTAAAGGCGGGGCTTTCGCTGTGGCTAGTATTCCCGTATGACTCAAGCGCGATACAGGGACCTGGTTGAATGGCCCCTCATGGCCACGGCATTGATTTTCCTCACGGCTTACGCGTGGCAGGTCATTGGTCGCGTGAGCGGGGCTGAGGCAACCCCCTTCGAAGTGGTCCTCTGGATTACCTGGGGAATTTTCGCTTTGGATTACTTCGTTAATCTCTGGCTTGCCGAGGACCGCATGCGGTGGTTCCTCTGGAATCTCCACGAACTCCTGATTGTGGTGCTCCCCTTCTTCCGGCCACTCCGGTTGCTGCGGCTGGTGACTTTGCTCTCCGTCCTGCAGCGCACGGTGGGCGAAACACTGCGCGGACGCGTAGCCACGTATGTCGCCGGTGCAGCTGCGATGCTGATCCTCATTGGGGCCCTGGCAGTGCTGGACGTGGAGCAGAACGCCCCCGACGCCAAAATCCTCAATTTCGGGGACGCCGCCTGGTGGGCCATCACCACCATCACCACCGTGGGGTACGGAGACCTCTACCCCGTGACTCCTATAGGCAGGATGGTGGCTGCCGCCCTGATGATGAGCGGGATCGCGGTCCTGGGTATTGTCACGGCCTCCATTGCCTCATGGCTTCTGCAGCGAATTGAGGAGAACGCCGAGGGCGTGGCCGCGGCAGCGGAAGTCAAGGCTGCAGCTGCCGAGGAACCGGTCCGCGCCGAGATGGCGGACCTCGTGACGGAAATCGCAGCCCTTCGGAGGGAGATCGCGGAACTCCGGCAAGCCACGGAAACCGGGCGGGGCACGCACATTCGGCAGGGCACAGACTTCAGGCAGGAGCGCGAGGCTTAGTCCCGGCGTCGGGGTCTATGCCGCACCGTCACCACCCACTTCGAGCACTCGGGTGCTGCGACGCGCCGAGGTTTGCGGCGCGCCGAGGTTTGCGGCGCGCCGCAAGGTTGATGCCATCAAAGTGGGTGCTAGCCGCACAGCCGAGTCCGCGGTTCCCCCAGTCACGCACTCGTTCGAGTCCCCCGCCGCACAACGGGGAGCTGGGCGAACAACTGCGGGATCCTCAAGCAGGTGGGATCAGCCAGCAGAAGACTTGTGGGCACACGAAAAAATCCCCGGAACCAGTGGTTCCGGGGATTCTCCTTGGGTGGCAGATGAGGGATTCGAACCCCCGTAGGCGTTGCCAGCTGATTTACAGTCAGCCCCCTTTGGCCGCTCGGGTAATCTGCCGAACTTCAAAAGAAGATCACTTCCGGAGACCGTTTCTTTTAGATCCGGTAACCGAAGGCAGAGACAACCTTACAGAATTTTCTGCGAAGAATCTAATCGGCGCCGGACGCCTGGGATTTCGCGGGATTTCAGGCTTCTCCGAGGATCCTGCCGGCCAATTTAGCTTCGAACTTTTCGGCTTGCTCGGCAGTGATCTGGTTGAGCTGCACAGCGCGCAGCAAGTCCGCGTGGACTCCGTCCATACGCGAAGCAGCGTTGGGAACCGGACTGAGGACGATCGATGCCGCGACAGCCGCGGCAGCTACGGCACTTGCTGCGGCAACTGCGGCCGTACCAAGGGAACCTGCCGCCGCACCAAGGGAACCTGCTGCTGCGGACGCGGTTTTGCTGATGGACTGGACGGCCTTGCTGCTCATGCTGATCCTCCGTGGATGCGTTCTTCCAACTGGTACAACTCTCGACCGGCAGCCTCAGTTCCAGCCCTGCATGCGCTGTGAGCGAACTGTGAAAGAACTCCCCGGCCCCAACCCACGCCTTCCGTACTAGGCTGGATGCCAGACCAACCCGCCCTCACAGGGCCCCCAACCTAAGGAGAGTCATGGCAGGCGAATCCACATTCGACGTCGTAAGCAAAGTAGACAAGCAAGAGGTTGCCAACGCGCTCAACCAGTCCCAGAAGGAAATCGCCCAGCGGTACGACTTCAAGGGCGTCGGTGCCGAGATCGACTTCAGCGGCGAAAAGATCCTCATGAAGGCCAACTCCGAGGACCGCATCCTGGCTGTTCTGGACGTCTTCCAGTCCAAGCTCATCAAGCGCGGCATCTCCTTGAAGTCGTTGGACCAAGGCGAGCCCTACCCGTCCGGTAAGGAATTCCGCCTGGAGTGCACCATCAAGGAGGGCATTGCGCAGGACATCGCCAAGAAGATCAACAAGATCATCCGCGATGAAGCCCCCAAGTCCGTCAAGTCCCAGATCCAGGGCGACGAACTCCGGGTCACCTCCAAGTCCCGCGATGACCTGCAGGAGACCATGAACATCCTGAAGAAGTTCGACGAGGCCGATCTCCAGTTCGTGAACTTCCGCAGCTAGCACCCTCGCAAAAACGCGGAGGCAATCAAGGGCCTCAAAGCCGGGACGCACGCTCATCTGGGCGCTGCATCCCGGCTTTTTGCTGCCCTCAACTACATCGATTGTCGTAATGAGCGAGCGCATTAGCGCATGATTACTTTGCGTAATAGTCAAGTCACAGTATCCTTCTTCCTTAGGTGAGCCTAAGTACGGCTCCCCTTAGCGAAAGAAAATCCATGACCGCCAATTTCCTGATCGGCCTGCGCGAAGGCCTTGAGGCCTCTCTCATCGTGGTCCTCCTGATGGCTTACCTCATCAAGACCGGCCGGCGGCACCTGATCCCCCGTGTCTGGATGGGCGTGGGCCTCGCAATCGCCATTTCGCTTGGTTTCGGCGCCATGCTGACTTTTGGCCCCCGTGGTCTAACGTTCGAGGCGCAGGAAGCGATCGGCGGAGGCTTGTCCATCGTTGCCGTCGCTCTGGTGACCTGGATGGTGTTCTGGATGGCCCGTACCGCACGCAGCCTCGGTGGCGAACTCCGCTCGCAGGTGGACAAAGCGGCCGACGGCGCCGCCTGGGGCCTTGTGGTGGTTGCGGCACTGGCCGTGGGCAGGGAGGGCCTGGAAACCGCCCTGTTTATCTGGGCAGCAGCCCAGGCCACCGGTGAAACCACGTTGCCGCTGCTCGGTGCACTGCTGGGGCTCATCACCGCTGCCGCCCTGGGTTATTTGCTTCACCGGGGTATCCTGAAGGTGAACCTGGGCCGCTTCTTCACCTGGACCGGGGTAGGACTGATCATTATCGCCGGCGGTGTTCTGGCTTATGGCATCCATGATCTGCAGGAAGCCGGAATCCTGCCGGGCCTGAACAACCTGGCCTTCGACGTCTCAGCCGCCATCCCGCCGTCGTCCTGGTACGGCACCCTGCTCAAAGGCACCCTGAACTTCTCCCCCGCCACCACCTGGCTGGAGGCAGCCGCCTGGCTGCTGTACGTGGTTCCGGTGTTGATCCTGTACATCCGGGCTAACCGCTCGTCACCTCCCAAGGCTTCCAGCGCAGCCTCAGTCTCTGCTGTCGCAACACAGGCCTAAGGCCACCACAGTTTTCCGGGTAACTCCCGTCACGCCCTTCAACATAAGGACCCACCATGCTCGGAACCCCCAAACTTCGCAGGACCCTGGCCGTCATTGGCGCGGCCGCAGCCGTTCCCTTGGTACTTGCCGGCTGCACTGACAACACCAAGACCACGGGTGCCGCAGACGGCCCCATCCAGGTCAGCAGCAACGCCAACGAATGCAAGGTGTCCACGGGCACCGCCCCCAGCGGCAACCTTACTTTTGCCGTGAAAAACGAAGGCACGGAGGTCACCGAGTTCTACCTTCTGGCCGAAGACGGTCTGAGGATCCTCGGCGAAGTGGAGAACATCGGGCCCGGCATCACCCGCAACCTGGTGGTCACCGCTCCGGCTGGCAAGTACAACACGGCCTGCAAGCCGGGCATGCAGGGCGAAGGCATCCGCGCGTCCTTTGAGGTCACCGAATCCGGCAACAAGCCCAGCGTCGACGCCGACTTCCAGAAGCTCCTGGACACGGGATCCCAGCAGTACGTGGCCTACGTCAAAGACCAGAGCGAGCAGCTCATTGTGGGCACCAAAGCCTTCGCCGATGCGTTCGCCGCCGGTGATGCCGCCAAGGCCCGTGAGCTCTACGCTTCAACCCGCATGCACTGGGAGCGGATCGAACCTGTAGCTGAGTCCTTCGGCGACCTGGACCCCAAGCTGGATGCCCGCGAGGCAGACCTTGAACCCGGACAGGAATGGACCGGCTGGCACCGTGCGGAGAAGGACCTCTTCCCGCCTGCGGAATACACCGCCATGACGCCGGCCGAGCGCACCGCCATCTCCACCCAGCTGGTTGCAGACACCGAAGACCTCGTCACCCGCACCCGCACGGTTGAGCTCACTCCGGACAAGCTCGGCAACGGCGCCAAGGAACTCCTGGACGAAGTTGCCACCGGCAAGGTCACAGGCGAAGAGGAAATCTGGTCCCACACGGATCTTTGGGATTTCCAGGCCAACGTGGACGGCGCACGCATCGCTTTTGAGAACCTGAGGCCGGCCCTTGAGCAGAAGGACCCCGAGCTCGCCAAGTCCTTGGACGAGAAGTTCACGGCGCTCCAAACCGAACTCAAGACGCATGCCAAGGGCGACGGCTTCGTGTTCTACAACGAGCTGAGCCAGGACCAAGTCCAGCAGCTCGCCGCGCTGGTCGATTCGCTGGGTGAGCCCCTCTCCAAGCTCACCGCAGCCGTAGTGTTGTGACTGGCTGCCCCTTCGGGCACACCGACGAGCCCGTCGACAAAGACACTAACCTTGTCCGGCAGGGCACGGCAGCTGAGGCTGCCGCCGTCGTGACGTCCCGGGAAGCGGCCGACGGCGGTACAGCAGCTGCCGCTGAAAGCCGCCGCACGGGCGTCTCCCGCCGTGGCCTGCTCTCGCTCGCGGGAGTAGGCGGCGCGGGTGCGGTTGCCGGTCTGGCTGCCGGGTTCCTGGGACATGACGCGTTGTCTGCCGCTGCTGCATCCTCCGCGGACACCAGCACCGGCGAAGCGGTGGTCCCATTCTTTGGCGAGCACCAGGCCGGCATCACTACCCCGGCCCAGGATCGCCTGCACATGGCCGCTTTTGATGTCACCACTGAAGACCGCAAAGAACTCATCAAGCTCCTCAAGGACTGGACTGCCGCGGCCGAATCCATGACAACCGGCCTCCCCACTGGCGCGACGGGCGCCGTGGACGGGCCGTACGATGCCCCGCCTGAAGACACCGGCGAAGCTTTGGATTTGGCGGCTGCGAAGTTGACGCTGACCTTCGGTTTTGGCGCGGGGCTGTTCGAGAAGGATGGGAGGGCGCGCTTTGGTCTGGAGGGCCGTCGTCCGGAGGCACTGATCGATCTTCCGCATTTCCCAGGGGACGATCTTCAGCCGGGCCGCACGGGTGGGGACATCGTCATCCAGGCCTGCGCTGATGACCCCCAAGTGGCAGTCCACGCTATTCGGAACCTTGCACGGATCGGCTTCGGCAAGGTCCGGGTCCGGTGGTCGCAGTTGGGCTTTGGACGCACGTCCTCTACGTCCAGGGCCCAGGTGACACCCCGGAACCTGTTCGGATTCAAGGACGGCACCAACAACCTCAAGGTCGAGGACAACGCCCTGCTTGATGAGCACGTCTGGGTAGGCGCCGGCTCGGCGGGCGAACAATGGATGAACGGCGGCAGCTACCTGGTGGCCCGCAGGATTCAGATGCACATTGAAATCTGGGACCGGACTTCCCTGCGCGAACAGGAGGGACTGATTGGCCGCACCAAGGGAGTTGGCGCTCCGTTGTCCGGCGGGGACGAGTTCAGCACCCCCGATTTCGCCATGGCAGGCCGCAACGGAGATCCCCTGATTCCCATGGACTCCCACATGCGCCTGGCCCACCCGGACCAGAACAACGGCGTGAGGATGCTGCGCCGTGGCTACAACTTCACGGATGGCTCGGACGGGCTGGGACACCTCGACGCCGGGCTGTTCTTCATTGCCTTCGTCAAGGATCCCCGAACCCACTACGTTCCCATGCAGCTGGCATTGGCCAAGAGCGACACCCTGTCCGTGGAGTACTTGAAGCACACGGGCTCGGGGCTCTTTGCGGTGCCTCCGGGCGTCCAGGCGGGCGGTTTCATCGGCGAGGGCTTGTTCGCCTAGACCTGGTCAGCACAATGACGTTGAGAACCCGCTTTTCCGTTGTTGGTCAACCACGGAAAAGCGGGTTCACGACGTGTTTGGCTCTCTAGGAAAGCGGGCGCCCGGCCATCCTTTCCAGCCGGCTGATCCGTTCCTTCATGGGCGGGTGTGTGGAGAACATACGCCGTATGCCGCCGCCGCGGAACGGGTTGGCGATCATCAGGTGTGAGGCATTGACCAGCCGCTGGTCCTGCGGGAGCGGCAACTGGCTGACCCCGGATTCGATCTTGCGCAGGGCTGAGGCGAGCGCCAGGGGGTCGCCGGTGAGCTCGGCACCGTCTTCATCGGCGTCGTACTCGCGGGTTCGGGAGATGGCCATCTGGATCAATGAGGCCGCGAACGGCGCCAGCAGGGCCATGGCGATGGTGGCCAGCGGGTTGGCGTTGCGCCGGTCGCCGCTGCCGAAGATCAGCAGCATCTGCCCCACGGAGGTGATGACTCCGGCCACGGCCGCGGCAACTGACGACGTCAGGATGTCGCGGTTGTACACGTGCATCAGCTCATGCCCCAGGACGCCCCTGAGTTCGCGGGCGTCCAGCAGGTGAAGGATGCCCTCGGTGCAGCACACGGCGGCGTTCTTTGGATTGCGTCCGGTGGCAAAAGCATTGGGAGTCATGGTGGGCGATAGGTAAATCCGCGGCATGGGCTTGTTGGCACGCACGGACAGCTCTCGGACTATCTGATAGAGCTGCGGCGCCTGCGCCTCTGTGACGGGGTAGGCAGCCATGGAACGGATGGCGATCTTGTCGCTGTTCCAGTAGCCATAAGCCGTGGTACCAACACCGATCAACGCCATGATCCAGATAGGTGTGGTGCTGCGCGTCCCGGCCGCGATGATGGCGCCCAAACCCAACAACACCGCCCACAGCACACCGAAGAGTGCCGCGGTCTTGAGTCCATTGTTGTGTTTATGCACGGTTGTTCTTGTCGCTTTCCTCGTCATTGGCAGGGGTTCTGTACGGATTAACGCCGACGCCGCCCGTCGTGTTCCGTTGCCAGCCTACGTCGGCGGGTGGCCGGCAGCGTGCCGCAGGGTCAGGGCACAGGGTGTTTGGCGTCGTAGGCGACGAATCCGGGCTGCATTCGTGAAGCCACCCATGCCAGGAGAATGCAAAGAAGTCCGCCTAGAAGCAACACTCCGCCTTCACTGAGGAACTGGGTGACACCGCCGGCCAGCATGTCCCCCACTCTGGGCCCTCCGGCCACCACCACAATGAACACGCCTTGGAGCCGGCCCCGCATGTGGTCCGGAGTGGCTGACTGGAGGATGGTGGTACGGAAGACGGCGCTGATGGAGTCCGAGATCCCGGCGAGGGCACAGCACAGGGCAGCCGGGATCAGCCAGGCAGTGACGCCGTCGCGGCCGGAATCCCCGGCGAGCAGCACCACCAGACCGAACCCGGCAATGGAAGCGCCCCAGCCGATCACTGACCACACCACGGCGCTGCCCTGCTTGCGAACCCTTCCCAGGGGCCCGGAAAACAGCCCGGCCAGGAAAGCACCCACGGCTGTGGAGGCGAGCAATACACCCACGGTGGTTTCGCCTCCACCGATCATCACGGCCCCGATGGCGGGCATCAAAGCCCGGGGTTGGGCGCAGATCATGGCGATGAGGTCGATGATGAACGTCATGCGAACGTTGGGCCGTGTCCCCAGGAACCGGAAGCCCTCCACCACGGAGCGGAGCCCTGGCCGCACGGCATCCTTGGACGGTGGCAGGGGCGGGAGTTTGAAGAGCCCCCACAGGGCGAACGTGAAGCTGATGACATCTATGGTGTAGGTCCAGCCGAATCCGATGGTGGCCACAAGGACGCCTGCCAGGAGCGGCCCGGCGGTCATGGACAGGCCAAACGTCAGCATGCTCAGTGCGTTGGCCGCCGGAAGCAGATCCTTGCGGACCAGGAGCGGAATGATGGCACTGCGGGCAGGGCCGTTAATGCCCTGGGCGCCACTTTGCACGGCTACCAACGCGTAAAGGAGCCAGATGTTGCCGATTTCCAACCACGCCTGCAAAGCCAATGCGGCCGTGGTGGCCCAAAGGACCAGCGAGGCAATGAGGGCAACTTTGCGGCGATCGTAGGCATCCGAGACAGAGCCCCCATACAGCCCGGCAATGACCAGGGGCACCAGCGCGAAGATCCCCAGGAGGCCCACGTAGAAGCTCTCCTGAGTGAGCCGATAAACCTCCAGGCTCACCGCCACCAAGGTCAGCTGGGTTCCGATGGCAGCCACGGAGGCCCCCAGCCAGAGCCGCCTAAAAGCGGGGCTCTCCTTTAAGGGGGTGATATCTGCCAGTAGTTTCGCCACCGTCCTACCTTAACGAGCATTGCGGCAACCGCCCGCAACTATCCCTGGGTGCGGGAACGCTTGGTAGGCTCACCCCGGGAAGGAGTTGACATGCGCTTGGAGCGTCGTTTGCTGTACCGTTCGGGGTTTTGGGAAATAGCCAGGCCACGCCACCCCCTCACGGCCGGGCACATCCTGATCCGTCTGTCCGATCCCTCCACCGAGTTCGCGCAGGCCTCAGCGTCCGACTGGCTCTTCTGCCACAACCTTGTACGCGCCGCCCTCCATGACGTACTCGGGGCAACCCGCTTCGCGGTGATGTTCGCCCACCGCTGGCACCCTCTGGGCTCCGCCATCGGCGAGCCCGTGGCTGAGTCCTCAACTCCCACGTTCCACCTGTTCGGCCGCTGGGACGGAGAAACCACGACGCCGGGGGCTCAGCTTTCGTTGCCGGCCCACCGTCGCCTCGGGGAGCCTGATCACCCTCTGGAAGCTACCGATGCCGCAGTCCGTGAGGCGCTGCGACGGAGCCGCTCCGAGGCCGCCGTGAGTTCCGGACCTCAAGTGGGGGACGCCGTCGTGCCCGCTTCTGACACAAGTCCGCCCGCTTCTGACACAAGTCCGCCCGCTTCTGACTCAAGTCCGCTGGCTTCTCACCCAGGTCCGCTGGCTCGGGCGGTGCAGACAGGGCCGCGCCATACGGTCATTGAAGCTGTCCGGCCTGTGGCGTCTGTTCGCGAGATCCTGCCGGCGGAATTGCTGGCAATGGGGGCTGTCCTGGCGGAGCTTCCCCTGGGTGGGGGTCTTAGTGGATTCAGTTGCCTGGCCTTGGAATCGGAAACTGCAGGTACTCCGCTGCGGGTCCACGCGCTGGGCCGGTCCGCCGCTGAAGTGGTCAATCCGCTGGAGGATCTGCTCCGTTCACCAGAAGTTAGCCTTGCCTTATTGTGAACTCCTCAAAATAAGTGTTTCAATGAATGCATGACAGATCACACAGCCGAGCAAGCAGAATGGGCAGCCGCCCTGCATGCCCACGGCCGGCGTGTGACCAAACAGCGGCTGGCAGTACTCGCCGCAGTCCAGCACCATCCGCATTCCCCGGCAGAAGGCATTCTTGCCGCTGCCCGCAAAGAGCTTCCTGAACTGACGGCGCAGTCCGTTTACGTAGTGCTCAGCGACCTCACGGACCTGCAGATGCTGCGCCGCTTTGAACCTCCGCACTCCCCGGCTCTTTACGAAACCCGGGTGGGCGACAATCACCATCACGCCGTCTGCATCAGCTGCGGCAAGGTGGAGGACGTGGATTGCGCCGTGGGCCACGCACCGTGCCTCACCCCGCACTGGGATGAAAATTCCAAGCCCATGACCATCCAGATCGCAGATGTCCTGTACCAGGGCGTCTGCCAGGATTGCCAGTCCAAACAACAGCTTCCCGTAACTTCCGTAACTCAGAAATAAGAAAAAGGAGAACAATGACTGCCATTTCAACAACTCAGTCAGGTGCCCCCGTTACGTCCGACGCGCACTCGAAGTCCGTCGGCGCTGACGGTGCCATCATCCTCACGGACCACTACTTGGTGGAAAAGCTTGCGCAGTTCAACCGCGAGCGGGTCCCGGAGCGTGTAGTGCACGCCAAGGGTGGCGGCGCTTTCGGTACGTTCAAGACCACCTCGGACGTTTCGGCCTACACCAAGGCTGCCTTCCTCCAGCCGGGCACCGAGACGGACATGCTGATCCGCTTCTCCTCCGTTGCAGGCGAGAACGGCTCTCCCGACACCTGGCGCGACCCCCGCGGTTTCGCCGTGAAGTTCTACACCTCCGAGGGCAACTACGACCTCGTTGGCAACAACACCCCCGTCTTCTTCATCCGCGACGGCATCAAGTTCCCGGACTTCATCCACTCCCAGAAGCGCCTCCCGGGTACCCACCTGCGTGACGCTGACATGCAGTGGGACTTCTGGACCCTCTCCCCCGAGTCCGCCCACCAGGTCACCTGGCTCATGGGCGACCGCGGCCTCCCGGCTTCCTGGCGTGAAATGCAGGGCTACGGCTCGCACACCTACCAGTGGATCAACGCCGCCGGCGAGCGTTTCTGGGTCAAGTACCACTTCAAGTCCAATCAGGGCGTCAAGACCATCACCGGCGACCAGGCTGAGCAGCTTGCCGGCTCGGACGCGGACTTCTACATCCGCGACCTCCAGGAGAACATTGCCGACGGCAACTTCCCCTCCTGGGAACTGCACGTCCAGGTCATGCCTTACGAGGACGCCAAGACGTACCGCTTCAACCCGTTCGACCTCACCAAGGTCTGGCCGCACTCTGACTACCCGCTGATCCACGTGGGCACCATGGAGCTTAACAAAAACCCGGAGAACTACTTCGCGCAGATCGAGCAGGCCACCTTCGCGCCGTCGAACTTCGTACCGGGCATTGCCGCTTCCCCGGACAAGATGCTGCAGGCCCGCATCTTCTCCTACGCAGATGCACACCGTTACCGCGTGGGCACCAACCACGCACAGATCCCGGTGAACCAGCCCAAGAACCAGGTGAACAACTACAGCCAGGATGGCCAGGGTCGTTTCCTGTTCAACTCCCCCTCCACCCCGGTGTACGCACCGAACTCGGTAGGTGGCCCGGCTGCTGTTGAGCCCACATCGCCGGCCGGCGGCTGGGAGAACGACGGCGAGCTCACCCTCTCCGCCCACACCCTGCACGCTGAGGACGACGACTTCGGCCAGGCCGGTACCCTGTACCGCGAGGTCTACGACGACGCCGCAAAGGCCCGTCTCCTGGACACCATCACCGGTGCCGTTGGCGGCGTGAAGCACGCCGACATCAAGGAACGTGCCATCCAGTACTGGACCAACGTTGACTCCGAGCTCGGCGCCAAGCTCCGCGCCAACCTCGGTGCGGGCCAGACCGAGTCCGACGCCGAAGCAGCCAACAAGCTCTAAGCGTCTTTGCTCTTCTGCTTTCCAGGAACACCCCGTTGCGGATCTTCTCCGCGGCGGGGTGTTCTTTTTGTTTTTCCACATAGCTCATCCCTGCTATGGCTGGGCCGGTATTGCCGTACCTAGGATCCTTCTATGAGCACATTCGAAGGCATCCCAACCGCCGCATTCCGTTTCTACGCCGAGCTTGAAGAGAACAACAACCGAGAGTGGTGGCTGGAGCATAAAGCCATGTACGACGCCGAAGTGAAGGAGCCGCTGGTGGGCCTCCTTGCGGAGTTGGAGCCGCAGTTCGGGCCGGCAAAGATCTTTCGGCCCAACAGGGATGTCAGATTCTCCCAGGACAAATCGCCGTACAAGACAGCGCAAGGCGCCTTCGCTGCCGGGCAGGAGGGCGTTGGATTCTATCTCCAGATCAGTGCCGACGGCCTGCTGATCGGCGGCGGATACCACTCCCATACGCCAGCCCAACTGGCACGTTTCCGGGCTGCCGTGGATGCTCCGGACAGTGGATTGGAGCTGCAGGGAATTGTTGATGCGGTGGCGGCGGCGGGCTTCGCCGTGGAGGGTGAAAAGCTTAAGACCGTTCCGCGGGGCTTCGACAAAGAGCATCCCCGCGCGGAGCTGCTCAAGCACAAGTCCTTGTCAGCGAGCGTTGAGGTGGGTCAGCCGGAGTGGCTTTCCACCCCCGCAGCCAAGGATGAGATCGCAGACCGCTGGGAAGTGCTAAGGCCCTTGGTGGAGTGGGTCGGCGAGCATGCGGCGCCGTAACCGCATCTCCGTGGACCGGCCACGGGGCCACTCATTCCGGGGTACACGCGAAAGCGCCCGGAAACCGATGGTTTCCGGGCGCTCTCATAGCAGCAACAAACTGCCCTCTTACAGCGTGCTCACTAAGGCCTAGGCCTTGGTGTAGGAGTCTTCGTCCTCATCGCCTTTGGAGTGGACCGTTGTGGCACCGCCGTTAACGGAGGCCTTGGCCGCGGCGAACTTCTCGTTCAGCCTTGAGTGGCGCTGGCCGTAGGCGAAGTAGATGCCCATGCCGATGACCAGCCAGATTGCGAAGAAGATCCAGGTTTCAACGGCCAGGTTTGTCATGAGGTAGAAGCAGAGCACTGCGGAGACCCAAGGCAGGACCTTGCCGAACGGGACGCGGAAGGCGGGCTTCAGGTCCGGACGCTTTTTCCGCAGCACCAGGATGCCCAAGCTCACCATCACGAACGCAGAGAGCGTACCGATGTTGATCATTTCCTCGAGCAAGTCCACCTTGGTTACACCTGCCACAATGGCCACCGCTGCCCCGCAGATGATCTGCAGACGGGCCGGCGTGGAGCGCTTTTCGCTGGTCTTGGACAGCGAGCGTGGCAGGAGTCCGTCGCGGCTCATGGCCAGGACCACGCGGGAAAGGCCCATGAGCAGCACCATGATCACGGTGGTCAGGCCCACCAGGGAGCCGAACGCGATAACCTTGGCAGCATCCGTATTGCCCACGGCCTCGAATGCTGTTGTCAGCGTGGGGTTCTTCACCTCGGCCAATTGCGTGTAGGAGACCATGCCGGTCAACGCAAGGGAGACCAGGATGTAGAGCAGCGTCACAACTGCCAAGCCACCGAAGATGCCGCGGGGAAGGGTCTTCTGCGGGTTCTTGACCTCTTCGGCGGAGGTAGCCACCACGTCAAAGCCGATGAAGGCGAAGAACACCAGAGCCGCACCGGCGAAGACACCGAGAGTTCCGTACTGCGCAGGAGCTGCGCCGGTGAGGAAGCCGAAGAAGGACTGCTTCATGACGTCCGCGGCACCGGAATCGGTAGGTTCGGAGGCCGGAATGAAGGGGGTGTAGTTGGAGAACTTCACGTAGCTGAAGCCAACCACGATCACGAAGAGCACTACGGCGATCTTGATCAGGGTGAAGACGTTGCCAACGCGGGCGGACAACTTTGTCCCCAGCACCAGCAGTACGGTGAAGATCGCGACAATGAGGAAAGCGCCCCAGTAGAGATCGATGCCGAACACGCTGACCGACGGCGGCATGTCCACTCCCATCAAGCCAAAGACCGTACTGAGGTAGATGCCCCAGTACTTGGCGATCACGGCCGCGGCGGTGAAGAGTTCAAGAATGAGGTTCCAGCCGATGATCCAGGCCAGGACCTCGCCCATGGTGGCGTAGGTAAAGACGTAGGCTGAGCCTGCAACGGGAATCGCGGTGGCGAATTCGGCGTAGCACATGATGGCCAAAGCACACGTGACAGCGGCGATGGCAAAGGAAATGGTGACGGCGGGGCCGGCAAAGTTTGCAGCAGCCTTGGCTCCGACGGAGAAGATCCCGGCGCCGACAGCAACGGCGACGCCCATGATCATCAAGTCCCAGGTACTGAGGCTGCGCTTCAGCTTTCGCCCGGGCTCGTCGGCATCGGCGATGGACTGCTCAATGGATTTGGTCCTGAAAATGTTCATAAAAATGCCACATTCTGGATGGGAGTGGTATAGGACTCATCAAGAATAGTGTCCGACCAATGGACGGCCATATTTATCCCAGATAGTGAGACGGTTCCTTAGACCTTGTGACCCGTGTGACTGGTGTGACGGAAGCGCGTTGCCCCGATCACACCAGCCAGATTCCCCTAAAGGCTTGGTACGTCCCAGTCCATGAGGGTGGAGCGGATCAGGAATCGCTTGCCCTCAGGTGACTCCACAGAGAATCCGCTACCGCGCCCGGGCACCACGTCTACCGTCAGGTGGGTGTGGGACCAATAGTTGAACTGTTCCTTGGACATCCAAAACTCGAGCGGCTGCGGCTCCCCGCCTGCTCCAATATCGAACCTGCCGAGGAGGACATCGGAGTCACCGGTCAGGAACTCCCCCGCCGGGTAGCACATGGGGGCGGAGCCGTCGCAGCAGCCGCCCGACTGATGAAACATCAGCGGCCCGTGCTGATCCCACAGCTTGCGGAGCAGTTCCACGGACACCGCGGTGAGCGCCACCCGGGAGAAATCTTCCCCGGGCAGCGTCACCACGGCCTCCAAGCTGATGCTGTTCATCAGAACTTCAGCACCACACGGCCGTCGATCTTGGCGTGCTTCATCTCATCAAAGACCGCGTTGACCTCGGAGAGTTCCCTGGTCGAAACCGTCGGCTTGATCTTGCCCTGGGCATAGAACTCCAGCGCTTCTTCAAGGTCCTGGCGCGTTCCCACAATGGAGCCCCGGACAGTCAGTCCTTTGAGGACGATCTCGAAGATTGGCGCAGGGAAGTCTCCCGGAGGCAACCCGTTGAAGACGATGGTTCCGCCGCGCCGTGCCATACCGATCGCCTGGCCGAACGCCGAGGGGTGCACCGCCGTGACAAGGACGCCGTGGCAGCCACCGGTTTCGCGCTGGATGACTTCCGCGGGATCTTCGTGGAGTGCGTTCACTGTCAGTTCGGCACCGTGCTCACGTGCCAGGGCCAGCTTGTCATCGGCAATGTCTACCGCTGCCACCCGGAGCCCCATGGCCACCGCGTACTGCACGGCGATATGGCCCAGGCCACCGATGCCGGAGATGGTCACCCACTGTCCCGGCCTGGCCTCGGTCATCTTCAAACCCTTGTAGACCGTGACGCCTGCGCAAAGCACGGGCGCAACCTCCACCGGATCCGAGCCTTCGGGAATCCGCGCAGCAAAACGTGTATCCACCAGCATGTACTCTCCGAACGAGCCGTCCACACTGTAGCCGCCGTTCTCCTGCGACTCGCACAGGGTTTCCCACCCGGTTCGGCAATACTGGCAATCGCCGCAGGCAGACCAGAGCCAGGCGTTGCCCACCAACTGGCCAATGGCAACATCCGTGACACCTTCGCCAAGGGCCACTACTTCTCCCACACCTTCATGCCCCGGGATAAAGGGTGGCGTCGGCTTGACCGGCCAATCGCCCTCGGCGGCGTGCAGGTCGGTATGACATACCCCCGAGGTAATGAGACGGACCAGCGCCTGGCCGGGACCCGGCGTCGGCCTTTCCACTTCCTTGATCACAAGGTCGGTTCCGAATTCCGTGACTACTGCTGCTTGCATGGTGGTCATTGACGATCTCCTTTGATCTGTACGAATGATGGGAGTTTTTGTACAGCTGATGCCCCTAAAACCGCTCCATAAGGGCATCTGCTGTACAAAAACTCTTAGAAGAAGCCGAGCTTGTTCTCGTTGTAGCTGACCAGGAGGTTCTTGGTCTGCTGGTAGTGGTCCAGCATCATGGCGTGGTTCTCACGGCCAATACCTGAGGACTTGTAGCCACCAAAGGCGGCACCTGCCGGGTAGGCGTGGTAGTTGTTGACCCAGACGCGGCCGGCCTGGATTTCCCGGCCTGCACGGTAAGCCACGTTTCCATTGCGCGACCACACACCGGCACCCAAACCGTAGAGGGTGTCGTTGGCGATGCCGATAGCGTCGTTGTAGTCGCTGAACTTGGTCACGGACACCACCGGCCCGAAGATCTCCTCTTGGAAGATGCGCATCCGGTTGTGGCCTTCGAAAATGGTGGGCTGGACGTAGTAGCCGCCTGCCAGGTCGCCGGACAGTTCTGCCCGGGCCCCGCCCGTGAGGATCTTGGCGCCCTCCTGCTTTCCGATGTCGATGTAGGACAGGATCTTCTCCAGCTGGTCATTCGATGCCTGGGCGCCAACCTGGGTATCGGTGTCCAGCGGGTTGCCCTGGATGATCTTGTTGGTCCGGGCCACCACGTCCGTCATGAAGGAGTCGTAGATGCCTTCCTGAACCAGTGCACGTGACGGGCAGGTGCAGACTTCGCCTTGGTTGAAGGCAAAGAGCGTGAAGCCTTCCTGGGCTTTGTCGTAGAAAGCGTCGTTCTGGGCGGCTACGTCATCGAAGAAGATGTTGGGGCTCTTGCCACCAAGTTCCAGGGTGACGGGAATGAGGTTGTTGGAGGCGTACTGGCTGATGAGGCGTCCCGTGGTGGTTTCACCCGTGAAGGCGATCTTGCGGATCCGGGAGCTCGAAGCGAGCGGCTTTCCGGCCTCCACACCGAAACCGTTGACCACGTTGATCACACCGGCCGGGAGAAGATCGCCGATGAGTTCCATGAGGACCAGGATGGACGTGGGCGTCTGCTCGGCGGGCTTGAGTACTACGGCGTTGCCTGCTGCCAGTGCGGGGGCGAGCTTCCACACGGCCATGAGGATGGGGAAGTTCCACGGGATGATCTGGCCAACAACGCCCAGCGGTTCCTTGAAGTGGTAGGCGGTGGTGTCCTCATCCAGCTGGGAGAGGTGGCCTTCCTGCGCACGGACGGCGGAGGCGAAGTAGCGGAAGTGGTCAGCTGCCAACGGGATGTCGGCGTTGAGGGTTTCGCGGACGGGCTTGCCGTTGTCCCACGTTTCCGCCACCGCCAGGAGTTCCACATTCTCGTCAATACGGTCCGCGATCTTGTTCAAAATAGCTGCGCGTTCCGTGGCGGACGTCTTGCCCCACGAGGGTGCAATTTTGTGCGCGGCGTCCAACGCCAGCTCGATGTCCTCGGAGGTGCCACGGGCAACTTCGCAGAAGGCTTTGCCTGTGACGGGGGTGATGTTCTCGAAGTAGCCGCCCTTGACCGGGGCAACCCATTCGCCGCCGATCCAATTCTCGTAACGGTCCTTGAACGTGACCTTCGAACCCTCGGCACCCGGCTGTGCATAAACAGTCATTGTTAGCTCCTTTGCTGCGAATCACGGTGGCTGTCGCCATTGATTCGAGCCTAGGAGCCAGGGGGTTGCAGCTACGTTGCAACCGTGTGAGTCAGCTCACTCGCTATGGTTCACAACGTTAGTTCGGCTTCGATCCGCTCAAGGTCAGCCACCACGGCGGCCCGCTTGGGTGAGCGCGGCGGCAGAGCCTTTAGGACGGCAAGGCGGAGGTCGACGTCGTACTTCGCCTCGGGCAGCTCAGCGTACTTGAGGAGCGAATCAACACTGCCGTCACTGAGCAGAGCCTCGCGCAGCAGGTGCGAAACCCGATCACGCAAATTCACGACGCCGGGGGCCTCCGAGCGCGGCAAAAGCCCGCCTTTGTAGATTTCCAAGGCGATGCGGTGGGCGCCGCGCTGAAGGCAACTCAGGACCTGACCGGAGTCCGGCAACAGCTCCACGGGCAAACGATATGGACGGGACTCCGGGACCGCGTCCGGGCTGAGTTCGTGGATGACTTTCCGGAGCCGCACCATTTCAGCGCGGAGGGTCACGGCAGAGCCGTCCCCGGGATACAGCTGAGTGCAGAGGTCCTCAGCACTGAGTCCGCTGGGGTGACTGCTGAGGATGGCCAGGATCTCGCTGTGCCGGGCAGAGAGGGAAACCGTCCGGCCATCGATGCTGAGCAAGGCTTGATCGCGGCCCAACAACTGCAGGCTGTTCCGGTACAGGACGTGCCCGGAGGCTGCTGCCGCGCTCCGGCGTCGAGGTTTGTCCTTGACGGCAGCGGCCAGCGTCAAACGTTCAATGCGCAGCTGGGCCTGGGCGGCAGCAACCGTTGCCTCCACCAAGGAAAGGGTGTGTGCGGCGACAGCGGTTTCCGTGCCCGTGATATCCACGACGCCCAGTACTGCGCCGGAATCGGGATCATGGAAGGGAACAGCCGTGCAACTCCACGGGTGCACGGAGCGCTTGAAATGCTCCGCGCCCGAGATCTGGATACTGCGATCCAAAGCAAGCGCGGTGCCAGGTGCGCTGGTGCCAACAGAAGCCTCGGACCAGTCAGCGCCGGCCACGAACATCATGCCCTCAGCGCGGCGCTGCATCACCGGATCGCCATCAACCCACAGGAGGCGGCCGACGTCGTCACCCACAGCCACCAACAGGCCACTGTCATGGCTCGGTTGAACCAGGAGCTTCTTGATGACAGGCATGATGGTGGCCAAGGGATGCTGCCGGCGGTACTCCTCCAACTCATCGCGGTCCATGGCAAGAGGCGCTTCCGCGACATCCGGGTTGGCTTGCAAGCTCGCCGAACGTTGCCACGACTCACGGACCAACCGGCGCAACCCAACGATGTCCTCGGGCACCCCAAGAAGCATAGAATCCAAGCGCTCGTGGCCAACCAGGGCACGCTTCTGCAGCAGCTCCGCGGCATCGCTGCCAGGAACGGGCGGATGGACTGGATTCCTCATCGAACTCCCTGATAGTCCGCAACAACAGTGCGCTGCACGTGGTGTGGGCGGGACAGTACCGTGAAGTCTAGTTCGGGAACCGTCGAATGTCAGCCGCGCGAGATCCGGATCATTTCCTCGCGCGGAACAACCTTGATGCGCTCGCGGACCACACCGTCACCCTCGACGGCGGACCCGTCACCAAGCGTTTCGCCGGAAGTCCACGCGGCACCCAGGGCGGATTCGTGAGCATCGAGCCTGTTCCAGCCCTCCCACGTGGTGTATTCAATGCCGCGTTCCTCGAGGAGGTCAATGATGGCCTGCGGATCCGGGTTTTCCGCCGGAGGAAGGTTGAGCCTGTCCTCCAGGAGGAAGCCGATGGTCTCCAGGGCATCACCCTTGGTGTGCCCGATCAGCCCCACCGGTCCGCGTTTGATCCAACCCGTGGCGTAGATTCCCGGCACGGGCTCGCCGTCGGCGCCCAGGACGCGGCCGCCGTCGTTCGGTATGACACCGCGGCGGGCGTCGTACTCCAGCTCCTCCAACGGCGAACCGTGGTAGCCGATGGCCCGGTAGACGGACTGGACGGGGTACTCGATGAACTCTCCAGTGCCCTTGACGTTGCCCGTTCCGTCCAATCGCATGCGTTCGAACTTGATGCCGGAGACCTTGCCGGGTGCCTCAGGTGAGTCAAGAATCTCCACGGGGCTGTGCAGGAAGTGCAAGTGCAGGCGACGCGATGAAGGCTGTTCCGATTCGGCGTGTTCCTCCACCAGCCAGTTGGTCATGGTGTTGACCATGGTCTTGATCTGGTTGTTGGTCTTAATGGCCTCGTCCGAGGCTTCGTCGAACTCGAAGTCCTCCGGGTACAGGACAATGTCCACGTCCTTGCAGTGGGACAGCTCGCGCAACTCCAACGGAGTGAACTTCACCTGGGCCGGGCCACGGCGGCCGAAGACGTGGACGTCTGTGACCGGCGACTTCTTGAGCCCGGCATAGACGTTGTCCGGGATCTCCGTGACCAGGAGTTCCTCAGGGTGCTTCACGAGCATCCGGGCCACATCCAGGGCTACGTTGCCGTTGCCGATCACGGCGATTTCCTTGGCATCAAGTGGCCAGTCGCGGGGAACGTCCGGGTGTCCGTCGTACCAGGACACGAAGTCAGCGCCGCCGAAGGAGCCCTCCAGCTCGACGCCCGGAATGTTCAGGCCAGCATCCTTGATGGCCCCGGTGGAGAAAATGACGGCGTCATAGAACGCGCGGAAATCGTGGAGCGTGAGATCCCGGCCGTAGGTCACGTTGCCGAGGAATCGGATATCACCGCGGTCCAAGACCTTGTGCAGTGCATTGACGATGCCCTTGATGCGCGGGTGATCCGGGGCCACTCCGTAGCGGATCAGACCGTACGGCGCCGGATATGCCTCGAAGAGATCAATGCTGACCTCCACATGCCCGTCTTTGACCTCGTTGGATTTGGTCAGGATGTCCGCGGCGTACACGCCTGCGGGTCCCGCGCCGACGATCGCGACACGAAGCGGACGATTGGGGGTTGTTGCGGCTGAGTTGGACACCGTTAGCCCTTCCGAAGCAGTGAGCCACGCCATTGTTGGGGCGCGCAGAATCCAATTCTAGAGGTCCACCCAACACCGGGCCGCTTATATGGCAGGAGTCACAGAAAATGATAAAGATTGCGGAATATTGCGGGGCCAGGTGGTGTTGGCGACAATGTGTCGACTCCGGATCAGATAGCTGCCAACCCACCCTCTTCAAACCACCCCACGACGACGGCGGGCGGGGGTACCGGCTCCGGCGGTTCGCCGAAACCGGCTGGCAAACCAGTGAGAAGCGAGTCGACAGCGGGAATCCTCTTTGGCATTGGCGCCTACGGCCTGTGGGGGCTGCTTCCGCTCTACTTCTTCGTCCTGATGCCCGCGAGCGCGATCGAAATCGTGGCCAACCGGATCGTCTGGTCCCTGCTCTTCTGCGCACTGCTCATCACCATCACCCGGGCTTGGCGCGTTTTCGGCGCTGCAGTAAAGGACCGTTCGGTTTTTGGCCCCCTGGCCCTGGCCGCTGTGCTGATTGCCATCAACTGGCTCACGTATACCTTTGGTGTCACCACCGGACATGCCGTTGAGACGTCTTTGGGTTACTTCATCAACCCGCTGGTCTCAGTTTTGCTCGGCGTTTTCGTCCTCAAGGAGAAGCTGCGTCCTTTGCAGTGGGCAGCAGTGGGGATTGGTTTCGTGGCCGTGGGCGTCCTGACGTTCTCTTACGGTCAGCTCCCCTGGATTGCCCTGATCCTCGCGTTCAGCTTTGGCCTCTACGGCTTCGTGAAAAAGCGGGTTGGCCCCAAGGTTGACGCCCTTACCAGCCTCAGCGTTGAGACTGTGGTGTTGGCTCCCTTTGCCGCCATCACCATGGTGGTCCTTGGCGTAACGGGTGCGGAGACTCTCACCACCCTCGGCGCAGGCCACTTCTGGCTCCTGGTGGCCTCCGGCGTCATCACGGCCGTTCCGCTGCTGTTTTTCGGAGCCTCAGCCCGCCGCCTCCCCATGACCACCATCGGCCTGCTGCAGTACTTCGCTCCGGTCCTTCAGTTCATTGTGGCGCTGACCGTCTTCAACGAGACCATGACCACTGCCCGCTGGATCGGCTTCTGCGTGGTGTGGCTTGCCCTGGTGCTGCTCACCATCGACATGCTCCGCACCACCAGGAAGAACTCGGTGTTGAAGAAGAAGGCCCGCCTGGCCGCTGCCGGCGCCTAGACCTGGCTCTCCGAAATCGCCGGAGAGCTGCGAGAACGCCGGAGCTTTCCGGCGAGTTCGCGGCTCTCCGGCGAGTTCGCGGCTCTCCGGCGAGTTCGCGGCTCTCCGGCGAGTTCGCGGCTCTCCGGCGATTTCGGGGTCTTTCCGGCGATCTGGCAGCCTGACCCTAGGCCAGCACGTCAGTCCAGCACGTCGGGGTTGGGTTCCTTTTCGGACGCGGGACTGGCCAAGGCAGCGGTGTCCAACGCGAACACCAGCGGCCCGGCCTCCGAGGCAGCCCCCAACTCCACCTCGAACAAGGACTCGGCCAGCCTCTTGAACGGATGCCCACCGGAGGCAGAGCCCAGCAACCGGAGCCCCACGAGTTCCAGGCCCGCGGGCAGGTGCAGGCGGATCCGCCCGGATGCCGGCGACCGGGTGACCACCGCATACACCTCGCCAGTGGCAGACCGGGTGAAATACCCCCACCCCGGGTAGTTCCAGCCCTCGGCGAAGCCGCACCCATAGATCGCTTCCCCGTTGACTGCGAGCCACTCTCCCACACTGCGGGCAATCTCCACCTCGGCCGGGGCCATGGACCCGTCACCCCTGGGCCCGAAGTTCAACAGGAAGTTGCCGCCCAGGGATGTGCAGTGGGCGATCATGTCCACCACATCCCAGGGATGCTTCAACGTGGACAGGGCCCACTCTCCCTGGTGGTACCCCCAGCTCGCCTGTGGGATGGTCATGCATGCTTCCCAATCCCGCTCGGCCACACTGGTATTCCACGGCTCGGGCAGCCTGCGCTCGTAACCGCTTTCGTAATCGCCCATGAGCGAGCCGTTGGAATCAATGTGTCGGGCTCCGAAGTCGTCCGCACGCAGGCGGCTGTTGACCACCACGCCGGGAATCCGATCCTTCAGCATCCGTTCAACTTCCCAGGTCCACCAGCCGTTGGCCTTCACGGATTCGTCCCACGTGCCATCGAACCAGAAGCCCTTGACGCTCGGATACCGTTCCGCCAGTTCCTCCAACTGCTTCTTCGCGAAGTCCAGATAGCGCGCAAAAGCCGCATGGTCGGCGTCGCTCTCCAGCGTGAAGCGCCAGTCCGGGTGCCGCCAGTCGAGCACGGAGTAGTAGAAGTTGACGTCAATCCCCCGGGCCTCGTACGCCTCGATGAGCTCCGCCAGGACATCGCGTCCCGACGGCGTGTTGCCCATGTGGAAGTCCGTGTAGGCGCTGGGCCACAGGCAGAAGCCATCGTGATGCTTGGTGGTGATGGTCATGTAGCGTGCGCCCAAGGCCACGGCCGTGTCCGCCCACTGCTTGGCGTCGAAATCCGCCAGCGTGAAGTCGTTGGCCAGCGCTTCCCATCGCTGCTGCGGAATCTTGGCTATCCGTGGCAGGAACTCGGCCGCGAAGTTCACGTCTTTGCCTTCCCAGCGGCCTGCCGGGAGGGAGTAGAGACCCCAGTGGATGAACTGTCCCACCCGATGTCCGCGGAAACGCTGCATGGCGGCGTCCTGGCGCGGTTCCACCCGGGAGGCCCCGTACTTGAGCTCGATCACTTGCCCACCTGCCCGTCCCACGGTACGAACGTGCGCAGGTCGAAAGCCTGCGAAGCGCCGCTTGCCCACGTGACGGATACTTCCGTACCGGAAACCACGACGGCGGCAGCCGCCTTGAGCGTCGCAGGCGCCGGAGCATCACCCCGAGTCAGCGTGTGGAGTGCGACGTGGACCGTCTCCTCCGCATCACGCTGCGCCTTCTCGGAATTTCGCCGTGCAGAGAGATGCGGCACTGCTGAGTGCTCGCCCATCGCGTTGGCCCCGGTGTAGCGCGTGGTGCCCGGTTCCTCCCAACCGTGCAGTGCCGTGACTGCGGCGAAGACGTCGCCATTGCTGACCCATGCTGACTCCGCGGTGAGCCCTTCGTCCACGGGGCGGGTGCCGGCCACGGCATGTCCACCCTCACGCACGGAATACTCCGCCGTTCCCTGGACCAAATGGCACCGAAGCTCGTGAATCCCGTCGACCACGGAAACGGTAGTCACTGCCGTACCCGGCAAGGTCTTCCCGTACAACTGCGGAACGTGAACGGAGCCGCTGACGAATCCGTCCGTGCGGGTGGCGCGGAGGGCACACCGGCGGCTCGCCACGCCGTCGGACCCCAACAGCGCAAGGTGCCCGTCCACGTTGTCCTCCCACGCAGGTCCCGTACCCGGCGCGGTGTGGGTTGAATAGGAGAACTTGGCATAGTGCGGATCGTCAGGGTCCGTACCGCCGCCCACGGGCAGACCGCAATGGTCGCTGCCGTGGTTGCTCAGACGAACCAAACCGCCGTCAGTGCCAAGAGTCCAGCCGGCATCGGGCAGTGGACGCACCACAGCCGGACCATCGGTGGGCTGGGCCTCTTCGGTGTCCTGCCACACCCTGTGCTCGGGTGGTAAAGCCAAGCCAAGGAATCCAATGCCTGCCAAATACGGTGAACCAAAGCCGCTGTATGCCTGGCAGGACCCCAAGTGCTCGTCGTACCAGCCCAGGTTCGGCGGTCCATCAACGCCAACGCCCTTCGCGGTGAAGTTCGCCAGTACCCCCGACGCGAGCCGCCGCGTAGCACCTGGCGTCAGCGGATTCACCCCCGAGATCTCAGCACACCACAGCGCCGCGAGGACAGCAGTGCGGTACGCCAAGGAACGCCCAACATGCAGCACTGCGCCATCACTGGCGAACATCAGGCTCTGCGTGCCCACGAACTCACGCATGCGTTCCAAGTGACGTCGACCCTCAGGGGTGTCCTCCCGGCCTGTCATCTTGTACCAAGCCCACAAATAGGGGTGGATGGCCCACGCGTTGTAGTAATCGATGGCATGCTCCGGGCCGTCCGTGTACCAGCCGTCACCCAGATACCAGGACTCCACCCGGGCCACGTTCCGCGCACCGGTACAGCCCGTTACGTCCTCGCCCACCGAACGCAGGAAACCCTCCGCCATTGCGGGGAAGAGCTGCCAGTTGTTGCCCCACACCTCCAGCCGGGCATGGTGCCGAAGCCAGGCGGCAACCTGCTTCTTCTCCGCCACGGTCAACGGCTCCCACAGCCACTCGCGCCCCATGAAAAGGGAGAAGGCGATGTTGGCTGCCTCCACAATCGAGTTGGTCACCCCCAACAAAGGAGACTTGCAAGTGACCCCCAACGGCCAACGCTCCGCACCCTCAGGATCCGTGCCGGCAATCAAGGCCTCCCGGTACCATGCCGCCAACCCCAGCCGATCCCGGCCACGGGCACCGGCGATCCGCGGCGCAGCCATCAACAGGCTCCGGCCAATGGTCTCCATACCCTCCCTGCGTTCGCCGTCCCGGGTCACCGGCCCGGGCAAGCGTGGGCTGGCTTTGAGGGGGCTGGAATGGGCGCGGATGTGTTCCAGCCAATGATCGGCAGTGGCTTCCCAATGGCTGCGCGTCCACCCTGTGAAGGGGGAAAGGGCGGGATCGGGGGTGGGTAGCCAAGGGAGACCCGGCTGGCTGGTCGCATTGGGCAGGGATTGAGTCACGGTGTTCGGATCCTTGAAGAGTGGGGGGTGAACTATTTGGCCAGTGCCGATTCGTATTCGCCGCGGATGGTGTCGCCGCCGTTCTTCTTCCAGTCCGCCACGGCGCTCTTGAGTGCGTCCATGGTTCCACGGCCGGCGATGACTGCCGTAGCAGCATCGGAGACTGGCTGACCCAGTTTGGCGCCCTTGCTGGCGTTGGTGGGGCTGAAGAGCGTGCCGCACGGATCCTCGACGCCCAAAGGAATGAGCTTGGAGTACGCGTTGTGCATGACGTCCACTATGTCCTTGTTGCTGGGGTCGTACACCACTTGCTGCGGTGCGGCGAGGTACTTCCACGGCACGGCGTTATCCAGCAGGGCCCGCTCGGTAACCACCGGATTGCCGTTGGAATCCAGGGTGTAATCCGCTCCCTCGGCTCCGTAGTTGAGCAGCAAGTACTCTTCGCTGCCGAACGGTGCCGCCAGGAAGTTGGCAACCGCCAGGACTTCCTTGAGCTTGGTTTCGTCCGCTTTCTTCAGCATCACGGTGGCGAAGGTGATGTTGTCCAGCCACGTCTGGGCCTTCCCGCCGTCGTGGCCCACGGGGATGAACGGCACGGCTTTGTTGGCCTTGTTGGCGGCGGGGATGCTGCGGCCGTAGCCTGTGGGTCCGATGTACGCCGGAAGTCCGTCGTAGATCATGGCTACTTTGCCGGAGATGAAGGAGTTCACCATCTGCGACTTGGTCCAGCCCTCGGAACCCGGCACGTACAGGCCGTCCTTGTAGAGCTTGGCGGCAAATTCGATCGCGGCCATGTATTCGTCCGTCTCGAAGGCCCTGGTGAGTATGCCGCCGTCGTTCTTCCAGACGTTCGGCGTCCGGAACATGTGGTGCAGCATGGTGAGCCCAAATTTGGTGCTGCCCAACGCCCACTGGTTCTTCGACGGGTTGGTGAGCTCCTTGGCCACCCGGTAGAAATCGTCCTTGTCCTTGATGTCCTCCGTGGACTTGATGCCCACGTTTTCCAACAGGGTCTGGTTCACAAAGCCTGAGCCGCCGGTGAGGTTCCGCGGGATGGGCAACGAGTAGAGCTTGCCGGCCTGGACGGTCTGCTTCCAGAACACCTCCGGGATGGCTGCCAGGTTGGGGTAGTCCTTGATCTTGTCCCCGCCCAGCAACGGCGTGAGGTCGGCACACTTGGCTTGGAGGAACTCCACGATGTTGGGCACCGCGGCGCCGTCGTTGAGCATGAGGTCCGGCAGCTCGCCACCGGCAATGATCGTGTTGAACTTGGTGGCGTAGTCATCCGAAGAGACCGAGGTGATTTCCACCTGACCGCCCAGTCGTGCCTCGATGGCCTGCCACGCGGGGTTGTCCGCCCGGGCGTTGGGAGCGGTGCCGAACAGGTTGGTGATGGCCGTGACCTTGCCGCCCTTGAGCGGTGCGCTCTCCACACTTCGGAACGGCGCGGGGTACTTGTAGAAAGCGGACGGTACGCCCTCGGCCGTGCCGGGGATGTCCGCCGCGGCGGCCTTCAGGGGCATGTGGGTTGGCAGCAATGCTTCGCTGGCGTTCGAGGCAACACTGGTGGTGCGCTGCCCGCAACCGGCCATGGCTCCGCCGCTGAAGAGCGCGAGCGCGCCGATGCCTGCAACTGAGAGGAAGTTCCGGCGGCTGGGGCCGGCAGAGGGTACTGCGTTCATGGGGCTTCCCTTTCAAGAGTGGAGATTTTGATTAGCCTTTGATGGCGCCGGTGAGGACGCCCTTGGTGAAGTACCGCTGGAGGAACGGGAACACGATCACAATGGGGATGAGCGAAATTACGACGACGGCCATCTGGATCGCTTGCGACGGCACCGCGATCTCGGCTACTGCGGAATCGCCCATGGGCTGGCCGAGGAGGACGTACTGGCGCAGGATCATGGACAGTGGCCATTTGTCGTCGTTCAGGTAGAGCATGGCGTTGAAGAACGCGTTCCAGTAACCCACCGCGTAGAAGAGTCCGACGACGGCCAGCACACCGCGTGAGAGTGGCAGCACCATCTGGACCAGGATCCGGAAGTCGCCTGCGCCGTCGATCTTCGCGGCCTCGAACAGTTCCTGCGGCAGGTTCATGAAGAAGGACCGGACCACCACCAGGTTGAACGCGCTCATCAAGGTGGGCAGGACCAACGCCGCGTAGCTGTCCAGCAGTCCGAGCTCCTTGACCATGAGGAAACTGGGGATGATGCCCGGGCTGAAAAGCATGGTGAACAGCGCGGTCATCAGGAAGAAGCGCCCGCCCACCAGGTCCCTGCGGGTGAGGCCGTACGCCATGGCTACGGTGACCACCAGGGACAGGGCCGTGCCCACGGTGGTGATGACCAGGGACCGGATCAGCGCATCAGTGACCACGCCGCCGGCAAAGATGGTTTGGTACGCGGCGAACGTTGGTTCCTTGGGGAACAGCACCAGGCCGTTGTTGTTGGCGATCTCGCTCTGGCTGGAGAGGCTCGTGGCCAGGACCGCCAGCAAGGGGTAGAGCGCCAGGAAGCAGATGACCACCAACGCAATGGCTTTGGAAACCTGCACGGCCGGCTTGGGTTTTTCCATCCAGACGGGCCGGGTGTCCTTGGGCTTCGGGCCGTTCTTTGGGCGACTCTTTGGGCTGCTTTTTGGGTGGCCCGCGGCCACCAGCGTGCTACTTGGATTTGCCATTGGAATAGACACCTTCCTGTCCAAAGAAATGCGCGAGCTTGTTGGCGCCCAGTACCAGGAACAGTCCAACGATTCCCTTGACGAGCCCGACGGCGGCTGCGGGGCCCCATTGGCCGTCTTGGATGCCGTGGAAGTAGACGTAGGTGTCCAGCACTTCGCCTGCACCGGGTCCCACGTTGTCGCGTTGCAGGACGATCTGCTCGAATCCGACGGACAGGATGCTGCCCAGGTTGAGGATGAGGAGCAGGACGATCACCGGCATGATCCCGGGGAGCGTGATGTGCCAAAGCCGATGCCGGGCATTTGCGCCATCCACTGCTGCAGCCTCGTAGAGTTCCTGGTCCACGTTCATGAGGGCCGCCAGGAAGATGATGGTTCCCCAGCCGGCGTCCTTCCAGATGGACTGGATGGTGACCAGGAACGGGAAGAATTCCGGAGTTGTCATGGCATCGAAGCGCGGCAGGCCCAGGTTTTCCAGCAGGTGCGGAACCGCTCCTGTGGCACCGAGGACCTCGGAGAAGACCGCCACAATGATGACCCACCCGATGAAGTGCGGCAGGTAGACAACGCTCTGCACGAACTTCCGGATCTTGTTGGACACGATGCTGTTGAGTAGCAGGGCCAGGCAGATGGGGACCGGGAAGAAGAGGGCCAGTTGAAGGCCCGTGATCACCAGGGTGTTGCGGAGTGCTTCCCAGAAAGCGCCGTCCTGGAACATGGCAGCGAAATTATCCAAGCCCACCCAGACGCTGTCCATGAAGCCCAAGTACGGCTTGTAGTCGAGGAACGCGATGATGTTGCCGGCGAGCGGTACGTAGTGGAACACCACGAAGTACAAGAAGCCGGGGGCGATCAGCAGCAACATCACTTTGTCGCGTCGGATTCGTGCCATGAGGCTCTTCTTGCGGGATTGCCCTGCTGCGGGGGCCGCCGGTGGGCGACCCCGACAGCGACCTTCCGCCACCGTTGCCGGCCCGCCGACGTCGGGCGTCGCCTGCGGCGTGAGTGTCTGGCTGTTGCTGCTCATGTATTTCCTCTGTCTGCGCCGCGGGGGCGGATGTGGAGTGGCCCGGCGCCTGGGAGCGCTCAATGGCTAGAAATAGTAAGCGTTTACTATGGAGAAGAAGCTACCCAGTCGCAAGGTGTGATGTCAATAACATGCTCAAAACCATACAATTGCTGATTCCTTGAGATTGACAGGATTTCTCATGGCCGCCTAGGGTGACTGGAAATAGCAAGCGCTTTCTATAGATTTCTCGTAACGAACCGGACGGAACCGCAGTGACCACCAACCTCCAGCAAGCCGGCACCATCAAGGCTGCGTTCGTGATGGGCCGCAACAACCTGCGCACCCTGTTCAGCGCCGAGGACCTCGCGCGTCTCCGCGGAATGGTTACCCTCCTGGACGCAGAGCCAGTTGCTGACTTCTCAGTCCCTGGTTCCTTGGAGAAGCTCGCCGGGGCGCAGCTGCTCATCACGGGGTGGGGCGCTCCGACCATCGATGCTTTCGTGTTGGACCGCCTGCCGGAGCTGCGCTGCATCGTCCATGCCGCAGGTACCGTCAAGACCTTCCTGTCCCCCGAGGTCTACGCCCGCGGGATCGAAGTTTCCTCCTCGGCCGCAGCCAACGCCGTGCCGGTAGCCGAATTCACTTTCGCCGCAATCGTCATGGGCCTTAAACGGGCTCGGCGGTTCAGCGAACAA
The DNA here is from genome assembly GCF_002979775.1 of Arthrobacter sp. MYb23. Classification (GTDB taxonomy): domain Bacteria; phylum Actinomycetota; class Actinomycetes; order Actinomycetales; family Micrococcaceae; genus Arthrobacter. The sequence continues at coordinate 233,537 of NZ_PCPR01000001.1, forward strand.
TTGCGCACCACAGGGGCATCCCGCAACGCCTCCGGCTTCCCCAGTATTGGAACCAACGGAGTAACAATCGGCCTAGTGGGCGCCTCACGTGTGGGCCGCTTGGTTATTGGGCTGCTCAAGAACCTCGATGCCAGGGTGCTGGTCTACGATCCCTACCTCACCGCCGTCGAGGCTTCAGCGCTGGGCGTGGAAACCGTGGGGCTGAACCAGCTGTGTGCGTTGTCCGACGTCGTCAGCGTCCACGCTCCGGACATCGCGGAGACAAGGGGCATCATCGGCGCGCAGCAACTTGCCCTCATGAGGGACGGAACCCTGGTCATCAATACCGCCCGCGGCGCCCTCATCGATGCCGCGGCGCTGACGGCCGAACTCGTCTCCGGGCGGCTTGACGCGTATCTTGACGTCACAGACCCCGAGCCCCTCCCCTCCGGTTCGGTACTGCACACGCTCCCCAATGTTGTGCTGACGCCCCACATTGCGGGGGCGATGGGCAACGAAATCCACCGTCTGGGCAGCCACGCCGTGATGGAAGTCCGCCGATTGAGTGAGGGCTTGCCCTTGGCTTATCCGGTATTGGCCGCGGATCTTGCGAGAATCGCTTAGTGACTGAGAAAAGCTCCCCTACAGAACCGATCCATGCCCGCGGCGGCAGTGGCGCCACCATTGCCGACGTTGCGCAGGCGGCAGGCGTGTCAGTGGCCACCGTCTCCAGGGCCCTGAGCGGCAACTACCCGGTGGCAAAAGCCACCCGGGAACGCATCTTCCGGTCCGTGACCGACCTCGGCTATGTGGCCAACGCGCATGCCCGTGCCCTTGCCGGGGCAACAACGCGGACCGTGGGCATCATCATCAACGATGTGGCCGATCCGTTTTTCGCCTACATCGCCCGCGGGGTTGAACGGCAGGCGAGCGCAGAAGGACGAATGTGCCTCATCACCGCCACGCACGGGGACAAGGAACGGGAGCTTGCGCTGGTGGACCTCATGCGCGAGCAACGCACCGATGCCGTGATCCTGGTGGGCGGCGCCTCGGATGACCCCCGGTACAGGAAGCAAATGGCCGACCGCGCACGTGCGCTCGATGCTGCCGGCTCCTCACTGGTCCTGTGTGGCAGGCCGTCCCTGGGGCCGGGAGTGCCCACCAAGATGGTCACGTACGACAATGAAGGAGGCGCGTTCGCGATCACGGACTACCTCATCTCACAGGGGCACCGAAGGATCCTTTATGTCGGGGGGCCGCGCGATTTCTCGACGACGGCGTCGCGGCTGGCCGGTTTCTACCGCGCCTTGGATGCGCGCGGAATTGAGCGGGATCCGGCACTGGTCCATGAGGGTGCCTTTGGCCGCGGTTTTGGGTACAGCCGCATGCGGGAACTGTTGGACCAGGACGTGGACTTCACCGCTGTCTTCGGCGCCAACGACCTCGTGGCGGCGGGCATCCTGGAAGCGCTCGAGGAGCGCGGCATCCGCGTTCCACAGGACGTTTCGGTGGTTGGTTACGACGACGTTCCGGTGGCCAGCGAACTACGCCCCCGCCTCACCACGGTCCGGGTTCCGCTGGAAGAACTGGGGCGCGAGGCCGTGCGTCTGGCACTGTCCCAGTCACCGCACGACGCCGGCGCCTCCTCTGACAACACCCTCACCGTTGGTACGCACATCGTCATCCGGGACTCGGTTTCACCACCCAGCAAGCCCTGAGCAGTTTTGTTCATTTCTGTTGAGGTGCCCGGGAACCGGACATAAAGTTGCGGAAACTTTCACCGCAATGTCCACCCCATCACGCCTGGAACAGTTTTGAACGGAGCAGTTTTGAACTTCAATGGACCCACAATGAGCCGCAGGACCCTTTTCCAAGCAGGAGGTGCGGCAGCCCTCGCCGGCGCACTGCTCTCCCAGACGGGCACCGCCTTCGCCGCTTCCGATGCCGGACTGCAGGAGCTCATTGATCGACGCCGGTTGGTCCTCACCGGAAGCCGTAGCGCCGCAGACATCCCCGAGCTCGCCTCGCAGCTTGAAGGCATGGGCGAGACCACCGGGAAATGGTGGACATCCTTGGACAAAGCCCCGGCGCGGACTTCGCTGTGGAGCGATATCCCGTTGACGGGCATCGGACAGTCCGCTGCTGCTACGGGCAACATGGGGCTGCACTTCAACCGTCTGTACGACATGGCACTCGGGTACGCAGTCCCCGGCAATCCGTACGCTGGAAATCCGGACCTGGCCGCCGACATTGTTGCGGGCCTTCAGCTCCTCAATGACACGGCATACAAACCGTCCAACAAGGCAGCGGGCAACTGGTGGTTCTGGGAGATCGGTGTCCCCCGGAAGACCGTGGACATCCTCACCCTCCTGCATGCTGAAGTTCCCCAGGCCCTGCGGACATCCCTGTTGGCGGCCGTCCGCTGGTTCGCCCCGAATCCGAATTGGCGCGGGCGTGCCACATCCCTGGCAGAGACCGGCGCCAACCGCGTGGACAAGTCACTGGCCTGCTGCATGCGGGGCATCCTGGATAACAATCCCAGCGAGATCGCACTGGGCCGCGATGCCCTGAGCGATACAGTCCGCGGTGGCACCAACAGTGTCTTCACCTACGTCACCAGCGGCGATGGCTTCTACGCAGACGGGTCCTATGTGCAGCACTCCTACCTCCCCTACGCAGGAACCTACGGCGTGGTGGCCCTGGCTGGCATCGCCGAGATCATCGCGATGCTGGGTGGAAGCACCTGGGCAGTGAACGACCCCAAGCGTTCTGTTCTCCTCGACGCCGTGGAGGAAACCTATGCGCCGTTCGTCTGGGACGGCCGGATCATGGACACTATCCGGGGACGGGCTGTCTCCCGCCAGCGGGAACCCGACTATGTCAGCGGCTTCGGACTGATTTCCGCTGTCCTGCTGCTGGCGCCGGGCTGCGAGGAGCCGTACCGTTCCCGTTTCCTGGCGTTGGCCAAGGGCTGGCTGGAACGCTGCGCCGATCAGAAATTGGTGGGCCATCCAACGCAGAGCCTGGCCAAATCCTTGCTCTCCTTGGGCGTCCTTTCCGATTCCACGGTCGTTGCTGTCCCGGCACCGGTCTACAGCCGTATGTTCTCCGACCAGGACCGGCTGGTCCACCACCGCCCCCAGTGGGGGTGCACGGTCAACCTGTCCTCCAAGAGGATCGGCCGCTATGAGTGGGGCAACAGCGAGAACAACCTCGGCTGGTACCAGGGCGATGGCATGACGTTCCTTTACACCCGTCAGGATCCGTCCCAGTTCAGCGCCGACTTCTGGCCGACCGTTGACCCCCATGCCCTTCCCGGGACCACGGTCAACGATCAAGCACGGGCTAGCGGCGCTGGCGGGGCAGGGACCGGCATCCCCCGCGCTTTCCAGGCGTTCGCCGGCGGACTCACCGTGGACGGCCGCTGGGGCGTGATCGGCATGGACCACCTCAACCACAACAAGACACTGTCCGGCCGGAAGTCATGGTTCTTCCTGGACGATGCTGTGGTCTCCCTCGGCGCGGGAATTACCGGGACGGGCGGCGCTGCAGTGCAAACGACGGTGGAGAACAGATCCTTCGCTGTGGGTTCGGTGCCCGCTGTTCGCACCGATTCCCGGAATCGCCGATTTGAGCCCGGTGATGCACCGGTCGTCGTGAAGCGGTCCGTGCACCTTGAAGGGCACGGGGGCTACGTATTCCTCGACTCGCCCGGCGTTTCCGGAACTCCCGAAGTCGCTCTTGTCCGCCGCACAGGGAGTTGGTTCGACGTGAACTCGGGGGCGGACACCGGCGGCACCACGGATCCTGTTACGCGGGACTATGTGACTATTACGCACCGCCACGGAGTGGATCCCGTGGCTTCGGGCTATGCGTACATGATGCTGCCTGCCGCAGCTGCTTCAGATACGTTCTCCCAGTCGGCCAACCCGGAGGTGAAGGTACTCGCCAATTCAGCAGATGTGCAGATGGTGGAGGTGGGCAAGGACAAGCTGGTCTTGGCCAACTTCTTTGCCGCAGCATCTTCCGGCGGCTACTCAGCGTCCGGGCCGTGCACCCTGGCCGTGCACCAGGACGGGGACACGCTGGCCGTTTCCGTGGCGGACCCGTCACGGACCCAGCCTTCGGTAAAGGTCACGCTTCCCGGCTCAACGTGGCGCACCGTGGTTCAGGCCGATCCCGGCGCAGTCCTGGTCAGTTCCGATCCCTTGGTGATCGAGGTCCAGCTCGACGGACATGGCCACCAGAAGAACCTGACGCTGGGCACCTAGGCGGGTCCCGGCGTCGAGCGTTCCGCGACCTCTTGCGCCGGGAACGCGGGAGCGGTGCGAGAACGCCGGGTAGGAACGGCGAACTCGACGCATTCCGGCGAACTCGACGCTCCCCCGCGAGCTCAGTGCACCTAAAACAAGGAGGGCCGGATTCACGAATGAACCCGGCCCTCCTTGTTTGTAGCGATGAAGCTTACGCGTGAGCCTTGATGGCCGCAGTGAGGACCTCGAGGCCGTCGATCAGCAGTTCGTCGCTGATGACCAGCGGCGGGAGCAAGCGGATGACGTTGCCGTAGGTGCCACAGGTCAGGATGATGACGCCTTCCTTGAGGCAAGCGGCAGCAACGGCCTTGGTGAGCTCGGCGTTCGGTTCCTTGGAGCCGGACTGGACCAACTCGATGGCCAGCATGGCGCCGCGGCCACGGATGTCGCCAACAACGGAAACTTCTTCAGCCAGTTCGCGGAGCTTGCCCAAGGCGAGCTCTTCGATGTGGCGTGCGCGGCCGTTGAGGTCGTGCTGTTCCATGGTGTCGATGGCTGCCAGTGCTGCTGCGCAGGCAACCGGGTTGCCACCGTAGGTGCCGCCCAGGCCACCCGGGTGAACAGCGTCGAGGAGGTCGGCGCGGCCGGTGATCGCGGACAGCGGCAGACCGCCGGCGATGCCCTTGGCCATGGTGATGATGTCCGGGACAACACCCTCGTGGTCGACGGCGAACCATTCGCCCGTGCGGCAGAAGCCGGACTGGACCTCGTCAGCGATGAAGACGATGCCCTTTTCCTTGGCCCAAGCAGACAGTGCCGGAAGGAAGCCTTCGGCCGGAACGATGAAGCCGCCCTCGCCCTGGATGGGTTCAATGATGATCGCGGCAACCTGGTCGCCGCCGATCTGCTTCTCGATCATGGTGATGGCGCGCTTGGCAGCCTCGGCGCCCGTGATCTCCGGGTTCTCTTCACGGAACGGGTAGCTCATGGGCATGCGGTAGACCTCGGGCGCGAACGGGCCGAAGTTGGTCTTGTACGGCATGGCCTTGGCGGTCAGTGCCATGGTCAGGTTGGTGCGGCCGTGGTAAGCGTGGTCGAAAGCTACGACCGCATCGCGGCCGGTGGCCAGGCGTGCAACCTTGACGGCGTTCTCCACGGCTTCAGCGCCGGAGTTGAACAGCACGGTGCGCTTGGCGTGGTCGCCCGGGGTGAGGCGGTTGAGCTGCTCGGCAACTGCAACGTAGCCCTCGTACGGGGTCACCATGAAGCAGGTGTGCGTGAAGTGTGCAGCAGCTTCCTGGACGGCAGCGACGACGGCGGGGTCGGACGCGCCGACGCTGGTCACGGCGATGCCGGAACCGAGGTCGATGAAGGAGTTGCCGTCAACGTCGCGGACGATGCCGCCGTCGGCGTCTTCAACGTAGACGGGGACGCCTGAGGCGACGCCGGCAGCAACGACGGCGGCGCGGCGCTCAGCCAGTGCCTGCGACTTGGGGCCGGGGAAGGCGCCGTTGATGTTGCGCTTCTGCTCGATGCGGTACGAGAGTTCGTTCGCGGTGGTGGTCATGAGGTGGTTGCCTTTCTGGGAAATTCGTACGGGTTACTCGACGGCGCTATGCGTCTGAGTTATGCATCGAGTGCACTCATGACGTGCTTGATGCGCGTGTAGTCCTCGACGCCGTACATGGAGAGGTCCTTGCCGTAGCCGGACTGCTTGAAGCCGCCGTGGGGCATCTCTGCCGTCAGGAGGATGTGGGTGTTGATCCAGACCGCACCGAAGTCAAGGTCGCGGCTCATGCGCATGGCCGTGCCGTGGTCGGTGGTCCAGACGCTGGAAGCCAGGGCGTATTCGACGTCGTTGGCGAGTTCGAGCGCTTCTTCTTCGGTGCTGAACTTCTGCACCGTGATAACCGGCCCGAAGGTTTCCTTCTGCACGATGTCATCAGTCTGCTTGGCGCCGGAGATGATGGTGGGCTCGAAGAAGAAGCCCTTCTCGCCTGCGCGGTGGCCACCGGTTTCGATCTTGCAGTTCTCCGGCAGGTTTTCCACTACGGAGGTCACGGCGTTGAAGTGGTTCACGTTGTTGAGCGGGCCGAAGTAGTTGTCTTCGTCGTTCTGCGAACCGGTGTGGAGGGTCTTGGTGTGCTCCACCATTGCTGCCACAACGTCGTCGTGGACTGAGTCTTCCACCAACACGCGCGTGATGGCCGTGCAGTCCTGGCCTGCGTTGAAGAAGGCGAACTCGGCGATGGCCGCTGCGCTCTTCTTGACGTCGGCATCCTTGAAGACGATGGCCGGAGCCTTGCCGCCAAGTTCAAGGTGGGCACGCTTGAGTCCCTTGGCTGCACCGCTGGCGACGGCGATGCCGGCGCGCACGGAACCGGTGATGGACACCAGGCCGGGAACCTTGTGGTCAACCATCATGGCGCCGGTCTCACCGGTGCCGAGAACAACGTTGAGGACACCGGCCGGGAAGATCTCGCCGGCGAGGCGTGCCAGGACCAGGGTGGACTCGGGGGTGGTGTCCGAGGGCTTCAGGACAATCGTGTTGCCTGCGGCCAGGGCCGGGCCGATCTTCCAGATGGCCATGAGGAACGGGTAGTTCCACGGAGCAACCTGGGCTACGACGCCGATCGGTTCGCGGCGCACGTAAGAAGTGTGGCCTTCGAAGTACTCGCCCGCGGACTTGCCTTCCATGATGCGTGCTGCACCGGCGAAGAAGCGGAGCTGGTCGGCGCCTGCTGCAACTTCCTCGGAAGCAATCAAGGAACGGACCTGTCCGGTGTTGCGGTGCTGGGCTTCGACGAGTTCGTCGCTATTGGCCTCTACGGCGTCGGCGAGCTTGAGGAGCATGAGCTGGCGCTGGCCCGGGGTGGCTTTCTTCCAGGACTTGAAGGCCTGGTTGGCCGCGGTCATGGCGGCGTCCACGTCGGCCTGCACCGAAATGGGCGACTTGGCAACGATTTCCCCGGTGGCGGGGTTCACGATGTCCAAAAGACCCGTACCTGCCGGCGTAACGAATTCGCCGTTGATGAAGTTCTGCAAGGTTTGAACCACGGTGTGCAACCCTCTTTCGGAGTCTGGGCATGGGTTTAGCTGATCAGAGCCTATGCCAGGGAGGGGGTCCAAGGAATAGCCAGCTGCACACACAAGTACTATCCGCTTAGTGCGCTTGACCAGTACCGGGTTACGCTTAAAAGCATGGCCATGTCCCTCGCTTCGCTCGTCGCTGTCCCCTCCCTGAAACTCCGCCAAGCCGGCCTTGCCGAAACAACGTGGAACCAGGACATCAGCTGGGTTGCCGTGACGGAACTGGAAGATCCGCAACGCTTCCTCAGCGGCGGAGAATTGGTCCTGACCACCGGGCTCCGCCTCAAGAGCGCTGCGGACCAGCGGCGTTTCGTCCGCCAGGCCCAGCGCGCCGGCGCAGTGGGGATCGGCTTCGGCATCGGCCTCACCCACGAGTCCGTTCCTGAAGCGCTCATCGCCGAAGCCAACCGCTGGGGCTTGCCGCTGGTGGAAGTGCCTTATGCGATCCCCTTCATCGCGATCGGCAAACTCGTGGCCGAGTCCCACTCCGCGGACCACTACTCCAATTTGGAGCGCCTCCTCGCCGGACACCAGATCCTGGCCCGCTCACTCCTCACCGGCGGCGGCTTGAACGAGCTCCTCAAGCAACTGGGCAGCATGCTCCGGACCGACGTGGTGCTCACCCAGTTCAGCGCCCAGCTCTACAACAGCGTGGCTGGGAAACCGGCCCCGACGGCGGATGGCTGGGCTTCGTACCCGATTCCCACCGGCCGCAGGGACGCCTGCACGCTGTGGTTGCGGCAGCCTTTTGTGGACTCCGGAATTGTCAGTTACGCGCAGAACCTCATCAGCGTGGAGCTCAACAACATGGTCAAGCAGCGGCAGTCCCAGCGGGCCATGGCAGGGCAGGTACTTGACGATGTCATTCACGGCACCCTGGATACCATTGAGGCAGCCCGCCGCCTGGCCGGCGTTGGCATCAACAGCACCCGTAAAAACGTGGTGCTTGTTGCGGAATCCACGGCCCACCACAAACAACTGATCAGCATTTCGCTGCCCCAGGCGCTGGAAGCCGGCGTCAGCGCCGTCGTCGGGAAGGACCTGGTCACGGTCATCAGTGACGACGGCAGCTCGGCAACCGCTTTGGCCAAGAGCCTGAGCGATCACTTGCAGGAAGCCGGCATCCACGCCGTGATCGGCATTGGGGGCGCCTACACGAAGCCGAACGGTCTGCGGTGGAGCTACTTTGAAGCGCGCGACGCCGTGGCACACGGTTTGCCGGTCAACGAGCCCGAACGGCTGAGCCTGACCTCGTTGTTGCTCGCCAGCGAGGATGTTCCGTTGGCGGATATGGCCAGCGAATCTCTGACGCCCCTGCGGAAGTTTGATGCCGCCCACGGTGCCGAACTGGTGGCCACACTGGAGAGCTACCTGAACCACAACGGCTCAGTGGCCGCCGTGGCCGAAGCGTTGACGTTGCACCGCAATACGGTCAGGTACCGCCTGGCCCAGATCACCGAGCTGACAGGGTATGACCCCTCGCAGACTCAGGACCGTGTACAGCTTTGGCTCGCCCTTGCCGTGCAACGTCTGGGCTCCCGAAACCCGCGGTAAGTTCCCTTTCGCGAACCAGCGCGGAGAGGTTCGCCACAAAACTCTAGACATTAGACGTCAAACGTCTAACCTTTTAGATATGGCCGCGACGACTCCTCTTACCCCCAGCACAGGAAACATCCCTACTGTGAGCAACGCCCAGACTGCCCCCGCGGTCCGGGCGAACCCTGCGGTCCCCAAGACGCGCGTCGTCGCCGTCGTCGGCATTATTGCCGTGGTTCTCATCGGCCTGAATCTGCGCGCGGGCATCACCAGCGCCGCCGCCCTGTTCCACGAGCTGCAGCAGGTCCTTGGTTACGGCGCTTTGGTAGCGTCCATCCTGCCGTCCATCCCGCTGCTGTGCTTCGCGGTTGCTGGCATGGGAACGTCCTGGCTGACCCGCCGGGTAGGGGTGGAGAAGGCGATCGCCATCGCTTTGGCACTGCTGGCCGGCGGTTTGCTGGTGCGTGGCGTGCCGGTGACGGGCGCCCTCCTTGGAGGCACAGTCCTGGCCATGTCCGGCCTGGCAGTCTGCAATGTGGCCATGCCGTCCTTCATCCGCGAGCACTACTCCGAGCGCACCTCCATGATGACCGGCCTTTACACGTTCACCATGTCCGGCGGCGCCACCTTCGCAGCAGTCGTCAGCGTTCCCTTGGCGCAGGAACTCGGCTCACCCTCCATGGGTCTGGCCGCCTGGGGCCTGCTGGGTGTCGCAGCCCTCCTCGGCTTCCTGCCGATAGTTCTGCACACCCACCGGAACGCCACCAAGACGGATCGCCCGCGGGTCTCCATGTGGCCGCTCCTCCGCACCCGGCTGGGCATTCTGATCACAGCCATCTTTACGTTCCAGGCCTTCCTTGCCTACGCAGTCATGAGCTGGTTCGCCTACATCCTGACCTCCCAGGGCCTCAGCGCCTCCGAAAGCGGCCTGCAGTTCGGCGTCATGCAGCTGGTCTCCGTCGCCGCCGGCATGATCCTGCTGGCCTTCGGTTCCCGGCCCGGCATGCTGCGTCCCGCCCTGTATCTCGCCAGCAGTTCCACGTTGCTGGCCATCGCCGCCATGGTCTGGCTGCCGACGTCGTTGGCGGTTGTACCGGCTGTGCTCTTCGGATTCGGTTTGGGCATCTTCCCGCTGGTTTTGGTGATCATCAGCCGCAGCGGACGCTCGACGGCGGAAACCACCGCACTCTCCACCATCGCCCAATCGCTGGGATACTTGATTGCGGCAATTGGCCCCTTTGGCATGGGACTCCTCCACAGCGCCACCGGCGGCTGGGTGCTGCCGTTGAGCCTGCTGTCCATCGTGGCCGTAGCTCTCATGGTTACCTGCCACCTGTTGACGAGCAAGCGCACTGCCACCAAGACCGGACCGAGGACAGCATGACCCTGACCCCTTCGCATCGCCCGGCCCTTGCCGAGGAGATCACCGCCAAGCTGCGGGACATGATCAAGTCCGGCGAGTGGCCGCTTCAAGAGCGGATTCCGGCCGAACCGGAGCTCATGTCCACCCTTGGTGTTTCGCGGGGAACCCTGCGCGAGGCCATCAAGGCGCTGGCACACTCGGGCATGTTGGAGGTCCGCCGGGGAGATGGCACGTACGTGCGGGCCAACAGTGAAATGTCCGGTGCGGCCCAGCGGATGTACCTGGAACACACGCAGGAACACATTGTGGAGGTCCGCCTCGGCTTGGATACCCAGGCTGCCCGTCTGGCCACCAAGCACGCCACCACAGAGGATTTGGCCGAAATGCGCCGCCTGCTGACGCTCCGCCACGATGCCTGGCAGGCCGAGGACTACCCAACGTGGGCCAGCGCGGACTGGGAATTCCACGAGCGCGTTGCCTTGGCGTCAGGTAACCCCTTGCTGCACCAGCTGTACGTTTCGTTCGGCGGAGTGTTCCATAACGACCTCCTCCGGCAGCAACGCAAGGGCGGTTTCAACGGCATCCCCCGCGAAGGCCACGATGAACTGGTTGATGCTTTGGAAGCCCACGATCCCGATGCCGCCGTCCGCAGTGTCTACCGGAACCTGGACTACTGCTCGGATCAGGCGCCGCGGTAACTCATCGCTTGTCCGTGGCGGGCCCGCATATCCGTTGTTGCCCAACCACGGGAAAGCGGGTTCGCAACGGCTTATGGCACCATTTCGATCCCGGCTCCCGTTGCGTCCTTGAATCTGGCGTTGATCAGCACCACTTTGCGTCCTGCCCGGTCCAGCAGGCTCGCCGCCACACTCGCCCGGTATCCCGTGGCGCAGTGAACCCACATCCTCGCGTCCGGTAAGTCCGTGATCTTGCCGGGAAGCTCGTAGACGGGGATGTTGAGGGCGCCCTTGATGTGCGATGCCTCGAACTCCTCCGGGCGGCGAACATCCAACACCACGTCCTCCGGCTTCCTGTCCCTGAGCAAGAAGCTCCAGTCCCCGTGCGGGTAGCTAACCTGCGGAGACTCCGGTGCCAACTCACCAGGTTGAGGCCCGACGGCGGCATCCGGACTTTCGATGCCGATTCTCGCCAGGTCGCGGATCGCCTTTTCCACCTCGCCCATTGGCCCCAGTAACGTGAGTGGTTGATTCCAGGGGATGACCCAGCCCAGATAGCTGGTGAAGTTTTCGCCCTTCCCGTACTCGAAGCTCACGCTGCCCTTGAGATGGCTGTCCGCGAAAGCCACCCGATGCCGGAGGTCCACCACCCACTCCCCTGACTCCAGACGCCGGGTCAACTCTTCAGCATCCACCGAGTCCGGGACAGCCAGGTCTGCAGGGCCCACCCCGGCCGCATTGAGCGGACTCATGTGGGCGTAGTACGCGGGATAAGCGGTGATGTTCGCCAACAACTCTGCAACGAAGTGGTCCTCGTCGGGATCCGTCAGGGCATGGTTGGACTCGGATTGCTCACCAACGGTGGACGATTCCTGGTGACTGGCGGGGCCGATCGAACAAAAGGATCCAAAGCCGTGGGTCGGGTAGAGCGCAGCTTCCGGAGGCGCCGAGCCCACCAGGCGCCGGACCGAGGAGTACTGGTCGTGGGCCAACGCAGCGGTGTCGTGGGGAGAGACCAGGTCCGTCCGGCCCACCGAACCGTAGAGCAAGCTGCCGCCGGAAAACACTGCTTCAGGGCCGCCGTCGTGCGTGTCATCCCGCACCACATACGAGAGGTGCGTGTGCGTGTGGCCCGGCGTGGCCACCACGGTGACCACAAGGCGGCCGACGCGAAGAACCTGGCCATCGGAAACGGGGATGCGGGTGAAAGAGACCTCATCGGAGGCGTTCACCCAATACTCAGCGCCCTGCTTCTCAGCCAGCACCAGGCCGCCCGTGACGTAGTCGTTGTGCAGATGCGTTTCGGCCACATGGGTGATCCGGACGCCAGCCTCCAGAGCCGCCGCTTCCACCCGGTCAATGTCCCGCTGGGGGTCGATCACCAGGGCCACGGAGTGGTCGTGCACCAGGTAACTACGATCGCCCAGCTGCGGAGTTTCGATGATCACGACGTCCATGACTCAGGTTAAAGCAACGCGGGGTCACTTAGGCACCTTCCGGGTGCCCGGAAAGGTGCCTAAGTAACCCCGCGTAGTTGTTAGACCTGTGCGGTGACACCGTCGCGGGAGATGTTGACCATGTCCTCGCGGGGAACAACCTTGATGCGCTCACGCTTGACCTCAACACCGTGGGAGGTGCCGGCCTCGGTTGCGGCTGCACCGAGTGCGAGCTCGTGGGCGTCCAGCGCCAGCCAGCCTTCCCAGCTGGTGAACTTCACGCCACGGGCATCCAGGAGATCCACCACGGCATCGGCCGCAGGAACCTCGGCAAGCGGCAGGTTCGCACGGTCCTCCAAGAGGTACGTGACGGTTTCCAAAGCGTCGCCCTTGGTGTGGCCGATGAGGCCAACAGGCCCACGCTTGATCCAGCCGGTGGCGTAGAGTCCGGGAACGTGCTGGCCGTCGGCGTCCAGGACGCGGCCGCCGTCGTTGGTGACGACGCCCTTCTTGTGGTCGAACTCAACGTCGGGCAGGGCCGAACCGAAGTAACCGATGGCGCGGTACACGGCCTGGACCGGGTAGTCGATGAACTCGCCGGTGCCGCGGGCGTTGCCCGTGCCGTCCAGTTCGGTGCGCTCGAACTTGATGCCGGCAACCTTGCCGGGTGTCTCCGCGGAGTCAACGATTTCCACCGGGCTGTGCAGGAAGTGCAGGTGCAGGCGGCGTGAAGCCTTGAGCTCGGAAAGGTCCTCGGGCTGCTCGGCGATCCAGTTGGTGAGGGTGCCAACCATGGTCTTGATCTGGTTGTTCGTCTGGACCTGGCGGTCGGACTCTTCGTCGAATTCGAAGTCCTCGGCGTAGAGGATGATGTCCACGTCTTTGGAGTGCGAGAGTTCGCGGAGTTCCAGCGGGGTGAACTTCACCTGTGCCGGGCCGCGGCGACCAAAGACGTGCACGTCCGTGACGGGTGAGGCCTTCAGGCCGGCGTACACGTTGTCCGGGATCTCGGTGACCAGCAGGTCATCGGCGTGCTTGGACAGGACACGGGCCACGTCCAGGGCCACGTTGCCGTTGCCGAGGACAGCGATCTCGGTGGCTTCCAGCGGCCATTCACGGGAAACGTCCGGGTGGCCGTCGAACCAGGAAACGAAGTCGGCGCCGCCGAAGGAACCCTCAAGCTCGATGCCCGGGATGTTCAGGTCCGCATCCTTGATGGCGCCGGTGGCGAAGATGATGGCGTCGTAGTGCTTGCGGAGGTCCTCGATGGAGATGTCCGTGCCGTAGTCCACGTTGCCGAAGAAGCGGATATCGCCGCGGTCCAGCACCTTGTGGAGGGCGTTGACGATGCCCTTGATGCGCGGGTGGTCCGGGGCCACACCGTAGCGGATGAGGCCATACGGTGCCGGGTAGCGGTCAAAGAGGTCGATGCTGACGGTGAGCTCGCCGCTCTTGACGGCCTCGCTCTTGGTCAGGATGTCCGCTGCGTACACGCCGGCCGGGCCGGAGCCGATGACGGCGACGCGAAGCGGACGGTCCGCAGAACCTACGGGGGTGCTAATTGACACGGCTGTGTTCCTTCTTCTTCTCAGTTACTGCGGACGCGGGGACGATTTGGGGTAATAGTGCTGTAATCAGCGGTCTTGAAGTGCTGCGGTGCAAAGGGGCTGACGCGGACCACATCCCCGATCACGATGACCGCCGGGTTGGCCACGCCGACGGCTTCCGCCTGGTCCGCGATGGTACCCAGAGTGCCGATGGTGACGCGCTGATCCGGCAAATACCCGTTCTCTACGATACCTACTGGCGTGTCCAAAGGCAGACCCGAGCCTGCCAGCGCAGCCGCGGAATCGCGCAATTGCGCCACTCCCATGAGCAACACCACAGTGTGATCGGGGCGCGCGGGGACCTCGGACAGCTCTTCGTGTCCGGTCACCACGCTGAAGCCCTTGGCCAGGCCGCGGTGCGTCACGGGAATACCGGCGGCGGCCGGAACCGAGATTGCCGACGTCACTCCGGACACCACTTCAACCTCGACGCCGTTCTGCCGGCAGAATTCTGCTTCCTCGCCTCCGCGACCCAGGACGTAGGGGTCGCCGCCTTTGAGCCGGACCACGCGGTTGCCCTTCAGGGCTTCGTCCACCAGGATGCGGTTGATCTCCAGCTGCGGCACCGGGTGGTGGCCGGGCGTCTTGCCAACTTCGATCACGCGGACGTCCGGGGCAAGTTCCTTGAGCAGCTCACGGGGGCCAAGACGGTCTGCAACCACGACGTCGGCCTGGCCCAGCAGGCGTCGGCCGCGGACAGTGATGAGTCCCGAGTCCCCCGGACCGCCGCCCACCAGGGCCACGGAACCGGCCGGCGTGTTGCCGTCCACGTCCGGCTTGCGGTGCCTGCGGAGCGGAAGATCGCCTGTTTCCAGTGCGGTGGCAACAGCGTTGCGAAGGGCCATGGCACGGCGCGGGTCTCCCCCGGCGTTGATGGCAATTTTGACGTCGTCCACCACGGCCACTGCGGGTGTCCAGGCAGCTGATGCTTCGTGGTCCGAGGCGTTGACGCACCAGATGCGCTGCGCTTCGGCGTCGGCTGCCACTTGGGTATCCACAGCGGCTGTGCCGGTGGCGGTCTGAACGAACCAGACGCCGTCGAGGTCCGAGGTGCGGTACTCGCGCGGCTCCCAGATGAGGAGGCCGGACGCGGCCTGGCCGCGAAGTGATTCGGTGGCAAGCGGAGCGACCACGGTGACTTTCGCACCGGCGTCGAGCAGCCCTTTGGCGCGGCGTTGCGCGACGGGTCCGCCGCCCACAACCAGCACCGGGCGGCCGAGCAGCCGCAGCGCGGTGGGGTAAATGTCCTGTATTGCCATGAAAAAACTGTAGGGCGGCCCCGTAACATGCATCAAAGGCACGGAAACACCCGGTAACGCTGGGTAATCCAACGTCACAAACGCTGGCTGCCCTTGCCGCGGTTTGGCCTTATTTTGCGCGGATCAGTTGGGCGAAACCCTGTCTTTAAGCGTCAGGTAATAGGCCCGCTGTTCCTTGCCCAGGTGCTCAATCGCGTAACGAAGCGCCGTCCGCGGCATGGTGGCGGCGTGATCGTCCAGGAAAGCCAGAAGCCGTTCGCGGCTGCTGCGGCCGGCGTCACGGACCCAGCCGCCCACGGCCTTGTGGATGAGGTCCTCGTCATCGTGGAGCAGGATCTCCGCAATGGCAAAGGTGTCATCCAGTTGGCCCTCGCGGATGAACGCGGACGTCGCCACTATGGCTGTCCGGCGTTCCCACATGTTCTCCGAGTGAGCCAGCTGGTAGAGCGGCTCCCGTGGTTTATCCATGAGCCAACCGCCCACCACATTCCCCGCGCCAAGGTCCACCAGGTCCCAGTTGTTGATGCGATCGTGCCTGCGGAGATACAGCTCGTAGAGGCTTTGGCGCCTCTCGTTGGTGGTCTTCTTCTTCTGAGCCTGCAAGGACATGATCTTCACGGCACCCGCCCGGGCCTCGTGGATGTCCTTCTCCAGCAGCGTCTCCAGATCTTCCAAAGTCATGGCCGCGAATTCCTTGGACAGCGTGAAAACCTCGCCCATCCGGACGCCAAGGAAGAAGTCCCCCTCGGCGTAATCACCCTTGCCGGTCTTGAAATACCGCTGGTACTTTGCCTGCTCCACCTCGGACTGCCGGATTTCCAGGCGCTCCAAAAACGCGACGGCGGTGGGTTGGGTTCCCGGCGCCGGCGCCGCAGGCTTGCGGTTCTTGGGGGCCTTCCCGTCTTTGGGGGTCATGTCTCCATCATGCGCCTAAAAGACCGACCAACCAGTACGCGTGGTGAATTCGTCCAGCGCGGCCACGCCGGCCACCGAGTTTCCGGACCTTCCCAATCCAGGGCTCCACACGCTGATGGAGCACTTGTTGGGAACCACCGCCACGATCCCGCCGCCCACGCCGCTCTTGCCGGGAAGTCCTACCCTGTAGGCAAATTCGCCCGCGGCGTCATAGGTTCCACAAGTGAGCATCACGGCGTTGATCCTCTTGGTCTGTGCTGGAGACAGCAACAGATTTCCTGCGGCTCCCAGCCCGTTGGACGCGAGGAACCGGGTTGCGAGCGCCAGGTCTTCACAGGTCATGGCCAAGGCGCATTGCTTCGCATAGGAGTCCAGGACCGCGTCCACGGGGTTCTCCAAGTTGCCACAGCTTGCCAGGAAGTGGGCCAAGGACGCGTTGCGGTGCCCTTCGCCCAACTCGGAAGACGCTACGCGTTGGTCCGTGTCGACGCCGGCGTTGCCGGTCTCTTGGCGCATCAGGTCCCGGACGGCGTGGGCTGCGTTGCCCGTGAGGCTGAGGAGCCTGTCTGTCACAACTATTGCGCCAGCGTTGATGAACGGGTTACGGGGAATTCCGTCCTCGCTCTCCAGCTGGACCAGCGAGTTGAAGGGGTTTCCCGACGGTTCCCGGAACACACGCTTCCAGATGCGGTCGCCGTCGGAAGCCAGCACCAGGGCGAGGGCGAAGACTTTGGAGATGCTTTGAATGGAGAACTCCACGTGAGCGTCCCCGGCTGAGAAGACTTCGCCTTCCCGGGTTGCTACGGAGATGCCGAATTGTTGGGGGTCCACGGCTCCGAGCTGAGGAATGTAGTCGGCCACGCTGCCTTGGCCCACATGCGGCTGCACTGCCCCGACGATGTCGTCGAGGAGATTCTGGATATCCATGCTCCTAGCCCTTGGTCCCTGCGTAGGTCCAAAGCCTGATCTGCAGGTGGGCAAGCAGCCGCTCGTCGGCGGAGTGGAGGTTCAGGCCCGCCACTTCGCAGGCGCGTCGGAGCCTGTAGTGAACGGTGTTGCGGTGGACGGCCAGTTCTTCGGCGCAGCGGTTCACGTCGCCAAAGAACTCCAAATAGGTCAGGAGCGTCAGTGCGAATTCCGGGTAGCGGGTGCACAGCCGCGCGATTCCCTCATGCCGCAGGGTGGTCCTTGATTCCAGCAGCTCCAGCAGTTCCTTGGTCAAGACTGTTGTTTCCACGTCGCTGTACGAGGCCACGCGCACTGTTGGCGTGGCCTCCATGACTTTGAGGACGCTGCGGACGTGATCAAGGGTGGCATGCAGGGCATCCAGGCGCGGAACGATGGGTCCCACGGCCGCCTGCACTTGAAAGTGAAGGTGGGTGGTGGCGTCACGAACTATGGTGTTGACCAGCCGGTTGACGGCGGGCAGGGACTTCAACGGGTCCAGGTCGGGCAGGATGATGGCCGTTTCCATCCCGAGTGCGCCCACCACCGCGCCTGGCCGGTACGCGGCAGCATGGATCGACGCCACCTTGGAAAGCTCGCCCCGGCGCAATTGAAGACCCGCGGCGCTCTGGCTCAGTCCACCGGCGGAGATCAGGATCAGGGCCGCCGGTTTTGATGGATCAATTCCTGCGGACTGAGCCTGGGAATGTACCTGGGCTGTGCCGCTTAACAGGCTGGAGACCCGGTCCTCGCGCATTGACTGAGACTGCTCGTTGCGGTGCCGGACCAGCTCGATCGCTGCGTGGCGGGCCGCTCCCACCATGATGCGGTCCGTGTTCGCGGCCAAGGGTTCAGCGCCTTCCTGCAGCCAGATGTACCCCATTACACGGCTGCCGGCATGAATGCCGATTGCCACGCGTTCCCGGAGTCCGGCATCCGGATTTGCTTCCACGTGGACGGGTGCTTCAGTGGCCTGCAAGTGCTTGTAGACCCCTGATTCTTTCAGGAGCTTTTGGTATTTTTCAGGTCCCCGCCGCGCGAGGATGGACAGTCGTCTGAGCTCATCAACGTCATTGGACGCCGGCGAATAGGCAAGTACCTTGTTGCCCGGATCTTCAATGACCACATGGCCGTTGGTCAGGGTTGCGGTGGTTTGGGCGATCGCGAACAGGTCCCGATGCACTGCTGTGGGACCGTTTCCGGGCACATCGCTGAAACGACCATCGTTTTCCCGGAAACGGTTTTCGTGGACACGGTCCAAAACGATGCCTTCAAATTTGTCCCACCGCAGGCCAGGGGCCACCGCCACCAGCCCGATTCCCGTGGGTTGCAGCAACTCTGCTGCGGCTTCCAACTCCCGCTCGTTGCCCTTCACTGCTACTGCCGCGGGGCGGTGGGCAATGATCCGGCGCAGGGCCGGAAGCGAGGCGCGTCCCCGGACCCCGATCAGCATGACCAAAGCCCCGGGTCGGACTGCATCGTCGTCTTCAGCGTCAACAATGACGGTTTCGCGAACGTTTCTGTTGTCCTCTGCCGGAGCCAGCAGCAACCGCGCGTTGTCCACGCCAAGGTCTTCAAGGACATCGCTCAATAAGGTGACGACGCCGTCGTCGTCAATTTCCAAAGCTTTCAACGAAGCTATCGCTTCCTCTCCTCATCAGTTCACAGCGGCCGAGCCTCCCTCGCCATTGAGGGGCTCCGCCGGTACCTGTGCGCAGGCACGCACAGCGAGAAACATTACCGGCCCTTCAGAACACCAGTGTTGTCCCCTCGGCACAAGAGCCGGGCCCTGAATTTGGTTCGCCAGCCAATTTGTTGGGAGCGGCGGGCACCTAGAGTTGGTGACTGTCCCAAACACCACAAAGACTGCCTGCAGCGCGGCCAATTTCAGGCGCAGCTGCCCGCAGCCGGCCCCACGTTTTGGAGTATTGAGCCACCCCAGGTGGCACCGGAGTCAAAGGAGACCCCCGAAGTGATACCCACCCCTGCGTCCACAACAACCCTTCCTTCCCCAACAGACCTGGCTGCCGCTCCGCCGTCGAACGCTTTCGCCCAAGAGGAAGCCGGCTACCGGAAGACCCTCAAGCCCCGGCAAATCCAGATGATCGCCATTGGCGGTGCAATCGGCACCGGGCTCTTCATGGGAGCCGGAGGCCGACTCAACGGATCCGGGCCCGCCCTGGTTCTCGTGTATGCCGTCTGCGGATTCTTTGCCTTCCTGATCCTGCGGGCATTGGGCGAGCTGGTCTTGTACCGTCCTACCTCGGGCTCGTTTGTTTCCTACGCCCGCGAGTTCTACGGCGAGAAAATGGCCTACACCGCCGGTTGGCTCTACTTCCTGAACTGGGCCATGACCTCCATTGTGGACGTCACCGCAGTTGCCCTTTACGTGAAGTTCTGGGGCCAGTACTGGGCCCCCATCAATGACATCCCGCAGTGGTTGATCGCGTTGATCGCCTTGGTAGTGGTGCTCTCCCTGAACCTTGTTTCCGTCAAAATTTTCGGCGAGATGGAGTTCTGGTTCGCGCTGGTCAAAGTAGGTGCACTGGTGGTTTTCCTCGTGGTGGGCATCTGCTTCATAGTTTTCGGCGGCCGGACGGACGTCGGCGTTCCGGGTTTCAACGTCATTGCCGAGCACGGCGGCATGTTCCCCATGGGCGCCGTGGCTCCGCTGCTGGCCATCAGCGGCGTGGTGTTCGCCTACGCCGCCGTGGAACTTGTGGGCACCGCGGCCGGTGAAACGGCCAACCCGCACAAGGTGATGCCCAAAGCCGTGAATACCGTGGTGATCCGCATTGGAATCTTCTACGTGGGCTCAGTCCTGCTGCTCTCGCTCCTGCTTCCCTTCACGTCTTACAAAGCCGGCGAATCACCCTTTGTCACGTTCTTCTCGCACCTCGGCGATCCGCAGGCCGGCGCCATCTCCGCGTCCGTGATGAACTTCGTGGTCCTCACTGCAGCGCTGTCCAGCCTCAACGCAGGGCTCTACTCCACCGGACGCATCCTGCGCTCCATGGCTGTGAACGGCTCGGCTCCGCAGTTCACCGGGCGGATCAGCGCGTCCGGCGTGCCCTACGGCGGCATCCTGCTCACGGCCGTCATCACCTTGGTGGGCGTTGGGTTGAACGCTGTAGTCCCCTCGCAGGTGTTTGAGATTGTGTTGGAAATCTCTGCGGTGGGCATCATCGGCGGCTGGGCAACCATCATGCTCTGCCACATCAAGCTCCAATCGTGGGTACGCAGCGGCAAGGTTGTCCGTCCCGCGTTCCGTCTCTTCGGAGCACCGTTCACCTCCTACCTCACGCTCGGATTTCTGGCCTTCGTCCTGGTGACCATGGGCTTCTCAGAGACCGGCCGGTGGGTTTTGGCCTCCTTGCTGGTACTGGCTCCGCTGCTCATCGCTGGTTGGTATGCGTACCGCGGCCGCATCCGCGCAGCCAAGACACACCCCTAGTTTGAAAGTGAAACCCATGAGTAACCCTGCCCCGTCCCTCAAAATCGGCACTCCAAGCCGGGCCTGGCGGTCCCGTGCCGATGCGTGGGAGTTCCTGGGATACGCCCTCAGGCAGCTTGCCTCCACCCGGCAGCAGGAATCCGGTCTACGCCCTCAGATTGATCGGACTTTTGCCCTATTGGAGGCAGTGGAACCGTATTGGGCTGAACCCGGAGTCACGGCCGTGGCGCAGTTGCGCCAGCTGATCGACGACGGCGAACCCCAGGCCGCGTTCCAGCTTCTGGGCGGTTTGGCAAACCTTCCGCTCGCCTCTTCCGGGGAAACGGCCGCCGTGCCGCGCGCAGAGACAGTGGACGATGAAGCTGTTGAACAAGCCGAGCCAGCCGAGCGTCCCCGCTTCGAGGTCCTGGTGGTGGACACCGTTGAACCGGATGAGGCCGAAGCCCTCAAGAACACCATGGCCGCCCAGCGGCGTCCCTCCGATGCTTTCACCTATACCGTCAACGTGGTTCCCAGTTACGAGGACGCCTTGGTTGCCGTCATGCTGAATCCCGCCATCCAATCCGTGGTCCTTCGCCCGGGCTTCGCCATCAGCAGCTCACATCTTTTGGGGAGCGACCTCCGGAGGTTCCTTGCCCGGCATACCTCCACTGAGCTGCACGACGCGCGGCCCCTCAAGCGGATCCTTGGATTGGCCGAAGCTATCTCCGGCCTTCGTCCCGAGCTGGATGTCTATCTTGTGGCAGGGGTTTCCATTGAATCCCTCGCGGGGTCCCTCACCAGGAAGTTCCGGCGGATCTTCAGGAGGCAGGATCATTTAGACCTGCACTTGTCTCTCTTGTCCGGGGTGGCCGAACGCTACGAAACGCCGTTCTTCACTGCGTTGCAGGACTACAGTCGTCGCCCGGCCAGCGTCTTCCATGCCCTGCCGATTTCCAGGGGCGCGTCCGTTGGAAGCTCTCCCTGGATCCGGGACATGGCGGATTTTTACGGGACAAACCTGCTGCTGGCCGAAACCTCCGCCACCTCCGGCGGACTGGACTCTTTGCTCGATCCCCATGGATCCATCAAGCGGGCTCAGGAACTCGCAGCCCGGGCCTTCGGGGCACAACGAACCTACTTTGTCACCAACGGCACGTCCACGGCCAACAAGATCGTGCATCAGTCATTGCTTGCCCCAGGCGATGTTGTCCTGGTTGACCGCAACTGCCACAAGTCGCACCACTACGCTTTCGTACTCGCCGGCGCCCGTGTTTCATACCTGGACGCCTACCCCTTGGACAAATACGCCTTTTACGGTGCCGTGCCGCTGGCCAGCCTGAAGCGCAGGCTTTTGGAATACCGGCGGGCAGGCCGGCTTCACGAAGTGAAAATGGTGACCCTCACCAACTGCACCTTTGACGGTGTAGTGTACGACGTCGAAAGGGTCATGGAGGAATGTCTGGCCATCAAACCGGACCTGGTTTTCCTGTGGGACGAGGCCTGGTTTGCCTTCGCCCGCTCCCATCCGGTGTACCGGCGTCGAACCGGCATGGCGGCTGCCGCCGCGTTGGAAGCTTCCTTCGGCACCCCGGCCTACGCTGCCCGGTACGCCGAACAAGCCGCTGCCCTGCACCACCCTGTTACCGGTGAACCTGTGGACGACGAAGCGTGGCTCAACACCCGCCTGATTCCGGACCCGTCGAAGGCTCGAATCCGGGTCTACTCCACCCAGTCCACCCACAAGACGCTGACGTCCCTACGCCAGGGTTCCATGATCCACGTGTATGACCAGGACTTCGCCGGATCCAATCAGGAAGCCTTCCGCGAGGCCTACATGACCCACACGTCCACCTCGCCCAACTACCAGATCCTGGCATCCCTGGATATCGGCCGGCGACAGGTGGAGCTGGAAGGATTCGGCCTGGTTCAGCGGCAATCCGACCTCGCCGTGTCCGTGGCCCAAGCCGTCGCCCGCCATCCCCTCCTGAAGAAGTACTTCCGGGTGCTCACCTCCCGTGACCTCATTGGTTCGCTCTACAGGGAGACCGGATCCAGCATGCCGCTGCGGGACGGGCTGGCTGAGCTGGAAGATGCCTGGCGCCGGGACGAATTCGTGATCGACCCCAGCCGCCTGACGCTGGACATCAGCAAGACAGGGATCGACGGCGACACTTTCCGCCACAGCTACCTCATGGACGATCACGGCATTCAGGTGAACAAGACGTCACGGAACACGGTGCTGTTCATGACCAACATCGGCACCTCCCGCAGCTCCGTGGCGTACCTGATAGAGGTCCTGGTGAAGCTCGCCGAGGGTTTCGAGAACCCGCACCCCTCGGCACGGCGCCGGGCACTCCCTGCCTCAACCGATGCACCCCGCCCGACTCCCCCGCTCCCGGACTTCAGCACCTTCGCCGCGCGCTTCCGTACCGACGATGCCTGCGAGGACGGGGATATCCGAACGGCGTATTTTGAAAGCTACAAGCCCGATTCCACGGTGTACCTATCTGCCGCTGAGGTAGCTTCCGCTGTAGCCGCGGGTCAGGAAGTGGTCTCGGCAGGATTTGTCACCCCTTATCCACCAGGCTTCCCCATCCTCGTTCCGGGTCAGGTGATCACCCGGCAAACCCTGGAATTCATGGCTGCTTTGGACACCCGGGAAATCCACGGTTTCGATCACGAACGGGGGTATCGGGTATTCGTGGAGCCTGTATCGTCTTCGGTTGCCGGGCTGGTGGCGGTGGCTTCCTAGGCCTCTCTCCTGAAGGCTGGGGCTAGGTCAGTGCTTGGCGCTCCATCCGATGGCGGGGGCGACGTGCTTTGCGACGTTGCCCAACAGCTTGGCGTTGTAGTCCACGCCGAGCTGGTTGGGCACTGTGAGCAGGAGCGTGTCAGCCGCTTGGACGGCTGCATCCTTGGCCAACTCCCCTGCTAACTGATCCGGCTCCCCGATGTAGCTCTTACCAAAACGGGACAACGCGCCGTCGAGGACGCCCACCTGGTCTTGGCTGTCTGCCTGGGCACGGAGGCCGAAGTAGTGGTTATCTACCTCGTCCACAATCGGGATCACGCTGCGGCTGACGGAGATCCGCGGCTCGAAGTCGTGCCCGGCTGCAGCCCAGGCTTCGCGGAACATGCGGATTTGTTCGGCCTGCAGCTCATCAAAGGGCACGCCTGTGTCCTCGGTGAGGAGAGTGGAACTCATCAGGTTTATGCCTTGTTCTGCTGCCCACACGGCTGTTTTCCGGGTGCCGGCTCCCCACCAGATTCTTTGCGGGAGGCCGGGTGACTGGGGCTGGATGGGCAGCAGGCCTGTGGCCCCACCAGCGTAGTGCGGATCTGCCTCGGCCACGCCATGCCCGGCGATTGCTTTCCGGAACAGTGCGGTGTGACGGCGTGCCATGTCGCCGCCGTCCTCGCCGTCGGCGGGGACGTAGCCGAAGTTTGCGGCACCGTTCCGTGCCGGCTCGGGTGAACCACGGCTCACACCGAGCTGCAGCCTGCCATCACTGATGAGGTCCGTTGCAGCGGCTTCCTCGGCCATGTAAAGGGGGTTCTCGTAGCGCATGTCGATCACGCCTGTACCCATTTCGATCCGGCTGGTCCTGGCCGCGATCGCGCTCAGGAGCGGGAAAGGAGAGGCCTGCTGCCGGGCGAAGTGATGGACCCGGAAAAATGCGCCGTCTATGCCCAGTTCCTCCGCCGCAACAGCGAGTTCAATTCCCTGTTTCAGGGCCTCGCCGGCCGTGGGAACCAGCGATCCCGGTACGCGGGCCCAGTGGCCGAAGGACAGGAAGCCGATCCGTTTGTTGTGCATGTTGAGAACAACCCTGCGAGGGGTGCGGGAATTCCACATACGCTGATTCCTCGTTTGCATCCATACCCTCCAGGGGTATGGTTTAAGTAGATGCACCCCAGCGGATACCCGGCGGAAGGAGGCCCACCGTGAGCAAATCAGCATTTCCACCGCCCCTTCGTCGGGCTTCCCTGTTCTTGCTGGTGCTGGGCGTCATTGTTGGAATTTTCGGCATGCACGTCGTGATGGGTTCACATGCGACCCATTCGGCTCCGGCAACTCAGGCGTTCACGCTGCACAGTGTTCATCACGGGCATTCAACAGCCGGATCCCAGGCATCCAGCAAGCTCCACCACCCGCTGGCCCCCAGCATCGACGCAGAGTCCTGCTCCTCAGGTAGCTGCTCATGTGCACAATCAACCGCTGAACACTGCATCCCGTCGTTGAAGACAGGTTCCCTGATTGCTCCGCTTCCGGGCAGCGGAGTTGTAGCTGCGGTTGCTGGCCCGTCGGCTCCCCTGGAGTCGCCGAGCACATGGAGCTACGCCCCTCCAAGGCCTTCCCTGAGTCAACTTTCGATCAGTAGAACGTAAGCATTTTGCCTTGGCGGCCCCGAGTTTGCCGCCTATGCAGTGCCTCGCCTCCCGCCCCTCGGGGCTCACGAGGCCACCGTCATGCTTATCGCCAGGATGGCTCGCGCCCTGGGCCGTCCCCTGATCGAAAGACCACAATTCTCATGAACAAAACCCAACTCACCCTCAGCGCCGCCGCTTTTGCGGGGCTCCTTGCCGTGGCCGGCTGCGCCTCTCCCGCAGGCCCTGGCTCCATGCCGGGAATGGACCACGGAAACGCCACCACCAGCGCACCGGCCAACGGCACCTCTGCCGAGCACAACGCTGCTGACGTCATGTTCGCCCAGATGATGATTCCCCATCATGCCCAAGCCGTGGAGATGTCCGACGCCATGCTCGCCAAGGCTGACATCCCCGCTGAGGTACGTGACCTTGCCGTCAAGATCAAAGAGGCTCAGGCACCGGAAATAGAGAAGATGACCGCCTGGCTCAAGAACTGGAACATGCCGGTTATGGCATCCTCCGGACACAGTGGGCACAGCATGGACGGCATGCTGACCGACGCCGACCTCAAGAAACTCAGCGAAGCCAAGGGCACCGAAGCGGCCAAGCTCTTCCTGACCCAGATGATCGCGCATCACGAAGGCGCGGTCACCATGGCAAAGACTGAGATCAGCCAGGGCAGTAACCCCGAAGCCGTCCAGCTCAGCAAGGACATCGTCACTTCCCAGGAAGCGGAGATTCAGGAAATGCGGGATCTCCTGGCCACCCTCTAGCACTCGGGTTCAGAGCGAACGCACGACGGCGGCAGGTCGCCGTCGTGCGTTCGCTCAGCTTCCCCAGCGCACCGCGCCCTTTTCCGCCAATCGCGCCCATAACCACTGGTGCGAACGGGGCGAAAGGGAGCGACGCCGGAGCCGAAAGGGTGCCTACGGCGGCAATGGGTGCATGAGGCAGAGTGCGTGCTCAGCCCTCAGTCAATGCGTCGATAGTGCATGGATACCACGCCGTTGCTGAGCGGCTTAGCCGAGACCAGCTCGAGGCGCCGGGTGGCGGGCAGCCCGCCCTGGTACAGGGTGGGACCGTGGCCAGCGATCATGGGGTGGACGAGGAATTTGTACTCGTCGATCAGATCCAGTCGGTCCAGTTCCGTGGCTAATTTTCCGCTGCCTACCAGCACACCGTCGGGGGTCCGGTCCTTGAGATCCTGCACCGCCGTGCGCAGATCGCCAACAAGGTGGTGGCTATTGATCCAAGGGAAGTCGGTGCGCGTGGAAGATACTACGTACTTGGGCATTGTTTCCAGCGTCAGCGCCCACTCCCGCAACGCGGTCGGTGCGTCCACTTCGCCGCTTGCCACCAAGGGCCAGTAGCTCTCCATCATTTCGTAGGTGGTACGGCCCCAGAGCATTGCCCCGCTCTGCTCCAAGAGGTGGGTGAAGAGGGCGTGAGTCTCGTCGTCGGCGATGCCCTCCTGGTGGTCGACGCAACCATCAAGAGTGACGTTGATGCTGAACGTTAGAAGGCCCATCCGACGATTCTAGGCTGCGGGGGCAGAAAGGGTTAGAGGGTTGCTGCCGCACCACTTCCCGCCAAATGCACCCGTAACCACTGCAGCGAATGGCGCGAACGGGCGCGACGCCGACACCGAACGGGTGCGCACAGCGCGAAAGGGTGCGAACCCGCGAACAAGGCCAGCCGGAGTTTGTGTACACATAATGCCCCTAAGAAGCGCTCTTAAGGGCATGACGTGTACAAAAACTCCGGGGGGTTAGCGGCTGCTGCCCGCCAGCAAACCCCGACGCTGCAGCAAACGCTTCTCGATCGGCCCGAACACCAAGAGCTCGATCAGGATGCCCACGAACAGGATCAGCAGGATCGCGGACATCACGATTGTCATGTCGGAGAGCAAGCGGCCCTGATCCAGCAATGAGCCCAACCCGAAACCAATGGTGCCGCCCACTGCGATGATTTCCGCGGCCATGAGTGAACGCCAGGAGAAGGCCCATCCCTGCTTCAACCCGCCGATGTAGCCCGGGAGTGCGGCGGGCAGGACAATCTGCAGTGCCATCTGGAGCCTGTTGGCGCCAAGGACTGTGCCCACGCTGCGGTACTGCGGCGGGATCTGGTCCACACCGGAGATGAGTCCGTTGATGATGGACGGGATGGCGCCCATGAACACCACAAAGTAGACGGTGGCGTCAGTCAGGCCGAACCAGATGATCGCGGCAGGGACCCATGCCACCGACGGGAGCACCTGCAACCCGGAAATGAGCGGACCGAACGCACGGCGCAAGGGAGCCACCTGGGCCAGGATCAGACCCACGGGAGTAGCGATGACCACTGAGATCAGGAAGCCGATCACACCACGCTGCAGCGATGTCCACACTGCTTCCTGGACTTTGCCTTCGCCCCACATGGTCACGAACTGGGTGAGAACGTCCAACGGCCCGGGAACGAGGTCACGGCGCTTGAACTCGAGCGAAACGTAGAACTGCCAGGCGAGGATCAGGACCACCAGCGCGGCAACGGGCAGCAGTACGCGCTTCCATTCGATGCCGGCTTTCCGTCCGCTGTCCGACTGAAGATTGTCCAGCCCGGCCTCGAGGTCACGGAGTTCGGAGGCATTGCCCTTCAGCGACGGGGAGGTTATGTGCTCTTTGGATTCAGTCACGGGAAGGGTCCGCTCTTCGGTGGTGATGGGGTTACTTGGCATGGCGGCGGATCTCCTCGCGAAGACGGCGGGTAATAACTCCGGTGAGCTCCCCAGCGCGGCCGGCATCGGTCCGGTGCTCCTCGGTGACGTCCCATTCGGCCACCACACGGCCCGGGCGCGAGGACAAAAGGAGCACGCGCTGGCCGAGTCGAACGGCTTCGCGCACATTGTGGGTGACGAACACGATGGTCCGGCCCGTTTCCTTCCAGATCCGCTCAAGTTCGTCGTGCAGGAGGTCGCGCGTGATGGCGTCCAGTGCAGCAAAGGGCTCGTCCATCAGCAACAACTGGCGATCCTGCGCCAAGGAACGGGCCAGCGCAACACGCTGCCTCATGCCGCCGGACAGTTCGTGGGGACGCTTATCCCCTGCGCCGCCCAAGTGCACCAGTTCCAACAACTCGCTGGCGCGTTCACGCCGGCTCGCCTTGGTGCTGGTCTTATCCGCCAGTTGAAGTGCGAGCTCGATGTTGCCGCGTGCGGTCAGCCACGGGAACAAAGATGCGTCCTGAAACATGAAGGCGGCACCGTCGCTGGGTACCTCAAGAGCGCCCGACGTCGGCTTTTCCAGTCCCGCCATGATGTTCAGCAGGGTGGACTTGCCGCAGCCGGACGCACCGAGGAGGGCTACGAACTCTCCCTGCGCGATGGTGGCGTTGACGTCGTCCAGCACCGGGGCGCCGTCGCCGAAGCGCTTACCCAGGTTCTCGAGTACGACTGGCATGGTCCCGTCCTTCGTGTTGATTGGTAGAGCTGATATGGCTAAAGGCCGGTCCGCTCCCCGATCAACATGAGGGGAGCGGACCAGCCTGATACTGCTTAGTCCTGGCCGAGTCCTGCGGCCGAGGTCTTCTTGCCTTCAACCTCGTTCAAGGTGCGGAGATCGAAGATGCCGTTGATGTCGGCCTTCTGAGTGGTTCCGGCTTTGACGCCGTCTTCCAGGAGCTTGTTGTACGTTCCGGCCAGCGGATCGGTGGTGAACTTGATGTTCTGCAGAGCACGTTCAATCACGTTCGCGGGAAGCGGCTTACCAGCGGTGTCCTTGAGGACCGCGTTGATGGTGGTCGCCTTCTCCTCAGCAGAAGCCGAGTTGAGCCAGTTCACGGATTCAACGTGGCCCTTCAGGAGTGCCTTCACGGTTTCCGGGTGTTCGGCAGCGAACTTCTTGTTCACGATCAGGATGGTGGTGGTGAAGTCGCCGTTCTCCCACAGATCCTTCTCGTCAACCAGGACCTTCGCTCCGGCTTCGAGCACCAGGCGGGAGGCCCACGGCTCAGGCAACCACGCGCCGTCGAGCTTTCCGTCTTGGAAGAGCTTCAGCGACTGGGCGTTTTCGGTCGGGTTGATGTTGACGTCACCGCTGCCATCGGTGTTGGTCTTGAAGCCTTGCTCGCCCAACCAGGCCCGGAGGGCCACATCCTGGGTTCCGCCGAGCTGCGGGGAGCTGAGGATCTTGCCTTTGAGGTCGGCTGCGGAGGTGATCTCCGGCTTGACCACCAGCTGGGCACCGCCTGAAGCGGCACCGGCGATGATGCTGATGGACTCGCCCTTGCTCTTGACGAAGGAGTTGATGGCCGGGTTCGGGCCGATGTACGTGGCGTCAATGGCGCCGGCGTTCAAGGCTTCGATCGCAGCGGGGCCCGCGTTGAAGATCTGGGTGCTGAGTTTGGTCTCGCCGAGTTCCTTGGCGATCAGGCCCTTGCTGGTGCCTACCAGCGCAGGGCCGTGGGTCACGTTGCTGAAGTAGCCGAGCTTGAGCTCAGCTGCAGGCGTCGTGGTGGGGGCCGGTGCAGCTTGGTTGTTCTGCGAAACGGCGGAAGCAACTGCAGCGCCTGCACCGATCAGCAGCACGAGGCCGACGGCGAGGCCGATTTCCAGGGTGCGGCGGCGCTTGGGCTTGGGTGCGGTTTCACCGGCGACGATGCGGGTGGTACCGGAATCGGGTTTCTGTGACTCGGGTGTGTTAGCCATTGGGGTGGGTCCTTATGAATGTGGGATGCGAGGTGGGGGCGAGATCAGGCCCCGTGACATCGCCCGTCGAGGGCAAGCAAGGACCATTCCGGAGAGGTCATGCCTTCACAGTAGGGACTGTCATATTTCGGCTTCAATCCCGTAGAAATCAAGGTTCACGCAGGTTCACGTGGCGTCATATTCGCTGCCAGGCCTTCTATGTCGCGCGGAGTTGTGCGGCAGCAGCCACCTATGAGATGGGCGCCCCGGTCACGCCAAACAGCTGCGTTGCCTGCCAAAGTTCCGTGACCTTGAACGCCCTCTGAAGGACCCCACGTCTTGGTCACAGCATCGTAGGTCTCCCCCGAATTCGGGTACGCCACCAGCGGCTTGGTCGAGGACTCCTGCAGGGTGCCGAGCGCTTCAGTGACCAGTTCCAGCGGCACGCAATTAACGCCGATGGCGGCCACCCGCGGTTCCGCGCTGAGCAACGCAGCAACGTCCGCGATCGGCGTTCCGTCACTGATGTGGCCGCTGTCCCGCAGCGTGAACGTAAACCAGGATTCGACGTCGAACTCCGCCACGAGCGTCAGCAGAGCCTCAGCTTCGGCGTACGACGGCAGGGTCTCGCACGCCAGGAAATCCACGCCGGCGTCCACCAGCGCGGCTATGCGGGGCCGGTGGAAGTCCTGGAATTCCGCGGCGGAAAGCGCGTAATCACCCCGGTATTCGGAGCCGTCGGCAAGGTAGGCGCCGTAGGGACCCACAGATCCAGCCACCAGCAAAGGGCCGCTCGCAGAACCTTCCGCCAAGGCTTCCTGGCGGGCTTCGTCGGCCAGCCGGACGCTCAAAGCCACCAGCTCCAACGACTCTTCAACGGACAGCCCGCGCCGCGCGAAACCCTGAGGAGTGGCTTGGTAGCTGGCTGTGATGGCCACGGAGGCCCCGGCGTCGAAGTAGTCCCGGTGAACCTGCTTGATCAGGTGCGGCTGCTCCAGCAGGACCTTGGCGGACCACAATGCGTCTTCCAGATCGCAGCCATGAGCTTCCAGTTCGGTGGCCAAAGCTCCGTCCAGGACCAGGTCCTTACCGGCGTTGAGGAGAGTGCTGAGCGTGGTGTTCTGTGGCATGGGTCCTTCCCCAAAAAGAAAACCGCAGCTTGTTCGAAATTCCCGCCGTACAACGTGAGGAGTCGCGAACAAGCTGCGGTTTTGTGACTACGTGTGACCCTAAATGACGTAACGTTCGTCTTCGTGGTCGCCCGGGTGGTCCTTCACCAGACCGGCAGCAAGGGTGTTGCCGTCGATGGGGTCGATCACCAGGAAAGCGCCGGTGCGGCGGTGGTGCAGGTAGTTCTCCAGCGGCAACGGAGCGGACAGGCGCAGCTGTGCGTGTCCAATGTCGTTGAGCTCCAGGTTCGATGCCGGCTCCACGTTGAACGTGGCCAGATCCAGCTTGCCGGTGACGTTGCGGACCAGTGCCTGGACCGTGCGCGTGCCGTGCTTCACCAGGACCTTCTGGCCTTCGCGGAGCGGCTTCGGTGAAAGCCACGCCAGCGACGCATACAGGTCAGCCGTGCTTTCGCGGACCGTTCCGGCTGCGGCGATGGTGTCGCCACGGGCGATGTCGATCTCGTCGGCCAAACGGACAGCCACCGACTGCGGAGCCGCGGCCTCGTCCAGCGATTGGCCGGCGAAGTCGATGCCGATCACCGTGGTGGTGCGCGGCTCGTGACCCGGGCTGATAACGGAAACTTCGTCGCCAACCTTCACCGAGCCCTCAGTGATCTGGCCTGCGTAGGCACGGTAATCGCGGTACGCCTCCACATCGAGCCCGCCAGCCACAGCGTCGGGAGCCAAGGCGCCCTGCGGACGAATCACCAGCTGGACCGGGAAGCGGAAGCTCTCCAGCTCGGCCTCAAGCTCGTCAGCAGCCGGGAGGGTCTCGAGGACCTCCAACAGTGCGGGACCGGTGTACCAAGGGGTGCGCTCGGAGCGGTCCACCACGTTGTCGCCGTCAAGCGCCGAAACGGGAACCACCAGGAGATCAGCAACGCCATCAGACCCGAGGCCAAGCTCGCGGGCTACTTTCTGAACGTCGGTCTCTATGTCGCGGAACACCTGCTCGCTGAAGTCCACCAGGTCAATCTTGTTCACAGCCACAATCACGTGGGCAACACGCAGCAGCTGCAGAACAGACAAGTGACGGCGGGTCTGCTCCAGGACACCCTTGCGGGCGTCAATGAGTACGACGACGGCATCCGCTGTGGAAGCGCCCGTCACCGTGTTCTTGGTGTACTGAACGTGGCCGGGGCAGTCCGCCAAGATGAAGCTGCGGCGGTCCGTTGCGAAGTAGCGGTAGGCGACGTCGATGGTGATGCCCTGTTCACGCTCGGCACGCAGTCCGTCAGTCAGCAGGGCGAGGTCGATCCCGCCCTTTTCCCCACCGAAACCGCGGTCCGCAGAGGTGCGGGCAACGGCGTCGAGCGTGTCAGCAAGAATCGCCTTGGAATCGTGAAGGAGGCGGCCCACCAGGGTGGACTTGCCATCGTCCACCGAGCCGGCCGTGGCGAAACGGAACAGTGTTGTGGGCAGGGCTGTTTCCAGCCCGGCAGCCAGTGTTTCGGTGCTCATTTAGAAGTAGCCGTCCTTCTTGCGGTCTTCCATGGCTGCCTCGGAGATGCGGTCATCTGCTCGGGTGGCGCCACGTTCGGTCAGGGTGGAGGCAGCGACTTCAACAACGACGTCGGCCACGGTGCGGGCATCGGACTCGACGGCACCTGTGCAGGACATGTCGCCCACCGTGCGGTAGCGCACCAGTTTGGTGATGACTTCCTCGGTAGGCAGCGGCTGGGAAACCTCGCCCACAGCGCGCCACATGCCGTCGCGAGCGAAGACTTCGCGCTCGTGGGCGTAGTACAGGCCGGGGAGCTCGATGTTTTCGCGCTCGATATAGCGCCAGATGTCCAGCTCGGTCCAGTTGCTGATGGGGAACGCGCGGACGTGCTGGCCCACCGTGTGGCGGCCGTTGTACAGGTTCCACAGTTCGGGGCGCTGGTTGCGCGGATCCCACTGGCCGAATTCGTCGCGGAGGCTCAGGATGCGCTCCTTGGCGCGGGCCTTGTCCTCGTCACGGCGGCCACCGCCGAATACGGCGTCGAACTTGTTCTTCTGGATCGCATCAAGCAACGGAACTGTCTGCAGTGGATTGCGGGTGCCGTCAGCGCGCTCAGCCAGTTCGCCGCTGTCAATGAACTCCTGCACCGAGCCCACAACCAGCTTCAGGCCCAGGCGCTCAACGGTGCGGTCGCGGAAGTCGATGACCTCAGGGAAGTTGTGGCCCGTGTCCACGTGCAGGACCGGGAAGGGAACCTTGCCCGGCCAGAACGCCTTGGTGGCCAAGTGCAGCATGACCACGGAATCCTTGCCGCCGGAGAACAGCAGCGCAGGCTTCTCGAACTCGGCCACAACCTCGCGGATGATGTGGATTGCTTCGGACTCGAGGGTGTCCAGGCTGGAGAGACGCTCGGCTGAGGGGGCGTCGACTGCCGCTGCAACTTCCACCGTGGACTCCTCTGTTGTGTACGTGCTCATGTGTGTAGTCCGCATTCTGTCTTGTCGGATCCTGCCCAGCGGCCGGCGCGGGGGTCTTCGCCCGGGGCCACTTTGCGGGTGCAGGGCTGGCAGCCGATGGACGGGTAGCCCTGGCTCAGGAGGGGGTTGACGGGAAGGATGTTGTCCTCGGAGTACTCGATCAGCTGATCGAAGGTCCAGTCCACCATCGGGTTCACCTTGACCAGGCCAAAGCCCTCATCCCAGGTGACCACCGGCGTGTTGGTGCGGGTGGGGCCCTCATCGCGTCGGACACCGGTGAACCACACCTCGTAGCCGGCCAGCGAACGGCGCAACGGCTGCACCTTACGCAGCGCGCAGCACTGTGCGGGGTCGCGGGCGAACAGGTCCTTGCCCAGGAGGCGGTCCTGCTGTTCCACGGTGTTTTCCGGAAGGACGTCCACCACGTTGACGCGGAGATTCGCTGCGACTTCGTCGCGCGTCTCGTATGTTTCCTTGAAGTGGTAGCCGGTTTCCAGGAACAAGACGTCGACGCCGGGAAGCTGGTCCGCCACCAAAGCCGGCAGGACGGCGTCGGCCATGGAGCAGGCCACCGTCACCGTGGGCAGCTCGAAGTTGCGGGCCACCCAGGCGATGATGTCACGGGCGGGGGCGTTCCAGCCGAGCTCAGCGGCGCCAGATTCGGCCAAGGCCTTGAGCTCTTCATGGGAACGCAGCGGGCGGGCTGCCGCGCTGGCGAGGTTGGTAATGGTGACGGGATCTGTCATTGGAGATCTCCTTCATCTGCCGAGTGTGCCCACTCTGCGAAGGTTTGGCCCTCGGCGCCTACGGCGACGAACTTACGGACCACGCGTTCCACATAATCGGGCAGGTCTTCCACCGTGACCTTGAGGCCGCGGACGGTACGTCCCAAACCGGCTTCTTCGCGCTCGTTGTTGGCCAGCCCGCCACCGAGGTGGACCTGGAAACCCGGGGTGGGGTCGCCGTCGGGCGTTGGAAGCATCATGCCCTTCAGGCCGATATCCGCCGTCTGGATACGAGCGCAGGAGTTCGGGCAGCCGTTGATGTGGAGGGACAGTGCCGACGGCAGCTGCTTGGTTTCCACGAGGTCCACCAAGCGGCGCTCCAGCTCAGCGATGGCCGTAGCTGCCGTGACCTTGGTTTCCACGATGGCCAGCTTGCAGAACTCGATGCCCGTGCAGGCGATGGTGCCGCGGCGGAACACGGACGGACGAGCCGAGAGGCCCAAGGTGTCCAGTTCGGCGATAAGCGGCTCAACCTGCTCCTTGGCCACATCCAGGATGACGAGCTTCTGGTGAGGAGTAGTGCGCAGGCGGTAGCTGCCGTGCTTCTCCAAAGTGTCCGCCAGCGTAACAAGTGCCTCGCCGGACGTGCGCCCAACAGTGGGGGTCACGCCGATGAAGAACTTGCCGTCCTTCTGTTCGTGTACGCCGATGTGGTCGCCGGGAGCCGTGGGCTTGGGAGCGGCAGGGCCGTCGGGAAGCTTGAAGCCGAGGTACTCGTCCTCCAGGATCTGGCGGAACTTGGCCGGTCCCCAGTCGTTCATGAGGAACTTCAGGCGGGCCTTGGTGCGCATGCGGCGGTAGCCGTAGTCGCGGAAGATGCTGGTGACGCCCAGCCATACTTCAGCGGCGACATCAGCGGAGACGAACACCCCAAGGCGTTCGGCCAGGCGGGGGTTGGTGGACAGTCCGCCGCCGACCCAGAGGTCGTAGCCGGCACCGAGCTCAGGGTGGACGACGCCCACCAGGGCGAAGTCGTTGATCTCGTGCACCACGTCCTGGGACGGGTGGCCCGTGATTGCGGTCTTGTACTTGCGCGGCAGGTTGGCCAGCTCGGGGTCACCGATGAAACGCTCGGCGAGCTCGTGGATCAGCGGCGTGGGATCGATGATCTCGTCCTTGGCGATGCCCGCAACCGGGGAGCCAAGAATGACGCGCGGAACGTCGCCGCAGGCCTCTGTGGTGGACAGACCGATGCCTTCAAGGCGGCGCCAGATCTCGGGCACATCCTCAACGCGGATCCAGTGCAACTGGATGTTCTGGCGGTCCGTGAGGTCGGCCGAGCCGCGGGCGAAGTCCACGGAGATCTGGCCGATGACGCGAAGCTGCTCGGTGGTGAGTGCACCGCCGTCGATGCGCACGCGCAGCATGAAGTACTTGTCTTCGAGCTCGTGCGGTTCAAGCGTTGCGGTCTTGCCGCCGTCGATCCCGGGCTTGCGCTGGGTATAGAGGCCCCACCAACGGAAACGGCCGTGAAGGTCAGTACCGTCGATCGAGTCGAAGCCTTCTTTGGAGTAGACAGACTCAATCCGCTCACGGACGTTCAGTCCGCTGTCTTCCTGCTTCCAGGTTTCGTTGGCATTGAGGGGCGCGGTGCCGTCAACCTTCCACTGGCCGTGGGGCTTGGCGGCAGGGCGGGTGCGTGCCGGACGCTTGGCGGTGTCAGCCGACGCACCGGCTACAGCTGTATCTGTCATACATCGACTGTAGGTCTGGCCAGTTTTCGCCAGCAAAGGTCCGGAAACGCGAAGTCACCTAGGGAAACATTTCGTCACGAAGGCTTCATCGGCCTTGTTGCAGCGGGCTTCTTATGCAGGTTCATATTGTGGCTTCGTGGCCCCTTTCGTGACGCTCCTCTGTGGGATTGAACGTGTGACAAGACGGATTCGTCCAGTCGTTGTAGCGTCGTTGAGGTATCGGCCGAGTCCGAGGACGCTATTTGGGGGAACGATGACGCTCAACTGGAATATTGACGCCGCAGGGCACCCACGCTGTGCTGACCACGGCGGCTTCTAATATCGACGCGCAGAACGAAGCGGCTAAGGCAGTGGGAACCGCCATTTCCGATGTTGGGGCCGTGCTCGGCACCGGTCTTGTAGCTCAGGCGCTCAATGAATTCGTAGAGCACTCACTGGCACTCAAGGTCAAGTTCATTGCCGGCAGGTCCGCAGCAATCGTCCAAGGAACCAACGACGCCCTCATGGCGTACGTTCAGGCAGACGGCGTCATGGCGCAGCAGGCCCAGGCCTCGGCCATCGCGGCCGGCAACAGCGCGGCCGGTAACAGCGCGTCCGACGGCGGCGCCATGCCACTGCGGGCAGGTCACCGCCCGGCGGAGCTTGGCTAAAGGGACTACATGACTACCTTCAACGAGATTTGTGTAGCGCCAGGGGGTGGGGTCCCGGGCCTCGACCTCACAGCGTTGCCCGTGATACCCAACCCGGAAGCTTTGGACGCACAAGCTGCTGCCTTATCAACTGCCGGAGCTAAATATGAGGCATCAGTTCAGGTCACTGCCTCGGGCTGGAACGCCTTGGCCGGGACATTCGATACACCCGAGAAGCCACAGCTTCTGGCGGCCTTTTCCCCAGTTACCACCATGGCGGATGATCTCAACAGCAGCGTTTCGATGGTCGCTTCTGCCCTGTCGGTTTTCGCTTCTGCTTGCCGCGACATCAAAACGAGAAGCGACGCCCTGAGGAGCGATTCCGGAAACCTCAGTTCACGCATTGAGCTCAAGGGCGACGAGTGGGCCACCGCTCCTGAGCTCGTTAGTGAGCAGAACCGGCTGCTCGCTGAACTTAACAACATCAAGGCTCGGTTCATGGAAGCCGAGCAGGACTGTGCCAATAAGATCGCTGCCCAGTACGGCGGAACACATTATGTGAACATCAACGATTCGCAGGCGAAGCCGGATGGATCCAACGTTCATGCTGTTGATGCCGGGACTTTGGATGCATTGGGCGCACAAGGTGATCTCCCCTGGGGCGCACCCGTGGATCGGGCCAGACTTCGGGGCTTGATGGGTGCTGGGCAGGGCCTGTTGGACTCGGGGTGGGAGTTGGTGGGCGGCGCCTACTCATTGACTCCGTTGTCGCTGGCGTGGAAACCCGAGATTAAGGAATTGGGCCTCACCACCCAAAATTTCGGTGACGCCTGGAGTGGTGTGGGCAGCATGCTCTGGAACGTGGGCATGGTTATATCCCCTGGCATCTGGCTGGACCGGGCAATCACAGGGAAGCAAGAGGAGCAGGACGCTGCGGCTGAGCAGTTGGGAAAGGTTCTTCCGGACTTATTCCAGGCGGACGCATGGTCAAAGGGCGAATGGGAATATGCCCTGACCCGCAACTCAGCGGATGTTGGCGCCTTCGTTGTCTCCTTCGGTACGGCTGGCGTCCTGAAAGCCGGATCCCTCGCTGAACGACTGGGTCTGCGTCTCGCCAGTGCGGGTGACCTAGGAAGTCTGCCCGGCACACTGCCAGGCCTTGCCAAAGTAGGAGAACTGCGTTCAGTGACGGTAGCAAAAATCACTGACGTGATGACTACGGTCAAGGTTGTCACCTGGGAGAGCCTGATCAAACCACCGTTGCAGGGATCCGCGAACCTCCTCAACCACCTCGACGGCGGTGCTGGCGCAGTCCGTGTAGCGGACGGCATCTCCGGGGTGGGCCGTGGTCCTTTGAGCGGTCTGGCAGAGGAGGTCCTTCACGGCATCGACCGCCTGGACCAGGCCGCCTACCGTCCCCCGGCGATGGGCACCCTCGGCAGAGCCGCGGAGCATCACGAAGTCATCGCCCAACTCAAACCTTCCCCGCTCCACGATGCCTCGAACCCTGCAGTGCAACAAGTGGTTCGTGTCCCCGATTCCATGGTTCCCGGACCCAGGACACCCTGGACCAAAGTCACCGAGGGATTCGCACCCAATACCGAATACCGGGTGCCCGGCCGCGGTACGTTCATTACGGATGCGAATGGGACCATCAAAGAAGCTGTCATCACCAAGGTCAATGACAAACTGAACCCTGACCTGAACAACCCGCTGCCGGACATGACGTACAAGGTGGAGGGCGTCAAAGGTGACGTGACGTTCAAGACCAATGGAGACGGACATACGGAACACGTCAAGGTGGAGGGGCTCGAACTCGGGGACGGCCAAAGGTCCCCATACATCCAAGGACAGGTCGGCAGGGAATCAATGGCCGAGATAGGCGACTGGGATCCCGACGTCGTTCCACCCGACTACGACGGCGGCCACCTCATCGCGCGGCTCTTCGACGGAATCGGCGAACGCATCAACACCGTTGGCATGCTGAAGGAACTGAACCGAAGCTCCGTTAACCGGAAGAACTTCTACAGGATAGAGATGCAGCTCCGCGACAAGTTGCTCGAAGTACCGCCGCCTAGGATTAATTTGCAGATTGACGTCCTGCGACGACCTTCCATGAAAACACCCGAGAAGTTCATCGTCCAAGCGTGGGCCGACGGCCAAGGTTTCGTAGATGTGACCTTCAAAAACATCGTAGAAAGAGGAACGCAATGACGACTCAAGAATCGGCCAAAGACCCATTTGAGCAGGCGCGTGAGTACGAGCAAATCATCGCCGAGGCGGTGTGGTCCATCCGTCCAACGGATGTGTCTTGGGATTCACTGGTGTATGTCCATAATCAAATAGGTGGGCTGGGCAGCTCCATCACCAAGATCTTCCATCAGGGAGCCGTGATCGATCGTAGGAGCATCGTCAAAGAAGTCGCATTCACAGTCGACGATCTTCGAGAAGCAATGTACAAGCCTGGCAAGGGCTCTTGGCTTTCCATGACCCTGACCGTCACGCCAGCCGGAAATGGCTGGGAAGCCAGTTACAACTACACCGACAAACCGGTCTGGGAACTCGGCGATCCGGTCAATGACACCTACGCCCAGGAGCTGTACCTATTCCCCCGGGACGAGGAACACATCCCCGACTGGTTTAAAGAAGAAATGCGGGGTTCCACCTGGACCCCGGGCTCCGACTAGGACTTCCAAGAATGACGCAAGGAACCACCTCCAAGGACACTTTCGAATCGACTCGAGAACTAGAGAGAACCATTGCGGAAGGACTTTGGACGGCACGGCCGCGAGAGCTCACCTGGGACAAATTCACTGTCGACTACATGGAGACAGGAAGCATGAGCAGGTTCGTCGCCCTCGTTTATCAAGACCGCCAAATAGTCGGCCGACAGAGCATTTCACATGACATGTTTTGGGCCGCGAAACGTCTGCGCCAAGGCATGTACTCGGAGGGAAAGGGCACCTGGCTGTCCATGACTCTGACGATCACCTCTGCTGGCAGCGGCTGGGAAGCCAGCTACAACTACAACCAGAAGCCTGCATGGGAGTCTCCGGAACCCGCAGAAGCGGACTACTCAGACGAACTTACGTATTTCCCCAGAAACGAGGACCACGTTCCCGGCTGGTTCAGGGAAGAACTCAAAGGGGTCAAGACCCCTTCACAAAAGCAACAGGACATCCAGCAGGAACAGTCCCACAACCGCATCCTCGAGCAGACCGCGCAGGCCTTGGATGCAGCGTGGTCGATGGCTGGAACCGTCAACCCTCTCCTCTACACAAACGTCATCAACTTGGGCTTTCATGGTGGACCGCAGTGGCCTGGGGTCCGGCAGGCCTTCCAAAAGATCGACAACGTCGGGGCTGTATCAATCGTGGCTTCCGACGGCCTCTCCGACCCCTGCCTGGAACAGGGTTACCCCCTTGGAGAAGGACTCGAGGTCTATCTTGCAAGCACGGCTTTGGTCGGGAAGGGCATCCATGAGCTGGACAGGCTTTGGCAGTTCGAACTTCTGTACTTAGCTGCCCAAGTAGTCGCCCACCGTCCAGGTCTTTACAGAACCTTGAAGCGCCCCGGCGGCGGCGGTTTGACGCTGCAGAACGTCAAGCACACAAGAGCACCGCGGCGCTGGCGCAACGCAGCTGGACTGGTTGACCTCATTCTGGGTGTGAAACATCCGCACGTACCTCGGATGGTCGGTACGCCGAACGGGGATGTTGCGCTGGTTGGCATTGTTCTGCTGCATCCCAAGGAGTCGGCCTACATAGAGCGGGGAGGGCCGGACGCTTGTTCGGTGATCGCACAAAGACTGGAGGCGTTGCGCCCCGAGGAACTCAACAGCCCTCGCCGCAAACCCGTCGTCAGCGGCTAGCCAACACTGCGTCGTACCGTTCCAGCGCGATCTCCGCCAACACAGGAGACGGCAAAAGCGGTTCAGCCACAATGTCCGCACCAGCCTTCGCCAGTTGGTCATGGAAATAGCCAGTAGCCAAGAGGTACGAGGCAATGAAGACCCGGCCTGTCCCACCGTCTTCGGCGAGTTCGGCACGCAAGGAGGCGACGCCGTCGGGCACTGTTGGCTGGGCACTGGCGCCATAGGCGACGCGCACCTTGTTCGGCAGCAGCTCGGCGAGGAGTCGCGCCTGCTCTTCTGAATCCACCGAACCGTCCGGCAGGGACGATCCCGCGGCAGCCAGCAGAACGCCGTCGTTCTCCTGCAACCCAGCCGCGCGCAGGTGGGTGGCTAACAGTTCAGCCAACCGCGGGTCCGGGCCCAACGGCCTGGCGGCCACTACTTCGGGCCGGGGCTTGATGGCTTTTGGAACGTCCACTTTGATGTGGAAGCCGGTAGAGAGCAAAAGCGGTACGACGACGGCGGGAGTCCCCTCAGGCAGGGCCTCCACCACACCGCCCAGCTCGGGTTCCTGGACGTCCACGTAGGCCTCAACCACGCGCAACCCGGGGCGGAGTGCTTCGATTTCGGCCATGACGCGGCGGATGGCAGCTTGGCCTTCGGCGTTGCGGGTTCCGTGGGCGCAAGCGATCAAAACGGGGCTGTTCATGGGAGCTAGCGTAACGTTGAGCCAGCACCTGTTGTTAAGCGCGTTAAGAAAGAACCCGTCCACTTGATTTCCTTTGACATTGTTCTTCTTTGGCTTGACCTCATCGGCGTGTTCTTTTTTGCTGTGTCAGGCTCGTTGTTGGCGGCCCGGAAGCAGTTCGACTTCGTGGGTTCCATACTTCTCGCGTCCATCGCGGCACTGGGCGGTGGCGTAATCCGTGACATCGTGATCAACGCCGGTCCCCCTATCGCTTTTACCAACCCCGCGTACCTGGCCCCGCCGTTGTTGGCTGCGCTGCTGGTTTACTACTTGTTCTCCTCAGTGCAGCGCTTCACCTCTCTGCTGACCCTGTTCGACGCCGGCGGGCTGGCCTTGTTCTGCATCACGGGCACGCTGAAGGCAATCGGCGCGGGCATGAATCCGGTGGCTGCGATCCTGCTGGGGGTCACCACAGCCGTGGGCGGAGGCCTGCTCCGCGACATCACCGCGAACGAAATCCCTACCTTGTTCAACAACCGCGATATCTATGCTCTGCCGGCCTTCGCGGGTGCCGGCTTGACCACGTTGTTGTGGAACCTTGGCCTGTTCAACGGGGTAACCGCTTGTGTCATTGCCGGCGTTGTTTTCGCTTTCCGGGTAACCGCGTGGCGGCGCAGTTGGTATGTGCCGTTGGCTGTGCGCGGATGGCATCGAGCAGCCACCGGTGGGGGCGCAATTTCAGGTCCCCGGGATTAGCTAGGATAAGAGCATGACTGACATGTTCCTCGAGAAGTTCCGCGCGCTGGTCCCAAAGTATCTCGAGGATGAATGGCAGGAAGAAGACGGCCTCACGCCCGACGAACTGGACGACGCCCTCTCCGATCACTCCTTCACCATCCCGCTGGTTCTGCGCGAGTTCTACCTTGCAATCGGTGGCTGCGAGGACCTCATGGAGGCCTACCACTACTTCTGGGACCCTGAGGAACTCGAAGTAGACGACGAAGGCTTCCTCATGTTCCTTGAGGACGAGGACGAACAGTTCACCTGGGGCTTCCGCACCGCCGATCTCAGCATCCCGGACCCCATCGTCTGGCGTCGCAACAACGCCCGCGGCCAGTGGAAGAGCGAAGAAGGTACATTCTCCGAGTTCGCCTTCGACATGTTCGAGTGGGCATTCAACGACGACGAAGACTAAGTTTCACTTTTGGAGCAGCCCCTTCCCACCCATTTTGGGTTGGGAAGGGGCTGTTTCCTTTGCGGGCCGTGCGGCCACCACCCACTTTGATTTTGAAACTGCCCTGACACGCCGTACACGGGGCGTGTCGGCGGAAGTTTGCGGCCAAAGTTGGTGATGGCGGTACAGGCACAGACGGAGCTCACGACGGCGGGACCCACCCGGGTGCGTACCTCGCCGGCGCAAAGCGGCCGACTTCCCTATTGAGCAGGACTGCCAGGACTTCGGCGACCATTCTCTCCGGATGGTGTACGACGTCCACGTAGTAATAGTGGAGAGACAAGAAGCCTCCGCGCATGCCCGCGTTATTCCTGTATTGGTCCTTCTTGACCTGTTTCCCCTCCAGGTGAGTGCCGCCGTCGAGTTCTACAATCAGGCATTCATTGACCACACAGTCCACCTCTCCCACACCGGGCACGTCCACGTGCATACGGACTCGTAGACCTGCCCGTGTGAAATGCGTGTGGGCCAGCACCTCCAAGAGTGAATCGGCACGAGGCAGAACCAAATCCAACGTTCCGCGGACCCTGCCGTTCCGGTTGCCGGGCAGCTTCGATCTTAGGAAACTTGTGGACAGGAGTGCTTGGCTGACTGCGCTCTGCACCATGACAAGCGCTTCCAATTCCGGTAGGCATCTGAGGGCGTGGATCAGGACATCCGCTACCCCTGCAACTGGTAGATACGGGTGTGCCGTGTGTAAGCAGGCTCCGTGATGGACTACACCCCGTCTCGCTAGTCCAGTACTGCAGCTCATATGGAGAGAGCCGGGATCCCCAAGGGTCCAAAGCCGATAGAAGCGAGCTGCTGTAACGCAGGTAAGTAAGCCATCGGCTCGAAAGGCGGCAACGACGTCGAGGTCTGCCTCTTTAGAGGTGTAGACGCCACGGTGAAGGCGTGTCGCTCGACCGTCCATCACGGCATTTGCAAGCATGCGGCGAGTAAAGCCGGCAGTCAGCAGGGTCCGAGTGGTCGCTGCTCCGCGCCGGCTTTGGAGGAAATTGATGATGTCCATACAGCCATGCTGGCTTTTATAGGACGCTGCGCTGGCTGGGGAGTTCTCCTATGTGGACAACTCCGTGCACCTCCACCACCAGCTTTGCCCACCTTGAAGGCTGCAACACACCGCCAAAACAGCGTGTCCGTCGCTTCCAAAATTCAAAGTTGGTGGCGGAGGATCGGCGCGCAGCTGTAAATCTTGCTGCAGCATCACAAAAACCGTTGACCCGCAGAGTTGCATATGTGACAGAATTGTCATAAGCTTTTCACGGATCCACTAAATGCCTCCGGTGGGTCTGATGCGAACGGAGATTGTGGTCCCGGTTCGGTGCAGCGTATGACTCGTAACGCTGCAGCGAGCCGGGGCCATTCCGTTTTTCCCGCGATTTGATGGTGGCGCGTGCGCCCACCACCCACTTTGATTCCCCAAACTGCCCAACACGCCGCAACCGCTGGCGTGTCACCGCACCCGGCCCCTCAAAGTGGGTGGCGTAGGTACGCGGCCCCAGCGCTTACTCAGACGAGAACGTGGGCAGCAAAAAACAGGCGCCCAACCCATGAGAGTCGGACGCCTGCCTAAGAGAAAAACCTAGCTGCTGCGGTCCACTACAGCATGGGCGAAGTTGGTCAACGACGCCTTCACGACGCCCTCCGGCAGCGGGTCCAGAGCCGCAACGGCTTCGGCGGACCACTGGCGGGCGATCTTCCAGGACTCGTTGGTGACAGGGTGCTCGCGCAGTCCGGCCACGGCTTCAGCCAGAGCTGCATCGGAGGACAAATCGCCGTCGATCAATTCAAGGAGGGCAGCTGCGGAGGCATCCCCCGCAGCAGCATCCCGGCGAAGCAACAGGACGGGCAAGGTGGGAACGCCCTCGCGGAGGTCGGTTCCCGGTGACTTGCCGGACTTGACCTTCACACCGGTGACATCAATGACGTCGTCGGCAAGCTGGAAGGCCACGCCAACCTTCTCGCCATATTCCACCAGCAGGTCCTCGTAGGACTCGTCGGCGCCGGCGAAGATCGCGCCCAACTGGCCGGACGCTGCCACCAGTGAGCCGGTCTTGTCAGCGATGACGGACAAATAGTGATCTACGGGATCTTCGTCTTCCCGCGGTCCCACGGTCTCGTGGAGCTGGCCGAGGCACAAGCGCTCAAAGGTCCGCGCTTGGATGCCCAGCGCCCGGGAACCGAGCTCGGACACCAGGATGGAGGCGCGGGCAAAGATGAGGTCGCCGGTAAGAATGGCCACTGAGTTGCCCCATACTTCGTGGGCAGTGGGAGCGCCGCGGCGGAAGGGAGCGGAGTCCATCACGTCGTCGTGGTACAGGGTGGCAAGGTGCGTCAGTTCCACCACAACAGCAGCTTGGACTACCTCGGGACGTGAAGCATCACCGAGGTGGGCACACAGAAGAGTCAGGAGCGGACGAATGCGCTTGCCGCCGGCTTCCACCAAGTGGCGCGACGTCGCGTCAGCCAAAGGATCCGAGTTGGAGATGGCTTCGCGGAGCTTCTTCTCCACCCGGGCAAGGTTGGTGGTGATGGCCGGGCCCAGCTCGGCATCGCCGGCAATGGCAGCGAATCCAGCGGGCAGCTGGAGTCCCGTTGCGATCGCGGTGGTGTTGGGAGCAGGCTCAACAGCCTGCGGCAAGCCGTGCCCGGCATGCGTCCAGCTGTGTTCGGCAGAGTTCGTCACGGGTTAACCCTAACTAGTTGTTGCGGAGACCGCGGTGTTGGTATCTGCCGGCGTAAGGGCGCGGGCAGAGGAAGTGTTGGAGGTAGCCGGAACCAGCATCTCGAGGACG
The DNA here is from genome assembly GCF_002979775.1 of Arthrobacter sp. MYb23. Lineage (GTDB taxonomy): Bacteria > Actinomycetota > Actinomycetes > Actinomycetales > Micrococcaceae > Arthrobacter. The sequence goes on from NZ_PCPR01000001.1 coordinate 278,338, forward strand.
CGGATAACGCGGTCTTCGAAGCCCTTCGCGGACGGATCCGTGAGGTTGGCCAGCATTCGAACCACAAAGCGCATGAGCACAGGGATGGGCATGCCCGTGCGCAATGCCAGCTTCATCACGGCAGGCTTCCCAATCAAAGAGGCAAACATGCGGCCCAGGGTGAAGTGTGAACCCCACTGGTCCCGCACATAGTCCGCGTACCGCGCGAGGTGAGCATCGGCGTCGTGCGTGGACCATCCGGCAGAAGCCGAGCGCGACGAAGCGTCAATCAAGAACTCAGCTGCGAACCGGGCAGATTCCATCGCGTAGGAAATGCCCTCGCCGTTGAACGGGGACACCATGCCACCGGCATCGCCCAGGAGGAGCAGCCCGGGCGAGTAGTGCGGCGTGCGGTTGAAGCCCATGGGCAGCGCTGCGCCACGGATCTCCCCCACCTGATTTTCGGGCGTGAAGCCCCACTCTGAGGGCATCCCGGCGGTCCATTCGCGGAGGACCTGCTTGTAGTCGAGCTTGCCAAATTCCTTGGAGGAGTTCAGGATTCCCAGGCCAACGTTGGATGTTCCGTCGCCAACCCCGAACACCCAGCCGTATCCGGGCAGCGGCTTTCCGGACTTGCCGGGGAGTTCCAGCCAGCCTTCCATCCAGTCATCATCATGCCTGGGCGAGGTGAAGTACGTACGGACTGCGACGCCCAGCGGCCGGTCGTCGCGTTTGTGCATGCCCAGCGACACAGCAGTTCGCGTTGAGTTGCCGTCCGCGGCGAGTACGACGTCGGCGTGGAAGTCGCGCGTTTCGCCCGTCTTGCGTCCGGACTCGTCCAGGATGGAAGCCTGGACGCCGATGACGCGGCCATCTTCTGCAGTCAATGCGGAGGTGACGCTGTGGCGTTCAAGCACGACGGCGCCCGCCGACTCGGCGTGGCGGGCCAGGTCCTCGTCAAAACCGAGTCGGGTCCGGATCAGGCCGTAGGTGGGAAAGTCGGCCACCTCGGGCCATGGCAGTTCGATGGTGCGGCCACCGGCGATCAGGCGGAGGCCCTTGTTGCGCCTCCAACCCTCCGAGACAGCGTGCGGCAGTCCTAGCTTCTGGATTTCGCGAACGGCTCGAGGAGTCAGGCCGTCGCCGCACACTTTTTCACGGGGAAAGGAAGTCTTTTCCAGCACCGTGACATCGATGCCCTGCTGGGCGAGGTAATACGCAGCGGTGGACCCGGCCGGGCCCGCGCCAACAATCAGTACTTTCACGACGTCCTAATCAACGGGCTGTGCTGGTTAGCCGGCTTGGTGGCGCGGCTTGATCTGGCGGCGGAGCTTGGCCACGGGAACACTTTCGCGGTGCTCGGCGGGCTTCTGTGCACGGTGCACGGCAACAATGCCACCGCTGAGGTTGCGGTAGGTGACGTCCGTCCAGCCGGCGTCCTTGAGCCACTGGGCTAAATGATCCTGGTCCGGCCAGGCGCGGATGGACTCGGCGAGGTACACGTAGGCGTCCGGGTTGGAGGAGACCTTGGTGGCGATGGCCGGGAGCGCGCGCATCAGGTACTCGGTGTAGAGGTTGCGCCACAGGGGAACCACGGGGTGGGAGAACTCGGCAATGACCAGGCGGCCGCCAGGCTTGGTGACGCGCAGCATCTCCTCGAGGGCTTTGCGGGGTTCAACCACGTTGCGGAGGCCGAAGGAAATGGTGGAAGCGTCGAAGCTGTTGTCAGCGAACGGCAGGTTGGTGGCGTCGCCTGCAATGAAGTCGATGTCCGGGCGGCGGCGTTTGCCTACCTTGAGCATGCCCAGGGAGAAGTCGCATGCCACGACGTCCACGCCTGCGTCGGCGTAGGGTTCGCTGGATGTTCCCGTTCCGGCGGCGAGGTCCAGGACCTTCTGACCCACCTTGACGTCCATGGCATCAACCACGATCCGGCGCCAACGCCGCGTCTGGCCCATGGACAGGACATCATTGACGACGTCGTATTTTGGGGCGACATCATCAAACATCGTCGCAACTTCGTCCGGACGCTTTTCCAAGGATGCTCGGTTCACCCTGTAATTGTCTCAGACATTCAACCGACTTTGCTGCGCTGTAGAAGTCGGCTCAGATTCTGGCTGAACTCGGGAGTACTGTTGTTCCATCATGACGAGCACGCTCCGCACCTTGACAGTCCCCCTGAATGTTGAAACATCCTCCGGGGGGCTGCCGTCGTTTCTGGTGCGGGACGACGTCCTGTGCTGGTCCCGCCGCGAAGCCGGCCTGGTTGGCTACGGCGAACTGACCCGCTTCAAGGCCACCGGTCCCGAGCGGTTCCTTGAGGCCGACATCTGGTGGCGACACCTCATTATTGAGGCGGAAATCACGGATCTGGTGGAGGTCCCGGGCACTGGTCCGGTGGCTTTCGGCTCCTTTGCCTTCTCCAAAACCTCCCCGCACGTTTCCCGCTTGATCCTTCCGGAGCTGGTGATCGGCATGCGGGACGGCCGCGCCTGGGCCACGCAGTTAACGTTCGACGACGGCCCCCTCACCGAGGCAGGCGTCCTCGCCTCCGTGGACCGCTGGCTTACTGAGCCGGAGCCCAACGGCGACCGTCCTGCCACCGGAGGGCCCGACGTCGGACTCTCGCCGGACGCTATTGCCGCGAACGGTTCAGCTGGTCACCCCAGCCGCGGTTCCTTAAGCCGCGGCTCCCTGAGTGAGGCCGCTTGGATGCAGGCCGTCTCCAACGGCGTGGAGGAGATCCGCGCCGGAAAGCTGGAGAAGCTGGTGCTGGCCCGCGACGTCGTGGCGAACCTTCCTGAGGGCGTCAACGCCGCTGAGGTTCTTCGTCAACTCGCCGCGAGGTACCGCGAATGCTGGACGTACGGCGTCGACGGACTGGTGGGTGCTACGCCGGAGATGCTGATTCAGGTGGAGGGCCGCACTGCGCAGGCCCGCGTGCTGGCTGGAACCTTGGATCGCCGCGACGCGGACGGCATGGATGGGTCCCCCATGGAGTATGCGGAACGGGTCCTGGCTGGCTCGGAAAAACAGCGCCACGAGCACGAGATCGCCATAGATTCACTGACCCGGCAGCTCGCTCCTTTCTCCGAGGCGATGAATTCCCATAGCGAGCCCTTCATTCTGGAGCTGCCCAACGTCTGGCATCTTGCCTCGGACGTGAAGGCGGAGCTGGCGGACATCGAGGGTCACGTTCCTACCTGCCTTGCCCTGATCAACGCCCTGCACCCCACCGCGGCGGTCTGCGGAACGCCCACTTTGGTAGCCGGTGCCCTGATCCGCAAACTGGAGCATTTGGACCGCGGCCCTTACGCCGGGCCGGTGGGTTGGCTGGACGCTGCCGGCAATGGCGAGTGGGGCATCGCACTCCGTGGCGCTGTGATTGAGGATGCCAACACTGTGCGCTTGTACGCGGGCTGCGGGATTGTGGAAGGGTCCGTGCCTGAGGCCGAATTGGCTGAGACGTGGGCTAAATTCCGGCCGATGCTGGAAGCGCTGGGGATCACGCGCTAAATCTGGGATTCCAGACAGGACCCCTGCAAGCGGGGTTGATATGTAGGTAATGTTGTTATCCAATAGTGAAACTTCGTTTCCTGTGATGCACATCTCACGTTCGGCGCTACACTAAAACCGACTCAGTTCAGCATCCACCGCAACAAAAGGTAAACAACATGCAGATCTCCCGTTCGGTTCTGTCCGGCACCAAGATTGCCGCCGTGCTCGCAGCCGGCGCCCTGGCCCTGACCGCCTGTGGTGGTTCCTCCACCCCTGCCGCGTCCTCGGAGTCGGGTCTCAAGCTCGTCAATGCCGGCAAGCTCACGGTGTGCTCGGACGTTCCCTACGAGCCCTTCGAATTCCAGAAGGACGGCAAGATCGTCGGCTTCGATATGGACATCGCCGCCGAGATCGCCAAGGACGTCAAAGCAGAACTCAACGTAGTGGACAGCTCCTTCGAAGCAATCGAGACCGGCACCGCGCTGACCGGTTGCGATGTCTCCATTTCCTCGATCTCCATCACGGACGTCCGCAAGAGCGTCATGGACTTCTCCACCCCGTACTTGGACGACGACCTGACCCTCGTGGCCACCTCGTCCTCCGGTATCTCCAACATCGACGGCGCCAAGGGCAAGAAGGTGGGCGTCCAGCAGGCCACCACTGGCGCCCAGTACGCCAAGGACAAGGGAATCGACGCCCAGCAGTTCGAAGACTCCGGCCTCCTGGTCCAGGCCCTCAAGGCCGGCACCATCGATGCCGCAGTGGGCAACCAGTCCGTACTTGGCTACGCCATCAAGGACGATTCCAACCTCAAGCGCGTGGAAGACTACGCCACGGGCGAGAAGCTGGGCATCTCCATCAAGAAGGGCAACACCGCCATGGCGGATGCCGTGAACGCCACGCTGAAGCGCATCACCGATGACGGCTCCCTGAAGAAGTTCGAGACCACCTGGTTCGGCGAAGCCACCAAGTAGTCCGAGCCCCGGCTCCCAAGATCACGTAGGCGGGCCCCGAAACGATCCGTTGTTTCGGGGCCCCACCTGCGCAACATGAATGTGAGAAACCCATGGCAATGACTGCACGTCAACGAGCCAAAGTCAGTTTGTACGTCCAGGCCGGAATATTCGTCGTGGCCGTGGCCGCAGTGATCCTTGCTGTGGACTGGAAGACGATTGGCACCAGCGTCTTCAACTTCTCAAAAATTGGGCCGATGTTCCCGGACATCTTCCTAGTGGGCCTCAAGAACACCCTCATCTACACGGCGCTGGCCTTCGTTGTGGGTTTGTCAGGTGGCCTTCTGCTCGCCCTGATGAAGCTCTCCTCGTTCCCGCTGTACCGCTGGCTCGCCACCGGATACATCGAGTTCTTCCGGGGCGTTCCCGCGCTTCTCGTCTTCATCGCTTTCGGCTACGGCGTACCGCTGGCGTTCGGTGTCCAGTGGGACGTCAACATCGTGGTCATGGTTTCGCTGGGCATGGTGGCCTCGGCCTACATCGCCGAAACCTTGCGCGCCGGCCTGCAGGCTGTGCCCAAGGGCCAGATGGAAGCAGCCCGTTCGCTGGGCATGCCGCACTGGCGGGCCATGATCTCAATCGTCATCCCGCAGGCATTCAAGATTGTCCTGCCGCCGCTGACCAACGAGATCATCCTGCTCACCAAGGACTCCTCGCTGATCTACGTCCTGGGCCTCACCGCATCCCAGTACGAGCTCACCAAATTTGGCCGCGACGGCATCTCCAGCCTCGGTGCAGGCCTCACGCCGCTGCTCGTAGCCGGTGCCTTCTACCTGGTCATCACCATCCCGTTGAGCCTCCTGGCACGGAAGTTCGAAAGCCGCTCCGCGCGGACTAAGCGATAGGCAGGACAGTCATGAATAACTCCACTGGGAGCACGGCCACCGTTCAAGCCGCCGGCGTAAACATCAAGGATCTGCGCAAGTCCTACGGCAGTAACGAGGTCCTCAAAGGCATCTCACTGACTGTTGAACCGGGTCAGGTTGTTTGCCTGATCGGGCCTTCGGGCTCGGGTAAATCCACTCTCCTCCGCTGCGTCAATCTGCTTGAGCAGCCTAACGGCGGCACCATCAACGTGGGCGAGTTCGAGGCGACCGACCCGGACGTGGACCTCAACCGGATGCGCCGGAACGTTGGAATGGTGTTCCAGCACTTCAACCTGTTCCCGCACCTGAGCGTCCTGGACAACTGCACCATCTCGCAATCAAAGGTCCTCAAGCGCTCCAAGTCCGAGGCCGCAGAGGTGGCGCGCCACAACCTGGAGCGCGTGGGCCTGGGTCACTTGGCCGATCGTTTCCCGGACCAGCTGTCAGGCGGCCAGCAGCAGCGCGTGGCCATCGCACGCGCACTGTCCATGGACCCGCAGCTCATGCTTTTCGATGAGCCCACGTCCGCTCTCGACCCCGAAACCGTGGGCGACGTCCTGGCTGTCATGCGCAAGCTGGCCCAAGAAGGCATGACCATGTTGGTGGTGACGCACGAGATGGGCTTCGCCCGCGAAGTTGCTGACCGCGTGGTCTTCATGGACGCCGGTGTTGTGGTGGAGGAAGGGCCCGCGGAAAACGTGATCAGCGCCCCCACCCAGCCGCGCACCAAGGAGTTCCTGCGCCGTGTCCTCGACCCCACGCACATTGACGTGGTGGAGGACTAACCCCTTCAGTTTGGCACTGACGCCACGCATCTTCGCTAGCGCCACCGAAACGGGAGGGCGAAACCCATATTTGGGTGTCGCCCTCCCGTTTCTGTGTCACCTACGAATTTGGGTGGCTCACAGAAGCACGACGGCGGCGGGGAACCCCTTCACGCCCGGCGCACCACTCCTTCACCCTCGGCGCACCCTTTCGCGCCCTTCGCACTAGTGGTTACGGGTGCGATCCGCGGCAACAGTAGCGACCAACCCACGGGTGCCCTCGCTGGAGTTAGCCTGCTGTCAGGACTTGGTCCACAGCGGCCGAGATGGCTTCCTTGATCCGCGCGTGGAGTGCACGGAGGCCTGCCCGGTCCACGCGCACTTCAACAATGGTGCGGCCCTTCACCGGCGACTTGAGGGCCACGGCGAGTTCCGCCGTCGTGGTTACGGCTTGGTGTCCGACGCCGTAAGCCGCCGCGAGTGCCGAAATGTCCACTGCGTGCGGGGTAGCGAATAGGCGCTCGACGGCGGTGCCATAGGCTCCCGAGTCCTCCACGGCACCGTGTTCGAGAAGGCTGAAAATGGCGCCGCCGGAGTCGTTGAGCACCACGATCCGGAGGTCCGGCACGGGTTCTCCGTGGCCGAGGAGCAGGCCCCCGGCATCGTGAAGGAAAGTGATGTCGCCCAGCAGGACCGTGGTTTCGCGTCCGCTGCCCAGGGCGATTCCGGTGGCTGTGGCGATGGTTCCGTCGATCCCGGCGAGGCCGCGGTTGGCGTGAACCGTAGCGATGGGTTCGGGGTGAGGTTTGCCCGCGAGGTCAACGTCGCGGATGCCGTTGGAAGAACCGAGCACCAACTGTCCGCGGGAGTGCTCCCAGACGGCAGCGCCAACCGACGGACCGGTTGCGAGGTTCTCCCCCACGAGCACCCCATCGAGGCCATGCTGAGCGGCAGCGCCGGCGAGCAGCCAGGAATCGAGCCATTCGGCAGAGCCACGGCCGGCGAAATCGGCGAGCTCGGGCAAGGTTTCGATGGGTGTTTCGCGGCGCCGACCTGCCTCATACCAAGCAACGGGGACGGGTTGGTAAATCACGGATTCAACAGACTCACGCGCCAGCAGGGCAGCCACCGGGCGGGATAGGGTCGCCCGTCCGAACAGGACGACGCGTTCGATTGGCATGGGTGAATCAGGACCATAGTGGGCCAGCAGGACCCGGTAAGGTCCAACCGCGTTCGGCCCGAAGCGTGCGTTGGATGAGGGTTCAGCCAGCAAGGGTAATCCGTGAGCGCGGGCAAAAGCTTCGGCTACGGGCCCGGCGTCGTGGCCGGCGAGGACCACGGTGCGTCGCTCTGCCAGTTCGCTTGATGCTGCGGCGAGGTCCAGCGCCTGGGGGCCGGCGTCGTAATGGAACACGCCGCGACCCGCGGCGGCGGGAAGGGAGTCGCCGTCCGACGGAACCAAGGGATCGCGGAAGGCAAGGTTCACTTGGACAGGCCCCGGAGGGGTATCTTCGAGGGCGCCCGTGGCTGCGTAAAGCGCAGTAGCAACCGCCTTTTGCGGATGGTCACCGGCCGGGACGTCGACGGCGAATCTCACGTGGTCGCCGAAAAGATCCAGTTGGATGGTGGTCTGGTTTGCACCGGTGCCGTGGAGCTCTTCAGGACGGTCAGCGGAAATCACCACCACGGGGACGGCGGAATGATTGGCTTCCATGACCGAGGGCAGGAGGTTGCCTACCGCTGTTCCGGAAGTGGTCACCACTGCCACGGGAGCTTGAGTGGAGAGGGCAAGGCCCAGGGCAGTGAATCCAGCGTCCCGTTCATCGATGCGGACGTGGATCCGAACCCTGCCAGCAGCTTCAGCTTCCGCGAGCGCGTAGGCCATGGGCGCGGAACGCGAACCGGGCGCCACCACCACGTGCCGCACACCGCCGTCGAGCAGTGCCGTAACGGCGATTCGGGCGGCGCCAATGGATGTCAGAGAGTCCTGGGAAGTCACCGTTCCAGTCTATTGGCGCAACCGGACCCAAACGCTCGCTCACATCACTAGCCCTTCCGGCCAACCGTCTCTCACCTCCCGAGCCCTTCCGGCCAAGCATCTCTCACCTCCCGAGCCCTTCCGGCCAAGCATCTCTCACCTCCCGAGCCCTTCCGGCCAAGCATCTCTCACTCAGGTTCCGTTAGGTTTCCTTGATTTCCAGAACTACCTCGTTATGGCGGAGGAACCAAGGCTTGAAGGGAGGGTCGAAGCGCGCGAACCTGGGCGAACCGATCGGTGTCAAACCAGCCAGCTGAAGGGCCTCCGCCAGCGCTACTGTATGGCGTTGAAAGGCCGCGGCCGATCCGTTGCCCGTGAACCGTGCTACAGCCGATAGTGCCCCTGGTACCTCACGGATCTTGACCCTGGGGTCATCGGGCACAGGGGCAGTCTCCGCTGTCACTCCGGCTGGTAAGACGAAGGCAACAACGTAGTCTTCATCCCCACCACCCGGGATGGGGCCGCTCTGCAGAACCGGTGCCGTCATAACCAGTTCCCCTGACGTTCCGCTCTCCTGAATGACCGGCGCGGTCATGGACAGCTTCTGCCTGGTGGTGTTGCTGCCGCTGATGTAGTTGAAAAGAAAACGGAAAGCCTCGTTTCCTGCGCGATCAAAGGCGGCGTGGACGTGCACCTCCGCGAGTACATGCGCGGGATAACGACGCAGCTCGAAGTGTGGATATTGCTGGACCAGATCGTACGGCTGCTGTTCAGTCATGATCCAAACGACCCTACGCCGCCGCGCCACAAGCCGCCAGAGAGCTGTGGGTGAGAGAGCGACCGGCCCAAGCACGCGGGAGGTGAGAGAGGGACCGGCCCAAGCACGCGGAACGTGAGAGAGCGACCGGCCCAAGCACGCGGAACGTGAGAGAGCGTGGATACGAAAAATGCTCCCCCACCCGGGAAGCCCGGGCGGGGGAGCATTCGTCAGTATTGAATCAGGCAGGTGCTACTTGCGGAAGACCTGCACTACGGAGGGGCGGGGTGCCCGCACTGCACCGGCGGCGGGTGTGGCTCCGGCCGGAACGTAGTCCGGGAAGAAGGAGTTCTGGGCTGCAAACGTGCCGTCCTCACCAGGGTGCTGGACGGCAACGAAAACGGTACGTTCTTCGTCATGGATGATGGGACCACAGGTTTCGGCGTCGCGCGGTACAGCGAGGAACTGCTCCACCTTGCCACGCTCAGGTCCTTCGAGGGTTACCTTGAAGAGGCCGTCCGCGTAGCCGATGGTGGACGGCGCGCCGTCGGTGGAGATCCAGAGGTTGCCTACGGAGTCGAAAGCCACGTTGTCCGGGCAGGAGATGGGCGAGACTTTGTCGGCCGGGAATCCTGAGAAGTAGGTGGACGTGTTCTTGGCGGGGTCTCCGGCAACCAGAAGGAGGTTCCAGTTGAACTTGGTGCCGGTTTGCTCGCGGCCTTCGGTGATCTCCACGACGTGGCCGTCACGGTTGAGATTGCGCGGGTTAACCTCGGTGGCGCTTTCCTTGCCCGGCTTGCCGCGGTCCGTGTTGTTGGTGCAGGCGACGTAAACCTTGCCTGTACGCGGGTTGGGCTCCACGTCCTCGCAACGGTCCATCTTGGTGGGGCCAACCTTGTCAGCGGCGAGGCGGGTGTAGACGAGAACTTCCGGCACGGTCATGCCCGGCACTGCCGAGGTTCCGTTGACCACCAGCGGAAGCCATTCACCGGTGCCATCAAACGCACCGTCTGCGGGAAGCTTGCCCGTACCGTCGATGTCCGCGGGAGAGTCACCCGTGAAGCGAGCTACGTAGAGGTCGCCCTCGGACAGCAGGTTCATGTTGTTCTTGCGGGCTTCCTTTGAGTCACCAGCCTGGTACTTGCCCTTGGAAACGAACTTGTAGAGGTAGTCAAAGCGCTCGTCGTCGCCCATGTAAGCCACTACGCGGCCGGAAGGAGCAACAATGACGTTGGCGCCCTCGTGCTTGAAACGTCCCATGGCGGAGTGCTTCTTGGGTGTGGAGGTGGGGTCGAATGGGTCCACTTCCACAATCCAGCCAAAGCGGTTGGTCTCGTTGGCGTAGCCGGAGTTGCGGGTATCGAAGCGCGGCTCGTCGAGCTCCCACTGGCGCGTGGTGGCTTTGGCGGAAATTCCGTAGCGCTTGTCGCCGTCGCTGGTGCCTGGGGCAGCGAAGTAGCCGTTGAAGTTCTCTTCGCCGGAGAGGATGGTTCCCCACGGGGTGGTTCCGCCTGCGCAGTTACCCAGGGTGCCCTTGATCCAACGACCGGCGGGGTCGTCAATGGTCTTGACCAGGTTGGTGCCGGCTGCGGGTCCGGTCAACTCATAGACAGTGTCCGTGAGGAAGCGTCGGTTCAACGGTGCGCCCTGAACGTAGCTCCACGGCTTGTTCTTGTTCTTGCGTTCGAGTTCCACCACGGCCAAACCATGCCCTGCACGACCGATTGCCCTTGCTTCGGCGGGGTCGAAGCCTTCCGGGAGCATGATGTTCTCGTTGGTGTACTCGTGGTTGCTGAACAGCACGGCACGGCGATCTTTGGAACCGGGAATCGGCAGGATGTCCGTGTAGTCGTTGTTATAGCCGAACTGGCGTGCCTGCGCTGCAGCGGTCTGCGCGTTGAGGTCAAAGGCAGGTGAGTCGGCGAAGAGGGGGTCGCCCCAGCGGATGACCGGCTTCCAGTCGAACCCTTCGGGCACGGTGAAGGCATCCACCGCTGCGTCTACGGGCTTGATGGCAGTGAACTTGAGCTTGGACTTATCGAAGCCCTTCTTTGCGGCATCGGAGAGTCCGTTGCCCGGGTCAGCCACGGCAGTGTCGCCACCGGTCACAGCGCCACCGAGGACGATCGCGAGTGCTCCTGCGGCGCCAAGCCCAAGGGCGGCACGGCGGGACATGGCCGTTGAAGCGATGTCGCGGAAGTAACCGTTGGCGCTGGTGTTGCAGACATCGCCCGAGCAGGCGTTGTCGCATTTCAGTGCGCACGTCACTGGACTGCGCTTGCCCTTGGTGTGGCCAAGCATGGGGAGCAGCGCAAACATGCGTCCGGTGGTTTCAGACATGGGGGTAGACCTTCCAGAGGGTGTACGAGGTTCCCGCTGAGCCTTTCAGCGGAATCCAAAGCTGAAGGGTCGCCCTGGTTAAGACGCGGTGAACAAACCGTGCTGGTTTCGCGCCAACACTGAGTGCACGCGGCGGAGCCGGTCCAGCCACCAGTCCCGACGCTCCCCCGGTGCCGCATACTGCTCAAGCAGTCCGGCATCGGCAACGGCATCGCGCAACTGGATGGCGCCGTCGTCGGCCACCAGCGGGTCCAGAGTGATATCCGAAGCGAACAGCGAAACGGTGCCAAGGCCGCAAGCATAAGGAAGGGACGGCAGCGCGGCAGCGAGCGCAAGGCCGGCACGGATGCCAACGGAGGTGTCCAAGGCAGAACTTACGACGGCGGGCAGCCCGGCCTGCTCCACAATGTCCAGTGCACGCGCAACTCCCCCGAGTGGGGCGACCTTGACGACGATCAGGTCAGCCGCTCCGGCCCGGGCCACACGCAGGGGATCCTCTTCCTTCCGGACGCTCTCGTCCGCGGCGATGAGGACAGGCGTACCTGCAGCGGTCAGCCGACGCCGGACCTCAGCGAGGCCCTCGATGGTGGGAACGGGTTGTTCGGCATACTCAAGGCCAACGTCGGAGAGTTTGCTCAGCGCTTCCACGGCCTGGTCCACGTCCCATCCCCCGTTGGCATCCACCCGGATGGCAGCGTCAGGTAGGGCCTCGCGTACTGCCTTCACCCTGGCGACGTCGTCCGCCAGTTCCTGTCCCCGCTCTGCGACTTTGATCTTGACGGCATCAACCCGCCCGAAGCGCGCCAGTACATCGGGCACGCGCTCTGCAGCGACGGCGGGAACCGTTGCGTTGACCGGGATCCTGTCCCGCAATGGTGAGGGGAAACCCAGCCAGCCCGCTTCCAGTGCTGCAGCCAGCCAGCGGGAGGATTCGTCGTCGTCGTATTCGGGGAAGGGACAGAACTCACCCCAGCCGAGCGGTCCACGCAAGAGGAGTGTCTCGCGCTCCATGATGCCGCGGAATTTCACGCGCATGGGCAGCGAGACTACGTGGGCGGAATCGAGGAGTTCTTCGGGGGAGGGAAGTGCAGGCATATTGCCACTGTACCGGCGGCCTCCCACCCACCAGGCAGGCTTTTTCGGCTATGTGGAAAAGCTACTGGTCCCAGTACTTTTGCACCCGCCCCACTGCATCAGATAGCTGTTGTGCGGACAGGACGAGCAAGCTTTCCGGTATTCCCAAGGCATCCCATTTGGCCACCAACGCCGTATCCCCGTCAACCGGCAACGGCCACAACCAGTATCGGCCGGTGAACTGGACAAACTCGGAGTTGTTGCTTCCGCCGCCGCCTCCCAAGGTTGTCAGCACCGGGCCGGTGACGTCGTCGGGGTCTTCGAAGGCCGACGGCCCGTGGATGGCCGCCACAGCTTTGCGTCCGTCCGCCAAAGCAACACCTAATTCCAGCCCCGTCCTGGTGTCCAGGCTGGACCGCGGATGGTTGTAACTCTCCTCCACCGTTTCCCGCCATTCCTGGTCCGATTCGCTGCCCCGCCGCACGGACCAGACCAGGTCCAACAGGCAACCAGTGGAGTAAACCTCCACCAGTTTCAGCACCACGACCATCCGCTGGCTCTTGAAAACAAACCCGCCAACGTGCGCGATGCCAGGCATCTCGTCCGACGGCGGGCCGAACCACCCGGGCTGGGCAGGCTGCGGTTCACGTGGACGCGACGGTTGTTGAGGGAGGTCATCGAAAAAGCTCATGCTCCATCCATACACCGCCACGTGGCGTCTGGGGAGGGGCTCTTTGCAAGCGAGAGGCCGCAATCGCGATATTCTCAGAACCACGACTCAATGCGGGGGAATAATGACTCAATCAATGCCCGGTTCGACGACGCCTCCCGGCTGGTACCCGGACCCTTCGGACCCACGTTTCGTCCGGTGGTGGGACGGACGCGCGTGGACAGCGCAACAGGCGCCGGCTCAGTTCCAGGCGCAGGGCCAGTTCCAGGCACCCGTCCAGCTGCCACGTCCTGAGCTCAGCCCGGACACACCCGTGTACAACCCGTTCATCTGGGCAATAACCTTGTTGCCGCTGCTCTCCGTCCTGCTCCTGCTCACCTGGCAGCCGGAGTTCAGGATGATCACCACGCGGCAGGGCGTTACCACCATGGACCCTTTCTCCATGTACACCCCCGGCTATTTCGTGTTGATGGGCGCAAGTTTCCTGTCCTACGGCCTTTCAGTGTTTTTCGCTTTCCTGGACCGTCAACGCCTGCTCAAGTCCGGCGTCGTCCGTCCCTTCCACTGGGCTTGGACGTTCCTCAGCGCGCTGGTGTACGTGATCGGCCGCTCTGTGATCGTCAACAAAGTGGCGCCTAAGCGGGGGCTGTGGCCGGTGTGGGCCAGCATCGCCGTGATTGTCATCAGCCTGGTGATTACGGGCATTTGGATGTCCAACTTCATGCAGTCCATGTACAACCAGCTGGCTTACTCAGTCGCGACGTGACCGCTCCCGGCTGGTATGCAGATGCTCGGGACCCCCACAGCCTCCGATGGTGGAATGGTACCGAGTGGGTAGACCACGTCGTGCCTCCGGTGGTCCAGCCTCCAGAGATTCAGCGCCCGATGCTTCCCAAAGACCAGAGCGTGGTGAATCCGTATATCTGGCTTATTGCCGTGCTGCCTTTCCTGCCGGGTCTGCTGATGCTCACGTGGCATATCGAGGTTCGCACCTACACCAGGAACGGCGCCCTCACTCTGGACCCCGCGACGATCTTCAGCACTGGCTACTTCTTGATCTGGTGCGGTTTGGTCTCCACCTACTGCTCCACGGTGATGCTGGCGCTGTTTGATACCCGACGCCTGGTGAGATCGGGCGTTGTCCGACCTTTCCATTGGGCCTGGTCGTTTCTTGGCGGTGTGCCCTACGTGATCGGGCGAGCCGTGGTGATTCATAAGGTGGCACCACGAAGAGGGCTGTGGCCGATTGCGGCCATCGTTGCCGGGTGGGGTCTCTACTACGTCGCGGGGACCATCAAGGTCTTGGACTTCATGGGGACTGCGGCGGGTGAATTGGGTTACCCGGCCTGACCCCAGCGAATCCTCACACGCGTTAGGTAGACTGCTGACAATAATGGACGGAAGGACTTTCAATGAACCGCAAGGCCACCGCGCTGGACGTCGCCAAGAAGGCTGGTGTGTCCAGGAGCGCGGTCTCGCTGGTTCTCAACGGTCGTGGCGACGGGAACGTGGCCAAGGAAAGTCAGGACCGGATCCGGCAGGCAGCAGAGGAGCTCAACTACTCCCCCAACGCGATCGCCCTGAGCCTCCGGAACCAGCGGTCGCGCGTGATCGGCATCCTGTCCGACGAAGTTGTGGTCAGCCCCTTTGACGGCAACATCATTGGTGGCGCCGACGACGTTGCCCGCAGCCGCGGATTCGTCACCGTGGTCATGGACACCGAACGCGATACCGCCAGGGATGCGAGCGCCATTGAAACCCTCTTGGACCGCCAGGTTGATGGCCTCATGTACGTGACCGTGGGTCTGAAGCCCATCGAGGTTCCGCACGGGATGCTGCGCGTCCCCTCGGTCCTGGCCAATTGCTACGATGAGCACCCCCAGCCCCAGTTGCACCACGTGATTCCGGACGAGGTCACCGGCGGCAGGGAGGCCACTGAGCACCTGTTGGAGCTTGGCCACCGGGACATTGCGTTGCTTGCCGGGTCAGAGGATTCGTCCGCGGCGCCGCTGCGCGTTCAGGGCTACAGGGACGCACACGCCGCGGCCAGGATACCGGTCCAGGAGGACCGGATCTTCATGGCCGGCTGGGACATCGACGCCGGCTTCCGCGGCGCCATGAAAGTGCTCGACGGCGTATCCCCCGCCGATCGGCCCACAGCCATTATGTGCGCAAACGATCGCCTGGCGGTGGGCGTAGCCCTCGCCGCAGCGCGCCTGGGACTGAGAGTTCCCGAGGACCTGTCCATCATGGGCTACGACGACGAAACCCGGATCGCCGACACCATGGTTCCCTCCCTCACCACCATGGCCTTGCCCCTACGGGAAATCGGCCGCGCCGCAATGACCACGCTGCTGGACGCGATCGAGGGCACGGACGGCTCAGGAACTTCTGGATCCAGCGTTGAGACCATGGTCCCCTGCCGTCTCGTCACCCGGGAATCGACCGGCCCGGCGCCCACGCGCTGAGCATCAGCCCGCGAACAGAGCCATTAACGTCGCAAACCCGCTATTCCGTCGCTGCCCAGCAACGGAATAGCGGGTTCCCGACGTTCGTGGCCAGCAAGCACGCCAAGCGGGCCCCGCAACACACGCACGACGCCGGCCTGCCGCCTACGCTGGGATCGTCAACTCCCACGCGTCGGCAGTCGCGCCGTTGGGCAAAGTGAGCTGCCATTCCTCCCCCGGAGCCGGGTAGGCCCGGAGGGTGGTGGCGACTGAACCTGAACGGTATACCTCTACCAGGGAGGCATCGATGAAGATCCGCAACTCTTCGCCGGGAGCCAGAGAGCCTGAGTAGACCACCTGAGCGTCGGCCCCCGAACCAAGAACCAACTCCACGGAACCGGACCCGGACCCCGAACCCGACCCCGAACCAACAGCAGCAGCACCCCGGACCAGCACTTCGGCGAACCCAGGAAGCTCAACGGAACCCGCAGTACCCGTAGCCACAGAAGCACCCCGGTACGCCCCGACCTCGGGCACAGGAGAAACGGCGAGTGCCCCGTCAACCACGGACACAACGCGGGGATAAGTCAACACACCGGACCACCCGGCGTCGTCGATTTCTTCTTGAGTGCGCCCCCGGCGACCATCACGCCCGGGCCCCTCGTTGGCCCAACCCCACAGCAGCGCAGCAGGCTCAGCAACGGCAACATCAGCCGAAGCCGAAGCAGCAGCAAGCTCAGCAGCCGAACCATACGAGAGCTGCACCATCTGCGGCGCGTAGAAGTCGCGGCCAAGATCGGACTTCCCACCGGAGGAAGGAGTAAACACCGGCAACCCGGACACGGGGTCTGCGGACAGGGAACCGATCAGATGCCCTACCCCGTTGGCGTGCTCGTGGTCGTCGCCTGTGAGCCACAGTGAGAACATCATGACCCACCTGGACCCGCCGGAAGAAGACGGGACCTGCACCAGCTGGGGGCATTCCCAGATCTCGGCCGGCGTATGGGCAGCGGCCACGGGGTCGTCGCTGGTGAACCAGATCCCCTGGTATTTCCAGTCGTCAAGGGACTCCACGGTGTAGAGCAGCAAGGCCGCGCGGCCGTCGGAGAGTCCGGCGCCCTGCATGGCGTATCGGGCGCCGTTGAAGTGGAAGATGAAGGGGTCCCGCACGGCGGTGACCAGCGGATCTTGGGGCATGGAGGCCGCAACGTGCCCGTCCTGCTTCCAGTCCACGAGGTCAGAGGCACCCCGGGCTATCACCACCTGCGAGTGCCCGCCGTGGTCCTGGATACCCGAATAACAAGCGGTTGGCACGCCGTCGTCGGAGGTCACTACGCCGGTCCAGCAGCCGGCGGAGTCCGGTCCGCCTGCCTGGGGCGAAAGCGCTACCGGGTGCTCTTCCCACTGCACTAAGTCCGGGGAGCTGACATGCCCCCAGTTAATGTGCGAGTGCCGCGCGGACGACGGGTTGTACTGGAAGAACACGTGGTAGCGGCCGTTGATGTAGCTGATGCCGTTGGGATCGTTGATCCAGCCCTGCGCGGGCCGCGGGTGGAAGCGCGGGAATGCGGGATCCGGGTGCGTCGCCGCCGCGGAAAGGGAGGAAGAGAGTGCAAGGTCCGTCAACGGAACACCTTTCAAAATGATGAAGAAGAGACTATTTGCCTGTGCCCGCGGTGAGTCCGTCCTGCAATGCGCGCTGGCCGAACATGAACACCACCAGTGCGGGAATCATGGAGAGGACAACGCCGGCCAGGACCACGGAAATGCTGCCGGTGCCGAGGTTGCCTTGGAGTGAGACCAGGCCCAGGGGCAGCGTGAAGTTCTGTTCGGAGATGGTCATAATCAGTGGCCTGAAGAACTCGTTCCAGTGGAAGTTGAACGCCAGGATGCCCACAATTGCCAGGCCGGGCATGGCCAGCGGCGCGTACACGGAACGGAATGTCCGCCATGGCGAGGCGCCGTCAATCGCTGCCGCTTCAGCGAGCTCACCCGGCAACCCCATGAAGTACTGGCGCATCAGGAAGGTGCCGAACGCCGTCGGGATGGCCGGAATGATCAGAGCCAGCAGGGTGTCGGAGAGCCCAACGCCGCGGATCAGCATGAACACGGGAACTATGGTGACCTGCGCGGGCACCATCATGGTGGCCAGCACGATCGAGAACAGCGCTCCCCTGCCCCTGAAACGAAGGTGCGCAAACGCGTACCCGGCCAGTGCGGCAGTGATCATCTGGCCCACGGCAATCAAACCGGTCACCAACGCACTGTTCACCACCAGCGCCACGATGTTGAGCTGTTTGAACACTTGCTCGTAGGAGGTCAGGTCCGGGTTCAGCGGCAGGAAGGCGGGCGGCAGCTGGAAGGATTCCGACGGCGGTCGCAGCGAGGTGGACAGCGTCCACAACACCGGGCCCAGGACAAAGACGGACGCGATCAGCAAGACAACGACGCGGATGGCCACTGACCAGTCGCGCTTCTTCCGCTTCACTACAGGCGCCGTGGTGGTGACACGTTCTTGAAGGATAGTCATGGCGGGCCTTACTGGTAGAAGACGAATCGTTTGCTGAGCCGGAACTGCGCGGCGGTGATGGCCATGATGATCAGCGTCAGGATCACTCCGATCGCCGAGGCCTCGCCGAACTCAAGGCGCTGGAATGCGGACTCAAAGATCACCATGACGGCCGTTCGTGTTGAGTCGCCGGGTCCACCGCGGGTTAGCACGTAGGGCTGGTCGAACACTTGCAGCGCATTGATGATCGCCATGACCGAGGCCACCAAGGTGGTGGGGCTCAGCAGCGGCAGGGTGACGAACCAGTGCTTTCGCCAACCCGTGGCACCATCAATCGACGCCGCCTCATAGGTCTCCACCGGAATGGAGGCAAGGCCACCGATGAAGAGCAGGAACGAGAACCCGAAGTTCTGCCATACATACACAAGAATCACGACGGCGGCAGACCCGGTTGGCGTCGTCAGCCACGGGACCGCTGGGATGCCCACGATGGACAGCAACCAGTTCACCACGCCGAATTGCTCATTAAAGAGGTACCGCATGAAGATCGATACCGAGGCTGCGGAGAGGATCAACGGGAAGAAGAACGCCGAGCGGAAGAACACCCTGAGCCAGGCCGGGAGTTTCTCCTGCACCATGATGGCCAACCCGAGCGCGAGTCCGAGTTGGAGGGCCACAGCCACCACCACGAACACGATGGTGTTCAGGAATGACACCCGGACGGTGGGGTCCTGGACTACCTCGGCGAAGTTGTCGAAGCCAACGAATGTTGGTGCCGAGATGATGTCCCACCGGAAGAACGCGAGGGCGATCGAAGCAACGATCGGCAGCAAGGTGAAGATGCCCATGCCCACGATGGTGGGGGCGAGGAAGGCCCAGGGAAGCCAGCGTTGCTGTACACGGCCACGCTTGGAGCCTGGTCCGTTTTTGTGGGCGGCCTGACGACGGCCCGGCTCGCTCCCCGTCCCCGTTGGCGTACTGGTTGCGGTGCTCATGGCTGCCTCCTCAGGGCCAGTTCAAGATCGCGCTGCATGGAAGTAAGGGCGTCCTTGAGTTGACGCTCGTCTCCGCTGACAGCCAGGCTTACGTTTTTCATGAGGGCGGTTTCGACGGCGGCCTGCTGGGGTGGCGCCGGAATCGGGCCAGTGGTGGGGAACCTGTCCAGGGTGTCGTAGAAGACCTTCCAGTTCCGCGGACCCTTGCCGGCGTAGAGCTGCTCGTTGACCATGGAGCGACGGGCCGGCGTGGTGTTCGGTGTGGGGAAGACGATCTGCATGGCTTCACGGCTGGAGCTGAACTTGACCCATTCCCAGGCGGCGTCCTTGTCCTTGGCAGTCTTCATGATCGCGTAGCCTGCCGTGCCGAACTGGTGGCGCTGAGTCCGCCACTTCGGGAAGAACTGGACGTCGAAGTCGTTCTCAGTCATCCCCGCCTCGTGGAGGCCCTGGACCCAATAGCCGCCCGCCGGCGTCGTACCTATCCTGTTGGAAGCGAAGAGGCCGATCAGTGCGCTGCCGCCGCCTTCCTCGGGCCGGACACCCAGCCCGTCCTTCACGAGTCCGCGGAGGTAGTCGAAGGATTCGAAGACCCGGGGATCATCGGCGTTGGGCTCAAGCCACTGGTAGCCACCGGAGCGGAGACTGCGTGAGGGGTCGTTGGCGTAGAAGCCATCCCATAGCCATTCGCCGCCCGGGGACTTGGTTTCCTTGAGGAAGCTGGTGTCGTTGGCGTAGAGCCACGGAACCACTCCACCGAAGAGGCGGTTGGTCCAGTAGTACGGGGTGAAGTCCTTGGGGTTGGCCTTCTTCATGGCGGCAAGGGTGCTGCGGAAATCCGTGTGCGTCCAGTTGTCGGAGGGCCGTTCCAGTCCCGCTTTACTGAGCGCAGTGGTGTTGTAGTACATATTGGCGGCGTTCCAGTCGATGGGGAGCTGGAACAGGCTGCCCTTGTACATGAACGCTTCCACCAGGCTGGGGTGGACGTCCTCGAAGTACTCCCGCATGTGGTCGGCGTCTCGGCGCAGGTACTCATCCAACGGGTGGGCAAGTTTCTCGGCGAAGAGTTGGGCGCCTTCCGTGGCCACGTACACCACGTCCGGCGGGGTGCCTGCTGCAACCATGGTGAGGATTTTGGTGAAGAAGTCCTTCCAGTCCACTGCCTGGATGGCTTGGACCTTGACCTTGATCTCGGGGTGGACCTTGGCGAAAGCGTCGATGACCTTCTGGCGGGCTGCGGCGTCTGCGGCGGTGCCCATGATGGCGATGCTGAGGCTATTGTCTCCGCGCCCCGGAATGTCGGCCCCGGTCAGGCGCGGCCACGACGCCGCTGTGACTCCAACAATTCCTGCGCCGAGGGCTGTGAGGGCACTCCTACGTGTGAATTCACGCAAAGCTCCATTGATTCCCGACATGTAGATTCCCTTTCCTAACACGTGTTAGGAAGCCTATTCCCGTCGCCTAACACGTGTCAAGCGTCACGGAATTGTTGCCGAGGCCTCACACCGGGCCGCCACGCTCAAGGGAACACACACGAGCCGTCCAGAGAACTGTGGCAGTCTAGTCAGAATGAGTTCCCAGCAATTCCGCACCAGCGGGAGGTCGAGCAAACGGCCGCTTCAAGGACGCGATGCAGGCGTAGGCACAGGATTCCTGTTCTGCCTCGCTACTATTGCCAGCGCCATTGGCCTGGCTGCGACGTACTACTTCTTTGTGCGCACCACCGCAGGCCAGTTCATCGACGAGTCAGCGCTGGTTGAAGCTACGGTTCTGGCCGGAGCAGCCGGCAGGGCCTCCACAGAATTCCTGGACATGCTCCCCATGCTCTCGCTGGCCATCGCCGCCATCATGGTGCTCTTCGTGACAGTCGCCCGCCGTCGTTGGACCGCCGCCGGAATCGCCGTGGCAGCATGCATCGCTGCAAACGCGGCCACCCAAGTCCTCAAGCTCCTCATCCCGGACCGTCCCGACCGCGGCGTCCAAACCCTGGAGTTGAACTCACTCCCCTCCGGACACACCACACTGGCAGCATCAGCCGCAGCAGCAGTGTTCCTCATGGTTTCACCCCGCTGGCGCCCACTGGCAGGCTTCCTCGGGAGCACCTTCGCTGTAGCCACGGGGGTCTCCACGCTCATCAATCAATGGCACCGCCCGGCCGACGTCGTGGCCGCGTTCCTGGTGGTGGCCGCCGTGATGCTTCCGGCGGGTTGGCTCGTCCTCCGCACCGGCAACAGCTGGAACGTATGGAAGGGTTACGGCGAACATTGGGCCGCCTCGCGCCTGTGGGTCTGGCTCACTGTTTCGGCACTGGTGATCGCCGGTTTTGTGGCGGCCTACTCGCTGCTCCAAGTCATGCCCGGCCTCAGCACCGACAGCACCATCGACTACTTCTGGGCCGGCACCGCTTTCATTGTGATCGCCGGGTACCTGTCCGCCCTCGGCGGCACGTGGCTGTTCGGCCTGGCGGCGCGTAAGGGTTAACGCTCTTGGTGCGACGACGGCGCGCTGGGAGCCCATGCGGCGCAGCCGCACCCGCCCCACTTCCTCTACGACGGCGCACCCATTCCCGCCCCGCGCACCAGAGGTTACGGGGGCGATCGGCGCTAAAGGGAGCGCTGCGCAGGGACCTTAGTCCGCTGGACCGACCGAGTCGAAGAACTTGGGCACTTCCTCAGAAGCAGCTCCGCGCTCCCGCGCCCGCTCTTGGATGAAATGCCGATCCTCATCCGTGAGCACCGTGCCGCCATGTGCGTCCGCGGTGTCGCTCTCCCCCGTTTCGCCATTGATAATCGCGGTGACGGTCCGCGGCACAATCATGGTTCCCGGATTGTCGATAAGCCATTGCTGCGTGTCCGGAGACAGCTGGTCCCAGAATTCTTTGATGTGCACAACGATCAGCACTGCCCTTCATTGGTGGGGGTGGGTTCGCAAACTGCGCCCTGCGCGGCGGTGAAACACTCGGTTGATCGGGGACGGAGGTCCTCTTCTAGGCTACGCCGACTCTTGCCGATCCCACCCTGCAATCACAAACGTTTTCGGTAATGACGTCGACTGCCCGCTTTTCATGGGTTACAGTTAGTCCATTCGATGGATAAACAGTGGCTAATCCGAGGAGCTCTCATGTCATCCACCCTTAGGTCAGACTCCCGCGAGTCCGCCCCGCGCAAGGTCGCCTCGCGCAAGTCCGCCTCGAGTCGGAGCGCCACCCCGGCTCTCGCAGTCCCCGCTTCCCGCGATCTGGTGGTGGATTTCATCCGCGTAGCCTGCATGTTTGCCGTGGTTGCAGTTCATTTGCTCATGATGGGAATCAGCGTGGGTGAATCCGGCATCGGCGTTGGCAATCCCCTCACCTCCCTGAGTTGGTTTGCGCAGGGTACGTGGTTCGGGCAAGTCATGCCGCTGTTCTTCATCGTCGGCGGTTTCGCTTCGCTCACGTCGTGGCGGAGCCTGAAACGCAAGGGCGGCGATGGCGGCGACTACCTCAGGAACCGGGTGCTGCGGCTGGTCCGGCCAACGGTCGCCTTGTACATCTTTCTCGCCATTGCTTTGTGGAGTGCGACGGCGGCTGGCGTCCCGGTCGATCTGCTCGCCGTGATCGCTGCGGGCGCGGGAGTGCAGTTGTGGTTCCTGGCCGCGTACCTGATCTGCCAGGCAATGGTCCCCACCATGGCCAAGTTCCACGAGGCAGCACCGTACCGGACCATCGCGGCGCTGGCCGCGGGCGCCGTCGTCGTTGATGTTCTTCGTTTGGGTTTGGAGCGCAATCCGTGGGGCTTCGATTCGAACCCGATCGGTCTGTTGAACATGGTGTTCGTGTGGGGCCTTCTGCAACAGCTGGGGTTCTTTTACGCAGACGGCTTCTTTGACCGTTTCGCCAAGTGGAAGCTCGTTCTAGCGGCTGCTGGCTGCTACGCCGTGATGGTTCCGCTCACGCATGCGGGGCCGTACCCCGTGGACATGCTGACCAGCCAGAACCCGCCCATGTTTCCGCTGATCCTGGTTGGACTGGCACACATTCTGTTGGTGAAAGCCGCGTATCCGGTGCTGCAGCGATGCGTTCACGTTGGCTGGGTGCAGAAAGTGATGTATGTGGTGGGCAGCCGGGCGATGACCATTTACCTGTGGCACCTGCCGTTGATCATCGCCATGTTTGGCATAGCGCTGGTCCTTCGCCTGCCGTTCCCCGAACCCGCCAGCACCGAGTGGTGGCTGAGTCGTCCGCTGTTTTATGTAGCTGCCTGGGCACTGGTGCTGTTGGTTTCCACGCCGTTGGTCCGCCTGGAACTCGCCAGCACTGCACTTGCACCGGGTGCCACCAGGCCGGCCATGTGGCGCATCGCTGCCGGAACTGTCCTGGCCATTATTCCGCCGTTCGTGGTGATGAGGTCGGCGCTGGACGTTTCGAATGCCACCTGGGGTGTGGTGCTGCTGGTGATCGCCGTGGCTCTGGTCTCCGGCAAGCTTCCGGACAGGGCGTGGAAGACCCCGCGCAGTGTTTCATCAGGGGCCGCGGCTTCCTGACCTTCTTTGCAAGCCGAACGGCCGTAGAACAACCTCATGGGGTTGCTCTACGGCCTTTGCGTTGTTCAAAAGAGGTCAGGCAGCCACAGGCAATAGCTAGTAGTTACGCCGGTGCTTCAGACGTGGAATTGCGACGGCGAACACCACTGCCGCTGCGAAGCCCAGTACGCCCGTGGCCCAGACACCCGCCGACAACGAGAACGCAGCCGTTAGCCCGGACAACAGCACAGGCCCTCCGGTGCCACCCGAGTCGGCCATGAAGCGCCAGATCCCCAGAAAGTGGCTGCGCCCGTTATCCGGCGAGAAGTCAGCACCGAGCGTCATGATGAGCCCGGAACTGATGCCGTTGCCGAACCCGATCAGCAAGGCAACCAAGAGGAGCGGGACGAACCCGGCAGTGAAGGGAACCAGGATCAGCGCCGTTCCCATAATCAACGTTGACGGGATGGCCACCCATTGACGTCCCTTCCTGTCCATCAGTTTTCCGGCGGGATAGAACACCAGCATGTCGATCGCTCCGGACAAGCCGAAGATCAACGAAGCATGTGTGGCATCGAGTCCCAGATGGTCCGCCCACAGCGGGATGACCACCTGCCGCGATGCACGCAATGCGCTCAGCAGGAGGATGCCGAAGCCAACCGTCAGGAACACCCCGGCATGGGAAACCGCGACGCTCCTCAAGGAGGACGCAGGAGGTCGGGGACCGCCGTCGGGCCTTCCGGGGGCAACCAAGTCCGGGATGGTGAGCGACAAAAAAGCCGCAGCCAGCATGCCACCAAAGCCCACCCAATAAGCGCCGCTGATACCGGCGAACTGCATCACGCCGGCACCCACGAACGGACCTATGAAGAGGCCTATCCTGGTAACACCGCCCAGGGTTGACAGGGCTCGCGCGCGGAACATGACAGGAACGGCCTCAGTCAGGAACTTTTGCCGTGCAAGGTTGAAGACGCTGGCGGACATGCCCACCAACGTCATGGACGCGGCCAGCAGCCATAGTCCGTGATCCATTTGCGGGGCGAACGCTGCCGCGCCCAGGGCAATGGCGCCCACAGCTCCGGCTCCCACGATCGACCACCGTTCACCGAACTTCTCGGTGATGATCGACGCCGGGATGTTGAATAACCACGAGCCCAGGCCAATCAGCGTCACAATCAAGGCCGAAACCGCCACCGATGCGCCGAGGTCGCGCGCTGAGAGCGCAATGACCGGGAGCACAGCACCCTCACCGAGGCAGAAGAGCACAGCTGGCCCGAATGCCGGTGGCGCTACGCTGCGGAGGCTGAAGTTTTTGTCTACTTGGGTGGTGGTCATCCCTTTCATCCTATGACCGCCGTCGCCGGGTCGCGGGGCGGTATGACGTTATGTGCTCGCGCTGAGGGCCGGCTCGCACTCTTATCCGCCTGGCGCGCACCCGTTTCCGCCCGGCGCTCCCTTTCGTGGTCAGGACCGCATCAGTACGCGCCGCGCGCACCAGAGGTTACGGGGGCGATCGGCGGGTACGGTAGCGACGACAAATGGGTGGCTGGGTCCGATTGCGTGGACCGCCGCCGTGGGTGGTTGGAGTGCCTGGTGGTAGGACGGGATGGGTCGCCCCCATTCCCTTGCGCACCCCTTTCCGCCTGGCGCTCCCTTTCGTGGTCGGCATCGCACCAGTACGCGCCAACCGCACCAGAGGTTACGGGGGCGATCGGCGGGTACGGTAGCGACGACGGGTGGCTGGGCCCGATTGCGTGGAGGGCCACTAAGGGGTGGTTGGGGTGACTTGTAGGACGGGATGGGTCGCACCCCTTTCGCGGTCAGGACCGCACCCTTTCCGCCCTGCGCACCCTTTCGTGGTCAGGACCGCACCAGTACGCGCCAAATGCACCAGAGGTTACGGGGGCGATCGGCGGGTACGGTAGCGACGACGACGGGTGGCTGGGCCCGATTGTGCGAATGCGAGAGTGTTGGGGCTGGAGTGTTGGTGCGCTGGGGTCCAGCGCGATGCTCGCAGTTGTTGCGGCTCCGGGAAGCCGGAGCCGCAACAACTACATGCGAAGTGAGATTGCTTCCTTGGCTTAGCGGCGGTTGGCTGCTGCCTTGCGCCGACCGACTGCTGCAAGCACGAGCCCCATCAGGAGCAAGGCCCCTGCCCAGAGAACCCACTGACCGTTCAGGCCGGTGTTGGCCAACGTGTTGGCACTTCCGACGGCGGTGGGGGCTGCCGCGGTCCATGCACCCTGGGTGGAGCCCTGGGTCACTACGGCGCCGGCCTGGGTGCCCACACCGGTATTCATGATGCCGTTTACCGGAGCGTTGACGCCGGTTTCTCCGCCGGCGTTAAGACCGCCACCAGCGGGCGGGTTCACAACAGGAGGATTGACCACGGGAGGGTTCACAACAGGAGGATTGACCACGGGAGGGTTCACGACCGGCGGGTTGACCACGGGAGGGTTCACGACCGGAGGATTCACAACCGGAGGATTCACAACCGGAGGGTTGACCGTTGCTGTAGATCCTCCACCAACTCCTACCGAGGTGGCGCCAAGGCTGACAGGAGCCGTGATCGGGATGATCAGCTGGGTGCCGGAAAGAATTCCGTCGCTGCCCGAGGTTGAAGAACCCGACGTACCCGGAGCCGAAGTACCCGAAGAACCCGTGCCGGTGTTTGTTGCCGAAGAGTCACCCAACAGACCAGCTGAAGTGGAACCCAGGTTGATCGGAGCCGTAATCGGAGCAACAACCTGCGTCCCCGAACCAATGCCATCCGAACCCGAAGTGGTGCTGCCGGAGTTCGTGCCCGTCGGGGCAGTGCCGCCGCTGGTGCCGGTGTTCGTAGCGGACGAGTCACCCAACAGACCAGCTGAAGTGGAACCCAGGTTGATCGGAGCCGTAATCGGAGCAACAACCTGCGTCCCTGAACCAACGCCATCCGAACCCGAAGTGGTGCTGCCGGAGTTCGTGCCCGTCGGGGCAGGGCCGCCGCTGGTGCCGGTGTTCGTAGCGGACGAGTCACCCAGCAAACCAGCTGAGGTGGAACCCAGGTTGATCGGAGCCATAATCGGAGCAACAACCTGCGTGCCCGAACCAACGCCATCCGAACCCGAGGTGGTGCTACCGGAGGTCGTGCCCGTCGGCACAGTTCCGCCGGTCGAGCCTGAAGTACCGGTGCCGGTGTTCGTAGCGGACGAGTCACCCAACAGACCAGCCGAGGTCGCACCGAGGTTGATCGGCACAGCTACAGGAGCAACAACCTGCGTGCCCGAACCAACGCCATCCGAACCGGACGTCGAAGAACCCAAGGAAGCCGGAGCCGACGTACCAGGAGCCGAAGTTCCAGGAGAAGCAGCCGTGCCGGACGTGGCGGACGAATCCCCGCCGACACCCACGGCAGTGGCTCCGATGTTAACAGGGACCGAAATCGGAGCCACTACCTGAGCGCCGGACGCGATACCCTCTCCCCCCGACGTCGTTGCCTGCGCCGGAGCCGGTGCTGGCGCCGAAGCGGGAGCCTGGGCCGGAGCAGGAGCTGAAGATGTAGCAACCGAGTCGCCAAGTACACCGGCGGAGGTCGCTCCCAGCGTGATGGGAATCGTCACCGGAGCAACAACTTGGGTTCCCGAGGCGATACCGTCGGAACCGCTGGTGCTGGCTGCCGGCGTCGAACTTGTTGCCGCGGCAGGAGCTGCAGCTGCTGGTGCGGCAGGTGTGGCTGAGCTCGCCGCAGTGGAGCCCCCCAGCAGACCCACTGACGACGAGCCCAGGTTTATGGGCACCGTTACCGGAGCAACTATCTGCGTTCCGGAGCCGATGCCGTTGGAACCGCTGGTGCTTGCGGCCGGAGCCGCACCCGAACCTGCAGCAGGTGCCGGCGCGGACGTCGTAGCTGCTGAATCCCCCAACAGTCCAAGTGATGTTCCGCCGAGGCTGATCGGCGCTGTTACTGGCGCCACCACTTGCGTTCCGGACAGGAGTCCGTCCTTGCCGCTGGTGGTGTCCGCGGCATTTGCCGCAGTAGCGCTGAGGACGATCATGCCCCCGGCAAAGCATGTGCCGATGAGGCACTTGCGTATGGTCGTGTTCATTGTGGTTCTCTCCTGAAGACGTTGTTCCCAAGGACGTCCGAGTGACGGATCGCCCGAATGACCGTCTGCCGCGAAGAGCTGCGCGGCTGGCCGGGGAACTAGTCAGGAGAGGAGCCGGGATCGAAGCACACCGGCTTTGGATGTTGTTCATCGCCTGCAGTTGCCAGGCCGGGCAGAGCGTCGACGGGAATGATCAAGGCTCCCTGCAGGAATGCTGCTGCGGGGCTCGGCGGACCGTTTTGGGAGTTCCCGGAGCCGGCTCCCGTGAGGCTGCCGGGCACGGCTGCGGGGTCTGTAGGGAGGTCCGCGGGCGAGGCGGGATCGGCGGGTGAGGAGGTTCCGCCGAGCACCGCGGTGATCCCTGTGGGACCGAAGTTTCGTGCGGGATTCAGCAGCGCTGAAATGCCAGCGTTCACCCCTGGCGCGGTCGCACTCAGCCCCGGTTTGCCGGTCTCAAGAACTGTGGAATGTACGACGCCGGTAGTCGCCGCGGTGCCAGCATCAGCCGTTGCGGGGACAACAAGAACGTCGGAGCCCGGCACACCGGGAGTCTCAGGCGTCGCGGAGGGAGGCGCCACCACCGGCGGAACTGCCACAGGCGGAACAGGCGGAACAGCTACCGGCGGAACAGCTACCGGCGGGACGATGGCGTCGACGGGAGCCAGTACGGTGTCCACCACGCCAACAATGGGATCCACGATCGGGGTGACCACGCTGGTGACTGGTTCCAGCCGAGCGGGTTCCAGAAGCTGATTCACCGGCGGTACAACTACATTGACGGTGTTGTCCACGGTGTTAGTGACAGGAGTGGTCACCGTATTCACCACGGTTCCTGCAGTGTCCGGTGGAACCAATTGATTGGCCACCGGCACGGCAGAAACCACCTGATCAACCGTGCCGCCAAGATGTTCCACAAGGGGTGTCACGGCAGGCACGTGGACGTTGATCTGGTTGGTGGGTACTAGTTCCTTGACCACGTTCGGCAGCGGTACATTCGGCACCGGAACACTGATGGTCGTTGAGGACGTGACACTGCCTAAGAGGTTTTTGTCAGAGGTTCCGGTGTCTGCACTGGCCGCCGAAGCGGAGAGTGCCATCCAGATTGCCGTGCCAGCGCCTGCGACCATGACGGAGCGGAGAATGCTGGTAGCACGCGGAAACACGCGTGAACCCTTCATCTCGACACCCCCAGGTAGTCGCGAACCATTGGTCGCCTTCATCCTAGGACGGCATCACGCGGTTAGTCCATGGTTGGGAGTAAACAAAATGACAAATTTGTAAGGAACCTTGTTTTACGAAGGATAAAAGCCTGTCTTTTCCGGTCCAAAGTCCGGAGTGGCCACAGAGGAACGCCCGTGGGCGTTGGTTTCCTGAAGCCTTTTGATAAACCAGCGTGATTGTTCCGGGCCATAAGGCAGTACAGGAATGGCCTTTGTGGCGTCGGACGGCATATCGCGAATGGACTGCGTCGCTTGCCTGACCGCCGTGCCCATGGTGTCAGCCATGGTTTTGACGAACTCATCGCTGGCAGGTTCGCCGTGCCCCGGAACCAGGAATTCGTAGCGGTGGCGCAGGGCCGAGATGTGCCGCAGCGCATCCGCCCATTCTTCCGGGTACGAGTCCTCAAACGACGGATGCGCACCTTGTTCCACCAGGTCGCCCACGTACAGGGTGGAACTGGTGCCAACAAGGAGGTCGCCGTCTGTGTGGGCCCGGCCAAGGTAGAAGAGCGTGGCCGCGATGCCGCCGAGGTCAACGAGGACAGGCTGATCGTGGACCAGGGCGTTGGGGACAACGACGTCGACGGCGTCGCCCTCCCCCGCTGCCATCTCGGGTTCGTTGGTGGCTACGAAGCGTCGCTGGTTATCGGCGTCGCGTTCAATAGTGGCCGCACAGTTGGCGTGCGCCCAAAACTCGGTCACGCCGTCGTCCGCAAATACTGCGTTACCAAAGAAGTGGTCGTAGTGGGCGTGGGTGTTCACCACAACCAGCGGAAGCTGGGTCTTTTCGCGGACTGCAGCGAGGATCTCGCGGCCTTGGCGCGGGCCGCAGCCGGTGTCGATGACCATGGCGAGCTCAGAGCCCACCACCAGCCCGGTATTGAGTAACGATCCCTCGGTTTCCAAGACGTAGTTGTCCGGTCCGAGTTCTAGCCAAGCTGACAATTCGTGCTCCGTATCCACTGCAATCCGGCGATCTTCAGGCCTCTACTCTACCCACGGAACCCGTGCGGATGCTGGAAGGAAACGAAAGCGGCCCGGAAGCAATCATTGCTTCCGGGCCGCCGAGTCCAGTGTTACAGGAAGGCGTTCATGGTGTTCCAGCCGCTGCCGACCTGCTCGGAGTACAACCACCAGCTGTAGCCGTTACCTGCGTACAGGATCAGTTCTCCGCCGCTGGTGCGTCCAAGAACGTCCACCTTTCCGTCGCCGTCAAAGTCGCCCGGAGCTTCAATGGCGTTGAACATGTTCCACCCTGCACCGATCTGGGCCGATGCAAGCCAGCCGCCGGCTCCGTTGCCCGGATACAGCAGCAGGGCACCGGCTCCGTTGCGGGCAATAACGTCAGCCTTGCCGTCGCCGTTGAAGTCTCCTACGCCGTCGATTGCTGTCATGACGTTCCAGCCAGTGCCGATCTGGCGGGGCTGCAGCCAACCGCCGGTGCCGTTGCCGGGGTACAGCCACAGAACGCCGTTGCCGTCACGGGCAATAACATCAGCAGTCGCGTCGCCGTTGAAATCACCAGTTGACTTGATGGATGTCATCACGTTCCAGCCGGCACCAATCTGGGTGCGGCCAAGCACACCACCCCATCCATTGCCGGGGTACAGCCAGAGAACACCGTTGCCGTCGCGGGCAATGACGTCGGCGTAGCCGTCTCCGTTGAAGTCGCCGGGCGCTTCAACCGCGGTCATGACGTTCCAGCCGACGCCCATCTGAGTGCGGCCCCGCCAGTTGCCGTAGCCGCTGCCCTTGTAGAGCCACAAAACGCCGCTGCTGTCACGAGCAACCACGTCGCTGGTGCCGTCACCATTGAAATCGGTGAGCTTTTGATGGGGCGCAGGAAGAGGAGCGGCGCCGCCGAACTTTTTCAACGCCGTCGTGGCGTCAACCAAACCCGCACCGCACCCGGCTGGGCAGCCGGCCGGAAGCGGCCGCGCTGATTCCTTGAGCTGCTGTTCCAGCAGCTGGGGCGTGAGGGTGTTGCCTTCGGCCGAGAAGAGCAGAGCCGCGATGCCTGCAACGTGAGGTGACGCCATGGACGTTCCCTGCATGAAGGCGAATGCAGGTTCGTCCGGTGTGGTGGTTCCGTAGTTCAACGTGGACAAGATGCCGCCGGTGACATCTGTTGTCATGTCGCCGCCGGGCGCCGTCACGTCAATGGCACTTCCGTAGTTGGAGTACTCGGCCCGCGCGCCGGACTTGGTGCTCGCCGCCACGGTGA
Source organism: Arthrobacter sp. MYb23 (assembly GCF_002979775.1). GTDB lineage: Bacteria > Actinomycetota > Actinomycetes > Actinomycetales > Micrococcaceae > Arthrobacter. Next base: position 309,260 of record NZ_PCPR01000001.1, read on the forward strand.
TGACGTTCTGGCAGTTGCCGGGGCTGATGTCTGATGCGGGGCGGTTCGAGTTTCCTGCTGAGACCACAACTGCCGCGCCGGCGTTGTACGCAAAGTTGATGGCATTCTGGTAGGTGGCAGAGCACGTGGCCACGCCACCGAGGCTGATGTTGATGACCTTTGCCGGGTTCGGGTTGATGGGAAGGTCTGTGACCACGCCGCCTGCTGCCCAGATGATGGAGTCAGCGATGTCTGAGCTGTAGCCTCCGCAGACGCCCAACGCCCGCACCGGAAGAATCTTTGACTTCGGCGCTACGCCGCTGATGCCAATACTGTTGTTTCCAACTGCGGCCACAATTCCTGCCACGTGTGTTCCGTGCCACGACGAATTTTCAGCGGGACTCTGATCTTCACATTCTCCTGCTGGAACCCAGTCTCCCTGGTCAGCGGGGTTCGGATCCCTGCCGTCGCCGTCGCGTGCGTCAGCGGCACTCGAGATCATGTCGTAGCCGGGGAGCACATTTGCATCGAGCTCGGGGTGGCTGGTGATGCCGGTGTCCACGATCGCCACCACCACACCTTCACCGTGGTTGTAGTTCCAGGCAGCGGGGGTGCGGACGCCGGAGAAGTTATCCCACAGGTTCCACTGCTCCGTGTAGCCGTAGTCTTTCGAATGTGCCGTGGGGTGCATGATGGCGTCCGGCTCTGCGTAAGCGACGGCCGGATCAGCGCGGAGCGTCTCCACGAAAAGCTTGGCTTCCGACGGCGTGAGGGCCTCGTCGAGCTTGATGACGTGCCCGCCGGTGGCATTCAGGCGCGAGCTCTCCGCAGAGACACCGAGTTTGGTTGCTGCCTGGTCAGCCGCATTTTCGGCCTTCACTGCAGCCGCTTGGGCAGCGTTGTCCCGAAGACCAACAATGAATTGGTCCGTAGCCGTTTCGGGTGTCGACTGAAGGGCCTGCGGGGTGCTCGGAATGAGGTCGGCAAGATCGGCGGCGGCCGCTGGCTGAACAGCCAGTCCCCCGCTGATAAGAAGTGTGGTTACTGCTATGCCGATGGAACTCAGCGGGCGCAGTCGGGAGTTTTTCACCATATGCGGGCATCCTAGGGAAAGCGCGGGCAGCCTGATGACGGGCTGATCGCGGGCAACTGGAGACCACCAGCTGACCCCCAGGAAATTGTAAGCTGACTCTCGGCTGTAAAAGCTACACGGTGCCGATTATGACAGCGACAGAAAGTCTGGGCCGACGAGCTCGGAGACTCTAGACGCGCCCCTTGATGATGGCAGCAATCAGTTCTTTGCTGCAGCCAACAGCAGCGGCCAAGGCGCCATAGGACCACCGGACGGGATCCTCTTGGCGTGCGCGTCGTATGAATGCATCCCGCTGCTGCCGATGCCTTTCCGCGAGCGCAAGGGCATCGGCAGCGCGTCGGTGATGCTCGCGTGCCTGTTGAATGCTTGAGTCAGATGACACGGGCCGAAAAGTCGCTCAGCAATGTGGGCAACGATGCATCGAATCCAGCAATGTCCAGCATGCCCGGATCGGAGGGGTCGGCCACGGTGAAGTCTGTGGCCGTCAAGCCAACCACAGCTAGCCGGGCATCGATTCCGGACCAATCCCGGTACCTGCGCAAAGCTTCGTGTGGATGAATCCGGCCAGCCCAGGTTTCGTTGTCGGTGTAGATGACAAACGTGTCCACCTTGACCTTGTTTGCTGCAGCCCACAGCATCGGCAACGCACAGTCCGTCCCGCCGAAAGGCAGCCCGGAGATGGTGTTCAGCACGTCATCAAGCCTCTGCCTTGAGGAAATGGGCAGCGGCGAGATCCCATCCAACGGCACGTTGCGCTGGAACAATCCCTTCCTGGCACTGCTCGAGTTGGACGTGAAGCCAAGGGTAGTGGTCTTCGGCTCCGTTGCGGCTGTCACCAGGGCCATCGCTGCCGAAACTTCCCGGGCTGTGATGGGCAACCCCGAGACTGGCATGGTCATTGAACCCGAGACGTCCAAGGCAAGCAACGTCCGCTTGTTTGCCGGCGTTACGGTAGCAAAGGACGCGTAGAAGGCAGCATCCAGGGCATCCACTACCTGTCCCGCCGGTTCCCACGAGGACTTTCCACGCGCAGAGGTACCAGAGGCGTAGGTGCGGGCAGCCACCAGGACGTTGACGGGGTGCACCCGGGCCTTCTGCAACCTGGTGCTGTCCGTGAGCTGGCGAGTGACGGCGTCGAGCGTTTCAGACATGGGCGCGAGAAGGCCAAGGCGCGTCAGCCGCGGTAGCTGCCGCATCAGTGCCGTCTGCGGGATGCCGTTGTCCAGAAGCTTCGACCAAACAGCCGGTTCCCGGAGGGCAGCGTCGGGCAGCATCTCCCATGACAACTGATGGTAGTCATCCAGGAGTGCAACCCATTCCGTGGGCTTGGTGGCCACCTGCGCCTTCTCGAATCCTTCAACGATCAGTGGGCCATCAGTTCCACGGCCGCAGATCCAGTCGAAGAGCTGCTTCCGGTCAGCCTCTGTAGTTGAGGGGTGCGCAAGGCGTAGAAGATCCTTGTGCGTCCAGCCTCCGCGCTGCCTGTACTTCACAGCCTGGTAGGCCACCTCATCCACCGGCTTGGACAGGTACCAGTCAGCCACTGCCCGGCGCAGACCGCGGCCCCAACCCCGGAACTGCTCAACATAGCCAGCGAAAAGGAACAGATGGGTTCCGGTGCGGGCCACCTTGGACAGTGCAGCCAAGGCAGCCTGCCGGCCGCCCGGATCTCCCAGAGCCGTGGCAGCTGCCAGGCAGAACAGTGCCGGGTTGTTCCGTGGTGCTCGCCCGCCCGCGGAAATCGCGACGACTTCGTCCACAAGTTCGGCGGTCCTCTCACGAGCCCATCCGAGAACAACTTCGGCGTTTTCCACCGTCAGGGCGTGTTCGGATCCGTAGTAAGTGCCGCCGTCGGTGCCGAGCACCAGAAAGCGGCGCAGGCGTTCCAAAGGCGCCACAGTGAAGGCATGACCGCCAGCGTTGTTGGGAACCTGGCGGGAATCGGAGGGCTGCGACTGGGGCGTAGCCCGTAGGTTAATTGCGCTTAGTGCATCGGCCACAGTGATCCTCCCATAGGTGAAAGTGGCGGCGGGCATGTTTGTGAGTCCCGGGATGCCCAACGCTCTATCCATCTGAGCTACCGGAGCGTACTCCGGGCGGGATTCGAACCCGCCACCTTTGGGTCCTTAACAGAGGTAACCGAATCTCTCCGGCCCGCCGCCACTTTCAGTTTCATGTGAGTGGACATGTTTGATAACCGCCGGATCTCTTACTGCCACGATAAATCGAAGCAGCAAGGGCAGGGATCGAACCTGCTTTATACCAGTTAACCGACAGTTCCCGGCCCACTCACTAATAGGAGTGTAATGCATTACACCCCCTAGGGAAAGGGGTGATGGGGCACTTATTGGTTTCAGCCCAGTTCGCGCAGCACGGCAGTCATGTCACCGCCCACGTCCCCCGTGTTGACGGTGCCTTTTGGCTCGAACAACAGCGCCTGGACTTCGTTGTCAGCTTTGGGGCAGTGTTCCATTCCTTTAGGGACCACGTAGATGTCATTCGGCCCGAGAACCACATCGCCGTCGCGGAGTTGAATGGTGAGATTCCCGCTGATGACCATAAACAATTCGTCGGTGTCAGGATGCGTGTGCCAGACAAATTCGCCCTGGATCTTCACCACTTTCACGTCGTAGTCGTTGATGCTTGTCAGCCTGTGCGGCTGCCAGTGTTCCGAGATCGAATCAAGAGCGGTGTTGATGTTGCGTACCAAATGAGTCATGGGTGATCGGTGCTTTCTGTTGAGGTCTTTGACAGATGATTCCGGCATTTTTCACGGGTGCATTCTTGCGCCTTTGACGATCCTGTCAACCACGTTTTTAGGACCGCGGAGCGCAATTCCCACCAGGTCAAGGTCCTGGGCAGCCACTGCCGCTACCGCCGCACGGTTCGCTTCGTCGTGGCCGGTGGAGAACAATTCACGCGTGTACAGGGCGACGGGGATCTCGCGAGCAAGCGCCCGTTCCCGTGCTGCCGCCAAGAGTTCCTGCCCGGCCGTGAGAACCAGGACGGGCTGACGAAGCATGGGAAGGTAGTCATTCCCGTCTCGATCCCGGTAGGGCTCCCCCGTCAGGCCCGGGGCGCTGGTGGCGATGGCACTCATGAGGAACGCTGTCACGTTGAGCTCTTGCCACGGCAGAAGGTTGTCACTCAGGACCACCACCACTTTAGTGTCAAAACGAACGGTCGCGGAGGAAGGGGCATCAAGGGTTGTGGTCGCGTTTTCTTGCATAAACCCCAGCATGCCCGCAGGCAGGAACGCTGGTCTTGTACATTTCTTGCATGGGTAACTCAGTGCAGGCGTGGCATCCGGCCGTGCCTTATGTGCGCGAGGTGCTCCATGCAACGTTCGAGGATCACAGCTACCCGTCCCATACCCATGAGGACTGGACCGTGCTTCTGATCGACAAAGGGGCAGTGACTTACGACCTCGGACGCACCGAGCATCAGGCGGTTCCCGCCTCAATCACCCTGCTACCGCCGCATGTCCCGCACGACGGCAGATCCGCCGTCGGGGGTGAATCATTCCGTAAGCGGGTCCTGTACCTGAGCGAGGACTGGCTGCCTGCCAAGGCAACGGAGGCCGCAGTGGCGCAACCCCTGCTGCTGGATCCGCGAACGGTGGCAACCGTGAACGGTATCCACGCGGCACTTTCCTTGCCGGCGGACGCGATGGAGGCCGAATGCGGCGTTCTGGCTCTCCGGGAATCCGTGCGTTCACACTTGGGAACGCCGTCGTCGCCGGCGCGGGATGCCCCCTTGGCACGCCAGCTGCGCGAGATGCTGGATGACCGCCTGTTCGAGTCCTTCACCATTGCCGAAGCGGCTAAATTACTGGGTGCGCACCCGAGCCATTTGGTGCGCGCATTTTCCAAGGCCTACGGCATTGCCCCTTACCGCTATGTCACAGGGCGGCGCGTTGACCGTGCCCGACGCCTGCTGCTGGATGGTCGCCCGGCGTCAGAAGCAGCTGTTGAGGCGGGCTTCCATGATCAGTCGCACCTCACCCGGCATTTCCGGCGCGTCCTCGGAACGACGCCGGGGGCTTTCACCGCCTGACCCTTAGGCCGTCGCGGGTGTAGCGGTTAAGACCGGTCGTGAAGAGTCACGTGATAGCCGTCAGGATCGGCGAAGGTGAAGGTGCGTCCGAATGGACCGTCAATGGGCGCCGTGATGATTGTGTGTCCGTCGCCGACCAATGCGTCATGGATGGCTTGGACATCAGTGGCGTGCAGCCAGATCGCGGCGCCGATTCCCGGCTGATCAACGGACGTCAGGTCCGTCCCGGGAGCGATGGTGCGGAGCGCGAAGGCGATCGGCTTCGTGTCGAACACGACGGCGTGGGGCGGCCCTGCTTGCGAGCGGACAAGGCCGAGGTACTGCTCGTAGAACGCTTGGGACGCGTCGAGGTCGCGCGCTTGGAGTGAGATGAAGTCGGGGCCGGTGACGGGCATGTGATGCTCCTTCGATTCTTTGTCAGTTATCTGACACGAACAATCTATGTCAGAATACTGACATGAGTCAACGCGGGATCGACCTCACCACGTCGTTGGGGTATCTGCTGAAAGAAGCATCGAGTGCCCTCCGCGCTTCCATGGAATCAGCGCTGCGGCCCCTTGGAATGACCATCACCCACTACTCGTGCCTGGAACTCCTGGCGCAGCGCCCGGGCTTATCCAACTCCGAGCTGGCCCGGGGAGCTTTCGTTACCCGGCAATCCATGAACGTCCTGCTCCAAGCCCTGGCACGCGACGGCTATGTGAGCCGCCTGGAGGAGGCCCGCGTGGGGAAAGTCCTTCCCACGCAGCTGACTCCCCTTGGTCGAAGCAGCCTCGCCACAGCGAGCGCTGCCGTCCGCGCCGTCGAGAACAAGATGCTCGGCGGCATGACGCAGGAAGAACAGGCCACGGCTTTTAAGGCACTGCAAAGCATGATCGCGTCCTTGCGCGACCCCGAGGGCGATGCCGCGGGCGACGACACCCAGGACGTAACCAATGACAATCGCTAAAACCGTCCGGCTCGGCGTCGCCGCTGTAGCAATCGTGACGCTGCTGGGCGGCTGCATCACTGAGAACCAAACCACTCCCCCGGCGGCCTCATCAAGCACCGCCGCAACGCGATCAATGCAGGCAGCGGAGGAAGCAGTTGCCCGAATCCCGGGAGCGGAGTTTAGGGCGGCCCGCGCATGGGACGGCACCACCGCATACGTCATCGCGACCCTCTCCGCGACAGATGCATTCTCCGGTGACCCGGCAGCTCTCATTGACTACTCCTTGGCGCAACTCGCTTCCCAGAATGAGGTGGATCGTGGTCGCTTGGTGCGCTTCAGCTTCGAAGCGCCGGGCCAGAACGCAGACACCACCAAGGCACTCCTCGCATCTCTGAGCATCGACTCTGCACGGTACGCCGGCGGGTCCTCACTGGAACTTTCCAATCAGGACCTGGACGACCGCTACGGCACGTGGCCCGCAGCGGTACCCGAGCCCCCGGCGTCGCTCATTACAAAAGACTGAATCCCGGATGGATTGCTGTGCCCATCGCAGCCTCCCCTCTTCACGCATAGGGTTGAAGGTGCCCGGGAAGAGTTCGGGCTACTTTGGGGGATTTAATGCGCAGGACAGATTTACGACGGCGGCACCACCGATTGCTTTCGGCTACAGCGGTGATGGTGCTCGCCGCTGTTACGGCGGGCGGGCTTGCCGGGTGCCGCGTTGTGAAGCGGCCAGCGCCGCCGTACCCGGCAGTGGAGTGGCAGGGCGCCGCGCCCAACGGAGCGCTTGAATCCGCCCCGTGGGTACAGGCCACGAGGAAGTTCCTTGAGGCAGAGGCTGTGGCCCGCAATATCAACGATTTCTCCATTCCGGAGCTGGTCCACACGGCCAGCAGGGACGCGCGAAGCCGTGCTGCGAGGCCGGCATTCGATGACGTCAAACAGGGACGGCGCCCGGACATTCTTCCCGGGCCAACACCGTTCTTGCCGGTAAGCGTGACGCCTGACTTTCGGGGCAACCCTGACCGGGCAGCTGTGAGGGGCTGCAAGGCAACGGGGTGGTCCTCGGAGGAGGGGGACGTGCCTGCCGAGTTGAAGGGCTACGGCGTGGAGTACCGGATGGAGCGGCTGCCCGATGGAACCATGCGGGTTGAAGCCACAGTCGGGCTCCCGGACTTGGAATGCTCGGACGTCACCCTTCCCGTGGCATTGTTTGTGCCAGCGCCGGAACCGTCGGACGTTACTGACGTCAAAGACATAGTCATTGCCGAGCGTACCGACCTCGATCCCGTGGGCAAATGATGGGGCGACGCCCGGGAGTGGGCATCACAGTCCTGTTGCTCTGCTCTGCGTTGCTCGCCGGATGCACAGTGCCCGCCGACAATTCGAAGCCTCAACGCAGCACTTCCGCGGCCGAGGCTGACATCGCCAAAACACCTGGCGTTACGGCGCGTATAGGCAGGGCATACGACGGCACAACCCCGTATCTTTCCGTGAATGTGGAGGTCTCCGAGGCCTTCACTGGTGATGAGGCCGCCCTCCTGGACTCCGTCCTGGCGCAGGTGTGGTCCCAGGACGAGTATGCACCGGAGAAATACGTCACGCTGCGAGTGAGCGGCGCGGGTCGCACAGCAGACACAACCTCGGCGGCCCTAGCCGGCCTCGGGCTCCGCTCCATGAAGTACGCCGGCTCGGCGGTAGGCCTGAGAGGGGCCGATCTCGTGGCCAGGTACGGCGAGTGGCCGGGGTCGGTGCCTGCGCCTTCGGCTGGGCCGACGGTGGGCCAGGAGTTGGTTCAGGGAACTCCGAGGGCCGGTAACTAAGCGGACCTCGCGGCCGAGATGTCCAGACGTGAGCGAAGGGTAGGAACGCCGGGACCTTGGAGGTCGTCAAGGTAGGGAGTACGTCCGGCCATCGCCATCACCAGGGCGACGGTGGTACCAGTAACCAGCGGTCCTGTACCTGCTGAGAAGGGCCCGTCATTCGCCCTCAACCGCAGGTCGGCGGCGTGCGTGCGGCTGGCAACCGCAAAGTCGCGGCGCGCGTAGAACTCCGCCACGGGTGTTAAAGCATCAATGCTTGGAGTACTGGAAAGTCCCAAGGCCCGGCGAATGTCTTGGGCATGCACCACTACCTCACCCAGGTAAGCCGGAGTATCGGAGGATGGTGCGATGCTGCTGTGGACGACGGCGCGGAACCGGTCCAAGGTCTCAGCCGGGGTGCTACCGCGATGCTCCTCCAGTCTGCGCTGATTGTGCACATCAGAGCGGAAACGCGCACCGATCATGCTGCGCAACCACCGCCACTGGTTTAGGCTCGCCGCGGCCGTGAGATGCGCGACTACTTGCTCCACATCCCACCGCCCACACAGGGTCTCGTGACGCCACTGCTCCGCGCTAAGGCCCATCAAGTCCTCCAACAGCGCGGCGCGCTCAGCATGAACCAGAGTCCAAAGATGGCCGTCCGAAAATTTCCCCATAACTTCTGCTTCCTTTGTATAAGTTTCGTGGTTCTAATTCGTGAGCGGCTCAGTGACAGTGAGTCGCAGTGGACTCTTATCCCTTGAGGCAGAAATACGACATCCCAAGTACGCCTCGGTAGCCCTCTTCATATGCAGCGCGCAGTTCCTCATATTGCCGAAGGACCTGCGCTGCGGCGGGATGGCCGGCATCATGTGCTTCCAGCCAACGGGTAAACCTGGCGCGGTACCCGGCCTCGAAGACGTCCCACTCCTGAATGCTTGCCTGCTCTTGGTCCACCACCTCAAAACCAGCGGCGCGGATCTGTTCGCGTAACGCATCTTCTGTTAGGAACTCGTCATCACGTCCAGACAGAGGGGCGGTGGCAGCCGGATGAGGTGTTGCTGACCAGATCGCCTCGCCGTAGACGAGTCGGCCGCCGGGAAGCACCAGATCTCGAAGGGCGCGCAAGGCCGCGGCGTAGTCGAGCGGCTGCGCGTCCTCTACCGGCGGCCCCCAGATCTGGCTCGCACCGATGCAGATGACAGCGTCTGCTGGGCGATCCTGGACTTCTAGCCCAGGAATCGAATCAAACGTCGCTCTGTCGAGCAGCCCTCGAGCCGATGCTTGTTGCTTCGCTCGATCGATGGACGCGGAAGCACTGTCCACTCCGCGTCCCCGTGCCTGCGGGGCCGACGTCAAAACCCGAAGTAGTAGTTCACCCCATCCGCACCCCATATCCAGAACCTCAGCCGGCGCAGGCTCGGTCAGGAACGCCACAAGGTGTGCAGCGCGTTCCTCGGAGAGCGGCGTAAGCCAGGTCAAGGACTCATAGAGGGGAGGCAGTTCAAGCGTGCTGTCGGTCACTCAACGATGTTCTCACGTCAGGGAAGCAGCACGGTTGCAGTTCCTCTACCGGGCGGGCCCCAGGTCTGCTGTGCCCCCGCATTCAACTCAGTGAAAAATGGTCCGTTGCACTAATGAAGCGAATGACTGGCGCACCGGTCGAACCTTCGTCTCTCAGCACAACATCTCGACGAAGCGTTGCTCCGAGCTTTCGCATCACGTGGGCTATGCCGTCTACTGCTGCCTGATTGACGAGTTCCCGGAGGTCGACGTCGAATATCACCGCGTCCGGACCCGGGAAGAAGTTGACACGTACTCCATCGACGGGCCAGACAGCAAAGCTCTCAAATTCGGCAAGACCGTGACTGTTGGGCGGCAAAGGTGAATGGCCATCACGTCCAATCAAGATCCGATGTCATGGGCACAATCATCGCTCAGGTCGTGTGGGGGTCTTGGAATTGCTCTGTTGGCAGACTCGAAGTGACGTCCGTTTGCCGACCCTTCATTGGACACAACTTGAGTCCGACTGGTCTGGATTGGATCGTTGACCTCGTATGGTGGTGCCATGACCGAGATGATCGCTTGGAACCTGGCCTTTCGTTGTGGCAATGGCCTTGGCAATGCGCCAGGAGGAACTGCCGTTACTACCCTGCCAAGCCAGCCGCCCTCAGGGTGGACAGGAAGCCATGGGCCGGGCGTTCGTTGGGAACACTGGCCAAGAAGCCTCAATACTGGTTTGCCCATGATGCATGTGCTGACTCTCTGGCTACCCGCAGACTTCCAAAGGCGCGGGCCACAGTTTCCGGGGATTGCCATATTTGCTGGTGAGGGCCAATTCGCATTGGAAGACAAATCTCCCATCCCGAGCGCTGAAGCAACCGATCCATTCCTACGTGACCTTGCAGCAACCGAGAACCATCCCGGCCTGCTTAGGCGCAGGGACGTGATCGATGGAGAATATGCGATCGTTTGGCTTTCGGATGATGAGTTGGCGGCAGGTCCGACGGCACCTCGTCCCGATCTTCGCGCCAAGGGCAAGTACGTGGATGAGTCGGAAGGTACAAATGCCTGGGACAACGTCGAGCCGACCACCGACATTTGGCTGATTCCGCGCGCCGATCCAAATTCTGGCAAGGCTCCCGTTGAACTCTGGGGAGATCAGGTCGGCCCCGATGGGTACGTCAATCCCTCAACAGGGAACGGACTTGCCGACTGGGCAGAACCGCTATTCGCCTTGAGCCACCTGGGCGGAACGTCGTTCCCCATCCAAGCAATGCCTGACGGCCTTACACCTTGGTACCTCGAACTGGAAGAGATCTCGGGCCTTAACTTCGGCGGTGGCGGAAACGCTCAATTCGACTTGGAATCCGATACCTTCGACTGGGCCTGCGGATAGCGCAATGGGGGAGAGCTGACGGCTAAGAGCGTTGCGCTAGGCCGGCTGCTGTTCAACGTCTTGGTCCGGATGCGCTGCCGTGGCGTTCCCTTCGGTTCACAACAAGGTTCAACTACATCGTATTGACTTCTAAATCTATATAGCTAGATTAGTGCCATGGAGAACTTGAGGCGCGTCACGCCCGCCACGGCACTCGTCTTGGAGGTCCTACTGTCCGCGGAGAGCGTTTGGGGGCTGCAAATCGTCAAGGATACGGGCAAGAAGCCCGGTACGGTGTATCCGATTTTGGAACGCCTTGAGGCTGCTGGCTGGGTTCAAGGGGAATGGGAAACAGCGGAAGAGCGTAAGGGTCCTCGTCGGCGCTACTACCGCCTTCTTGCCGAAGCGCGTCCACTGGCTGGGGAGTTTGTTAGGACGCAAAGGTCACGAAACGCGTTAGATGCACAGCCGTCGCCGGGCTTTCATGAGGGTGCATGGGGTGCCGTATGACGCTAAGTGAGGCAATTCTGGCTGTCTGTCTGGTGCTGACTCCTGCGAGGTTCCGGGCTGACCGCAAAGAGCAGTGGAGAGCTGATCTCCTTGACGGTCCAGGGATGGGAATTCCACCGTCCACGATCCTGCTTGGCGCGGCGTGTTCAGCAGCGGCGTCTAGGTCTTACGAGCTAAGAAGACGTGGCGGCATCATGCTGTCACGTATCAACAAGGGGGAGAACATGAAGCTCGCAGTAGGTGCGCTGGGCGCAACCGCAGTGTTGGCAGCTGTTGTTGCTGGCGGCATTCAGGTAAACGCAGATAACCGGCCGTATGACGGTGCGCAATTGCAGGCTGCGATGGCGGACGTTGGGATAGCTGGTTACGAGGGCTGGTGGAACTCCACACACATTGACGGCACCCCGGCTGGTCCGCCGGAGATCGTCGCCGTGAACACGAACACCGGAACGATTGTGGATTATTTCAATCGGTCGAAGGCCGCAGCCGGTCAGCAGTTGTCAGCTGCAGATGCCACCTACGACGTCGTCCCGGATCCGACATGGCCCGCTAGCTCTGTGGTCATCATCGACACCGCAACCGGGAAAACCATTGACACCTTTCCTGTGGACGAAAAGGGTCGGGTCATCTATACACACGATGACGGCACCACCGTCGTCGGATACTAGGTGGGAGTAATCCTCGGTGTCCGACTGCCGTACGGCCCCCTGGCTGACTGTGCTGCGCCAGGCAAAGAGGGTACGCCCAGCGTCGCCTGACCGTTTTGGTTTTATTGCGCGTCGCCTACCAGGGGGTGGAGAACAAAGGCAGCCATTCACGCTGACTGAAGCCGACCTGTCATCTATCAACGACGACATTGATGTCTTTTTGGCCGAGGCGGGCATCCCGCCGAGACCCCGCGGATTCGATTGGTTCATCCGACGCCCCTCCGATTGCGAGCTGGACGACGACAAGTTCTGGGGTTTCATTTGGGCAGCCACGCCCGAGGGACTTCCTGAGAATGGGCTGCGTCCGTCGACGATGGCAGGTCCGGCGAAAGAGGCCATGGCTAGCTTTTACCGCGATTGAACGCGCACCTTCAGCCTGCGCGAAGAACAACGGGCCTGGAGGAAAGCGAGGTACGAGCCTTTGTAGTCTAAAGGCCTAACGGCACACGGCCGGAACTTCATCAAACGAGCGAATTTCGGCGCCACCTCTGCCGCCGGGTTGATATTCGCACCACTCCTCGGCGATGGATTGCGCAGTTACCCAAAGAATAGGGGCGGATGCTGCCACAACGAGGACAATGGTCAGGCCTGCCCATACCCAGGTTCTTCGGGCGGTGACGCTTCGCCGCATCATCACGAATGACACTAAGCCAGCTATAAAGGTTGCCAGGACTGCGCTGACTTGCAGTGCCTGGTTCGACGTAGCTCCGCTCCCGGTGAGTACGGAAATGATGGTGGCGCCAGCGATAAGAGCGGATAAAATAGTGGGCAGAACTGCCAATGAGCAGAAGATCGTAGCCAGGACCACGGCTATAAGTGGTCGATCAGGTCTTACCCTGGCAAATTCGGTGTCCAATATTCCCCCAAGTGTTCGTTGCCCGACGCTACCAGACCACCGCCCACACGGCTCTGCATTAGGCACCTCACTACTCCCGTATGCGGTGACTAACGAGCGTCTCCGCTTAGCTCACCAGCTTGTGGCCGGTAGCCCGAAGAACGTCCCCTAACCACACGAGAGCATAAGAAATGGCTTGTTCGGGATCTGCCGCGACGCTTCTGATGTTGTCCAGGGATTCAGTGAGCTGCCCAATGGTGAGTTCGGTCGGCTGGTCATAGACGTCGTAGATCGCATCAGGTGGGATTGACCAAAAATAGTCCACATCTACTTTTATGGTCGAGCCATGGCGTTCCTCGACGTGCCGCATCAGGACGTCGAACACCTCGCGCAATTCCTGGGTTGTGAAACTCGTTGAATGGTCGGTCATTGAAATCCTCTGCTCATCAACGAATGTTCGGCGCGCCCTCGGAGCCGCTATGCCGCACACGTATGTCACCAATCATCCCGGACCATCATGTGGACACATCGCTTCCAACACGATCCTCATCCGCGGCAGGCGTTTGCTATGCATTTATGGGAACTGCGTTGTCCACTCCCCCTAAGGTGGTGTCATGTCAGAGATATATTTTTTCTCCGCCGAAGCGGACAGAGTTGATCGCGACCGCATACACCAGTGGCTCAGTGAGCAGTCCTACTGGGCGCAAGGCCGGGGTCGTAAGCAGCAAGATGCAGCTATCGATGCCTCAAGGAACTACGGGGTCTATGTCCGCGGGACTGGAGAACAACTGGCCTATGCTCGCGTGGTGACTGACGGCGTGACGTTTGCCTGGCTTTGCGATGTGTTTGTGGCTCTCGAAGCCCGCGGTCAAGGCATCGGGAAAATGCTCGCGGCCGGTGTGATGGCGGACCTGGATTCCCTCGATTTGAAGAGGATTCTGCTCTCAACTTCAGATGCCCACGGACTTTACGCCCAGTTTGGCTTCACCGAATTGACCGAGCCATCGAAAATGATGGCGCGCATGCGCTGACCTGACCCCATATATGGCACCCCCGGGGCAGCGAAATCGTCGCAGTTGCCGCTGAAAGTCAACCCCCAAAGCAAATCCATGAGCTGCCGGCCTCCTTCGCGGCCTCTGACGTCTCGCTCGACAATGAGCGGTGTCGAATCCGAAGGATGAGAATCGGCAGGGCCGCAGCGGTTCAGGCAATACTTGACTCTGACACTGTGGAAGGCGGGAGAACTGAGACATGTTAACCATCGGAGCTTTCGCGCAGATCGGGCAGGTGACCCATCGGATGCTGCGGCATTGGGACACTGCAGGTCTGCTCGTGCCAGCCCACGTTGACGAGTTCAGTGGCTACCGATCCTATGATCCATCTCAACTAGAGCGCCTGCATCGTATTGTTGCGCTGCGCCAGCTGGGCTTCGGCCTTGAAGATATTTCGTCGATTCTTGACCAGGGCGTCGAGGCCGGTCGCATCGCAGCTCTGTTGCGGATTCGCCGCGCAGAGGTTGAGCAGGAACACCGAATCGCTGCTGGACGGCTCGCAGACGTGCAACGCAGGCTCCATCTCATCGAGAAAGAAAACCACATGTCCCAGATCGAGATCATCGAGAAGCCCCTGCCATCTATGCGCCTCGCAGCCCGCCGCATGGTCGTAGCAGACCAACCTGAGGTCGCGGGCGCAGTGGGTCCCGCCTTTGACGCTGTTTCCCGGATCATCGGTGATGAGCACGGAACTCTGGATACTCCAGTCGCACTGTACGAGACGGTTGAAGACGGCCTGCAAATCATCGCTGGCTATGCCTACACCGGCCCGCCCCGCGACGGCTTCGAAATCATCGAGCTGCCAGCTGTCGAAAATGCCGCTTGCGGCGTCCACCTCGGTTCCATGGAGCACATTGCGGAAAGTTGGCAAGCACTCCACGCAGAGATCTTCGCTCGACGGCTCCTCCATTCAGGGCCCTGCCGGGAACTTTACGTCCGAGCAATTTCAGAGGACCAATCCGACTGGGTGACCGAGCTGCAGCAGCCCGTCAATCGTCCGAGTTTGTGATGCCATCCGGACATCCGAGCGGGCAGCGTGCCGGGGAAGTCTCAGTCATCATCGCCGGCAGAAACGGCTACGACGCCGCACAAGCCTAACGCGACGAGCGGGACGAGATGACGTCCGCGGCGTCGGCGGAGCATGGTCGGGAACCGAGATCATCCTTACTCACCGACCCCAAGAGATAGCCGCCGATCCTTCGATCGTCGCGATGAACTGCGGAATACCTCGAGCACTACCTCATCGATGAGCTACAGGTCTTCGTCGCGCCTGTGTTCCTCGGTGATGGCACCCGGATCATCCTCACCCCGTTTGGGTGTCCAAAAGTCTGGGAATCAGGACCGCTACTCGTCACCCCAGGATGCCAGTGCATCGATCGCCTCGCGCAGGGCGAGCCCTCTATCGGTCAGTGCGTAGGCCCGGGTGTTGTGCCGGAGGGGCAGTCGGGACAGCACGCCTGCGGCCTCGAGCTCACGCAGTCGGGTCGCCAGCATGTTGGTCGGCACTCCGAGGTCGCGCTGCAGATCGCCGTAGCGCTGTGGCCCTTCGAGCAGCCGCTCCACGATGAGCAGGGCCCACCGTGGCCCGACGACGTCTAGGGCCGCGGCGAGGTCGCTCACGCGGTCGGATCGGCGTCCGGCTTCATCCAAAAAGGCGAGTAGTGGTAGCCATCGGGGTCGTCGAACTGGCGCTGGTACATGAAGGGGTAGTCGTCGGTGTCACCGATCCGCCCGCCGGCGGCGCCTGCGCGTTCGATGAGTTCGTCCACCGCTTCGCGGCTGCCGAGGTCGAACGAGACCGTGACCTTCGAGGGGGTATCGGGTCCGCCGACCAGCTCCTCGGCGCCGCCGACGCTCGCGTACATCTCACGGCTGCCGAGCATGACGTACTGCTCGGGGGCGATCGCGAAGCATGACACGTTGTGATCGGACATCTCGGTGTTGAGGGTCCAGCCAAGGGCGGTGTAGAAGGCTGTGGCGCGTTCGACGTTCTCAACCGGACATGTGATAAATAGGCTCATGCGGCCCATACTTGCAAAATGCAAGTGCCGCGTCAAGACCTGGCCGGGCTTCATCACTTTGGGGTTTTTAGGAGCCAATCCGAGGTGCGGTCGAGTACTAGAACCATCACAGCGGCCAGGCAGCAGCCTCAGGGGCGTGTTCCAAGTCCAGGAAAGATCACGTTCAGATGCAGTCTAGTGAGCCCCGCGTGCGGGCCACCCGGAGTGGGAGGCCCGCCCATGGTCCTATACACCTAGGGAAGTGATAGAGCGTTCCACCCAAGCCCGAGGGAAGTGATAGAGCGTCCGACCCAAGCCCGAGGGAAGTGATAGAGCGTCCGACCCAAGCCCTAGGGAAGTGATAGAGGGACCCGCTCAAGCCCTAGGGAAGTGATAGAGGGACCCGCTCAAGCCCTAGGGAAGTGATAGAGGGACCCGCTCAAGCCCTTGGGATGTGAGAGAGCGTGCGGGGTTACATGTCCGCGAGCGCGCCGCCTGGGTTTTCGATTGCGTCGGCGACGTACCGAAGGAAGCCGGCCGCCGTTTCGCCGTCGCACACGCGGTGGTCGAAGGCGAGGGTCAGTTCGGTGACTTTGCGGACGGCCAGCTCACCGTTGACCACCCAGGGCTTGTCAATGATGCGGCCCACGCCCAGCATGGCAACCTCGGGGTAGTTGATAATCGCGGCGGAGCCGTCCACACCGAACACGCCGTAGTTGTTCAGCGTGAAAGTGCCGGAGCCCAGTTCCGTGGGGGTCGCCTTTCCTTCACGCGCGACGGCGGTGAGTCGGCGGATCTCTGCGTCCAGTTCGCGGGCACTCCGCTGGTGCGCATTCCGTACGGACGGGACCACGAGTCCGCGGTCGGTCTGGGCTGCGAAGCCGAGGTTGATGCCGTCGAAACCGACGATCTCCTGTGAGCCGTCCGAGGCGGTTTCAAAGCGCGTGTTCAGGGCCGGGTACTTTTTTAACCCAGCCGTGACAAAACGAGCGATGAAAGCCAGCAGACCAGGCGTATCGTGCGGTGCGCGCTTCTTGAGTTCGGCCCGCATTTCCAACAGCGCCGTCGCATCCACGTCCACCCATACCGTGGCTTCGGGGATCTCCGAGCGGCTGCGGGTCATGTTGGCGGCCACAGCCTTGCGGACCCCGCGAACAGGCGTCCGCGCAGACACAGACAAACCAGTACGGCTGTCAACGGCACCCGCATCAGCGGAAGCGGCTACGGGTGCGGCCACCGGAGCGGCAGCAGGCACACGAGAATCAGCAGGAGCAGCAACAGGGGCAGTAATCGCGGCCTCCACATCGCGCCGCATGATGAGCCCGCTGGAGCCCGAACCCTCAATCGCTTCGAGGGAAACCCCATGGTCACGCGCCATCTTGCGGACAAGCGGCGAGATGACAGCACTGAGCTTGCCAGGGATACGCGTCCCCGCCACAGAAGGTTCCATCACCGGCTCAGCAACAGAAGTATCAGAGGCAGAAGCGGCAGGAGCAGCAACTGCAGAATCAACGACAGAAACACTCGCCTTCCGCGGTCGGGTCCGTCCACCGGTGACTCCCCCGGGCGTACCGTACCCAATGAGCACGTTGCCCGAGCCTGCCTTTTCCTCGGTCCGGTACGTCTCGGCAGCAGCTTCTACATCGGACGATACGTCGAGGCCCGAGGACACTGGCGAAGGGTCCACAGAACCAGCCGGAACAGGAGCAGGAGCGGCAGCGGGCGAACCAGCAGAAGAACCCGCGCGAGCGATCGAGATCAGCGGCTTGCCGACGTCGAGCGTTTGACCGGCCTCACCGTGCAGCTCGGCAACGGTGCCGGCGTAAGGCGAGGGCACCTCAACCATGGACTTGGCGGTCTCAACCTCGGCGATGGGCTGGTCAACCACAATCTCGTCACCCACGGCAACGAGCCAGTTCACCAGTTCGGCCTCGGTGAGGCCCTCCCCAAGATCGGGCAGTTTGAAGACCTGCATATCTGAGCTCATGGTCAGTCCTCCCATTGAAGGTCGTCGACGGCGTCGAGGATACGGTCGACGCTTGGCAGGTAGTAGTGCTCCAGCTTGGGAGACGGGAAGGGGACATCGAAGCCGGTCACGCGGAGTATCGGTGCGGCGAGGTAGTGGAACGCGCGTTCCTGGACGCGGGCCACGATCTCGGAGGATACGGAGGCGAATCCGTGGGCTTCGGCGATCACGACGGCGCGTCCCGTCTTGCGTACGGACGCGCAGACGGTTTCGTCGTCGAAGGGGACGAGGGTTCGGACGTCGATGACTTCCAGGGAGCGGCCTTCTTCGGCGGCGGCTGCTGCAGCGGCGAGCGCGGTGGGAACGGACGGGCCGTAGGCGATGAGCGTCGCGTCTGTGCCGGGACGGGCAACAGCTGCGCGGCCCTCGGTGGAGGTGCCGGCGTCGTGCTCTACTCGGAGGGCACCCAGGTCCACTTGGTCCTTGGACCAGTAGAGCTTCTTGGGTTCCATGAACATGACGGGGTCATCGGAGCCGATTGCTTCGCGGAGCATGCGGTAGCCGTCGGCCACGGTGGCCGGGGTGTAGACCTTCAGGCCGGCGGTGTGGGCGTAGTAGGACTCGGAGGAGTCGCAGTGGTGCTCCACTCCCCCGATTCCGCCGGCGTAGGGAACGCGGATGACCATGGGCATTTTGAGTTTGCCCTTGGTGCGGTTGTGCATTTTGGCTACGTGGCTGACGATCTGTTCGAAGGCCGGGTAGGCGAAGGCGTCGAACTGCATTTCGATCACGGGGCGCATGCCGTTGATGGCCATACCCACGGCCATGCCGACGATGCCGGATTCGGCCAGGGGGGTGTCGAAGCAGCGTTGTTCGCCGAATTCGGCCATGAGGCCGTCGGTGATGCGGAAGACGCCGCCCAGCATTCCCACGTCTTCGCCGAAGACCAGGACGGACGGGTCGGCGCGCATGGCGTCGGCCATGGCGGTGTTGAGCGCCTTGGCCATGGTGAGGCTTTGCGGGCCGGTGGCTTCGGCAGTGGCCGCGGCGGAAGCGGCGGCGCTGGCGGTGGCCGCACTGACGTTACCGTTGGCGCTGGTGCCTGCAGTGGTGACGGTCATTTTGCGCTCTCCGTTCCGGAGTTGTCGGTGTCGCCGCTTGAAGCGCGAGCGAGTTCGCTGGCCAGCAGCTCGGACTGTTCTTTCAGCTGCGGCGTTTGCTTGGCGAAGACGTACTTGAAGAGGTCCAGCGGCTGGACGGGGACGTCCTCGCCCAGGCCTTCACGGAGCTGGGTAGCCACGGCTTCAGCATGCGAGGCGATGCGCTCCGAAGCGGCGGCGTCCAGCAGCCCCTTGTCAGTGAGATACGACTTCATGCGTGCCAGCGGATCCTTGGCCTGCCATTCGGCAACTTCGCTGTCCGGGCGGTAGCGGGTGGCGTCGTCGGCGTTGGTGTGCGCCTGCATGCGGTAGGTGTGGGCTTCGATCAGCAGCGGACCGGATCCATCGCGGGCCAGCTTCACGGCCCGGTCCATCACGGCGAGCAGCGCCACGAGGTCGTTGCCGTCAACGCGCTCACCGGCCATGCCGTAGCCAACAGCCTTGTGGGCCAGCGACGGTGCCACGGACTGGTGGCTGAGCGGTACGGAGATGGCGTACTTGTTGTTCTGCACGAAGAAGATGACGGGCAGGTGGAAGACGGCGGCGAAGTTCAATGCCTCGTGGAAGTCGCCTTCGCTGGTGGCGCCGTCGCCACACATGGCCATTACTACGGTGTTTTCACCGCGCAGCTTGGCAGCGTGGGCAACGCCCACAGCGTGCAGCAGCTGGGTGGTGAGCGGGGTGCACTGAATGCCGACGTTGTGCTCTGTGGGGTCGTACCCGCCGTGCCAGTCGCCGCGGAAGATGGTCATCACCTCAACGGGGTCCACCCCGCGGGTCATGACGGCGACGGCGTCACGGTAGGTGGGGAACAGCCAGTCGCCTTCGCTCAGGCACATGGCAGCTGCAACCTGGCAGGCCTCCTGGCCGTGGCTTGAGGGGTAGACGGCCATGCGGCCCTGCCGGACCAGCGCAGAGTTCTGATCGTTGACGCGACGTCCGACGACGAGCTGCTCGTACGCGGCCATCAGTTCAGAGTCGCCGGGTGTGGGGTATTCGTGGCCGGGTTCGGTGCCTTGCTCGTCATGGGAGCGGAGGGTGCCGTCCGGGTTCACCATTTGGATCTGGTGCCGGGCGGGAAGCATGTAGTCCTCAACGCTGATGCCGAATTTCGTCCGAACGTCAGCAGCCTGGTCCTCTACAGCCGTTTCCGGCGCAGAGTGATCTGCGTGGATCGTCATTGGTCCGTCCTTCTCTAGCCACTATGTGCTTCCAGTATGTTCCCCGGGTCTGTTTCGTATCCAGCTTTCGGCAAAATCATGGAAGCCATTGCCTAAACTGGGTATCCTGAAAGACAAATTGCAATTGTGAGCTGGGTTACGTGCCTGTGCTGTAGACGAATTGGAGAGCCAGTGAGCGAGGCCGAGGCGGAGCAGACCGCCGTACCGCTGGACGGTGTGGACCGGGACATCATCCGCGAGCTGACCACTGATGGGCGCATGTCCATTACGCAGGTGGCGGAGAACGTCCACATCAGCCGCGCCCATGCCTACTCCCGGATCGCCCGACTCACGGGTGAGGGCGTGCTGACCAAGTTCACGGCTCTGGTGGATCCCATCAAGGCGGGGCTGCGGTCCTCGGCGTACGTGACGTTGAAGGTTCAGCAGCACTCGTGGCGTGAGTTGAAGGAACAGCTGCGGGCCATCCCGGAGATCCACCACATTGCCTTGGTGGGCGGCGACTTCGACGTGATCCTCCTGGTTCGCGCCACAGACAACATCCACCTCCGCCGCGTGATCTTCGATCAACTGCAATCCATGGACGGCATCCTGGACACGCAAACCTTCCTGGTGTTCGAGGACGTAGATACCCGGTGACGTTCCAACGAAAGCTCGCCTGGACGCTGGTGGCCAGCGTCCTGGCGGGTGTGTTGTGGCTGATTGCTGCCTTCCAGCTCTTTCACAACCCGCCTCACGCCAATCCCCAGCGGACCGACGCCATTGTGGTCCTGGGCGGCATGAGCAGTGAGCGCCTCCCGATGGGCCTCGCCTTGCGGGAGCAGTTGGGCATCAAGGACCTGGTGGTTATCACCACGGGGCTGCCCGCCAACGCCGGTTCGGACGAGTTTTGTGAAGCGCACGACGGCGACCCTCACCTTGATTGCTTCCGCCCGGATCCGCTGAACACCAGAGGCGAGGCGTTGCGGTTGCGGGATCTTGCCGCGGAACGAAGTTGGACCTCGGTGACCGTGGTGACGTCCGACTATCACCTCCAGCGGGCCGGCACCCTCATGAAGCAGTGCATCGCAGCTGACGTGCACATGGTGGGCACCAAACCGGAGCTCTCCCCCGCTGGCTGGCTTTGGCGGTTCGTGGTGGAAACCGGCGGCCTGTTTGATGTGTGGTTGCGGCCCGAATGCTAAGTGTTCTGCGCACTTTTGTTGGCTTTTGAACGGCTAGGATTGCTCTAGTTTCGAGTGCCTTTTAGGGCCGGTCATTTGGGGGAAAACGTGCACACCATCATGCCTATTTTTGGGACCCGCCCGGAAGCCATCAAAATGGCCCCCATTGTGCGGGCGTTGATGGAGTCGGACCTCTTCGAGTGCGTGGTTACTGTCACCGGGCAGCACCGGGAAATGCTGGACCAGGTCAACGAGCTGTTCGGCATTACTCCGGACCACGATCTCAACATTCTCCAGCCCGGGCAGTCCCTCACGGACATCATGACCCGCACCATGAGCGGGCTGGACAAGTTGTTCGCTGGTTCCAAGCCGGATGCGGTGATCGTCCAGGGCGACACCACTACTTCCACTGCCGGCGCTATCGCCGCTTTCTATCACGGCATTCCCGTGATCCACGTTGAAGCCGGCCTCCGCAGCGGCAACCTGCTCTCACCGTTCCCGGAAGAGGCTAACCGCAAGATCACCAGCCAGATCGCGTCCCTGCACTTGGCGCCGACCAGCACAAGCCGGGCGAACCTGCTGGCCGAGGGGGTGGCCGTCGAGAACATCGTGGTGACCGGCAACTCGGTGATCGATGCGTTGCTGACCACTGTGGATAAGCAGGTCCCGTTCTCCGATCCCCAGCTTGAATCCCTCGCTGCCAGTGGTCGCCGCATTCTTCTGGTGACCACGCACCGCCGCGAGAACCAGGGCGACGCCATGCGCGGAGTCGGACGGGCCCTCGCCCGCATCGCCGACGCCGAGCCGGACCTGGTCATTGTCCTTCCAGCCCACAAGAACCCCGTGGTCCGCGAAGCTGTCCTTCCTTCTTTGGAGGGCAAGCCGAACGTTATCGTCACTGAGCCACTGGCCTATGGCGAGTTCACCCGCATGCTCTCCCTGGCCCACATCGTCCTCACCGACTCCGGTGGAGTCCAAGAAGAAGCACCCAGCTTGGGCAAACCCGTGCTGGTAATGCGCGACAACACCGAACGTCCCGAAGCCGTGGAAGCCGGCACCGTTGCGTTGATCGGCACGGACGAGGAGCGGATCGTGGCCGAGGTGAGCAGGCTGCTTCACGATGCTGAGCACTTCGAGGCCATGGCGAATGCCGTGAACCCCTACGGAGATGGGTTGGCGTCGGAGCGCACCATCGCCGCTATCGCCGAGCTGCTGGGTGTGGGGCGCCGGGCGGAGGAGTTCGGGATGGAGACCGTTGGGTAGCGGCACAGCACGCGGATGAATGCGTGGATCCGGGGCGATTCTCCAGCGCGGCCACAACCCTGGGCATGCCGACTCAACTGTGTGGATCAGTAGATGTGGTGGTTGCGCTTTCCCGAGGGAAAAATTGCACGTAATGCTTCGTCAAAGGCAATCACGGGGAGCAATACCAATGCTGTCGTGATTGATAGCGTTAGCCAGCCGGCGTCTTGGAGTGACTCAACAGCCCTGCGACCCGCTTGCTCCGGAGGCTCG
Organism: Arthrobacter sp. MYb23; assembly: GCF_002979775.1. Classification (GTDB taxonomy): domain Bacteria; phylum Actinomycetota; class Actinomycetes; order Actinomycetales; family Micrococcaceae; genus Arthrobacter. Next base: position 332,085 of record NZ_PCPR01000001.1, read on the forward strand.
CCGCCGGTATCTAAAAGGGTGATCATTCCTTGAGACTAGAGAAGTCTAGGCACCGAGCACACGAGTAGTTAGTACTTGTGTTTTTTTGACCCACTACTTGGTCTCAGCTACGAAGTACTCGGCAATTCAGCATGGAACGGGCCCTCCCGAAGCATTCAACTCAAAGAACCCGGGCTTCGCACGACTTTGAAAAGCAGACTAGGGGGCGCGAAAAGGCCACCTAGTGAACAGGCACAGACTTGGAATCGGACTGCTTCGTTTCAAGAAGCCCCAAGAGATACGAGCCATAGCCGCTCTTCACCAACGGCTCGGCCCGCTCACGCAGTTCATCATCTGTGAGGAAACCCGAACGCCAAGCAATCTCTTCAGGGGCACCAACCTTCAAGCCCTGCCGGTTTTCAACAGTTCGAATGAAGTTCGACGCATCGCTGAGGTCCTCGAAGGTCCCGGTGTCCAGCCATGCCGTCCCCCTACGCAACACTTCAACCTGGAGTTTGCCTCGCTCCAAATAGGTCTTGTTGACGTCGGTGATCTCAAGCTCGCCACGATCGGATGGCTTAAGGTTTCGGGCAATCTCAACGACGTCGTTGTCGTAGAAGTAGAGACCGGGAACGGCGTAATTGCTGCGAGGGTTCTCGGGTTTTTCCTGTAGCGAGATGGCACGGCCGTCCTGGTCGAATTCGACCACACCATATGCTTTGGGGTCCTTGACCCAATAGCCAAAGACCGCGCCGCCGTCGACGTCAGCGTAACGGCGCAATTGAGTACCCATACCCTGTCCGTAGAAAATATTATCGCCGAGGACCAGAGCAACCGTATCGCCACCAATATGATCGGCTCCTAAGGTGAACGCCTGCGCCAAGCCATCAGGCGAGGGCTGCTGGACGTAACTTAGGTTCACACCGAAACGGGAGCCGTCGCCCAAGAGACGTTGAAATTGCTCCGCATCGTGAGGCGTCGTGATGATAAGGATGTCGCGAATGCCAGCCAGAATCAGCGTCGACAAAGGGTAATAGATCATGGGTTTGTCATAGACCGGGACAAGTTGCTTGCTGATGCCGAGGGTGATCGGGTGCAGACGCGATCCAGTTCCCCCAGCCAAGATGATTCCTCGCATGAACAGATCATTCCGTGTTCGTATGGGCATCCGCAAACCCGTAAGGTTATGCGTCATGGGGCAGATACTCGTAACCGGCGGCGCCGGCTTCATTGGTTCAAACTTTGTTCACTTTATTGTTGAAAACACGGATCACAGTGTCACTGTGCTTGACAAGCTGACCTACGCGGGCAACGTGGAGTCGCTCGCAGGGCTCCCCAGCAACCGCTTCAAGCTGGTTCAGGGTGATATTGCGGACGCAGAGGTTGTCGAAGGCCTTGTCGAAACGCACGACGTAGTAGTTCACTACGCTGCTGAATCGCACAACGATAACTCGTTGCATGATCCGCGCCCCTTTCTCGACACCAACATCATCGGGACTTACACGCTGATCGAAGCTGCCCGCAAGCACAACAAGCGCTTCCATCACATTTCGACTGACGAGGTGTACGGAGATCTGGAGCTCGATGATCCGGAGCGCTTCACAGAGAACACTCCGTACAACCCTTCCAGTCCGTACTCATCAACTAAAGCGGGTTCAGACCTGTTGGTTCGGGCGTGGGTACGTTCCTTTGGTCTGCAGGCCACAATCAGCAACTGCTCCAACAACTATGGTCCTTACCAGCATGTTGAGAAGTTCATCCCTCGCCAGATCACAAACGTCATCGACGGAGTGCGGCCCAAACTCTACGGCAAGGGCGAAAACGTCCGAGACTGGATCCACGCAAACGATCACTCCTCTGCAGTGCTGGCCATCATCGAGAAAGGCCGCATCGGTGAGACCTACCTCATCGGCGCAGACGGTGAAAAGAACAACAAAGAGGTAGTCGAACTGATCCTTGAGCACATGGGTCAAAGCCGCGACGCCTATGATCACGTGGTGGACCGCCCGGGCCACGACCTCCGATACGCAATCGATTCCTCAAAACTGCGCACGGAGTTGGGCTGGAGCCCTGAGTACTCCAATTTTGACGCTGGCATTAAGAACACCATTGAGTGGTACCGCGACAACGAAGCATGGTGGCGCCCGCAGAAGGCCCAGACCGAGGCCAAGTACACGAAGCAGGGTCAGTAGTATGTCGATCGAGTTCTCGAAGCCGTTGAGCGCAACAGAAACATCTATTCCCGGAGTGGTGCTCTTTGACCTGCCCGTCCACGGTGACAACCGTGGATGGTTCAAAGAGAATTGGCAGCGCGAAAAGATGCTGGCGCTTACCCTCCCGGACTTCAAGCCTGTCCAGAACAACGTTTCTTTCAACGAAAAAGCCGGAACAACCCGCGGAATCCATGCGGAGCCGTGGGACAAGTTCATCTCGGTTGCCACAGGCAGGATCTTCGGCGCTTGGGTCGACCTCAGGCAGGGACCCACGTTTGGAAACGTATTTACCGCCACTTTGGATGCAAGCCAAGCTATCTTCATACCCCGAGGTGTCGGCAACGCTTTCCAGACTCTCGAAGACAACACCGCCTACACCTACTTGGTAAATGATCACTGGAGTGCAGATGCCCAAGGGCAATATACATTCCTGAACCTGGCAGACGAGACCGCCGCTATTCAGTGGCCTATCCCTCTCTCCCAGGCCGAGCTCTCCGACAAAGACAAAGCTCACCCGCGTCTCTCACAGGTCAGTCCAATGCCACCACGCATGACCTTGGTCTTGGGCGCCAACGGACAACTCGGGAAAGCACTTCGCGAAGCGTACAAAGATGACCCGTTTGTGGAGTTTGCCGGCCGGGAAGAGTTTGACCTCACCGCGGACGAAGCATTCGATTCACGAAATTGGAAGAACTACGACACCGTCATCAACGCAGCCGCATACACGGCAGTCGATACAGCGGAATCCCCTGACGGCCGCAAGGCAGCCTGGCAGACGAACGTTTCCGGCGTGGCACGGCTGGCTCGCCTCGCCGTTAAACACGACCTAACGCTGGTGCATGTCTCGTCCGACTACGTCTTCGACGGGACAGCAGAGTTGCATACGGAGGACGAAGAGTTTTCTCCGCTCGGGGTCTATGGGCAGACAAAGGCTGCGGGTGATGCCATTGTCAGCGTCGTTCCCAAGCACTACATCGTTCGCGCAAGCTGGGTGATCGGCGAAGGCAACAACTTCGTTCGGACCATGGCCAAACTCGCAGCCGCAGGAGTCAAACCTGCCGTAGTGAATGACCAGACCGGACGACTCACCTTCGCAGTGGACATTGCTGAATCCATTCGGCATCTGCTCGACTCGGGAGCTGAATACGGTACGTATAACCTGAGTAGCGAAGGCAGTACACAGTCTTGGGCAGAGATCGCCGCCGACGTCTTTGAGATCGCCGGAGCATCACGTGAAGACGTGAGCGGTGTAAGCACAGCGGAGTATTTCAGGGACAAGGATGCTGCACCCCGCCCACTCCAGAGCACCTTGGATCTCAGAAAGATTACTGCTGCCGGATTCATTCCGCCCCATGCCGCAGACCGCCTCACGGCGTCTCTGCAGTAAACGTCGTGACGCCCTGGGCAGGCTTAGTGACGACTTTTACCAGATCTTAACTTGCTCGTAACATCACTTTCTGTGGGCTGGCTTCTGGTCTTATACCCTGATTTTTGAATGACGAAATGCGTCACCCTGACAAGTAAAGACCCAACGCATGAGACGGGTACAATTGCCCTGAGGCGCAGTCCCACTGACTCATGCGGACGCTGCTCGAGCGCCTTCAGCTTAACAACACAGGGGGATTCCGGTTTGGACCTACGCGATTACCTGCGCATTCTGCGCCGTAATTGGATACTGATCACGGCGATCACAGTTGGCGGTGTCCTTGCAGGAGGCCTAACCTCCGTCCTCGTGAAGCAGAGCTACACGGCTGAGACGCAATTGTTCGTAGCTATCCAGAGTTCCGGCTCTGTCCAGGAACTGCAGCAAGGCAATACATTCACCCAGGCACGGGTGCAATCGTATGTGAAGACTGTTGACACCCCTGTGGTGCTTCAACCTGTAATTGATAGCCTCGGTCTTCCTATTGCAGCTGAGGATCTGGCCCCGAAGGTCACGGCAAGCACAGATGCCAACACAGTGCTCATCAACATAGCCGTGACCGATGACTCACCGGCTCAGTCTGCGGCTATTGCTCAAGCTGTGGCTGACAGCCTCATCAAGGCCGTCGATTCACTGGAAAAGCCCAAGACCGGCGGCTCATCTCCTGTAAGCCTCTCAGTCATCAAACCGGCCAAAGCACCCGCCAGCCCCTCAGCGCCGAACACAAAGCTCAATCTACTGCTGGGCCTGATTGTGGGACTTGCTGTAGGCGTCTCCGCCGCTGTCCTACGCACTACCCTGGACAGCCGCATTAGAGGCGAAGAAGACCTCCGGCGAGTTACGGATGCCCCTCTGCTGGGTGCCATCACCTTTGACCCTGATGCGAGCGACAAACCGCTGCTGACACAGACTCCAGCACAAAGCCCGCGAGCGGAATCGTTTAGGCAGCTCCGTACGAATCTTCAGTTTGCAAACGTCTCAGGCCAGGCCAGGACGGTACTCATGACGTCCTCGCTGCCCGGTGAAGGTAAGAGCACAACCGCAACAAACTTGGCGCTTGCCCTCGCGCAAGCTGGCCAAACGGTTTGTCTTATTGACGCCGACCTCCGGCGGCCCATGGTGAACGAGTACCTCGGGCTGGACCGAGGAGCGGGACTCACTACGGCGCTAGTCGGTGTTGCAGATGTTGATGACTTGTTGCAGCCGTGGGGCGAGGATAATCTCTACGTCCTGACCTCGGGCCAAATTCCCCCAAACCCCAGCGAGCTCTTGGCTTCCGGTGAAATGAAGCACCTTATTTCGCGGCTGGAACAGGTCTTCGACTCAGTGATTATTGATGCCCCTCCCCTGCTTCCGGTGACGGATGCCGCGGTCCTATCACAGCATGTCGGCGGTGTGGTGGTCGTAGTTGGTTCACAGAAGCTCCGGCACCACGACTTGGAAAAGTCGATGTCTTCACTGAAGCTGGTAGGCGCCTCCGTTCTTGGAATTGTCTTGAATAGGCTGCCCTCCAAGGGCCCAGATGCCTATGCCTACAGTTACTACAGCCACGACGAAAAAGCTCAACTTATGGAGTCCGACGTACGGCCTCGTTCCGGGTCTCGCGCAAAGGTTCGTTCGAGTACCGTTGCCTCTTCTGCGACTTCTAGTGAGCATATTGATTCCGACAGCACCCGCCCCGCCAGTGTTTTCCCTTTGAAGAGCTAACCGACGTTACGTAGCATCGACCCGCTTCTGCTTCCCGGTCTCAAATCAAGAACCAGGGGTGCGGTCAATGCCGCCTGCCGAAGTTGTCACCATTGGTGTCAACTCCCTTGATCCCTTTGGAGACGTAAATGCCAGCCGACGAAAAGGCAAGCGACCAGGCTTTCGATTTCGTGGTCATTGGCCATGCCATCGACTCGAACGCCCTCGGCAGGGCGATCTCCATGGCGATGGTGGCCGAAGCTATTGGTCCTACTCGCCTGTTCGCTTTCGGTGACAACCCAATGTGGAAGGGCGCTAGCCAATTTCAGATTGCTGCCGAAAGGCTGGGCAAACACTGGAAGAATGACTTGGCCACGCTCAGCAAGAGGTCCAACCGTCGTACGGTCTTCTGGTTGGCAAAGGGTATCTCGCCCCTTGACCGTCTTGCCACCTACATCAGTCACGCTATACCTGATGCGCTCATAATTCTGGACCTAGATGATGACGATGCTGGGTTAGCGGACGCGTTCATCAAGCAGAGCCTCACTAACAGGCTCAAATTGAATCCTCTTCGCCGAGGAAGTGCTCGAAGGATACGGCAAGCCCAAGCCCGCATCGCCCGTGTTGCCCACGGCTTTACGTTTTCAAGTAATTCCTTAGCGAGTGTGTATCCGAAATCGTTCCAGCCCCAGGCACGGGTTCCCCATGTTCGTGAGGATATTGGAAGCATCCCGAGAGTACCCGCTTCAACCCCGAAAGTGACATTCGGTTCATTGGGAACGCTTCGTCCTCACAAGGGCAGCGGGCTCCTCTTGGAGCTAATGAGGCAGAACAGAGACCTGACCCTGGTGACGTTCGCCAACTGTGGACTTGGAAAGCCGGAGGCCACGGACGAAAACTGGATCGAACTTCCGCCAAACATGCCTTTGCACGAGGCGTACTCTCAGGTCGACGTGTCGTTGATCCCGATAACCGATGATGGACCGGGAGCTCAGTTCCAGCTCCCCGCCAAGCTGGTTGATTCCATGAGGTCGGGCGTTCCGGTGTTGGCATCACCCACGCCGGCTATCGATGAGATTGCTTCGGAAGCGTACACCCCCCTCCAGACTTCGCTCAGTCCGTTGGCTGTTGCTGAACAAATCAGAAGCTTGGCGAAAGGGCGTTCTGGTCAGTTGGCCAGGCAACGCTTCGAAGCGTTACTTACGCCGACAGCGGCTGCAGGCCAGTTGTCGGTCCTGCTGTCGTCGCTCGATTCGAAGCAGTGACAAGATCATGAAGCGGTTAAAGCGCGCCGCGCGGGCTCTCTTCCATCAGTCCTTGTTGGCACAGGGACTGACCGCCGTAACTGCCTTGGTGACAGTCTCCCTCTTGGCACAAGGGATGCCAACGACCGATTACGCACACTACGCAGTTGTTACTGCGCTTTGGGCGATAGGTAATGCTGTTGTTGGAACAGGGACGGGGACTCGCATTGCCAAGATGTCCGCCGATGGGCACAGGAGGATCCGATTCCAGCAGTCCGAACTCTGGGTGGCCGTTGCTGCTGCTGCCGGAGTAGGGCTCTACGTTGGTGCAGTACGCGAGTACAACATCGATGCCCTGATTACCGGCCTGTGCATGCTGAGCTTCGTATTCGCTGAATCTAGTACATCCTTCGAACTCGGCGCCGGCCGCTTCAACCGCTACCTCATCATCCTTGCGACAAGAGCACTAACCCCTCTGCTGTTTCTCGGAACACTGTTCGTTCTTGACTCCGTTACTTTCACCACTGCGATATGCAGTACTTTCGCCGCGAATCTGATCTCTCTATCGCTGTGGCCAGGTCGTTGGAGTGCCGCCCTAGAACGGGCCAAGGGCATTTCTAGCCACTCTGTGGGTGCCATGAACATGGCTTTGTGGATTATTGCCAGCGCTGACCGGCTGATCTTGGAGGGCATTGTCCAACCGTTGGAGCTCGCTACGTACGCGATGGCCTACGGTCTTGTAGATCGCGTCTTCCGGTCGCTATCCAACGCTTACATCGCTCGAAATCTCCGCCGGTCCTTTCAAGGAACGTCTTCAAAATCAGGTGCTCTGTACATAGGCGGCATGGCACTCATAGCTGTTCTGCTGGTTCCAGGAGTTCACTGGGGAACCAACATTCTCTCAGGTGGCCGATACGTGGCGGGCTATGACGTTGCTATCGGCGTCGTGGCCGCAGGACTCTTCATGGTCTGGAGTGCCCCACGTTATGTGGCACTGATGGCTTCAGGATCATACCGCTCGAGCATGGGAATGCTTGGGCTGCTGGCCGGTTTGAATATTGGCGGCAACTTCATTGTCGGTCCCTATTTTGGGATTGTCGGCGCCGCATTCGTGTCTGCGGCTACATACTTGCTCTGGCTCATTTGGCTCTTGGGCCGTTCGATGCATCAAAAGAGCACTGTTCTCATGATCGGACGACATGTTCGAGTCGCAGCGTAAACCATCACAGCCCAACCAGAGGATGTCATCCTTGCAGAACTCAACCCCTTCAGTCCTGGCCTTCCCCATGCACGGTCAACAGAAACTGCTAAGTGAGGGTTATCGAACACGCGATGGCCACATGATCGAGTGGCTTGGAAAGCTCAACTCATCGACTGGCCCCGTTGCCGTGCTCTCACGTCCAGAACCGCAGCTGCTGCGGCCGCTCACTCGCAAGATCCTGCGAATGCCTCCCGCGGCTAACACTGTTGCCTTTGATTCGTATTCTTGGGCAATTCCCAAGTTCAAGGACAGGCGCGCGTGGTGGTTGCAGTCGAAGAATGATTACACCCTGCCAAACGCTGGTGTAAATACTCCTGCGGTCGTCTGGAATCCACTGGTCGCCCTGTCAAACATCTGGAATGAGCTTCAAAGTGGGAAGCGAAAGATATCCGTCGACCTCTTGGACGACTGGTCAATTCACTATGCCTTCGAAACCATTTGGCCGGAGCTCGAAGTAGCGTATAGGCGTATCTTCGATCGAGCTGACTCTGTTACGGCGAATGCTGAGGGCACCCTGGCACTGGCCCACCGATTCGGGCGACACGATGCCACGTTGTTGACGAACGGCTGCGACCCAGACCGCTTTGACCCGGCATCCACCGCATCGGGACCCATCACCGTCGGTTACGTCGGGAAGATTGGGAAACGGGTCAACCTCGAACTGGTTCGCGAGGCAGCTGAAAAGTTGCCGGAAGTCACTTTCGTGTTTGCAGGGCCAATCTTGGACAGTGAATACAAGCCCGTCATGGAAAACCTTCCAAACCTCCAACTGTTGGGCGACGTCCATTACAAGGACGTACCTGCCCTCCTCCAGTCCTTCGATATTGGTTGGGTCCCACACAACGTGGGCGAGTTCGAAGTTGGCGGAGACGTTCTCAAGACTTACGAGTACAGAGCCGCTGGCCTACCTGTTTTGTCGACTCCCGTTGCGGGCGCTGGACAACGGGATTTGGGATCCGTATACGTTCGCCCAGCCGAAGAGCACGTCGCCTGGATTGAGACAAAGGTCGGGTCCCAGAAGAGGATTCCGCGCGAGCCGGGGAACATCCCGGAGGTCCACACCTGGCGGCATAAGACCGAATTCGTCCTCAGTGAGCTCACCCGTTGACGCGTCATCAAATCAGCCGGAACTGAACAACATCCAAGAACGGAATCACCCATGAAACGATCTGTAGCCATCATTGGAACCAGGGGTTACCCCAGCTACTACGGCGGATTTGAGACCGCTGTCCGACGGCTCGCACCTTATCTCGCCGAGAGAGGCTGGGACGTAACTGTCTACGGTCGGAAGAATGCGACCAAGGTTAACGACACCACGAGGGATCCTCGAGTTAAGTCAGTGGTCATGCCGGGCGTCGAATCTAAGTCACTAAGCACTCTCTCGTACGGACTGACTTCTTCCCTGCATGCTCTCGTCAAGAAACCTGATGTGGCACTGGTGATGAATACCGCAAACGGTTACTTCCTACCCATGCTCAAGATGAGAGGCATCCCGACCCTCGTTAATGTTGACGGCATTGAGTGGGAACGCGCCAAGTGGGGGCGTCTCGCAAAAGAGGCCTTCCATTTGGGGGCCGTCATGACCGCCAGGTTTGGCACGCGCATGGTCTATGACGCGGATGCTATCGGCGACTACTGGCGCAAAGAATTCAAGGTGGATGGAGAGTTCATCCCTTACGGCGGTGATGTGCCGGAGGAATTGCCGCTGGAGGAGCCCTTTACTCACCGAGGATACATTCTCGCCGTGGCCAGATTTGTACCAGAGAACACTATTCCAGAATTCATGGACGCAGCTGAAACTCTCGCAGAGTCTTGGCCCGTGGTACTCGTTGGCTCGTCAGGCTATGGCGGTGAGCTCGACGAACGTGCTGCGGATCTCAGTGCCAAGTCGGCAAACTTTCACTGGCTCGGCCACGTTAGCAACGATCGAAAACTGCATTCCCTTTGGCAACATGCCGGAGCCTACTTCCACGGGCACAGTGTTGGCGGCACAAACCCTGCGCTAGTCCAAGCAATGGCATGCGGCTCACCTGTTGTAGCACGGGACACCGTCTACAACAGAGAGGTTCTGGGCAGCGGGGCAGAATTCGTCGAGGCGACTCCCGCATCAATCGCTGCCGGACTCTCTGCAGTGATGAATGACTCCAAGATACAACAGGAACTCTCGGAATCAGCACAAAAGCGAGCTATTTCCGACTACTCGTGGGAAGGCGTGTGCGCATCTTACGAGGCCGCTCTTACCCGATTGGTTGAGGGCGCTGACAGTCCAGCAAAGTTCAACTTGCGGCGTTTCCAGCGTGCAAAGTGACGTGGTCCTTTCTCGAGGAACTGACGCGCCTTGTCACAATTCTAAACTGGCGGCGTTAGATTGCCCCAAGGGCATGACCAGCCATCGACGGGTGCCGAAATATTACGGCACCCCGAACCGCGCCTGTATCCTAGCAACGGGGGTCTCCCCGACCAAGATTATCTATGTCATGGGGTTTGTAATTGGACACGGATTCTGATTGGCGACAGCGCACGTCCCGCATCCTTCGTGTTGTTGACGGCTTTGTCATTATCTGGGCCGTAGCCGGTGCTTACGTCATAAGATTCGGGCTTGAACCTAGTTTTGTGGTTTCGGGTCAGGAACTTAACTACGCCTGGCTCTCGGCCGTCCTGGCCGCCGCTTGGTGGTGCATGCTTGGCGCATGGAGCAGCCGCCAAAGCCGCATCCTGGGCGCAGGCCCGGACGAGTACAAGCGCGTGGCAGCTGCTTCGCTTTGGCTCTTTGGTTTGATAGCCATCTTCTCGTACGTGTTTCGGATTGAAACAGCGAGAGGCTATGTGGGCATCGCACTGCCCGTCGGACTTGCAGGACTCCTGTTAGCGCGCTGGCTGCTTCGACAGCACCTGAGCGTCGCTCGGCAAAAGGGCCGGAGCATGTCGCGTCTGCTATTGCTCGGAGGGCCGAGCGCTGTCGCCCATTTGGCGTCGTCTCTGCACAGTGCCAAGCATGCTGGATACCTTCCTATCGCTGCGTATACTCCGGGAAGCCTCTCCCAGCAAACGCTGGGAGAGGCTTCGAGCCTTCCAATCTTGGGTAATGGCACCGACACTGCGTCGGTGTTGGCAGCCATCGACGAATGCAAGGCTGATGCAGTGGCCGTCTCTGCCGGTGTGCAGCTAAATCCCCAAACGATCCGACAACTCGGTTGGGAGCTCGCTTCACGAAATGTCGGTTTGATCATGGCGCCGGCCCTTACGGATATTGCTGGTCCAAGAATTCATACTCAGCAAGTTGCTGGACTCCCGCTAATCCACGTGACAACGCCGACTCTAGAGGGCGGGCAACGTGTGGCGAAGCGACTCTTCGACATAGTCGTATCTGGACTGTTGATCCTCGTTGCTTCCCCGCTCATGGCGCTAATTGCGCTCCTCGTCCGCTTGGACAGCAAAGGCCCAATACTCTTCAGGCAATCCCGTGTGGGTATCGAAGGCAGTCCGTTCCAGATGCTCAAGTTCCGTTCCATGGTTGTTGATGCGGAGGCACGCCTTGCCGAACTCGAGCATCGCAACGAAGGCAAGGGACTTCTTTTCAAGCTGAAGGATGATCCCCGAATTACTAGGATCGGCGGGTTCCTCCGTAAGTACAGCCTCGACGAGTTGCCACAACTCTTCAATATCTTGGGAGGCTCAATGAGCCTTGTCGGCCCGCGGCCACCACTCCCGCGAGAAGTTGAGGCTTATGAACAAGATGTTCGCCGCCGGTTGCTGGTTAAACCAGGTCTAACCGGACTCTGGCAAGTAAGCGGCCGTTCCAACCTCTCTTGGCAGGACTCAGTTCGTCTCGACCTTTATTACGTTGAAAACTGGTCCCTGGCTGGGGACCTTGTCATCATCCTTCGAACCGCTCGCGCCGTGTTCCACAGCACCGGCGCGTACTAGGCCCCACCTCCCACGCAGATTGCTGCGAAAGGAATCGACTCACAATGCGTATTTCAGTAATTGGCTGCGGCTACCTTGGTGCAGTTCATGCCGCATGCATGGCAAAATTGGGCCACCACGTCGTCGGCATCGATGTGGATGAGCGCAAAATCGCTGAGCTCTCCGCGGCAACTGCCCCTTTTTATGAGCCTGGACTTGAAGACCTTCTTAAGGAGGTCCAAGAAACAGGCCGTCTCTCCTTTACGTCAGACATGGCATCAGCTGCTGGGAGCGACGTTCACTTCATCTGCGTCGGCACACCCCAAAAGAAGGGGGAAAACGCCGCTGACATGAGCTTCGTGGACGCCGCTCTTAGGTCTCTTCTGCCGCATCTTTCCGCAGGGGACGTAGTTGTTGGGAAATCAACTGTTCCAGTTGGTACAGCCTCTCGTCTCGCTGGAGTGATCACTGAAGTTCAACCAGATGCGCACCTCGTTTGGAACCCTGAGTTCCTGCGTGAAGGCCATGCGGTATCCGACACGCTCAATCCAGATCGCTTTGTTTACGGTGTCGCCGATGGTTCTGAGGATCACCCGGCGGTCGCCATCCTGGATGAGGTTTACGACGCGCCCCTGTCTGCGGGGACTCCCCGGCTGGTTTCCGACCTCGCGACTGCAGAGCTCGTAAAAACAGCCGCCAATTCATTCCTTGCAACAAAAATCTCGTTCATCAACGCCATGGCGGAGCTTTGCGAAGCCGCAGGAGCAGATGTCACTCAGCTGGCCGACGCTATCGGCATGGATGACCGAATTGGACGCAAGTTCCTCCACGCCGGTATCGGATTCGGAGGAGGTTGCCTTCCTAAAGATATTCGTGCTTTCATGGCTCGCGCTGGAGAATTAGGCGCTGACCAGGCACTGACGTTCCTCCGCGAGGTTGATGCCATTAATATGCGTCGACGGACTCGAGTCGTTGAGCTGACTCGGGAGTTGTGTGGCGGCAGCTTGCTCGGAAAGAGAATTACCGTGTTGGGCGCTGCGTTCAAACCCGAAAGCGACGACGTCCGCGACTCGCCGGCCCTGAGCATCGCTGCACAGCTGCAGTTGCAAGGGGCAGTGGTGACGGTCAGCGACCCTAAGGCACTGGCTAACGCTGCCCGCCGATTCCCCGAACTACAGTATGTGGAAGACGCAGAGACAGCAGTCATGAACGCCGATGCTCTCCTTCTACTCACAGAGTGGCAGCAATACCGCGATATGGATCCGCATACGGTCAAACAGTATGTGGCGGAGCCTCGTATTCTCGACGGGAGAAATGTTCTTGATCCAGCGAAGTGGCGGGCCGCTGGTTGGCACTACCGTGGTCTTGGTCGGCCGTAGTCGATGAGTACCGAGGGAAATCAAGAACAGCAGCACGGACACGATGCGGCCAAATCGGACGCTCGCCGTCAGGGAAGATTGAAGGCCCAACGTCGACGCCGTTTTGTTGTTGCCGGGGTCGTGGTCTCAGCCATAGTCGTATTGCTCCTTGGCGCAACAGCATGGTTGGGCTCTAAAGCGCTATCGGTGAAGAGCGAACTGCAAGCCGCCACCGAAATCGTCCCTCAACTGAAAGCCGCACTTGCTTCCAATGACGCGGCCGGAGCCGAGGCTGCGGTTCAATCAATGGTCAAGCACACCGAAACTGCTAGAACCGCAGCGTCAGACCCTGTCTGGAGGTTTGCATCAGTTCTCCCTTTTCTGGGACCAAACTTTGAAGCAGTTAGCGAGGTGGCCACCACCGCTGATGACGTGGCACAGTTGGGCGCGGTGCCGTTGGTCACGGCCTTTCAGTCCTTAGATTGGAAGGCTTTAACCCCAACTTCCTCTGGCATGGATCTCGCACCACTCAAAGCCGCCGCACCTAAAGTTCAGGCCGCGGCACGCACAATCCGCGAGTCCGCAGATCGACTCAACAGTATCGATGCTGACACATTGCTACCTCAGGTATCAGAACCATTGGTGGACGCACGCAGCCAACTGTCATCCCTGCAGGGCGACCTGAATTCCGCATCGGACGTGGCCGCCCTCGCGCCTGACATGCTCGGGGCTGAAGGTCCACGCAGATATCTACTACTCATGCAGAACAACGCAGAATCCCGTGCAACCGGAGGGATCCCTGGGGCCCTGGCGGTTCTGAAAGTCGACAAGGGCGCACTGGAATTGGAGTCGCAAACAAGCGCTACAGCTCTGGGATCCTTTGTTCCGCCCGTGGCCGTTGAGGATGAACAGCGGGCGATTTACACGGCTAGGCTGGGGAAGTTTATGCAGGACGTTAACCTGACCCCCGACTTCGCAACGTCGGCCAGCACAGCTCGTGCGATGTGGGAAAAGAGCACGGGAGAACAACTAGACGGAGTCTTGTCACTTGACCCCGTAGCGCTGAGCTTTATCCTCGAGGCCACAGGCCCGGTCGAGGTCACAGACCCGCTAGTTAGGCAGATTGGTCGAGATCTGCCACAACAACTGACGGGAAGAAACGTTGTTCAGACGCTATTGTCGGATGCCTACGCCAAGATCGAAGAACCAAAAGATCAGGATGTCTACTTCGCAGGTGCAGCCAATGAGGTTTTCACTGCTCTATCCTCCGGAAAAACGGACGCTAAGAAACTCCTCGCAGCCGTTACGAAGGGAGTCGAGGAACGTCGCATACTTCTCTGGTCCAACTCCGCTGAAGAACAGTCCAAAATCAGCCGTTACACACTCAGTGGAACAATCGCAGGTAACTCGGTCTCACCAGCCCAGTTTGGCGTCTATTTCAACGATGGCACCGGAGCAAAAATGGACTACTGGATGAAGCGAACGGTGCAAGTGGTGAAGGACTGTACACGGGACGGATATCGAGAAGTAACGGTGAAGGTTACTAGTACAAATACCGCCCCTGCCGACGCTGCGACCTCCTTGCCACAATATGTGACTGGAGCAGGAGCCTTCGGTGTCCCAGCGGGTACAGTCCAAACCAATATCGTTGCCTATGGTCCCGTGCTGTCGAATATTGACACAGTTGTCAAAGACGGTCAGAAGATCCCGTTCGCAGCACAGCGCCACAGCCAGCGGGCCGTAGGCACCTCCACAGTCAGAGTGGCTCCAGGCGAAAGTACAGCCTTGGAGTTTAATTTCGGGCACATCGTCCAGCACGCGGAACCTAATTTGGTTGTAACACCGACAACGCAGCCTTTCAAAGATGTGATCCAGGCCACAGATGCGTCCCGTTGTGAATAGGGAAAGACGCCCACGTTAATCCTTTGTAACGGGTATGGATTTTCTTTGCAGCCACCTTGCATTGAATGGTAAGTTCTAGGTGGGCAGCATAATGGGATTTCACTTACGGTCTCGTAGGGTCTCGGGAATCTCCAACACCACCACGTCGCACCACCAAAGGTCTCAGGGGGGACACACATGAGGAAATCTCTCGCAGCGCTTACGCTCGCAGGTTCCATCGCACTTCTCGGCGCAGTTCCGGCCGTAGCAAACAACGCCAATTACCCGGCACCCAATACCTCGGTCGCTGTTTCCGACGCCTCCGTGGCGCCTGGCGAAGCATTTGTCTTCAGTGGCACGGGCTTTACCCCGGGCGAAGGCATCAC
Source organism: Arthrobacter sp. MYb23 (assembly GCF_002979775.1). Taxonomy (GTDB): domain Bacteria; phylum Actinomycetota; class Actinomycetes; order Actinomycetales; family Micrococcaceae; genus Arthrobacter. The sequence goes on from NZ_PCPR01000001.1 coordinate 347,422, forward strand.
GATCACCGTAACGCCGACAGGAAGCCCTGCCGCTAGCGGCAGCAATGTTTCGGCCGGAAGCCTCTCAGTTTCCGCTCGCATCCCGTTGGCTCCTTCCACCCTGTCGGCCGCGGCCGATGGAAACGGTGCGTTCTCGGCTCCCATCGTTATCAACGAACCCGGCGCCTACGCAGTCACCGCAACTGGTAACTCGTCCGGCGTCACCGTCGGCCCTGTAACGGTAGTCGTTGGCGGCGCTGCACTTTCCAACACTGGCGGTAACGCCGGCACGGGAACTGGACTGGCGAACACCGGCGGAGTTCCGCTGGCCAACACCGGCGCAGACTCTAGCCTCATCCTGTGGTCCCTCGTGGGCGCAGGGGCGTTGGCAGCTGGAACGGCATCCGTCGTCGTAGCTCGCCGTCGCGCAAAGGGCTCTGAGGTTTCCGCCTAATTCAGGACAACCACTCGGGGGTGGGTTGCTGGCCATTTTTTCGCCAGCAACCCACCCTTTTGGTTTGCCATCTTCCCGATTCCTGTTCACTGTGGTACTCGTATGAATTATGGGGCGACATTGGAGAAGGCGAACGTGGCGTACAGCCCTGAACGTTCCGGCCCTGCGACCACTACGAGTAACGCAGGAGTTTCCAAAGTATGTGTTGTTAGGACTATTAGTTGTAGCAACCATTGGGGTCACTGCCTGGGCTATCGCCCGCACATACTGAGGCAGACATCAGAAAACCCACTGCGTTGAGAATTGCGCTGATGGGTTGATTGGTGACGATAGGCTTCTGGCTCGGCCCCAGTGCGCAAGCCAATGCAAGGCACGCTTCCGTCTGTGGTGCGCTACCTACACAGGCATGGAATGCCTGAGTGACTCGGATACAGTTTCCTGGAGGCCTCTGCCAACGTACTTAGATTCATTTCACTCGCATTCTTCGTTTCGGTCGCTTTCCCCCAAGGGCTTGGGAGTTGGCCGCGTCGGTGCGCTCACTCAGCACCATGGAGCCCAGTCAGTTTCTCTTCATTTCAGCGCGTTTTTCAGCTTGCAGCATGTAGTCACTAATCCCGTGGGTGCTGTCATTGGGATCGCATCGGCACGCCTAGCAACTCAGAGCAAAGTCGCCGCACCTGCGAAGGCTTAGGTCACCTGACAGACGAGACAGGTCCCTGAACCTATGCCTTCAACAGCGGCTAACATCTGCAACGCATCAGTCAACTGAATTTCATTCCAAGTCCTGGTGCAGTGTTTCCAAGGACCTCGAAGACCGCCAGTAAAGGTATAACGACCGATGACCGCTAAATTTGAAGCGGCACCCTCGAGGCTATGTTTTTCAACCAAACTGCGGACGCCCGCAAGGTCCTGGCCTGCGATTTCCGAAATGTCCCCACCCCGTAGGCGCTTTCTGGAAGGGTTCCACCTCGACGAGAGCACCCACCGAACCCTTCCGCAGGAACTAGTCAGGGCATTAAAGTTTCACACGAAACATTCAGGAATGTTGGAAAGTAGCCTTATGATGATGCGGGTGGCACGCCCCATCCACTGTTGCCCAAACAGGGGCGTGCCACTGCCCCAACAATCGTGCACGGACCGATCATTTTCACGCGCCCAGAATCGTGCCGTTCATTGAAAGGACCGCGTATGCCTTACGTCGACATCAACCCCCACAAGACGAAGTCAAGGTGGCCAGCCTACGCCGGGCTGGCAGTTTTGCTCATCGTCACAATCGCGACCGTCGCTCTCGTTCTGACCAATCACTAGCTTCCAGAACTCACTGCGCGCCTGCTACAGCCATCCGCCCCGCAACGGCCGTTATTCGTGCTGGACGGTTACCCGAGGGCCTGTCCTTGCCGCCTAGCACCCAAAGCTCACGGGAGTCTCTCTACGCCGCAAAACTGAGGGTTGCTTATGAAGCCACGCATAACCGGTCTTATGTTGCCCTTGTGAGTGGGCCTTAGAATCAAGACTGGACATCCGACACATGGGGGAAACTTGCCCGGACTCAAACCTGCCATCGACAGGACAACTCCGCTTTGGTACGTTGGCGCGTTCCTGATTGCCGCTGTGGTCACAGCCACGCTGGCTGTGCAGCCTCTGGTCGGTGTTGCTCTGGTAGGTGTCGGCGTATTCCTGTGGTCGTTTTTCTGGAAGGTTGAGCGCTTTTTCGCCGCTCACTTCGGCCTCGCACTGGTGGCGCTCATGGCTGTACCGATCCTTCGACTCACCCAAGCGGATAATGTCCTCCGCGTTGGCATCGCCGCTGTCCTCGTCGCCACAGCCGTTGCGGTGGCTCTTCGGGTAAGGGTTGCGCCGCCGGGCGCGCTGGTGGGCCTGACGATTGTGTTCTTCATCCTCGGCTTCATTGCCACCTCGGCGGTCCCCGATGACAACGAGTGGTTGTTCTACGGGCTGGAACTCCTGGTAGCTGGCACGGCGGTCGTCTTCGCGGCGGCCGCAGCAAAGCTCAAAGCCTGGCCTATCGTGTCGAAGCTACTTATCCTTGCGACGGCGGCGGAGGCCGCGCTTGCTGTGTTCGAGGTGTTGCAGCTCAGCGCTCCGTTGTGGCGGGGTGGGCGCATTCTCACTGATGGCACTTCCACATGGATGCGTAACGAGCTCGTGTCTGGCATTCCCCGTGCTCAGGGAACTTTTGGTCACCCGTTGCCGCTTGCGTTCATGCTGGTTCTTGGGGCGTTGACGCTTCTCCGCACAAAGGCATTCCATCCTGCTATCCGATTCGCTCTCTTCGTTCTGATGGGCGTCGGCGTGTTCGTTTCAGGCAGCCGCAACGCAATCATTCTGTTTGTCTTGCTGTCGGTGCTGACGGTAGCGCTTCCTAGGCTGCTCAACCGACTGACCATACTTTTCCTGCTTGGTCTGGGTGGGCTCGCTATCGCAGCACCTTTCCTGCTGGAACAGTTCGAACAGATCGTCACCACAGGTTCGGTCTTCCACCGCGTGGGAGCGCTTGAATCCGTTGGCCGACTCTTCGACTACCGGGGAACGTTCGCGGTGCTCTTCGGCGACGGCAGCGCAGCTACACCCCGGCTCTACTCCGAGGGTCTCCTGCAAAGTGACGGACTAGCCGCCGTAGATAACCAATACGTGCTCACATTCGCCCAGAATGGGTTGCTCGGCTTGGCCCTTTTGGTCATCATGATGATCGTGGCTTTCCGGCGTGCATCAACCACGCTACGAATACTGCTGCTTGCCGTTGCCATCACAGGCATGATCTTCGACCTGTTCACCTGGCCTGTAGTTGGGTTCACTGTCTGGTTCCTGATCGGTGCCGCTTTCGCAAGGATGCCAGAAACTGGCCCCCAAGAACCCGAACCAGTAGCACCTGACAAGGAACTGGCTACCCTTACCTCATGACTAGTGGGGACTTCTCACACGCTGAAACACCACGCGCAAGCTCCGCAAAGGACAATGCGCAGAATGCAGCACGCCCCTACGGGATGATGCCGTGGACCCGTTCTGCTCCGACGCTTGCGTCGAAGAGATGAAGTGCCCTGGCACCCACTAGGAGCCGAGGCAGCGGGCGTAGAACGCCAAGAGGTCAGCAGGCTGGAAGTGGCTGATGTCATCGTGGTTTCCAGTGCAGATCACCACTGAAGCTTCGGGAGCCGTACATGTTGGCGAGGTTCGTCACTGGGTGGATCAGCGCCGCGCCGGCGACGCCTGGGAGCACTCGCTGAGCCAAGGCCGTGTTAGTAGCGAGCCCACCCTATGGACTGGCAGAGCATTAGCTATCGTTCCGATAGCGAACCGGTCACGTGCGTACTTGTAGACCCTCACGATGCCATCAACGGCGCTTTGGCTGCCCCAGTTGTTGCCGTGCATTCGGGACAACGCGATGGCGTACCCAGCACCCAGAAGCGCGGAGTAGAGGCTGACCATTCCCGCGTCACCACGAACAGCAGCGGCGGCAATGGCGTTGTCGAGCGTAGGACACGCGATTCAAAGGCGGCGTCCAAACGTTCCGCAAAGTTACGGGCCCTTAGGCCGCTCTCCGAGGAAGCTCGTCACATCCTCTGCCACTCGCTCCGGACACTCCCAGAGCACCAGGTGACCGGTGTCCTCGTAGATCTTCAATCGTCCGCCTTTGATGCGGCCAGCCAGAGTTTCTTGATGTTGCCGCGGAACGAGGTGGTCGTGGGCACCCCAGAGCATAAGTGTGGGGACGGAGACATCGCCGGTTTCCGTCGGAGGAACGGCCTCGTAAAAACCCCGCAGGGACGCCCTCCAGATTAAGGCTGGCATAGCGAGCCCGTCCTGGACTCGGTCTTCGATGTAGGAGGTCGGCACGGCGTGCAGCAGTCGGTACCACGCCAAAGACTCGCGCATCCAGCCTTCTGAGATTGGGTCGCTGAGTGCCTCGACCTCGTTCGCAAATGGTGGCTTGCCATGCAGGCTTAGGGGTGCGCCTACCAACGTCAGAGATGCAACAAGATCCGGATGAGTGACAGCGAGGTGCTGTGCAACGTAACCACCGCTGGATGAGCCCAGGACATGTGCGTGTTTGACGCCTAGGGCATCCAGCAGAGCAACGACGTCCCCGGTAACGTCGGAAAGTGCGTAACCGCTGTCGGGTTTGTCCGCATCACCATGCCCTCGCAGATCAGGCGCCACAATGACGAACGTCGGAAGCGAGGCAATGAGGCGATCGAAACTCCGCCAGGATTCACCCCACGCATGCAATAGCAGCAGTGGCGCGTCGCCGTCGTCGGCTGTTTGCTCAAGGTTCCCTTGCACGAAACAAGGCACGCTGATCCCGGTGCTCAAAGAGACGGTCCTGACCTCGGCCTCCATGGCCCCAGCGTACGCTCGCCCCGCCTCTGACAGGAAGATAAGACCTACCCCCGCTCCGCCTCCCACTCCCTGACCCCATCCGCGATCTCCCCCGCGTGCGTGTGGTGGAGGTAGTGCTCGCCCGGGAGGGGAACCACGGTGCCGTTGGTGACGCTCGCGGCCTGGCGGTGGTGCAGCTCGAGCCATTCCGGGACCTGCTTGTTCTCCGCCACCACGATCAACAGCAGCGGCAGATCCTTCGGGAAGCCCGTACCCAGAGCATTCTCGAAGTTGCTCTTGATGTGGCCCATCTCGTTGAGGTACGTGGTTGAGAGGGAGTTCCGGTTGCTGAGCATCTGCATCTGCTCACGGGCGTGGTCGGTGTAGTTGACGGAGGTGTCGTTGGCGTAAGCGATGGCGGTCATCAGCCGGAGCAGGCCGAGGTTCTTCGCCGCGGACATCAGGCCCGTCGGGAACTGGGTGTCCATGCCGGGTTGTCCGGGGACACTGGTATCGATGCCCACGAACGCCGTCACTTCCTCCGGGTAACGCCTGGCGTAGTCGATCCCGTAGAGGCCGGCGATGGAGTGGCCCATCAGCGTGTAGCGGTCAACGTCCAGAGCCTCGAGTGCACCATGAACCTCCTGCACAATGTTCTCCGTGGTCCGCTCCTTGTCCGTGCCATCGCTGAGTCCGTAACCGAAGGGCTCCACCACAATCACCCGATGATCCGCAGCAAGGTCCTTGACCAATGGCCCGAAATCCAACACAGGCGACGCCGTTCCAAACCCTGGCAGAAGCACCACGTTCTCCGGCCCTGCCCCGGTGATCAGGACGTTCATCTGGCCACCGTCCACCGCGACCCTCTGCCCGTAGGACTCGATCCGGTGGCTCTCCCCCTCGCTCGCCACCACATTCACCACAGTGGTGGTGGCCAAACCGACCGCCAGCACGGCACCAACTGCGGTGACGCTGACCAGCAACTTCCTAACAGACCTCTTCAACCGTGCCTCTCCCAGGGCACACCATGTACCCTTAGGATCCAGCCTCGCTTGTGTGGGGCCGCGGGCGCGTCACCCCCAGGTGTTCACTTGGGTAGTCCTTTGGCGGTACACGCGGTAGTCCAACAGGGCGACGACGACGGCGCCGTCTTGCCGCCGTCGTCGCGCCTTAATGATTGATCCGCTGATGTTCACGAACTCCGTTACAGGGTTGCCATAGCCTCGTGTGTTGAGGTCTGGCGGTGCCAGTCCAGTATTTGCCCGCCTGTCATGAAGACTGATCGTTCATCGGCGCGGATGTGGGTGAGTGCCTGGTCCAAGTACTTCAGCCGATGAGGTGCCGCCATGATGTAAGGGTGCACAACCAGTGCCATGACCCTTGCGGAGTCTTCGGCGTCCTCGGCCAGTTGGTCGAACTGATCCTTGGCCCGTTGGAGATACTCGCGGGCGGGATGGTGTTGGATGAGCATCATTGCCACGTCGTTGCATTCCTGTGTGTAGGGGATGCTTGTGATGGGCGTGGTTCTGGTCCTGAGTTCCACCGGCTGATCGTCCAAGACCCAATCGCAGACGTACTCGTATCCTTCTTCCACAAGGATGTCGGGGGTTTCCCAAGTCTCCGTCAGGCCGGGACCAAGCCAACCGCGCGGTGCATGGCCTGTTGCTTTGCGGATGGCCTCGGTGGTGAGCCGAATGTCTTCTCTCTCATCAGGCACTTTTTGCATGTTCTTTTGCCCGAAGCCGTGTCCGATGAACTCCCAATTGCGCTCAATAGCAGCGTTCGAGATCGCAGGGTAAGTTGCTACCGCTTTGCCATTGATAGCAAGCGCTACCGGGATGCCATGTTTGTCGAGTGTTTTGAGGAGGCGCCAGAATCCCGTCCTGTTCCCGTATTCGTGCCAGCACCAGTTGGGGACATCGGGTGTTGGTATCCCGCCCGCAGGGGGCGTGAGGACGGTGCGGGGCATGGCTTCGTCGTCATTCCATTCTTCGATATTGACGATGACCCAAACCGCTACCTTCTTCCCGTCAGGGAGTACTCGATGTGGGCGGTCGACGATTGCGCTGTAGTCAAGGCGTTCGCTTGGTTTCATGATTCCTCCTGGTCGGTGATGGTGACGCTAAGGGTCGGAAGTCCTGTTACTTCAACACTGATCTGATCGCCGGGGTTCACCGCTGAGACCCCGGCCGGGGTGCCTGTAAAGATCAGGTCGCCAGGTTCGAGCGTGTAGAGCTGGCTAAGACGCGAGAGTATTTCGGGAACGGACCAGATCATCAGATGGAGACTTGTACGCTGCCGCTCGTCGCCGTTGACGTGGAGTACCAGGGTTGCGTTCTCGAGGTTCTGAACGGAATGCTTGGGAAGAATCGGGCCGCACGGGGCCGATCTGTCGAATGATTTACCGGGCTCCCACGGACGGGACTGAGAAACGGAGGCCTTCTGTAGATCGCGGCGAGTCAGGTCAATTCCTGCCGCATAGCCATAAATGGCTTCCATCGAGTCCGCAGCATCGACGTTGCGCAACGACTTCCCGACAGCAATGACCAGCTCGCCTTCAAACTGGAAATCTTCTGTTGCCCGTGGGTAAGGAATGGTTGAGCCGTCCACTTCGATTGCGTCCGTTGGCTTCTGAAAGAAGAACGGGTCGTCGCGTTCGTCGCCCTCTTTCATTTCCCGGATGTGATCTACGTAGTTCCTTCCGACGCAGTAGATCCGGCGCACAGGGAAGCCGGAGTCCGTGCCTGCGACTGGGACCAGTACGGGGGCTTCTGTCCAAAGTGCTTGCATGTCTCTTACTCCTGAGTTTTGGGTTGTGGGGTGGTAGTGCGATCAAGCGGGGCAAGTTTGCTGAACTCCTGGTTACGCAAGGCGAGAGCAAGAACTGCGGAGGCAATGGATAGGCCGCTGATTTGAATCAGCCCAGCGGTGCTCCACCCGACTCCCCCGACGATCAGGCTGAAGACGAGGCCTGCGAAGCCAGCCGCACTGTAAATACAGGTTGTGAAGAGGCCGGATGCCCGTGAAGAGTGCGTCTCATTCATGCTCTTGACGAGGGAAGCCACCAGGCCTACGTACAGTCCTGAACTGGCCACCAGCCCGAAAAGAAATGACCATGTCGCTTGCCACGCGAGCGTTGCAGGACCTGTAAACAGGGCGATGCCACACACGGCTTGAGCGATGCTCAGTGCCGTAATCGCAATCTTTGGGGTCAGCCGGTCAACCAGCCAACCGCCCAAAGGCGAGGCAAATGCGGCTAGCCCTGACAGGCCCATCGCCAGTCCGGCGTCGGCTTGGCTCAGTCCAAGATGTTCGATCAAAAAGCTCGCGTACATTCCTATGTAGCCAAAGTCGATGAGGCCAAACATCACAGTAATGACTGCAAGGATGAGCGGATTTCGGCTCAAGAAGCTTGTGGCGCCCCCAACATAGTGAACTACTTCCCGGGCCGACTTTTGTTCGGTGAAGGAAGAGCGCACGAACACGACGACGAGTACTGCCGCCACCAGACCTATGATCCCGAAGGCAATCATGGGGGCACGCCACGAATCGTAGGCTTGGTGAAGCGCTACCCCGAGGTTGGGCCCAATCAGAGCGCCGGTGGCGAAAGCGACATTGACTGAACCGATGGCGATGCCTCGGTGGCGTGGAAAAGCGTGTGTGGCCACCGTGAGAATCGCGACGAGTTGAAGGGCTTCTCCAACCCCACTGAGCACTCGCCATGCCAGCATGTCCCAGAAACCGAAACTGACAACTGTGAGAATTGTTGCCATCGAAAAGAGGACAGTGCCTGCCACGAGGACATACTTTCGGTTCACCTTTCTCAGCGCGATACCGGCCGGGATACCTGTGAGCCCCATGCCCAGGGCGAAGAGGGTCGATTGCAATCCCGCTTCCGGAAGACCGAAGTTGTACTCGGCCCTGACTTCGCTCAAGAGGACTGGAAAGACCATCCGGTCCATGGCATTGACCGAATACGCGAGCAGAATAAGGACGAACATGAGCAAAGCCGCTTTGGAACCCGAGGCTCCCTTGACCGGCTTAGCTGCGTCTGGTGGCCGTTGGGTGGGTAGTGGTTGCGAGTGATTCTGGCTGATCATCGTTGATTGCCTTCCTAGGTGAGTACGGTTTAGTCGTCCCAAGTTCCTGCGTTGCGGGCCCTCCGGACCAGGTCGTCGCGTCGCTCCCCTGCGCTCTGAATCGCCTGGCGGGCGGATGGTTGCACGAGCTTGCCATCACGGAGCAGGATTCGGCCGTCGCCAATGACCGTCTGGATCGCAGCGGACGTGCCGTGGTAAATAAGGCTTTCCACTGGGTCACCGCTCGGGAGCATTGATGTGTGGGACATGTCCATCAACACAAGGTCAGCTCGCTTCCCGGGGCGGAGAGATCCGGTGATGTTCTCGATTCCGAGATCGCGGGCTGCACGTATGGTGGCCATCTCGAGGGCGATCCGTGGGGTGAGTGTGGCACGTCCAGTGCGGGCGTGTTCCACGGACACCAAGGCGCGAAGAGTGGCGAGGATGTCCGCATTTGCGGGCATCGCGAGCGTATCTATCGAAAGAGACGTCAGGGCCCCGGCCTCGAGGAACTCTGTGACTACCGGGAAACCCATGGTCCGCATCTCGGATAAAGGACTGACCGAAATGCTTGTGCCGCTTCGTGCAACCGCGGCGATGTCCTCCGCTGAAGCGTGGACAGCGTGCACGATCTGCACATCCGGCCCGAGCAAGCCCTCGCGGTCAAGCCTGGTCAATCCGCACGACTTACATCCGGGTTCCCGCATGCACCGGTCGCAGTGCATGGTGATGGGCATTTCGCGTTCCCGCGCTGACCGCCACTCGAACTCTGAAAGTTCGGTGGAGGTGCGGTACGGGCCACGCAACGCGACGCCGAAGTGGATTCGATCGTCCAGCCGTTCCGCCGTCCACCGGGTCCTCGCCTCGTCCAGCCCGGCGAAATCCATGGGCTCATCAGCAGCGGAAGAATCCCGGGGTCCGTAAGAGAACCTCCCACGTAGTCCTGAGTCGAGCTGGGCTTGGATGTTTGCGTCCACGTCCTCGGCGCCGCGAACGTTGTGGTCCCAGTTATGCACGGTGGTAATGCCATTCTGGACAGCCTCAGCGAGGGCGAACCGTGCCGACCAGTAGAAATCCTCGGTACCCAGGTGCGGGGCCAGTCCGCGTTTGACGGAGAAGTAGTCACGCCCCGGAGCATCGCCAACGGTGCCACGCAGCAAGGAATTCCAGAGGTGCCAGTGCGTATCAACGAACCCTGGCAGCACGAGGTTACCGGAGGCATCAATGACCTCCATAAGGTCCGGGACTGGCAGGCGGGGTCCTATCGCTTCGATGGAACCATTGCGGATCAGGACGTCTGCCACGCCCTCAGGGACATGTGAATCGAGGGACAGAACGTAAGCGTTCTGCAGGAGCAAGTTAGTGCGTTGAGGAAGCATGATCCACCCAAAGAACGACGAATATGACAAGGCCAAAAATGACAACACACCGCCGCAGGAGTTCGGTTGGAAGACGCCGGCCAAGCACAGCGCCCAGCCATCCACCGAACAATCCCGCTACGGCAATCACGAGCGCCGCAGGCCATGCGACGGTTGCGAAGATACTGAAGAACACCAGCGATACCCCGCTTGCAACAGCGGACAGCACGCTCTTGAGGGCATTGAGCCTGGGAAGCCCATCATCGAGTGCTACCCCGAGGACCCCGAGCATCATGATCCCAAGACCTGCGTTGAAATAGCCCCCATAGGCGGCAACACCCAATTGGCCAAGTCCCGGCCAACGGAGGCGTTCCCGAAGCGGCACAGCTGGTTCACCACCGGAGGTTCTTCCAGAACTGGCAGAGGAGATCTTGGCTATCCATGGTTGGGCAGCCAACAACAGCGTTGACCCGAGTACCAACCAAGGAACCACCGCTACAAAGGTGGATTCAGGACCAAGCAGCAGAAGGGCAGATCCCAAGATCGCTCCAGCGACAGTAACTGCCCCCAACACCAGGACGCGTCGTAGCTGACCGGATAGCTCCCGGCGGTAACCCCAAGCGCCGCCCACATAACCCGGAAGTGCGGCGACCGTGTTAATAACGTTGGCGGAAACCGGCGGGTAACCGAGGGCCAGCAGAGCCGGAAAGGTGACCAGGGACCCACCGCCGGCAACTGCGTTGATCGCCCCAGCGGCGGCCCCAGCCAGCGCCAAAAGTAATACCGATGTAGCTTCCATTTCTTTCACCTCCATGCTCAATGTACGCACTGTATGCAATGAATGCAATAGTGGATTTGCATGCGTTGTATGCTGAAGTCATGACCGGAGACACTGGAGCTACAGGATCAACACGTTCGGCCTACGACGTCATTTGGTCCCGATTCCTTGATGGCACCTACATCGCGGGAAATAGGCTGCCGGAGGCTGCGCTTGCGGAGGAACTGGGAATCAGTCGCACCCCCGTTCGAGAAGCACTCAGCCGCATGCTGGCAGAAGGCCTGGTCACACCAGCAGCCCGCGGCGTCGTGGTTTCCGGCCTGGATCACGAGGCCATGCGCCGGTTGTTTGACCTACGACGAAACCTCGAAGGATTCGCCGCCGAACTCACCGCCACCCGAGCTCGGGACGGTCTCATCGCCCCCGCCTGGTTCACCAGCCTCCGAGATGCGGCCCGTCAGTTTGCTGAAGCGGTGGAGAGCGGTGACGCCCGAGCCTCCAGCAGGCTCAACATGCACTTCCACAATCTGATTGTGGAAGGAAGTGGCAATGAATTCCTGGCCGAGGCGCACCGAAGGGCCATAGCGCGGCTTGCCGTATCAACAGCCATGAACCTGGAGCATGTTGACTGGGCCAACGAAGCAGCCAGGCAGCACGAGGACATTGCCGGCGCGATCGAAGCCGGGGACGTCGCCTCAGCCCGAAGCCTCTCCGAAGCGCACATCCGCGACGCGCAACGCGTCTTCGACGAACCCGGATAGTCAGCAAGCGTTCGGCTAGGTACTACTTTCGCGGTGCACACAGATCGTCCCCGGGATGAAACTCACAAAGGTATGCAGCCGGCACGTCGCTGATGGGCACCCGCCACTGCGACTAGTGCCGTCCGAGACCTTTGCCGAGCAGCTCAGGCTCTCCTGCCATGGCCGCGTCGATCACCTCACTGGTGGGAGCTGTGTGGGTCGAGTCTCCGAAGGCCGGCGCTAACGGCTACGGCAGCCACCCCGGCTCGGGACTCCTGGGCCATTTTCACAAGGATGTTCTCCACGTGAGTTGTGACGGTACGGATGGAAATGCCAAGTTCTGATGCGATCTGCTGGTTAGAGCGTCCCCACGCAATACGATCGGTGACCTCGGCTTCACGTACTGTCAGTCCGAAGGGAAGCTCCAATGGAGTCTCAACGATCAAGGCGACGTCACCCTTGCCGGATGCCATCCCGGCGGTGCGGGTGATCTCCAGAGCTACGCTCCCCTTCTCGGAGGCCCACAGCCCGGACACGGTGTCCGCCGGCCCCGCTAGGAAGCGGGCGATGAAATCCTTGAAGCGGGGGTCAAATACGACGACGCTCATTTCCCTGGAACTTACGGGTCTTGGCAAATCGTCTCCATTGTAGAGCGCTGCTCTACAATCTTCGCGAAGTCGCAGGATCGGGTAGCCGGAGGATTGCCTTCGGCACAGCTCTGCGACGATCGGAGACAACGCGCCAATGAGGTCGCGGGCATCGTCGTCGAAGTTGTGGACGTGAGAGGCCGACAGGTGAAGCATTCCCGCGTATTGACCGTCGTCGGATATAAGGCACGCGCTCATTCCATCCGCGAAACCAGCGGGCGCCAGCGCGTTTTGGAAGAGCTGAGTGTCCCTGTAGTTGTACTTCAGGTCATCGATGCGTAGCGGTTGGTGAAGTTTGAGCAGCTTTCGATGGGCTTTGGTTGAAGCGTAGGGGTCACCCAATGCGGTCAGCGTCTCTGGTTGATAGCCAGCGTTAGCCAACACGTCGTGTCTGGACAGTGCGCGGTTCCAGAAGATCAGGGCTGCGGCGTCGTGCTTGGTTCCATCGGCCAAAACGCGCAGGATCTCGTCGGCACCGTCGCGCTGGTATTGGGCTGCGCCGGCAGCAAAAGCTGCCTTGAGCAGAATTTGGGACTTTCCGCTGACCATGAAGGCCTCCAAGACGGGAGGATCCGGTCCTCCGAGTACTCGCTAATTATACGACCGTCTCCTTCACTGCTGACCTGTGCGGAATCTACGGAGACCAAGGCAGCCTGGCTTCGTCCACCGCGTACGTACAAATACCGATATTGCCGGGACCTCTGTATTCCTAGGCTTGAGGGTACGGAGTGATGAGCGTCACCTGAATCGTGAAAGAGCACAAAGCGCCCCGTCCGATCGCTCGCCCCAATGATCCAACTACAGAATCCACTAAGCCGAATTCACGGCTAGGATTTCTTTCGAGAGGCACCCACAGCCCATGAAAACTGACAGTCACGCCACCCCGGCCAGTGACGCCGGCATCAACGACGTCGAACAGCAAAAACTAGGGGCTCTTGGCTACAAGCAAGAGCTCAATCGCACCATGACCCTGACGGACGTCGTTGTCTATGGGCTCATCTTCATGGTGCCGCTGGCACCCGTGGCCGTTTTCGGTACCATCTTTAACTTCTCCCACGGCATGGCCGCCTTGGTCTACCTGGTGGCCGGTATTGCCATGTTTTTCAGCGCGGTCAGCTACAAGGAGATGGCTAAGGAATACCCCGTGGCCGGGTCCGTGTACTCCTATGTCCGCTTGGGTACCAGCAAATTCGTTGGCTTCCTTTCCGGATGGGCCATCCTCCTCGACTACCTCCTCCTGCCGGCGCTGCTGTGCATCCTCGCAGCTTCCGCCATGGGAGCACTCATGCCTGAAGTTCCAGGCTGGGTGTGGGTCATTGGCTTTATCGCCGTGGTGGCCTTCATCAACCTCCGCGGAATCGTGGTCACGGCACGGATGAACATGATCTTCTTGATCATTCAAGGAGCAGCGCTCGTCGTGTTCGTCGGCGGAGCCCTGATAGCGATCACCCAAGGACGGGCTCAGTTCAGCCTTGCCCCCTTCTATCAGCCCGAGTTCTTCTCGTGGGAGCTCGTGTTCACCGCTATCCCTGTCGCCGCGCTTAGCTATATCGGCTTTGATGCGATTTCCACGCTCAATGAAGAAGCCAAAGGTGGGGGAAAAGCGGTTTCGAAGGCCACCATGATTGTGCTCTGGCTTGTCATCGCAATGTTTGTGGCACAGGTCTACTTCGCCGCTCTGTTTGTTCCGAGTAACGAACCCTTCGCCGACGGTGACGCCGTAAACAATGCCTTCTACCACATCAGCGAAATCGTGGTGGCGCCGTGGTTCAAGATCGTCTTTACACTGATCACAGCCTTGATAGCGCTCTTCGCCAACGTGCTGGTTTCCCACGCCACAACCTCGAAGATGCTCTTCGCTATGGCCCGCGACGGGCAGCTGCCCCGACGTCTGGCAGTCGTGAGCCAGAAACACCAGGTTCCTGCCACAGCCATGATTGTGGTGACCATCCTTACCGCCGTCATTGGTGTGCTGGCTGTAGGCCAGATCGAACTCATCGTCACGATGGTCACCTTCGGCGCACTTACCGCGTACATCCTGCTGCATATCAGCGTGATCATTCACTTTGGAATCAGGCAGTCCAGCAAGAAGTACTTCATCCACTGGATCTCGCCCATCCTTGGCATCGCCGTACTCGGCTATGCCCTCTACAGCACCAACGTCTTGGCCAAAGTCATTGGCATCTCTTGGCTACTCATAGGAACGATCGTCGCGCTCATCCTGAAGCGCACCGGCCGCACCCTCGAAACTGAAGACGGCCTCTAGACCGCCACACGCGGCTTGCCGTTCAACGACGAAGCGAACGCACCGGACCTCCCGTCTTTGCGGTGTGCGAAGCCTTCGTGGCCTTTATCTGAAAACCCAGCAATCCAATCTCAGAATGAAAGCGAGAACCCCTTGAAACCGCGGACCAGTCCACCAAATGGCCAAGCAAATTGTTGCCGGAGGGAGCGAACTGATGCGTACCAGCGCTGACCGCTCATCCGAACTTATGAGCATTTTTGAACAGCGGTTCTCCGCCCGGCTTCGCCGCGACTTCACCGATGAAGTAGCAGTGGCGTACGACCGTTCCCCGCTGGGACCTCACGACGACAAGACCGCCCGTGTTGTGCGGGCCCTGGGCAACGCCTCAGTCACCGGCAAAGAGATCATCCTGAACCTTGGGCCAAATGGTCCGTGGGGGATCGGCAGGATCACTGTGGGAGCACCCGGAAACCTGGTTCTCCTGCCTTCAACCTTTTACACCTACGAAAACGCGTTGCGCGAAGTGTTCGCGTTGCGTCGCAAGAACTTTTTGGAGAGCTGAACCATGACTGCCGAAGCCACAACCGAGATCCGCGTCGAACCGAAAATCTTCGGATACACCGACCGTTTCGCCGCCCGCCCGGGTGAAAGCATCTCCTTCCACGTCAGCTGCGAGGGACCCACCGCGTACCAAGCCTCACTTGTCCGCCTACGGCACGGCTTCACAGGGGAAGCCGGGCCGGGCTTCCTGGAAACGCAGGTTGCATCCGAATTCGATGGTCAAAAACAAGGCACCCAATACGCGTGCCAGCCTGGATCCTATATTGAGGTGGCAGACCCGTCCTCGCTGATGACAACCCCGGACGGATTGGTCATCAAAGCCAAGGTGTACCCCACGTTGCCCCTGAGCTCCCGCTCCGGAAACTACGGCGCCTACCACGTTACTCAGAACTCATTCGGAGGAGGCAGCGACCGGCAGGTCATCCTGGGCAACTGGGATGAAGCATCTTCCAGCGGCTACGCACTTGTCCTGGACGCCGGCCGGCCCACTTTCCTCTGGAGCGAACAGGGCACCGTGAAGTCAGTGGCTCTTGAGAGCCCCTTGGAAGGGCACCACTGGTACAGCCTCCGGGTCGAGGTGGACACCACAGCTGGACAGATCCATCTGACCCAAGCACCGTTGTCCAACATCATGAACCGGTACACCGACCACGCACTGCCCTTGGAAGCAGAAGACAAGGTCGCACACGCCATCCCTGCAGGCACCGACCCCAAGGCCCCGTTCCGAATCGGCGCCGGAGCGCGTCGAGACGGCGGACGATGGCTTGCAGCCAACGGCTTCAACGGCAAGATTGGCGACGTCTCCATCCAACGACGCACACCCTCCCGAACCGAGGCCATTGCTGACTGGCACTTTGGACGCAGCAGCCGTGACGACGGACTGCTCCTGTGGGATGTCATCGACGAATCACCAAACCAGCTCCACGGAACGTGCCACAATGCGCCAACCCGGGCCGTCGCAGGACACTCCTTCACGGGATTGGTGGACGACTTCCGGATTGCCCCCGATGAATACGACGCAATCCACTTCCACGACGACGACATCACCGACGCTGGCTGGCCCGCAGCATTCACACTCGACGTGCCCCACAACCTGCCCAGCGGCGTATACGCAGCCAAACTCACTGCCGAAGGCGCGGAAGAGTACCTTCCCTTCTTCGTCCGGGCAGGGGAAAAGAAGAACGACGTCGCCGTGCTGTTCTCCACAGCTACCTACCTGGCCTATGCCAACGACCGCATTGCCTTCGAAGCCGACGGAGCCGAGATCATTGTGAGCCGGACGCCCATCCTGGACCGAGAAGACCTCACCCTCCAGGATCACCCCGAATTCGGCCGCTCCTGCTATGAAATCCACAACGACGGCACAGGCGTTGTCTTCGGCAGCGTCCGCAAACCCATCCTTACCCTCCAGCCCAAACATCGGGCCTGGTTCCAGGCTGAAGGCGTGTGGGGGCTGCCCGCAGACCTGTGCATCGTTCACTGGCTCGAAACCGAGAACTGCGACTACGACGCCATCACTGATGAAGACCTCGACCGCGAAGGCTACAGCCTCCTGAGCGACTACAGGGTAGTCATCACCGGCAGCCACCCCGAGTACGTCACACGCAACGAGCTCACTGCCTTGGAGGAGTTCACCTCCAACGGCGGAAGGCTGATGTACCTGGGCGGCAACGGGTTCTACGCCACCGTCTCCTTCGACCCGGAACAGCCACACTTGATGGAACTCCGACGCTCCGACGGCGGCACGCGCCCCCACCAGTCCCCGTACGGAGACAAACGCCACGCCACCTCCGGGGAACTCGCCGGTATCTGGAGGAACAAGGGCCTGCCACCACAGAAGCTCGCCGGCGTCGGATTCGCCGCGCAAGGCTTTGACCGCTGCACCTACTACGAAAGGCTTGAAGACAGCCACAACCCTGCCGCTGAATTCATCTTCGAAGGAATCGGTGAAGACGAGCGTATCGGCGAATTCGGGATCATGGGAGGCGGCGCCGCCGGCGCGGAAGTAGATTGCTATCAACCCGGCCTCGGCTCGCCCCCCGGAACCCTGGTCCTTGCAACGTCAGGCCCACTATCGGACGCTTACCTCCTAGCCGCAGAGGAAGTGTACGAATCCATTCCCGGCATCGGCGCAACCGAACAACCAGGCGTCCGATCTGACATCGTCTACTGCCCCCTGGAAGGGGGCGGCGGGTTCTTCTCAGTCGGCTCAATCGCCTACACAGCCGCGCTCTCCCACAACAACTACGACAACAACATCGCCAAAATGACCGGGAACGTGCTGAGGCGATTCCGTCAGGCCCAGCCACTGGAAGCAGAGCTCAACGAAACAGAGACACTCCAGGTGACCGGTAGCTGACGCGCCAACGGCCTGTTATCTCAACTCGCCGGACGGGCCAGAGTCAGGACGGAGGCCGGGACACATTCTTCGAGTGCGTCCCGCCCTCCGACGCAGTGTTCATCAAGGAGTCCATCCATAACGTCATGCCTGCGCGTCACCCTCAGGTGTGCACTTGAGTACTACTTTCGCGGTACGCACAGATCGTCCTCGCGATGAAACTTCCCGGCGCCCACGGACTCTTGCTCGTCGTCGCGCTCCTGCCCGCTGCAATGATGCCTTCCGGATGCAGCGAAGAAGTAGTCATATAGAACGCCCTTGACGGATTTTCCCCACGAGATGGACGGCCAGGAGCCACGGAGTCCACTTCCCGTTGGCAGTCCCGTATGTTGTTTCCAAAAGACCAGAGGAGTTCGCGGTGTTCCGACGAATCGAAGACAGGCGCCTACCGATTGCGGTTGGAGGGCTTGTCATGACCACCGTGCTGTCCGGTTGCATCTTCACCCCGCTTCCCGAACCAACGGTTGCCGGGCTGGTCGGGGTGTGGGTCAACGGGCAGACCCGCCTCTTTTTACGGGACGATCAGACTTTCACCTTAGATAAGGCGCCCTTGTATACCGACCCCGGTGAAGATCAGGACTGGCGGTTATCGCCCTGGGAGACCTACGACTGGGAGGGACGCTGGAAGATCGACCTCACTGGTTACGAGCTCGATTTGTCTGGGACGACGGGACGGAACTTGTCTCTCTATTTTGGCGAGGTGGACTCAAAACGGGCACTTTACTTCGCTATCGACGCCGCCTCAGATCCCCGATGCTTTCAGCTAGTGAAGGGAAGGTCCAAAAGCGTGCCCCAGGGTCCAGACCAGTGCATGCTGCGGGCGTGACGGCAGGGTCAGTACCAACTGAATGCCACAGGATATCTTTCAGGTGTCCGTGTCCCCTTTCGGGTCAACGAAACCATCCGGCCGACGAAACCGTCTCGCTGCACTGCGCCGCAGGAGTCACTACCTTGACCACAGGAAGATACCTAGGAAGACCAGCCCGGCGAAGACCGGAATGGCGGCTGTCACCTTCGACCAGAGCAGTTGATGCTTATAGGTCTTGAACTGACTGCCCTCGGGCAGCCACGCCCAACCACTAACGCCGGTACGTGCCATGACGTTGCGCATCAGGTACAGCATGAGGCCGTTGAGGATGAGGAAGGCTCCGACGAATGCCAAGAAAGGATCTCCCATCTAAGCTCCTGCCCACGGTGGCCGGAAAATGAGTGTCAGCACCACAATCAGCAGGCCGCTAATGATCAAGACCGAGCAGAAGAACACTCCGAGCATCCCGAAGCCCCGTACTCGCTCCTCATCTGCTTCAGGGTGCAGTTCGGAGTTGGAGTGATCCACTTTCCGGCCAAGCATTTCTAACGAGGCCCCATACTGCATGCGAGCGATCCACTTCCTGAAGAGCAGCCACACCAGGCCGACCCCGATGAAGATGAGCCCGAGCGTCATGCTTCCCTCAAGTCCTCCGGTACTTACTCAGCCAGCTCGCCGGCGGCGATGCGTTCGGCAGTCTGCCTGTAGGCCTCAGCTATGTAGTCTTCGACGTCGGTAACAGCGATACGCCATACGTTCCGGCCCCCGACCTGGATGCCCCGCAGCTCACCGGACTTGAGCGACGCCCTGATCTGGCTCACGGACACGTTAAGTTCCTCAGCCACCTGCTCAACGGTCAGGAAGCGAGGTCGTTTGATGTCCTCAGGCACGCTTAGCCAGCAAAAGCTTGATCGTCTGGACCACAATCCCCACGATAAGGATCAACATGAACAGACCAGGGATCCGGCCGCTGGTGGTTGCGTAGTCGAACATGTTGACGGCAGTGAATGTCAGCGCCAACCCTGAAAGCACAAGCGCGGCAATGAGCGGAAGCTTGGATGTGCTGCGTCGGGCAACAATGTTCCAGATTCCGACGCCAGCCAGGGCTAGGAAGTAGAGAATATTGAGAGCAATGTAGCCGACCTGCTCTGATCGTTCAGCATCGGTGAGAGCTTCCAGCTCCGACCCATACATCGAGTAGAGCCAGACGAAACCCGCTGCCGTGACCACTGAAAATACTACGAGCCCGACGCCGATGGACGTTCGCGCCTTGCGGGCCTTCCGAGGGTCGTATTCCACGGAGACCGTGGATGTCGGCAGGTCGCCTGGGCGAGGTACTTGAAGGCTCATAAGGGCTCCAGTTCAGAGTGCAGAAGGAACTCTTTTGTGCCCCCATCGAGAATAATGTAGCAGTGCGCGCCGTCACATCCAGCCATGTCATACTCCTGATTTCTACCTCCGCGGGGCGCTGGCGTCTGTGCGAAGTCAGTTGTGGGACGCTTTACGGGCAGAACCCGCCGGGAGAGGAACCCAAGAATGCCACCGCGCCAAAGCCCTGCCCAGAAGTTGGCCGCCAAGCTCCTGCTTGGCGGCGAATGGGCGCCCGTGACTAACAAGATCGGGTTCGTGAAGAAGCCTCTGGACGAGGCCGCCGTCGAGTGGCGGAAGTGGGTCCAACGAAGCAACCATCAGGCGCGTGGCGGCATTGGCGTCACCGAGCATCAGGGCACTTTGACCGAGCTGCTGAGTATGCTTTTGCCCTTAGGTTATGGGACGCGGTGGCTGCTTCTGGAAACGGCAAACCCGGAATGGACCGCTGTTATGGAGAACACGACTGGTGGCGTGACTTTTAATTACTCCCTCTATCACCATCTCTGGGAAGTCAGGCAAATTCCCACTATTGAAGTGGAAGACGAACCCAAGAACATGAAGCGGATGCCCGGCGAGTTGGCCAGGGGCCGTTGGGGCGGACGAAACCTCTCAATTATTGACGAGTCCGGTCCCCGGAGATCGCTTAGCCTCTACCACTCCGAACCGTGGAAATTCAGCCACGGTGGAGAACCGTACGACTTCGAAGACGTCGAGCAGTACTCTGCGCCGCGTGCCCTTGATTGCTTTCCCCACGAGACCTTGGTCCACATCTGCCGCAACTTGGGACTGGATCCGTTCGAGGAGGACTTCTACGTCCCCAACGGTCGGGCATTCATCGTGGAGTTACTTTTCGAAGGAAAGAGCTCGGACGAGAAGAAGTACACTCTGGCCGAGGCAAGGGCGGGCCACGACGACATCAGTGTTCCCGCCGTTGACGACCCCGTCATTGGCAATGCCCTCTACCCGTCGGGTTCAGCTAACCCAAGTCCAGACGAGGTCTTCCCGGTGACAGGATTTGAGCCCTACACTAGGCCGACCCCGTGGGACCAGGCCGTGAAGGACTTCGAAGAGTGCCTGAAACGCTATAGCAGCTACCCAGTCCGGGCGTCATTCAGCGACGGCCTGGAAGATCTCGGTATTCTCGCCCTGCCGTCACTAGCATCTGGTGGGACCGGCAGCACCGACATCAGTGTGATGGCTTCGGCCACGTTGCTGGAATCGCCCTCGGCTATCCGCGAATACACGGCAGCCTTCATGATCCTGCAATGGAGGCAGGCAGATGATTCGTCCGCGTATGAGTCGTACTATCCCAACCCGAAGCAGATGGCGGTCATCAGGAGGATCTACAAAGAGCAGGGCCTCTACCCCTTCGATGCGGGTTCCAACGAGGTCTATTTCAACCTCGCCGTGGACAAAATGATCCGAACCGTCACCAGTCTCCGGCTGGCGAAGGAACTCGTCGACTGGGAGGATTCCCGCCCGGCACCGAGCAGTGAGGAAGCAGCCGCTAGGAGAAACCGATCCTGCGCGTGGGATATCCGGATGCACATTCAGCAGCGCGAAGACGAGATCTGGAACTCTGAGTTGGACGATCGCGTCCAGACGCCCTAGCGGCCACGGAAGTCCTGCTTGTTACGGCGAGGGGCCGGACACCTGTATTTGGGTACCGTGTCCGGCCCCGGCCCGCGGTTCGTACAACCGCCAACTATTGGGGGTTTATTGGAGGTAGTTCGTGAGCCGCTGTGATTAGTAAAGACCCTTGGACGCTGCCTGGGCACGAGTAGTCGGTACTCGTCTTCTTGTGCCATCCGAGAGCCGGCTACTTGCCGCGAGAGCCCATTTTCCTTGAAATCCAGCGGCTGAAACTCAATGCGGATCGATACAACCCCCGGGCAGTTCGGCTGAAATTATCAGCCGATGATGGGCCGCTCTTCGGGTAATTGGAACAACCTTGGACGGGATGCCAGAGCGATGGCTGAGGCAACGGTGACGGTACCGATGCGCCCCGCGAACATCAGGGCCATCAGAACCCACTCGGCGGTGGGAGGCAGGTTGTACGTAATGCCCGTACTTAGGCCTACGGTTCCGAACGCGGAGATGGTTTCGAAAAGCACCTTATCCAAGCTGTAGTCGGTGGACATGAGGAGCAAAAACGTCCCGAGGATGACCGCTCCCACACCCAGCAGGGCGACAGTGAGGGCCTGGCGTTGGGTGGAAGAACTGATGGACCGGTGGGCGATGGTGACTTGCTCGCGGCCACGGACTTCGTTCCAGATCGCAAAGCCCAAAACCAGGAAGGTGGTGATTTTTATGCCGCCGGCCGTTCCCGCGCTGCCACCGCCAATGAACATCAGAATGTTGGTGACCATCAGGGTCTCGGGGGTGGCTGCCCCGTAGTCGATGCTGTTGAATCCAGCCGTCCGGGGGAAGACTCCACCAGCCAGAGACCCCAGGATCTTCCCGCCAAGACTTAGCGGCCCCAGTGTCTCCTGGCGGTTCCATTCGAAGGCAGCGAATAGGGCAATGCCCACTACCAGCAGCAGCAAGGAACCATAGACGGTCAAGCGGAGGTGAATGGTCCAGTTCTTGACGTTGAAAGGGTTCCTGATCAATTGGATGATCACCGGGAAACCGAGTCCCCCGGCAATGATGGCCGCGCAGATGGGCACAATAATCCACGGGTCTTCGGCAAAGCCGATGAGGTTGTCGCTGTAAAGGGCAAAACCTGCGTTATTGAAAGCTGACACAGCATGGAATACGCCGTGCCATACAGCGGTACCAAGATCATCGTCATACGCAATCCAGAAGCGAGCCGTCAGGATGAGCGCCGTGACGGCCTCAAAGACAGCCATGATCTTCATAACCCGAAACAGCACGGACTTAACATCCCCGAAATTCAACGTGTGGGTTTCGGACTGCGCCACGAGCTGGCCGCGGAGACCGATGGTCTTGCGTACGAACAAGGCCAGCAGGCTTGCCAGGGACATGATCCCGAAACCGCCTACCTGGATGAGCGCCAAGATCACCACGTGCCCGAACGGGGTCCAGAAAGTGGCTGTGTCTACTGTGATCAGGCCAGTGACGCAGACAGAGGAGACGGCGGTAAAGAAGGCCGTGGTGACGATGTCATCCACGGTCCCTGTCCGGGAGACGGGCAGCATCAAAATCCCGGCGCCCACGATGATGACGGCCAAGAATGCCAGCGGGACCGACCGGACCGGATGCAACAAGGACAACTTGAGCCGCTCTCCCTCGCGGCCAAGAGCCTGCAGCATTGGGTTGCTGCGAATGACGGGTCGTCCAGCGGTGGGCAGTCTTTCGGGGGCGCGCGTCATTGGGCATGCTCCCAAGGATGTTTGAACACTGGATCCCTTTCCGGGCGGACCGTCAGCATCACAACCCGTGCCGAAATTAGCACTGAAACCGAACCAAGCGACCAGAAGAGTAAAGATCTTGACGAATCCTTAACGCCGACCCGTTAAGAGCGCGTCAAGATTTGCAGCGTCCGCATTAAGGATTCGTAAGGAACGCCTTTTCGCCACTTTTGCAGGAGTTGACTGACATCAGCCCTGCAAAAGGGGCTCTGATGAAAGGACGTTCCAGTGGCCGACGTGGCTGTTGTGGTGATTCTTGTGGTGAGCATGGGAATCGTGATGTGGGTGGCCCACCTTTTGGGCAAGATGGTTGACGGCGATGGCCCGGTGAGCGGGCAATGAACGTGGATGCCACCATGTGGGTGAGCCTGTTCATCCTTGGTTTGGCCGTTGCCGGGTACCTGCTTGCAGTGTTGCTCAACCCGGAAAAGTGGTGACGGCGGGTGGTCTTCAGTACTGCATCCTTCATCACCCAGATAGCCGTGTTGGTGCTCGTCCTGGCACTGCTGCACAAGCCTTTGGGTTTGTATATGGCGCGGGTCTTCTCAAGCACCAAACACGCCAAAGCTGAACGGGCCATCTACCGCCTGGCCGGGGTGGATTCCGGGACTGAACAGAGCTGGTCTGTGTATCTGCGCAGCGTTCTGCTCTTCTCGCTGATATCCATCCTGGTGATCTTCGCTCTTCAGCGCCTGCAGGCCGTGTTGCCGGGCAGCAATTCCCTGCCCGGCGTGGACCCGTGGGTTGCCATGAACACAGCCATCTCCTTTGTCACCAATACCAACTGGCAAACGTACGTACCCGAGGCCACTGTGGGCATGTTCGTCCAGATGTGCCTGCTGGCCGTACAGAATTTCCTGTCTGCCGCCGTCGGAATCGTGGTGGTGGTTGCCCTGATCAGGGGCATTGCGCGGACCACAACGGATCGCTTGGGCAACTTCTGGGTGGACCTCGCCCGTGCTTCGTTCCGTATCCTGTTGCCCATCGCCACGGTGGCGGCTATCGCCCTGGTGATTGGCGGCGTCGTGCAGAACTTCTGGTCCACAGAGGTGGCCAACACCGCCACCGGCGCCAGCCAGCTGATTCCGGGTGGTCCCGTCGCTTCCCAGGAAGCAATTAAAGTTCTGGGTACTAATGGTGGCGGATACTTCAATGCCAACTCTGCCCACCCCTTTGAGAACCCGAGCGTCTTCACCAGTTTGTTCCAGGTGTTCCTCATCCTCCTGATCCCCTCAGCCCTGCCCTACATGTACGGGCGGATGGTGGGTGACCAACGCCAGGGCTACACCGTGGCCGGTGTGATGGGAGCACTGTGGCTGACGTCCACTGTGCTGATGGCCTGGGCGGTATCTTCCGCGCAGGGAACCGCAACCGCAGCAGCCGGTGGCTTGGGAGAAGGTTTCGAACAGCGGCTGGGGCCCGCAGCGAGCTCCATCTTCGCCGCGTCCACTACGCTCACGTCCACCGGTGCCGTCAACGTTGCCCACGATTCCCTGCCTCCCTTGGCTGGTGGCGTCGCGATGCTGAACATGATGCTCGGCGAAGTTGCTCCGGGCGGAACCGGATCCGGACTCTACGGAATGCTGGTCCTGGCCATCATTGCGGTGTTCATTGCCGGGCTGATGGTGGGGCGAACCCCGGAATTCCTGGGAAAGAAGATCGGCCCACGCGAAATGAAGATCGCGGCGCTCTACATCCTGGTGACCCCGACCTTGGTGCTGGTGCTCGCCGGAATCTCCTCCCTCCTCCCCGAGGTGATGGCAAATGCTCCGGCATCCGGGCCGCATCAATTCAGCGAACTGCTCTACGCGTTCACCTCCGGTGCCAACAACAACGGCTCAGCTTTCGGTGGCATCACCAGCTCCGGCCCCTACCTGTCCACGATGCTTGGGCTGGCCATGCTGTTGGGCCGGTTCCTGCCCATCGCGTTGGTCCTTGCACTGGCTGGCTCGCTGGCGCGGCAAAGGAAGATCCCGGCCTCATCCGGAACGGTTCCAACACATGGCCCGCTGTTCGGCTCCTTGCTGCTGGGCGTAACCGTGATCCTGACCGCTTTGAGTTACTTTCCGGCCCTGGCATTGGGCCCCCTCGCAGAAGGACTTATCAAATGACCAGCTCCAGCACGGTTCCGGCCGCGGAGACCCCATCACCCGTCAACACCAGCGGCACTCCGGCCCCTGGTCAGCCCGGCCACCACCACGCCAAGGCGCCGGCGAAACTCAACGCGTCAACCCTTCTGGCAGCGCTTCCTCTAGCTTTCAGGAAACTGGATCCACGGCAGATGATCCACTCCCCCGTGATGTTTGTGGTGCTGGTGGGGGCAGCGGCCTGCACTGTGATCTGTTTCCTGAAACCTGACGTTTTTGGCATCGCGGTGACCGTATGGCTTTGGCTCACGGTCCTGTTCGGCACCCTCGCCGAGGCCATCGCCGAAGGGCGCGGGAAGGCACAGGCGGACAGCCTCCGCGCCAGCCGACAGGGCGTGATGGCCCGGCTCCGCTTGGAAGATGGAACCATCAAAGAAGTTGCCGGCACAGATCTGAAGCTAAATGACGTGGTCATCTGTGAGGCCGGGGATGTGATCCCTTCCGACGGAGAAATCATTGAGGGCCTGGCCAGCGTGGACGAGTCCACCATCACCGGCGAATCTGCGCCCGTCATCAGGGAATCCGGCGGAGACCGATCCTCCGTCACCGGCGGCACCAAGGTCCTCTCTGACAGGATCGTAGTGCGCATTACCGCTGAGCCAGGAGCCACGTTCATCGACAGGATGATCAAGCTGGTTGAGGGCGCTGTCCGGCAAAAGACCCCCAACGAGATCGCCCTGCACGTCCTCCTCGTCTCGCTGAGCATCGTGTTCCTGGTGGTCACCATGGCCTTGGCACCCTTCGCATCCCTTGCGGACGCTACCCCGTCTCCGATCGTCCTGGTGGCGCTGCTGGTCTGCCTGATTCCCACCACCATCGGGGCCTTGGTCCCGGCCATCGGCATAGCTGGCATGGATCGACTGGTGCAGCACAACGTCCTGGCCACGTCCGGACGGGCGGTAGAAACAGCCGGCGACATCACCACACTGTTGTTGGACAAGACCGGCACCATCACCTACGGCAACCGCCGGGCCGTCAACTTTTTCCCGGCCAACGATGTTGAAATGACGGAACTCATCACCGCCGCGAGGCTCTCCAGCCTCGCGGACGAAACCCCGGAGGGCCGCTCAATTGTGGAACTCGCCAGCGCCAAAGGTACGGACGGCCCCGATTTGGCGGCTCTTCGCAGCAGCTACTCCGACATCACCATTGTGGAGTTCACGGCCAGCACACGCATGAGCGGACTGGATCTGAACGGGCGCCTCATCCGCAAAGGGGCAGCGTCCGCCGTCGGGAATTTCGTCACCGACGCCGGAGGTCGCCTTCCAGCGGAAGTCCAGCGACGCGTTCAGGAGATTTCTGCCCAAGGCGGCACGCCGTTGCTGGTTGCCGAGACCACGCACGACGGCGGCGCGCGGGTTTTGGGAACCGTGCACCTGGCAGATGTGGTCAAGCCGGGCATGAAGGCCCGATTCGCCGAGCTACGCAAAATGGGCATCCGCACAGTGATGATCACTGGTGACAACCCGGTCACAGCCAAAGCGATCGCGGCCGAGGCCGGCGTCGACGACTTCGTTGCCGAAGCCACGCCCGAGGACAAACTGGACGTTATCCGGCGTGAGCAGGGTGAAGGGCGTTTGGTGGCCATGACAGGTGACGGCACCAATGATGCCCCAGCCTTGGCTGCGGCGGATGTAGGGGTCGCCATGAATTCAGGTACACCGGCCGCGAAGGAAGCAGCCAACATGGTGGACCTCGACTCGGACCCCACCAAGCTGATCAACATCGTGGGCATCGGCAAGCAGCTCTTGATCACCCGTGGTGCGCTCACCACGTTCTCCGTCGCCAACGATGTTGCCAAGTACTTCGCAATCGTCCCGGCCCTCTTCACCGCTGCCTTCCCGGGCCTTGGCCTGCTGAACATCATGGGGTTGGCCAGTCCGGCGTCGGCCATTCTGTCAGCGGTGATCTTCAACGCCCTCATCATCATCGCGTTGGTTCCCTTGGCGCTGCGCGGCGTGAAGTACCGCGCAGTTACCGCCAATCAGGCCCTGGGCCGAAACCTGCTGCTCTACGGTCTGGGCGGGCTGGTAGCCCCCTTCCTCGGCATCAAACTCATAGACCTGGTCATATCCCTCATCCCAGGCATCGGCTAGGAGACAAGCATGAACATCATTTCCGGATACCTCCGCCAAGCAGGCACGGCCATAAGGTTCCTTTTGCTCGCGACAATAGTGCTGGGGCTGCTCTACCCCCTCGCCGTCTTCGGCGCAGGACAGCTCGCCGCACCGTTCCAAGCCAACGGTTCAATAGTGAAGGACTCCTCCGGGCAGGCTGCGGCGTCCGCGCTGATCGTCCAAGCCGCCGCAGATGACGCAGGAACGCAGGACCCGCAGTGGTTTCACGTACGGCCCTCAGCGGTGGGTTGGGACCCGGCAACGTCCTTGGCCAGCAACCTGGGGCCCAACGAGGCCAAACTCCTGGAGACCGTAACCACCAACCGCGCAACAGTTGCGGCATCCGAGGGCGTCAGCCCTGAGGAGGTTCCAGCCGATGCCGTGACGTCCAGCGGCTCAGGACTGGACCCGCACATCTCCAAGGACTACGCCAACCTCCAAGTACCACGGGTTGCCCAGGCCCATGGGCTGGAAACCCGGGACGTCCAGGAACTGGTGGACAAGCAAACCAGCAGTGGTCTTGAGGCTTTCCTCAGCCAGCCCTCAGTGAACGTCACGTTGCTGAATCTGGATGTCGCCAGCCTGGCTGCACACCGGAACTAGCTACCTTTTCAGAGTGGAAGAATGAGCACATGGCGCGGGCAACACTGAGGATCTTTCTGGGGGCTGCACCCGGTGTCGGCAAAACCTACGCCATGCTCGAAGAAGCTCACAGATTGTTGGGCCGGGGCGAGGACGTGGTGGTGGCATTTGCCATGCACCACGGACGCTCCGACACCCTGGCCCTCACTCACGGACTGGAAACCCTGCCGCCGCGGGTCATCGAGTACCGAGGAAGCGCTTTTGAGGAAATGGACCTCGACGCGGTCCTGGCCCGGCGCCCCCACACAGCGATAGTGGATGAATATGCCCACACGAACATTCCGGGCAGCCGCAACGAAAAACGCTGGCAGGATATTGAAGAACTGTTGAGGGCAGGCATCAATGTCCTGTCAACGGTGAACGTGCAGCACCTCGCTTCATTGGGCGATGTGGTCAGCGCCATTACCGAAGTGAAACAGGCCGAAACAGTCCCCGACGAAGTTGTGCGCCTCGCCGACCAGATCCACCTGGTGGACATCTCACCGGAACTGCTTCGGCAGAGGCTCGGTGACGGCAAGATCTACGCAGCAGAGAAGATCGACGCCGCCCTGTCCAACTACTTCCGGGTGGGCAACCTGACGGCGTTGCGCGAACTGGCGTTGCTGTGGCTCGCGGACCGTGTGGATGAAGGACTCACGCGGTACCGGGCCGAGAACCAAATTGAGGAAAGCTGGCCCGCCCGGGAACGCATTGTCATTGGCCTCACCGGCGGCGCCGAAGGCGAAGTGCTCATCAGACGGGCGGCCCGGATCCTCAAGAGGGTAAACGGCGGCGATCTTCTGGCCGTCCACGTCCGGGCTGCAGATGGTGTGGCTGCCGAATCCCCCCATGATCTGGAAGCCCAACGAACCTTGATCAAGGACCTCGGCGGGAGTTACCACACAGTGTCCGGTGAGGACCCCGCCAAGGCGTTGCTCGACTTCGCCCGCAGTGTGAACGCCACCCAGATTGTGGTGGGAGTATCCCGCCACAAGCTCCTGTCCAGTTTCCTGAAGGGTGGCGTTGGAAGCCGCGTGGTCAGGGGCTCCGGCGATATTGATGTGCACATGGTTTCCCATCCGCTGGGAGGGCGCGGGATAGAACGCACCCGGAAGCGCGACCTTGGCCGCGTGCGGGTAGCCGTGGGATTTGCCATGGCCCTGGTGGTGCCGGTGCTGCTGCAACTGTTGCTGGCAGTGGCACCGTCTCACAACATTGCCACGGCGGTGCTCATACAGCTCACCGGATCCGTTGCCGTCGCCTTGATCGGCGGCCTTTGGCCCGCGCTGCTGGGTGCACTCTGGAGCAGCTTCCTGGTGAACTACTTCTCCATTCCACCGCTTGGCACGTTGACCATCAACGACCCCCAAAACCTACTGGCCCTCCTGGTGTTTGCCGGAGTCTCCTCCGCTGTGGCCGTGGTGGTGGACCTCTCCGCCCGGCGATCGAAAGAAGCCGCACGGGCCCGGTCCGAAGCGGCGACACTCGGGGATCTCACCCGCGGAGCGTCCACCGCGGAAGACCCCGTGCAAGGTCTCTTGGAACAGGCATTGGACGTTTTCCAGGTGCGGACCGCTGCTTTGTACCTTGCTGCGGAGAGGACCCAGCCCTCCTCATCCTCCTCTTCCTCGGGCGGCGGCGGCGGTGGCGCTTGGCAGCTGGTGGCATCGGCAGGCGAGCCACAGGTTGACCCCGACGATACCGAGAACATAGAGCAGTTTGACGGCAACACCCGCCTTGTCCTCACCGGCAGGGTCCTTCCCGCCAGTGACCGCCGGCTCCTGGGCGCTTTCGGTGCACACCTCTCAGCGCTGCTTGAACGCCGGCAACTTGCAGCCACCCGCCGTGAAATGATGCGCCTGGCCGAGAGCAACACCATGCGGACATCCATCCTGCGGGCCGTGTCCCATGATCTGCGAACTCCGCTGGCCGGCATCAAACTCGCAGTGGGAGGCCTTCGCCAACCAGGTGTTCAGTACACCGAACAGGAAGAAGAGGAGCTGCTGGCCACCATTGATGAATGTTCGGACCGCTTGGACGGGCTGGTAGGCAATCTGCTGGACATGTCCCGCATCACCTCAGACTCCGTGAATGCCCTCATCAAACCCATCCGCTGGTACGACGTCATTCCCGCTGCCCTGCACGGCATCCCGCCCGGCAGGGTCAGGGTGGACCTGCCACCGAACATGCCCGCCGTGGACGCCGACGCCGGCATGCTGGAACGAGTCATCGCCAACATTGCGGAAAACGCGGTGAAGTACGCCCCCGACTCCGACATTGTGATTGTGGGTGCCGCCGGCGGTCTCAGCACTACCACTCTGGCCGGCAGGCCAGCCAGCGAACTCCGCATCATCGATCACGGCCAAGGTGTACCCGCGGCCAATGTGCTCAAAATGTTCCAACCCTTCCAAAGGCTCGACGACGTGCCGGCAGCCACGGGCGTAGGTTTAGGACTCGCTGTGGCACAAGGCTTTACCGAAGCCATGGGCGGGACACTCACCGCGGAAGAAACGCCTGGCGGCGGGCTGACCATGCTGGTCAGGCTGCCCCTTTCAACGGGTCCCGCCCTCGATGTGCCGCAACGCTTCACAGCCCCTGGAATTCCTGCCCTGCCTGCCCCGAAAGGCCTCGAGTGAACACCATCCTGGTAGTGGACGATGACCCCCACATCGTCAGGGCACTCGCCATCACGTTGAAGGGCCAGGGGTACACGGTGGTCACTGCAACTGACGGGCAATCGGCACTTCACTCAGCGGCGCAACGGCCCGTTTCGGTGATGATCCTGGACCTGGGGCTACCGGATATGGACGGCAAAGCTGTCATTTCTGCTCTGCGCGAGTGGAGCTCCGTACCCGTTCTTGTCTTATCAGCCAGACACGGATCCAGCGACAAGGTGGAGGCCTTGGACGCTGGAGCTGACGACTACATCACCAAGCCCTTCGGACTGGATGAACTCCTGGCGCGACTCCGGGCGTTGCTGCGTCGCAGGAACGACTCCAGCGAGGAAGTCACCCTGGTGACAACCAGCTCCTTCACCGTGGATCTGGACAAGAGACAAATCACCAAGTCGGGCGTGGATGTTCGAATGACCCCGACGGAGTGGAACATTCTGGACATCCTGCTCAGGAATCCGGACAAGCTCATTACCCAGCAGCAGCTCCTCACAGAGGTGTGGGGACCGGCCTACGCAAAGGAAGCGAACTATCTCCGTGTTTATATGGCGCAGCTCAGACGCAAACTCGAGACAGAGCCGGGCAACCCGCGGCATCTGATCACCGAGCCGGGCATGGGCTACAGGTTCGTTCCGTAGCTGGTTTGTCGCGTAGCCGGTTTGTCCCGTAGTCGGCGGCAGCAGCGCCGTCGTTATTCCTTTTCCTTTTCGGCCGCCGCCTTCAGGTCTGCCGCGAATTGGGTGAAGCTGGCGTCGAAGGACGGAATCTTCGATGCAAAGAGCGGAAAGATGGGACCGCCGATCTTCTCGGCCATCTCAAAGATGGACCGACCGTCGTTGGTCTCCGTGATGCTGTAAGTCCTGGTTCCAAGAGCATCGCCCCAGGCGAGCTTTATTGGGGCTTGGAACTCTTTGACCTTGAGTGAGAAGGTACGGCTGGGATCCAGCGTGGACACCAGTTTGATTTTCGAGCCCGGCGCAATCTCGCCCTCCACCGAAACCACCGTGGAGTTCCACGCGGGATAGCCTTTGGCATCCGTGAGAAGCCGCCAGATAGTGGACTGCGGCGAATCAATGGTGGTGGAAACCCGGGTTTCACGGCTGAAAGTTTTGCTAATTGTGGTGGCAGTACCGTCAGGTGTTTCAGACATTTCCGACTCCTTAACCCGCAAGATGCGTTGTTGCTTTTGATGCTACAGCGGCGCTGCTACATTGAAAGCCATGACTTGGGGGCTCAGGAAGTTCGGCGCTGTGATCGTGACCGGCGCTTTGTTGGGTGGCTCTGTGGGCGGTTGTGCCGGGCCGCAGCCGGGCACTTCAGTTACTCCCCTCCCGGTGTGCGAGCCCACGCCTCCGGTGGTACCCAAAGACGGGATTCTTGCCGGGGTGAATCTTGACTGGGAGCACGAGACTTTGGAGCAATATGCGGCCAATCTGGGTCGCCGACCGGCTGTTACGGTCACCTTCACCGACTTTCCGATGTCAGACACCGACCAAAAGAACGTCAACGCGGCCTTCGAACAGATCCGCGCCAACGGTGGAACCATGCTCCTCACTTTGGAGCCCAAGCAGGGTTTGGCTTCAGTAACTTCAGAGAAGGCTGAGGAACTGGCCTCCATGCTGGCCCGCTTCAACGGCGCAGGGGTTCCGGTGATCGTAAGGTTCGCTCACGAGATGAACGGCTCTTGGTACGCCTGGGGTCAGCAACCGGCCGCGTATGTAGCTGCTTATCAGCGGATGGCTGACGCGGTGCACTCCCAAGCCGCAGGCAGCGCCATGATGTGGGCACCGAACTATGGCGGCGGTTATCCCTTTAGCGGCGGCCAGTATGAAGCCGTGGCCGGATCCCCTGACTTCGCAGCTCTGGATACTGACAAGGACGGGGCCATCACGGGAGCGGACGATCCCTACGCGCCCTACTACCCCGGCGACGACGCAGTGGACTGGGTTGGCATGTCCCTCTACCACTGGGGCAACACGTATCCGTGGGGTGCAAACGTCATCCCCGAGCCAGGCAAATTCCTTCAGCAGCTCACCGGCACCTACAACGGCGCCGGCGGAAACGATCTGGCAATCCCCGACTTCTATGCCGACTACGGAACTGCTCGGAACAAGCCCGTGGCCATTCCCGAAACTGCAGCACTCACAGTGGCACCCGGCGAGGGCGCCGCAGTCCTGGCCATCAAGGAGGCTTGGTGGGGCCAGCTGTTCGACCCCTCCATCCCGCGGGATTACCCTGCCCTGAAAATGATCAACTGGTTCGAGTGGGACAAGAACGAGGTTGAGGTCAAGGCCACCGTTGACTGGACAGCAACCAAGGACCCGCAGGTTCGGGAGGCCTACACCGCAGCGCTCCCGGACTGGTTCACCTTCGCCGAGGCCCCTGCGAAGTGCTCACCCGCCGAAAGCGCGGCTTCCTGAGCTACGGCCAGAGGTTCTGTGCGCGGGCAGCAGCAGTACTGAAGTTACTTCCGTCAATCGCAACGGAGCACTCCTCGATGCCGAGCCCCTTCCACTGCGCCAGCAACCGCAATTCTCCGTCAGCCGGCAAGGACCACAGCCAGAGGCTGCCTGAGGCCGAGACTTCGTCGTCGTTGCCGCTGCCCCCGCCACCGCGGAACGTCAGCGCCGGAGCTGCGGGCTCCTTGTCATGATTCACGGGTCCACCAGGGCCAAAAATGCCCGTCCTGGCACTCGTTTCATCCGGTAGCTGGACACCAAACAGCAACTGCAGGTCCGCGCTGGTGGGCCCCATACCAGGACCGTGCTGGAAGACCGACGCGTGAAGAGTGGTCCACTCTTCGTCGCTCTCCTCACCCCGACGAATGATCCACGCCAGCTGGAACGAACAACCCGTGGTGTAAATTTCAGCGCTCTTGACTACCAGAACGCGAGTAGGGCTGCGATACAGGAACTGCCCTACAGGCAACACAGAGGGCAGCTCGTCCTGCGGCGGCCCAATCCACGGCGGGGGTACGAACTTCGCGTTCTTGCCGCGTTCCATGGGCTCGGGCTTGGGAAAGCCATCGAAGAAGTTCATGCCGTGTCCTCAGTTCGCTGATGCGACCGACCAGCTGAGCGGCGACGACAACTCGCACGGGATCCCCCAATCCGTCTTGACCCGCACAGTCTAGCCCCGCCCACATGGAGCGGCTCAAACCCCTTCAGGTATGGTGGCGACGACGAAGAAGCCACAAACCGTTGGGGGCGGTATGACTCTGGGACAAATTATTGCGGTGGCTATAGTGCTCACCGCTGTCTGCCTGCTCTTGCTGATAGCGATACTGGTCCTTACACATTTGGTGAGGAGTACAAGGAAATCCCTGCCGCTGCATGACAATGACTATGTCAAGTCTGAACTCATGGAAGAAGAGAAGGCCCGGACGAAACTGCGAACTAAGCTGACTGGCTGGTTTCTAGCGATGCTGACAATCACGGTCATCTACCTCGGATACTACGGGCCCGTCCTCTTGTTTGCCGCGATGCTTCCCAAACGGCCCTAAGCAGCGGCTTTGCCGGGCCTTATGCAGAGGACTCGTGACGTCCACCTGAGCATGACCGCTGACGCCAGCCAGCCGCCGTCGACGCGTGGCTTTTCAGGCCACGTTAGGACTTGTCACGGCGGGGAACCGGCTGGGGCGGGACGGCAGGGTCCGACGCCGGTATACAGAACCTCAATGAGTCGCCCCACGTTGGGTTAACGACGCAGTACAGGGGCACCTTTTCGCCGCCGACGTGGAGAATGACGTCGTCGATGCCGTATTTAGAGTCGTTGAAAGTCAGCCCCACCTTGCCGTCCGGCGAGGTACAGCTGTAGGCAACATTCCACGGGCTCAAGTCCTCGCAGGGTTTGAGTTCCCTGGATACGCCATCCGCGTCCACATACTCCCAAGTCCTGTCCGTAAGCTCACCCACCTGAATGGCAGAGTTTGGAACGGACCGGGCATAGTCACGGGTGAATGGTCTTTCATAACAGCCCGCGGCTGTGAGCGTTAGCAACGCAAGCAGGGCGAAGCCTATTTTCGTTCCACGACGCATTCCGGTGTCCCCCAAAGGCACGTTTGAATTAGTGATCTGCGGGTATGTCTACCCGGCCGGTGGAGCCAGGTTTCGGTGAACCCCGCAGCTTGCGGAGCTGCGTCGCATGGTATTCCTGACGGGACAGCGTGACCGCATAGAACGTGAAGGCACCAGCCAGAGCGGTCAGGAAAAGCGCTCCCCACATCGGACCCTGACCTTGCCCCAACGGAGCCAGCAACAACACCACCGAAAAGACGGTAAGTATCGCGGCAACCACCGCGAGAATGCCCATCCCCCACCACGTGCTGACCTGCGCCTGACCACCGCCGGGTGTGAAGCCGATTTCGTCCGCCGGGTAGCTGTGTAATTCGCCGGTGTTGGTGTTGCGGAGAACGCGCTTCTCCCCTGCTGCTACCGCCGCCTTATGCTCGGCGTACACGGCGTCATTGCGCCGCTCGACGTCTGAATACATGGTCCGTTTCTTCCTTGATTCCTTATGAGGGTGTCACAGCACGACCGGGTTCGCCGCGATCAGCCATATCAGGGCTAACAGAGGTAACCCGGCGAGAATCGGGCCGCCCACCAGAATCCAGCTGGTGCCCGGGTACCGGCGGTAGCCGTTGCCACGCAGCTTGGTGGCCCACAAAACGGCATAGATAATGCTGGCGAGCACGTACGGGATTGCTAGCCAGAATAATCCGAAGCCCAACCAGAGTACGGCCTCCAGGATGCCCACCCCACCCGCGCTGGAACCGGACGTGGCCACAACTATTAGAAGCAGCAACAGGAGCACCAGAAGTCCGGCACCAATCAGCAAACCTGACCGAAATGTCCTTGCCCACGCAGGCAGCGGCGGAACCTCCACCGGTCCGGGTTGAGGCGGAACATAGTTAGGAGGAGATGGGTTCTGAGGTTGCACGGTGCTCTCTTCCTGGCCGGTTTGCTGGGTGGTCCGGAGGCCTCAAACAGATCCCCCACTGAGTTTGTGCAGTCAAGTTAGTAAATCACTTACCGGGGCGGTCGCAGAACTTTCTCCGGGCAGTTCAGCCCATTGCGCCGCCCCTTTTCACCCCATCCGCGCAGGTGTAAAGCTTTTTCAAAAGAATTCTTGTAACTGGTGTAATCAAGGGCCTCCTGCCGGAAACAAGAGGTATGAGCACAAGAACTGCTCGATCACTCCGTGGGGGAAGGAACCCAAAATGAAGTACCGCCGATCCGGACATGCCAAGTACGCCACTCTCGCAACGTTGACCTTGGCACTCACGCTCGCCGCCTGCGCACCGTCCACCCCGGTCGCCAGTAATTCATTCACCACCGCAGCGGAAGAAACCAGCAACTTGGTCCAGCTCCCCGCAGCCCCACTGGAAGAAGCACTCGCTGCCCCGGCATCCGAACACAGCCCCTCTGCGCAACTCAGCCAGACTGAGGTCGCTCTTCCCCTATCCGAAGTTCCTGTTGCGATCACTCCCGTGCAGGAAGTAAATGTTGAGGCCCCGGCAGCACCGACCACTCCCGCCGTGTCCGCTGAACCAGTTGTTCCTGCTCCACCCGCTGTTCCCGCGCCGCCGGTTACTCCGGCACCGCAGGCAACCGTTCCGCCGTCGACCGTTCCTCCCGCTGTACCCGAAATAACGCCGGTAACACCAGCGGTACCGTCAACCCCACACGTCTCGCCCGACTACCCGCAGATCGGCTTGTACACATTCCCGGACGGGCACATCTCCTTCCTGCTGCCGGCGGGCTGGACCGCGCAAACCGAGCAACTGCCCTTCGACTTGAACGGTAAGCACTACGAAACAGCCATAGCGCACATCCATGACGAAACGGGCGCTGAGGTTGCGCAGATCACCAGCGGTATTTATGGCGGCGTGGTGGGCGGGCCCGTGAACCGCACCATCCTGGACTCTCAGCCATTGACCGGCTTCAATAGCCGACACGGAGCCTCGCACTTTGCCTTCTTCAAGGACGAATACCCCTTTGACACCGAATACACCCGCTACTTCATGGGTGTGGTGACAGATGACTTAATGACTGAGGGCCCTGACAGCACCTCCGCCAGCAGTTTTTTGATCATGGGCAACGGCGCAGCCCAAGCCACTGCCAACATCGAAGTTTCCATGACACCCGAAAGCGCCGCGGCCTGGATGGAAACCGAGCAGTACAGCAAGCTCAAGGCCCTCCTGACGAGCCTCGAATACGCGGAATAGTTGGTCAGTCATGGAACTTTTCGACGCACACACCGTAGTAATGTCCGCTGTCCTGCTGGTTCACATAGTTGGCGTGATGATCGTTGCAGTCTCAGCAGTTGTGCTGATGACATCATCGTTTGCCGTCGCGTTGGCAGTGCGCGGAGTCAGAGCCACTTGGGCACTGCTCGGAACCCGGGTAGCTGAGACGAAGCCAATGCCGGCAGGTTCAGTCCTTGTCCAATTGCAGCTGCCCCAGCCGCCAGTTGATGATCTCCCGAAGGAGATCGATGGGAAGTGGAGCGCTGTGGCGTAGCTGAACAAGGTGGTCCGTGGTTCCATATTCGCTCAGCTGTGCCGAGAAATGCGCCATCGCGTCCGGAGTCGGATAGAACCCGATGTGCTTCTTTGCTGCAGTAAAGAAGAACAACGGCTCAGTGCCGAGTTTGAAGGTGGGCATGCGCCAACTGATCGACTCTTCAGCTGCATCCGGCACAGCCGAGCGGATCAGATCGTACACGGTCACCAATCGTTGCCGGACGTCACCGTCGAACTGTTCGATGTACTCGCTGATGGAATCCGCTGTCATGTGATCTCCCCTTATCGCCGCAAGGCCGATCCTATTACAGCCGCTGGCAGGCGATCCGTCAGCGTATCTCTGAACAGGACCAAGCGCTCGTATAGATATCAGTGAACTGGACGCTGCATTGCGGGGCCGGTCTTCAACCAGCCCCGCAATGCCGGGTGAGAGATCTCCGTACTTGATTTCCTAAATCTATATAGCTAGATTAACGCCATGGAATCCTTGGGACGCGTCACACCAGCCACCGCACTGGTCCTTGAATCCCTACTGTCGGCCACTAAGGTGTGGGGGCTTCAAATAGTGAAGGACACTGCCAAGAAGCCGGGCACCGTGTATCCCATCTTGGAGCGTCTCGAAGCGGCCGGCTGGGTCAAAGGCGAATGGGAGACGACCGAAGAACGGAAGGGGCCGCGTCGCCGCTACTACCGTCTGGTTTCCGAGGCCCGCCCTCTGGCGCATGAGTATGTCAGGGCGCAGCAGTCAAAGAACGCTCCCGCGCAGCGGCCATCGCAGACAGGCAAGGGCGCATGGAACCCGGCATGAAATTCAGGGAGTCCGTCCTAGCCGTTTGCGTGGCACTAACGGCCGCCCGTTTCAGGTCGCTGCGTGAAGAGCAATGGAGAGCGGACCTTCGAGATGGCCCTGAAATGGGCATCCCGGTATCAGCTCTGCTCTTCGGAGCAATACGCTCGTCAGTCACGTCCAGGATCCATGAGGTGCTACTCCGTTGCCGCACGTTGCTGCAACGATTTACAAAGGGGGAAAACATGAAACTCGCACTCGGAGCGTTAGGGACGGCCGTGGCGCTGGCTGCGCTTATAGCCGTCGGCGTCCAAGGAAACGGTACAGGCGCGAATGACGGCTCCTTAGCTAGATCCCCCATCGAAGATCGCATTGTTGGAGGATATGAGGGCTGGTGGAGTTCGACTCCGCTGGACGGAAGCCCGATAGGTCCAGACGAGACGGTGGCAGTAAATACCACCAGCGGAGAGATTGTGGACTACTTCAATCGGGCGAAGGCGTCCGCCGGGGAGCAAATGACCGCCGCGGATTCCACCTTCAATGTGACTCCAGACCCTGACTGGCCCGCAAATTCCGTGGTCATCATCGACACAGCCACGGGACATGTCATCGAGGACTTTCCAGTGGACGAAAAGGGCTGGCCCAAACTTACGGATGAAAGTGGCTACTCCGGATAGATTTCCATCCATTCACAGACCTGCTCGACGACCAACTGGTCACTAACCTCGCAGTGCAGTACCCGGCAGATGGCTGAAATAGGCATGAAAGACTGCTCCAATGGGACTTCATGTGCGGGAGTGGGGCCTGGGAGAGCGCGCAGTAATCCTGCTCCACGGAATGATGGGTTCGTCTGAAAGCTGGTGGCGAGTGGGGCCAGCCCTCGCTGCGCATGGATATCGCGTGCTCGCGATGGACCTCCCTGGGCACGGCCACTCGCCACGGGATCTCCGACTCACAGTGGAACGAGCGGCTGAAGCTGTGGTGGCCACGGCAAACCTGCGCGATGCACTCAAACCTTCGCTTGCCATGGGGCACTCCTTCGGCGGGCTCGTCCTATCTGCGGCACTGATTCGACGCCGGGACGGCGGCAGCACTCTCGGCGGCACCAGGCGGATCATGGCCGGCCCCTGCGGGCACCCTCGTTATTCGTGCACGGCCCAGCAATTTCGTTTCGGACGAGGACGCTAATGCCATGCGTCAAAGAGGCGTTATTGTGCACGACATTCCTGGTGCCTCCCACGCAGTCTGGTACAGCCATTTCGACGAATTCATGGATCTGCTGCCCGACTGAAGCAACCTAAAAGAGCCTTAATTCCTTGGCACCTTTCAAGCAGGCCCT
This sequence comes from Arthrobacter sp. MYb23, assembly GCF_002979775.1. Classification (GTDB taxonomy): domain Bacteria; phylum Actinomycetota; class Actinomycetes; order Actinomycetales; family Micrococcaceae; genus Arthrobacter. The sequence continues at coordinate 386,758 of NZ_PCPR01000001.1, forward strand.
AGCCGATGACGAGCAGGTCGCCGACCTCGCATTCAAGTACCCGGCAGATGGCTGCCAAGGTGGAGAACCGGATAGCCCTCGCCCTGTCATTTTTCAGGACGGAGAGGTTCGCGAGAGTAACCCCTACCTCCCGGCTCAAGTCTGTCAGCGTCATACCCCGCTGATCCAGAAGCTCATCGAGCCGGCAGTGAATCATGTCCTCGTCGGATTGTTTGGCCGGAGCCATCGCTACACCAGCCCCTCGGTGTCGCGCTGCAGTTGAGCACCCTTCGCGAACACAGCGGCCAGGAGCAGGAGCGCTATGCCCAAGACCACTGGCAGGAGGTCCACGCTGAAGACAATGTAGTAATCGAGATTGCCCTTGCCAAGTGGACTCTCGACGGTGAGCACATTGTCCAAGCTCTCTACGATCAAGAGTTTGCTGAATCCCTGAAGAATCGGAACGACCACCCCGATGAGGACAAGCACGCCACCCATGATGGAGATAGAACGGGTTAGTGTCGGTGCGAACGGCACTCCCCGCAGCAAACGCCAGCACAGCATGATCACGGCGGCACACACCAGCAGAGTGGTTAGCTGCCCGAGGATCGCGGCTGCGGTGTTCAGGACCAGCGCGCCTCCAGGAAGGTCATGGAGGACGAGATCGATATTGCCTCCATGGAGAACCTGCTGAACCTTCGGGCCAAGGACGCTGGGACCGGACGGATCTGTCCTGCTGAAGCCCAAACCGGGCAACGTCACAGTGGTCACCCCAGTGATCGCGTAACCAACCGTGGAGACAAGCCGAAGGATCGCCGCCACAGCCACTCCACAGGCGGCTATCAGTAAGAGCCAGAGCCCCACCTTCGCCGCAACGTTCACCGATGTTTTGGCAGAAAATGCAGTTTTCACGCGCCCACTCCTTATCGTTTACCAATATATTGATAAACGATAACATGTCAGCTTGCCGCATGTCCTTGGAATCGGAAAGTCCGCATCGAATACGCTGATCCAAACGCCAGCTGCCTAGAAGCACTGGAACTTCATGCGCTGAAACCTCAAGGAGTCCTGTGACTACCCACATCCCCTGGAACCGCGGCGAATGGACCAACCAGCCAGCCGCCGTCGTCGAGCAGGAAGGTGACCTCCATGTAACTGCGGCCGAAAGCAGCGACGCTTGGCGCGTCACGTCCTACGGTTTCATCCACGACACCGAGCACGCGCTGCTCGCCCCATTCCCGCAGGACAGCGCCATGGAGGTTGAGTTCACGGCCGCGTTCTCCCAACAGTTCGACCAAGCGGGCATCTTCGTCCGCATCAGCGCCGAGCATTGGATCAAGGCTGGCGTGGAATTCGCCGACGGCGCCGCTCAACTGGGCGCGGTGGTTACGGACCGCTTCTCTGACTGGTCCTTGGCGCCTGTCCCTGAATGGAACGGCGGCCGGGTTCGCATGCGGGTCAGCCGCGCCGGTGACGCCCTCACCATCCGGGCCGCGTCCGGCATCAACGAACTCCAGCTCGTAAGGGTAGTGCCGTTGGCACCTGATGTTGTGGCCGCCGCCGGCCCTTTCACCTGTGCACCAACGCGCTCAGGGCTGACGGTCCCCTTCCACTCCTGGCTAGCTACGGCGCCGGATATCCAGCTCCACTGAGGCCGCCAAGCCTGGCAAGCTTGCGGGCTTCACCGTTCATGAGATTATGGAGTTTCCTGCAGCCTGCCATTGGCAGTGCTGCGACTCAGTTGGCTCCATAACAAGCCTATGGGGGGCACATCACGGTGGAAGATACTGCAAGTCTTTGGCGCACTGACCCTACGACGTTCCGCGACGTGGTGATCAACCGCCAAGCCTTGGAAGCTGCGCTGGAAGGCGACTGTCCCCCCGTGGAACGGATCAGGTACCTGGCATTGCTCGGCCGGGACGCCGAAGCTCTGGACCATGGCTTCAAGCTGCTGCCAAACTCGCCTGAACGTCGGGAGCTGCTGCTGGTACTGGCCCAAATCCATCAGCGCCAGTACCGCTGGCATGACGCCGCCGTGCTCCACGAAAAAGCCTTGCGAACAGTCCGGTCACCCGAAGAGGAAGCCTACGTTCGTCACCACATTGGCCGGCGCCTTTTCGACGAAGCCCGCTTCCGAGCCGCCGCCGATGAGTTTCAATGGGCAGCAGACCTCTACCGTGTGGCCGAGCAGCCCGAACTCGCCGAAGAAAACCGCCAAGCCATGCGCCACGCCCTGCACGTTCACAGTGCCGATCAAGGCGCGGGACGCCCGGCGTACGAGCTCTCCTAGACTGCGGGAATACGGAGCGAAGTCCCGGAGTTACTAAGTGCGCAAACAGCAACACACCGCACTTTTACAAGGGGGTTTCACCACCATGGCCACCGACTACGACCCTCCCCGGGTCCTGACGGAGGAAGAACAGGCACTGCCTCTGGCCGAGCTATCACCGGCTAGGGCAACTGCACTCACGGACATCATCGACCTTGACGAAGCAGCGCTTGCGGATGCCTTCGAGCTTCCCGGCGCTGATCTCTCCGGCGAAGAACTCCAAGTTGAGATCATCCCCATCCAGAACGACGAGTTCACCTGCATGTCCTGCTTCCTGGTCCACCACCGCAGCCAACTCGCCCGGGAAACCAACGGACAGAAATACTGCACTGAGTGTGAGAGCTAGGGAGCACCACACGCCGGAACGCTGTTGGCGAGTTCCGCCGTCGCGCCCTTCTGCGAGCCGGTCCGCCGGCCGGTAGTCCCGTTACCTACCCAGGCCTGATGTAGCCTGATAAGGAAGCTGACTATCTGTGAAAGCCTGGGGAGCCTGAATGCCTGATATGGACCGATGGCCAACAAGCCGGCTGCTGTCCACGGCGGCGCGGCTTGTGGAATTGGCATGGAATGACAGATTGCGCCCTTTGGGGTTGACCTACCCGGCGGTGCTGACCCTTGACGCCGTTGCTACGGGAGGACCCATCACGCCCGGCGATCTTGCCCGTAGCGTCCGCGTTCAAGCCCAAACCATGGGCCCGCTGCTCACCAGATTGGAAGCGCGCGGGTACATCCTCCGTCAACCCAATCGTTTCGACCGCCGCAGCCAGTTGATATCCATAACTGACTCGGGCCTGACGCTACTGGAACAATCGCACCGCCAGGAGAACAACGTACTGTCGGTCATTAATCTGGACTCCGAGGGGCTCCGCGAAGACCTGCTGGCAATCGTGAGCCACACAAATTTCAACTAAAGGCTAGCCCACCCTGCGTGGACGAAGTCCGTCAAGCAAGGCAGTATGGAGTTATCCGCTGATGAAGTCCGGCGTTCCAAGGGGAAAATTTTCTCCCCACCAAACCGGGCTACCCACACCTAGGGTGATGCCCGGACAAGCAAAAGGGCATCATGAGTGAACTTCAAATAGGCGACAGCCTGCCTGTGGACCTTCTGAGTTTCAGGGCAGCAGAGTGTCTTGTTTCAACAACAACATCCGGTTCAGAAGACGTGTGCGTCCTGGATGCAGGCCACACCGGTAATCATTTGGCCGCGGGTGCAGACATGGTGGTTCGGGCCGCCTGGAGCTAGACCAATCAACTGCAGGCTAGCGACCCGGCCTGGCTGAGTCGCTAGCCCTGCAGCCCTACGTCCCGCAGAAGGTCCGGTACGGGCCGAAGCTCTCCGGTGCGGGCTCGGCGTACATCTCCAAACCGGGACGTTCGCTGAACGGGTCAGAAACTGCGGCCAGCAGCCGTTCGGTTGGGCCAGTATCCCCCTCAGTCGCTGCAGCAAGAGCTTCCTCCACCAAGTGGTTGCGCGGAATGTATATCGGGTTGACCCGGTCCATGGCATCGGCATCCGGGGCGACTTCCCGCCACCGTTCCAACCATGAATCGAACGCGGCCAAATCCAGGATCTGACGGCGTGCAGGTTCAGCTTCCCCTCGCGCAGCTTTGCCAAGGCTCCGGAAGAACGAGGTGTAGTCCGCTCGGGCCTCCTGCACCAGCTGAAGGAGGTCATCCACCAAAGGTGAGGCGACGGCGTCGTCGATTTCCTCAGGCAAACCCAGCTTGGCCTTCATGCCGTTGAACCAGGTGGCGCTGTACTCCTTGCGGAATCCATTGAGGGCCTCAACGGCAAGTGCCACCGCCTGCTCCTCATCCTCGTGGATCAAGACCGCGATTGATTCGGCGAAACGGGCAAGGTTCCACTCCGCTATCAACGGCTGGTTACGGTAGGCGTAGCGTCCCATTTCATCGATGGAGCTGTACACCGCACCGGGATCAAAGCCCTCCATAAACGCGCAGGGACCGTAATCGATGGTCTCACCCGACACTGTCATGTTGTCCGTGTTCATGACGCCGTGCACGAATCCCACCAGCATCCACTGCGCCAGAAGTCTCGCCTGGACGGAAATGACGCCCTTCAGCAGTGCAAGGTGACGGTTGCTTTCACCGGCCGACGACGGATGGTGGCGTTCGATCGCATGGTCAGCCAGGCGGCGGAGCAGATCCAAGTCATTGCTGGCCCTGGCATATTGGAAACTACCCACCCTTAGGTGACTGCTGGCCACCCGGGTCAGGACAGCCCCCGGCAGGAGAGTTTCCCGCTGAACCTGGCGTCCTGTGGCCACAACCGCAAGGGATCGGGTGGTGGGAACGTTCAGTGCGTACATCGACTCACTGACGATGTACTCGCGCAGCATGGGCCCCACTGCGGCCAGGCCATCACCGTTCCGGGCAAACGGCGTCCGCCCCGAGCCCTTCAGATGGACATCAAGGAGCTTCCCGTCAGCGCCTGCAATCTCACCCAACAAGAGGGCGCGCCCGTCCCCCAAACGCGGAGAATAAAAGCCGAACTGGTGACCCGAATAGCCTTGGGCCACAGGTGTAGCCTCCTCCGGGACGGCATTTCCGATCAGCAGCCGCACGCCCTCCGGGCTCCGAAGAAAATCAGGATCAAAACCAAGCTCGACGGCGAGTGGCTGGTTGAGCACCAGAAGCTGCGGGTCCGGGGCTTCCTCCGCCCGCCAAGGAATGGCCATCTCCGGGAGCACCCGGGCGAAACGTCCCTCAAAGGCGACCGTGGAATGCGCGACTTCACTCATCTCTCAAGGATATAGATGCTGTTCCCAGCGCGAAATGATGGTCCATCCCCGGCTAGCATGTGAACCACTGCCTTTTGGCGGGAGATCAACTGGGGGCGGTTTCCGCCAAAGAGTTAGGCAATACGTGGGGTCATTTGCGCAAGCGCGCCGATTTACAGCAACAAGCAGATTCAAAGCAACAAGGGGTTGGGCCGTTGGGCTCGCAGCTACATCTTTGCTCGCATTCTTGGGCGGCATGGCCCTCTTCTTCAGTAACACCTTCCATCTCCCATGGACAGGCCCTGCCCGCATCATACTGACGGGATTCGTCGGCCCGCTCGCGGCGAGCCTTTCCGCCGTCGTGCTGTTGCGCCTGGCCAAGCGCGTCCCTGCCGGTCACGCCCTCTTCGTAGCAGTTACTGCTGTGCCAGCCTGGGCGCTGGCCGCGACGACTGCTGCAAGTTGGTCCGTTCGCTTCGACGAAGCCGATATGAATCAGGGCTTCAGCTGGTTCGGATCGTCCATGCTGCTGTTCATGATTCCGGGCTGGATGGCTGGGACCGCGTGCCTGGCTGTCCCGTTGTACTCCCTGCTGGCAAGCCGGCGTTCGCTTCCCATCCGTGTCACGCAAGCCGTTCTCCTGGCCTTACCCATGTCCCTTATGCTCGGGGCACTCATGGTGATGCCGCCTATGGCGGGAACGTTGGGAGCCATGGTGTTGCTGATCGTTGCCCTCCGGCAGGGAATGCCCGCTGTCCGGCCGAGCGTCGGGTCTTCGCGAGTGGTTCCCCGCCAAGTGGTTGCTCCGAACCTCCGAATTGTGGGCGGAGCGGCCCTGGCTTTGCTCGTAGTCGGGCTGGCATGTGCCGTCTTTGCCGTCACGGGAAGCAGTTGGGCACCCATGGTGACCGACTCAACCCACGCCATGAACCTCGGCTTGGCCTACGGCGCATTCGCCAGCATCCCCTTGCTGCTTCTTGCCGGGCGGGCGCTAGCGGCGCGGCTCGGCCCCACTATGCCGTGGCCTGTCCTTCTTGGATGTTCGGCCATGGGCGTTCAAGGGTTCGCGCAGCTCCTTGGAGCCGGGCACGTCTTGCAATGGAATGGCATCCTGATTGCGGCAACCCTCATGGGTTTCGCCATTGCACTGCCGTTGGGTCGGTGGGTGGCTGGCGGCCGATTTACGCGCATAGCTGTGGTCGCCCTGATGGGGCTTGCGGCTTCGGTCCTTGGGCTACCCCTGGTGATGATGTCCACTTTCCTTGCCCCGATTGGGTCTGCCGTCCTGCTCGTCTGGGCTTGGAAGGCCGGCAACGCGGGGCAACCTCGGCTCAGCTCCTGAGCCCTCTTACTCCGGCGTATCCGTCAGCACGCTCCGGCAGGCCAACTGCAAAGCAAGCCGCGCTTCCGGGTCTTCCAGGTTGATAGAGATCAGTGACTGGATGCGCCTGATGCGGTCACTGACCGTGTTCCGGTGGACGTTGAGAATGGCTGCGGTTTCCGTCAATGACGATTCGCAGTCCAGGAAAGTAGTGAGGGTCTTCAACAGCTCCGGTCCGGCCTTCAGAAGTGGGGCAAGGAGCTCGCGGGCAGCCGGCCTGAAGGTGTCCGTTCGGGTCCAGATCAGCAGGAGCTGGGCCATATCCAGCCTGTCCACGTGGACAAAGTAGCCGGAGTTCTCCCTGGCGCCGGCGATCCGGGCGGCGTCGTTGGCTTCCTCGAGCGAGCTGACGATTCCTTCCGGTTGGGCCTGCAGACGGCCCACTCCGAACTGGGTGGCAATGGTGGCTCCAAGGTCCCGCTGAGCACGGCGAAGCGCACTGCTGATCCGGCTGACTTCCGCCGGCCCCGGCTTGGACGGGAAGCTGATCCATCCGGACCAACCATCCGACTGCTCCACCGTTGAAGCCTGAATCTTTTCGCGCATCAAAGCACGGTCCAGGTCCGGCTTCCGAGCCACCAGATCCACGGATTCCCGGGTGATCACGCGGAAAGCTATGTGGTATCCGTCCAAGGTCCAGCCCAGTTCCAGCGCCCTTGCCCTGAACGACGGCGTGACGTCACCGGCGTTATCGATCAACTGGCCCAGCGCGGCAATACGGTGCCGGGCGTCGCGTTCCCGCTCCAGCCGCTGCCGTGAGAGGAGCTCCGAAACTGCGATCGCCGCAACTTCCAGGGCGGCGAGGATGGCCGACCGTTCTTGATCCAGCGATGCGCCGGGGACCACCCTGAGCCGCGGCCCGTGCTCTTGCTCCCTGTGGACCAACACAAGAATCTCCGCCGAGGCATCCAATGAACCAGTGGGCTCCGGCATAGGCTCCGGACCCGGTGAGTCGGCGGAAATCAGCTTCCCTGAAGGATCCACCAGCGTCACTTCATGCCCGATCGCAACCCCCAGCCGCTGCAGCAGATGACTCAGCGAGCCGTAAGGTGTCCGGCATTCGGCGGCCACACGTGAGATCAGCAAACCTTGAATATGGGCCGCTCCCGAGAGCAGTTCCTGCGCGGCGATACCAAATTGCCAGGTGTTGCGGACTGCCAGCACCACTAGGCCCAAACGTTCGGCGAGCCTTTTCACATTGACCGGCAACGCGCCGTCGTCGGCCGGTAGTTTTACCGCAAGGGTCACCACACCGGCGGAGGACGCCAGCGCCAACAGCGCCTCAACATCCCAGGACACCCCGGACGGCAGCGGCTCCAGCGCCAGCAGGAGGCTGCCCGGAAAAGACAATGGATCGCCATCGAGGTTGCGCCGCTCGCGGACCTGCCGGTTGACCTCGGCCAGGGAACCAGTCAGGGCAATGAGCGACGATACCGTCCTGCCGCCCTGCTCCCCTGTTCCTTCAAGGACGCCGGCAGGGAGATGACCCGTGACGGACCAAAGCGGGACCGGGGGAATCATTCTGCCGCTCCCGTTCTTCTCGATGGTTACCTCCATGATGCCACCGCCGCGTCACCAACTTTCGTCGGCAACGCGGCGGCATCACTGATGTTCGACGGCGGTCAGGCGCGGTAACGCTCGATGGACTCGGTGTGCTCTTCCGGCGTCCCGTCCCATCTGTGGGACGGCACCCCGTAGCCGAAGTACCCCGGCCCGGCCAGTTGCAGGCCCTCCGTAGTGTGCCAGCGGGGGTCACTGGGCGCCGTCAGGATGCACAAGCGCTGGCCATAGCGCAGGTTCTCCGTTGTAACCGGTTCGGCAGATTCTGCGTCCACCACAATGATGAGGTCCGGAGTAGTTGTCACCACGGTTCCGTCCTTGGTGGCGAGCAGGTGCTCGTTCTGGAAATGCAGCGAAAGAACGGAGCCGGCGTCCGGACCCATGCCTTCGATCATGGCCTGGCCCTTCGCAAAGCCGCCGGTGGTCTGGCGCTGCAAGTCAGCCACCTTGCCCAAATGAACAATGCGGCCATTGAGCGTTTCCGCCAACACATCGCAGGGGTTGAGGTTGTTGTGTTGGGCCATGGCAACGGCATCGCCAATGGTGATGGCGAATGACATGGAACCGGCCACGAAACACTCCCGCGCTTGAGCGCCGGTCATGGCATAGGTGCTGTTGAACGCATTGCACCCCATCTCGATGGAAGCCTGCCGGGCGAAGCGCTCAGCCCAGAAAGAATCAATGGCCTCGATGACCAGGGTGTTGCCCTTCTCATCGGCCAAAGCCATGGGGGTGGCGTGAATTCCGTACAGCGGCGCCATGCCCATCTGTATTTCCGGGAACGCCCGTCCAATCAGGTCGCCGTCGATCAAGGGAATTCCCAACTGCGCGGCCGCAACGATTGGCAGCATCGAATTTGAGCCACCAATCTCCAAACACGCCGTATGGGTCGCGGTCCGGTTCATGGAAGCCGCGAGCTTCTCGATGGTGAGGTACAGGTTCTCCACGGTGTCGAGCTTCTCAACGGCCACCGTGGGGGCGCCGATCGCAGCAATGGGAACGATGAAGGCGTCATCGGCCAAGTCCTCCAGGGACACAAGCTCCACTGGGCCGAATTCTTCGATTGCCTGCTTCGCCAGGAGCGCTCCGATGTAAGGATCGCCGCCTCCGCCCGTGCCGAGGATGGCTGCTCCACGGGCCAGGGAGTCAATATCCTCCACCGTGATCTTTTTCAGTTTGCGGCCGTGTGCCACTTCCAAGGTCATTTCACTTTCCTAACGTGAGGTTGCCGGCTGCCTTCACCCGAACGCGCATGGCGTTTCCGGGGAGGTAAGGGATGGGGATGGCTTCCTGTTCAACGATCGTGACTGTGTCCGGGTTTGCGCCGGCGGCCACGGCACGGTCCACGGCCTCCTGCCGCGCGGACTCCATGATGCGCTTTTGGTCGCCGTCCCCGATGGAGGACACTCGATCCACTTCCCCGCTGATCTGGGCAATTGCTGCACCATAGGCATTGGCAACATCGAAGTTCGCAGGCCGGTGTATGGTCCCAAGTCCGTCCAGTTTGTCTGCCAGCAAGATGGATCCACCGCCGACGGCGACAACCGGCAAGGGTGCGGATGAGGTCCGGATCCGATCAGCAATGTCAGCGATGGTCCGGTCGATCTGTTCCAGGGCTGACCGCACCACAGCGTCACTGATGTGACTCACCAAAGACGCGTCTCCGACGTCGGCCCTTCCGCTGCGTACGGCGATGTCCGTTGCTGTCAGGACAGATCCGCCAAAGACGAGCGACTCGTCCGTGAGGCGGTAGCCCACCGAGTCCGGACCCACGGTTGCTTGGTCTGTCCGAACGCGGGACCCGCCGCCGAGGCCTGCAGAGAGGACGTCCGGCATCCGGAAGTTGGTGCGCAGGCCCGCGAGGCGGACGTGCGTGCTGGACTCCCGAGGGAAGCCGTTCACCAAGACGCCGACGTCGGTGGTGGTACCGCCGATGTCCACGATCAGGCAATCGGTGAAGCCGGAGAGGGCCGCTGCTCCGCGCATAGAGTTGGTGGGGCCTGAAGCGAACGTGGCCACCGGGTAGCGTCGCGTGTATTCGATGTCCATGAGGGTGCCGTCGTTCTGGCTGACGTAGAGAGGCGCCGTGATGCCCTGCTCCAGGACGGCTTTCGCGAGGCCGTCAACAATCCTGTTCGCCATCTCCGCGAGGGAAGCGTTGACGATGGTCGCGTTCTCCCGTTCCAGCAGGCCCACCCTGCCGATTTCGTGCGAAAGGGAGACCGGGAATTCGGGGCCGAGTTCTTCCCGGAGGATGGCCAGGGTGCGCTGCTCGAACTCATCGTTGACGGGCGAGAAGACGCTGGACACTGCCACTGATCGGATGCCGTGTGCGGCAATGTCCGCTGCGTGCCGCCTTATTTCGTCCGGGTCGAAGGGACTGATGGGCCGGCCATCGAACTCGTGTCCGCCGTGAGCCATGTAGGCGCGGCCCTTGACGGCGTTGGTGAGGGTGTCTGGCCAATCCGTGAAAGGCGGCAGTGAAGCTGTGGCAGGTAGTCCCAGGCGGATGGCAGCTGTTGGGCTGAGGTCCCGGGCCTCGATCAGGGCGTTGATGAAATGCGTGGTTCCGATCATCACGCCACGGATGTGGTCCGGGCTGAAGCCGTTCAGTTCCCTCAGAGCGGTGAGCACTTGGGTGATGCCGCTGGTGACGTCCTTCGTGGTGGGGACCTTGGTGGAGGCGAGCACCTGCGCGCCGTCCAGCAGCACGGCGTCTGTGTTGGTGCCGCCGACGTCAATGCCGATTCTCAGGCTACTCATGGTGCAGTTACCGATTCTTCCTTAGTGGTGTTTTCGCTTGTGGGTTGGTTATCGCCGAAGGACCGCAACAGGTTTAATTTGCCGGCGACGATGTAGAGAATGAAGGCCGCTGCCAGAGAGTTCAGGGCAGGGAGGCCGAAAGTGACGAAGTAGCCAAGGGCCGCTGAGATCGCCCAGATGATGAATGTGGCCGGAATCCAGTTGGGTGATTCGGCGGGCGGGAGTCCTGAGTCGCGGCTTGCTTCCAAGAGGGGCCGCCATTTCCGGATGACAAAGTACTCAGCCATGATGATGCCGGCTACCGGTGGGAAGACCACACCCAGCACCATGAGGATGTCGATGAAGCTGTCCAGGATGCCGACAGCCGCCAGGACGCTTCCCACCACACCCAGCAGCAGCGTGACGTGGCCACGGTTCAAGCGCTTGTTCATGGCGCTGTTGAAGAAGGACACCACGCCCAGCCCTGCACTGTAGAGGTTCCAATCGTTGATCTTGGACGTGCCCAGCACAATGATCAGGATGCCCACCCAGCCCACCGAGGAGAAGATGATCTGCGTGACGTCCGCCGTTTTCACCGCATGGGCGAGCAGGACTCCGATCATGCCGATGGTGTAGTTGCCAAGCGTCATCCCGACGACGGTTTGCTTGACGACGTCGCCGGCGCTCCTGTTGTAGCGGGTCATGTCCGGCGTGATGACTGCCCCGAGCACGGCGCTTCCAGCAACGATGGTGGTAGCCGTGACGAAATCGAGTTGCGGGCCCGGAGGGGCATCGTTGATGAGTTGGCTGATGGAGTGGTTGCTCAGCTCCGCCCACGCCGCCCAGCCGATGAGGATCATGAACAGGGGCACAGTGATATTGGCCAACCACTGCATGGATTCAAAGCCACGGACCACAATCAGCGTGACCACCAGGCCGAAGCCCAGCGACCAAGCCCAGACCGGAACTTCAGGGACGATTTGGTTCAGTCCCGCCCCGGAAATCCCTGACTGGATACCGAACCAGCCGATGAGGCTGATACAGATGGCGAGGCCGAGGACCGATGCTCCGCCTCGGCCAAAGCCGGTCCAGCGGGCGAGCATGGATGTTGTGAGGCCTTGGCGCATGCCGGCGATGCCGACGAAAATCATGAGTGCTTCAACGATCAACGCACCCACGGTGAAGGCCCAGAAGGCGTCCCAGAAGGTCATTCCGAAGCCAAAGGTTGCCCCGAGAAGAAACTGGCTTAGGTCAGAAGTCTGACCGAAGCGTTGGACCGCGATGCCGAACCAGTGCTTCCGCTTCGTTGCGGGAACCCTGGTGATGGGGTAGTCATCGTGCCCTGTGTCGGAGGTGGACATGACATGCATTCCTTTCGAGTGATTCACTTCACAGTATCTGCGGGTCACTCGAAGGTCATTGGGCGATGTGCATCCTTGGCGGTGCAGAAGCATGCATGTTGCATAGGTCTGCGACTTAGAGGATCTCCAGCGCGAAACGGATATCATTCATTGGGCAGCGAGAGGCGCAGCTCAATGAGTTGGAGAATGACATGCCCGCCGTGAATACCTTGGAATATGCGATGCTTGGGCGGCCCCGGCGAGTAGCGCGGTGGGAACTTCCTCGTCTGGCCTGGATGCTGTCCGTAGCCACTGCGAATCGCCTCGGGTGGATACTCGCACCGTTCGTCTACATTTCCAATCTGGAGGGTCTCCGGCAAAGGGCCAGCATTGGCAGTGTGTGGCACAGCGATGCGCGATTGCTGTTGGTCGCAATGCCCGTTGGTGGCCCCCATCGCCAAAAAATTTCTCAACCGTGGTGGTTTTCTGTTGTCATCCTGGGTTCTTTCATCATTGGCCTCTTTGACGAAGTACTTGGCGCGGCACTCCTTCTGGCTTCTATTACTCTGTTGGTTCTTCTACTTCTACCGACCCTGTTCATGCTGCCTAAGCTGCTCGCCCCGTCTACCCGCAGGGCTCATGCGGCAATCAAGGATTGGTCAAACTCTTCCCAATCACAGGCTTACGTCCTGTCATTGTTGGTGAAAGATCGTCGCATTGAATGGGGCGCCGGGGTGCCCTTCGTGGAGGCTGTCATACGCGAAGCCAAGCTACCGCTTGGAACACCCGTGGCCGCGGTGGCTGGCACCCCCAAGCAGGAGCGCTTCCTTAAGGCTCTTGGCTTCCAGCCGCTTGAGCATGACGGTGTTCCTACGCGAGCTATGGCGCGGTGGACCTGATGAGGTGCCCCTCCGAGTAATGGTGTGGAAATCGGCTAGTCGTCTGCCGCGATGCCAGGCTGTGGCCGGTCCACGAAGAAGTAGGGGGCTGCGCCCTTGCCGTCGCGTTCCAGGTCATAGTGTTTAACTGCAAGCTTCGCTTGATACACCGAGATCGCCCGCGGGAATCCCGGCTCGGTGGACTGTTCGCGGAGCCGCTCCAAAGCACCGACGCGTGCTCCTGTCTTCTTGTCCGTCCGCACGCCGATATCGGCGGTCAGGATGCGGACACCTTCAGGGTCGCGGGCAATAAAGCCCTCAAGGCTAAAGTGCAGCTCAAGCGTCAGGTACTTGCTGGCCATGACTGTGCGGGCCAGGTCCTGCGTGGTGCTTGTGAAGTGTTCGAGGGCGAGGTTCGGAGGCTTCTGAAACATGGTTCATTCTTACACTTCGGCTACGACACCAACGGCACAGGCTGGCACTCCGATTGAGAGTGGCAGGTCACCTTCCCAGCTGCCCTACTCCACGCTGCCCCGCATCTGACACTTACCCTCTGCAGGCACTGAGGGAAATGGGTCCGGCATGCGCGTTGAGCACCCTGATGCCTAGGGCTGAACGTGGCGCCTCAGAGCATCCAAGGTTGTCTCCGGCGAGGTGTTGAAGCAGAACGAGATCCCGGGCGACTCTGCGCTACACGTGTTGATCACCCGCTCGAAGACTTCCGTATACTCGGGGACCAACCTGATGCCCCCACCAATCATCACCAGGCCGAAACGATCACGGGCGAGGGCTTCGCGCACCTCCGCCGCAGCCCCGTCCGGTGAGGAGCCGATCAGGCAGGATACGGCGTCGAAGCCCGCATCGATGGTGGCTCCGAAGCCGGCCTCGATCCGCTCAGTCATGATTGCCTCGTCAAGTCCGGGAGGCAGCTTGCTGTAGTCGAGCTCGCTGGCGCGGATGCCGATCATCAGAATTCGAGTCATGGCGCCTACTGTGCCATGCAGGGCGGGGCTTGTCTGCCCTGTCTGGCTTTCAGGGGATTCAGCTTTCTGCCTCCGCCTCTTCGGCAACATGCACACAGGGGTGGGCTGGGGGATCTTCAACACCCTGATCTAGCCAATGGTCACCGCCGAACGGGTCCCACTGATGATCAACGCAGTGAAATTCGACGACGGCGGTCCGTCCCGCCGCGAAGGTCACGGTTGAGCCTGCGGTCGCCGTGGTAAAGGATGGATTCCCAATCCACCTCTTCGGGAGTCTTGGGAACAACCAACGATTCCGGCTTGACCTTGGATTTTGGTGCGACATAGAGCCAGTTGACCGCCCCCAAAACAACATCCACCACGGAGTTCCACAAGCCGATATACGCCTGGATACACCACATGGCCAACACCGCATTCAGTGAGGCAAAGGCGACGTTGCCCCAATTGCCCTGTTGGGCGTCCCGCCAAACCGTCAGGACAGAGAACGCGACGATTGCATAGGGAATCAGAACGTAGATGGCGGGGGCGGCTGTCCGGTCCTTGACCTTAGGGGTTCGGACAAAGGGAATCTTGTCCCCTGTCAGGCCTTGCTGGAGAGACTTCAAAACACCTGCAAGGTTGACCGGCAGCAGGATGAGGTTGAAGCCGTAAATGCGCAAGATGTCGCTGAAGCGGTGGCCGCAATCGCGGAGGTCGGACCCCATGCACAGGAAGTACGGCAGGGCCGCTATGAAGACTGCAGGGCTGAGGAGCCTGCTGTCATAGGGGTAAGCCAAGAGGAAAAGAAGCCCAAAGCTGGCCCACGTAATGGACGCCATATAGTTCACACGCAGGAGGACCTCACGGATCAGTATCCGTTGACGTTGACTTCGCCGCTGCGAAAGTTGGTTCCAGAGCTTGGGCAGGATCAGCAATCCACCGTTAGCCCAGCGCCGGCGCTGCACCACCAGGGACCCGAAATCCGGCGGCGTGGCACTGTAACTCAAACGCTCCGGATAATTCACCAAGGTCCATCCATGGGTGCCCAGGTCAATGCTGGACTCGGTGTCCTCAATGACAGTCCGGTCCTGGATGTAGGTACGAATTTCGAACCCGCCAACCGTTTCAACTTCAACGATGTCCTCAATGGCGCATTTGCGGATAATCGCATTGGCACCCACCCAGAAAGTGGCTCCGTAGAACGTCATTCCCTGATGGAGAATGTGCTGAATATCCGTGGTGGCCCCGGCGATCCTCTCGATGCGGGTGGGGGCGCCGCGGAACGACGAATACGGCGTCTGCGTAACAGCCACGCGCTCATTGCCCGCGGATTCCAGGAAGTACACCAAACGCAGGCAGTAGTCGCGCAGCAGCAGGGAATCGGCGTCCAGGGTCAGCAAATACGTGCTGTCCGGAACCAACAAATCGTCCTCACGCGGCACCAACGAGGGGCGAAGCACCACGCTCCCAGCGGTCTCCTCCCGCCGCCACCGCTTGCCCATGAGGGAAATGTAGGCGTTGAGGTTCATGGCCTTGTTCGCCTCGTGGGAAAGGCTGGCGTACCGCTTACGCTCAAAAGTCTCAGTGCGGACGTTGAAAATCCATGTGAGCCTGAGGTAAAGCTGCTCCATCCGCTCGGGGTCGGGAGCCGTGTCTTGGGCCTTTGCTGCGTCGAGCGCCAACAACACGAGGCGGAGTTCACGCGCCAGTCCCATGATGACCAGGTCCACGAAGAACTCGTCCACGTGGTCTTCCACGGTCTCGGCTTCAGCCATAGCCTCCAGCCACTCCACCGCCGCTTCATACTCCGCGATCAAGAGTCCGAGCTCATCGGCTTTCCCTGCCGCCTGACTTTCCGACTGAAGCGGCGATCCGAGTCTCTCCCGGAACGTCTCGAGGGCCTTGTTGGCGCGCGCTGCCGGAGCAGACAATGCATCCGCGATCTGCCCCGCCAGCGCCCGGGTCCGTTCAAGGCGCTGAATCTTCTCAGGCTCCGTAGGGTGAGGCGGATCGTCCAGCAGCAACACCACCCGCAGGTCGGGGAACTCCTGAAGGGCTGCCGACCATAGCGTTCCCCTCACTACCTGGGGTTCTTCGGCATAGGACGGCACCAACACCGTCACGCCCTCTTTGTAATTGGCGAAGTGATGATCAAGCTCGCCGCGGGGCACCCTGCGGTGTTCCTTGAACCGGTACAGCGCACCTTGCCGCGCCATAAGGTACATCAAGGCAGAAAACGTCAAGAACGTGACAACAATGAGGTATGAAATCGACTCAAATCCGAATCGGAAACCTGAGTTCGGGTTGTCAACAAACTGCCGAATAATGGTGGAGACCACGTAATAAAGCCATGCCCCCACCGTCACAAGTATGGCAAGCCTGCCGAGCACGATCTTTCGGGAAGAGGGCGTCGGGTGAACAATGGCCAGCGGCTCAGAACGCCGCTCCGATCCCCATTGCCGTTTTCGTCCCGCAGTTTCCAGACGGTCAGCGGGAAGTTCAGTGGGATCTCGCTCTACATCGGATAAATCAACCAACTGGTCCGTCATAATTCCCCATCAGACTGTGAACCGCGCCTTCCGGCCTCATAGCCGGGTTGAACGTCCGCTCTCCATAGTAAAAGCGT
The DNA here is from genome assembly GCF_002979775.1 of Arthrobacter sp. MYb23. GTDB lineage: Bacteria > Actinomycetota > Actinomycetes > Actinomycetales > Micrococcaceae > Arthrobacter. Next base: position 403,296 of record NZ_PCPR01000001.1, read on the forward strand.
CGCCGATTGCCCTTATAGTAATCGATAGCAGGAGCCTTACGATTCCGATGCGGTCCACGGAAATTGTTTAATGTTGGGGGAATAATGTCCAAACACTTTCCTGGGCGAAAGCTGTCCTGGATTCGGCTCTCTGTGCTGCTGGCCGTCATAGCGGTAGTTGTAGGGGCCGGCGTCGTTTCCTGGCGTAATTACACCGATACCCGTGCCGCTGCAGCGTCACCATCGCAGTTCATGGGATACGTGGACGTGACGGCAACACCCCGATACGCGTTTGAGCAGCCGGCCGGGGACACCACAAAATCAGTGGTCTTGTCCTTCATCGTGGCCGATGCCAAGGACGGGTGCAGCCCCTCTTGGGGAAACTTCTACAGCCTGGACGCAGCTGCCTCAGACCTTGATCTGGACCGGCGCATCGCCCGCCTCCGACAAACCGGAGGCGACATCGCCGTTTCCTTCGGCGGATTATCCAACCAGGAACTCGCCACCGCATGTACCGACGACGCACGGCTGCAGCAGGCGTACTCAACCGTGGTGGACCGCTACGACCTCAACACCATAGACCTGGACATCGAGGGCACCGCCCTGGCAGACAAGGCCGCCCTCGCGCGGCAAGGCAAAGCCATCACCGCCGTGCAAAAAGACAGGCAGGCCGAGGGCAAGAGCCTGTCCGTCTGGCTCACGTTACCCGTGGCTCCGACGGGGCTGACCCCCGACGGAACAGCCGCCGTCGAGCAGATGCTCTCAGCCGGAGTGGAACTGGCCGGCGTGAACGTCATGACCATGGACTTCGGCGAAAGCCGCGTGGCCGGCCAGTCCATGGTGCAGGCTTCCATCGCGGCAGCTGAAGCAACACACGCCCAGTTGGACGATGTCTATTCGGCGGCGCAGCAAAGTCTGGGTGCACAGACCCTATGGCGCAAGATCGGCCTGACTCCAATGATCGGCCAGAACGACATTGTGGCTGACGTGTTCACCCTGTCCGACGCCGAAGGTTTGCACGACTTCGCCCGGAGCAAGGGCGTGGGCCGCATGTCCATGTGGTCCCTGAACCGGGATGCCGAATGCGGGCCCAACTACCCAACCCTGACTGTGGTCTCTGATGCCTGCAGCGGTGTACCGCAAGGCGCTGCGCGTTTCTCCGACGTCCTGGGCGCGAACATCGATTCCAAAGCCACAGCCTCGCCCAGCCCCGTGCTGCCAACAGGCACCACCACTGCCACTGCCGTTGTTGACGACCCCGCCACCAGCCCTTACCCGGTCTGGTCGCCGCTGGCCACCTACGTGCAGTCGGACAGGATCGTGTGGCAAGGCAACGTGTACGAGGCCAAATGGTGGACCAAGGAAGACGTTCCCAATGACCCCATCCCGGACCGGGCCGCGGCACCCTGGAAACTGATCGGGCCCGTCCTGCCCGGCGACCGCCCCAAGCCGGAAGTCACGGTTCCAGCCGGAACGTACCCCGCGTGGTCAGCTACAACCGTCTATAACAAGGGCGACCGGGTGATGCTGGACCAGCACGTCTTCGAAGCCAAATGGTGGGTCCAAACGCAGAGTCCGGAAGCCGCATTACAGGGCTCCACAGACTCGCCGTGGACGAAAATGACCAACGAGGAACTGATCAAAATACTTGCCGGTCAAGCGGCGAAATAGGAGTTACACAGCATGCGGAAGTACCTGTCAGCGGCGGCATCGTTTGCAGCGGCCACCCTGATTTTGAGCGGATGCGCCCAAGCACACGACGACGCCAAGGCAAGTGACCTCGGAATCACCTTCGCCTACTCACTTGCAGGTCACAACGGCAAATTCTGCGACCACCTTGACAGTTCCAGTGAACAAACCGTGGACGAGTGCAAGAAAAGCGAAGCAGAAGCGGCTGCAAAGCAGCAGGCCGACCAAGAACCAATCATATGGGTTCCCAAGATCTACCAACTGATCCCGGGAAAGGAAGAAGTACTTGGGATAGTGGTGGAGTTTAACCGGGCAGGGAACCAAGAGTTTGTTGTCATTGAAGCTGCACAGCGGGGAAACGAGTACAAAATCTTGCGATGGGCCTATCCGGATAAGGCCGACTACAAAACCGACCGTGCCATCACCAACACCTTCGGTTGGTAAACAGCTGTATTCTCTATCTGAGCCACATCTTGATGGCCTTTTCTGGTTTGGAACTACACCCTGCAGGTGCTGAACCATGGACGTTCCTGGGGGAACAATGATTCAGTCCCGATCCTCGCGATTCCCTGCCCGCATCACATCGGTGAAGCGTGGAGTCGCGGCCCTTGCCGCCGTGATGTTGCTGTCCGCGTGCACCATGATTCCCCTTCCAGGAAAACCCGCAGCTACCACGTCGCCTTCCAGCCCGGCTCCAGCTGCCAGAAATACAGAAATCGCGACGGCGGCATGGGAAGTACCGCTCGAACCCATCGGCCAGCCGGTGGTTGCCGACGGCGTTGCGTTGGTTTACGCCTCGACCCCCGCCGGCGTAAATGCCCACGCGTTCTCTGTTGCTGACGGCAAACAGCTGTGGACACAGCCCGTTCATCCGGGATACGTATCTCTGGGAATACCTTTGGAGCCTGCGGTCACCAGAACAGCCTCGGGACGGAGCGCTGCGATCTTCCTGCAGGCCGCTTCTGCTCCGGCTGGATTCGACACTGACGTGGCTTGGTGGACTGCGCCTGTTGCATTTGATCTGAGCACCGGCAAGGAGCTCTACCGCGGCCGGGCGGAATTGGTCAGCACCCGCCCCTTCGCCTGTGACGGGCTCTTCGACCTCTGCTTTATTACTTTTGATGAGACGTCCCAGTCTGAAGAACGCTGGGTGGCCATTGAATCCGGTGAGGAGTCCGGAGGTGCTGACATCAACCCGCTAACGGGGGTTTTCCGGCCGGTGGGACAAGAGCTGTACTCAGTGGTGAAGGAGGGCGTTGAAAAGCTGGCCCGCGTCTCCTTCGGCGAGGTTCTGTGGGAAATCGAAGTAGAGAAAGTGTTTGGCAAAGGTGCCTCCACCGACATGGGTTGGCACTTCACGTACTCCGAAAAACTGGACCTCTACGTAGGCTCGGTCGGAATCAATCCGACAGATTTTGAACTTGAGAAAATTTCGGAACAGTCTTTGTCAATGAACCTGCGCGAAACCACAAAGACTGTCGGCTTCCGGGCCTCCAGCGGACGGGTGTTGTGGACGGCCGACGCCTCCACCCTTGAATGCTCAAAGAACATGGGCGCAGAGCTCACCAAGATGGGCACCGGAACTGCTTTTCCTGTGCGCTGTGAGTACACGGACGGCTTCATCGAGTTTCCTGCGGGCAAATACCGGAGCGCCCAATCGAAGGTGGTGGGCTACGACCCCCTCACCGGAACTTCCGCTTGGGAAAGCAAACCTGTATATGTCTACAGTTGGGACGAATACGGACTCATTCCTTCAGCGAGCCACGGTGAATTCTTGATTGCCGGAACCTTCTGGGACTCAAATCTGTTGGACACCCGAACCGGCACACCTCGTGGCGCAAGCTTTGAGGACGGTTTCGTCTGCTGGAAGAACGCCACCTACACCGCTCCTCCAAATGGACCCTTCGCGGATCAGACCGGAGGAAATGTTGGGGCAGGTACCCAAACGGCGTTCCCGTGCCTGAAGGGAGGCTCTGCCACACTGGCCTTCACCTACGGCGCCCTCACGGACGTGAGCACCACGGACCAGGACACTGCCGTCATCTCCTTGGAGGGAAAAGTGGCCGGGTACAAGCTCCTCAAAGAATTCGTCTAGGTCAGCGCCGCCCCGCAGCTCATCCCTTGCCTCAGGTCACCCCTTGAAAACCGGCGCCCGCTTCTCCTGGAAGGCACGGAAACCCTCGGCGTAGTCGTCGGTTTTGCACAGCCGCGCCTGCTCCGAGTTTTCCTCGGCCATGGAGGCCCACAGGCCCAGGCGCTGATCGCGAATGTGGGCCACGAGTTCCTTCGAAGCATTGAAGGCCTCAGTGGCGCCAACGGCAACGCGCGCAACTATAGCCCGCGTCTCGTCCAGCAAAACATCGGCTGGCATCGCCCGGCTGAACATCCCCTGCGCCACGGCCTCGGCCCCGGACATGAGATCCGCCGTGTAGATCAGGTCCAGCGTCCGGTGCATGCCCAAACGTTCCGTGAAGTACCAGTGCCCGCCCGAATCCAATGTGGCCCCAAGCTTCGCAAACGGGGACCCGAACTTGGCGTTGTCCGCCACGTACACCACGTCCGTAGCCAGCAACAATCCCAGCCCGACCCCCAAGCAGGCACCATGCGCGGCAGCGAACGTCGGCGCCGGGAACGCAGCCATCTTCCTCAGCAGTGGCTCCACGAGACCGCCGAGGTAGGCCTGGGCATCATCAGTTTCCGGCGTCACCCCGGAAATGTCGCGGCCAGCACAAAAGGCGCGGCCTTCTCCGCGAAGCAGCAGCGCCCGCATCTCACCGCGTGAGGCAGCGGCAGCAGCGTCGTCGTACGCTTTGTCCAGCTGGGCAAGCGCGTCCTCGTTCAGCGAGTTCAGTTTGTCCGGGTAATTGAGGACGATTTCGGCAATGCCGTTGGCAAGGGAGAGCTCGATCATGGGACTCCTTAAACGTCGAAGTCGACGGTAACTTCTTCGCTGGTGGGGTGGGACTGGCAGGTGAGGACGTAGCCCTTATCCAGCTCGTCCTGCTCAAGGGCGTAGTTCTCATCCATGGTCACCGTACCGGTGATCAGCTTGGCGCGGCAGGTGCCACAGACTCCGCCGGCGCACGCGAACGGAACGTCCGGGCGGACGCGCAAAGCCGCGTTGAGGATGGACTCGCGGGCGTGGGTGGGGCTGGCAACATCGCCGGTCAACCCGTCCAGGGTGAAGGTGATCTTGTACGTGTCCTGCGATTCGTCGGCCACCACCGGACGGCCGGCGTTGCCCTCGGGACGGTCCGGACGGCCCGTGGTGAACAACTCGAAACGCACGTGCTCAGGTTCCACGCCGCGGGAAGCGAGGGTGTCACGGCACAACTGGACCAGCTCGAACGGCCCGCACAGGAACCACTCGTCCACATCCTCGGCCCGGATAGCACTGCTGAGGAGGGCCTGCAGTTTCTCGGAATCGATACGCCCGGTCATCAGCGGCGCGATGCGCTGCTCCCGCGACAACACGTGGTGCAACGCCAGACGCGAAGGGTACTTGTCCTTCAGATCCGCCAGCTCCTCAAGGAACATGACGTCCATGGCAGCTTTGTTGGCGTAAACGAGGTCAAACGTGGTCTCCGGATTGGCCGCCAGCAGCGTCCTCGCAATGGCGATGACCGGGGTGATGCCCGAACCCGCAGCGATCGCCACGAAGTTACCCGGCTCCCCCGCCAGCTCCTCCGGGTGATTCATGGAGTTCATGACGTTGTGCTGGACCGACGCGCCGTCCTTGCCGTGCCGCGAGATGAACGCACCCTGCGGGCTCATGACATCCAGGACGTCACCAGCCTTGAGATCGGCATTTGCCCAGGTGGAAAAGAGGCCGCCCAGGTCCTTCTTGATGGCCACGCGGATCTCGCTGCTGCCGTCCTCGAAGCTGCGCGGCTCTGCGCAAATCGAGTAACTGCGGCGGACCTCGTGCGGCTCGCCCTGCTCATCCGGCAACGTGGTGCGAAGGGCCACGTATTGGCCGGGCAGGTAGTCGTACTGCCCGGCAAGCTCGGCCGGAACACCAAACGTGACCTCAATGGCATCGTCCGTGAGGCGCCGGACTTCCGAGACGGTCAGGTTATGGAAAGACGCACGACGGCGGCTGGCCGTCTGTGTTTCGGTGGTCATGGCTGCTTCCTTAGAGGACTTTGAAGTAGTCGAACGGTTCCTTGCAGTCCTGGCAGACGAACAACGCCTTGCAGGACGTGGAACCAAAGCGGGTGAGTTCCTTGGTGTTCAACGAGTTGCACTGGGGACACTTGACGGCGAGGCTCAGGCGCACTGGACCGGAGTGTCCGCCTGCTGCAGCCATGCCACTGGGCGGAGCGATCCCGTACTCCTCCAACTTGGACTTGCCGGACTCGGTCATCCAGTCAGTGGTCCACGCCGGAGACAACACCAGGTTGACGTGCACACTCGCGTAGCCCTCCTTCACGAAGGCGGTCCGCAGATCGTCACCAATGGCGTCCATCGCCGGGCAACCCGAGTACGTGGGCGTGATGGTGACCTCGACGGCGGTACTTGAGGCGCCGCCGTCGTGCTGGTCTGCCGCTTGCGTCGGGAAGACGCGAACTCCACGCAGGATACCCAGGTCCTCAATGGTGAGGACGGGGATCTCCGGATCACAGACCGTGGACGCGATGTCCCAGGCCCGCTGCTCAGCTGTCTTTTCCATGTCTCCTGCACGGGCAATGGTTGCCATGCTGGTCACCAGCTCGCGCCTGGATGTTCGCGGGCCAGAACCTGCATTTCAGCGAGGATGTAGCCCAGGAACTCGGAGTGCTTGCCGCGCCGCCCGCCGCCCAATGACTGCGGGACACCGGGGATTTCCAGCTCGGCCTCAGCCATGATGTCGCCGGTGAGGCGATCAAATTCCGCGCGGAGGCTGGACGGCTGAACAGTGACTCCAGCCGCAGCCAGGCGGGTGGTGAGTTCATCGTCCTCAAAGAGTTCTTCCACATACGGCCACACGAGCTTGAAGCCCTGGATGATGCGTGCACGGGACTCGTCCGTGCCACCGGCCAGTCGAAGCACCCACTGCGCGCTGTGGTCGCGGTGGTAATCCACTTCTTTCACGGCCTTCGCGGAGATGGCTGCGATGGTGGCGTCGGTGGACTCCATGAGCTTGGTGTAGAGCTCGAACTGGTAGAAGCTCACAATGAACTGCCGGGCAATGGTCACCGCGAAGTCGCCATTGGGCTGCTCAAACAGGTGCGCGGAACGGAACTCGTGCTCGCGGCGGAAGTACGCGAGATCATCCTCGGACTTGCCCCAGGCTGCGCCGGCGTACGTGAGGAACGAGCGCGCGTGGCCCAGCTGGTCCAGGGCGATGTTGCCGAGGGCGATGTCTTCTTCCAGTTCGGGAGAACGGGAAATCCAGTGGCCCAGGCGCTGGGCGAGGATCAGGCCGTCGTCGCCGATGCGCAGGGCGAACTCTGCAACGTCCTCGGTGGGCTTGACCTGCCCTCTTTGGATTTCGAGCGCAATGTCCTCCGGACGCAACGCATTACCCGGGGTGATGCGGGTGGCGCTGGCCGAGCCGTCGCCGGATGCGCCTGCACCGTGAACGCCCACGGAGATGTCCCCATGACCGTCGATGGCGAAGTCAGTGTCTTTGGCAGTCTCTTGAGTGCTCACGTCTTTGGTAGTCACAGGTGCTTCACGCCTTCGCTCTTGGTGTAGTACGTCGCGTGGCGGTAATCCTTGCCCTGCGGGGACTCGAAGAAGGAACCCTTGGAGTCCGGATCGCTGGAGGAAATCGACTCGGCGGGAACAACCCAGATGGAGACGCCTTCATTGCGGCGCGTGTACAGATCGCGGGCATTACGGAGGGCCATGGCCGCATCCGGTGCGTGCAAGGAACCGGCGTGCACGTGGGACAGGCCGCGGCTGGAGCGGACGAAGACCTCCCACAGGGACCAGGGGGTTTCTTCCGTGGCGCCGCGCGGGGTGACGGCCGGGCCTGAGGCGGGTGCCGTCGTCGAGCTGTCAGCGTTGGTAGCCGCAACCTTTGGAGCTTCGCGGTTGATTTCGCTGGCGGCGCTGGCCGGTGCTTCCGGGTTACCGTGAGGAGCCATTATGCTGCGCTCTCTTTCTGTGCTTGCTTGCGGGCGTAGGCCACTGCGGCTTCGCGCACCCAGGCACCATTTTCATGGGCCTCACGGCGGCGCTCGACGCGCTGCGAGTTGCAGGGGCCGCGGCCTGCCAGGACTTCCTTGAACTCGTTCCAGTCCAGGGGTCCGTGCTCCCACTTCTTGGTTTCTTCGTTGAAACGGATGTCCTTATCAGGCAGGGTCAGTCCGAGGACCCGCACCTGCTCCACCATCATGCCCACGAACCGGCTGCGCAGCTCGTCATTGCTGAAGCGCTTGATGTTCCAGGCCATGGACTGCTTGGAGTTGGGGGAATCGTCATCCGGCGGGCCGAACATCATCAGGGACGGCGCGTACCAGCGGTTCACTGCATCCTGGGCCATCTGCTTCTGTGCAGGCGTGCCGTTGGAGAGCTCCAGCAGGATCTCAAAACCCTGGCGCTGGTGGAACGACTCTTCCTTGCAGATGCGCACCATTGCGCGACCGTAAGGACCATACGAGGCACGGCACAGGGGCACCTGGTTGCAGATGGCAGCGCCATCAACAAGCCAGCCAATGGCTCCCATGTCGGCCCAGGAGATGGTGGGGTAGTTGAAGATGGACGAGTACCGGGCTTTGCCGGCGATCAGATCTTCCATCATCTGGTCCCGGGACTGGCCCAGGGTCTCAGCGGCCGAGTACAGGTACAGGCCGTGACCGGCCTCGTCCTGAACCTTGGCCATGAGGATTGACTTGCGCTTCAAGCTCGGGGCCCTGGTGATCCAGTTGGCTTCCGGCTGCATGCCAATGATTTCCGAGTGGGCGTGCTGCGAGATCTGGCGCAGCAAAGTCTTGCGGTAAGCCGCCGGCATCCAGTCGCGCGGTTCGATGCGCGAGTCCTCCGAAATGATGCGATCAAAATACGCCTGTCCGGCTGCCTCCCGCTCCTGCTCTTCCGGGGACAGCTCAGCGGGCACTGACTGCAGATTCTGCGATGCCATGGTTGCTCCTAATAAATTACCGACCGTTCGTTCAGAATATGCGGAGCGGGTGATTTCAGTCAAGCGTTCCTTCCCCGGTGACGCAGATGCTTAGCCCTGTTTGCGCGGCTCTGCGTTGTTGACAAGATCCGCGCTTCCCGCCGTGTTAACTTGGGGTGGGACCTCGGTTGTCCCCCTTACCGCTAGAAAAGAGCCTTACGTGGAATCGCCCCAACCCTTCAGGATTCTCACCGTCTGCACAGGGAACATCTGCCGCTCCCCCGTGGCCGAACGGTTGCTGCAGACCGGGCTGAACCAGGTAAGCCCCGGATCCTTCGAAGTGCGCAGCGCCGGAACACGGGCCATGGTGGGTGAGCCCATCCAGCCACTCTCAGCACAAATCATCAGCACGTTCCGCGGCAGCCCGGACGGCTTCGCGGCCAGGCAGCTAACCCCCCGGATCCTCAAGGAAACAGACCTGGTGCTGGCCATGACCTCCAAGCACCGCGGCGAGGTACTCCAACTGGATGCATCCCTGTTGAAGCGCACCTTCACAGTGCGCGAATTCGCCCGGATGCTGTCCGTGCTGGAAAACCGTGGTGATACTGTCCCGGCCGGTAACATCACGGAGTTCTGGCGCGCACTCCCCACCCGCGCGGCTTCCGTGCGCCACCTCGCATTGCCGTCCGATCCTGCAGACAACGATGTGGTAGACCCCTTCCGACGATCGGAAGAGGTCTACCACCAGATGGAGGATGAGCTGGCCCCGGCCATCCTAGGCATCCTCCGTTACGCGCGCCTGACGGCGCCGGCCTAGTTGGTTATTGATTATTAGTTAAGGGCGATCACCAGCATCTGGCTGGTGCCGGGGATGCACGTCTGCAGGACCACTGCAGGGAATCCGCCGAACACTGCTGCGACGTCATTGGTGCTCCCGGGGTTGGGCACCTGGCCCCTGCCCGTGGCCGTGAAGGTTCCGTAGCCCGGTATTGAAACGGTTTCGCCCACGCTGATCCCGGAGAACCGGCCCCACCCTCCACAGAAATCATGCTCGGTGATAAAAGTGGCGTAGGCGTTGGTTGGCGTGTAATGAATAGGCCCGATGCAGGCGTCCACCATTGATTGCCCACCGGCTCCAGCAACATAAATGGTCCTCACAGCGGGTGCGGGGGCTGGTGCCGGAGCGGGCGCAGGAACCACAATCGCGGGAGCGGCGGCCTGTGCTTGCGCAGCCGGTGCGGCGGGGGCTGCAGGTGCTGCAGGTGCTGGTGCCAGCGCTGGAGCGGCCACCGCAATGGGCGGTCCCGTGAGCTTCAAAACCTGTCCCGGCACGATCACCGAGTAGGCGCTCAGACCATTGGCAGCCAACATGGCCGTGACGTCCACGCCATAGCGCGAAGCGATCGAACCAACAGTGTCACCGGACGCCACCGTGTAGAGGTTGGGATCCCCGGCAGGCGCGGCAGGGGCGGCCTCCACAGCAGCTTGAGCTGCCGGCTCCGAGGCGGGCGGAGCACCCTCCTGTGCGGGAGCTGCTGGTGCTTCAGCCGGGGCCGCTGCCGCTGCAGGCGCTTCAGCCGCAGGCACTTCAGCTGGGGGCGCGGCTACTGCCTCCGCATCCTGGATGGGTATAGCCGCGGGCGCTTCGGCACTATCGCCCTTCGAAAACGGTGCTTGGTCCTGCGACACCGTCTGGTCAACGTCACCGGAAGGTTGCGTCGCCCAGTTGACCACCCCAAAAAACAGGGGAATCAAAGCTAAAATCGCGAGCACCGCACCGGCAATCAACAGCTTGGATTTACTGGACTGCGGCGGCCGAACATTTCTACTGCTCTTGGTTGACAGGGAAGTTTGAAGATCTACGTCATTCATATTCATGGGAAACCCCGGACTCCATGGCTCTGGACCGCGCATGACAGGCCGTTATTGGCCCGAATGAGAAAGCGCAGCTACGTATTGGGAGGAGCACCACCCACAAGTGGCGGGGGTGCAGTCCACCGCTGAGCCGGAGGAACGGAAGTGCAATAACCCTACGAATTCCAATAGTAGGAATGGGCCCTTCCTGCCGCACGAGTAGGAACTACTCGACTTTCCTCCGGAGGGCCTGAACGGTTACTTGGGCATTACGCAGTTTCTGGAAATGGACTACTTGCTCAGGCCGGAGTCGCTGCCGTGCAGGCAGCCGTGCAGGCAGCAGCAGGCTGCCGTGCAGGCTGCCTTGCAGGCAGCAGCAGGCTGCCGTGCAGGCAGCCTTGCAGGCAGGAACCGCTGATCCCCGGGCATGGATCAAACGGATCAGCGATCGGCTTGCCTGTGCTCCGCCGCAGTACGTTGAGCCAAGCCCCCACGCCCTCACTGCTGCTGCCAACACCAAGGAACTCATGACGCTCCCGACCCATGCCCAAAAGCCCTCCGCGGAATCGGGTTCCCGCCGTCAAAAGAACCGCAGGAAGACTGCCCGGAATGTGCTCCTTGGATTCGCGGCCGCTGTGCTTGTGGTTGGCATTGTTGCCGGGGCCTATGTCTACAACCTGATACAAACATTCGACTCCGGCTCCACCAAAATCGAGAACGCTTTCCCGGAAGAATCCACCCGGCCACAAAAAGCCGAGGGAAACACCGCAATGAACATTCTGGTGATGGGCAGCGATAGCCGCGGCGCTGACGTGGATGTGGAAACCAATGCCGCAACTAACCAGCGTGCGGACACCCTCATGTTGGTGCACCTTCCGGCCGACCGGAAAAAGGCCTACGCAATTTCCCTGATGCGGGATCTGTGGATTGATATCCCGGGAAAGGGCGAATCAAAGATCAACGCCGCGCTTGCCCACGGCGGTGTCCCGCTCATGGTTCAGACCGTCGAGTCGCTCTTTGACCAGCGCATCGATCACGTGGCAATGATCGACTTCGAAGGCTTCAAGGGCCTCACTGACGCTCTCGGTGGCGTGGAGGTTGACATCAAGATTCCTTTCACGCCAAGCTCAGGACCCATGGCCGGGCAGGAATATGAAGCAGGAAAGCATGCCTTCGACGGCGATGAAGCCCTCGCCTTTGTCCGCGAGCGCTATGCGTTCAGTGATGGCGACTACCAGCGCGTTCGAAACCAACAGGCTTACCTCAAATCCATGATCGGCAAGATCATTGCCCGTGAAACCCTGACTAATCCGGTGACCATCAGCAATATGGTCTCGGCGGTGTCCCCGTTCGTGAGCGTGGACAAGGACTTTGACGCTGCAGCGATCGGTAACCTTTCCCTGTCCATGAAAGATGTCCGCGCCCAAGACACCGTCATGTTCACCCTCCCTACCATTGGCACGGGAACCTCAACGGATGGGCAGTCGATTGTCCTGGCTGACACCACTGCGATCGCCGACATCGCAGCTGCACTCTCCAAGGATCAAGTGGGCGTGTACGTTACGGCGCACGCCCTCGACAAAGGACAGTAAGCGTCAGCCGCTGGTGAGGGTGTGGGCACTTCCCCACTTGTTGAATGGGAACAGGAAACCGTCAACACGGCCAATGATGTCCGCCCGGCCGGCTGTCTTGACGCAGCTGGGCTGTGATCCCACGCTGCGGCATGACGTGACGGAATCCTCGGAATTGGAGCGGTGGTCGCCCAAGAGAAGGTACTGGTCCCCGCCCAGGTGGATGGGTCCGAAGCAACGCGGCGACCTTGCCGTCGTCGAACAGTCCGTTCTGCCGCCGACGAACGCGAGGTCTTCGAAGACGTACGGTTCCGCAACGGGGGCACCGTTGACGGTGACCTGACCGCTGGCATCGCAGCATTCCACAGTGTCACCGGGCAAACCCACCACCCGCTTCACCAGATATTCGGTGTTGGCAGGACCGATTCCGGTCAGCTCACCAAACCAACCGACTCCTGTACGCAGGGCGCCCCTATCCGGCGCGGGCCCCCATCCTGTCGGTTTCTTGAAGACAACAACGTCGCCCCGTTGAGGTGCCGAAGCCGTGTAGGCAATGCGGTTCACCAGCACGCGGTCGCCAACGTTGAGGGTCTGCTCCATGGACCCCGAAGGCACCGAGTAGACCTTCACCAGGAAACCTTGAACCAAGGAGACCACTATGAGGGCGAGCAGGACGTGAATCCACGGTGAGCGAAGCGTCCAACGGCGCTTGGCGGCTTTCGTCGTTTGGGAAGTCATGTTTGCGGGCAGGGTCTGAGAACGACGTCTAGAGGATGCCCGCGCCAATGGGGACGGAGATGCTGCTGGTAGCGGTCAGAGTGCGTCCTCCAATGACAACAGTCACTGTGACGGGGAAAGAGGCAAGCAAGCTCACGGACACACCAGTGCTGGTGCCCGCTAATCCGAAAGCAATAGGGAGGTTCAGTGTCCCGTTGCCCGCCACCGTGATGGGGACACTGTTGCTCCACGTGGTGGACGGGAAGCCGTACTGTCCGATCAACGGCGCGCTCTGGTACGTCGTAGTGCGTTGGGCGGCGGTGGTGGCTGCCCCGTTGAAGGAGTACACACCAAAGCCTCGTGCCCGGCCAACAGGAAGGTTGATGCCTGAAGGACGGGAAATCGACACCGTCACCAGAGCGTTCTCCGTAACCGCACCTGGACCGTTGGTGAACGTGAGGATGGTGGGGACGGTGACCAGTGCCTGGGCTGTGAGCGCGCTGGTGCCGTCAAGAAGCCGGAGGCTGAGGAGGGAGGTGGAAGATGCTGTGAAAGCAAGGCCCAAGGTATTCACTGAAGCTACCGCCGCAGGAGCCGCGACTGCGGCAGCAATCACGGGCATGGACCAGGCTGCGCCCTTAACCACGGCGCGCCGGGAGTGCGGACTGAAAACCGTAACTTCATTGCTCATTGCTCTTCTTTCGCTCATTTTGAGCCGACGTTACGATACCCGGGAAGCCGTGCAACAGCCGTTGTAGCAGGAAGGGCTAGCCTGCGGGAGCGAGCTTCCTGGCTACCATCAGACCCGCCAAGGCTCCCAAGGTGTTGGCGACGACGTCGGATACGGCAGTCACCCGGCCGGGTATCAGCAACTGGAGAACTTCGATAGCCCCGGAGGATACAGCGGCCACAAGGGCCACAGGCCACAAATTCAGTGTTGGTTTCAGCAGCCGGACGAACACCCCAAAAGGGACGAACAAGACGATATTGGCCACGAACTCCACTCCGATGGCGGCGGCCTCCTCTGGAAAGCCGAAGAAGGAAAGCCAGCCGGCAATCACCCCCACAAAGCCAGTTACGGTGCTGGCTTCACGCGCAGGCAGGAAGACAACGAAGGCGAGCGAAACCAGGTACGCAACGAACAGCGCCTTGAGCCACCATGCGGCGGACTGCCGAACAAGCACATCTGGCCTTTCTTGACGCTCCTGCGCCGTCTGATGCTCCCGGCGCCGTCTGACGCTTCCGGCGCACTCTTACAGTTCCCGCGCACTCTGACGCTTCCGGCGCACTCTGACAGTTCCGGCGCCCCGTAATGGACTACACCAACTATAGGAGTGAACGAGCCACCGCCCAGGCGGACCGACGCACTTGGGCTATGGCTGTCCTGGAGCCGCTACTTGTCCCACGAAGGGTGGACACGCTATGACTTCAGCCGTCAAAAGTGTGTGATCCACCCCTCACCAAGGCTTTTCGGCGTATGCTCTCCTCAGCGCAGACTAGCGGCGTTGTTCGCTTGGGGTAAGGCCACTTTTGAAGGCGGGGGTTCAGTGGCAGCAGTTAAGCAGGGGGTTTCTCCAATGCGCTGGTCAATGCGGCAGGTTTTGCCGCTCTTTCTGGTACCTGTCGGGGTCTGTTTGGTTCTGCTGGCTTTCGGTCTGGCAAGCGGAGCAGGAACCACGACGGCGCAACTTGCCGGCGACCTGGCAATCCTTCTCGCTGCACTGACCGCGCTGACCACCCACGCCCTCGCTGCCCGGAGACGCCGGGACAACAATCGCGGCCGCTGGTTCATCGTGGCGGGCTTGGCCCTCTGGAGCGCCGGGCAGACGGTGTGGACCATCAGCGGCATCACCTTGGACCACCAATACCCGTTCCCGTCCTTCGCGGACGTCGGATTCGTTTGGTACGCGTTGCCCACCTCCATCGGCTTGGTGCTGCTGTTGAAAGGCCAAGGGCGACGCATTCCGCTGCGCCGCACCATTTTGGATGCAGGAGTAGTGGCCAGTTCCACGTTCTTCATTGCCTGGAGTTCCGTGCTGGGCCCGCTGTCGGGGGCCACCGCCCAGGATCCTTTTGCCCATGCAACGCAGATGGCCTACCCCATCGCAGACGTCTTCATGGTCTCCTTAGTGATCGTCCTGACCATGCGTGCTGCCCGTGGCCGCCGCCTGCCTTGGCTAAGCCTGGGGATCGGCTTCTGGATCCTCGCCATTACTGATCTGGCGTATATGAGCTTGACGTTCCAAGGCATCTCCGGAGTCACAGGTTCCCCGTTGGCTCTGGGGTGGGTATTTGCCTTCCTGCTGGTGGGCCTGAGCCCTTTGCTCCCGGAATCGGGCACCACGCAAAAGGATGGGCGCGCCTACGCGGCGGCCCTCGAACTGCTCCCCTATTTGCCCGTCTTCACTGCCGTGTTCTTCTCGCGCTCCCGCCCCATCGGCGAGGACCGCATCCTGTTGGTTACCGGGCTGGCGGTGATCGTCTTCGTGATCGTGCGGCAGGTGCTGATCGTCGTCGAAAACGTGACGCTGACCCGCGACCTCGAATCGAAAGTGGCTGAACGCACTGCCGAGCTTGAGGGCCTGGGAGCAATCGTCAACTCCTCGGGCGACGCCATCATTGGCGAGACCCCCGATGGCGTGATCACCAGCTGGAACCCGGGCGCGGAGCGCATCTTCGGCTATCCGGCGTCGGAAGCCATCGGGCGGAAGGGAGATTTCTTCGTTCCGCAGGACCTGCTGGCCAAAGAACGCCTTGCCTTGGAAAGCACTGCACAAAGCGGCGAGGTGCAGAACTACGAAAGTCTGCGTCGACGCAACGACGACGAGGTTATTCCCGTGTCCGTGACGTTGTCTCCAGTGCGGGGTGAATCCGGCATCCGCGGCGTCGCCACGATCTCCCGGGACATCACCGAACGCAAAGCTGCCGAGAAGGAACTTCTGACCGCCCGCGAGGCTGCATTGGAGGCCAGCCGCCTCAAGTCCGAGTTCCTGGCCACCATGAGTCACGAGATCCGGACCCCGCTCAATGCGGTGATCGGACTGACCTCGCTCATGATGGACACGCCCCTCAGCGAAGGGCAACGTCAATACGCCCAAGGCGTCAAGGGCGCCGGTGAGGTCCTGCTGACCCTGATCAACGACATCCTTGACTTCTCCAAGCTTGAAGCCGGGAAAGTGGACCTGGACATCAACGTCTTCGACCCCCGGGCGCTGGTGGAAGAAGTAGCGGGATTGGTGGTGGAAGCGGCGCAAGGGAAGAACCTGGAGCTCATCTCCTACTGCCACCCGGACGTTCCGGCCCGCCTGATGGGCGACGCCGGCCGCATCCGGCAGATTCTGCTGAACCTTTCCTCCAATGCCGTGAAGTTCACTCCCTCCGGCGAAGTGGAAGTCCAAGTCTCTGTCCTGGCCCAGGACCCGAACAATGCTTCACTGCGCTTCGAGGTAAGAGACACCGGCATTGGCATCAGCGCCGAGAATCATCAGAGGCTCTTCGAATCCTTTGCCCAAGCAGATGCCTCCACCACCCGCCGCTACGGCGGAACCGGACTGGGCTTGGCCATCTCCCGGCGCCTCACGGAAGTCATGGGCGGCAAAATCGGCCTGGATAGTGAGCCTGGAGTGGGTAGCCGGTTCTGGTTTGACCTTGCACTGCCTCTTGGCCCGGCCGGCTCGGACATGGAATCCCTGCCAGCCACGCTGGCGGGACGCCGGGTGCTGGTGGTGGACGACAATGCAACCAACCGACTCGTGCTGGAAACACAACTGGCCAGTTGGGGCATGCTGCCTGTCTCGGTTGCCGACGCCGCCTCCGCACTGGACGAATACCGTGCTGCGACCCGATCGAGCCACCCTTACGATATCGCTGTGGTGGACATGTGCATGCCAGACACCGACGGACTCCAACTTGCCCGCAACATCAACGACGACGCCAACGGCTCCGGCGGCCCGGGGATCATTCTGCTGACCTCCACCATGCAGGTGGAAAGGAGCGACCTCACCTCCGCCGGAATCCGCGAATACCTCACCAAGCCCGTCCGCAGCTCCGAGCTCTACAACCGTCTTCTGCGGGTGCTGGCCACCAAGACCGCCGGCGCACCTACCCCGCCGGTGCTTGCCTTCCGTGGTGAAACGGCGGATCCCGTGCCGCGGCTCGGGAAGCTGCTGGTGGCCGAGGACAACGAGGTGAACCAGCTGGTGGCGCGCGGAATGGCCAACCGGCTCGGCTACGAGGTGCACATTGTGGACGACGGCGAACAAGCCGTGTCCGCGGCTCTGTCCGGCAGCTACGCTGCAGTGCTCATGGACTGCCACATGCCTGTGATGGACGGCTTTGACGCAACCCGGGCCATCCGTGCCCGCAACGGCCATTTGGCAAGAATCCCCATCATCGCCATGACGGCCGGGGCCCTGGACGAGGACCGCGAGCGCTGCTTCGCCGCGGGAATGGATGACTACATCAGCAAGCCCGTGGATATGGCAAAACTCGCTGAAGTCCTCTCCCGTTGGGTACCGCAACAAGAGCAGACGTCGACGGCGGATGGCGGGGTGGACGCCGTCGCCGCGCCGGACGCCGTGGCAGGGCCGGGCACGGGGCGGGACGCCGCGCCGGACGCCGCGCAACAGCAGGCGGAAGCACCGGCGTCGAACTCTGTTGTCCTTGACGTGGAGCGGCTGGAAATCCTGCGCGAACTGGGGCCAGCCGACGGTTTGGGTCTGTTGCCTGAAGCTGTGAAGGCTTTCCGGCAGGATTCCCAGGGAGCTTTGGAGACATTGCGCTCGGCGTTGGACACCGGACAAGCAGCAACGGTGGAAGCCGCAGCGCACAAGCTCGCCGGGGCGGCCGCCAACATAGGAGCGGCAGGTGCCGCCGGCCTTTGCAAGGAACTGGAACGGCTCGGGCGCCAAGCGGGACCGGACCTTGGAGCCAACGGATCGCTGTTGCTGGACCAATTACACGCTGAACTCTTGGGCGTCGATGAAGCACTTGAACGCACACTAACGGGGGCACAATTGCGGGAAGCACCGCTACGGGGAACATCATGAAAATCCTCATCGCCGACGACGACCAGATCTCCAGGATGATCACCAAAGCCGCCGTGGAGCAGTCCGGCCACGAGTGCATCGTGGCCGTCGACGGCGACTCGGCATGGCAGCTCTACAAGGAACACAGCCCCGAAGCTGTGGTGACGGACCTGATGATGCCCGGCCTGAACGGGCTGGACCTTTGCCGCGCCATCCGGGCCGCCGAAGAGGACAGCTACACCTATGTGATCCTGGTGACCTCGCACGGATCGCGGAAAGACGTCCTGGCCGGGATGGAAGCCGGAGCAGACGACTACGTCACCAAACCCCTGGACCCGTTCAGCCTGCACATCCGTCTCCTGGCGGCCCACCGCATCACCTCATTGCACGCGGACCTTGCCAGGTACCGTTCCGCGCTGACGGAACAGGCGCGCACTGACCCCCTCACCAAACTGCACAACCGACTGAAGTTGGCCGAGGACCTGGGCACGCTGGACCGTGACTACTGCCTGGCCATGGTGGATGTGGATAATTTCAAAAGCTACAACGACATCTACGGCCATCAGGCAGGCGACGCCGCACTGATTGCCATCGCATCAACGCTGGCCGGTGAGGTCCGGAAGTCCGATGGCGTGTACAGATTTGGCGGGGAGGAATTTCTCCTGGTCCTGCGCGATCAGCAGGCGGACGACGCACGGATGGTCATGGAGCGTGTTCGGTCCGCAGTGCAGGACTTGAGGATTGAGCATTCCGGCGATCCCGACGGCGTCCTGACCATCAGCGCGGGCATCTCCGCCTTCACCGACGGTCACCGTGCCGGAACCGAGCAACTACTGCGCGAAGCTGACCTGGCCCTCTACGCAGCAAAGGCCTCCGGCCGGAACCGGGTGTCCCTGGCGGGTTCCCGGGGGTCGGAATGACTTGGGCTCTCACCGAACGAGTTGACACCCCACGCATGCCCGACTCACCGCTGAGCAGAAAGCTGCAGCTCTTGGATCACCTCTTTGTAGTCCTCAAGCGTGACGCCACTACCCGGGGAGTTGCCCTCCGGAAAGAGGTTCTCTTCGAAGCCGAACATGAACATGGTCATCCCACACTCTGCGGCGTATCTCGGAGCGGCCCGTAACTGTTCGGCCAGGCTATGTGACAGCGCTGAGCCGCCCGTAAAAGGTGAATCTGGTGGCCCGGGGTTCTCGCCCACCAATCCCAGTCCGGCACGCCGCGCCAAAGCGCTGATGTACCTGTGGGAAGACCACGATGACACGTTTCTCTGCAGCACTCTCTCTTGGTCAGCGGGGAGGCAATGGTCCTGACTTGGTACCGCTGCGGCCGCTCTCACTGCAGATACGTCGTCGAGCCCTGTGAAGTCCACGTCCACGCCCGGCAACGATGCCAGCAGAGCGAACTGGGTGGAGTAGTCCAAACCACGTTCCTGGGCGCCGTCCGGGTTTGATCGGCCGTCCAGACGGCCTTTTATAGCTCTAGCCTTGTCTGCTGGAAGGACGCCGCGGCCCGCTACAGGAACATGCACACGCCCCGAATACCCGAGCTTTCGTAGCTCTTGAATCTGCCAGATGGTTGCGTCCACAACAGATCCCGCGTACCAAGCCCACCACTGCTGGACCTGCTGGTCGGTCACGGGCTGCCCGCCCCAGGACTCAGAGCCCGGAATCCACCCGGGCATGGGAGAAGGTGCCATACCCTCCGCCAAGCCGATGCCCAACTGAGGCGCGTCGCCAAATGCCCAGTACTCCCGCTCGTTTCCGCCGTCTTCGGGTCCGGGATACCCCAGCTCCCCCACGGCGTTGGTCCCTATCCGTATCGCTGCCACGCCCTGGTAGCCCAGATCCGATGCCACCCGGGCCAAGTACTTTTGTGCCGCATCCCGCACGTCGGCGCTGAACACCAGTTCCGCGCCGGAACTGGCCGGTATGCCCCCTTTGCTTCCCCTCAGTGCACCTCCGGGCAGGTCCCGCACCCAATCGGGCGGGTAGTGCACGCCGAGGGAAAGTACCACCTGCATGCCGGCCTCACGGCACCGCTTCAGTTGTGCCCGGACAGCAGCAACATAGCGCCGGTCCACCTGATCCGGATGGGGCTGGTACCTGTCCCAAGCCAACGGTAGTTCCATCACTGAGACCCCGGCATCGTGCAGTGCTGCCAGTCTTTCAGCCGTAAATGAGCCCCCTAAAACGCCGAAGGACATGGTTTCAGGGGCCCGTGCGGCCGGCGCGCTGCAGCCGGCGGCCACGGTCATCAAGGCAACAGAAAGCACAAGGGACGCCGCCGTGCGGCTCACTTGTAACCACCCGTCACAGGAGGCAGTATCAGCCCTCCACTAACAGCGGCTTCCAACTTTTCACGGTCGAGCTTCCACACAACGGTGTCCCCTGATGTTGGTCCAGTGAACGTGAACACCGGCCGCGCATTGTCCTGCAGCCAGACCAGGAATTCAGGCGAAGCGAAGCCATAGCCCTCACTCAACGGCCTGCCCTGCGTCAGCGCGTACTCTGCGCCTCCGTCCCTGAGGGACTGCAACGACGGAAGAACCTCCCACCCTTCATGGGGCATAAGCGCAAACTCACCAGTGACCGAGGTCAGCCCCACCTTCGAGGATGAGGGCAGCTCGGCCACCATCCAGTCACGTGCACGGACAAGGCCGTCATCCACCACCGATCTTGCCTGAATGCCCAGGAAGAGACTAAGGATAGCCATGATTGCGGCCACGGTGACCACCGCCCCGCGAAGGCGAGGCCGCCAGTTCACCAGCATGACAACAGCTACCGGCGTTGAAGCCAGCGCGGCCAGAACCACGCAGTACCCAAACTGTTCCTCGGCCGCCCCGAAGAAGACGGAATAGATACCCACTGATCCGGTAAACAGCGAGAACAAACCAATGACTCTCCGTTCCACCACCGGAGACATGGCCACCATGGCTCCGGCCACGACGGAAAACCCGAGAAGGACGTAGCTGGTCCCAAACCGGCCTGCCAAATCAATGAGCCGGTCAGTGAGGCTCACGCTGTGGACTGAGTTGAAGCCGGTCATCTGCACCGCGCCAACCATCCGCAGGACGCCCACCGATTTTTGGCCGAGGAACTCCGGGAACAGGCCGCCGGCAGCAACCAGGCCCAAATAGATCAGGTACGGAACCAGGGAGAAGGCCAGTATGCGCAGCGCCGTTTTCCGGGGAACTGTGTTCCGCCAGACCACGGCCGTCAGCAGCGGGACAACAGTAAAAACGGCGGTCATATCCTTCATGACAATGGCCAGGCCGAAGACCAATCCTGCGCCAATCTCCAGCCGCAGGCGTGACCGGCCCCCGTTGCGTTCAAGCACCAACAGGACCAGGAACCACCCGGACAGTACAGCCAGTCCGGCCGGCGTTTCCATCATCAAGCGCCCATCCATGCGGAGGACAAATGGATCGCTCGCCAGCATGACTCCGGCCCATATCGCGGGTCCGATGCCAACCAGTCGGCGAACCAACAGAAAGCAAATGACTACCGTGACTGCCCCGAGGACACCGTTGACCCAGCGCAGCTGCAACACCAGATCCGTGGAATGTCCCCCGAGGCCCAGCACGCGGATAACCAAGCCATTCAGGGCGTACGTGCCCGGAGGATGAAGGAAGAACGGAGTGCCCAAAATCGATGGCATCTGTCCGTCCGCTAACTGCCGTGCAATATCCGCGTAAGTTACTTCGTCAATAAAGATGTCGTTGGCCCGCTGAACACCGAACACCCGAAACACCAAAGCCAGCAGTCCCACCATGAGAGCAATCCACCCGTGCTTGAGCAGCGGCTTACGAGGGGGGCGTGCCGACCTCCGTCCATGACCCTCATTTGGAGACACCTCTAGCGACTTCATGCTGCCCCTTGTTTCAGGCGGTATAGCGTGCCGGATCACAGGTTTCCGGGGACAAAGAAGGTTTCCGGCTTCAGAGGAATCTCTCCCTCGGGAAACAGGGCGTCAGCTTGGGAAGCGTACTGCCTGATTCGCTGGGTTTTCCCTTCTATTCCGGAGTCCCACGTCCAGGAAACAAATCCCATCTCGGACATGTGGCGTTCATCCGGCCCCACCACGAGGTCGTAGGGAAAGTCCGAGTACATCACCAGGTTTCCAGGATGGCTCTTGCCTACGTCCCGGGCGATGAGGTGATCCACATGTTTGCCCACTCCCGCGGGACAAAAGAGGAGCTCCGCTTTGGTGTGAGCCATAAGTTGGGCAACATTACTCCGGAGCTGACGGATCAGCCCTTGGTCACCTCTGGAGATCCGCCCCATGGCGATGTCCAACCGATAGGTGGGGTAGCGGTGCGTAAGCTCCGGAAGAAGCCTTTCCCACGCGCTGCTGCCCAGCATCGCGGGCTTTCGCCGGCGCCGGAACAGCGCGTCGACTTCGCCCAAATGGATGGATTGAACACCCATCTCCTGCAGCACGGCACGGTCCTCCGCGCGTCTCGCGGCGAAGAGTTCACCCGCGTTTGAAATGGTGCATTGGCGCATGAATGAACGGGCTGCCCGCGTGGAAGCAACCGGCGTGGAGGCAGCCGACGTCGCCTCAGTAAAGATTGTGGCGACGATGATTTCACGCCCTTGTGCCTGAGCTTCAATGAGCGCACCGCAGGACAGCACTGCATCATCGAGGTGGGGCGACAGGAACAACCACGGCGCGCCGCCCGCCATGGACTTTTCAACTCTAGTTGGGGGTTGCATTTCAAGCCCTTTCAGGGTGGGCGGCCCTCTGCCGCCCGGTCTTGGGTTTTTCCAGTTCTACGAGCGCCGTGTTGTAGGCCTCTGCTTGCATGCCGGCGAGCACATCCCAGTTGTAAAGGGCAGCGAACTTCCGTCCTTGCTCAGCAACATCGCCTATATCCTCTTGTGCGTAGCGAAGGGCTATTTCGCCTGCCAGTGCCTGGACGTCGAAGGCCTCCACAAGCCATCCTGTTCCCTCGGGGACTATCTCCCGCAGGCAGGGAATATCAAAGGCGATAACAGGAGTGCCCGCTGCCATCGCGTCAATAGCCACCAATCCGAACGTCTCGTGCCGCGAGGGCACCACCAAAAGGCGGGCGTCGGCGATAGCCTTGTGCTTCTGCTCCCCCGAGAGCCATCCGAGCATTTTCACACGACCGGAAAGTCCCGCGCCCTGGATGGACGCGCGCAGTCTGTCTTCGTCCTGGCCCGTACCGGCGATCAACAAATCGCCGTCTACCCGGCTGCAGCATTCAGTCCAAGCTCCCAACAGCAGGTCCAAGCCCTTGTGCCCGTACTCCAAGCGCCCAACGAAGAGGACATCCTTCCCGGCCCGGGGTTGGGTTTCCCATATGCCCGGATCCACACCGTTGCCGATCACGTCAACATGGAGAGCCGGGTTCAGTTCCTTCAAACGATCGCTGATCCCTTGGGAAACGGAAATGAGCCTGCGGTGTTTCCGGACGCCCCAGCGTTCCAACCAATGGAGGGGTAGTTTGTATTGCCGTGCCTTGTCCCTGGCGTGAAGCCATTGCACCACTCCAATGGTTGGGCGCTTGGTCCACAGTGGGGCGGCCATGGTGGAAAACGGAGCAAAAAAATCTTCCACCACCAAGTCCGCTGCCCCGCGCCGGCGTACCTCGAACGGCAGCCGTGCAATGTAGGCCAACAACCGTGTCAGACGATTGCCGCCCTGCCCCCAACCGATCGGCACATAGCGGACGCCGTCGTCCACGCGTTCCTGCCACCCCTGGTAGCGGGTTGTCAACACGGTGATGTCAAAACCTGTTGCCGCCAAGCGGCGGTTGATTTCATGCGTCCTCACAGATCCGCCGCCTGCCCCGGGCATGCGCGGATCTTCAAAGCCCAAATGCAAAACTCTCATTACAGTCTTTCTTTCTTTCGGTTTACTGAGGGCATCCGCAGGGCTCTCTGCGGCTCGGTGGCCGCTACATCAAGATCAAGCGGGATAGCTCATGTCAGCGCAGATGGGCTGCCCTGCGCTGCCGGCGGCCTGTGGTTTTACTGCGCCTGCCAACCTGGCGTCGTCGGGAAATTCTGAAGTCATTCCTGTGCGGCAGCATGCCGCGCTGGTGGGCAAGAACGGTGATGCCACTGAAGGCGGCGAAAGCCAGCCAGACCAGGGGGTGAACCTGCGCGGTGAGTGCGAGGACCAGGATCAGGATGCAGGCCAGGACGAGGAACGTTCCGGCACCCCTTCCGGGGTGGGCAGTCGCGAGGACAGGACGTGCCAGGACTGCCAGGACCACACAGGCTGTGACAGCACCGACCGCTGAGCCAATGGCCATACCTGTGACGGCGTTGAGCTGCCAGCCGATCCACAGCCCGCCAATCACCATGAGGCACGCACAAGCAAGCCCGATTTGGCAGCGGCGGTAGGCGCGCATGGCAAGGAGAATGGTGGAAAGCACCATCAGGACGGCATAGCCCAGACCGGAAGCCGCCAGCCAAGGCAGAAGGCCAAGGGAGCCGTGGTATTTCTGCGGAACAATCAACCCGGACATCAGGGGCGGAGCGGTGGCGATAATAGCGAAGGCCACCACCACAAGCTGTCCAAATGAAGCGAAGGAAGCGCCCAGCACCTCGCCAACTTTCACGCCGGGGGTGCGCAAGAGGGGAAACGCCACCAAGGCAGTGCCCGCGGCCACGTACACGGGGCCCTTGGCAATTGTTGCGAGCGCTTGGAACCCGGCAGCGTCCACAGAGCCGTTATCAAGGAAGCCAACCACCATGACGTCCAGGCCCACTAACACGGACACGACACACAGAACCGACGCGATATCAGTGGTTTCAGCCCATCGCCACCTCTGCAGCAAGACCCGGGGACGCCAGCGGAGATCCCGATAGAATCTCCACGGCACCACCAGCGGCGCCAGGCACCCCGCCACGAAGCCGAGGACAGCTCCCCCTGCACTCCAGGCCATCACGACCACCAGCAGGCTGAAGATCAGCCGGAGGACAACCTCGCCGATGGTGGATAAGGCGTACCACGTGAAGCGAAGCTCCCCCTGAAGCCACCCGGCGGGAGCATTCACAACAAAAATGGCAAAGGCGGCGAGTGCTACGGCTGCTGCCAGGTCCGGCGTAGCGATGGCGAGCGTCACGCCGCCTGTGATGGCGGCGGCTGCAAGTCCGGCCAGGCACGAGACGAAAACCGAGAAGGCCATGCCGTCCTGCCGCTCTTCGGAGCCTTGCCTGTGGACAGCCACCACATGTGACAAAGGAAGCGGGACCAGAGCGTTGGCAACGATTCCCACCACGCCCAAGATCATGGCGGCGGCCGCAAATTGTGTGTAATCGGCTGTGCCCAGCATGTTGGCCATGAGAAGGGAGCAGGCGTAGCTCACCACCCCCACCAACCCGGCAGAGACAGCCAGGAAGCCACCGTTTTGAGCTATGTTGACCTCTTGATCCGGCGTCCCTTTCCTGTCATCGGCTCTGGGCCGCAAGCTCGTTCCTGTGGTCATTGTCTGTTCGGATACAACCACTGATCAGCTACCGTCGCCCGCCATCAACGGCGTCCGCCGGCGCGAAGACGCTCCCGGGCCCGGCAAGCAAGGTGTTGCGGCCTGCGGAGTGAATTTCCGGGGAAGCCACCCCGATCTTTTTCATCGCCGCAAAGGCCTCGAATTCATCACGGCCTTTCATAATGATGGACACGTGGCCGTCAGCTACGGCGTACTCGTCCGTTGGCCTCAGCGCTGCGGCGAAATCGACGACGGATTCCTCGACATGAAATTGAACCAGGGTAGATAAGTCAGAGTGGCATGCCCGGGGATCTCCCCCTTCCCGTCGCATCAAGGTTTCCTCCAACAGCACCCCGGTGAGCAGCCTGGTGCTGCGGTCCCAAGTAAAGCAACGGGCCCATTCACGGCACTCGCCGGAGACGATGATGGCGGCCTCCGGCGCGGCCAACTCCGAGATGGCATGAACAATGGCAGCGCCCACGTCCGTGGGGTTGTCCACCAGCCATCCGGTGCGGCCGTCCACCACGGAATCCCTGATACCCGGGACCCTCAAAGCCAAACAGGGAACTCCCCAGGCTGCTGCTTCAATCACAGAGCAACCCCAGCCTTCTGAAGCCGATGTGGAAGCTGTCATCCAGGCGCGGCTCAACAAAGCATCGCGGACTTCGTTGGGTTGGTATCCGTGGAAAGTGACGGCGTGGTCCAGGCCAAGGTCCATTGCCAGTTGCTGCAGCCGTGCCCGTTCGGGCCCGTCCCCGACGATATCCATCCGCAGGTGCGGCAGCTTCCGCGCCGCCACGGCAAATTGCCCCAGCAGCAGGTCCAATCTCTTGTGGGGCACCAGACGGCTCACGACGGCGATGGTGGGCTCAGCGGCCCGGGTGGCGACAGCAGACGGAATGTCGATGGTTCCGTTCGGCACCACATGGATGGGGGCCGAGAATCCAAGCTCCCGCAGTTCCATGCGTGTGGAAGGCGAGACAGCCACCATGGCACGCTGCCCGTAGACCGTCTTGGCGCCGCTGCTTTCGAGGAATCGGCCCACTGCGGCCATGGGCGGCGAGAACCGGGTACGGAACTGATCCTGGTGGACGTGGTGGACCAGCTGGACTATAGGGACGTCGCCTCGAAGGAACAACGGCGAGAAGAACGGGATTCCGTTTTGGCAGTCCACCACGGCATCGAACCGGACGTCAGTGCGCAGGAGCCTGAGTGCTGCATGTCCATAGATGGAGAGTGCTCCGCCGCCCCGCAGTATTCGAATCCCGTCGATGATCTCCTCGGCCGCCTGACCGGCGTCGCGCCCCGTAAACCACGTGACACGAACTCCGTTGTTCACCCATCTGCGTGAAATTTCATGCATGTACTGCTCTGCGCCGCCGGCCTGGGAGTGCTTGACGTCCCGCCAGTTGAGCACCAGTACGTGCTTTCCAGCAAGCCTGTTGGGGGAATTCAGGTCAGTTGAGGCGTCCGTCATGATGCGGCCTTCTGAAGTTGAATTACCGAGGCGAAACTGGCCACTCCGTCTTGGAAGGGACGGAACGTGGACTCGGCGCCATCGGTCCACGCCACGGGCAGTTCCACAATGCTGGCGTCGTTGTCCTGAAGCCGAAGGAGCAGCTCCACATCGAAGGCAAATCCGGTGCTGCGGCACTGCACCATGGCAGCGGTGAGCGCGTCCCGCTCAAAAAACTTGAAACCGCATTGGGTGTCCTGAATGCCTTTGACCTTCGACTTGGTCAGAACCCGGAAGGCCCTGCCACCCATCCTGCGCCCGAGGTGTTGGGGCACAACAAAGGTGGAACCCGGGGCGTGGCGGGAGGCGATAACCGCGGCTGCCCCGCCAGCCAGATAAGACATGGTTTCAGTGAGCGTTTCCAGCGGCGTGGCCAGATCGGCGTCGAAAAAGCCCGTGTATTTGGACGTGCCGCTCAGGAGGCCACGGCGGACAGCGGCCCCTTTCCCGCGACGGGAACACCCCACCAGTGAGATCGGCACTGCATTTTCCTTTTCCCGGGTTTCCCTGGATACGCGGCGGACAACCGCGGCGGTGTCATCCACGCTTCCGTTGTCCACCACCACAATGCGCGAAGTCCATGGCTGACCTGCCAGAAAATCCACTGTTTGAGTCAGTGTGCTGGAGATCCTTGCTGCCTCGTTGAAGGCCGGGATGATGACTTCGAGGTCCACATGGGAGCGACGCAAAGAGACTGGATGTCGTTTTGCCTGAAGTAGACCCCTCCTGCGGGTCTGAACACCATGCGCGTGAAGCGGAACCATCTGAATCTCCAATATCCGGGAACGGGGGCGAAAATCGTGCTCGCACTTTATGGAGTGGACCCAGCACGCAAGTCATGACGCCGGTCCGGGCGTTGTGTCCAAATGATGGACCTCGCTCACAACTTGTCCTCGGACCCGGGGCGCTCTGAGCGAAATTGCTGGTTCTGTGTCCGAGCCCGTCTATAGAGTGGCCACATGAGCCACACTTCTTCCGCGCCTGCCACTGCCAAGGAACCTTCTCTCCAGCCTCCTGTCGCCAAGCAGGTCCCCACCCGCCGCGAACACCACGGCGATGTGTTCGTGGACAACTATGAGTGGCTCAGGGACAAGGAATCCTCCGAGGTCGTTGACCATCTCACAGCGGAGAACGCCTACCAGGAAGCGGTCACGGCGCACCAGGAACCGCTCCGCGACGCCATGTTCCAGGAGATCAAGGGCCGGACCCAGGAGACAGATCTGTCCGTACCCAGCCGCAAGGACGGCTGGTGGTACTACAGCCGTTCGGTGGAGGGCAAGGAGTACAGCATTCAGTGCCGCGTCCTGGCCAACAACACCGGCGATCCTGTGGCGGACTGGACTCCCCCGGCGGTGGAAGCAGGCGTCGAGCTGCCCGGCGAGCAAGTTCTTTTGGACGGCAACATTGAAGCCGAGGGCAAACCGTTCTTCAGCGTGGGTGGTGCCGCCGTTACCGTTGACGGCAACCTTTACGCCTACGCGGTGGACAACTCCGGAGACGAACGCTTCACCTTGCGGATCAAGGATCTGCGCACCGGCGAGCTCCTCCCGGACGTCATTGAGGACATTTTCTACGGAGTGGCTTTCTCCCCGGACGGCACCAGGCTTTTCTACACGGTGGTGGACGATTCGTGGCGGCCCTATCAGGTGAAGGCCCACCTTCTGGGCACGCCTGTAGTTGAGGATGAAGTGATCTATCAGGAAGACGACGTCGCCATGTGGCTCGGCTTCGATCTCTCCTCCGACCGCCGCCACCTGGTGCTGAGCATTGGCTGCTCCGAGTTCAGTGAAACACGGCTGCTCCGGTTCGACGACTACGACGCCGGCCTCAGCACCGTGATTTCCCGCGACCATCACGTTCTCTACGAGGCCGAGCCTTTCCTGCTTGATGGCAAGGAAACGCTGCTCCTCACTCACAACAAGGACGCCATCAACTCGATGGTCAGCCTGGTGGACCCGGCAGAGCTCACCAAACCGCTGGACGAGCAGGACTGGCGCACCGTCGTCGGGCATTCCCGGGACGTTCGCGTCAACGGCGCAGGAGTGACGTCCACGCATTTGGTGTTGTCCGTCCGCAAGGACACCATTGAGCGCGTGCAGGTACTCCCGCTGACCGGTTTGGGCACAGCTGCTCAAGGGGCACCCGTGGAGCCGGCCTTCGATGATGAGCTCTACACCGCAGGCGTTTCCGGCTCTGATTACGAAGCCCCGGTGATCCGCATGGGGTATACCTCGTACTTCACGCCGTCACGCGTCTATGACTTCGTCCTGCCAACATCACAGCAGCCCCGTGGCGAGTTGCTGCTTCGCAAGGAAAGCCCGGTGTTGGGCGGCTACTCGGCAACGGACTACGTCGCCACCCGCGAATGGGCAACGGCCGACGACGGCACCCGAGTCCCGTTGTCCGTGCTGCGTCACGCTTCGGTCCCGCAGGACGGCACTGCCGCGGGGCTGGTTTACGGGTACGGCTCCTACGAAATGAGCATGGATCCGGGCTTTGGCGTGGCCCGCTTGTCCCTCTTGGACCGCGGAATCGTCATGGTGATTGCCCACATCCGCGGCGGCGGTGAACTTGGGCGCACGTGGTACGAGGACGGCAAGAAGTTCACCAAGAAGAACACTTTCACGGATTTCATTGCAGCCACCGACTGGCTGGCAGGTTCGGGATGGGTGGACCCTTCGCGTGTAGCTGCCATGGGTGGATCCGCTGGTGGCCTGCTCATGGGCGCGGTGGCAAACATGGCCCCGGAAAAGTACGCTGCCGTGGTGGCTCAGGTGCCGTTCGTGGATGCCCTGACCACCATCCTGGACCCTGAGCTTCCGCTGTCCGCCTTGGAATGGGAGGAATGGGGCAACCCCATCACCGACCCCGAGGCGTACGCCTACATGAAGTCCTACACTCCTTACGAGAATGTGAAGGCTGCGCCCTACCCCAAGATCGCCGCTGTGACGTCGTTCAATGACACCAGGGTGCTGTACGTTGAGCCGGCCAAATGGGTGCAGGCGCTGCGTTCCGCATCCACAGGTTCCGAGCCGATCGTCATGAAGATCGAAATGGATGGCGGCCATGGCGGTGCGTCCGGCCGGTACGTGCAGTGGCGCGAGCGGGCCTGGGACTACGCGTTCATCGCAGATTCCCTGGGGGCCACCGAACTGCTCCCTGGCGCCGGGCTCAAGTAGGCACCCCGAACCCATCTAAGTCGCAGATCAGGCCGTTTTCAGCCCTGAGAACGGCCTGATCTGCGACTCAGATGGGTCAGCGGGCCCGGAGGAGTGCGTAGTAGCCCGGGATGAGATCCGGAGACGAGGGATTGCTCAACGGGCGTGTCTCGATGCTCGCTGAGCCTTCCTCCACGAGGTTCCAGTCCGCCGTCGGGAAGGCTTTGGCCCGTTGCGCGGCACCGAAACGGCCGGGCATGGGCAGTCCGCGGATTGCTCCCTCGAGCGGCGCGGGAATGGATTTTCGGGTGGCTCCGAGGTGGCTGACGTAGTCCACGGGAGTGCCCGGGAAGTTGGTCTCGGCCAGGAAAACGCCACCGCGGGTCCCGACGACGGGCAGCAGGTTCGCGGCCAAAGCGGCCTGGTCGCTGCGGTCCAATACGTGCAGGACACCGCGGATGAACACGTTCGCGTTCCCTGTCCAGCCTGCAGCCTCGAGCGCCTGTTCCACGGTTTGCGCAGCATCAGGCGCTGTCATATCGCACACTGCGAATGCCGCCGTCGTTATCCCCGAGGCCTCCTGCCGGGCGCGGTCCACTGCGTGGGAGGAGTAGTCGAGCCCCAGCGCGAGCGGGAAGTGTTGTGCCAGGAGCCGGGTGAAACTGCCGTTACCGCACCCAACGTCCACTATGGGGATGGTGGGGTCCAGCTGCAACAGGCGAGGAAGGTAGCCGTTGAGCTCGTGAGCGCTTCCCGAATCCCACAAGACATCGCCGGTGGCACCGGTTGAACGGACATTGCCCCAATATTGGTCCCAGGCCGTGCGCGGATCTTTGGGCGCGGCCGAGGAAAGCCTGATGAGCCTGGGTATCAGCAGGTACTTTCTGAGCGCGGAGAACATCCTCCAAATATATGGGGCGCTACGCCTCCACCAACCACTCCAACGCTTCTGTTTCGGAGGTGAAGAATTTGGTGGGGCATGGCGGCTTCATGATCCCCAGGAAGAAATTGGCAATGACCCTGTCCACCGGGGACGAACCCCAGAGGGCGATCCGGGAAGCCTGACATGGTTTGGCAAAGACTGACCGGGCGCCTCTGGTGACATCGTCCGTGGTTGCCATGTCAACAATCATGGGGTGCCTGTCCGTTCCGCAGA
Organism: Arthrobacter sp. MYb23; assembly: GCF_002979775.1. GTDB lineage: Bacteria > Actinomycetota > Actinomycetes > Actinomycetales > Micrococcaceae > Arthrobacter. The sequence goes on from NZ_PCPR01000001.1 coordinate 434,476, forward strand.
GTTCGTTAACCTTGTCCATGGCACTTTGCGCATCCGATTCCTTGATCCGGGCACCGCGCGGCCACGTCAGGCGCAGGATCCCTGGCTCTTCGAGTTCCAACTCGAACGTCACCTCTTGGTGGTCTTGCGGTGTAGCTGGGTGGTCCACAATTCTCCTCGAACATTCAAAACAGCTGCGGGAAAAACCAGGATGGATCCCCGCGCTCACTCCCCCAAGGCTGTCGAATCCCGGAGCCAATGTAAAGGTGTGTCCCACGACTCAGAAAGCACATTTCCACAAGGGCGGCCGCTGGCCCCGATGCCGCTGATAGGGTGTTGCCAAATCCTGAATCACTGCGGACAAACGTTGGAACGGAAGGGGCTCAGTGGACCAGACCGTTGCCGGGGAACAGCATGCCTCGCATCCGGCTGTCGTGGCGGACTCAGACCATGACCGTTTAGCGGCCACTACGTCCGCGCTTGAGGCCGCGGGCTTCCAGGTATTTCCTGCCACGGACACCGCCTCCATGACCCTCCATCTTCAGCAACAACGCCCCTCCGTGGTGGTTGCTGAGAATTCCCTCGCTCACGCACTGGGCAGCCCCGGAGTTCCTGTGCTGTTGCTCCTTGATGAGCAGGACTCCGTGGACCTGGAAGACGTGGAGTCCTGGCGCGTAGCCGACTACGTCATCACCCCGGTGCGTCCCGGGGAACTTGTCCACCGGGTTCAAACCCTGATTGGACGTGCACGGGAACGTGCGCGCTCCCGTGGCGAGATCGAAGCACTGCGGGAAAGCCTCCGAAACGTCTCATCGGCAATCCGGCGGACCAATGATCCGCAGTTGATCGCAGAGCACGTGGTCCAGGGTTTTGGTGTGGCCCTGGGCGTGGACCACGTGTGGTTCGCTACTTTCCGCGATGAACGGGTCCCCAGCATCCGTGCGCAATGGAACCGTCCCGGCCTTCCGCTGCTGCCCGCCAGGTTGGGCGAAAGCGAGAACATCATCTCTGAGACCGCCAACAGGCTGTGGGCCGACGCTGACGTCCTTGCCGTGGCGGACCACCGGGAAGACCCCGACTCAAAGATCGCCAAGGCACTGAGGGAATGGTCCGGCGAGCTCCAAGCTGTATCCACCGTGTTGCTCCCCGTTGGCGAAGGCGCTTCCGCCATGGGAATCATCCTCTTGTCCACTGTGCAGGAGCGGCACGACTGGACCCGCCCGGAGATCGCCTTGATGCAGCACGTTGCCGGGAACGTGGCCCACGGGCTCATCCAAGGCCACCTCATCAGCGCCCAACAGCGCGTCCTGCACCAACTACGGCAACTGGATAAGGCCAAGACGGACTTCCTGGCCACCGTAAACCACGAGCTGCGAACGCCTTTGACCTCCATTACTGCCTACCTGGACATGATCCAGGACGGCTCCGGGGGGCCGGTCCCCGACGGCATCAGGAAAATGTTGGAAGTCATTGCCCGGAACTCGGACCGCCTGCGCAGGCTCATTGAGGACATGCTCACTGTCTCCATGCAGGACGGCAGCAACCTGGACCTTAAGCCGGTGGACATCGACAAACTCCTCCAAGTGGTGGTGGCAACGCTCCGGCCACTGGCAGAGTCCCGGCACGTCTCCGTATCCTTCACGGAGGCCGCCGAGGACATAGAGGTCACGGCAGACGAAGCAAAGCTGGAACAGGTGTTCACGAACATCGTGGCCAACGCCATCAAGTTCACTCCCGAAGGCGGCCGCGTCGGCATCACCAGCGCCTTGTCAGCCGCCCAGGACGGCGGCCCCGCAGCGCTCGTCCGGATTGCGGACAACGGCCTGGGTATCCCTGAGCACGATCTCCCGCACATCCTGACCCGGTTCTACCGTGCCTCCAATGCCACCTCAGCGGCAGTGCCCGGCAGCGGGCTGGGTCTGGCAATCGCCAACGACATCATCAGCCGCCACATGGGGCGCATGGTCTTCGACTCCATCTTGGGGTCCGGAACCACGGTGTCGGTGGAGTTGCCGGTGGGCGGACCGTAAAGTACTCGGCAGCGGGCTGGTGGGTAGTTAAGTGAGGCCTGCGGCTATGACAGCGGTGTCAAAGCAAGGCTCCAAAGATTTGTTCTGCGGTCACTAATGATCGACATCCAACGAAACAAAACTGATGCCCCGGGCAGCAGCCCGGGGCATCAATTTAGCTCATGAGGCCTTGAGAGGCGCTCCCCCAATGTTTAGTTCGGCCACCAACCGATGCTGGTGGTGTTCGTCTTACCTGTGGTGGTGCTGTTCGGCCACCAGCCAATTGCCGTGCTGTCTTGCGTAGGCTCGGCATTGGCCGGGGCAGCGAATCCGGTTACTGCCAGAACCGCCGCCATGAGCAGGGTTGCCGCAAATTTTTTCATCCGCTGTGCCCTTTCGTACTGATGCGAATTTGTTGACCGTGACTTGAATAAAGTCACGGGGCAAACTATACGAGCTTTTCTTCCGCAATGACATGGATAATGGGCATATGCAAAGTCCCCACCTGGCCCCCCACCTTGTTGCCGGACTCACTGCACGCGCCAAATGGAAAGCGCGGGACTTTGACGAGGCCTTCCGGCTGGCTGCCGAGGCAGCTGAGCTGGCCCGCGATGCCGGCGACGAACCTGCCTGGTGGAACATGCGTTACCTGCAGGCGGAATGCCTCCGCGATCAAGGAAGCATCGAAGAATACCTGGCAGTTGCCATCGCCCTGAATGATCACAGTCTTACCGCCTCCTCCCCCGAGCTCGGCGCCAAGGCAGGAACAATGGTGGCCATTGGGCTCCAAGGCCTCGGGCGGCTGGCCGAAGCCGCAGCCATGGCGTCCGACGCGGCAAAACTCGCCGCTACGGACTCCGATCTTCTCTACGTCCAGGTCCTGGCCCAACGCGCCCTCATCGCAGCACTGGCGGAGAGCCGGCTGCTGGATGATGCATGGCGGGAATGTCTTGTTCTGGAGACATTGATTACCGATGACGTCGATGAAGACACCGCGGGCAAGGGGTACTGGGTGATTGGCAACGTTGCTTTCCTGGCTGACCGGGTAGCCGATGGGAGCCGGTACCACGATCTGGCCGCAGAAAGGCTTTCCCCGTCAAAGGATGTGGATTTGTGGGCACGCTTCAACCGCGCCTCAGCTGAAATGCGCCTGCAGGCGAAACTCGGCGACGCGGCCACCCTTCGCTGCATTGAGAGAGCAGAACTCGCAACGGACATTGTGGGCGGATCAGAGCGGGATCATCTGGAAATGTCCTTGGTACGTGCCCATTGGAATTACCTCGCCGGTGATATGCAGGAAGCCTTGGCGATCCTGGAACCGCTGTGCGCCCGCTCCTCCATTCTGGCCACCCAAACATCCGCCGAAGCGCATTTCCTTTTTGGGCGGACTTTGCTGGCATCCCAACGAATTGATGAAGGCCTTGTTGCTTTCGAAGAAGCAGCAAAACTTTTCGAACAGGCGGCTTTGCCGGAGCGCAGCGCAGCCGTTCGCGAGTATCATCGGCAGAGTCTCGGGCGCCGGGGCGGGCCGCACGGGGGGTGAGCATGTCTGACGCAGAATCGTATTCCGCGAACGACCCCCGCCTGGGGCTGCTCCTGGAGGGCATCGTCAGGCTTGCCGCTGGCGACCTGAACACCAGAATCCCTGTCTCCGAGGCGCGCGATGAGATTGACGCCGTGATCATGGGCACCAACCTCCTGGCCGAAGATCTGCAGATCGTCTACGAAGAGTTGGAGCAGCGGGTACAGGCCCGCACACAACAGCTCAATGCGGCCCACTTAGCCATGCAGCACATGGCAATGACCGATCCCCTGACAGGCCTGAGCAACCGCTCCGCTTTCGCCACCGCACTGGGCGAGGCCCAAGCGAACGGCGTGAAAGGAAACAAACGGCCGGCGATCCTCCTGCTGGATATGGACGGCTTCAAAGCCATCAACGATTCCCTCGGGCACACCATCGGTGACAAAGTCCTGGAAACAGTGGCCACCCGCATCAGCGGCGCGGTGCGCGAACAGGACATGGTGGCCCGCATGGGCGGCGACGAGTTCGCTGTCCTGCTTCCGGGAGTGGCTCCCGCCGAGGCCAGCGCCATCGGCAGCCGAATCCTCGCCGCCGTGGTGGAGGTCATGGAAATTGAGGGCCAACATCTCCGATGCGGGGTCAGCATGGGCCTCCGCATGGCAGATCCCGGCCAGCGGGCGGAAGAGCTCATGATGGAAGCGGACATCGCCATGTACGAGTCCAAGGCGGACGGGCGCGGCAAGCTCAAGGTGTTTGAACCTGACATGCTGCTGGCCCGGCAAATGCGTAATCAGATGGTGGGTGAACTCAAAGAGGCGATCGCCGGTTCCCAGCTGGTGCTCTACTACCAGCCCATCATCAGGCTGGACACCCGCGGGATTGAAGGCGTTGAAGCCCTGGTCCGGTGGAACCACCCCACCCGCGGGATCATCATGCCGGACGAGTTCATCCCCATCGCCGAGGAAACGGGAATGATCTCCGATCTGGGCGGCTGGGTGCTCCGCACCGCCGTCGAGCAGTTGAAACAATGGCGCAACGACCCCCTGACGGCGGGCCACAGCTTCAGTATGCGCATCAACGTTTCAGCAGCGGACCTGCAGCGGCTGGAATTCATTGAAGACGTTCGCGAGGCCTTGACTTCAGCCGATCTGGATCCGTCGCTCCTGGTCCTGGAGCTGACCGAAAGCGCAGTCATCCAAGGCAACGACCTGGATCGCTATACGCTCAACAGTCTCAGGCGCCTTGGAGTGGGCTTGGAAATTGACGACTTCGGCACGGGCTACTCCTCCATCAGTTACCTGCGCCAGCTGCCCGTGGACACGGTCAAGGTGGACCGCACGTTGCTTTCCGCCTTGGGCAGCGACCCCGCCCAACCGGCCCTTCTGGCTGCTGTCCTGCAGCTGATCCGCGCCTGTGGATTGGCCGCGGTGTGGGAGGGAATCGAAAGCGCAGAGCAAGCCGACTACCTGCTGAGCATTGGTTGCACCAGCGGCCAGGGGTACTACTTCAGCCGCCCGCTGCCCGAGGCGCAGCTGACCGAACAACTGAAGCACCACAAGACCTGGCCCGTCACTTGATGGTCCGCGTCCATGGGTGGTGCCGTGTGCGCCACTCCGAGTCCAACATCGCGTAGATATTCTCGGTGGCCCACTGACCCTTGTAGTGCCAGTTGTCCACCAGGGTTGCTTCGAGCCGCATGCCAAGACGCTTGCAAACGCCTGCAGAACCGGCGTTAAGTGCGTCCAGTTTGGCGTCGATGCGGTGGAAGGCCAGTTTTTCGAAGGCAAGTTTCATCACTGCCTCGGCGGCTTCGGTGGCAATGCCGTGGCCGCGCGCCTCCGGATGCAGTATCCAGCCCAACTCGCCCTGACCGGTCCCCTCCAGCCACTTCAGCACTACCTCGCCCATCAGACCGGGGTGGTCCTTGCGCTCAATGGCCAGGCACACCCAGTCCCCTTCCTGCTTGAACTCGAAGTTCGCGTACCGGCCCAGGACCTCCATGGACTTGGTCCTGGTCAGCTCGTTGCGCAAAAGGAACCGGGCTGTTTCGGGAAGGGACTGGTATCCATGGAACCTTTCAAGGTCCCCGGCCTCGAAGCGCCGCAGGATGAGTCGATCGGTGGTGATGGGAAGCTCAATTTCGGGCATGCTTCCGAGGCTACTAGGTGAGGGCGAATCATGGCCCAGTCTTGACACGTGGCGCGATCTGGGATTACCTAATGAACATTCGGTAAATAAAGCTGGAGGCAATGACGCATGGTTGAAACAACCCTCTCCGGTGCACAGCACCACATCCTGACGAACGACTACGCGTCCGAATGGATGGGCATTGAGGTCCTCAAGCTCGACGACGGCCACGCCACCATCCGCATGCATCTCCGCCAGGAAATGCTCAACGGATTCGGCATGGCCCACGGCGGAATGATTTTCGCCTTCGGTGACACAGCATTCGCTCTGGCCTGCAACCCGGCCAACCCCACGCCCCAGCAAGCCGCCAACATCACGGTGGCGTCCGGCGTCGACATCAACTTCATCAAGCCGGCGTTCCAGGGCCAGGTGATCACCGCCGTCGCAAACCGCCGCGCAAGCACCGGCCGAAGCGGCCTTTACGACATTCAGATTTATGCGGCTCCCCAGAATGCAGACGCCGAATCCGATCCCGCCACTTCCGACCCCGCAGTTTTTGATCCCACAGCTTTTGATCCCGCAAGCGGGGAGCTCATCGCTGAGTTCCGTGGCCGCAGCCGCACCATCTCCAAGAAGTAGGAAACCCATGACCCAGAACACCGTGGCAGCACCCGCAGCTTCCTCCTCCGAGGCAACTGCCCCCGTGCTGGACCGTGAAGAGACCATCTCCCGCGACGAACTGGAGGCACTGCAACTCACGCGCCTCCAGCACACCGTGGCCTACGCCTACGATCGCGTGCCGTTGTACAAGCGGAAGTTCGATGAAGCCGGCGTGCACCCCACGGACCTGAAGGAACTCAGCGACCTCGGCAAATTCCCGTACACCACCAAGGAAGACCTCCGCCTGGAGTACCCGTTCGGCATGTTCGCCGTCCCGCAGGATCAGGTGGCACGCGTTCACGCGAGCTCCGGCACCACCGGCCGCCCCACCGTGGTGGGGTACACCAAGAACGACCTCGCCAACTGGGCAACCCTGGTGGCACGCTCCTTCCGCGCCTCCGGCGTCCGCCCCGGCATGAAGGTCCACAATGCCTATGGCTACGGCCTGTTCACCGGCGGCCTCGGCGCACACGCAGGTGCTGAAGCCCTCGGCTGCACCGTCATCCCCATCTCCGGCGGCCAAACCGAACGCCAGATCCAGCTCATCCAGGACTTCAAGCCGGACGCCATCCTGGCCACGCCCACCTACCTGCTGACCATCGCCGACGCCATGGCTCACCAAGGCATCGACCCCAGGTCCACCTCGCTCAAGTACGCGGTCCTGGGCGCCGAGCCGTGGACTGAAGAAATGCGCCACGAACTCGAAACCACCATGAACATCAAGGCCTCGGACATCTACGGACTCTCCGAAGTCATGGGTCCCGGCGTTGCCGGCGAAGCCGTTGAAACGCAGGATGGCTGCCACATCTGGGAGGACCACTTCCGCCCTGAAATCATCGATCCGTTCGATCACTCCACGGTCCTGGCCGACGGCGAACCCGGCGAACTCGTCTTCACGTCCCTCACCAAGGAAGCGCTCCCGATCATCCGCTACCGCACCAAGGACCTCACCCGCCTGCTGCCCGGCACAGCTCGCCCCGCGCACCGCCGCATGGGCCGCATTACCGGCCGCAGCGACGACATGATCATCCTGCGCGGCGTAAACCTCTTCCCGTCGCAGATCGAGGAAATCGCCCTCCGCATCCCCGAACTCAGCCCGCACTTCCAGCTGGAAATCACCCGCCCCGAGGGCAAACGCATGGATTCGCTGACCGTGAAGATCGAGCGCCGCGAGAACGTCCCCACCGAGGCAGGCACGACGGCGGCGCACACCTTGCGCGAGCAGATCAAGATTCACGTCGGGTCATCTTGCGTAGTCGACGTCGTGGAGCCCGGTTCCCTCGAACGGTCCAACGGCAAGCTTCGCCGGATCTACGACATGCGACCCAAGGGCTGAGCGCCGTCCACCACTGAGATCGTGAGAAAATGCCAGCATGCCTACTGAGACCACCACCAAGCGCGGACGGCCCGGTTATGACCAGCAGTCGGTGCTCCGCATCGCCGTCGACGTCTTCAACCGCCACGGGTACGATGCAACGTCCATGGGCATCCTGGCCGAGAACCTCGGGATCTCGAAGTCAGCCATTTACCACCATGTGCCGTCCAAGGGCGATCTGCTGAAGCTCGCCCTGGACCACGCGTTGGGTGGCCTTGAGGCCATCCTCGAGGAGCCCGCGGCTACGTCCGGACCCGCCGACGCGCGGCTTGAGTTCGTGCTGAGGCAGACCATTGCGGTGCTGGTGGACCGGCTGCCGTTCGTGACCCTGCTCCTGCGTTTGAGGGGCAATACGGAGATCGAGCGCGATGCTCTGGAACGTCGGCGCGCCTTCGACCACAAGGTGGCCGAGCTGATTGCCGCTGCCCGGGAAGACGGGTCCCTGCGCCAGGACATCGATCCTCGCACCGTCACCCGTCTGCTGTTCGGCACCATCAACTCGATTGTGGAGTGGTACAAACCAGGCGGCTCACTGTCCCCGGAGAAGCTCGCCGACGACGTCATCACCATGGCCTTCGACGGCCTCCACACGGCCGCCTGACCCTCTCTCACCTCCCTAGGGCTTGAGCGGAACCATTCCCATCTCCCCACGGTGACGTGGGGCGGCAACGTGAGGTACCGCCGTCGAGCGGGCCCTTTGTAAACGTCCCCTCAACGGTTGATGCAGGCATGTATTCCCGCACAAGACGAAACGCCTTCCCACATACTGTGGAAAGGCGTTTCGTCGTAGTGAGAGAGGATCGCGTTCAAACCCGAGGGATGTGAGAGAGCGAATCGCTCAAGCCCGTGGGACGTGAGAGAGGGTTACTTCTCCACGAGGGTCAGGACGTCGTAGGTAGCCACGATTTCGTCGTTCTGGTTGGTCAGCACGGCGTCCCAGGCCACCTCGCCGTATTCGTCAGTCTCACGCGGCGTGATCTTCTTGGCTGTCAGCGTGACCCGGATGGAATCTCCGGCCGCAACAGGGGTGATGAAGCGCAGGTTCTCCAAGCCGTAGTTGGCCAGCACGGGGCCCGGTGCGGGCTCCACAAAGAGTCCGGCAGCCCAGCTCAGCAGCAGGTAGCCGTGGGCCACGATGCCGGGGAAGAACGGGTTGGCTTCGGCAGCTTCCTGGTTAGTGTGGGCGTAGAACGTGTCTCCGGTGGAGTTCGCGAAAGCGGTGATGTCCTCAAGCTTGACCTCGCGGAGTTCCGAACGCACGGCATCACCGATCCGCAACGTGGACAAGTGCTTCCGGAAGGGGTGCTCGCCCTCGGTCTCCACGGTGAAGTTTCTGTCCGCACCGGTGTGCCAAAGACCAGTAACGGCGGTCAGCATGTTCGGCGAACCTTGGATTGCTGTGCGCTGCATGTGGTGCATGACCGAGCGGATACCGCCCAATTCCTCACCGCCGCCTGCACGGCCGGGACCGCCGTGAACCAGGTGCGGGACCGGGGAGCCGTGGCCTGTGGAGGAGCGGGCGTCTTCACGGTTCAGCATGTGGACGCGCCCGTGGTGAGCAGCGATGCCGAGCACCAGCTCCTGTGCAACAGCAGGATCGTTGGTGCAGACTGATGCCACCAACGAGCCAGAGCCACGGGCCGCCAAGCGGATGGCATCGGACAGGTCCGAGTACCCGATCACTGAGGAAACCGGCCCGAACGCCTCCAGCGAGTGAACTTCTTCGGCTTCGGCGTCTGCCCAGCTCAGGAGGACCGGGGACATGAACGCGCCGTCTTCCACTACGCCCACGGCGCCGCCAACGGAGGTGACCGACGGCGTGTCGAGAGATCCGTACGCAAGCTCACCGCCGGCGTCGAGCATGGATTGAACGGCGGCGCGTACATCCGCGAGCTGTTCCAGCGATGCCAGGGCGCCCATGGTGACGCCCTCGGCCCGGGGATCGCCGACCACGACGCGCTCGTTGATGCGGGTGCCGACGGCGGCGGCAACCTCGGAGGTCAGCGACTGCGGGACGATGACGCGGCGGATGGCCGTGCACTTCTGTCCGGCTTTGACGGTCATCTCGGTGACTACCGCCTTGATGAAGGCGTCAAACTCGGGGGTGCCCGGAACGGCGTCGGGTCCGAGGATTGCAGCGTTGAGGGAGTCGGTTTCGGAGGTAAAACGGACGCCGCCCTGGACCACGTTCTGGTGGCCCTTCAGGGAGTTGGCAGTGGATGCCGACCCCGTAAACGACACGAGGTCGCGGTAATCAAGCTCATCCAGGATGGTGCGGGCGGAGCCGGAAATCAGCTGGAGCGAGCCAGCGGGCAGAATGCCCGACTCGACGATTGCCTTCACCGCTGCGGCCGCAACGTAACCTGTGGGCGTCGCGGGCTTCACAATGGTGGGGACGCCGGCCAGGAACGCGGGAGCGAACTTCTCCAGCATGCCCCAGACCGGGAAGTTGAACGCGTTGATCTGGACCGCGACGCCGGGTATGCGGGTGTAGATGTGCTCAGCTACGAACGATCCATCCTTGGACAGCGTTTCCATGGGACCGTCCACCACAACCTGCGAGTTGGGCAGTTCACGGCGGCCTTTGGAGCCGAACGTGAAGAGCACGCCGATGCCGCCGTCGATGTCGATCATGTTGTCGATCTTGGTGGCGCCGCTCTGCGATGAGGACTCGTAGAGCTCGTTGCGACGCCCGTTGAGGTACATGGCCAGCTCTTTGAGCTTGAGCGCGCGCTGGTGGAACGTCAGCTTCCCAAGTTCCGTTTGGCCGGTGGTGCGCCCGAAGTCCACGACGGCGGCAAGGTCCAGGCCGTCGGTGCTGACGTTGGCCAGAATTTCTCCGGTGCTCGCATCACGGACCGGGACTTTCCTCGCGTCGGCTGCCGGCGTCCACCAGGCATCCTGGACGTAGCTGGGAACGGTTGCAACGGCTGTGGTTTCCGGGGCGACTGCTGTAGTGGTCATCGTCGACGGGTCCTTCCAAGGCACGTGAAATCGGCACGGTCCCTGCTGACTGGAGCCAACATTACTGACCGGCCGTTCGGTAATATATACAGGGTACATGAATGCCCTGCGGAGTACAGCAGGAATTTTCGGCTTCAGTCCGCGTTACACGCGCCAAGCTTGGCCTGCACGGCGGCCAGCTCCGAATCCGAGACGCCGTTGGCCGCCAGGAACCCGGCCGCGTCCAGTGACACGAGGAAGGCCTGCAGGCTCTCCCTCCGCGTCTTCAGCATCGCCTCGAGCTCGTCGTCGGACAGGTAGGGATCGTGGGCGTGCGGCGCCCCATGGGTACGATGCCGCTCATTGATCCCCCGCGCAGCCAGTTCATATCCGTGCACGATCTCCTCATCGCCGGCACCAGCCAATCGCTGCAGCATCACCGCGATGACCCCACTGCGGTCCCTGCCCGCGGAGCAATGAACCACCACTTTGCCCGGTGACGCAGCGATGGCCTTGAAGACGGCCGCGATCTTCTCAGCGAACAGCTCAAGGTAGTCCCCATACTGGGCGGGATCCTTGAGGTACGGGCCGAAAAGCTTGCTGAAATCACCATGGTCAGGATCTTCCGTTGGGCAATGTACGACGTCGATGCGTGCCTTCGCCTCGTCCGGCACCTCAGGATCGGTGTCGCGTTGCCGCCGCTCGCGCGAGGCGCGGAGATCGATCACGGTGCGGACGCCGTCGTCGTACATTTGCTGCCACCCGGCTTCGGTAACCCATTCGTGGCGACCCATGCGGTAAACATCCCCGGCGATTCGCCACGCGTTGACGGCGCCGTCCCAGCGGACGCCCCGGTGAGTTGAAGAAGTCCCGTCCATAGGAGCCAGCTAAGCACATTCCCACCAACCCCGCCGAGGGGTTAGATCTCGAGGCTATGGCGGGTCTTTACAGCCGAGAGCTAGCCCCTCGATTGGGGGCGAGGCGGGCTATGCGCCGTAGTTGGCCAGCCGGAATTCCAAACCGTTGCGGACGGCCGGCCATTCGTGCTCCAGGATGGAGAACACCACGGTGTCGCGGAGGGCGCCGTCCAGGCTGCGGGAATGGCTTCGCAGGACGCCGTCCTGTTTGGCGCCGAGCCTGTCGATCGCCTCACGGGACTGCTGGTTCATCCAGTGCGTGCGGAATTCCACGGCGGGGCAGCCCAGGGTTTCGAAGGCGTGACGCAGGAGCAGCAGCTTCGAATCCGGGTTGGTCCCCGTGCCGTGCGCCGACGCAGCATTCCACGTGGATCCGATCTCCAAGCGAGGCGTCTGGTGATCGATGTTCATATACGTGGTCATGCCAATGAGCTTGCCGGTGACGTTGGAGCGCGTCGCAAAGGGCAACATGGACCCTGCTGACTGCAGGCCCAGACGACGATCTATCTCAGCGGCCATTCCCTCAGGCGTGGGGACGGACGTGTACCAAAGCTTCCAGAGATCGCCGTCGCGGGCTGCATCAACCAAGCCGTCATGGTGTTCCTGGCTCAACGGTTCCAGGGTTACGAACTGGCCGGTCAGGGTGATGGGTTCAATAGAAGTCACCCGGTTAGCCTAACCGGCACCGGGCATTAGTCGTTCCAGTCGAAAAAACCCTTGCCCGTCTTCCGGCCGAGCTCCCCGCGGGCCACTTTGTCCCGCAGGATCTGCGGCGGAGCGAAACGGTCCCCCAGCGTGGAATGCAGGTACTCAGCAATGCCCAGCCGGACGTCCAGACCAACAATATCCGTGGTCTTCAGCGGGCCGGTGGGGTGCTTGTATCCCAGAACCATGGCGGCATCGATGTCCTCCGCCGATGCCACGCCTTCCTCCACCATGCGCATCGCCTCAAGGGCGATTGCAACACCAAGCCTTGAGGACGCGAAGCCGGGAGCGTCATTGACGACGACGGCGGTCTTGCCGAGTGCCTCAGTCCAGCTTTTCGCCGCTTCAGCGAGTTCGGGAGACGTTTCCTTGGCCAGCACCACCTCAATGAGGGTGGACGCAGGCACCGGGTTGAAGAAGTGCAGGCCCACGAAATTGGCCGGACGGCGAAGGTGGTTGGCCAGTCCGGTCACGGACAACGAGGACGTATTCGAGGCCAGGTAAGCATCCGCGGACAGGTGGTCCTCCACAGCCTTCAGGGCGGTGACCTTGAGATCGTAATCCTCTGGCACAGCTTCCACCACGAGCCCGCAGTGGATGAACGATTCGTAGTCCGTGGACGTGCTGAAGCGGGACATCACCTCTTCGGGGGTTTCGTTCAGGGTGCCGCGGGCAGCGGACTTGGTGACGGCCTCGGCAACGCGACCTTGCGCCCCCGCTGCTGCCTCGTGGTCGCGTTCCACCACGATCACCGTGGCGCCCTTGGTAAGGAAGGCGTGCGCAATGCCGGCACCCATCCGGCCACCGCCAAGGACTCCAACAACGTGCGGGATCGCGGGAGCTTCTGTCATTTCTGGGTCCTGTCTTGCGAGTCTGCAGTTGTTGATGAGGCCGCGGTGGGCGCGGCTGTGTCTTGCGAGGCTTTGGCCGATTTCTTGTCCAGGAACGCCTGCATGCGATCAAACTTGGCTTGGGATTCGAAGAGGATTCCCTGCGCGAGGGTGTCGATCAGCGGGTGGGCCTCAGCCGGAGCATGGAACACGGATTTGGTGATCCGCACGGCCAGAGGGTCCTGACGCGCAATTCGGTCCGCCAATTTGTGTGCTGCATCCATCAGTTCGGGGGCCTCGTGGATTTCAGTGATGAGGCTGATGCGCAGGGCTTCCTCGGCACGGAGCACTGCGCCGGCCAGGAGAATCTCCTTGGCTTTCGGCTCACCCACGAGCTCTTTCAGCCGCCAACTTGCCCCGGCGGCGGCGAGGATTCCCAGCCCGGTCTCGGGGTTGCCGATCCGGACGCTTGGGGTACCAATACGGAAGTCGGCAGCGTAGGCGAGCTCTGCTCCCCCGCCCAGGCAATACCCATCCAAAGCTGCAATAACCGGCATGGGCAACTTGGCGATGCGCACAAAGATGGTGGAGTTGATCCCCTGCAAGGCGTCGTCCCGGCGGCGTTCGCGTAGCTGTCCAATGTCCGCACCCGAGGCAAAAACGCCCTCAGTTCCGGCCATGATCAGCACTTTAGGGTTTCGCTCAAGCTCACCGCAGACCAGGTGGAGCTCATCCACCATCTTCTGGTCGATCGCGTTACGGACCTCGGGACGGTTCAGCAAAACAGTGAGGCGGTCCTCGCGTTCCTCGATCAGGAGGGTGGTGAAGTCTTGGGGATTCAGTGCCATTACACGCCCTCCAGCAGCATCGCGGTGCCCTGTCCAACGCCGATGCACATGGTGGCCAATCCAAGCTTTGGTCCGGAGGAGGAGGCGAGTTCGCGTTCCATGCGGCCCAGCAGCGTGATGGCAATGCGGGAGCCGCTGGAACCGAGCGGGTGCCCCAAACTGATGGCACCGCCGTCGTTGTTGACGATGTCCGGGTTCAGCCCCAGACGCCGCATGGTGGCAAGTGACTGCGTGGCAAAAGCTTCGTTGAGTTCAACGGCGCCCAGTTGATCTACGGTGAGGCCGGAACGCGCCAAGACCTTTTGTGTGGCCGGGACGGGGCCGATGCCCATGATTTCGGGTTCACAACCTGCCGACGCGCCGTCGATGATGCGGGCCCGGGGCGTCAGGCCGAACTTCTTGATGGCGGCTTCGGAAGCGACGATGATGGCGGATGCGCCGTCGTTCAGGGTGGACGAGTTGCCAGCCGTCACCACGGAGCCACCCGGGACGACGGGCCGCAACTTGGCCAGGACGTCCATGGTGGTGCCTTCGCGGGGTCCTTCATCCGTGTCCACCACGGTCTCCGCCTTCCGGGTCTTCACGGTGACGGGAACAATCTCATCCTTGAAGCGACCGCCGGCAATGGCGGCCAGCGCGAGTTCGTGGGAGCGGACGGCGAAGGCGTCAGCGTCCTCACGGGAGATGTTGTCCACGCGGCCCACTTCCTCCGCCGTTTCAGGCATGGAGTAGGTCATCTTGCCGTCGCGGGAGAGCTCACCCTTGGTGAACAGCGGATTGGCGAAGCGCCAGCCGATGGAGGTATCGAAAATTTGGCCTGGCTTGGCGAACGCCGTGGTGGGTTTCTCCTGCACCCACGGGGCACGGCTCATGGACTCGACACCGCCAGCTACTACGATGTCCGCCGCTCCGGACTTGATCATGTGGCTGGCCATGATGATCGCGCTGAGGCCCGAGGCGCACAGGCGGTTCACCGTGATGCCTGGAATGTGGAGGGGAAGTCCTGCAAGGAGGGTGGCCATGCGGGCCACATTCCGGTTCTCCTCGCCCGCGCCGTTGGCATTGCCGAGGATCACCTCATCAATGGAGTCAGGATCGACGCCGGCACGCGCCACCGCTTCCCGGACCACCAGCGCTGCGAGATCGTCCGGGCGAACGGAGGACAGTGCCCCACCGTAGCGACCTACAGGCGTTCGTGCGCCGCCAACAAGAAAAGCCTCGACCATGAGAACATCCTTCGCGAAGTGAAAGGGACCGGCCTGGAATAATATACCGACCGTTCGTTCTATAAAGATTACACGGCCCGGGGAGCCGGTCAACAGTTGAAGTCCTCGGTTACGGATCAGCAGAGACCGGCCCCGGCCCGGATCAGAGCACTCGAATTCCCAAATGCCCGGCCAGCAGCGGTGCCATGAGGCTCAGCTGATAGTCATCGATCACCACTCCCGCGAGCCCGGCCAATCCGTTGATTCCACGGAACTCCGAGGTCCGCAGGTCCACGTCCTTCAGCTTGGCACCCGTGACATCCAGCGTGCCGATGGTGCAGTTCTTCAAGGCCAACCGCGTACCCGTGCAGCCGCCAAGATCAAGCTCATTGATGATGCAATCGGAAATCTGAAGATCCATGAGCTTGGAGCCACGCAGGTTCACGTAGTCCAGCTTGCCGCCGTCGATTCGGACAGAGCGCCAGTTTCCCTCATAGAGTTCGGCCGACCCCCACCGTGGATTGGTGATCTCCACGTCCTGCCAGGAAGTCCGCGCAGCCATGAAGACCGGGGCATACGGCTCGGAGAAGATGCACTCGCGGAACGTTGCCCCCCGCAGCTGAGCCTCATTGAAGGAGACCCCGTTCAGCTCGCATTCAATGAAATCGGCGCCGCTCAGTTCCTCTCCGTCGGCAGAAACACGGGTGAGCCTGACGCCGTCGTACCGTTCGCCACGCTGGAAGTCCGGGGCGTCGTCGTCGCGCAGTTCATTCAGGCGCACCGGCGAAATCTTGGGCGCGGCAACCTTCGCAGCCGCCATCAGAGCGATTCCGCTTTGGCAGCGATCTCGGCGAGGTCCATACTGAGGGCCGTGACGGCCCAATCCTTCTCAGGGCGTGCGTTGACGTGATGCGTCAAGGTGGTGGTGTGTTCCATACATCGAGCCTAGACCCGGGCACTGACAGTCCCAACAACACCAGGCCTAGGCGGCAGTGCCACCCAGGCGAATTTTGCGGAGGGCGGCAACAGCGAGCCACGTGACCAACGCGCAGACTCCTGCACCCCAGGCGATGTCGGTCACGGCGATCATGACCGGGAAATCCTTGAGCACGGCGAGCGCCGTCAGCGCCCAGGTGGAGTACGCGAAGAAGCCGAAGAATGCACCGGCAACAATCCGCTGCCGCATGGAGGCCCGCAACTGGCCCGGCCGGACTCCGTAGTGCACTATCCCGGCGACGAAGATGAGATAGAACACTACGGCTCCGAGCGGATTTGGACTGGCGGCCAGGAGGTGGCCGATCTGGCTCTGGTACTGCCGCTGCGCCACAGTGATGATCCAGGCGACGTCGATCGCGGCGAAGATCACTGCCGTCAGGGCATAGGCGAGCAGCCACCGCTTCACGGCTGGCTCCGTGGCTGGCTGTAGAGGCTTTCCACAATGTGGCTGGCGCGGCTGGTGAAGGCACTGCGCTTGAGCTTCATGGTGGGGGTCACGAATCCGTTGGCCTCACTGAGGTCGGTCAGCAACAAGACGAACCGGCGCACTTGCTCGGAACGGGCGATTTTGGCGTTGGCAGCACTGACCGCTTGCCCAATGACTGCGAGAAGCCGGGCATCGTCGATTTGGACTGCACCGCCGTCCTCCGGGATGCGGATTCCCTTGAGATCGGCAATGCCTTCGCGTTCAGCCCAGGCAGCCAGCGACTCGGGATCCAGCAGGACCAGGCCGCCCAGATAAGGCTTGCCCTCCCCCACCATCACGGCATGGGCCACCAGCGGATCACCTTCCACATAGCCTTCCCAGATGGCCGGTGAGATGGTCTTTCCACCCGCGGTGACAATGACGTCCTTGATCCGCCCGTTCAGGGTGAGCCGGCCCAAGTGGTCCAACTCGCCAAGGTCTCCGGTTCGGAAATACCCCTCCACGAAGGCTTCCGCGTTATCCACTGGCCTGCGGTAACCCGCAAAAACGCCCACACCCCGGGCAAGGACTTCGCCCTGGTCCGAGATCCGCACGCTCGTCCCGGGCATGGGGACCCCTACTGACCCGGAATTGATGGCCCCGGGAAGGTTGCCCGTCAGCGGTGCCGTGGTTTCCGTGAGCCCGTATCCTTCGATGACGGGCAGCCCCAATCCTCGGAAGAAGAGGGACAGCTCGGCGTCAAGGGCACCTGCACCGGAGAGCAAGTAGTCCAGCTTGCCACCCACCAACTGCCGCAGCCGCGAATAGAAAAGGCGGTCGAAGAGAGCCCGCCGGATGCGGAGGCCGGCGGAGGCACGGACGGTAGGGTCGGCGTCGTGCGCTTCGGCAAACCGGCCCCACTCAACAGCCGTGCGTTGCGCCCAAGCCCACACACGTCCCAAGCGCTTCTGCGTTGCGGTGGCAGCGGCAGACGCCTGGATCTTCTGCAGCACGCGCGGCACCACAACAAGGAACGTGGGTTTCAAGGCGCCCAGGGCCGGAACCACGTCACGGGGATCGGACAGGTGCGCGATCCTCATGCCGTTCGCCAGGCAGATCAACTGCAGCCCGCGGGCCAGCACATGCGCCATAGGCAGGAAGATGATGGTGTTGCCGCCTTCACGGACAACCTCCGTGTAGGCAGCCGCCACGTTCAGTACCTGTCCCACGAAATTGCCGTGCGTGATTAGGGCACCTTTGGGAGCGGCTGTTGTTCCGGAGGTGTAGACGATGGTGGCTACAGAATCGAGGGTGGCCAGCAGACGGCGCTCCTCCACGGCACTATCCGGAATCCGGGCGCCTCTTTCCACCAAATCGGCGAGGTCGGCGCCGGGCCGGGCATCGAGGGTCCAGATCCCCAACGCCGTCAACCCGGCCCCCGCGAAGCCTTGTTCCAGCAACACCGCGTGTTCGGCGCTGCCACCGACGGCGAGCCGGACGTCGGCGTCGGCAAGTATCGCTGTCACCTGCGGTGCCGCGGAAGTTTCATAAACAGGAACCACGACGGCGCCGGCGAACCAGGCCGCCATATCCGTCAAGGCCCACTCGTACCGGGTGGGAGACATGATGGCCAGGGACTCGCCCGGCTGAATCCCGGCAGCGATGAAGCCCTTGGCCAAGGCGCGGACCTCAAGGGCGAAGTCTGCAGTGCTGACCTCACGCCACGGATCAGTGACGGCGCCGCCAGGGGTTCTGACCTCAAAGGCGGCGTGGTCCGGATTGCTGCGCACCCGTTGCATCAGCAGATCCGTGGCGTTGCGGTGCAGTGTGGGCTCCACCAGCGGCGGGGAGGTGAACTCTCTCAACGGGCACCCTCTGCCGATAGTGACCGCAAGTGGTCCTCCATGAGGTTCACTACGGAGCCGAGGAAGTCCGTGATGACCAGCTGCTGGGCCGGTTCCAGCGCATCCAGCTGGGCAGCGGCGGTGGCAACAAGGGGTTGCATCAGCTCTTTGACCTTCCCGGAAGCAGCCTCGGTGACGTTGACGCGCACCTGGCGCCTGTCTTCCGTGCTGCGGGAGCGTTCCACGAAGCCATGCATTTCCAGCCGACCGACTATGGCCGTGGTGGTGGCAGCGGTC
This sequence comes from Arthrobacter sp. MYb23, assembly GCF_002979775.1. GTDB lineage: Bacteria > Actinomycetota > Actinomycetes > Actinomycetales > Micrococcaceae > Arthrobacter. The sequence continues at coordinate 453,139 of NZ_PCPR01000001.1, forward strand.
GCGCTGAGCTTTACGGCCAAGGCCCCTACCGTGACGGGGCCTGACTCCGAGAGGACGGTGAGGGCCCGGTAGTCGGTGAGATTGAGTCCCAGCGCTCTGGCCACCCCGCGCTCCGTCTCATTGGCCAGACCGAAGAGGGCCTGCAAGGTCACGGAAGCCGGGCCGCCCGGCACTCCAATGGCCTTTTCAACATTTTGCATGGTTATATAGTAATCAAATTAATTTGAACATCAAACAGAGGTAAATCATGAAGGATACGGACAGGAAGGGCCTCATCGCTCTTCCAGTAGTAGTGGTTCTGGCTGTGCTCATCGCGCTTGCAGGCAGCCACCATGGCGCAACGCTTGGCGGCTTCCCGATTTTCGCGTGGGCAGTGGTGGCCGCTTTCATCATTCAATGGCTCGTCTTCATCCCGTCCTTCAAGGCGCAAACAGAGAAATTCTTTGACCTCACCGGATCGCTCACCTATGTGGCGATCACGGTGATGCTGGTGGCGCTGACCCCGGGAATCGATGCCCGCGGACTCCTGCTGGCCGCGCTGGTGGCCGTGTGGGCCCTGCGCCTGGGCACCTTCCTGTCCCGCCGCATCAGCGCATCAGGGAAGGACGACCGCTTTGACGAGATCAAACCGTCGTTCGTCCGGTTCCTCAACGTGTGGACGGTCCAGGGACTGTGGGTGGTCTTCACAGCGGCCGCAGCGTGGATTGCCATCAGCAGTACACAGCGCGTGGGCCTCGACTGGTTGGCGCTGCTGGGCTTCCTGCTCTGGGCCGCGGGCTTCGGTGTGGAGGTTGTGGCAGACCTGCAGAAGAGCCGCTTCAAAGCTGACCCAGCCAACAAGGGAAAGTTCATCTCCACCGGGCTGTGGTCACGATCCCGGCACCCCAACTACTTTGGCGAGATCCTGCTCTGGGTCGGAGTGGCGGTCATCGCCGCGCCGGTGCTCCAAGGTTGGCAGTGGGTGGCCATGATCTCGCCCGTGTTCGTCGCGATGCTGCTCATCAAGGTCAGCGGCATCCCCTTGCTGGAAAAGAAAGCGGACAAGACCTGGGGTGGCCAGGCCGAGTACGAGGCATACAAAAAGAACACCCCCGTGCTGATTCCCAAGTTCGGATAGCCCGCGAGTTCGGATAGCGCGCACAGAAGGCCCCACAACGCGAGACCCTCCCGTTGTGGGGCCCGCTCTGCGCCCCCCGCACTCCAAATAGCACGCAAACCAGGCCCCACAACGCCCGGTGCCGAGAAACAAAAACGGCGCGTGCCCCCGGAAGGAGGCACGCGCCGTCGTACGTTTGAAGCCTTAGCTGAACAGCTCGCTCTTGGGCTCGTTGTTCTTGACCTTCTGCCATCCGAGCCACAGCACCAGTGCGAAGAACGGGATGGTGGCAAGGGTCCACAGGCCCAGCAGGAAGACCTCGCCGGTTTCCTTGTCCGTCATGGAATCGAATCCGATCAGCACGGTGATGGCCAGCAGGGCAATGAGGCCCACCCAGCTGGTCCACGGCGAACCGGGCATCGGCAGGCTGGAGACGTTGCCGCGCTTCTTTCGGAGGGCGATCTGGCTGGCGAAGATGGAGCCCCACGTGAAGATCACGCCGATGGACGCGGTGTTCAACGCGAGGTCGAAGGCGTGCGAGCCACCGAGCCAGATGTTGAGGAGGATGCCTACGAGGTACACGCCGCCGATCGCCAGGATGGCCGCGTACGGCACGTGGCGTGTGGACATTTTGGTGAGCCACTGAGGGGCGTGGCCGTTGTTGGCCATGGTGCGGAAGATGCGGCCGATCGAGTACAGGCCCGAGTTGCAGGAGGACAGCGCGGCGGTGATGACGATCATGTTCATGACGTCACCCATCCAGCCGAGGCCCATCTGGCCGAACACGGTAACGAACGGCGAGGTCCCGGCCACGTATTGGTCTGACGGCAGCAGCATGGCCAGCAGCGTCACCGAACCAACGTAGAAGACCACAATGCGGATCACGACGGCGCGGATCGCCTTGGGAACTTCGCGTTCCGGGTTTTCCATCTCACCAGCGGTGATACCGACGAGCTCGATGGCGTTGTAAGCGAAGATCACGGCGTTGAGGACCAGGATCATCACCAGGCCGCCCTTGGGGAACATGCCGCCGTCTTCGTGGAAGAGGTTGGCCACAGACGCGTTTCCGTCGCCTACCTTGGCGTTGGTGACAACCATGAACGTGCCAACAGCCAGGAAGATCACAATTGCCGCGACCTTCAGGCAGGATGCCCAGAATTCGAACTCGCCGAACGCCTTGACGCTGAACAGGTTCACGGCCACCAGCAGCACCAATGCGGCAATGGCGGACAGTTCAATGGGCACGTTGGGGAAGAAGAACTGGAAGTACAGGCCGATCGCGATGAGCTCAGCAATGCCTGTCATGGCCCAGTTGATGAAGTACATCCAACCGGAGAGGAAGGCGCCCTTCTTGCCGAACATTTCGCCGGCGTAGCTCACGAATGAGCCGGAGGTTTGGCGGTACATGATGAGTTCGCCGAGGGCGCGCATCAGCAGGTAAGCGATGACGCCGGCAATGGCGTAAGAGAAAATCAGGGCCGGGCCGGTGGAGGCCAGACGGCCACCCGCGCCCATGAACAGGCCGACGCCGATTGCGCCACCCATGGCGATCATGGTGACGTGGCGGCGGCTCAGGGTCTTCTGATATCCCTCGGCGCTGAGGTTGGAGTCCGAGGCTGCAGATGAGGCCTTGGAGCTCTGGAGATCTGTGGGAGTACTTTGCGGCACAGCTGTTCCTTGTGGGTTGGGGTGTTGCTGTAGGTGTTACGCCAGTGCCGGAACACGGGCGGCTTTGGCACACATAATTCGAGCTTTTCCTCTTTGGAGGGCTCGAAGTGTGACAAAGAACGCAGAACGCCGAAGCTTCGCGCAACCCGTCTATCTTACGGGATTAACCCCAATGCCCGTGACGCAGGCAACAAGGGGCTGCGGACAGGGCTGCTCCCGGCTAGGAGACGGCCCTGGTTCCCAGGTACATCGATCCGCGATCCGAGCCCGTGATGTGGTCGGCCAGCACGGCAGCCTGATCCCACAAGGGCGCCACCGTCCCGTACACCTCGCCGCGGTGCTGGACGCACTCGCCCACGGCGTAAATGTCCTCCTCGTCCATCACCCTCAGATGGTCGTCCACCACGATTCCGCGCTCAACTGCCAAACCACTCACGACGGCGACGTCAACGTTCGGTCTGATGCCTGCGGAGACCACCACCATGTGGCAGTCGATGTCGGGTTGATTGCGAACGCTCAGTCCCGTGATGCGGTCTGCCCCGAGGATCGCGGTGACCCGATGTCCGGAAAGAACGTCCACCTCCAGACCGCAGGACTGCAGGCCTCGGGCTGCTTCCGCACCGAACGAGTCCCCGCCGATCACTGCTGCGCGGAGATGGTCCTTGTGCTGGGCGAACTGGATCATCCTGCGGGCATCGTCCAGGGTTCGGAAAGTAAAGACTCCGGGGCGGATGGTCCCACTGGGCGTGTAGAGTCCGGCCATGGGTGGCAGGAACGGGCGGCTGCCGGTTGCGATGATCAGATGGTCGTACTGGACCACGCGGCCATCGGCGGCGAAGACATGCTTGCTGAACTTGTCGATGCGTTCCACCCGGACCCCTGCATGGAGTGTGATGGTGTTCTCTTGGTACCAGTGCAGCGAGTTGAGGAGTATGTCCGCCTCGTTTTCTTCCCCGGACAGGACGAGCCCAAGCCTGCTCCGGTGGTAATTCCCGTAGGACTCGTCGCCGAACACGGTGATGTCGAAAAGATCCGCACCACCCCTGGCGAGGATCTCTTCCACTGCCCGCGCGCCGGCCATTCCATTGCCGATCACCACCAGCCTTCTCTTCATCAGCGCGCCACCTTCATCAGTGCTCCACCATCCCCAGATCCACCACCACATATCCCCTGATGCCGGCGGGCGCCACAATGAAAAGCTCAATCACCGATCCACCCTCGGTGTCTTCCACTACCCTGAGCGGGATGTGGACATCGCTCTTGGCTCCGATGGGGAAATAGCGCATGGGAATGCGGTCCCGCATCAGCACCACGGTGATCAGTTCCGCGCTCGAATTGCCTCCGCGGAAGTAGAGGGTCTGGTTGATAATGCCGTCGGGCACGAAGTGGGATAGCTCGGCATGGATGGGAACGGGTTTATCCAACCCTGCGCCCTCAAAGTGGTAGATGCCCTGCAGGAAGAGGTTCTGAATGATCAAAGCAAAGTCCTTTCGGCCGTTCCCTTCCCATGGTGCGCTGCCGTTGTTACAGGACGCTCAATGCCGTGTTTCCACCCACAGCACCAGGCGTAACGATCGCTTTGCAAACAGCTCACCGGGGTTGAAACATCGAGGACTACAGCAATGCGCCGTCCTGCATCCCGTACCGGACCCACGTCCCAGCTGCGGCGGTGCGTACACCGGCAGCAGCGCTGCGATCAAACCACTCCCCCAACGCACGGTCGTGGCTCACGATCACCACCGTGCCTTCAAAGGAGGCGAGCGCTGCTTCCAACTGCTCCACCAGCACCGGCGCCAGATGGTTGGTGGGCTCGTCCACGATCATGGTGTCGTAGCCACCCAGGAGGAGCCTTGCGAGGGCTAGCCGGCGCTGCTGCCCGGCTGAAAGGCCTCCCACAGGAACGTGGAACTCGGCCGGGCGGAACAGCCCCAGCCGCAGCAGCCCCTCGGCGTGCGCATCGATGTTGCCGCCCAGTCCGGCGGCAAACGCGGGGAGTAAGCGCAGCCCCGGCCGGGCGGGCACCTCGAGTTCCTGCTGCAGATATCCCACCTTGCCGTTGAGCTTCACAGTCCCGGTGGCCGGCTCCAGCGTCCCGGCAAGGATGGAGAGCAGCGTGGATTTGCCGGCGCCGTTGGGGCCGGTGATGAGCACTTTTTGTCCGGTGTCCACCCTGAGGTCCGTGGATTGGAGCCGTCCCGGGACGCTCACACCAGAGGCTTCCACCGCCGCTTCGGAGGCCACCTCCGCCACAGCCGCCACCCGGGACGGTGCTGCCAGTTTCAGCGGCACGGGTGGCCGATCCACCGGGTTGTCCTCTAGCCTGCGTAGCCGTTCCTGGGCGTTGCGGACCTTGCTGGCGGCCGCGCTTTGCCAGGTTCCGGCCTTGAATCCGAAAGCCATCTTGTCGTTGTCGCGTTTGCGGCCATAACCCATGCCATCTGCCACAGTGGCAGCCTGGAGGCGTTCAGCAGCCATGGCGTCGAGCCATTGATCGTATTCCTGGATCCAGCGGGCACGCTCGGCCGCTTTCTCACGGAGGTAGCCTTCATAGCCGTTCCCATACCGGTTCACGGACCGCCGGTCAGCGTCCACTTCGATGATGGTGGTGGCTACTTTCCTCAGCAGCACACGATCGTGGGAAACCACCACAACTGTGCCGCGATGCGCCGCCAGCCTCGATTCGAGCCAGGCCGTGCCGTTCGCATCCAGGTGGTTGGTGGGCTCGTCCAGCAGCAAGGCTTCGGCGGGGTCGGCCAAAAGGCAGGCCAGCGCTACCCGTTCCTGCTCGCCGCCGGATAAAGATCCAAGGGTTCGACGCCGGTCCAAGCCTCCCAGCCCCAGCTTGTCCAGCGCTGCTTCCACCCGGGATTCGGCGGCGTAGCCTTCACGGAGTTGGTATTCAGTTTGCAGGCTTCCGTAGAATTCCAGGTCCTCTGAATCTGCGTCAGCCAAACCGGACTCAAGCTCTGCGATCCGCGCCTCCAAGGAACGCAGCGAAGCCAGCGATGCATCAATGGCGTCCCCTACGGTGAGGGACTCGGAGAACCCGTGGGTTTGCGCGAGGTAACCCACGCGGTAGCCGGGGTTACCGGACAAGCCGGCAGTGCCGTCGTCGGGCTTCTCCACGCCGGCCAGCAGGCGCAGCATGGTGGATTTGCCGGCGCCGTTTTCGCCGACGATGGCCACGTGTTCGCCATGGTGGATGGCGAGGTCAACAGCGTTGAGGAGCTTGCGGTCCCCGTAGCCATGGGAAACGCCGGAAAGGTGCAGGTGGTCAGTCAAGAGGAATCCTCGCAAGTCCGCAGTGGGTGGCAGAAAGCCGTCATGGGTACTGGGGATGCAGCCGCTGAGAGGGGCTGCGCTCAAGACTTCATTGCTCCAGCCTGTCAACGTAAAGCGGATGCGTCAAGCCAAGACACCACCTATGGCGCAAACGTCCGCAGAAAAACATTGCTATGACACCATCTTGGCGTCACAATGGTGTCATGCAGCTAAACCAGTACATCACTGCGGTGCAGCAACAGCTGGAAACCGCCGCCGAAGCTGGTGGCCCGGAGGCCCGCGCACTGAGTGAACGCCTCACCGCCGCCGTCGAATCCACCATCCGATTGGTCCTCCTGGAGGCCCTCTCTGATGCCGCGAGCGAGATCACCCTGGAGCTCGCCCCCGGTTCCGTGGAGGTCAGGCTCCGGGGCCGAGACCCCGAATTCGTGGTCAACAATCCACCAAGCGGGGACTTCGAGGCAATGATCGAACAATCCATCCAAGACGCCCTTGCACCGGAAGACTTCGATGGCACCAGCACCTCCCGCACCACACTCCGGCTTCCAGATCAGCTCAAGCAACAAGTTGAAGCGGCAGCCAACAGGGACGGACTGTCCGTGAACTCCTGGCTGGTCCGGGCGGTAGCCGAGGCGCTCCGCGGCGGCCACTCGCCCCAAAAAAGCTCACGCCGCGAGCCCGGCGAGCAGAACTTCACGGGCTGGGCGCGCTAATGGCGACCTTCCAGACCCCCCAGCCAATCGCCGTCGTGATTGACGTCTCCGTCCGCGGCGATATGTGGATCGTGGCCCGCGACCACCCCACCACCGAAGTGACAGTCCAGCCCCGCAAAGCCAAGCGAAGCGTGGACGTCAGGATGGCTGAGCAGACCACCGTGGACTACTCGGACGGCCGCCTGCAGGTGAGGCTTCACCCATCGTTCCGCCACAGCTGGTTCAGCGACGGCGGCGCGGTGGAGATCACCGTGGAGGTTCCCAGCGGCAGCAGCCTGGAGCTGAAGTCCGCCATGGGAGACCTCCGCTGCGAAGGCGAATTCGCCGCAGCCGACCTCAAGACCGACTTGGGCCACATCCGCGTCGATCACTGCGGCGAACTAAGGGCACACACGGACATGGGCGACATCACGGTGGAACGCGCCTCGGGCCGGTCCCGGATAAAGACCGGCTCAGGAAAAATCCGCATCAGTCACCTGGACGGGGTCGCCACCGTCAAGAACGGCAACGGCAACACTTACATCGCCCACGCTTCCGGGGAACTGAGCGTCAGCGCAGCTAATGGCGACATCTCGCTGGAGCGCGCCGGCCTTTCCACCACCGTCAAAACATCCAGCGGTGATATCACCGTGGGTGACGTAGCCGCTGGCAGCCTCACGGTTCAAACGGCAGCAGGCACACTGGCAGTGGGGGTGCGCGAAGGCACTGCCGCGTGGCTTGATCTCAACACCAAATACGGACGGGTCCGCAATGCCCTCGAAGCCACCAGCGGACCGGGCGAGGGCACGGACAAGGTGGAGATTCGCGCCCGCAACGCCTACGGCGACATCGCGGTGACACGATCCCCCGTCAGCGCGCGGTAGCCGTGACGACGGCCCGCTTTCTGCGGGCCTTGGCCAGCCGTGTGCCGATCAGTCCCTGCCGCGGGCTGAACAAATACACGGCGCCGAACACCACACCTTGGGTGAGGACCACCATGGCTCCCGACGCCGTGTCCAGGTAGTAGCTCAGATAAATGCCTGCCACGGAGCACACCACCGAAATGACGGGCGCGATCACCAGCATCCGGGAGAACCGGTCCGTCAGCAGGTAGGCGGTGGCACCCGGGATGATCAGCATGGCCACCACCAGCACCACGCCCACGGTCTGCAGGGCAACCACGGAGGTCAGCGCGAGAAGGCCCAGGAGCAGCGCGCCGAGCCTTTTGGGTGACAGGCCGATCGCGTGGGCGTGCGTGGGGTCAAAGGCGTAGAGCGTGAGGTCGCGGCGTTTGAGGATCAGGATCGCGAAGGCCACCACGCCCAGGACCACCACCTGAATGAGGTCCGGGATGCTGACGCCCAGCAGGTTACCGAAGATGATGTGGTTCAGGTCGGTTTGGCTCGGAGTCACGGAGATCAGCACCAAGCCCAGCGCGAACAACGAGGTGAACACAATGCCGATCGCCGCGTCTTCCTTCACCCTGCTGGTATTGCGCACCACCCCTATCAACGTCACCGCGATTAGGGCGAACACCAGCGCACCCAGGGCAAACGGCGCACCCACGATGTACGCGAGGACGACGCCGGGAAGCACCGCATGCGAGACGGCGTCGCCCATGAGGGACCAGCCGATGAGGACGAGCCAGCAGCTCAGGACAGCGCAGACCACGGCGGCGATGGCTGTGGTGGCTAGGGCACGGACCATGAAGTCGTAAGACAGTGGTTCCAGCAGGAATTCCACGGTTCAGCCCCTGTTCATGACGTCGAGGCCGAAAGCCATGGCAAGGTTTTCCGGTTGGAGCACGGTGTCCGGGCTTCCATGCATCAGCACCTTGCGCATCAGCAGCACCGCTTCATCGCAGAGTTGGGGAAGCGCGTGAAGGTCATGGGTGGAGATGAGGATGGTGGCGCCGTTGTCCGCAAGCTCACGGAGGAGCCTGGTGATGGTGGCCTCGGACCTCTTGTCCACGCCCGCGAACGGCTCGTCCAGCAGCATCATGGTGGCGCCTTGCGCAATGCCCCGGGCCACGAAAGCCCGCTTTTTCTGCCCACCGGACAACTGCCCGATCTGCCGGTCGGCGTACTCGCTCAGCTCCACGCGTTCCAAAGCATGCTCGACGGCGTCCCGGTCCGCCTTGCGGGGACGGCGCGTGAATCCCAGGTGCCCGTAGCGGCCCATCATCACCACGTCCCGGACGGACAAGGGAAAAGCCCAATCAACGTCCTCGCTTTGGGGAACGTAGCCGATCCCCGCATCCTTGCGCATCTTCACCGGAGGCTCCCCATTGATGAGCACTCGCCCGGAATCCGGTTTGACCATGCCCATGATGACCTTGAAAAGGGTGGACTTGCCCGAGCCGTTCATGCCCACCAATCCACAGATCCTTGAAGGGTCCAAGATGAGGGACGCCTTGTCCAGGGCAAGGACCTCACCGTAATGAACCGTGACGTCCTCAACAGCGATCGCGGGTGTGCTCATGACGTTCCTCCTGCCAGTGCCGTGGTGATGACCTTGGCGTCATGGCGCATGAGGTCCAGGTACGTGGGAACGGGGCCGTCCGCTTCAGAGAGGGAATCGACATACAGCACTCCTCCGAACGTGGCATCAGTTGCACCCACCACTTGTTGCATAGGAGCGTCTGACACTGTGGATTCACAGAACACCGCCGGAACCTGGTTCTCCTTGACGAACTCGATGGCCCGGGTGATCTGCTGTGGAGTGGCCTGTTGCTCCGCGTTCACAGCCCAGATGTAGACCTCCTTGAGGCCGGCATCGCGTGCCAGGTAGGAGAAGGCGCCTTCGCAGGTGACCAACGCCCTCTGCTTCTCCGACAACACGGAGAGCTTGGAGACCATCTCATCCTGCACGGTCTGGAGCTGGGAGTTGTAAGCCTTCGCATTGGCTTCGAACTCGGCCGCGTGGGACGGGTCCAGCTTGGCGAAAGCCTTGGCCATGTTGTTGGCGTAGATCTGGACGTTCTTGGGCGACATCCAGGCGTGCGGGTTCGGCTTGCCCTTGTAGGAGTCCTCGGCAATGGGCATGACGTCCACGCCATCGCTGACCACCGCGTGCGGCACATCGAGGTCTTCCACGAACTGGGCAAACCACGCCTCAAGATTCAGCCCGTTGTCCAGGATCAGGTCAGCTTGGGCGGCTTTTCTGATGTCACCCGGCGTTGGCTCGTAGCCGTGGATCTCGGCGCCGGCCTTGGTAATGGACTCCACGCGCAGTTTGTCGCCGGCAACGTTCTTGGCGACGTCTGCCAGCACGGTGAAAGTTGTGAGCACCACGGGCCTGTCATCATCTCCAGCTGAGGAATCACCACCGCAGGCGGAGACTCCCAGGACAAGTGCGAAGGCGGTCAGGGCAGCAGCGAAACGGCGGACAACTTTGGCGCGCCGAAACGAAAAGTTAGGCATACCGAAAAGTGTAGCCAAGCAAGGGCCACCCGGCAAAGATAGGCTGGTCATATGGGCACTCTTTCCACCAAGGCACCTTTGTACAGATTCACTGCCTTGGACGGCCTTGCCATTGCCGTATATGTGGGCTTCACCGCGTACTTCCTCCTGGCCGGTGAGACGCTCAACAGCCTGATGCTGCAGCTTTTCGACAACCCGGCCACAGCGTCCTATGCCGTCAACGCGATCTTCTATGCCGGCGTCGGAATATTTGCTGTGGCGTCCGCCTGGCGTGTGGCCGGCCGCGATCTCAAGATTCTGGGGACCCGGCCCTGGTTCACGCTGGGCATGGTTCCGCTTGCCATCGTGGTGATGCTGATTCTTACGGCCCTTCTGGTGGCAGCCTTCGGGAGCGTCCAAAGCTCTGAGAACCAACTGGGCATCCAAGGCATGCTGCAACAAGTGCCCGCGTGGTTGATGGTGCCGCTGCTGGTGATCCTGGGTCCGTTCGTGGAGGAGTACCTATTCCGGCACCTCCTGATCGGCAAGTTGTCTCAGCACCTGAACATCTGGATCTGCTGCGTGATTTCCGTGGTGGTGTTCGCGTCAATTCATGTGGTGGGCCGCGAAGGACTCGCTCTGCCTGCGTTGGCCCCGTACCTGGGGATGGCCGTGGTGCTGGTGGCGGTTTACGTGTGGACCGGCAAGAACCTGATGTTCTCCTACTTTGTCCACGCCACCAAGAACCTCATGGCCGTTGTCCTCATCTACGCTGTCCCGCCCGAACTCCTACCCAACTAGGTCGCAGCAGAGCGCGTTTTGAGCGCTCAAAACGCGCTTAAATGCGACTCAGTTGGGGAACGCGGACGGAAGCTGACCGCAACGCCCTACCCAGCCACCCGCCGTCGGGAATAGCTTGAGGGCATGACACTGAACATCCAGGTAGTAGTCGATTGCCAAAAGCCGCACGAACTCGCTGATTGGTGGGCGGAAACCCTCGAATGGACGGTGGAGTCCCAAGACGAGGCGTTCATCCGGTCCATGATCGAGCAAGGTTATGCCACCGAGGACCAGACCATCACCCACAACGGCAAGCTGGTGTGGGCAGAGGGCTGCGCCATTGTGCCCGCCGAGGATGCAGACCCCAAGACCGGCCGGCGGATCCTGTTCCAAACCGATCCCAACGAAAAGTCCGTGAAAAACCGGGTGCACTGGGACGTCCGGCTGGACGGCCGGGACAAGGATGACGTGCGGAAACAGCTGGAAGCACGCGGTGCCAAACACCTGTGGACCGCCAACCAGGGACCCCACGAATGGCACACCATGGCCGACCCCGAGGGCAACGAGTTCTGCATCAGCTAAGGCCATTACTAGACTCGGTGTGTGAACAACCAACTCCCTGCCAAGGTTTCCGACGTCTTTGACCCCTCACGCTGGCGCGCAGTTTCCGGCTTCGACGACTTCAAGGACATGACCTACCACCGGCAGGTTGAACGTTCAACGGACGGCACAGTCAAGGACCTCCCCACGGTCCGCATCGCCTTCAACCGCCCCGAGGTGCGCAACGCCTTCCGCCCGGGCACCGTGGACGAGCTCTACCGCGCCATGGACCACGCCCGCATGACACCGGACGTCGCCACGGTCCTGCTCACGGGTAACGGGCCTTCGGAGAAAGACGGGGGGCACTCATTCTGCTCCGGCGGAGACCAGCGGATCCGTGGCCGTGACGGCTACCGCTATGCAGAAGGGGACACCCAAGAAACGATCGATCCCGCCCGCGCAGGCCGCCTCCACATCCTGGAAGTCCAGCGGCTCATGCGGACCATGCCCAAGGTGGTCATCGCCGTCGTCAATGGCTGGGCGGCCGGTGGCGGCCACTCGCTGCACGTGGTCAGCGACCTCACCATCGCCTCACGCGAGCACGGCAAGTTCAAGCAGACTGACGCCACGGTGGGAAGTTTCGACGCCGGATACGGCTCTGCGCTGCTGGCCCGCCAAATCGGCCAGAAAGCCGCCCGGGAGATCTTCTTCCTGGCACGCGAATACTCTGCGGACGACATGGTCCGGATGGGCGCAGTCAACGAAGCCGTGGACCACCACCGCCTCGAGGAAGTCGCTTTGGAGTACGCCGCGGACATCGCCCGCCAGTCCCCGCAGGCCATCCGGATGCTCAAGTTCGCTTTCAACCTGGCCGACGACGGCCTCGCCGGGCAGCAGGTCTTCGCCGGCGAAGCCACCCGCCTGGCGTACATGACGGACGAGGCCGTGGAGGGCAAAGAAGCGTTCCTCCAGAAACGCGACCCCGACTGGTCCAACTTCCCGTACTACTTCTAGGACCACTGTGAACATCGATCCCGTCTTGAAAGCCCTGATGGCCGCCCTCCACGGCGAGGGCCCCGCCGTCGAAATCGTCCTGGACGAACACGGGGAGCCGCAGGCACTTCCGGTGGAGACCGGCGTCGAGGAAGCAGCCGTGGTGGTCCGCACCTCCGGTTCCACAGGTACGCCCAAGGCAACCATCCTCACCGTTGAAGCCCTCGCGGCCTCCTCGATGTCTACTGCCGTGGCTTTGCGCGGCGAAGGCCAGTGGCTGCTGGCGCTCCCGCTGCAGTATGTGGCCGGCGTGCAGGTCCTGGTCCGCTCGCTCTATGCGGGCACCCGCCCTTGGGTGATGGACCAGTCGAACGGCTTCACGCCTGAGGCCTTCACTGCCGCGGCCGAGGAACTCACGGACAAGATCCGCTTCACCTCCCTGGTGCCCACCCAACTGCAGCGGCTGTTGGACTCCCCCGCACCGGAAACCCTTGCCGTGCTGCGCCGCTTTGACGCGATCCTGCTGGGCGGCGCTCCCGCTTCTGCCGACCTCCTTGCGACCGCCCATGCAGAAGGCCTCAAGATGGTGACCACCTACGGCTCAGCCGAGACCTGCGGTGGGTGCGTTTACGACGGCGAGCCCCTGGACGGCGTCGAGGTCCGCATTGGCGAGGGTGAGCTTGAAGGCCGCATCCTGTTGGGCGGGGACACCGTGGCCGCGGGCTATCTTGACGCTGCCCGCGCTTCCAAGGCTGCGTTTTTCGAGGAGGACGGCGTGCGTTGGTACGTCACCGGCGATCTTGGGGAACTGTCCGACGACGGCAAACTCACCGTGCTGGGCCGCGCTGACGACGTGATCATCACCGGCGGCGTCAAAGCCTCCGCCGCGTACATCCAAAGCAAGCTGGAAGAGCTCGACGGCGTCACGGCGGCTTTCGTGACCGGCGTAACGTCGCGCGAATGGGGCCAGGCCGTGGCGGCCTACGTTGCCGTGACTGATCCTTCGCCCGAGGGAGTGAAGGGATTCACCGCCCGCCGCGAGGAAGCACTGGGGGTCCTGGCGCCCAAGACAGTCCTGGCCGACAAGGAATTGCCGATGCTTCCGAACGGAAAACCGGACCGCATGGCCATGATTGACCTGCTTTCCAATCTGCATCAGGGACAATAGACACGTTCTTCCTCCCGAGCCTGACTCAAGATCAACCGCGAAATACACGAGGTACTACACGTGGCGACAGCTGCACAATGGATTCAAGGAGCCCGGCTCCGCACACTGCCCGCGGCGATCGCGCCGGTCCTCATCGGTTCGGCAGCGGCGTACGAGCTCCAGGCTTTCCGGCTGCCGAACGCGATCCTGGCAGCACTCGTGGCGCTCCTGCTTCAAATCGGCGTTAACTACGCCAACGACTACTCCGATGGCATCCGCGGCACTGATGAGGACCGTGTAGGTCCCCTTCGCTTGGTTGGTTCAGGCGCGGCGAAACCGGAGCAGGTGAAATGGGCGGCGTTCGCGCTGTTCGGGGCCGCCATGATTTGCGGTCTGATCCTGGTGATCATTACCCAGACGTGGTGGCTGATCCTGGTGGGCATCGGGTGCGTCCTGGCAGCTTGGGGTTACACCGGCGGCAAGAACCCCTACGGGTATATGGGCTTGGGCGACGTGTTTGTCTTCGTGTTTTTCGGACTCGTGGCCACGCTCGGAACCACCTATACGCAGGCCGGGCAGGTCAGCCTCGCCGCGGTCATTGGTGCAATCGGAACCGGGCTCATCGCCTGCGCCTTGCTGATGGCCAACAACGTCAGGGATATCCCCACGGATACGGCCGCCGGAAAGCGGACCCTTGCAGTGCGGCTCGGAGACCGGCATGCCCGGGAAAGCTACGTGCTGATGCTGGCCGTTGCCATTCTGCTGGTCATCGTCCTGGCACCCACCAAGCCGTGGATGCTGATTGTCCTGCTGCTGATTCCGGCCTGCCTCATGCCGGCCTGGCTCATGGTCAACGGCAAAAAGCGCAAGAGCCTCATCCCGGTACTCAAGCAAACCGGGCTGATCAACCTCGGTTACAGCCTGCTGTTCTCGCTGGGGCTGATCCTGAGCCGCGGCTTCTAGGCCCTTTATACGAGTTTTTGTACAGCTAACGCCCCTAAGAAGCTTTCTTAGGGGCGTTAGCTGTACAAAAAACTTGTGCCGGAGAATCTAGACGGTGCCGGGGCGTTTGTCGTTATTAACTGCGATGTCCGGGTTTTTCTCTACCAACCCGTCCTCGGCGGCCGCGTCTTCAACCTCACCCGCAGTGCGAATCGGCTTGGCCCGGCCAGAGAAACGTTCACGCATGGCCGCAGTGGCGGCGTCGCGCTGCTTCTGGAAGAAAAGGTAGCTGATGGCGAAGGCGATCAGGCCGGCGAAGACCACAGCCAGGACCCATCCAACCCCCAAATAGGCGAACAGCACGAACAACGGCACGAACAGCACCAGACGGATGAGGGAATACTTCACGAAAGCCACCATCCAAGTTTAGCCGCCCGGATGGTTGCACTCTGATCACAGCCGGAAGAGGGCGTCCAGCGATTGGCTTACGGCGACTAGACTTGGTGCATGCTCCGGGTTGTAGGCGTCGTTATTGTTCTGGTCATCTTCGTCTATGCCTTGGTGGACGTCATACGTACTGATCGCCACCAAACACGCGGGATTTCCAAGACCGCATGGATCATTGTGATGATCGTCCTGCCACTGCTTGGCGCGGTCCTCTGGTTCATCTTCGGTCGGCCCTATAACAAGCCCCAGGCCAAACCCGTGCGCCGCCAGCCCACCGCCCCGGATGACGACCCCGAATTCCTCCGCAATCTGGAAACCCGCCGCCGTAACCAGGCTGAAGACGATCGCCTGAAGAAGCTCAAGGCAGATCTGGAAGCCAAGGAACGCGCTCTTGGCGAGAAGCCGGCCGATGGCAGTGACGACGCCAAAAATAACGGATTCAAACCCGGCGACGCCAAGCGCACCGAGCCAGATCCCCATGACACGGACGAGCTGAAGTAGGGAACATGGCCCAGCAAGCTGATGGATCACGGCAGACACCTTCCTCCACGCCATCAGTCAGCGGGCCCGCGTCACCCACCGCGCCACCACCACGCCCAGGCATTTCGCTGTCCACACCGCCGCCCATAGCGGCGGTGGTCAAGCCCCCCGCACCCGCTCGACTCTCACGTTCCCTGTGGGTGGCCAGCTTCGTGGCCGGGATCGCCGTTGTAGCAACAGGCTTCCTCGGCCGGGACTCCCACTTCGAACGCCTGAAAGGCGTCATTGGAGGCATGGTTCCCGACGGCGATGCCACCGCAGTGGAGGGTGCCACCGCCGTCGTGTTCCTGGGAAGCCTCACCATGCTTGCCCTGGTGGTGGCCATGGAAGCGGTCCTCCTGGCGGTCCTTTTCAAACGCCGCATCTGGGCTCGCTGGGCGCTTGCCCCCTTGGTCCTCCTGCATGCGGTGGTCACCGTCATCACCGCCGACTTCGTGGTGGCGCCCGGCGCCGATGGAACCCTGACAACGGTTCTGCTGGCTGCCCAATTCATCCTGGCCGCCGCTGGCCTGATCCTGCTGTTCCTCCCGTCCACCACCAGCTGGTTGCTCAGCGAACGGTCGCCTCGGGGACGGGTCCCTTAGCGGGCCGCGGGAATAGCGGCAAGCATCCCTTCGCAACTGCGGAGGACTACGCGGCAGGCGCCCAGCGCGGGCGGTTCAGTGAGCGGGTTTTCTGCGATCAAGCGCCAACGACTCAGGTGTTGCCGTGCGGCCTCGCTGATCTGCTCCGGGCTTGCTTCGGGTTCCAAACCCAGCCTCAGCGCCGGGGTGTTCCCACGGCCACCCACCAACTGCTCGGCTTCTGCGGACAGCTCCGGGCTCAAGCTCAAGCCACCGGTCCGCAGTGCAGCGAGGAGTTTCAATTCCCGGAATTCGTGCGCGCCGGCCTGAAATTTCTCCATGCTGGCTTCCAGCAGCAACGCTTTGTCTCGCGGTGAACTGCCCAGCAGGGCTTCCAGGCCCACGACGGCGGCACGGGCCTTGAGTGCGTCCGCTCGCGTTCGGAACAAGGAGGCGACTTTGTCGAGCAACTGACCGAGGCCACTACGGCGTGCCAACTCATGGGCCAGCTCCGTCGGGTTGCTGATGCCACCCCGGATCAAGGCAACACCCAGGCGGATGCCAAACAAGCCGAATCTTTGCACGAGCGACGCCCTGGCTTCCTGGCTGAGGCCTGCGGGCTCGGTGGCGCGGACAAAGAGGTCCGCCGACAGCATCAGCCTCTCCCGCTGGTTCCTGTCCATCTGCGCCAACAGTTGCATGGCCTCGAAGTCCGTTTGGCGCATGGTCCGCGAGCTTTGCGCCAGCAGGCCGGCAACCGGAACAACACCCAGGGCAAGTGGCCTGAGGTTCTGATCCCGGCTGTACCGGTCAGCGATCACTGCGGCGGAAATGAGGGAATCGATTCTGCCCGCCCCGATCTCATCAGCCCGGGAAAGGACTGCCAGTGCATTAACGGTCCCGGATTGACCAACGGCAGTGTCCTTGAAGGACTCCAGGAACCTGACATCAGCGGCATGAAGATGGCGCATGAGATAGATGACGGCATCGGCGGCCATGGGGGCATCTTCCGGCAGCAGGAACTCCGTGGACCGTCCTGACACGTCCTGTGACAGAGAGGCGATTCCGGGAGTATCGATCAGCGTCAGCTCCCGCAGGCTCGCTGCCGGCCAGTCCACCACCAGCCGTTCCACGTCCTCGGCCCGGACATCGCCCAGGCTGAAGACCAACCGGCCATCGTCCCGGGTGACCGGGAGCGCCCGCGGCTCTCCGATGATGGGATGAAGCGTGATCCTGGGAGTATGCGCGAAGCGGTACCACGTGACAATCCGAGTGCATTCCCCGGCATCAGTGGGCGCGATTTCCTCGCCGATGATCGCATTGAGAAGCGTGGATTTGCCTGCTTTGACCATGCCGGCCACTGCAATCCTTAGAGGCCCCTCCAGCCGAACCTCGAGCTCATCCACCACCGCGAGCGCCGCTGGGTCGTGGTGGAAGATCTCCTTCGCTTTCCGGAGCAGGTCCGAGGCTCCGGCGAGGCCCGGGTCCATCATCCTGCCGGGACCGCCGCTGGTGTGGTGCTGGCCTGCGCACCCGCGGGTGGATCCTGATTCAGCTGCTGCGCGGCCTTGGCCAGCGCGTCCACTGCTGTGAGTTGGTTCCGGATCTCTTTGATCCTCATATCGCGTTCCACGGCATACGTGGCTGCCGCTTTCTGAGCGGCCGCCACGGATTCGGTCAGGGAACGATGGTGTTCCTCGGCGATTTCCGTGAAGTGATCCCGTGTGGCCCGCTGGACCAGCCGCAGCCTGTCCTTGAGCTGCTTGCCCACCTGGAACACAACATCGTCCACGTGCTTCCGGACCAGGATCTTGGCTTCTGCTTGCCGTTGCTTGAGCCGTGCTTCCTTGTCTTCCCGGTAGGCCTTCCTGCCCAGCATCAAGCCGGCCCCTACGGACAGCGGGTTGATGAGGGCCATCCCAAAGAGGCCTGTCAGGAGTCCAAACATGAGCACACCCCCGTAGGACCCGCGCATCCCGATCAGCACCTTCTGCAGCGGCCCGAGCTTGCCGTTTTGCATCTCCTGAATATCGGCTACGGGGTCCAGGACGCCGCCCGTATCTGCCACCTTCAAGGCGGGGAGTGCCACCACTTCTTCTGAGAAGTGCTCCGCTACCTGGGTGGCCAACCATTGCGAACGTTCGCTGGTCCACACGAAGGTATCCGACACCGCGGCTGCCGTGCTTTGTTCGAGCCATTGCGTGAACTGCTCCCACGCGGGTCCCGGGTCACCTTGATCAATGGCAATCTCGGCCTCGCGTTGGATCCTGCGCAGCCTGTCCCTGAGGTCATATTCCATGTCCGCGATCAGGTCACCAATGCCATCGTTGAGCGTTATCTGCCAACGGGCGGAGCGTTTGCGCAGCGAGTCCGCGTCCTCCTTCGCCGCATTCAGTCCAGCGATCATCTGAGGCGTGCCTGCCGGATTTTCCAGGGCTTCAAGTTCCGTCTGCAGAGCGAGCCTGAGGTTCTCGGTGACGGACAGGAGGTCAGTGCTGACGGATCTGCGTTGCATTCTGGCGGCCCCGCCCACAATGTTGTTCCGCAGATGACCTATCAGAGCCGGAAACCCTGATTCGGCATTCAGCTCAGCATCCTGCAGCCGTGCCGCATGGAGTCGCAACTCGGAGGACACCGGAAACAGCGGAATATCCGGGCCGACGCCTGCCAAATGCCTCTGATCCAAATCAGCGATCTGGCGCCAACTCGGATAGAGGTCGGTCTTGGACAACACGCATAGGACGTTCGGGCTGATGCGCATCGCTTGGCGCAGGAACCGCATCTCCGGCTCGGTGTATTCCTGCGAAGCATCGGAGACGAACACCATGGCGTGTGCTGATGGCAGGGCAGTCAGCGTGGTCAGCGTATGTGTTGAGCCCAGGCCACCTACACCCGGGGAATCCACGATTGTCAGTCCGCCGGCCAGCAGTTTCCGCGGCAGTGAGACTTCGGCGGCCACGATGTTCTTCGTATTGCCCGGGTTGCCCTTCTCGGAGACGAACTCCGCGAGTTGATCCAGTTGCACTGGTTGCCGTTCCAACCCGCTTTCGCCGACGCCGGTCTCCCCTTCGGGCGTCGGCGCGCTGCTGTGCTGGCCGGGTACCAGGACAACGGCCGACGCCGGATCCCCCTGCCGTACCACCGTAGGGACGGAGGTGGCAATGTCATCATCAACGGGGCAGACGGGTGCGTTCACCAAGGCGTTGATGAGCTGGCTCTTACCTTGCTTAAACTCGCCCACCACAATCACGCGGACGCTGGGATCGCTCAAGCGGTAGAGGGTATTCTCCAGTCGGCGCCGGAGGTCGTTCCGGTCCCCTGCCAGCGCCATGCCCTGCTCAACCAACGTGGTCATGCGTCCTGTTTCCGTCACCGTCTGTCCTTTGTTCCGGCCGCCTCGTTCTTCTGTTCCTGTGAGGCCACGAAGTGCCCGGCAGACGTTCTCGCGTCTGCCGGGCACTGCTGGGGTGTTCGTGAACGTCGTGTCTTTGATCGTTACGACGCTCGGATTTTTTTGGTGTTAGTCGATTTCCACATCGTTCTTGGCAACCACAATCGAGTCGTCGATGTCGTTGTACTCCACCTCCACGTCGAGCTCGTTGTCCGCGATGACGGTGTTGTCCTCCACATTGGTGTACTCGAGGTCCAGCTCGTTGTCCTGGATAACCGTGGAGTCGTAGTTGACCTGAACGTCTTCGACGTCGATTTCCTTGGAGTTGTCGATCTCCAGCTCGTTGTCCTGGACCACGATCGAATCGTTGATGAGTTGAACGTCCTCGACGTCAACATCCACATCGGTGGAGTTGTCGTTGAACGAGTCAGCCACGTTCACGGAGTTGTCCGTGACCGAGTTGTCGGAGTTGTCCGAGTTGTCTGAGTTGTCCGAGTTGTCCGAGTTGTCCGAGTTGTCGTTGAACGAATCCGAGACATTGACCGAGTTGTTCGAGTTGTCCGTATTCGTGGAGCTGTCCTCGTTGAAGGAGTCCTCAATATCCACGTCAACATCAACATCGGTGTTGTAGGAATCCTTGGTCACGGAGTGATCGGAATTGTCGTTGAACGAATCCTTGACCTCGATGTCCGTATTGCCCACTTCAAGGTCGCCGTCGCCGGATTCGGTGTAGTTCACCGAATGGTTTTGGTTGTTATTGGTAGTTGTGGTGGTGGTCGTATTGCCCACATTGCTGACGTCGTCGCCGGCAGCAACCGCGCCGTCACCCGAGGCAACCACGGCGTCCTGGTTGAAGAGTTGCGTGACATCTCCGTCGGCCCAGATGTTCTGGTTGACTGACTGGTCGGTGATCGTGTCGCGGTCGTCGATGGTGGTGGTGTACGAGTAGTTGTTCACCACGTGGACAAGCTGCTGAACGGCATGTGCGTGATCATCCCAGTCGCCGCCGTCGTGTCCGCCGCCGTCGTGGCCGCCGCCCCCGCCGTGTCCACCGCCGTCGTGATCATCGTCGTCATGGCCGCCCCAGCCACCGCCGCCGCCACCGTGGCCGTGGTCGTCATCGTCGTGATCCGGGCGCCCGCCGCCACCACCGTGGCCGTGGTCGTCATCGTCGCGATCCGGACGCCCGCCGCCACCACCGCCGTTGGGGCGGTCATCGTCGTCGTGGCCACCCCAGGCGCCGCCTCCACCGGTGGAAGCGTTGTTGCCGCCAGTGTTGTATTCGCGGTCGAAGGACGAACGGGCGTTGATGGGTGCGTAGTCGAGGACCACCGGGCGGACGGCGTCGACGTCGGCCGAGGACACGTCGCGGAGGCCCGCGGCGGCAAGCGCAGCTTCGGGATCCCTTACGAACTCTTCAGCGGCATCAGGATCGTTGAACAGGCTCATCAGGAACTGCACGAGCTGTTGTGCGAGTGTAGGCATTGGAATGCTCCCTCAAATTCTGTGATGGATGGTGATACGCCCGGCGCCTTTGCCGGGCTTGCCTTCAACCTATTGCCGGGGCTCATGGTGGGGCATCGGGGGTGGTCCCCCTACCCTCCTCCTACCGTTAGGGGATAGTGGCGTTTCGCGTTAGGGGGTGGAGGGGGTTGACGCTACGGAGGCGGGTACCCCTCCCCCAACGCCAGCCTCAAGCGGACCAGGAGTTCTGAGCGGTTTTCGGCTCCCAGGCGTCGCCGCATGCGTGCCACATGGTGCTCCGCCGTGCGGGGTGAGATGTAGATGACTTCACCGATCTCCCGGTAAGTTTTGCCCTCCAGGATGAGCCGGCCAACTTCGCGTTCCCGCGCACTGAGCCCAGAGGAGTCATGGGCCCCTGGACCGCCGCCGTCCTCCATGACAGGTTGAGCGGTGGCAGTAGTTCGAGCATCCTCCTGCCGCTGCAACGCCCCGGAAGAAGGTGCTGCGCCTTGGGGGTGAATATCCCTGGCGCACGCCAGCAGCTTCACCATGTCGCGTCGCTCATCCGCGTGCGCTGCTGCATGGCCCGCCAGGCGGGCGCCCTCCCACGGCATCCCGACGGCGGCCAACCCACGGGCCGCTGTTTCGACGTCGGACGCCTCAAAACGGCCTGCCAGGACGGAGACCCAAGCCTTACCGCCGGTGGCGAGCACGGACGCCAGATGGCTGTGTTCAGAGGCGCGCACCAGTGCTGCCGCGTGCGGGGCCAGCCCCGCGGGGTCTTCGCTCAGCAGGGCTGCCTGTACCGCTGCCCAGTGCAATGGCACAGACCACAAGAGTGGGTTGCCCAGCCTCGACAGCAGATCCCAGGCGCTGTCAAGGTAATGGCTGACCCTCCTTGATTCCCGCAAACGGGCTGCGGTGATCATGAGTTCGCCCCATGGAAGGAGGCTGTAGAGATCCACGGACACGTGCATCATCGCTTCGCGAGCCCTCTCCCACGCCAGCACCAGCTCGTGCACGTCGCTGCCACGCCGGGCAAGGCCCACTTCCAACGCCGCCAACAAGAACTCATCGCGGGGTGCCAGAGGCCAGTGATTGGCTTTGACGGCCTCGTTGATGGCCAGGCGGGCGTCGTCGGCGTTGTCCTGCTGCATGGCGGACCACGCCCTTAACAGGAACAGCCGGGGACGGCAGGTGTCGCCTCCTTGGCCTGCAGCCAGCGCAGCTTTGAGCACTGTGTCCGCCACCTCCGGCTCGCCATTGTGGAGGGCGCACAAAGCGGCCAGGGCACCCGGGGTTTCCGGCAAAGGAATGAACGTGCCTGCCGCGTTCATCATGTCCGAAGCACGGATGAGCTCAGCCAGTGCCAAGTCCGGGGCCGGTCCCAAGGTCCGGCAGAGCCCCTCCTGGGTCAGGGACAAAGCAACCGCCAGGAGCGTCGGCGAACCGCCCGCGGGAGTAGCTGCCAGAAGTTCTTCGGCGGCCGCGGCGCTTCCCGTCCCGATCATGGCCACCGCAGCAAGCGGGGCCGAGCCATCCATGCTGTCCGGTCCAAGCCAGCGGTAGGTATCGGCGCTCCGGGACAGCATTCCACGCTGCGCCCAGACAGCGGCGGCCACATCCACTCCCAGGCGAAGGTCCGGCGCCCCGGGTACGGCCAGGAGCCGATCCGCTGTCCTTCCTGCTGCGTCCAAGTCACCTTTTGCCGCTAAGGCCTGGGCGCGTCTCGCGGCCCTGGGAACCTCGTCTCCCCCGGCCAAAAGTGCCTCGGCATACAGCTCTGCGGCCAAACGTGGATCAGCTTCCAAGGCAACATCTGCAGACCGTTCGAGCTCAGCCACAACACGAGGGTCTTTGAACCCTTGCCGCGCGAGTTCCCGGGCCAGTTCCCCCAACGGCTGGCCCATCTCAATGGCCTCGTCCACCAGGTCCTTTTGCTGGGAACGCATTTGGGCAGCGGAGGTTTTCTTGGACAGGCCTTGATCGTGTGCCCCGGCGCCGTCGTGCCCGGGGTTATGGTCATGTCCCGTCATGGGTTTAGACCGCCGAGAGCAGCGCTGGATCCGGCACAGGCCCGGTTTCCACTGGTAAGGGCGCTGGTTCAGGGGCGGCCGGCGGCGTGGTCTCCGGCGGCAATGTTGGTTCCGGTGACGCCGGTGGAGGGTCTTGGACCACCGTCGGCTCGGGCTGGGGCTGGGTTGGCTCAGGCGATGGGGATGGAGTCACCGGATCTGCGGGAGTGGTGGGCGGCGTTGTCGGTTCGTCCACCGGTGGTGTTGTGGGCCCGGTTACCGGTGGCGTTGTGGTCGGCGGAGGAGTCGGTCCGCTGGCGGCACCCCCTGTGGGATCGGGTGCTGGGGTTGTTGGTGTGGCTGGGGTCCCCGGCGTCTGAGTGCCCGGAACCTGAGAAGCCGGAGAAGTGGGAGTTCCCGGGGCAACCGGTGGGGTGGTGCCGGCTGCACCCGCGCCCGTCCCCGCAGCGGTCCCGGAGCCGGCGCCCGCGCTGCCCGTACCGGCGTTACCTGTACCTGCGTTTGCACCTTGCTTGGCCGGGGCCTTTCCGTTGGATCCAGCCCTCGTGACCCCGGCCTTGGCGCTCGCTTCGAGTCCAGCGGCCGGCCCTCCGGCAACCGGCGACGAACCCGCGTCGCCTGCAGCACCGCCGCCACCAGCACCACCGCCATGGGCCGCTGCAGCTTGTGCACCGCCGTCGCGCATGACGTCTGCTGCCTGATTCCCGAACATGGTGGCCAGCAGTCCTGAGCCGTCGGGGCTTTGGGCCGCCGTGGCAGTAGCGATGGTCAGCGCGGCTGCGGCTGCAGCGGCCGCTGCTGCCATCCGCACTCGTGTGCGCGGGGCATGCCGGCCTGGTTTGACCGACGCGGCTTTGAGGTGGCTGAATGCCGGAGCCCTGCCCGGGACGTGGGGCCTTCCCAGCACAGCGGCCGCAGTTGCTTCTTCAGACCAGGGTGCCAGGGCGGATGCGGCACTGGCCGAGGCCGCCGCGGCATCCACTGCGTCCGCCCCGTGGGAGCGCAGGCCAGCTACAGCAGCGCCAAGGCAGATGGACGATTTGGGATCGGCGTCGACGGCGATTGGACGGTCCAGTTCCACGGAAATCAGCTCTGCCACGAGGGGAATCCGGGATGACCCGCCGATGAGCAGCACTGCACTGAGATCTTGGGCTTGAAGGTTGATGGTCCTCAGGCTGCGTTGCAGGGCGTCCACAGTATCCCTGACAGGGGCCTCAATCATGGCCTCGAATTCGGAACGGACCAGCCGCACCGACATCTGGGTGCCGGGAAGGGATACTGCCACGCTGGCTTCGCTGTCCAGGGAGAGTGCCTCCTTGGCTTCCCGGCATTCCCGCCTCAAACGCGACAGTGCCGCCAAGGTCTCGGGAGAACTCGGGTCCATGGCCGGGCCATCGCCGAGGTGAGCCATCACGTGGCGCAGGACGGCGGCGTCAAAATCGGCGCCGCCCAGGGTTTCGATGCCGTCGGGACGGCCCAGTAACTCAAAGTCGCCGGCTCCCGCTTTGCGGAGCACAGCGGTGTCGAACGTACCGCCGCCGAGGTCGTAGACGGCAATGATGCTGCCGTCCTCCACGCGTGTCTGTGAGGCGTAGTGCAGGGCTGCCGCTTCCGGCTCGCTGATCAGGGTGGTTTCCTGCAGACCGGCCACGTTGAGCGCTGCCAGGACCAGTGAGGTGCGGTGCTGACCCCATGCCGCGGGGTGGGTCATGATGATCGACGACGGCGCTCTGCCCTCGCGCTCTTCCGCCTTATCCACCACCCACCGGGCCATGGTGGCATACACGTCCTCGGGGGCCAGCCAGCCCTCACCTACGGCAAGGGGGACGGAGTCACCTATCCGGCGTTTGAACTCCCGCACCATGCGCCGGGGGTCGTCAAGCCCGCGACGTTCGGCAGCTTCACCTACCAGGACCCGGCCGTCATCGGCATAAAAAAGCACCGAGGGCACGGCGCTGCCGTGCAATCCCAGCGAGAGAATTTCAGGCGTTGGAGCGGGTCCTTGATGGGGTTTAACAAGGGCTGCGGCGGTAAAACTTGTCCCGACGTCAATGGCGAGAACATAGCTCATGAGTACCTCAGAAGGTCACGGCGCGTCGCTAGCGGTCTGCATCACAAGCGGGTTCTGAACAAGTTAGCACCTGCCCCGGACGGGCAAAAGGCTTAGGTGCAACACCAACTTGTCATTATTGCTCCACCGATTTGTCATTCCCAAGACCACCCACCGCGTGGACGGGTAAAGCCCCTGCTCAGAGGGTCAAACCGTCGATGCCGCGGCTTAGAGGCCCGAGTAGGAATGCAGACCGTTGAAAACGGTATTGACCAGTGTGAAGTTGATAATGACGCAGGCATAGCCAACGATCGACAACCACGCGGCACGTGTTCCGGTCCAACCACGGGTGGCACGGGCGTGCAGGTAGCCCGCGTAGACCACCCAGATCACGAAGGTCCAAACTTCTTTGGGGTCCCAGCCCCAGAAACGGCCCCACGCCTTTTCTGCCCAGATCGCACCGAACATGAGGGTGAACGTCCAGCCGATGAAGGCGATGGCGTTGATCCGGTAGGAGAGATTCTCGAGGCTCAGCGCGTTGGGAACCAGGCGCATGAAGCCCAGGTTGTCTTTGCGGCCGGCAGAAAGATTCTTCTGGCGGTGCGACTGCAGCAACTGCAGCACAGACATGGCGAACGTCAGGGTGAACAGGGCAGAAGACAGCACTGCGATGGAAACGTGGATGATCAGCCAGTAGCTCTGCAGCGCCGGAACCAGGTGCCCCACCGGCGTCCAGAAGGCGGCCGAAGCGGCCACGAGCATGATGATGGCCAGCCCGATCACGAACGTTCCCAGGAAGCGCAGGTCGCGGCGGATGAGGACCACCAGGAAGACAGCTACGGCAACAAAAGCACCGGTGGTGAGGAACTCGTACATGTTGCCCCACGGCACGCGGCCTGCACCAAAGGCACGGGTCACCACGCCAGCACCGTGAATAAGGACACCCAGAACCGTCAACGCCACGGCTACCCGGGCTGGTGCGCGACGCTGGCCCGCGTACTTCATGTCGCCGGCAGCGGTGCCGCCCTCAACGGTGAGGCCCGACGTCGGACGCTCCGCCCGGCCAGCCGGCCCACCGGCGTCGGCGCCTCCCAAACCTGCTCCGACGCGGCCTGCAGCAACGCTCACCTTGTGCTCGGTGGTGCTGGCCGCGGCCTTCTGGTCCACAGCGCTGAGCATCTTGCTGCTCTTGGCCAGGTCCCAGGCGAAGGCGATGAACGCCACGGTGTACGTGCCGGCGGCCAACAGCATGAACAGCTCGCTGTACTGACCCAGGGTTTCGTTGATGACGGGCATTACTGTTCCTTCGAGGTTGAGGAAGATCCTGCTGTTGTTGTAGCGGTGTCCGGCGTCTCCGGGATGTTCCATTCCCGGGCAAAGATTTCGCGAAGAGCTGCTGCTTCGCCGGCCAAACGGTGGTCTTCACCGCGAGCCAGCAGGCCGTACTCCACCATGGTGCGGCCGTCGGCGTGGGTTCCGGTGCGGACCCAGACGCGGCGTCGGTTGATGTAGAGCGACATGACCAGGCCGGCGACTGCGAGGAAACCGAAGATCAGTGCGTACAGCTGGCCGGGGTTGTGGTGGATGTCCACGCCGATGTACTTCTTGACGCCGTCAAACGTGATGCTGCCTTTACCTTCGGGCAGGTCCACGGTCGCACCGGGCTTCAAGGTGATACCGCCGGCCGCGAGGTCTCGGGCATTGAGGGGCTTCAGATCCTTGACGTCCAGTTCGAACACGTTCTGGGGCACACCCTTGTCCAGGCCGAGGTCTCCGTAGAAGGAATTCAGGCTCAGCTGTGGGTTGAAGAGTTCCGGGGAAGCACTGAAGGAAACGCCGTTCTCGGAAGGGAAAGCCGTGGGAAGGAAGAAGCCCACAAAGCCGAGCTGTTCCGGCTTGGCGTCCGGGACCTTGATGACCACGGAGGAGTAATAGTTATCGCCCTGGACCTTGGCAATCACTGGCCCTTCGAAGGAGACATTGCCCTCCCCATCGCGGACAGTGACCATTGGAGCGTAGCCGTTGCCGGTGAGATAAAGGCTGGTTCCTCCGAGGGAAACGGGGTCGTTGACCTTCAGTGTTTCCTTCTTGCCCGGCGCATCAGGGGTTTCCTTGGTGGTCACCTCAGCGGTGTAGTCGATGGGCTGGCCGGCCTTGCCAGGAGACTCACCGCGATCGAACGTGGCGTCGAACTTGTCCAGCTGCATGGAGTACGGCTGGAGCGAACTGCTCTGGAAGTTGGTTCCGGGAGTGAATTGGTCGTAGCCCACCAGGGTGTTGACGAACGTTTCTCCCTCCACCAGGATCCGCTGGCCGCTGTACCCGTACAGGCCGCCAATGGCCACGGACACCAGCACCCCGATCAACGAGGTGTGGAACACCAGGTTGCCCACTTCCTTCAGGAAGCCGCGTTCGGCACCCAGGGACGGCAGGGCGCCGTCGACGTCCCTGACTTCCACGCGATAGCCGCGCTTCTTGAGCAGCCCGGCGGCATCGTTGATGGCCTTCGACGCCGGGATCCCGGCGTCGGCGGGCAGGGCCAGGGTGCCGTACTCCGGCAGGCGCGAAAGGCGCTTGGGGGTGCGCGGTGGCTGGGACTTCATGGCCTTGTAATGGGCGATGGCGCGCGGAGTAACGCAGCCGATCAAGGAGATAAACAGCAGAATATAGATGGCCGAGAACCAGGCCGAAGAGTAAACATCGTAGAGCTGCAGTGCATCGAGAAGCTCGCCGTAGGACGGATTGTCCTTGATGTATTGCGTGACAACTGACGGATTCGCGGGGCGCTGCGGGAACAGGGAGCCAGGCACGGCGCCAACGGCAAGCAGGAGCAACAGGAACAGAGCCGTACGCATGCTGGTCAGTTGGGTCCAGGACCACCGGAGCATGCCCTTGAAACCAAGCGCGGGCAGGGCTGCCTCGGACTTGGCCTGCTGGAGTTTTCCTTCGCCTGTTGTGCCTTCTGAGGAGGTGCTTTCAGCGGCTGGTGACTTCTTCTTGGCTTTCACGGACTCGCTCATCAGATTGGCAACTTCACATCGTTTTGGAACCAGTACTGCAACTCGGTCACCCAGGTTCCCCACACTCCGGTGGCCATCAGGATGCCGAGCAAAATCAGGATGCCTCCGCCGATCCGCTGGATGGCCAGCCGATGCTTGCGGAAGAAGGACATGACTCCCATGCCCCGGCGTACAGCCAGCGCAATCAGAAGGAACGGAATGCCAAGGCCAAGGCTGTAGACGAACGCCAGGAGGGCTCCCTTGGCCGCCGACGAACCGCCGGACAAGCTCAGCAACTGTACCGCGGAGTACGTGGGACCAATACACGGTGCCCAGCCCAATCCGAACGTGAGTCCCAGGAGCGGCGCACCCCACAGGCCTGCCGGCGGTTTGGCGTGGATCTTCGCGTCCCGCTGCAGCCAACCGAAGCCGCCCATGAACACTACGCCCATGACGATCACCAGGATGCCCAGCAGTTGAGTGATCCAGGCGTTTTGCGGACCCGTCAGCAATGTTCCGAGCTGGCCGAAAGCACCTCCCAGGAGAACAAAAATCACCGAGAATCCAAGGACGAACAGCCCGATTCCGGCCAGCATGCGGCCGCGCCGCTGCTTTTGGAGGTCGACGCCGGTCAGTCCCGTGACGTAGCCAAGGTAACCAGGGACCAGCGGCAGCACGCACGGCGAAAGGAAGGAGACCAGCCCGGCCAGCAATGCCACCGGCACAGCCAGCAGCAGTGATCCGTTGAGGATCGTCTCGGCGAAAGGACTGTTCATGGGTACTACTCGGCCACTGCGGAGGTGATGAGGGCCTTCAGGGTGCTCTTCTCAATCTCGCCAAGAACGCGGGAGGCAACCTTTCCTTCTTTGTCCAGCACCAGGGTGGTGGGAACTGCACCTGGGGGGACAATGCCGGACACGGACAGCAGCACCGCCCCGTCCTTGTCATTGAAGCTCGGGTAGGTGATGTTGAAGGTCTTGTCGAAGGCCTCAGCGGTGGCTTGTTCGTCGCGAAGGTTGACCCCGAAGAACTGGACGCCCTGGTCCTTGAAGTCCTGGTGCAGGGCTTCAAGCTGGGGTGCTTCGATACGGCACGGAGCGCAGGCGGCAAACCAGAAGTTGAGCACCGTGACCTTGCCCTGGAGATCCTCAGGCTTGACTGTCCCGCCATTGAACAGAGTGCCCTTGAGCGCCACGGGAGCTGCACGGTCAGCCTTCGCGAATTCCGTCACCGAGCCGTCGCCTGCCACGTAGTTCTTGTTGTCGCCGGCCTTGGCCTGCTTGGCGAGGGTGTCTTCCTGGGCGCATGCGGACAGGCCCATGGTCAGTCCTGCCAGGAGGACTCCACCGGCGGTCAGCACGCCGCGGCGTGAAAGATTGTTGTCCATGCTTCTATGCCCCCGGGGTGCTCGCCGCGCCGGGGAGCAGAACGGCAGCAGGCTCGGTGTATTCGACGTGCACGATCTTGCCGTCGTCGTCCAGTGTCAGGGAAGTAAGGGAAGTCAGCGTGCATTCGCGCTTGCGGGGATCGTGCGCAAGGCGGCGACCCTCAGCGGTCAAGCGGGTTGACCAAATGGGAAGTTGGTGGCTGACCAGAATGGCTTCAGCACCGTCGCCACCGAGTTCGATCGCCTTCACACGTGCGTCTTCCACCGCCGCCAGCACGCGGGCTGCCTGCTCTTTATAGGGCTC
The DNA here is from genome assembly GCF_002979775.1 of Arthrobacter sp. MYb23. Taxonomy (GTDB): domain Bacteria; phylum Actinomycetota; class Actinomycetes; order Actinomycetales; family Micrococcaceae; genus Arthrobacter. Next base: position 482,861 of record NZ_PCPR01000001.1, read on the forward strand.
GCCCCAAGAAGGCCGCAGGGGATTTCGGAAGTAGAGCCAGTGCTTTGGTTTGAGAAACTCACTCTTGGTGGGGTGGAGTCCCTCAAAGTGGTTCTCGGCTTCGATGATGCGCGGATCCGTGGTGATTTCCAGGTTCAACGCCTCGGAGGTAGGCATGGCTGTTTCATGGGCGCGGGTCAGCGGCGAGGCTACCAAGTGCACAATCTTGGCACCCTGGCTGACACGGGCCGTGAAGTGGTCCGCCAACATCCGGGCCATCTCCCGGCCACGTTCGGAGAGGTGGAATTCCGGCAGCCGGCCGTAGAGGACAGCGTCGGGATTGTGGACCTCGCCATGGCGAAGCAGATGGACAGTTGCTTGGGGCATGTTTACCAGTTTCTCAAAGAAGCGGGGCGATCCGAAATCTTCTACCGCTAGTAGAACTCAAAGTTTTCCCGAAATGTTCCGTGGAGTTGGAATAAAAGATGCATATGCATGTTTATACTGGGTACGAAGCTCGGTTGACGCTTCAAGCAATGAGCTCGACCAAGCAAGCACGAAGTACCCACCACTTGATATAGGAGCAACACCATGATGACTCTCCCCGCTTCCGTCACCACCGGCACCTGGACCCTCGACGCTTCCCACAGCGAAATCGGCTTCACCGTCCGCCACGCAGGCATCAGCAAGGTCCGCGGCCAGTTCAAGGACGCCTCGGCCACCTTGGAAGTTGGCGAGACGCTGACCGATTCCAAGGTCACCGCCACCATCCAGACCGCCAGCTTCGACTCCGGCGACGTCAACCGCGATGGCCACGTCAAGGGTGAAGACTTCTTCGACGTAGAGAAGTTCCCGGAAATCACCTTCGTATCCCGCCACGTCAAGGCCAACGGAAACAGCTTCGACCTCGTGGGCGATCTCACAATCAAGGGCGTGACCAAGGAAGTTTCCATCGAAACCGAATTCAACGGTGTCGCAGTGGATCCCTTCGGCAACACCAGGGCCGGCGTTTCCGGCGAAACCACCATCAGCCGCAAGGACTTTGGCCTCACCTGGAACGCTGTCCTCGAAGCCGGTGGCGTCCTGGTCAGCGACAAGGTAGTCATCAACCTCGAGCTCGCGTTCATCGCACCGGCCGCCGCGTAGTCCTTCAACGCTGGCCCGATCCACGGCAGGCCCTATCCTCATTGCCTGCGTCCGCAAACGGCGCCCTGCACAGCTCACGCTGTGGGGGCGCCGTTTCGCATATGGAGAAGTCACTACGCAATTGTTCGGTAAGAAGCCTGTATTTAGCTGCGCGTTAGCTCCGAATTTCCTATGCATCCTTCAACCTGCGGTCTAAAGTGATGCCATGAGTACCCCAGACGAAACACCACAGCCACAGCAGCCCGGCTCCCAGCCTCCGCAGCCCGGCAATGTTCCTCCTGCGGGCTACCAACCGCCCCAGGGATACCAGCCACCGCAGGGTTACCAGCCGCCGTCGCAACCGGGCCAGTATTCACAGCCCGCGCCGCCGCCGCCCGGCCCCGGCCAGCCTGCCCCGGGGCAGCCTGGATTCCATTTCGAAATGCCCACGGACGGTCCCCGCAACTTCAACGACGTCATGCCGCAGGGCGGCTTCTCGGGAATGTTCAAAACCCAGGGCCTGCCAACGGAATTGAAGGTTTCCTACTTCATTTGGGTGATCTCCGGACTCCTGGGCCTCTTGTTTGGACTCATCGGATTCTTCGCCGTCGTCGCAGCATTCGCCTTCGCTCCGGCCTTTGCCGCTATCGCACTGATCCTTCTCCTGCTCGCTTTGGCTGTGGCCGCCGCGCAGGTTGTCCTGGCCATGAAAATGAAGGAAGGCAAGGAGTGGGCACGCCTGGCGTTGACCATCGTGGCCGCCGTCTCCCTGCTGCTGGCCATTTTTGGCGCAGCAAATGGCGGTGGATCAGGCATGGGACTGGGAGGCAACTGGTTCGGCTTCCTCGTCAGCGCTGTAGCAGTTGTCCTGATGTGGTTGCCGAATTCGCAGCTCTGGTTCAAGGCAGTGAAGGGCCAAGTCTAACGCTGACGCGACTGCCGCCGTCGAGCGTTGTCGGTGGAAATGCAGTCTGAAGGCCGCGGTTGAATCCTCCGGGATCCCGCGGCCTTCATCATGAACGCGTAAGCCGACATGATGATTTTTCGGGTCAGCTTGAAATACCTGCGTGTGATCGCCTGCAGCGTCGGACCCGGGAGGTACGGTGGTAGCAGAACCACGCTGGGGGCAGGGTCATTTTGCTGATCCCGGCGGCCGCACAAGCAGTCGAACAAGCAAAGGAATGCCATGAGCAACCCTCCGTACCCGCCGGCCAACCCGGGCGAGAACAACCAGCCCGAAACCAAGGGCTCCCAGCCTTCTGCACCGCAGCCCCCGGCACCCCAGTACGGACAGCCCGGTGCGCCCCAGTACGGACAGCAGTCTCCCGGTCAGCCCGCAGCTCCGCAGTACGGCCAGATGTCCCCTGAAGGTCAGCCTCCCGCAGCTCCGCAGTATGGCCAGCAATCCCCCGCTGCTCCCCAGTACGGTCAGCAGACCCCCTCTGCTCCCCAGTACGGCCAGCCTCCCGCGGCCCCGCAGTACGGCCAAGACACCAACTGGCCGAGCCAACAGCCCGGACCCACCACCGTGCCGCAAATGGTCAACATTGCTTTCTGGCTGATTGTTGGCGCCGCGGCCATCTGGCTCATCTCCATCATCATTTCCATCGCAGCCATCAACGACCCCGCAACGCGGGCCATGTTTGAGGACCAGATGGCAGCCAGCGGTGCAGGTGACATGAGGTTCGAGGACCTTCAAGGTGTCTTTGTGGGCATCATGGTAGCTGTCGGAATCATCGGGGCCGGGCTCTACGCCCTGGTTGCCCTTAATGTGCGCAAGGGCCGCAACTGGGCACGAATCCTTGGAACAGTGCTGGCCGCAATCTCCATCTTCATGCTGGTGCCGCTGAGCCTCGCCACGCTTGCCGCGCTCCTGGGAATTGCCGGAATCGTCCTGCTGTACCTGCCGGCGTCGGCTCCTTACTTCCGTAAGGCGCAGCCCTTCGGCAACACGTACCAGAACCCCTACGGCCGCTAAACACGCAGGGATTCCCAACACACCACGCGGGCGCGGACCCGGCGAAGGCTAAACGGCCTGACCCGGTGTCTGCGCCCGTTGTGCGTGGTAGGCGAGGATCTGGAGCTCGGTTGCCATGTCCACCTTGCGGAGGTTGACGTGCGGGGGGACCTGCAGCAGCACCGGGGCGAAGCTGAGTACGCTCCGGATCCCGGCGGCAATGACGCGGTCACACACAGCTTGGGCCACGGTGGCCGGCAGTGCCAGAACCACCATGTTGGTGTGGGTCCGTTCCAGCACCCGTTCCAGTTCAGCGGAGTCACTGACCCGCAACCAGCCCACCTCGTTGCCGATCACCATGGGGTCTGCGTCGAAGATGGCTACGACGTCGAAGCCGCGGGACTCGAAGCCGCCGTACCGGGCAAGGGCTTTGCCGAGGTTACCGGCGCCGACGATCGCGACCTTCCAGTCGTGGGTCAAGCCGAGGGCCGCCGCGATGTGGCGGCTCAAATACTGGACTTCGTAACCGACGCCGCGGGTCCCGTAGGAGCCGACGTAGGAGAGGTCTTTGCGGAGCGTGGATGAACTGACGCCCGAGGCTTCCGCCAAGGCTTCAGAGGAAACCCGTTCAACGCCTTCGGCCAACAGAGAGTTCAGTGCGCGCAAATAGAGAGTCATCCGGGCCACAGCCGCGGGCGGGATCTGCTTTGTGGCAGGTTCGTTGTCCCCGGTTGTTGCTTCCGGGGACGGTTCCAGCGCAGTCACGGTACTCTCCATTGCGTCGCTTTGTTGTTCCACTCTATGACCCTCGGCCGGACTCAACAAAAGCCATTACTTGCGGGTAGTTCCACCCTCAGCCCTCCATGACTTTCTTCAAGGTCCGGGTGAGCCGCTCTTCGTCGATCTTCCAGAAATCGCGCTGGATGCCGTCCACCAGCACCACTGGAATCTCCTCTGCGAACCGCTCCTGCAGTTGGGGGTCGCCGTCGATCCTCTGCTCGGTCCACTGCACGCCAAGACTTTTTGTGACGCGCTCGACGGCGGCACGCGCCTCCGTGCAGAGGTGGCAGTCAGCTTTGGTGAGAAGAACGACGTCGGGAATAGCCATGTTTCAAAGGTACCGGCCCAACACTGACTCACATCCCATGCCCCGGGTGACACCGTCGTACGTCTTCAACGCCGGCCCCGGTGATTGACTAGACTCAAGGCATGCCCGAGGAGAAGAACGCCGCCGTGGTCGCAGATGCCTTGGTGCAGCAGGACGCCGCACAGAGGGAGGCGGCCAAGAAGGACATCGCCCGGAAGTATGCTGGCGAGGCCGCTTTCTTCGACGTCGACAATACGTTGATGAAGGGTGCAAGTCTCTTCCACGTGGCTCGCAAAATGTATGAGCGCAAAGCGTTCACGCTTTCCCAGGCCGCTGGATTCGCCTGGAAGCAGTTCAAGTTCGTCATGCGGGGCGAGAACATGGAAGACGTCCATTCGGTACGCGACTCCGCCCTGACTCTTGCTGCGGGTATCACCGTGGAAGACATCAAAGCCTTGGGCGAAGAGGTCTATGACGAAATGATCGAGTCACGGATCTGGCCGGGAACCAAGGCGCTGGCAGAACAACACCTTCGGGTTGGCAGGAAAGTGTGGCTCGTGACGGCCACACCCATCGAAGTGGCCACTGTCATTTCCACCCGGCTCGGCCTGACCGGCGCCCTGGGGACAGTGGGCGAGGTAGACGACGGCGTGTACACGGGAAAGCTTGTGGGCGACATCCTGCACGGACCCGCCAAGGCAATCGCGGTCCAACTCGTGGCAGACCGCGAGGGGCTGGATCTGGACCACTGCTGGGCCTACAGCGACTCCGCCAACGACATCCCTCTGCTCACTATGGTGGGGCATCCTGTGGTCATCAACCCGGACGCAAAGCTGCGCCGCCATGCCCGCGAAAATAACTGGCCCGTCTACGATTTCCGTTCCGGACGCCGCGCCGCAACACTCGGGCTCAAAGCCGCGACCGTCGGCGGAGCCGTCTACGGCCTGTGGCGCGGATTCTCAAAGTTCCGCGGCCCGCGCCTCTAACGCTCTCTCACATTCCACCCCCTTCAACCCAACCCTCACTCACCCCCCGCGTGCTTGAACCCAACCCTCGCTCGCCCCCCGCGCGCTTGAACCCAACCCTCACTCACTCCCCACGCGCTTGAAACCAACCCTCACTCACCCCTCAACGGCTTCGTCTCCAGACCTGTGGATAACTTCTGCGCCTCAGCTCAATTGTGGGCAAGAATGCCGGTATGCAACTGCCGATTCCCGTCCCCGCTCAGCTCGCATCCGCTCCATTTACCCTCAAGGAGGCCAGGGCCGCCGGCCTTGCTCGTCCGCAACTCTGGAACCGCGTCGGCATTGAAAGTGTCAGCCAGGGCATTTACCGGCCGGTAGATTGGGAATTCGACCTTGAGGCAGCTGCCCGATCGCTGTCAGCTGCTACCACTGGCGCTTGGATCTCCCACGTCACCGCCGCCAAACTCCATGGATTCCCGCTTCCTCCGTGGCTATCTGACTCAAATGAGCTGCACCTGAGTAAGCCGAGGAATCTGCCGTCAGTGCGCCGAAATGGAGTTACCGGGCACACTCTTGTGGTCTCGAACGGCGAAATCGAGTTGGTTCGAGGCACCTGGATCAGCACTCGCTCAAGGACCTGGTTGGATTTGGCGCGCGTGCTGCCGCTAAAGGAGTTGGTGTGCATCGGTGACGCACTCATTCGCGTACCGAGGCCCGACTTTGAAGAGCGGGCAACACCGTTCACAACACTCGATGCACTTCGCGCCATGGTGGACCGGCACAAGAATCTGCAAGGGGTCGTCCGAGCCAGGGAGGCTCTTGACCTTATGCAGATCGGGGCCGATTCAGTGCCCGAGTCGATGCTGCGCCTCGCGATGCTCGATGCTGGGCTTCCCGAGCCAGAACTGCAGGTGCGGCTCTATCCCAGCGACCCGTTCTCACCGTCCGCGGACCTTGGGTACCGGAAGCGGCGGGTCGCCATCCAGTACGACGGCGGCCATCACCTTGAGGAGGAACAGATGCTTAGCGATCGGCGCAGGGATAAGGCGTTCAAAGCTGCGGGCTGGACAGTCCTGGTTTTCGACAAGGCAGACTTGGCTGACGATTTTGGTGCAGCAGTTCGCCAGATCAAGAGAGTTCTAAGGGGCGCTTGGGTCGATCCCGCCGTCGAGTCAGGTTTTGCACGCGGGACGTGAGCGAGCGTCCAGCCCAAACACGCGGGAGGTGAGCGAGCGTCCACACCAAGCACGCGGGACGTGAGCGAGCGTTGAGGACGCAAAAATGCCCGCCGCCTCGAAAGGCAGCGGGCATTCACGCTTGATGAAGTATCTCTACTTCTTATTGCGGCGCTGGTGGCGAGTCTTGCGAAGCAGCTTGCGGTGCTTCTTCTTGGCCATACGCTTGCGGCGCTTCTTAATAACTGAACCCACGAAAGTTCCTTACAAACTAGAAGTTCCTGTCTGTTGGAACCGATCCGCGGAAGCAGACAGTACAACTGACAGATTCTTACATTGACGTAAAACGTTCCTTAACAGAGTACCGCTTCAAAGGGGCACCCCATGACCACGGTCCGAAGGCCGGACCCCGGCAGGCCTCAGGCGGTCTCGGATTGTCCGTCCACCACAGCACCTTTGAGGTACTGGGCAACAGCCTCTTCAGGGACCCGGAAGGAACGGCCGAACCTCACGGCGGGCATTTCCCCTGAGTGGACCAGGCGATACACGGTCATTTTGGAAACACGCAGGACGTCGGCCACTTCGGCCACCGTCATGAAACGCGCATTCGAGAAGTTAGTCTCCGCGGACATTTCCCATATTCCTTTGCTCTCAGACAGTAGGACACCCCCAGTGGAACGGTGTGCCGATGCTGAGCCATCAAACAACCATGTGCTAGATACTCTAGAGGCTGATGGGGCCAATGTGAAAGAGCCCGGCGCCTGGTTCTGTCCAATACGGGGGTTCCCTGCTGGCAGTGCCGTGCGCACGGCATGTTCGGCAGGGAACCCCCGTGCCGGGCCACGTACCGGGCCCCGGCCCACCGATTCGGGCCTAAGCCGCAACCACTGTCCGGCGTTTCCGTGCCGACGCCGCGAGCTGCTCCAACACGGAGGCCGTGACGTCCCACTCCATGCAAGCATCGGTGACGCTCTGCCCGTAGACGAGCTCCCGCTCCCCCGCAAGCTGCTTAGCCACATCCAGGTTCTGCGCGCCTCCCACGAGGAAGCTCTCCAGCATGACGCCGGCGATCGGCGAGGTCTCCCCTGCTTCGAGCTGAGCACCGATTTCCAAGGCAACCTCAGCCTGGCGGTGGTGGCTCTTGCCGCTGTTGGCGTGGCTGGCGTCCACGATCAGGCGCGGGTTCAATCCCTTGGCGGAGAGCTTGGCGGAGGCCGCGGCAACATCGTCGGCAGAGTAGTTGGGACCCTTGCGTCCGCCGCGGAGGATCACGTGTGTGTCAGGGTTTCCTGAGGTCGCAACGAGAGCTGCGCGGCCGTCGTCGTCGATTCCCAGGAAGGCCTGCTCAGCAGCAGAGGCGCCGCAAGCGTCGATGGCCACCTGGAGGTCGCCGTCGGTGCCGTTCTTGAAGCCGATGGGCATGGACAGCCCGGAGGCGAGCTGGCGGTGGATCTGGCTTTCGGTGGTGCGGGCGCCAATGGCACCCCAGGAGACGAGGTCCGCCATGTACTGCGGGCTGATGGGCTCCAGGAACTCGGTGGCTGTGGGCAGGCCCAACGCTGTGACCTGCTTCAGGAAACCGCGGGCGGCGCGGAGGCCTGCGGCGATGTCGTGGCTGCCGTCCAAGTGGGGATCGTTGATGAGCCCCTTCCAGCCAACAGTGGTGCGGGGCTTCTCGAAGTAGGTCCGCATGACGATCAGCAGGTCTTCTTTGTGCTTCTCGGCCTGGCTGACCAAGCGGCGGGCGTATTCGAGGCCGGCCTTGGGATCGTGAATGGAGCACGGGCCAACGATCACCAGGAGGCGGTCGTCCACGCCGTCCATGATGGCGCGGACCTGGTCACGGCCACGGTCGACGACGGCAGCTGAGCGGCCGTCCAACGGCAGCTCCGCGATGAGGTCCTGCGGGGCCGGAAGCGGCTCGAAGCGGGCCACCCGCAGGTTGGAGGTGGCGGGCTGAGTCGCGTCAGGGGCGTCGAGCGATTCGGTGGATGCTGCGGCGATGCTGGTCATTTCTGGGTCCTGTTCCGGGATGCGGAGCGGGCCCCTTTTCAGAACCCGCCGGATATGGCGAAGGGCAGAGAATAATCTCTGCCCTGTTGGCTCTGAAGGAAAGTTGGATGCGTGTCAGTTAGACGCGGGCCCCTCCAGAGCCAACGAAAAATACGCATACCAACGCTTAGTCATAGCCACACCATAACCGCGGTTCCTGACCACGGGCAAATCGCGTCCATCAAGATGACAGCAGTTTGCGCAGGAACTGCAACTGCTTGATCCAGTGGTGCTCCTGCCCGCCTTCGTGGTTGTTGAAGCGGTACACCTCGATGTTCTTTTCCGGCGCCCCGCCCTGCTCCCGAACGCCGGTTCCGTAATTGTTGAAGCTCGCGAACACTGTTGACGGAGGGCAGATATCGTCCATTTGTGCCGCGGAGAACAGCGCCGGCACGGTTGCTGCCCGGCCAAGGTGGACTCCGTCGAAGTAGTTCAGAACTGCCAGCATGGGCCCGTATTTTTCACGGTGGCGGCCCAGGAGTCCTGCGATCTCCGGGTACGGGCCACGCGGGGTGATGTCGATGGCGCGCGGGAAGTCCTGCAGGAAGGGGACGTCGGGCAGTGCGGCGATGACACCGTCGAGCCTTCCAGCGGCCAGACCGGCAGCGGCAATGGTGATGCCGCCGCCCTGGCTGACGCCTGTCAGCACCACTCTTGAGGGGTCGACGGCGGGATGGCTCTGTGCCGCTTCCACCGCGCGGAAGGCGTCCACGTAGACACGGCGGAAGTAATAGTTGTCCTGGTGGTCGGCGCCCCGGGTCATGAGGCCCGCATAGTTGACGCCGCCGGCCGATGGATGTGGATCCGGAGTGTCGCCGGAAACCCCGCCGTAGCCTTGCCCGCGCGTGTCCATGATGAAGTGCGCGCAGCCTGCCTGAGCCCAACGGGTGTTTTGATTCACCAGACCCCGCCCGCCGGAGTAGCCGATGTACTCCACCACCACGGGAAGATGCTCCCCGGAGCCGAGCTGCGCGGGTAGATGCAGCCATCCCTTGATGCGGTCTCCCCCGAAGCCGGAGAAGGTGACATCGAAGGTGTTGATCACGCTGAGGTAGTTGTCCACGGGCTCAAACACAGCATTGAGCGGGAGCCCGCGCGCCTCAACGATGGTGCGGTCCCAGAAGTCATCGAAGTCCACTGGTGCTATTGCTGTGGAGGAGTAGTTGCGGAGCTGGTCAAGGGGAAGGTCAAAGAGGGGCATGGTCCATTCCGGTTCAGGTGGGTCTGACTGGCGGGTTCAGAGGGGCCGAGATTACTACGGTCAACCAGAGGACATCCTACGTCATGGCAACCTCAATCGGCGCTGATCTTGAATCGTTACATTTTGGCGGGGATCGGGCTAAACTAAACACAGTTGATCACGGGAAAGCGCTTGCTGAGGTGTAGCCTAAACCCGCTCGAACACTTTTGTGAATACCCGGACGACGGCGTCAAGCGCCATCGTTGCCGCGCCAGCTTGAGGAGAGCCATGGACACCGCTTCAACAGAGTCCGCCAGTAGTCCAACACGCCTCAGCGTAAGTGGAGAAAACACCACTGCGCCGGTCAAAATCGCCCTGGTGGGAGTCCACGGCTTCGGCACGCACCACCTCCGCAACCTTGATCGTCTCAGCGCCACGGGCAAGGTGGACCTGATTGCGGTGGCCGATCCGAATCCGCCGGCCCCCGGAGATCTGCCGGAAAGCACAGCTGTCCACGCAAACCTTGATGAGCTCCTGGCCGGAGACCACCACCCGGATGTCATCATCGTGGCTACTCCCATTCAGACCCATGCCCCGCTGGCCCTGTCCGTGCTCGCTTCCGAGGCGGATCTCTACCTGGAGAAGCCACCGGTGGCCTCCATGAGCGACTTCCTTCGCCTCCAGGAAGCGGCGGCCACGTCTGGCCGCAGTGTCCAGATCGGTTTCCAGAGTCTCGGTTCCCATGCGCTGGCAGCACTGGAAAAGCTGGCCAGCGGGCAGGCTTCCGAAAAGTTGCCGGGCATCGGCACCTTGAAGGGGATCTCAGCTACGGGCCGCTGGGTCCGGGACCGGGCCTATTACAAGCGGTCCCGCTGGGCAGGCAAGCGCAGCCTCGATGGCGTGGATGTGGTGGATGGCGTCGCCACCAACCCGCTGGCCCACGCGATCGCCACGGCGCTTCGCATCGCCGGAGCACGGGCCGCCGAGGATCTCGCGACCGTGGAAACCGACCTCTACCGGGCCAACGACATCGAAGCCGACGACACGTCAGTGATCCGTCTGCGCACCACCAACGGCCTACCCATCACGTGCGCCCTCACCCTCTGTGCCACCGAATCCGTGGAACCATATGTGACACTCCACGGCAGTGAAGGCACAGCAGTTTTCCACTACACGGAGGACCGCGTGACCGTCCGCACCGAAGCCGGCGAAACCACCCACACTTTCGGGCGCGACGACCTCACCGAGAACCTCCTCCACCACCTGTCCGAAGGCACGCCGCTGCTGAGCCCGCTCGATCACGCTGGCGCATTCATGCGTGTCCTGGAAGCCATCAGGACAGCAGAGGCACCTGCGCTGATTCCGGCGGAATGCGTGAATTGGGTGGGAACAGGCGAGCAAGCACATGCGGTGATCCCCAGCATCGAGGACATCCTGGAACGCGCCACCCGCGCCCACGCCACGTTCTCCGAGCTGGGACTTCCCTGGGCGCGGCCGGTCTCCGGAGGTGCCGAGGCTCTCTTCTCCCCCGAAGCTGCCACCGCCTACGCTCCCGATGCCGGCAACGCCGCCGCTGTCCTCCGCAGCGGCAGCAACCTTGAGCCGGACCTCTCCCCCAGGCCGTACTTGCACCCGGTGACCACCCCGGCCGGGATAGTGGTCACGGATCACCTGCCCTCGGATCACGTCTGGCACCTCGGCGCAGGATTTGCACTGCAGGACGTCAATGGAAGCAACTTCTGGGGCGGCCGCAGCTACCGGAGAACAGCGGGCAAGTACGTGGATATGAAGGACCACGGGAGGATCGAAACGGCAAGCATCTCCCGGGAAAAGGACCACACGATGCTTGACCTCAACTGGTTCGCGGCCGACGGCGGACTGGTACTGAAGGAAAGCCGCTCCCTGAGCCGCACAGTCCTGGACGAGCGCACCTGGCGACTCGACATCCAGACCCGGCTTACCGCCGTCGTGGATGTTTCACTGGGCAGCCCCGGTTCGCATGGTGCCTCCGGCAGCGGCTACGGCGGCTTCTTCTGGCGCCTCCCTGTCAATTCCTCCCCTCGCGTCTTCTCCTCCACAGCCGAAGGCGAGCCCTCCGTGCATGGTTCCGTGTCGCCGTGGCTCGCTTGGACAGGAGAGTTCGACGGCGGCCCTGGCACCCTGGTGTTTGGCGCACCTGCCGAGTCTGCGGACCCATGGTTCGTGCGGTGCAGCGGCTACCCCGCCGTGGGTTCCGCACTGGCGTGGGACACAGCAGTGGAAGTGGCGGAAAGCGAATCCCTCACCCGGAGCACCACGGTGTGGATCAGCGACGGAACCCTGGATGTGGCGGAGATCGAGGGTCTGGTTTCAGGCCGATGAGCAAGCGCACCGCGGCAACCCCACTTATGGCCACGAGCCTCACAGTGGAGGGCTCAGCGCAGTGCTTGACCGCTCCGGCCGCACCGGTTTTCGGCTGGTTGCTGGATGCAGGCACCTCCGCGAGCGCGGGGCAAATGGTCCAAACCGCATATCGCCTCAGGGTGCTGGACCACACCGGCAAGGACGTATGGGACTCGGGCACCGTTGTCACGGGGCAGCAGCACCACCGTCCCTACACAGGCCCGGACCTGGCCCCGGACAACGACTATCAATGGACTGCGCAGCTCACTGATGCGGCCGGAAACATTGGTGATCCCAGCGAGCCGGCCCGCTTCAGCACAGGTCTCGCCAGCACAGGCCTGCCTGGCGCAGCCGGCTGGAACGCAGAGTGGATTCATCGGGAAGCCGGCGGACGGGCGCCACTGGAGCTGGTGGGCGGCCACCTGCGCGTGAGCGGCTCGCCGTATCTTCCGTGGCCGGTTGCAGCCAACGGCAGCACGGTGATCACCGCGCGGTTCCGCCTGCGCCTTGGGACTGCCGGGATACTCCTTCGCAGCGACGGGCCTGGATCCGGGGTGCTCTTGGAGATCAAACCGAACCGGTCAGCACTCCTTCGCCCCGCCCCTGAGTGGGAGATCGGCGCAATGTCGGCACCGCATACTGAGCCGTTGGCGGAGACTCAGGCGTTTGGGATGACCACGGCTTCGCGTGCGGGAGCCCTTCCCGAGGACGATTGGCAGGATCTGGTCATCGCGGATGACGGCGAACGCATCACAGTCACCATCGACGGTGACATGGTCCTGGACGCCACAGTCCCTGGCGCCGGCAGCACCGGAATCGCGTTCCACCAAGGGCCCCGCAGCCAGGCCGAGTACGTGTCGATCAGCGTCGAGAGTGGCGGGGCCACCGTCCTCGATGCAGACTTCACCAAGCCCGCCGCCCTCACGGGCTGGTGCACCACCACTCCCCTCCGGCAGCCGGACGAATGGACCCTCGCGAAGACCACCATCAAGCCCGGGGGCAATGTTGTCCGCGCCCGCCTTTATGCCGCCGCGAGCCATCACGCCGCGTTCTCCATCAACGGCAACCCGTGCTTGGAGACAACCAACTTCGGCTACCCGGGAGAGCAGTTCTACAACGCAGCCGACGTCACTGAAGCCCTGCAGAGCAGCGACACCGCCACCGTGACCGCCGTCGCGCATTGGTATGGTCCCGGTCAGGGCCGCGCCGCCGGCCGCCCGGGCCTACTGGCCCAGCTGACGGTGGAGTACGACGACGGCACCCGTGACGTGTTCGGCTCGGGACCTGGGTGGCTGGTGGCCGAAGGTCCGTACCGGCAGAGCGGATACCGGAACGATGAGGGCGATCCCATCGAGCATTTCGATGCGACAGCCTGGCCGGAACTACAGCAATGGCACCCGGCGATCTCCCTTGGAACCCACCCAATCCCCGACTTCCCGCTCCTGATGCCTAACGGTGCGGGCGTGGCACGTAACTACGCAGCCGCAGTCGACATTCTCACCGCGGATGACGGAACTCCGGTAGCTGACTTCGGCGCAGTGCTCCCGGGGCGCCCGGTGGTGGAATTTCTCCGTGGTGAGCTTGGACGGACCGTGGTGCTCCGGGCGGGCTACAACGTCCGGGCCGACGGCCGCGTTGATACTGGAAAGACACCCAGCCAGAACACGGACATGTCGTTTCCGTACACCCAGGTAGATGGCCCGCAGCGCTACGAGGCAGCCGTGCACTTGGGCTTCCGCTACCTCGAAATGCCTGGTGTCGAGATTGCAGACCTCGGCGCTGTCGGCGCAACGGTCATCCATGCCGATCACCCGGCGGAGGGCAGTTTCCACAGCTCCGATCACACGTTGAACCGGGTCTTCACGCTTCTGCGGGACTCGGCCTTGCTGGGTGTCCAGGAGCAGTTCGTGGACACACCAACCCGCGAGAAGGGCCAGTTCCTGGGCGACGCCGCGAACATCTCCTACGCCACCATGGCCCTGTTTGCTGAGCGTCACTTCACGGCCAAGGCGTTGCGCGAGTTCGCGGCGTCGGCGCAACGCTACTGGCATTCGCCACAAGAGCGAGGGCGCTACAACGCGGTCTATCCCAACGGCGACGGCAAGCGCGACATCCCTGATTTCTCGCTCATGATGCCCGAGTGGGTGGAGGACTACCACCGGCTCAGCGGGGACGACGCTTTAGTGGCCGAGCTCTTGCCCCAGCTCAAGGACACGGCGGAATACGTCCTCCGGCACACCCCTGACAACGGTCCCACTGCCGGGTTGGTCACGGATCTGGGTGGCGGCGGCGGGCCCTACCTCCACGGCATCGTGGACTGGCCTGCTCCCGGGCGCTTCGGCTACGACATGGACTGCGCGGCGCGCACCACGGTGAACGCCCAGTCGTGGTCAGTGCTCGACGTCGTCAGCCGGCTATGCGCGTCCGCTGGCCTTGAGCGGGAGGCGGCCAGGTTCGGTGGGGCGGCGGCATCGCTGGCTGGACAGATCAATGCCCGCCTCAGGGTGAACGGCGTCATGGTGGACGGACTGTACTCAGATGGCCGCCCCAGCCTCAACGCCTCACAGCATGCGACGTCGTTCCCGTTGTCCATGGGGATCACTCCCGCTGAACACGCGGCGAAGGATGCTGAACGGATCGCCGGGATGGGGATGCGCCAAGGTCCCATGACCGTGCACCGGCTGTTCCGCGCCCTGCTGTCGCAGGGGCGGATGGACGATGTTGTGGATCTCCTCACCGATCCACGCCAGCCCGGGTGGGCCCGCCAACTCGACGCCGGAGCCTCCTTCACTTGGGAGGCCTGGGAGCTTGATGAGGGCACCGACTACAGCCAGTCTCATGCATGGTCGGCATCAGTCATCCGGGAGATCCTGGAGTACCTCCTCGGAGTCCGCGTCACCGCTCCGGGGGCGTCCGCCGTCGTGATTCAACCGCCGGTGTGCCAGCTGGAACATGCCGAGGGCAGCGTGCCGACACAGCGCGGCGTTGTTTCCGTCTCGTGGCGCCGGACGGCGGACGGAATGGAACTGAACTGCACAGTTCCCGCGGGAGTTGCCGCCGAGGTGGTCCTTCCGAGCGGCAAGCACGAGGTCGGCCCGGGATCCTGGCATTTCGGTCCGCGAGACGGCATTTAATGACAATGTTCCTCGTCGGAACTGTCATCAAATGCCATCCCGCGGGACCTATCTGGAGCTAGCTCAGCGAGCTCTTCGCTTCGTCCATCGCCTTCTTGGCAGCCTCGGCGGGAGACAACCGGTTGAAGTGAACTTCCAGGGCGTAGCGACCCAAGGCCTCGACGGCGGAACTGGAACCTGCCGGGGGAACGGGCACGGCATCTCCCAGTTCGGAGGAGATTTCGTCGATGAACTTTGCGGTGGCGGCGTCCTCCGGCGTCAGCTTGGGAAGGACCGCTGCCCGGACCTCCGAGTTACCCGGGATACCCCGATCGGCCAACGCTATTTCACCGGCCTCCACATTGTTGGCGAGGAAGTCAATGAATTTCTGCACCTCCACCGGGTGTTTGGTCCTTGAACTCGCGGACCAGAACTGGGAGGACTTGTAGAACTGCTGTGCACTGGCGGAGTTACCGTCCGTGCTCGGTGGACGGTGGATCTCCAACGGCTGGCCCGAAGCTTTGGTGAGGGCGCTCAGTTGATTGGACCAGTACCAAGCGAGTCCAAACCTGTTGGTAGCCAATCCCTGCTGGTCAACGGAGGCCGTGGCGTCCTCCGTCATCACGGATGCGGGCGGCACGGCCTTGGAGTCACGGAGCTCTGCCTGGTATTCGTACCATCCCGTCAAGTCGCCCTCATCAAAGCCGAATTTGCCGTCTGCGGTGAAGAGGGATTTACCGTGCTGGCGGAACCAGAGGTTCATGGGTGCGTCACCGCTGACAGCACCCGAACCGTAAACCCCGCTCTTGCTGCCTTCGGTAATGGAGGCGGCTGTCTTGTTGTATTCGTCCCAAGTCCACGTCTTGTCATCAGGCAACGTGACACCGCTGGCCGCGAGGATCGAGGGGTTCGCCAGGACCACTTGGGCGTTTACCCCGGCGGTTACCGCGTACTGCTTACCATCAACCTTTCCGGCGTCTGCCACTGCTGGGTCGAACTTGGCGAGGTCCACGTCTTTCAGCTCGAGCAGGGCGCCTCTTTCGGCGTACTCGCCCAGGTAGGCGGCGTCCATTTGAATGATGTCCGGGGCGTCCTGGGAGGCGACTTGGGTGGCTAGTTTGTCCCAATAGCCGGACCAATCGCCGTATTCGCCTTTGATTTTGATGGTGGGATTCTGCGCTTCAAAAGCGTCAATAAGTTTTTGGGTCATCTTGTGCCGCACATCCGAACCCCACCAGCTGAAGCGAAGGGTGACGGTGCCATCCGAGGAGGCCTGCTGGGATCCGCCGCCACAACCGGTCATGGTGATGGCGACGGCGACCGCGGCTGCTGCGACTTTCGCCGCGAATCTTTTACGTGCTCGAGTAGACATCAAACGTCCTTATCTGAGTCGTGCGCTACCGGGAGAAAACGCTTTCTCAGCGTAGATGTGTGCTACATCACTCGTCAAGGGAGTTTTTGTTTGTTTGAGCTATCACTTCTAACAAAAGCGCTCAAACGACTGACATGCTCCTAGGTGCGTCGGCGGGCCGAGTAGCGCCACAGCAGGAATCCAATCACGGCCGCGGACAGCATACCCAACGCTCCCGTGACCACCAGGCCCGTCCGGACGCCGAAGTCCTCTGTGAGCCACCCGGCCAGCAGGCCACCCAACGCGTGACCGCCCAGCAGCAGCGGGAAGTAGAGTGCCAGGACCCTTCCGCGGACGCTGGCACCGGCCTCGAGCTGCACAGCGGTGGCTGCACTGGTGAGGAACACCAGGGTCATGAAGCCCACCACAATGAGCATCACCACGAACCACTCCTGCGTGGGCATCAAAGCAGCGAGCCCTTGTGTCAGCCCGAAGAGCCCGGCACTGGCCACGATCCCCTTCCGTCCAAAGCGTTTGATGCGGGTGGCCACCAACGCGCCTGCGAGTGCCCCCAATGCACTCACAGTGTTGAAGAGCCCAAAGCCCGCAGGACCGCTGTGCCACACTCCGTCTGCGAACGCCGCCAGGACTACGGGGCCGTTCATGCCGAACGCACCCAGCAATCCCGCAAGCAGCATGGTCAGCAGCAGCGGCGGACGAGCACGGACGAAGCGGAAGCCCGCCAGGATTTGGCCGCGCCGGGCACCAGGCTCAGGCCCCTCCGGCGAATGATGAAGCTCCCCCGGCCTGATGGAAGCGATCATCACCAGGACCGATACGCCAATCAAGGCGTTGGCTCCGAAGGCCGCTGCCGGACCTGCTTGGGCAATGACCACGCCTGCCAATGCCGGGCCGGCCATTGCTCCCAATTGCCCTATTGCACTGTTGAGTCCGATGGCGGCGGGCAGGCCGGCATCGCCCACTACCTCGTTGACGAACACCTGCCGTGCCGGCCCATCGATCGCGCTGGTGATGCCCAAGGCGATGCAGGACGCGTAGACAATCCACACATCCGTACCGCCCATCGCGTTCCACACAGCCAGACCTGCGGCTAACAAGACCGCAACGGACTGGCAGACCAAGAGGATACGACGTTTGGGGAAGAGGTCCACCAGCACGCCGCTGATGGGCCCCACCACCAGCATGGGAAGGAATTGGAGGGCAACGGCGACGCCAACGGCAGCCGGACTGCCCGTGAGTTGCAGCACCAGCCAATCCTGGGCGAGCCGCTGCATCCACACCCCGCCGCTCCCCACAAGGGAGAGCGTGACGAAGATCCGGTAATTGTGGTGCCTGAGCGGGTAATGCCAGCTTTCCGTGGATCGGGCACGCGGTTCGGTGGATTTGGGGCGCAGTGGGAACGGGCGCGGCGACACGGAGTGTTCTGCTCGATTCAGCGGGTCGGGACGGATTCATATGGAGTTTTTGTACAGCTAATGCCCCTAAGGAAGCTCCTAAAGGGCATCAGCTGTACACAAACTCAGCGTTTGGAACGGATCTTGATGGCGGCAGCGGCCAGGACCAAGGTCCCGGGAACGATCACGAACAGTGCCTGCAGCATCCACACGAAGACAACGGCCATGAAGACGGCGGCAAGCAACAGGAGCGAGCCGGTCCAGTCCCGCAGCGAATCAGCTTTGGCCTGAGAGTAAGCAAGCGCCCACCTTTGCGGGCCGGGTACCTCGGAGGATTGCTGGCCGGCGTCGCCTTCCCAGTTCACCCCGCCACTCCAGTTGGCAGCGATCCGCAGGAACAGGACCGCCCCTGCCGCGGCAAGAATCAACGTGGCAGGCAGGATCGCTGCCCGGCCGGGCAGTTGACCCACCAGAGCGAGCAACAGGTTCAGGACAATCACGACGGCGGCTACCGCCGTCGTGATTCCCAGCTTCCAGCTGCCGGGAAGCGCGCGGCGGAAATTGCCCCACAGGCTGCGGAGGGAATCATCCCTGCCGCTGAGGTGCCTTTCCAGGTGCGCGACGCCGGCCGCATAGGCGGCCGGCGCCGTCACCAGCGGGACGGAGAGGAGGAGCACGATGACTCCCGCCAGGATGGTCTCGGCGAAGAGGGCAAAGCGGTTAACCGGAATCCCGGGGTTCGGCGAAGACTTGCCTGTGGCGTTCATGGTGCTCATCTCTTGGTTCCTTAGCCCTTGAGGCCCTGCGTGGAGACGCCTTCGACGATGTAGCGCTGGAAGACCAGGAAGAAGACCAGCACGGGCAGGAGCGCCAGGACGGACATGGCGATCATGGCTCCGTAGTCCGAGGACTGGGTTTGGTCCACGAAGAGCCGCAACGCCAGCGGGAGCGGGTATTTCTCCGGGGTGTTGAGGTAGAGCAGCGGGCCCAGGAAGTCGTTCCAGCTCCAGATGAAGGAGAAGATCGAGGTGGAAATCAGGGCCGGCTTCATCAGCGGGAGCATGATGGACCCGAAGATCCTCACGTGACCTGCGCCGTCGATCCTGGCTGCTTCGTCAAGTTCGGCCGGGAGGCCGCGCATGAACTGAACCATGAGGAACACGAAGAACGCGTCCGCGGCAAGAAACTTGCCGATCAGCAGCGGCACGTAGGTGTCCACCAGGCCAAGCTGCTGGAACACGATGTACTGCGGAATGATCACCACGTGGAACGGCAGGAGCAAGGTGGCAATCATCATGCCGAAGAACAGGCCACGGCCCGGGAAGTTGATCCGGGCGAAGGCGTAGGCGGAGATGGACGCTGAGAGCACGGTGCCGACGACGGCGCCGACGGCCAGGATCAGGGAGTTGGTAAAGAACGTCAGGGTGGAGACCCCGCCGATGCCTTCCATGGCAGTGGCGAAGTTGTCGAAGCTGAAGTTGTTCGACCACAGCGAGGTGTTGGCGCCGCCGATTTCGGAGTTCGGTTTGAAGGAGGACGCGATCATCCACAGTGCCGGGTAGAGGACCATTGCCACCAGCGCCAAAGCGACGATGTGGAAGATGGTGCTCTTGATGCGCTTAGCCGTGCCGGACTCGGACTTCGGGTTGTACACCGGCGCCGGGGCGGGTTTGGTTGGTTGGGGTTGGGTGGGTGTTGCCATGGTTGTCATTTCGAATCACCGCTGTAGTGGACCCAGGACTTGGAAGTCTTGAAGAAGATCAGCGTGATGATGCCGACCACGATCACCAGGAGCCAGGCCATGGCCGAGGCGTAGCCCATCCGGAAGTCGCTGAAACCGCGCAAGTACAGGTAAAGGGTGTAGAAGAGGGTGGATCCGGCGGGGCCGCCTTCACCGTTGGAGATGATGTAGGCCGAAGCGAAGATCTGGAACGCGTGGATGGTTTCCATCAGCAGGTTGAAGAAGATCACCGGGGAAAGCATGGGCCAAGTGATGTTCAGGAACTTGCGGACCGGGCCGGCGCCGTCCATCGACGCCGCTTCGTACAGGTCGGCCGGGATCTGCTTGAGGCCGGCAAGGAAAATCACCATCGGGGCGCCGAACTGCCAGACCGTCAGCAGGATCATCATGCCCATGGTCATGTTCGGGTTGCCCACCCAGCCGCCAAGGTTGATTCCGAAGAAGGACAGGCCCTGGTCCACGGGACCGGAGTCACCGAACATCGCCTTCCAAACGATGGCAATGGACACGGACGCACCAATCAATGACGGTGCGTAGAAGGCCGAGCGGTAGAAACCCTGGCCCTTACGCTTGCTGTTGAGCAGCATGGCAATGGCCAATGCGGCGGCAAGTTTCAGTGGAGTACCGAAGATGACGTAGTTCAGGGTCACTCCCACCGACTGCAGGAAACGCTCATCCTGGAAGAGGGTGGTGTAGTTGTCCAAGCCGATCCATTTTGGAGCTTCGAACAGGTTGTAGTTGGTGAAGGAGAGGTACAGCGAGGAAATCATCGGACCCACAGTCAGGGCGATGAATCCCAGCAGCCAGGGCAACAGGAACGTGTAGCCGGCGCGGGCATCCGCTCCCCGCCGCCGCGACTTGCGCGGCTGCGGGGAAGCGGACGACGACGAGCGCCTGCTCAAGGTTGGGCTTTGAGTCACGAGATCAGTCCGTCAGTTGGGAAGGCCGGAATCAGGCGCATCCTGATCAGGCGTTCTGCTTGATGAGGTCTTCGGCTTCCTTGAACCAGGCATCTGCTGCGCCGTCCAGGGTCAACTTGCCGTAATTGAGATCGGAACTGACCCGCTTGAACGAAGCTTCAAGCGTGCCGAAACCGACGATGGGAGGCTCAGGGGCGTCCTTGAGGTACTTCTCGATGGACTTCTCGTAATCCACCACGAGCTTGTCAGTACCTTCGAACGTGGTTCCGTCGCGCTGGGTCTTCGACGCCGGGACACCGCGGGAGGTCTTGAAGATCTGGCCAACCTCGGGATCGTTGACCATGAAGTCGATGAAGCGGGCAGCAGCGTCCTTGTACTTGGTCTTGGCGCTGGCAACCATGAGCATGGAGGGTTTGAGGAAGAGGCCCAGGTTATCGGGGTCGTCCGAGGGGACCGGCACCAGTTTCATTTCCTTGGCGCCGCTGTCTCCAAGGTAGCCGGCCATGAAGTTATCCCAGGTGACTTCGCTGGCAGTGACGTTGGAGCCCATGGCGGACTTGGGGGCGAGCTGGGTGACCCGCTCTTCAGGAACGAGCGCAGGGGTGCCGCGAAGTTCGGCGGTGGTGTTCCACCACTTCTTGAGATCGTCCTTCGTGAAACCCAGCTTGCCGTCGTCGGTGAAAGCCTGGATGTTGTTCTGGCGCAGCCAGATGTTGAACATCCACCACACGCCGGTGTAGTCGGTGCCGCCGTAAAACACATTGTTGCTCTTCTGGCCGACCTCGGTCATGAACGCGTTGAACTCTTTGTAAGTCCACTGGCCATCCGGCTCGGCAACGCCCAGGCTCTGGAGCTTGGCGGGATCGTAGTACACCGCGAAGGCATTGGTGCTGGTGGGGATGCCGTAGGTCTTGCCCCGGATCTGCCCCGAGGGAAGAAGGGACTTGTCGAAGGCGTCCGTGTTGATCTTTACGGTGCTCAGGTCAAGGAGCTGGTTCCGCTGGCCGTAGTCGCGAAGGTAGGAAAGGTCCCACTGCATCACGTCCGGCAAGCCACCACCGGCAGCTTCGGTGGCGCGCTTCTGCCAGTATCCGGCGAAGTCGGTGAAGTTGCCGTTGACTTTGATGTCCGGGTTTTTGGACTCAAACAGGGCAATCGCCTTGCGGGTACGTTCCGCCCGGTCATCATTGCCCCACCAGGTGTAGTTGATGGTGACGGGGTTCTCCGCGGAGCCCGTCTGTCCTGCAGTTGAGGACTGGCCACACGCGGCCAGGAACGCGGCAGATGCAGTGCCCAGAGCCACCGTACCCAGGAATTTCCTTCTATCAATCATGAGAGCCTCCTTGCTCAGTTGGTGCAAGCTTCCGAGTTCTCTACAACGTGGCAGTGATCTCGCTTACACTCGTTCTGAATCGATACAATATCCCTAATCGGGAATCTGGGCAAGCGTTTTCCAAAGATCTTGCTTTCACCGATACGCTGCACTCATACCCTCAGTACCAGCACGGCCAACCTGACGAAGGAGTCCTCTTGACCTCCCCTGAAAATCCGAACCGTCCATCCGTCTGGACCAGCATCGACGGTCTCGCCTACGGCGGCGACTACAACCCCGAGCAATGGCCCGAAGACATCCGGCTGGAAGACATCGAGCTCATGAAGGAAGCCGGAGTCAACCTCCTGAGCGTCGGCATCTTCTCCTGGGGACTCCTGGAACCCACCGAGGGGAACTACGATTTCGGTTGGTTGGACGATGTCATGGACAACCTGGACGGAGCCGGAATCAAGGTGGCCCTGGCAACCGCGACCGCTTCTCCCCCGGCCTGGCTGGCCCGCAAATATCCCGAGATCCTCCCCGTCACTGCGGAAGGAGTCAGGCTGGAACGGGGTTCGCGACGCCACTACACGCCGTCGTCGTCCGTGTACCGCAGGTACGCCACCGCCATGACGCGGGTCATCGCCGAACGCTACAAAGACCACCCAGCCTTGGCGCTCTGGCACGTGGACAACGAACTTGGCTGCCACGTTGGTGAGTTCCACGGCGAGGAGGACGCCGCCGCTTTCCGGACATGGCTGGAACGGCGATACGGTTCCATCGAGGCCCTCAACGAGGCCTGGGGAACCGCGTTTTGGTCGCAGCACTACGCTTCCTTCGCGGAAATCATTCCGCCGGGCGCCGCGCCCACAACGCTCAACCCCGGGCAGCAACTGGACTTCGCGCGCTTCAATTCCTGGGCATTCATTGACTACTACCGCGAACTGCTGGCCGTGATCCGCGAAGTCACCCCCAACGTCCCGGCAACCACCAACTTCATGGTTTCGAGCGCCACCAAGGCCCTGGACTACTTCGATTGGTCCAAGGACATGGACGTGATCGCCAACGATCACTACCTTGTGGCGGCGGACCCGGAACGGGACATCGAGCTCGCGTTCAGCGCGGACCTGACCCGCGGCGTTGCTGGCGGTGAGCCGTGGATCCTCATGGAACACTCGACGTCGGCGGTCAACTGGCAGCCGCACAACCAACCCAAAATGCCCGGCGAAATGCTCCGGAACTCACTGACGCATGTGGCCCGTGGTGCCGACGCCGTCATGTTCTTCCAATGGCGGCAGAGCACGGCCGGCTCCGAGAAGTTCCATTCCGCCATGGTTCCCCACGGCGGCCGCGATACGCAGGTGTGGCGCAACGTGGTGGACCTCGGCGAC
This sequence comes from Arthrobacter sp. MYb23, assembly GCF_002979775.1. GTDB lineage: Bacteria > Actinomycetota > Actinomycetes > Actinomycetales > Micrococcaceae > Arthrobacter. Next base: position 506,006 of record NZ_PCPR01000001.1, read on the forward strand.
GCGTTGTCCAGGCTCGAACCCGTCAAGGGCTCCCGGGTGGAATCCAGCGTTGCCATCGTGTTCGATTACGAGGCCTGGTGGGCCTCGGAACTGGATTCCCACCCGAGCAATTCCCTGAAATACCTGGACACCATGCGGGCATTCCACCGCTCGCTGTACCTGCGCGGCATCACCGCGGACTTCGTGCACCCATCCTCGGATATCTCCGGATATGACCTCATCCTGGTGTGTACTTTGTACGCCGTCACGGACGCAGCAGCGGCCTCGATTACTGCCGCGGCGGCGGCCGGTGCCACGGTGCTCATCAGCTACTTCAGTGGCATTGTTGACGAAATGGATCACGTCCGTCTGGGCGGCTACCCGGGCGCATTCCGCGAACTGCTGGGCCTTCGGAGCGAGGAATTCCACCCGCTCTTCCCAGGCACATCTGTCACGTTGAGCGACGGAACAGTATTTGAACCCGGAACACTGGGATCCGTATGGAGCGAGCACGTGCACACTGCCGGGGATTCCACGGAGGTCCTGGCAACCTTCACGGACTACCCGCTGGGCGACGTCCCGGCCCTGACCCGCCGCAGTGTGGGCACAGGTTCGGCCTGGTACCTGGCCACACTTCCGGACTCCAATGGCATCGACGCACTGACCGCCCGGCTCGTGGACGAAGCAGGGGTGACGGCCGTGACTGAGGCGAGCACCGGCGTCGAACTTGTCCGGCGCCGCGCCACTGACGGCCGCAGCTTCCTGTTCGCCATCAACCACAGCCCGGCAGACGTGACGGTGAAGGCCGACGGCGGCGAACTGCTCAGCGGCGCCCGCTTCACCGGCGTTGTACCCGCCGGAGCCGTGGCCGTCATCGCGGAAGACTGACCCAAGTAGGTAGCAGATCAGGCCGTTCTCAGCGCTGGGAACGACCTGATCTGCTACACAGTTGGGTGGGCACACAAAAAAACGCGCCCCGGTTGATCCTGACGGACCAATCCGGGGCGCGGTTTCTGCTGTGAAAAAGCTAGCTGATGGCGGATTTCATTTCATCCACGGCCTTCTTGCCGGCTTCCTCCGTTGAGAGCCTGTCGAACAGAACCTCCGAGGTGTAACGCTTCACAATTTCCTGGATGGCACCGGCACCCTTTGGTGGTGCGGCCGGTGCGTCACCGAGCTCTTCCTTGATACCGGCGATGAAGTCGACTACCTTCACATCTGCCTTGGCGAGCTTGGGTGCGATGGCGTCGCGAACTTCAGAGTTCGGGTAGACGCCGCGATCTGCCAGAAGTGCCTCGCCGGCCTTGACGTTATTAGTCAGGAAGTTGATGAACTTGGCCGTCTCTTCAGGGTGCTTGGTGCGCGAAGAAGCGGACCAGAACTGGGAGGCCTTGTACCAAAGCTTGGCGTCATCGGCCTTGCCCGTCTTGGAGGGGAAACGCAGGATCTGCAGTTCGCCGCCGGCAGCCTTTTCAAGGGCCGGAAGCTGGTTGGACCACCAGAAGGCCAGCCCGTTCTTGCCTGTTGCCAGTCCGCTCTGGTCAAGCGGGGCTGCCTCAGCTTCCACAACTTCCGATGCTGAAGGTACTGCCTTCTTTTCGCTGAGTTGCTTCAGGAAAGCCCACCACTCGGCAATGTCCGAGGGTTCGAAGCCCAGCTTGCCGTCAGAGGTGTAGAGGGACTTGCCGTTCTGGCGCAGCCACACACCCAGGGAGGCCTCATCAGTTCCGTAGGCAGCTGCGCCGTAGGTTCCCTTGGGCGACTTGGCAGTGACCTCGGCGGCGACCCGCTCAAAGTCTTCCCACGTCCAGGTCTTGTCGTCAGGGATCGCGACGCCGGCGGCCTGGAATACTGCCGGGTTGGCCAGGATGGTAGCTGCGTTGATGCCTGCGGCGATGCCGGTCAGCCCTTTCTCGCCCTTACCTGCATCCAGGGCTGCGGCATCGAGCTTTGAAGTGTCGATGTCGTACTTGGACAGATCCAGCAGCGCGCCACGGGTGGAGTACTCGGTGATGTACTTCTCGTCCATCTGGATGATGTCCGGAGCATCGTTGGCGGCAACCTGGGTGGCCAGCTTGTCCCAGTAGCCGCTCCAGTCGCCGTACTCGGGCTTGATCTTGATGTTGGGGTTCTCGGCTTCGAAGGCCGCGATGGCCGCCTGCGTTACCTGGGCGCGCTTGTCGCCGCCCCACCAGGCGAAGCGAAGCTCCACTTTTCCGTCGGCGCTCTTCGCCTCGGACCCTCCGCCACCACCGCAGGCGGTGAGGGCGAGGACTGCGGCAGCTGTAGCCGCGACGAGGGCTGATGCGCGAAGCTTGCGCTTGGCCTTCGGCGCTGAGGTGCGGGTTTGCGAGGCAGCTGCGGGGGCGACTGCTTCACCCTTTGGATGTACCGGCACTGATGTCTCCGATCTTCATTGATCCTGATGCGATGTGAGAAAGCGTTTTCTTACTGATCATTATGGTACAAGTCACATTCTTGTATGACAAGATGCTGACTTGTATTACTTGTTCGAGAAGCCCGACGGCGGTACTCGCCGCTAGCGGCTCTCACCGACGGCGGTACTCACCGGATAGCGGCTCTCACCGAGAAGGGGGCGGCAGGCGCCACCCCCTTCCGGCGGAACGATCGTTTTACTTGATGCCCGTGGTGGCGATGCCCTTGATGAGGAATCGCTGGCCGAACAGGAACACCAGGAACACCGGGAGCAGGGACACGATGGACATTGCGAAGAGCGATCCCCAGCTGGTGGCGGACTGCGAGTCAACGAAGGCGCGAAGGGCCACCGGAACCGTGAACATATCCGGGTCCGTGAGGTAAATCAGCGCGCCGAAGAAGTCATTCCAGGTCCAGATGAACGTGAAGATGGTGGTGGTGGCCAGGGCCGGGACCATCAGGGGCAGGATCACGCGGAGGAAGATCCTGGGGTGGCCGGCGCCGTCGATGCGCGCTGCCTCATCAAGGTCCTTCGGGATACCGCGAATGAACTGAACCATCAGGAACACGAAGAACGCATCCGTGGCGAGGAGCTTGGGCACAATCAGCGGCCAGAAGGTGTTCACCCAGCCGATCTGCGAGAACAGGATGTACTGCGGGACGATCACCACATGGAACGGCAGCATGATGGTCAGCAGCATGATGCCGAAGAAGATCTTCTTGCCGCTGAACTGCAGGCGGGCGAAGGCGTAAGCGGCCATGGAGCAGGAGATCAGGTTTCCAAGAATTGAGCCCAGGACCACGATCGCGGAGTTGATCATGTAGTGCCCGAACGGGTGCGTCAGGGCGGACCAGCCATCGGTGTAGTTGCTCATCTCCAGGCTCTCCAGCCACAGGCCGGGTTCGCGGAAGATGAGATCGTTGGGCCGCAGGGACGAAACCACCATCCAGAGCAGCGGGTAGATCATCACCGCGCCCACAATGATCAGGATGGCGTGCTTGACCAGGCCCTTGATACGGGCGCTGCGGCTGAAGGCCAGGCTGCCCGGGGATTCGCGGCGGCGCGGGCTCTTGCCGTCCTTACCGGACTTGCCTGAGGAGGAATTGGACGCGGCGGGGAGGGTCTGGAGTTTAGTCATCGTAGAACACCCAATACTTTGAAGCGATGAAGTTGATGGCGGTGAAAGCGCCGATGATGACCAGCAGGAACCAGGCCATCGCTGAGGCGTAGCCCATATCAAATTGGCCGAAGCCCTTTTGGTAGAGATACAGGGTGAAGAACATGGTGGAGTCAGACGGGCCGCCGTTGCCGCCGGAGACGATGAACGCCTGCGTGAACGACTGGAATGATCCGATGATCTGAAGCACCAGGTTGAAGAAGATGATGGGGCTCAGCATGGGCAGGGTGATCCGCCAGAACTGCTGCAATGTGGTTGCGCCGTCTACCTTGGCTGCCTCGTAATACATGACGGGGATCTGGCGAAGGCCGGCCAGGAAGATGATCATGGGACTGCCGAAGGTCCAGACGTGCAGCAGGATGATGGAGCCAAGCGCCGTGTTGGGATCGGAGATCCAACCGGGCCCCTCAATGCCCACCATCGCCAGAACCTGGTTGACCAGGCCGGTGGTGCCGAAAATCTGCTTCCACAGGATGGCAACTGCCACCGAGCCACCCAGCAGGGAGGGCAAGTAGAAGATAGAGCGGTAGAACGGAAGGCCGCGCAGTCCCTTGTCCAGGACCAGCGCGATCAGCAGGGCCACCCCCAATTGGAGGGGCACACCCACCAGGACGTACGTGAACGTGACACGGAGGGAGTTGTGGAGGCGGGCATCGCCGAACATGCGGATGAAGTTATCCAACCCCACCCATTCCGGTGGCTGCAGGAGGTTGTAGTCCGTGAAGGACAGGTACAAGGACATCAGCATGGGCCCCACGGTGATGGCGACCAGACCGATCAGCCATGGGAGGAGGAAGATGTAGGCGGCTTTGTTGTCGCGGCCGTTCGCCTTCTTCTCTTCTTTGGTCATGGGACCCTTGCGCCGGGTCATCGTTGAGAGTTCGCCTATAGCGCTCATTGCTTCCCCCTCGCCGGAGCGCGAACGCCTTGCGGCGTCCCCGTGCGTAGTACAGCGGCCATGTGGTCTCCTTTGGTCATCGTGGCCATCCACGGAAGTTCGAGTCTGGTTGGTGCTTGCCGTCCGGGACGCCGCCGATCTACTGGCGCTACCCGTGAGTTGCCAGGATTCGGGGTCCGGACGTTCAGCGGCTCCGTATCAAAGTAAACGTTTTCTTGACCCTTGTACAGCCTTTTGCTAATTTTTGAGAAAGCGTTTTCTTGCGAAGCCGCCTAAACGTGATTTCCCACGCTGACGAAGCCCGGCGTGCGCTGGAGCACACCCTCCGCACTCGATAAGGCAGGACACTATTGTTCCCCACCCACCCCGCCTGCCATGACCAGCGTTGACATGGCAGCATCCCCCATCCGGCCCAGCGCGCTGGCTGGCTATGAGGATTGGCCGGCCCATGCCCAGCACCGGTACACCGCTGACTCAGCGGAAATCCGGCACCTTGCCCACACACTTGGCGTGCCCGCGGTAACACCGGATCTTGAGTACACAGTCATCTCCGAATCAGAGCACGACGGCGTCATCACCTCGCACTTGCAGTGGCAGCTGGGATTCGGCCCTGCGACGTCCGCCTGGTTCGTGCGACCGGCCGGTGCCACCGCTCCGCTGCCCGGGTTGCTCGCCCTCCACTGCCATGGCGGGATCAAGGCCTACGGTGCTGAGCGGCTTGTGCGGTTCCCTCACGATTTTGAGCGTCGGGATGCGGAGCATCACGACGGCGGCGCCCCCTCGAGCGACAGACCCGGCGGTGCCGCGGGTTCTCACGCGATGGGGTTGCCACCCCTGGATATCAGGGCGAAGCTCTACGGCGGCCGGGCACTCGCCACTTCGCTGGCCCACCAGGGCTTCGCCGTCCTTGCGCACGACACCTTCATGTGGGGCAGCCGCCGCTTCGGGCTCGATCCCCTTCCTTGGCGGACTGCCAACGCCGTCAACGGCCAGCAGGCACTGAGGCGGGAGGCCGGCGTCGAACTTTCCGCGGCGGAACGCTACGACGCAGCCGCGGCCGCCCACGAGGAAACTGTGGCGAAAGCCGCAACGCTGATAGGTACCAGCGTTGCCGGGACCGTCGCCCATGACGATCTCGCTGCCTTGGGTGTCCTCGCGTCCCTGCCGGGCGTGGCTTCGGATCGGCTCGGTTGCCTGGGATTCTCCGGAGGCGGCGGACGGGCCATGGTGCTCGGTGCCCTGAGCCCGCTGATCCGCAGCTACGTGGTCACGTGCATGATGACCACGTTCGAAGCACTCCTGCCCGCATACCTGGACGCGCACTCCTGGTTACTGCACTCCCCGGGCCTCGCCGGTTTGGGCGACTGGCCAGACCTCGCCGTCCGCTCCGCTGCCGAAAGGGTGCTGGTCCAGTACGCCCTGGATGACCCGCTCTTCCCGGAACAGGGCATGCGCGACGCCCACCAGCATCTGTTGGAGGGCATGCCCGCCCGCTACACCGGCAGCTTTTGGCAGGAACCCCACGTCTTCACCCAAGCCATGCAGGACGAGGCCGCAGCGTTCCTCGCATCCGCGCTCCAGCCCAAGCAAACAACCACTACCCATGCACCTGATCCCGCTAGGACAGCCTCATGACACAAACCTCAACCGACACCGCCACGGAGGGCATCGCCCGGCTCCCCCGCATCGCGCTGGTGGGCGTGCACGGTTTCGGCGAACGGCACTTGGACAACCTTGGCCGGCTAAGTGCCAACGGCGCCCTGGAGTTGGTTGCCGTCGCCGATCCCCGGCCCCCCGCAGACGGAACGCTGGGCCCGGAGGTGAAGGTCTTCGCTTCGCTTGACGAGCTCCTGGCTGCGGGAACCGCCCCGGACGTGGTCATCATCTCCACCCCCATCCAAACGCACGCGCCACTTGCCATCGCTGCCCTCAAAGCCGGTGCCAACGTCTATCTGGAAAAGCCGCCGGTGGCTTCCATGGCGCAATTCGAGGAAGTCATGGCCGCAGCGGCGAGCGCTGGCCGCCTGGTACAGGTGGGTTTTCAAAGCCTGGGCTCAGAGGCCCTGCCGGCGATCGAAGCCTTGGTGGCTTCCGGCGGGATCGGCGACGTCCGGGGTATCAGCGCCACCGGACTGTGGCTACGGAGCAAGGCGTACTTCAAGCGCTCACGGTGGGCCGGTAAACGCAGCCTCAACGGGACCGATGTTGTGGACGGGGTGGCCACCAACGCCTTGGCCCACGCTGTGGCAACCGGTCTGCGGCTGGCTGGTGCGCGGACTGTGGCGGACGTTGAATCCGTGGAGACGGACCTTTACCGGGCCAACGATACCGAGAGCGATGACACCTCCGTGGTGCGGGTCCGGACCACGGAGGGCACTGGGTTGGCGGGAAGCACCGGGCTCGGGGGAAGCACTGGGTTTGACGGCAGCACCGTGCTGACGTGCGCCCTGACGCTGTGTGCGCCCGTGCAGTCCGCGCCGTCGGTCACCATCTACGGGACCCTCGGGCAGCTCACGCTCTTCTACACGGAGGACCGCCTGGAGATCACCTCTCCTCAGGGCACCCGGACGGAGACCTTTGGACGGATCGACCTTCTGGAGAACCTGCTGGCTGCCCGCACGGAGGATGATCTCCTCAGCCCGCTGTCGGGTTCGGGCGCCTACGTCTCCGTATTGGAGGCCATCCGCACAGCAGATGCACCCCGGCAGATCCCCTCGGAGTTCATCACCTGGGAAGGCGAGGGCGATGCCGCCCACCCCGTGGTCCTCGGCATCGAATCATTGATCCGTCGGGCAGCTCTAGGGCAGGCCACCTTCGCTGAGCTCGGAGCGCCGTGGACTGCCTCCGCCGGGACCTCCCTCTCTGTTAACGGCATCCCTGTCGCCACGCTTCAGGACGGAACCCGGATCCGGCCCACGTCGTCCCCGCGCCCTTACCTGCACCCCGTGCGGACGCTGGCGGGAACGGTGGTCACCGATCACATCCCGGAGGACCACGTGTGGCACCTCGGAGCCGGAGTGGCCCTCCAGGACGTTGACGGCATCAACTTCTGGGGAGGCCGAACCTACACCCGTGCCGCCGGCGCCTACATCTGGCGCAAGGACCACGGCAGCATCGTCACGGAGTCCGTGGACCACGGCGACGGCCTCAGGCGTGAACAGTTGAGCTGGCTCGGCCCCGACCACACACCCGTACTCCGCGAACAGCGCGAGTGGCGCTGGGCCGCCGTCGGGAATTCAACCTGGAAACTGACGCTGGACTTCACCCTGGAGTCAGCCACGGGACAGCCGGTGCTGCTGGGCAGCCCCGGCTCCAACGGGCGTCCGCAGGGTGGTTACGGCGGCTTCTTCTGGCGGCTGCCGAAAGTCGGCGCCGCGACCATTTGGACACCTGAAGCACGGGGCGAGGACGCCGTGCACGGCACCGCGGCGCCATGGCTGGCTTGGTCTGGGACGTTCGACGCCGGGACAGCCAGCGCCGCCCAAGTCACCGGCGACCCCGGGCTGGGACACCCGGCAACGCTCGTGTTCCTTGCCTCACCGCAGGCAACGGACCCGTGGTTCGTGCGGCACTCGGGGTACCCCGGGGTTGGGCTGTCTTTGGCCTGGGACGCCCCGGTGACCACCGAACCAGGCCGCCCTGTCCACAGGACCGTCACCGTCCTCGTCACGGACGGCTTCCTGGCAACACAAGACATTGAACAACTCATCACAACCTTGGGGGAACCGGTATGACCACGCCTACTCAATTCACGCCAGCTCCTGCCGCAGTGGCTGCACGCAGTCCACTCACAGCACCCGGCAACGTGGCCGACCGCGCAGTGAAGCGCCAGCGCGTGCTGGACATCATGGACGCCGCGGGTCGCGACTCACTGTTGCTGACATCCAACACCGCCCTGACCTGGTACTTGGACGGCAGCCGCGTGCACATCAGCCTGGCCGGCGACCCCATCGCGGCCCTCTTGGTGGACCGTTCCGGTGATCACTTGGTCACGTTCAACAACGAGGCAGGCCGGATCGCAGCTGAAGAACTCCCGGACGGCGTCAGCCTGGACACCGTTCCATGGAATGGCCAGTTGCATGCCTTCGCGGCAGGGCTGGCCGTTGGCGGAGACCCGTTGGTTGAAGCGGCGGTGGCCGCGGAACTGCGTGCGGCCCGCCAGCAGCTCCTGCCCGGCGAAACAGCCCGTTACGCCGAGCTCTCCGCCGACGCCGCAGCCGCCATGACCGATGTCCTGACTGCTGCGACGCCGGCAACCACGGAGTTCCAACTCGTCTCGGAACTGGCCGCCCGTATTGTTACGGTGGGCGCCGAGCCGTTGGTCCTGCTATGCAACGGTGCTTCGCGGAGCGATTTCCGGCACCCGCTGGCCACGCACTCCCCCATCGGCCGCCGCGCCATGGCTGTGGTGTGCGCCCGCCGGAACGGCTTGGTGGCCAACGTGACCCGGTGGGTGGCGTTCGACGCCGGCGCTCCCCAGGAACTCGACGCCGAGGCCCGCATCGCCGCTGTCGAGGCTGACATCTTCAGGGCCACGGTTCCCGGAGCCCGCCTCAATGAGATCTTCGCCGAAATAAAACGGGCCTACGCACGGCACGGATTCGGCGAGGATCAGTGGACGCTCCACCACCAGGGCGGACCCGCGGGTTATGCAGGCCGCGACCCCCGCGTCACAGCAGAGGTCACGGACACTGTGGTCCTCAACCAGCCCTTCACGTGGAACCCGTCCGGGCCCGGCGTGAAGATCGAGGACACCGTGCTGCTCACGAAATCCGGTCTGCGCGTCCTGACCACCGACGACCGTTGGCCGAGCACCCAAGTGGACGGTCGTCGTCGTCCGCTGACGCTTCGCCCGTAACGCCCTCGCACAAACCCGACTCAAACGAAAGGGGCGGGGTCACCATGATGGTGACCCCGCCCCTTTTCCGTGTGCGCTTACCCAAGTAGGTCGCAGTTAATGCCGTTTTGAGGGCTCAAAACGGCATTAACTGCGACTCAGTTGGGTGGGCTTGGGTGCGTTAGCGGAGGGTGAGCACGCCGTCCACGCGCCGGGGAATGCCCAGCGGGTTGGCGTCGTGCAAGGCCGGGTGCAGGACAGTCTCCGGGGCATCCTGGTACGCCACGGGACGCTGGAAGCGGCGCACCGCTGTGGCGCCCACGGAGGTGAACAGCGACGTCGTGGCCGGGTACGGACCACCGTGTTGCTGTGCCCAGTTCACGGCCACACCAGTGGGCCAGCCATCGAACAGAACCCGTCCGGCCAAGCCGCTGAGCTGCTCCACGAGGGCGGAAACGTCCTCGCCTGGCTGGGCGTGCACCGTGCCCGTCAGGCTGCCCGGGACCTTCGCCAGGGCTGCGGACAGCTCTTCCTGGTTGGCGTATTCAATAAGCAGGGTGGTGGGGCCGAAGCACTCCTCCAGCAACTCCTCGGGGCGTTCCAGGACGTTGGCGGCACTGGTGGCGAACACCACGGGAGCGGCTCCGTCTGCCAGGCTGTTCTGCTGCACCGTGCCACTGACGACGGCGACACCCGGCTGGTCTGCAACGTTCCGAAGACCGTCCGGGTACGCCTCGGCGATCCGCTCGGTGAGCATGGCAGCGGTTGGCTTGTCCTTGCTGGCCTCGGCCAGGTGAGACGCGAAGTCCGTGCCCGCCGGGATGAAGACGAGTCCTGGTTTGGTGCAGAACTGTCCGGCACCCATGGTGAACGAGCCGGCCAGGCCCGCGGCGAGCTGCTGTCCACGTTCCGCGAGTGCGTCGGCCGTGATCACCACGGGGTTCAGGCTGCCCAACTCGCCGTAGAACGGGATGGGCTCCGGCCGAGAAGATGCGAGATCGAACAAGGCGCGTCCGCCCGGAATGGAACCGGTGAAGCCCACGGCCTTGATGGCAGGATCCTGAACCAGTGCGGTGCCGGCCTCGCGGCCGCTGACCAAGGCGAAGATTCCTTCCGGAGCCCCGGCCTTGGCAAGAGCTTCGGCAACGATCTCGGCGGTCCGCTCAGAGAGCCGGATGTGTCCCGAGTGCGCCTTGACGATCACCGGGCAGCCCACGGCCAGAGCGGATGCAGTGTCGCCGCCTGCCACGGAGAAAGCGAACGGGAAGTTCGACGCCGAGAACACCGCTACCGGGCCGATCGGACGCAGGATGCGACGAAGGTCAGGCTTGGGCGGAGTGGACGAGGGGTCAGCGTGGTCGATCACGGCCTCAAGGTACGAGCCCTCCGTGATCACGGTGGCGAAAAGGCGCAACTGCCCGCTGGTCCTCGCCACCTCTCCCGTGAGCCGGACTGTGCCCAGGCTCGTCTCGGAATCGGCGATGGCCACCAGTTCAGTGACGTTGGCGTCCAAGGCATCGGCGACGGCGTTCAGCCAGGCAGCGCGCTCGGCGTCGGAAGCCGTTGCGGTAACCTTTGCCGCTTCCGTGGCTGCGGCGGTGATGGCTGTCAGGTCAAGAGTTGCTGTACTCAATGCGGTTTCCTTTACTGTCGGGGACGGC
>NZ_PCPR01000010.1 GCF_002979775.1 Arthrobacter sp. MYb23
ACACCTTCCCTAAACTTTTCATAAAGCAGAATCTAAATTCCACAAAGCGGAAACTAAGGCCAAGCACGAAGGCAGCAGTCAAGCAAACCGGAAGATAGATCAAAGCCCCTCCTCGGAAGGACCTACGATGACGTACACAGTGAACTGCTCCATCCTCCTGACTGAACTGCCCTTGCTCGAGCGCCCCGCCGCCGCGAAGGCAGCCGGTTTTGACGCCGTCGAGTTCTGGTGGCCCTTCGCCACTTCGGTTCCCACCGACAAAGAGACAACAGAGTTTGAAACCGCCATCAAGGACGCCGGCGTTCAGCTCACGGGCCTGAACTTCAACGCCGGTAACATGCCCGGTGGCGATCGCGGCCTGGTTTCCTGGAAGGGACGTTGCTCCGAGTTCAAGGACAACATCGACGTCGTAGCCGGCATCGGTGAGCGCCTGGGCTGCAAGGCCTTCAACGCCCTCTACGGCAACCGCCAGGACGAGTTCACCCCTGAAGAGCAGGACGAACTCGCGGCAAAGAACCTCGCCGCAGCAGCTGAAGGCGTCGCCCGCATCGGCGGCACCGTTCTCCTCGAGCCGGTCAGCGGCGCACCCAAGTACCCGCTCCTCACCGCCGAAGACGCACTCAAGGTCATCGCCCGCGTCAAGGCAGAATCCGGCGCACAGAACATCAAGCTCCTCGCCGACTTCTACCACCTGGCAGTCAACGGCGACGACGTCGAATCCGTCATCGAGAACCACGCCAAGGACTTCGGCCACATCCAGATCGCCGACAACCCCGGCCGCGGCGCTCCCGGAACCGGCACGCTCCCCCTCGGCGAATGGATCGCCCGCAGCCGCGAACTCGGCTACGACGGCTACATCGGCCTCGAGTACAAGGAACCGCAGGAATCGGCTTTCAGCTGGGCCATCCGCCAGCGCGCCAACGCCAACTAAGCACCGTGCGCCCAACTAAGTAGCAGCAGTGCGCGTTTAGAACGCTCAAAACGCGCACTAATGCGACCTAGTTGGGTAAGCACACCCGGGTTAAAACACACACAGACTCCCCCAGAAAGAGAACCACAATGAGCAACGTTGCAGTCATCGGCCTCGGAATCATGGGCCTCCCCATGGCCATCAACCTCGTCAAGGCCGGCCACACGGTCACCGGTTTCAACCGCAGCCAGGACAAGATCGACAAGCTCGTCTCCGAGGGCGGCCAGGGTGCCACCAGCATCGCGGACGCAGTCAAGGACGCCGACGTCGTCATCACCATGGTCCCGGACTCCCCCGATGTTGAGGGTGTTGTCAGCGGCAAGGACGGCGTCTTCGCCAACGCGAAGAAGGGCACCATCTGGATCGATGCATCCAGCATCCGCCCGGACGTCGCCAAGCGCCTCTCAGATGACGCAGTAGCAGCCGGCATCCGCCCGCTCGATGCACCGGTATCAGGTGGCGAACAGGGCGCAATCGACGCCGTCCTGTCCATCATGGTCGGCGGCGAAGCTGCTGACTTCGAGGCAGCACAGGATGTCCTCAACGCAGTAGGCAAAACCATCGTCCACGTCGGCCCGTCCGGCTCAGGCCAGACCGTCAAGGCTGCAAACCAGCTGATCGTGGCCGTCAACATCCAGGTCCTCGGCGAGGCCATCGCCTTCCTTGAGGCCTACGGCGTAGACACCGACGCAGCACTGAAGGTCCTGGGCGGCGGCTTGGCCGGCTCCAAGGTCCTCGAGCAGAAGGGTCAGAAGATGCTCGACCGCAACTTCGACCCCGGCTTCCGCCTGGCCCTCCACCACAAGGACCTCGGCATCGTCACCTCCGCAGCCCGCGAAGCCAACGTCGCTGTCCCGCTCGGCGCAGTCGTCGCCCAGCTCGTCGCCGCAACCGTCAACCAGGGCGACGGCGGCCTCGACCACTCGGGCCTCTTCAAGCAGGTCCTCCAGCTCAGCGGCCGTAAGTAAGCCCAAAGGCACCTAGCAACACAAAGCAGGGAACCCGCCGTCGTACTTAAACGACGGCGGCTCCCTCACCACACCCAAAAACACCACAGACTTCGCCCGAAAGGGCAAAAAACAAGGAGTACACCATGGCAAAGATGCGCACCGTTGATGCGGCCGTAGCCATCCTGGAAAAGGAAGGCGCAACCGAAGCTTTCGGTCTGCCCGGCGCAGCGATCAACCCCTTCTATTCAGCAATGCGTGCCCACGGCGGCATCCGCCACACGCTGGCCCGCCACGTTGAAGGCGCCAGCCACATGGCTGACGGTTACAGCCGCGCAGCTGATGGCAACATCGGCATCTGCGTCGGCACGTCGGGCCCTGCTGGCACGGACATGATCACCGGCCTGTACGCAGCATGGGCGGATTCCATCCCCATGCTCTGCATCACCGGCCAGGCACCCGTTGCCAAGCTGCACAAGGAAGACTTCCAGGCAGTGGACATCGAGTCCATCGCCAAGCCGTTGACCAAGTTCGCCATGACCATCCTGGAGCCGGGCCAGGTTCCCGGCGCGTTCCAGAAGGCGTTCCAGCTGATGCGTTCGGGTCGCCCGGGCCCGGTCTTGCTGGACCTGCCCATCGACGTTCAAATGGCCGAGATCGAGTTCGACATCGACGCCTACGAGCCCCTGCCGGTGGAGAAGCCCAAGGCTTCCCGCAAGCAGCTGGAAAAGGCTTTGGACCTGCTGACCGCAGCCCAGCACCCGCTGATCGTTGCCGGTGGCGGCATCATCAACGCCGGCGCTTCGGCCCAGCTGGTTGAGCTGGCTGAGATCCTGAACGTTCCTGTTATCCCCACGCTGATGGGTTGGGGCGCCATCCCGGACGACCACCAGTTGATGGCCGGCATGGTTGGCCTGCAGACCTCGCACCGCTACGGCAACGAGACGTTCCTGCAGAGCGACTTCGTTATCGGCATCGGCAACCGTTGGGCCAACCGCCACACCGGCGGCCTGGACACCTACACGGCCGGCCGCAAGTTCGTTCACATCGACATTGAGCCGACGCAGATCGGTCGCGTTTTCTCGCCGGACCTGGGCATTGCGTCCGACGCCGGTGCGGCGCTGGACGGTCTGTTGGAGCTGGCTCGCGAACGCCAGGCAGCAAAGACCCTGCCGGACTACTCGGGTTGGGTTGCCGAGTGCCAGGAGCGTAAGGGCTCCCTGCACCGCAAGACCAACTTCGACAACGTGCCCATCAAGCCGCAGCGCGTGTACCAGGAGATGAACAAGGCCTTCGGCCGCGACACCACCTACGTGTCCACCATTGGTCTCTCGCAGATCGCCGGTGCACAGATGCTGCACGTGTTCGGTGCCCGCAAGTGGATCAACGCAGGCCAGGCCGGCCCGCTGGGTTGGACCGGTCCCGCCGCACTGGGCGTGGTCCGTGGAACCCCGGACGCCACTGTTGTTGCCCTGTCCGGTGACTACGACTTCCAGTTCATGATCGAAGAACTGGCCGTTGGCGCACAGTTCAACCTGCCGTACATCCACGTTGTGGTGAACAACAGCTACCTGGGCCTGATCCGTCAGAGCCAGCGCGGCTTCAACATGGAACAGAACGTTTCCCTGGCCTTCGAGAACATCAACAGCCCGGAGACCAACGGCTACGGCGTGGACCACATCAAGGTTGCCGAAGGTCTGGGCGTCAAGGCCATCCGCGTTGAGGACCCCAACGATCTGCCTGCCGCTTTCGACAAGGCCAAGGCACTGATGGGCGAGTTCAAGGTTCCCGTGGTTGTTGAAGTGATCCTGGAAAAGATCACCAACATCTCCATGGGCGTTGAAATCAGCGGCGTGAACGAGTTCGAAGAGTTGGCAGAAACCGCGGCGGACGCACCCACCGCGATCCTGACCAAAGCGTAAGTAAGTAAAGGAAGGAGGCACCGGAATGCGTGTTGTCATCGCCCCGGACAAATTCAAGGGCTCGCTGTCCGCGCCCGACGTCGCCGAGCACCTGGCAACAGGACTGCTGGCGGGGTTCGGCCACGGTATTCAAGCAACACGCATTCCGGTGGCCGACGGCGGCGAAGGAACCATCGACGCCGCCATCGGCTCCGGCTTCACCCGCCGGACCACCACCGTCACCGGCCCGCTCGGCGAGCCGGTGAAGGCCGACTTTGCAGTGCGGGACCAGGAAGCTGTCATCGAAATGGCGGCAGCTTCCGGTCTCGCCCTCCTCCCGGACGGCCCCACGTCCCAGACGGCCAAAACCGCAACCAGCATCGGAACGGGCGAACTCATCCGCGCCGCGCTGGACCTCGGCTGCCGCAAGATCATCCTGGGCGTGGGCGGCAGCGCCAACACCGACGCCGGCGCAGGAGTCCTCCAGGGCCTCGGCGCCGTCTTCCTGGACGAGAACGGCAACGAGCTTCCCGGCGGCGGTGCCGCCTTGGCTCAGCTGAACAGCATCGACTTCTCCAACTTCGACGTCCGCGTTGAGGCTACCGAGTTCGTGTTGGCGTCCGACGTCGACAATCCCCTTTTGGGGGCCAGCGGAGCTCCAGCCATCTTCGGTCCGCAGAAGGGCGCGACGCCGGACGACGTCGCCGAGCTCGACAAAGCAGCAAGCCACTTCGTCGACGTCCTCGCAGCCACGACCGGGCAACATGCCAAGTACGCAGCCAAGGCAGAAGGTGCTGGAGCGGCAGGCGGCGTTGGCTACATTGCCATCGCGGCACTGAAGGCAGAGCGGCGGCCCGGCATCGACGTCGTGCTTGAATTCACTGAGCTGGAAGAACGCCTGAAGGGCGCCGATCTGGTGATCACCGGAGAGGGCAGCCTGGACGAGCAAAGCCTGCTCGGAAAGACCCCCATGGGCGTCTCCCGTGCAGCGCAGAGGAACGGGGTTCCCGTGATCGCAGTGTGCGGCCGGAGTACCCTGAGCCGTGAACAACTCACGGACGCCGGCTTCCACACGGTCCACGCACTGACCGATCTGGAAAAAGATGTCCAAAAATGTATCGCTGAAGCAGGTCCGTTGCTTGAACAATTAGGTAAGCACATAGGCGTGTACCTGGCGGAACGGACCGAAAACAAGGAGTACCTCAATGTCTGAAGCAATCGGCGCCTATGACCTCGTTATCCGGGGCCAGCGCATCCTGACCACCGCCGGCCTCGCGGCCCGCGAAGTTGGCATCCGCGACGGCATCATCGTCGCCATCGAACCCCTGGGCAACGGCCTGACGGGCAACGAGGTCATTGAACTCGCAGACGACGAAACCCTCATCCCCGGCCTGGTGGACACCCACGTCCACGTCAACGAGCCCGGCCGCACCGAGTGGGAAGGCTTCGCCTCCGCCACCCGCGCCGCAGCTGCCGGTGGCGTGACCACCATCATCGACATGCCGCTGAACAGCATCCCGCCCACCACCAGCGTGGATGGCCTGGAGCAGAAGCGCGTGGTCGCCAAGGACCAGGCTTTTGTGGACGTCGGATTCTGGGGCGGTGCCATCCCGGGCAACAAGAGCGACCTCCGCCCGCTGCACGACGAAGGCGTTTTCGGCTTCAAGTGCTTCCTCCTGCACTCCGGCGTGGACGAGTTCCCGCACCTAGATGCGGACGAGATGGAAGAGGACATGGCTGAGCTCAAATCCTTCGACTCCCTCATGATCGTCCACGCCGAGGACTCCCACGCCATTGACCGCGCCCCGCACCCCGGCGGCGACCACTACGAGACCTTCCTGGCCTCCCGCCCCCGCGGCGCCGAGAACAAGGCAATCGCCGAGGTCATCGAGCGCGCCCGCTGGACCGGCGCCCGCGCCCACATCTTGCACCTCTCCTCCTCCGACGCGCTGCCGATGATCGCCTCAGCAAAGCGCGACGGCGTAAACCTCACCGTTGAGACGTGCCCGCACTACCTGACGCTCATGGCCGAAGAAATCCCCGACGGCGCCACGGCTTACAAGTGCTGCCCGCCCATCCGTGAGGCCTCCAACCGCGAGCTCCTCTGGAAGGGCCTGCAGGACGGCACCATCGACTGCATCGTCTCGGACCACTCTCCCTCCACACTCGATCTGAAGGACCTGGAGAACGGCGACTTCGCAGTAGCTTGGGGCGGCGTTTCGTCCCTGCAGCTGGGTCTGTCCCTGATCTGGACCGAAGCCCGCCACCGCGGCATCCCGCTGGAACAGGTGGTCTCCTGGATGGCCGAGAAGCCCGCTGCCCTTGCCCGCCTGCACAACAAGGGCCAGCTCGCCCTGGGCTACGACGCCGACTTCTCCATCTTCGCCCCGGACGAAGCCTTCGTTGTGGACGTCACCAAGCTCAAGCACAAGAACCCGATCACGCCGTACGACGGCCGTCCCCTGGCCGGCGTCGTCCGCAAAACCTACCTGCGCGGCACCCCCATCGACGGCCAGAACCCCGGCGGCAAGCTGCTCCGCCGCGGCAACGTTTAGGTCAACCGTCATGGCAGTCAATGCCTACGGGCCACCACCGTCGCGAGGACCCGCAGCCCGCGGCTCCTCCGCGCGGCGGCCTGGCGTGAACGCGCGCGGCATGGCCGCACACGGGCTGGCCCTTTGGGTCAACCCGGCCGACGGCGACGAGATCGATCCTGAAGTTTGGGAACGGGCGGCACGCCTAGTGCTGGCCCGTGCCATGAAACTTGCCCCGGAGGCGGAAGTCCGCATCTGGCCCGCCACCGGGGCAGAGCACTCCGGCGTCGGCGACACTTCCTGGGGCGGCACTCCGCAGGAAGCCGCCGACGCCGGTACCAACCGTCCGGATTCAGCAACGGTAACGCTCGCCGATGCCCTCGCGGAGGCCCGTTCCGAAGCCCTCGCTGACGGAAATTCCTCCCCCAACGGACAATTCACCAGCGCACGCGAGGGTGATATGTCCGGCGGAGGGGGACGCACCGAAGCGGGCGGCAGCACCGCCGTCGAGCCCGTAACGTTGGCGAGCCGCCGCAGCCAACTTGCGGTGGACCTCGCCGCTGAAGTAGTGCTGCTGGACGGCGAGCCGGTTGCCTTTACTGGCATGGAATACAAGCTGCTCCGCTACCTCGTGGTGAACTGCTCCCGGGCCATCAGTCGTGAAGAATTGCAACGTTTTCTGGAGTCATTTGACCTCCCCGGCGCGGCATTTCGCTCGATCGACGTTTATGTTGGAAGGGTGCGGCGGAAGCTAGGCTCCGCCCGACACACCGTCGCCACCGTCCGTGGTGGCGGCTACCAGTTCGTGCCAGGGCCCTATGCCACAGTGCGCGGACCTGCGGAATACAGCATCTAAGTTCGCTGTTGTAAAAGATCAACGCCCCGCAATTTGCATGACCGCTGTTGTTTGAAATGAAGGCCGGCTGTTTGCCGGTGAAACGTAAAGGATCGCCATGACCCAGAAACTCCTCGTCGGAACGCAAGCACCTGATTTCGCGCTTCTCGACGCCGACGGCACCAAGGTCTCGCTGTCCGATTACCGCGGACGCAACGTCATTGTGTACTTCTACCCGAAGGCAGCCACCCCCGGCTGCACCACCGAGGCTTGCGATTTCCGCGACAACCTCGCCAGCCTGCAGGGCAAGGGCTACGAAGTCATCGGGATCTCCCCGGACGCCCCGGAGGCACTGTCCAAGTTCACGGGCGAGTTCGCCCTGACCTTCCCGCTGCTCTCCGACGAAGACCACAAGGTTGCCCTCTCCTACGGTGCATGGGGCGAGAAGCTGGTTGACGGCGAGATCGTTGAAGGCCTGGTCCGCTCCACCGTTGTCCTCGACGGCGAAGGCACCGTGAAGCTCACCCAGTACCAGGTTGCAGCTCAGGGCCACGTCCAGGCGCTGCGCGAAGAGCTGGGCGTCTAACCCTCTCTCACCTCCCGCGTGCTTGAGCCGAACGCTCTTCCACTTCCCTAGGGCTTGAGCGAATCCCTCTCTCACATAACTGCACAAAATATGTAACGCCCGCCCACATTTGTGAGCGGGCGTTTCATGTGTCGTGACTAAACGTGACAAATACCCAGCAGCATTAGTTAATGGAGCCATGGTCTCTCCCCCGCCCGTACGCCACGCTGTCGTCGTCGAAGACGACGCTGACATCCGCGGACTACTTGTTCTCGTCCTCGAGCAGCTCGACTTCGTGGTGACCGAAGCGCCCGACGGTCACTCCGGCGTCGAGGCTGTCCGTAAAACCAACGCCGAATTAGTGACGCTGGACATCAACCTTCCGGACATCGATGGCATGGAAGTCTGCCGCCGTCTCCGCGAATTCTCTGACGCATACATCCTCATGCTCACGGCCCGGGCCGATGAGATCGACAGGCTCAACGGCCTGGACACTGGCGCGGACGATTACATCAACAAACCGTTCAGCCCCAAGGAACTCCAGGCCCGCATCCGCGCCCTGTTCCGCCGCGCGGCCCGCACGCCGGCAGCACCTGCCGAGGACACCGGGCAGAGCGACGAACTCGCCCGCGCAGCGGTGGTGCAGCAGAGCCTCCTGCCGCGCGAAACGGTCCGCCTCAGCGGTTACGACGTCGCTGGCGCCTTCCGCCCTTCGCGCAGCGTCGGCGGGGATTTCTACGACTGGTACCAGACCCGCGACGGCATGCACCTGACCTTCGCCGATGCCATGGGCAAGGGCATGGGCGCAGCACTCATCGCAGCAACGGTCCGCGCCGTGATGCGTTCAGTTGCGGACACCCCGGAAATCGACGCCGCGTTCGGCTCGGCCAGCGCCACCATTACCTCTGACCTGGACCAGTCCGGATCCTTCGTCACCATGTTCCATGCAAGGCTGGACAGCGCCTCCGGGACACTGAGCTACATCGACGCCGGTCATGGCCTTGCGCTGCATGTTCCCGCTGAGGGGGCGGCGAGGAGGCTGGTCTCCTCAGGCCCGCCAGTTGGCATCCTGGACGATCAACAGTGGCCTGCTTCCGAGCTGGAACTTGAGCCCGGCGATTCCCTGGTGATCGTCAGCGACGGCGTGCTGGATGCCCACAATTCCTTGGAAGAGTTTCAACGCAACGTGGAGAAGGTGGCGCGCAACGGGGCTACCTCGGACGACGTTTGCGCCGCCCTGCTCGAGTTGGCGCCTGCATCAACCGCTGAAGATGACGTGACCGCCGTCGTCGTTCGCCGAAAACCAAACGCAGCACTGTAAACAGCAAAAAGGGGGGATTTTGTGACACGTTTCTGGACTCGGCTGATCGTTGTGCTGACGGTCATTCTGGGCGTCAATTATGTGGCGTGGCGCTGGATGGCCTCGCTGAACTGGGAAGCATGGTGGATCGCCGTTCCGTTGGTGATCGCCGAGACGTACAGCTTGATTGACGTCATGCTTTTCGGGCTGACGGTGTGGAACATCAAATTCCGCAAGCCTCCTCCCCCTGCCCCGGCCGATGCCACCGTGGACGTTTTCATCACCACGTACAACGAGCCCCTGGATCTGGTGATGACCACGGCCCTGGCCGCCAAGAACATCACTTGGCCGCACAGCACTTGGATCCTCGACGACGGCGACCGGCCAGAGATGCGCGAACTCGCCGAGTCGAACGGGATCGGTTACGTGACGCGAGGCGCGGAGTGGACGCCGGACATGCCGCGGCACGCCAAGGCGGGCAACCTGAACAACGCCCTCATGGTCACCTCGGGTGAGTACCTGTTGATTCTCGACGCCGATCAGATCCCCGAGCCTGACATCCTGGACAAGACGCTGGGCTACTTCAACGACGACAAAGTGGCGCTGGTCCAGACGCCGCAGTACTTCATCAACGTCCCCGCCGACGATCCCCTGGGCAGCCAAGCCCCCCTGTTCTACGGCCCCATCCAGCAGGGCAAGGACGGCTGGAACGCCGCCTTCTTCTGCGGATCCAACGCGATCCTCCGCCGGGAAGCCCTCATGCAACTGGGTTTGGTGGGCTACGTCAAAGCCACTGAGAAGAGCGTCCGACGCGCCCTCGCTGCCTCCCGCACCGCCATCAAGAAGGCCCGGCGCTCACCCGAGGCCGAGAACCCGTTGGTGGAGCAGATGCTCAACCAGGTGGAGGCCGCCACGGAATCCGCGCAAAAGGAACTCGAAGCCGGCGCGTCCCTCAGCGAAATCACGTACCGCGTCCGCCGCCAAGTGGATGACGCCGTACGCACCCTCGTGGCCGCCGACTTCTCAGCCCTTCAATCGGACCTCGAAGAGATCGCCGCCATGGAGCTCGCCCACGTCGGCGAGTCGGGCGTGACCACTGTGGCGAGTGACGCCGTCGACCGCATGTCCGGTCGCGACTGGTCCCCGCTGGGTGCGCTCGAATCGGTTCACGCCGTCCTCGACGCCATCTCCGTGGAGCGCACCGACGAAGCCCAGCCGATCATGCCGCTGGCCACCATCTCCGTCACGGAGGATATGGCCACCGCCATGCGCCTGCACGGCTTGGGGTGGAAAAGCGTGTACCACCACGAAATCCTCGCCCTCGGGCTGGCCCCTGAGGACGTCAAGACCATGCTGACCCAACGCCTCCGCTGGGCCCAAGGCACCATGCAGGTCCTCCTCCGCGAGAACCCGCTGGTTCAGCGTCGGCTCACCTGGGGCCAGCGCCTCATGTACTTCTCCACCATGTGGACCTACCTGAGCGGTTTCGCTGCCGTGGTCTATTTCGCTGCGCCCATCATCTACCTGACGCTGGGCATCCTCCCGGTGAACAGCATCAGCTTCGACTTTTTCATCCGTTTCATCCCGTTCATGGTGGTGAACCAACTCCTCTTCCTGGTGGCTGGCCACGGGATACCCACCTGGCGCGGGCAGCAGTACAGCCTCGCGCTGTTCCCCACCTGGATCAAGGCCTGCACGACGGCGGCGCGGAACGTTTGGTTCGGCCGTCCCCTCGGGTTTGCGGTCACCCCCAAGGCCCGGCAGAGCGGCGGACCCAGTTGGAGCCTGATCCGACCCCAAATCATTGTGGCGGTGCTGCTTGCCGTTGCGTTGGTTGTTGGTCTCATCCGGCTTCTGGCTGGAATGTCCGAGCCTTTGGGCACACTGGTGAACGTGGCATGGGTTGCGTTCGACCTCGTGGTCCTGAGCGTTCTGGTCAAGGCAGTTTTGTACAAGGGTTTTGAGCCTGAAGTTGTTGGGCCGGAGCGCCCCGAGGAGAGGAATGCAAATGCAGTTTAGCTATGAGGTCAACGACTCCTACGCGGAGGTGAAGAGCGTGGGCCGGCTGAACATGGTGGCCGCGCCCAAGCTGCGCGAAGTAGTGAATGAGGTTGTGGCGGGTGGGTCCAGCCGGGTCGTGGTGAACCTGGCAGAGACCGACTTCATGGACTCCTCCGGGCTCGGTGCACTCATCGGTTGCCTCAAAGCCGCACGTCAGGCAGGCGGGGACCTCCGGATCGCAGGCGTTCAGCCACAGGTCAAGATGGTTCTGGAACTGACCAACATGGACAGGGTACTCACGGCCTACCCAACCGCCGAAGCCGCGTTCGGCGATGACTGAGGTAATAGCCCACCGGGGCTTCCACGGACCGTCCAACGAGGAAGCAATCGAAGCTATCCACAACGAGCTGGACGCCCTGTGGGACGACGCCTCCTTTGTGCCGGACATGGACCGGATGACCTTCGCTACGGCCGTGATCGAGGCTGCCGCCAACATCGTCCAGCACGCCCTTCCCGTGGCAGAGAAGCCCGTGGAAATCGACGTGGACATCAGCGTCCGCCCCACCCGGTTGATTGCGCGGGTCAGTGCTTACAACGCCCGCGAGCCGTTCGCCAACGACATGCAGGCTTCAATGCCGGATTCGGATGCCGAGTCCGGTCGTGGGTTGGCGCTGATCGAGGCCTTGGTGACCACCGTGACGTTCGAACGCCAGGACGGCACCAACACGTGGATCCTCACCCGCAACACCTGACCCTCTCTCACCTCCCACCTGCTTGAACCGAACCCTCTGTCACCTCCCACCCGCTTGAGCCGAACGTGAAGTGCAACGGGTTGTTCTGCCCATGGCCAAAGCGCAACAGAGCGTGACAGCATTCGGTGAGATCCGCCGTCGGGCGCCTAATGAAACTGGGGAACCACATGAACCGCCGCATGCACCGTAACGCTTGGGCGCTGGCCGCTGCCCTGGCCGTGGTGACTGTTGCTGCAGGCTGCAGCAACACCCCCGACGACCCCAAACGGGAGCCCAGCACAGCGCCGCCCATTACTGCCGAGCCTGGCCAGGTCGCCGAAAGCGCCGCCAAGTACAACGCCCTCACCACCGAGCTTGTTGCCGCCCTGGAAGCCAAGATGCCGGCCATCACCTGGACCGTGGATGATCCGGCGCGCTTGAGCCGCGCTCAGGACGGCAGATGCTTGCTCTCCCCACGGAGCATGAAAAGCAGCGCAGACATCGTGGCGCCCTCCAAAAACTTTGAGGACGTCTTCGCCGCAGCCGATCCAGTGCTGGAAAAGCACGGCTTCCCTGCCTTCGACGGAACCGACCCCGTGCCGGGTGGATGGGTGGTCACCCGCAGCACGGATGCCGCGGGCGCCACGGTGACCATCGAATCAAAATCCCCGGCCTACCTCAGCGTCACTGTTCCGGTTCAGTCCGAGAAGTGCGATTCCAACGAAATTCCTCAGGGGGACAGATAAATGCCCGGATTCTACGGAGCTGATATTGCCCAATTGCGGGCACTCGCCAAGACCATGTCGCGGCATTCGGAACGGATGACCTCGCTGTCCATGGAGTTGGGCAACCTCATCAACAACGCTCCGTGGGATGGCCGTGACGCCGTGATGTTCCGCGCCTCGTGGGACTCCCAGCACCGTCCCATGCTGAAGAAGATCTCCAGCGAGCTGCAGAACCAAGCCAAAGAGCTGATCCGCAATGCCGACGAGCAGGACAAATCCAGCTCAGGTTCCTCCGGCTCTGACCGTTCCGGGCGGGGAGACTCGAACCCTCCCGGCGACCCTGGGCCACTGGATCCGGATAAGCCCGACGTCGATGTGCCCGGCGATGTCCGCGACGACCCCGACGCCGGGGACCCCAGCGACATCAATCAGGGACAGATTGGCGACTGCTGGCTGTTGGCCGGCATCGGTTCGGTGGCCCAGGTGCTGGAGCGCGAAGGCAAACTCGACGAATTCTTGGAAGAGCACATGCGTCCCGTGGGCGACCCGCCAACGCACTGGGTTGTCACTCTTTACGAAGATGGCGAACCCGTGGAGGTCACTGTGGAGGCCAAGTCGGTTGACGGCGGAGTCCGCGGCGCCGACGGCGAACCCAACTGGCTTTCCATCTACGAACGCGCGGCAGCTGAGCACCGCGGCGGCTCCTATGACGACATCGACGGCGGTTTCAGCAACGAAGCCATGGAGCTGATGACCGGGCAGTCCGCTGACAAGGACGGCGAGCTGAACTTTGATGACATCGAGGACAAACTCTCGGACGGCCAAGCCATCTCCGTGGGAACTGAAGACGTCAAAGACGACGACTTCGACTGGGTCTGGGAGTCCGACGAAGTCAACCGCACCGACGTCGTGCCCAACCACGCGTACGTTGTGGTTGATGTGAAAACCAACGACGACGGCGAGAAAGTCATCGTCCTGGCCAACCCGTGGGGACCCTCCGGCGGTTACATGGAAGGCGACGACGACCTCAAGTCCGGCACGCTGGAACTGACCGAGGATGAGTACAAGGAAAACTTTGACTCTGTCTACTCCGTGGACGTGAAGTAAGGATGGCCGTGGAACAGCTCGTAACAGTCAAGCAAGGCATGCAGCCCACCTTCGACGGCGTCAAGGTGGGCGTGGTCAAAATCGGTATCGCCGACGGTGCTCCCGCCATCCAATTCTGGATCCGGACCGCCGAGCAGCAGCGAAAGCAGGCCTTCCGCGAGGGCCAGTCGATCACCCTTCCGGGTGCTGGCCTGCTGACGGTCACCTCCATCCAGCCCGCCGAAGGCAGCACGGCAGCCACCGCCACACTGACGTACGACGCCGGTCACGTCACCGATTGACCGCTGGCCGCCGGCGCGGACCAGCTGGCGCGGCAGTTCCGTGCGTCGACCTGCGACATAATTCGCAGAATACGGAGGTTTTCCCGTGCGGGTGGCATCATGGCATTAGTTTGGGGAATGCGACAAGTTCGCCGGAACCAAAATAATTTTGTGGTGCGTTTGAAGAATCGGGGATCTTTTGAAACAAATTACTTTTGGCCTAAAAGCTGCACTGGTGGTTGCCGCGGCGATCGCAGCCTCGTCATGTGCAGCACCCCCGGCTGCCACTCCTGCTGCGCCCAGCCAGGCCGAATCAACATCTTCCAGCCCGGACGCAACGAACTCTTCAGATTCCACCGTTAGTCCTAGCCCAACGCCGTCCAAAACCCCGTCTTCTGCGCGGCCAACTCCCACCAGCTCATCTGGTGCGACTGCTTCGTCCGGACCCGTTGCCACGGAGAAAGCGGGCTCGACCTTGTCACTTTCAAACTTCTTCGAACCTGAAAGCAACTGGACAGAGAACCGCTATGACGTCGCTGACAAATCCGGCGTTAGCGGTATGGCCACCACAATCAGTGGCTATGGGGACGGGCCCACCCTTGAGTTGCGGCTGGCCAATAACTTCACAACATTAACCTTTAACGTTGGCCAAGCCAATGATTCCAAATCTTCGGACAAGGTACTCGTGGTCAGGGTTGTCGGAAACGGCAAGCAGTTGGATGTCCGGAAGGTCCCTTTCAACACCATTCAAGAAATCTCTGTTCCGGTAGTAAATGTCAACGCGCTAAAGATCGAGTTGTCGCTGGAAGAAACGCCCAACCGGGATTCAAAGTCAGTCTCGGCTGTAATTTCTGACGTCACCCTCGACTGAGACCCGCAATGAACATCCCCACCCCACCCGGGCGCTCCCCGAGCAGCAACAAGAAAAAGGAGTCGCGCGTCAGTTTGGGGACCATCGCAGCCGTAGCGACCATTGGCGCGCTGATAGTGGCCATTGCTACTTTTGTACTGCAATTCTTCGGACCGTCCTGGGGAATCGGAGCCAACATCACCCCGCAAAGCTCCTCGTCAGCGAGCGTTGTGGCGGAAAACCGGGACACTCCGCCCTCCGGAACCAGCCGGGATGCTCCGGCTTCTGTGCCCAGCGCAGCTCAAGGGCTCTGCCTGGACGAGTCCTGGAACAAGGCCTCGTGCGACAGGGCACACTCAGCAGAGTTGATTTCCACCGAGGGCCCCTGCGATCTGCAGGCCGTTACCCGGTTTGCAGGAGGTAACATTCCCGAGGACACTCTGCGCCCTGACCTTGTTCCCACAACGCTTGATGGAGTGGGCTGCGTGGTGACTTTGCCGCCAGGGCTAGCCACGACTATCCAGAATGGCCTTTCCAACCAGGACCATGCTGCCCTCAGGCAATGTTGGGATCAGTTCTCGGACCGAGATGTCAGCTGCGATAAGGCTCACACGGCCGAAGTCGTGTACTCCGGCCCTGGGGCAGAATCAGGGAGTTGCCGATCCCGCGCGGACACTTACACTCAAAATGCCTTCAGCCGTTACGAGGCAAAACTCGAGGTACTCTCAAGAGATTCTGGGGAGACGCTGAGCTGCCTTGTACAGATCAGGGGAAGCAACGAATTAACCGGATCACTGAAGAATCTCGGTGCCAAGGCGCTCCCCCTATCCCCCCGGGGATAGCCTCCAAGCCGGCGGGACGTGAGAGAGGGATCCACTCAAGCACGAGGGATGTGAGAGAGGGTCAGGCCTTGGCGATGGCCTCTTTCAGCGCGCCGAGCACCAGGGTCACGGAGGCGCTGTTGGCGTTCGGGCCCATCATGCCGATGCGCCACACTGTGTCCGCGAACTCCCCCACACCTGAGCCAATTTCCATACTGAAGTTCTCCAGAAGGTAAGCGCGGACGGCAGCCGAGTTGACGCCGTCGGGCACTTTGACGGTGGTGAGGCTCGGCAGTCGGGAGCCCTCGGCTGCGAAGAGTTCCAGTCCCATGTCCTGCAGGCCGTTCTGCAACGCAGCGCCGGCTGCGCGGTGCCGGGCCTGCACAACGTCCAGCCCTTCGGCGAGGATGCGGTCCAAGGCAGCTTCGAGGCCGGCGATCATGGTGACCGGCGCGGTGTGGTGATACGTCCGGGCACCACTGGCCGCTCCGACGTACCCGCCGAGCAACCCGATATCGAGGTACCAGGAGCGTGGGTCTTTGATGCGACGCTCAAAGGCGCGGTCAGACACCGTGAAGGGCGAAAGTCCCGGCGGTACGCCCAGGCATTTCTGTGTTCCGGCGTATCCGACGTCGATTCCCCAGTCGTCTGCCCGGAGTTCCAGCCCGCCGATGGAGGTGACGGCGTCGGTTATCAACAGCGCGTCACCCTTGCCTGCGCCGAGGGCCGCGATGTCGGAGAGCACGCCTACCGACGTCTCTGCATGGACGGCGGCGATGACTTTGGGGTTCGGATGCGCGGAGAGCACCCGGTCAGCGTCTACCGGCTGGCCCCATTCGTGATCCACCCGGACCACCGTTGCTCCACAGCGCCGGGCCACCTCACACATTCGCACGCCGAAGAGTCCGTTAACAGCGATGACTGCCACGTCGCCGTCGGACACCGTGTTAACGAAGGCCGCTTCCATGCCGCCTGAACCGGTGGCGCTCAACGGAAGTGTCCGCGCGTTGGACGTACCCCACACAGTCCGGAGGCCCTCGCAGGTGTGGTCCAGCCGCTCGATGAACACAGGATCAAGGTGGCCGAGCACGGGGTAGGCCAGGGCGGCCATGGCTTCGGGGTAGCAATTGCTCGGGCCAGGACCGAACAGGAACCTGGACGTCAGAATGTGCTGCATGTGCGAACTCCTTCAGCTGGTTGAGGTCATTCTGCCCCAGCGGGCTGTGTGGAGCGAACCAGACGCGCCCCGGCAAGCTCGTTGAGGCCCCGGCGCCGATCCATCCACCAGACGGCAAGGGCGAGGAGCGCGAAGACTGCACCCAGCACGCTGGCACCGGTCCAGCCCCAGGCATCGAAGACCGGTGCAACGGCCGCTGCTCCCACGGCACTTCCCACCGAGTAGAACACCATGTAGCTGCCGATGATGCTGCTGGCCGACTCCTCAGCGCCCGCCACGATCATGGTCTGACTGCTCACGTGGACGGCCTGCACCGCGGCGTCGAGCACCACGATGCCGGCGATGAACCAGAGCAGCGACCAGTTTCCCAGGGACAAAGCGAGCCATGAGCCCAGGAGCGCCGCCAAACTTATGCCGGTGACCTGTTGTCCCCATCCACGGTCCGCCGCAGCACCAGCCTTGGACGCAGCCAAGATGCCCACCAGGCCGGCCAGCCCGAAGAGCCCGATCACTCCCGGCGGAAGGTTCCACGCGGGACCGCTGAGCAGAAGCGACATGCCGCTCCACAGCACCCCGAAGGACGCGAACAGCAACATGGTGATGAGGGCACGAGTCCGGAAGACGGGGTTGCGCCGCGTCAGGATTGCCACCGACGAAACGGCCCGCCAATAGTTCGCCCGCCCTCTTACGGCATGATCCCGGGGAAGGGCGCGGAGGACCGTCAGCGACAAAATCACGGCAGCCACTGCAGCGAAAACATACACCGACCTCCACCCCCACAGCTCGGTCATACCACCCGCCACGGTCCGCGCAAGGATAAGGCCACTCACGACGCCGGCAGTGACGGTACCGATGTTTCCGCCCCTTTGGTCCGGGGTACTGGATGCGGCCGTGTACGCCACGATGGTCTGCACCACGGATGACGCCAACCCCAGAACTGCGAAAGCAAGCAGCAAGGTTGCCTGGGACGAGGCAAGGGTCACGGCACCTGCACCCACGGCACTGGCCGCCACCTGGATGCTGATGAGAATCCGGCGGTCCACCAGGTCTCCCAGTGGCACCAGGAGGACCAGTCCGAGGAGGTATCCGGCTTGGGATGACGCCACAATCCAGCCGATGCTGGCCACGGAGATACCCAAGCCGGCCCCCATGCGTTCCAGAAGAGGCTGCCCGTAGTAGATGTTGGACACCATGAACCCAGCTACGACGGCGAGCAGCAGCAGAAGGGCACGGCTCATTCCATGAGTGGATGTGGTGATGTGGTCATTGCTCATGGCGAGGGCCTCCGGAATTTGGTTTCGATATGCAACCATTTGAGCCTATGGCAGAATGGTTTCATGTTGCAACCAAGCGGAGTCGAGTGGACCGATCCCGAATGCCCCGTGGCCAGGGCAGCCGATCTGGTGGGCGACAAATGGATTCTGCTAATCATTCGCGACTCACTGGACGGGAAACGTCGCTTCTCGGAATTCGAGAGGTCATTGGGAGTGGCGAAGAACATCCTCTCGGACCGCCTTCGCCTCCTCGTGGACCGGGGGATCCTGATCAGAATCCCCAATGACCGCGGCACTCGGAGCGAATACGAGCTCACCAACGCGGGGCGCGAGCTCTTCACACTGATCCTCAGCCTCCGGCAATGGGGCGAACGCAACGCCTTCAGCGCCAACGAAGGTCACTCCACCCTCGTGGACCCCGCGACAGGTAAGCCGGTCCCCCAACTGCGCCCGCTCCGCGAAAACGGTGCGGAGCTCGCGCCGGAACAGACACAGCTGGTCAAGGTTGGCGAATCCCTTTCGTAGAGCCAACAAGGGATCCCCCAAGCCCAAACTGCTAAGGTTACTCACCAATACTGAGGCCGCCACGGATAGGGGACGAGAGTGACGACTGAAGGAAAAGCCGAAGGTAAAACTGCCGGAAAAGGTACGCCCGAGCAGGGCGTCACCGGCGAAGTGAGCCAGGACCGGTTCGTCGCCGGCCAGGACCTGACGCGCTGGAAATCGCCGGTTGGCCGAGTGCTGGCCGGAGGCGCTGAGAAAGTCACCTCCCTGCTCGGCCCGTACGCAGCCCTGATCATCACTCTGGTTGTGGGACTTGCCATCGCCTTATCGCTGGCCCTGGTGTTCGGCGAGGTCTACGAGTCCGTGACAGAGGCGGACGGCGTTGCCGGGCTTGACGATCCCGTGCTGGCGGCAGCCAAGTCAGTGCGCTCCCCCGCCTTGGACATGGCCACCACGGCGTACACAAATATTGGTGGCACAGTTGGAATGCCCATCATCGCCGTGGGCATCATGATCTTCCTCGCCACGCGGCGGAGGTCATGGACTCCTGTGATCCTGATGCTCTCAGCCGGATTGGGATCCCTGATCATCACCATCCTGGGCAAGCCGATTTTCGGCCGCAGCCGCCCGGACATGGCCGACGCCATTCCGCCCTACGAACACTCGGCATCGTTCCCCAGCGGCCATTCGCTCAACTCGATAGTGATCGCGGGAATCGTCGCTTACCTGATCATCCTCAGGCTCAAGACCACCAAGGCGAGGGTCATCACGGTGGTGGTGGCGGCAGCATTCGCCTTCACCATGGGCCTGAGCCGGGTTTATCTGGGCCACCACTGGCTGACGGACGTCCTGGCAGCCTGGGCCATCGGCATCGCCTGGCTGGCGCTGGTCATCACGGCGCATCGCCTGTACCTGACGGTGAGAACACGGCGTCACGGCGCGATAATCTCTTGACACCAGCCCGCTCACTCGGCTTAACTGAATTACGTATGCTGAAATAACAGTTCCATGATGCGGAAGCTTGAAGCACGGGCTTCCTCCTGCACCAGCAGGGGTTCCGCATAGCCCACACCATGGATGCCAGCATTTTGCATGAGGATGACAAGCATGGAGCTTGCAGTATTCAACAGTGTTGATCGGGACGAGGCCATCAGGACTCTCACCCCTTGCCTGGACATCAGCCGCTGGGTTGAGACCATCGTGGACGCGCGCCCCTACGCCAGCGTCGACGAACTGCTGGGGCAAGCCCAGCGTGCCGCCGAGCCGTTCACTGCGGCAGAGGTGGAGTCCGCCATGGCGCACCACCCCCGGATCGGCGAACGACCCAAGGCCCAAACCACCGAGGCGGCCATGTCGCGTTCGGAGCAGGCAGGAGTGGACCCCGGCGACAACCACACAACAGCCGCACTCGCCGAGGGAAACCGGGCATACGAGGAAAAGTTCGGCAGGGTCTTCCTGATTCGCGCTGCCGGTCGCAGCGCCGAGGAAATCCTCAGTACCCTGCAGGAACGCATCACCCACACCCCCGAAGAAGAAGACACGATCGTGGCTGGCCAGCTGCGGGAGATCGCACTGCTGCGCCTCTCCGGACTGATCAGCGAAGGAGTCAACGCATGAGCGTTTCACAGGTAACAACCCACATCCTGGATACCGGTTCCGGCCGCCCGGCGGCGGGTGTCGCCGTCGTACTTTACGTCCGCGAAGGCGAGGACTGGACGCTGGTGGCGAAGGGTGAGACCGACGCCGACGGCCGCATCAAGACGCTCGGTCCGGAACGCATTCCTGGTGGCGCCTACCGGCTGAATTTCGCCACCGGCGCCTACTACGAGGGCCTCGGAACCGAAACGTTCTTCCCGGAAGTGGACCTGAACTTCACAGTTTCCGACGCCGGCGAGCACTACCACGTGCCCCTGCTGCTGAGCCCGTTCGCGTTCTCCACGTACCGCGGCAGCTAACTCCAGGACTTTGTGTACAGATAATGCCCTTAAGGTGACTCCTTAGGGGCATTATCTGTACACAAACGCGGAACGGTACGCTTGAAGGCATGGCTTCAGAGGACACCACCCCCAACTCCGCCCGCCGCGAGATCACGGTTCGCCGGGCACCCAAGTTTGTACCCTTCATGATTTTGGGAGCCGTGGTTGGTGCAATCGTGGCCGCAATCATCGCCTACGGCCGCCAAGCCGATCCCGCCTTTGATGCCGGCACCGTTTTCGGCTTCTTCCTGATCGTCTGCGCTGGCGGCGGCGTCATACTCTTCTCGATTCTCGCCCTGATCCTGGACCGCATCAGCGTCAAGCGCACCCAGCGCGCCATGGTTGAGCCCGTTCCGGATTCGGTTCCGGACGAAGGACCAGAGCACGACGACGTCCGCTAAGTCGGGCGCCCGACCCGCCTCTTCGGAGGCCCGGCAGATGTGAGACACACCGCATTTTCGCGGGAACACGCCAGTTCACGGGGTCACATAGCCTGCGGGGGAACGTACCACGCCTACATCATGAGACAATCGACCAGTGGCACGTGGCGACGGAAAACTTTCTCATGATCTTCTCCCCGGCGAAAAAGGCCCTCAGGACGCTTGTGGCGTCTTTGGGGTTTGGGCTCCCGGTGAAGAAGTAGCAAAACTCACCTATTACGGGCTGTATGCGCTGCAGCACCGCGGACAAGAATCGGCTGGTATAGCTACCAGTGACGGCAAGCGCATCAATGTCTATAAGGACATGGGCCTTGTGTCCCAGGTCTTCGATGAGACAACCCTGAACACCCTTACCGGGCACTTGGCCGTTGGCCACTGCCGGTATTCCACCACCGGTGCAAGCCACTGGGCCAACGCGCAGCCAACACTGGGTGCAACAGCAACCGGCACGGTCGCTTTGGCCCACAACGGCAACCTGACCAATACCGCTGAACTCCGGGAAATGATCCTTGAGCGCAACGATGGCCAGCTGACCGGTGAGATGAAGCAGGGCAACACCTCGGACACCGCCCTGGTGACCGCTCTCCTTGAGGGTGAAGAAGGCAAGACTCTGGAGCAGACCGCCCTGGAGCTGCTGCCCAAGATCAAGGGTGGCTTCTGCTTCGTCTTCATGGATGAAGGAACCCTCTACGCAGCCCGCGATACGTACGGCATCCGTCCGCTGTGTCTGGGCCGTCTGGAGCGCGGCTGGGTTGTCGCTTCCGAACAGGCTGGCTTGGCCACCGTTGGCGCGAGCTTCATTCGCGAAATCGAGCCGGGCGAGTTCATCGCCATTGACGAGGATGGCGTCCGTTCGCAGCGCTTCGCCGAGGCAACCCCCGCCGGCTGTGTCTTCGAATATGTCTACCTCGCCCGCCCGGACGCAGCCATTGCCGGCCGCTCCGTGTACGAGGCCCGCGTGGAGATGGGCCGCCAGTTGGCCCGCGAAAACACGCACGAGGCAGACCTCGTCATTCCCGTTCCCGAGTCCGGCACACCCGCGGCCGTTGGCTATGCGGAGCAGTCCGGCATCCCGTTCGCCCATGGCTTCGTCAAGAACGCCTACGTGGGACGCACGTTCATCCAGCCCTCGCAGACCCTGCGCCAGCTGGGTATCAGGCTCAAGCTCAACGCCCTGGAATCTGTGATCCGTGGCAAGCGCATTGTTGTGGTGGATGACTCGATCGTCCGCGGCAACACGCAGCGTGCCATCGTCCGGATGCTCCGCGAAGCCGGTGCCGCCGCAGTGCACGTCAAGATTTCCTCTCCCCCGGTTCAGTGGCCTTGCTTCTACGGCATCGACTTCGCCTCCCGCGCGGAACTGATTGCCAACGGTGCCACCATCGAGGAAATCTCCACGGCAATCGGTGCGGACTCGCTGGCTTACATCTCTGAAGACGGCATGATCGGCGCCACCCAGCAACCGCGCGAACGCCTCTGCACCGCATGCTTCACCGGCCAGTACCCCATCGAGCTGCCGCACGCGGATAAGTTGGGCAAGAACCTGCTGGAGCGCACCGACCTCGGCGGCCTTGAACCGGCCGCTCAGGCCGAGTCTGTGGATGATTCCGAGGACCCTGCCGACAAGCCGGGGGCCACGGGGTGCGATCCCGGACCTGACGCCGAATTCGAAAACCTCCTTACCGACGCTGATCGTTTGACCGACGCCGACAAGAAAGAGTCTGTATGAGCTCCGCACCATCCGCCGCTGAGAATAACTCCGGTATCACCTACGCCTCCGCGGGTGTCGACGTCGAAGCGGGAGACCGCGCAGTCGAACTCATGAAGGGCGCCATTAAGGCGACTCACAACTCGTCGGTGATTGGCGGCGTCGGCGGTTTCGCTGGCCTGTACGACGTCTCACAGCTGCTCACCTACAAGAAGCCGTTGCTGGCAACGTCCACTGACGGTGTTGGTACCAAGGTTGCCATTGCGCAGGCCATGGACATTCACGACACCATTGGTTTTGACCTTGTGGGCATGGTGGTGGACGACATCGTGGTGGTGGGTGCCGAGCCCCTCTACATGACCGACTACATCGCCTGCGGCAAGGTTGTCCCGGAGCGCATCGCTGACATCGTCCGCGGTATCGCTGCTGCCTGCTCCGTTGCCGGCACCGCCCTGGTGGGTGGCGAAACCGCTGAGCACCCGGGCCTCCTGGGTGAGCACGAATACGATGTTGCAGGTGCCGCTACCGGCATCGTCGAGGCCGACGCCTTGCTCGGCCCGGACCGTGTCCGCGCCGGCGACGTCGTGATCGGCATGGCATCCTCTGGCCTGCACTCCAATGGCTACTCCTTGGTCCGCCGCGTGATCAACCACGCCGGTTGGGCCCTGGACCGCCAGGTCTCCGAACTCGGACGCACCCTGGGCGAAGAACTCCTCGAGCCCACCCGCGTTTACGCAGCCGACTGCCTTGACCTGGCCCGCACCTTCCCGGTGCACTCGGCCAACGCGGTTCACGGCTTCAGCCACGTCACCGGTGGTGGCCTGGCAGCCAACCTGGCACGCGTCCTCCCGCAGGGCCTGGTGGCCACGGTTGACCGCAACACCTGGGAACTGCCGGCCATCTTCAAGCTGGTCTCCGAGCTGGGCAACGTCCCGCTGGCCGACCTGGAGCGCACGCTGAACCTCGGCGTGGGCATGGTTGCCATCGTTTCCGCTGAAGCTGCCGACGCCGCAGTGGCCCGCCTCAACGACCGCGGCCTGCCGTCCTGGGTCATGGGTACCGTATCTGCTGACAGCGACTCGATCGACAAGACCGGCCCGGACTACGTCCAGGGCGCCAAGGGCGTCGACGGCGGCGCTGTCCGCTTGGTGAACGCCTACGCCTAAGCGGTTTATCGCCTCATAGGAGCGGCCGGGCAGTCACAAACTGCCCGGCCGCTCTTTTGCGTCTCCCCTACCCATCTAAGTCGCAGATCAAGTCGTTCTCAGCGCTCAGAACGACCTGATCTGCGACTCAGTTGGGTTCCTAGACCTGGATCAGGCTCAAGACGCCACCCTGCGGATCCTGGATGGTAGCGAGGGACCCCGTTTCGGGCTTGTCCTCCGGTTCCACCAGAAGCTCTCCTCCCGCTGCCACTGCTGCTTCCACGGCTTTGCGCAGATCCGCTACACCGAAGTAAATCTGCCAGCCGACATCGTCGCCTTCATCGGCAGGGACAATGCCGGCCACCTCGTCACCATTGACCATCAGCGTGCTGTAGCTGCCGCCGTCGTCCTGGGGATATTCGGTGACCTCATGCCCGAACAACTGCTGGAAGAACCCGACGGCGGCCTGTGGCTCAGGCGTCAACAGTTCAGCCCACGCCAATGCTCCGGGCTCGTTGAACAAGTGACTACCCGTGTGAGTTCCGGCCTGCCACACGCCGGTGGTTCCACCGCCCGGAGGTTCAATGAACGCCAGGACACCCGTGTCCGCCACGGCCTCAGGGCCAAACTGGAGCTTCCCGCCCGCATGGACCGCATCCTCAGCGATCTCGTCTGTATCTGTGGCAGAGATGTAGATGTTCCACTGCCCCTGCGTTCCTGCGGCCTCCTGCAGGGAATTCTGCGGGGCAATGACGGCCACCAGCTGATCCTTGATGAACGCCTGCGCATAGCTGCGGCCGTCCGGCGTGGGCAGGTCCTTGAAGGTCCAGCCGAACACCTGGCCATAGAAGGCTTTGGCGGCCTCGACGTCCCTCGTCTGGAGGTCAGCCCAGCACGGCTCACCACTGGCGTAATGCTTGCGTGAAGTCATGCTGCCAAGCCTGTCATGATGCTGAACGCAGCGCCTGCCGGGTCCATCAGAACTGCCATCCGTCCAACTCCCGGTACGTCGAAAGCCGGAGCAATCACGTGGCTCCCCAATTCAACGGCCTGCACCACCGTGGCGTCGATATCCACCACGTTGAAGTACGTCATCCAGAACGGCGACAGCCCTTCAATGGGCAACGTGAGCGCACCCGCAATTCGTCTTCCATTCACCAGCAGGCTCGTGTACTCCTGCAGGTCACCGGCCGGCTCGGTTTCGCTGCTGCACCCAGTCACAGCTTCATAGAAGGCTACGGCTTTGGGGACGTCATTTGTCTGCAGTTCATTCCAAATCATGGTTCCCGGCTCGTTCACCAGACCCGAACCGGGATGGTTGCCGGCTTCCCAGAAACCAATCTGAGCACCGGTGGGATCTGTGGCGAAGAACATACGTCCACTGCCATTGGGGACCGAGTCGGGAGGAAAGAGAAGGGTCCCACCCGCAGCTTCCACCCGCCGGGCGGCCTCGTCGGCAGAGTCCACCGCTAGATAGTTGGCCCAATAGGAGGGCATTCCCGCTGGAGCATCGGGCTGCTGCTGCATCATCCCGGCCACGTAGCGTCCCTGGAGTTTGGCCATGTAATAGGTCATGCCATTCCCGGCGTCCATGGCGTCCAGCTCCCATCCGAAGAGGTCGCTGTAAAACTTCTTGGAAACATCAATGTCGGTGGAAGACAGGTCCACCCAACATGGTGTTCCCTGCTGATAACTCTCGACCTCCGGCATGGATTACCCTTTCGATGCGCTCGACCTCCAGCCTACGCAAAAAAGGACCCCCAGGGTACGCCAATGAACGGCGTGGCCTGAGGGCCCTTTTCAAAAGAAATACGGCATTCGAAAATGCGCGATGACCGTAATGTACGACGGCGGTCCGCAACTCAGTGCCCAAGGCACCTGTTGGTTGCGACAGCTATCCGATCCGGCGGGTGTCAACCTCGTCGTCTTCATCTTCCGCGTACTTATCCTCGTAAGCCGAATAGTCCGGCTCCGGGGGATCTTCGGGGAAGTGGCTCTTTACACGACTGGACGGACCCGTGAGCTCCCGCTCAAGTGCCGAATAGTCAGTGTTCGGGGAGTAGTACTTAATGTCCCGAGCCTGCTTGGTAGCTTTTGCCTTTTGACGGCCGCGCCCCATGGCGTGACCCCCTTTTGTACTTGGACCGGAGGTGGTCACCTTGGCTATCGGTGAGGCCCCGGAATGTTTGGTCAATTTGTCGTATGTCTAGATTACATGCTTTCGGGGGTGCCCGCGCGCCACCTGACCCCCGCGTCCGGGCCGACCACAGCCGAAACCACGCCGTTGCACCTCCAAGCGACGCGAAAATTGGGTAGAGTCGGCCTCAATGCGGCTCCACAGCAGGAAGGCACACCCCGGAATATGAGCCAGGACAACACTTCACCACGCGATGGTTCACCACGCGATAAGGGCGAGGATGGAGTACCTTCCGCGCCCCAAACTCCGCCATCACCGGGCCAACAACCGCCGGCAGCTCCTTGGACGCCGCCATCAGGCCTGCAACCGGATCCAGCCCCCGATCTCGACCCTGACTTTGTGCCCAACCCGGCAGAACAGCCCGATCCCGCATTGCCGCCCAGGGATGCGGAGTCAAGCAATAAAGCGGACGCGCCCATATACGCAGGCACACAACCGTACGCGGGACAGCAGCCCTTCGCGGGCCAGCAACCGTATGTAGGCCAGCAGCCTTATGTTGGTCAGGAGTGGCCCCAGAGGCCGGATGAGCAACAGGAACCTCAGGGGGATCCCGTCAAGCGGCAGCGATGGGTCATCGGCGGAATTGTGGTTGGCGTGCTGATACTCATTGGCGTTGTCATCTGGGTCCTGCTCAACCTGCTGGGGACCCGACCTGAAGCATCCGTAGCCTCTCCCAGCGCAGCTCCTACAGCCGGACCGCTCCCCCGCGACGCGGAGGCCACGGACTTCCAGGTGGGCGACTGCTTCTCCAGCTTTGATGCGAATTCCTCAAAAGCCAGAGCCGTGGCGTGCGATACCGAACACTCGGCCCAACTGGGCGCCGTTTTCAGCTACCCGGCTGACGAGTCCTTCCCCGGAACCAACGCGCTGAGGGATAAGGGGCGTGAGGTGTGCAAGGACGTGAGGCTCAACGAGGCGGCCGACAATTACATACTGCTCCAGCAGAACGTCTACCCGAGCACCACTAGTTGGGACCGGGGCGACCGCCGCGTTGATTGCTTCATCGTGGTGGATTCAGGCAACACCATCAAGGAAGATCTCCTCAGAAAGTAGCCTGAAAAACTACTTCCTGCGAACCGTGAGGCCCGTACCTGCGGGAGCGCCGCCGTCGGGACCTGTCAGTGCTTCGAAGCCCTCCACAGTGAGTTCGTCGAGGTCAGCAGCGGTGTCCACCAGCACTGTGTCGCCGTCGCTTATTTCGCCCGCAAGGATCTCCTTGGCGAGGCGGTCGCCGATCTCCCGTTGAACCAGCCTGCGCAGTGGCCGTGCACCGTAGGCAGGATCGAATCCGGACATGGCCAACCACGCACGTGCGCCATCAGAGACTTCCAGGCTCAGGCGGCGCTCACGGAGCCGGTTACCCAACTCCGCCACGTGCAGCTCAACAATCCGGGCCAGTTCCTCCACGGACAGCGGATCAAACAGCACGATCTCATCCAGGCGGTTCAGGAACTCCGGCTTGAACGATGCTTGAACCACTGCCATGACAGCCTCACGCTTCGTCTTGGCATCCATGGTTGGGTCCACCAGGAACTGGCTGCCGGAGTTGGACGTCAGCACCAGGATGGTGTTGCGGAAGTCCACGGTGCGGCCTTGGCCGTCGGTGAGGCGTCCGTCGTCGAGAACCTGCAGAAGGATGTCGAAGACCTCCGGGTGGGCCTTCTCCACCTCGTCCAGCAGCACCACG
The DNA here is from genome assembly GCF_002979775.1 of Arthrobacter sp. MYb23. Lineage (GTDB taxonomy): Bacteria > Actinomycetota > Actinomycetes > Actinomycetales > Micrococcaceae > Arthrobacter. The sequence continues at coordinate 27,656 of NZ_PCPR01000010.1, forward strand.
GAGTACGGCCTGCGGCGGACTGCCTCGGTCAGCTGGCCACCTTCTTCATAGCCCACGTATCCCGGAGGAGCACCCACCAGACGCGCCACCGAGTGCTTCTCGCTGTACTCGGACATGTCGATCCGGATCATGGCGCGTTCGTCGTCAAAGAGGAAGTCCGCCAGAGCCTTGGCCAGCTCAGTCTTACCCACCCCGGTAGGGCCAAGGAACAGGAACGAACCCGTGGGGCGGTTGGGATCGCTGATGCCGGCACGGGCGCGACGCACGGCATCGGACACGGCCTGAACAGCCTTGGACTGCCCGATCAGCCGCTTGCCGAGTTCCTCTTCCATGTGGAGGAGCTTCTGCGATTCGCCTTGGAGCATGCGGCCGGCCGGAATTCCCGTCCAGGCCGAAATGACTTCCGCGATGTCGTCCGCGGTCACGTCCTCGGCAACCATCAGTTCCGGCTTCGAATCGCTCCGGGCTGACTCCTCCTCAGCGGCGGCACTCAGCTCCCGTTCGAGGGCGGGCAGCTCTCCGTAAAGGATCCGCGACGCCGATTCCAGGTCGCCTTCGCGCTGGGCCTTGTCCGCGACGGAACGCAGTTCGTCGATCTTCGCTTTGAGATCACCCACCCGGTTGAGCCCGGCTTTCTCGGCTTCCCAACGCGCATTCAAGGCACTCAGTTCTTCGTTCTTATCGGCTTTGTCCGCACGGAGCGCTGCCAGCCGTTCCACCGAGGCAGGATCGGTCTCGCCTTGGAGGGCCAGCTCTTCCATGGTCAAACGGTCCACGGCACGGCGAAGCTGGTCGATCTCTTCCGGCGCGGAGTCGATCTCCATACGAAGCCTGGACGCGGCCTCATCAACGAGGTCAATTGCCTTGTCCGGAAGCTGCCTGCCGGAGATGTACCGGTTGGACAGAGTAGCCGCAGCTACAAGGGCGGAGTCAGCGATAGCCACCTTGTGGTGGGCCTCGTAGCGCTCCTTCAGACCGCGGAGGATGCCGATGGTGTCCTCAACGCTGGGCTCGCCAACATAGACCTGCTGGAAGCGGCGCTCCAAGGCAGGATCCTTCTCGATGTTCTCGCGGTACTCGTCCAACGTGGTGGCACCGATGAGTCGCAGCTCCCCACGGGCCAGCATGGGCTTGAGCATGTTGCCGGCATCCATGGCACTTTCACCCGTGGCCCCGGCACCAACTACCGTGTGGATCTCATCAATAAACGTCACGATCTGGCCGTTGGAGTTCTTGATTTCCTCAAGCACAGCCTTCAGGCGTTCCTCAAACTCGCCACGGTACTTGGCCCCGGCCACCATGGACGCCAGGTCCAGGGCGATGAGGGTTTTGCCCCGCAGGCTTTCCGGGACGTCTCCGGCCACCATGCGCTGGGCAAGGCCTTCGACGACGGCGGTCTTGCCAACACCGGGTTCACCGATCAGCACGGGGTTGTTCTTGGTGCGGCGGCTGAGGACCTGGACGACGCGCCGGATTTCGCTGTCACGCCCGATCACGGGATCCAGTTTGCCGGAACGGGCCACGGCAGTGAGGTCCGTGCCGAATTTCTCCAAGGCTTGGAAGGTGTTCTCCGGATCCGGCGAATTGACGTTCCTGTCCCCCCGGACACCCGGCAGGGCGGCGAGCAGCGCCTCATGGGAGGCACCGGCGTCGCGCATTAACTTTCCGACGGCGTCACTTCCGGCGGAGAGGCCCAGCAGCAGGTGCTCAGTGGACACGAAGGAGTCGCCGAGTTTGTCGGCCTCGTTCTGGGCAGCTTGGATGGCTTGCATGGACTGGCGGGACAACTGCGCCTGCTGGACCGAGCTTCCTGACGATGACGGCAGCGCCTTGATGGCCGAGCTGGCCTGCACGCTCACCGCATCAGGGTCTGCACCCGTGGCCCGCAAGAGCGCCACAGCAACGCCCTCGCGCTGGTCCATGAGGGCCTTCAGCAGGTGGGCGGGCTCAAGCTGCGGGTTACCGGCAGTTGAGGCGTTCATGGCGGCCGCAGAAAGGGCCTCCTGGCTTTTGGTGGTGAATTTGACGTCCAAAGAGTGCTCCCTTTCTGGAGTGATACCTGTGATTACAAAGTTGAGTCTACTACGCTCAACTTTGCTTTTGGGTCCACTGGGTTCAATGTTTGCCCACGGCGAAACCAGTGTCCAGAGTCCACCGGTTTCTGGGGAAAGTAGGCTGGGGCGATGGACACCATTTCAACCGCGGCCGAACTTGAAGAACTCATTGGATTGCCCCTCGATCGCACCAGGAAGAAGGTGCGCACCTCCCTCAGCGATTTCGACCGCCAATGGCTGGCAGCCAGCCCTTTTTGCGTGATCTCGACGACGGACGCGCTGGGTCGCGTGGACGCCTCACCCAAGGGCGATCCCGCGGGCTTCATTCAGGTCCTGGACGAGCACACCATCGCCATCCCGGAACGGCCTGGCAACAAGTTGGTGTTTGGCTTCCACAACATCCTGGAAAACCCGAACGTCGGCATCCTTTCCGTGGTTCCCGGCCGCACCGACACCCTCCGGATCAACGGGACCGCACAAATTGTCCGCGACGCCGACTTCTTCGATCTCATGGTGGTCAAAGGGCATCGGCCGCGCGCCGCCGTCGTAGTTTCCGTGGAGGAAGTGTTCACCCACTGCGGCAAGGCGTTCATGCGCAGCGGTCTGTGGCAGCCCGAGACCTGGGATGCCGACGGCCTGCCGAGCATCGCGGCCCTCGCAAAGACTTACACCCAGCCCGAAACTCCCTTGGAAGAGCTCGAGACTTATTACGGACCGTCGTACGCCGAGCGGATGTACCGGGAGTAACACCCGCCCTGAACATCAGGCCGGGTAGACAGACACCAGCGCAGACTTGACCACAAACCGCACGTCCATGCCCGGAACCAACCCCAAATCGGCGGACGCTGCCGGGGTAATATCCGCGGACAGAGCCTGGGCCGAATCTCCGGCACGGACCCGTATCTGGTCACCGTGCGGTTCAAGGTCCGTGATGGTGACGGGAAACGAATTGCGGGGGCTTCCGTGAACATCCCCCAGGAAGACGGAAACGCTCGACGGCGGGAACGCTGCCACGCCTGCCTGGCCAGGTGAAGGTGACCATCCGGAATCGTGATGGCCGGCGAAAACCCGGCCATCCGGCGTCGTAATTCCATCCTCGGTGATGGTCCCGGTGACAAGGTTCAGCCCAGCGAGTCCGGCCGCGAAGTGGCTTCTGGGCCGCTCAAGGACCTGACGGGTGGCTCCTACTTCGGTTATATGACCCTTTTCCACAACAATCACGCGGTCGGCCAGCATGTAAGCGTCCAGGACATCGTGGGTGACGATGATGGCCTTCCGATCCTGCAAAACCCGTTTGAGCACGCGGCGGAGCAACGGTGCTGCGTGGATGTCCAGAGCTGCCATGGGTTCATCGAGCAGCAGAAGCTCAGGCTCGGCGGCCAAAGCCCGGGCTACAGCGACACGTTGTGCCTGCCCACCCGAGAGCTGGGCTGGTTTTCGCTTGGCCAAGTTCGCGGCGTCAACTTCCTCCAGCCAGTGATGCGCGGTTTCCCGTGCCGCCGCAGTGGAAGCACCTGCACTCCGCGGGCCGAAGGCCACGTTATCCAGGGCGTTCAGGTGTGGGAACAGCAACGCTTCTTGGGCCAGGAGCGCAGTCCCGCGCAGGTGCGGCGGGCTCCACAGGTGGGTGCCGCCGTCGAGGTTGAAGAGCTCTTTATCCCCGATTCGTGCCGACCCGGAATCCGGCCGCAGCAGTCCTGCGATCACACCCAGCAGAGTGGATTTGCCCGCACCGTTGGGACCGAGGATGGCCACGGTTTCGCCATCTTTGAGGCTGAGTGACATCTCGAAATTTCTGGAACGGAGGCTGGCCTGCAACTCAAACGTCATGGCCGCACCTCCGCGGGTGTGCTGCTCCGCCGGGCACCGTAGCTGAGCCCCACAACGGCAACGGCCACCGCCACCAACACCAAGGACAGGGCCACGGCGGCGTCGGCATCCGTCTCCCGCTGCAGATAGATCTCCAACGGCAAGGTGCGCGTCACCCCTTCAAGGCTTCCGGCGAAGGTCAAGGTTGCGCCGAACTCCCCCAGGCTGCGCGCGAAAGACAACACCGCGCCGGATGCCAGCCCCGGCAAGACCAAGGGAAGCGTGACGCGACGAAGGACGGTGGTGGGCCGCGCCCCGAGAGTCGCCGCGACGGCCTCATACCTGTTTCCGGCCGACCGCAGGGCACCCTCCAAACTGACCACCAAGAAGGGCAACGCCACAAACGTCTGAGCCAAAACCACTGCAGTGGTTGAAAACGCGATCTGGATACCTGCCGCTTCCAGGGACTTCCCCAGGAGGCCCTGCCGGCCGAACGTGTACAGGAGCGCGATGCCCCCGACGACGGGCGGCAACACCAGCGGCAACAGGACGAACGCCCTCAGTAACCGCTGGCCCGGAAACTCGCCACGCGCCAGCACCAACGCCAACGGAATGCCCAGCACGATGCAAAGGACCGTGCTGGCAGCCGAGGTTCGCAAGCTCAACCCCAGTGCAGCCAGCGAGGACTCGGACGTGATCAGCGGAACGAACTGCGGCCAGTTCACCTTGGCCAGCATCGCAACCAGAGGAAGGACCACCAGAAGCCCGCCCACGGCTGCGACGGCATAGATCCAGCGCGGGATCCCTTGGTAGCCGGTGGCGGTTTTCATGATCTCCTTACAGTGGTGCGTTCTGTGGCCCAGCCAGGCTAGGGTGCGTTCCCGCTAGGGTGCGTTCCCGCTAGGGTGCGCCCCGCTAGGGTGCGTTCCCGCTAGGGTGCGTTCCCGCTAGGGTGCGCCCCGCTAGGGTGCGTTCCCGCTAGGGTGCGCCCCGCTAGGGTGCGTTCCCGCTAGGGTGCGCCAAATCCGGCGTCACCCAGAACCTTCTTGCCTGCTTCGCTGGTGACAGAAGCGATGAACGCCACCGCCAGTTCCTTGTTCTGGCTGGAACTTACCGTGGCGATCGGATAGGTATTCACTGCCGCGTCGGACTCAGGGAAGGGAACGCCCATGACCTTGTCGCCTGCTCCCTTCACGTCCGTGACGTAAACCAGTCCGGCGTCGGCCTCGCCCGAGGTGACCTTGCCGAGGACATCGGTGACTGACGATTCTTCACTGACAGGGCTCAACGTGATGCCGCTGGCCTTCTCCACCGTTTCCGTTGCCGCGCCACAGGGAACCTGGCTGGCGCACGTCACTACTTTGACGCCTGGCTTGGCGAGGTCAGCGAGGGACGAGATCGACGCCGGGTTGCTGGGTGGGACGGCGATCTCCAGGACGTTCGTGGCGAAGTTTGTTGCGGTACCGTCCAGCAGTTTGGCGTCGGCCAGCTTTGTCATGTTCTTGGTGTCCGCCGAAGCGAAGACGTCTGCGGGGGCGCCCTGGCTGATCTGCGTGACCAGGTCCGAGGAACCGGCGAAGCTCAGTGTCACCTTGGTGCCCGGGTTCTTCGCCTCGAAGTCCTTAGCCAGTTGAGTGAACGTGGCTTTGAGGGACGCGGCCGCGAAGACGGTCACTGTTCCGCTCAGTTGGGATGCGCCGCTGTTGCTCGTTGGCGTCGCGGCAGGGGCCGTGGCGCCGCAGGCCGTGAGCGCGCCTGCCAATCCAAGCGCAACCGACATTCCCACGATGCATTTCTTTAGGCGAAGGGTCCTCATATGATGCTCTTTCCTTGCGGAGTTTCGATGATGACAGTGGTGGCTTTGACCACGGCCGTGGCGACGGATCCGAGTTCCAGCCCGAGCTCACGGACGGCCTCGCTGCTCATGAGCGACACCACCCGGAAGGGGCCACACTGAAGCTCCACTTGGGCCATGACCTTGTCAGCGGTAATTCCCGTCACCAGGCCCACAAAGCGGTTCCGTGCAGAACTTCCGGAACGCGAGGGGTCGTCCGGGAGGTGTGACTGATCCCGGGCCAACGTGGCGAGCTCCAGCCCATCCACGGCCAGACGTCCTGCGCCGTCCTTCTGGGCAGTCAGCGTCCCGTTCTCCGTCCAGCGCCTCACGGTATCGTCGCTGACGCCGAGGAAGCGGGCGGCTTCGGAAATTCGTATTTGCGGCATGGATTGAGTGTAGTTCCGTGTTTGCGGTTCAGGAGCCTTGAATGTTCCGCAAACGAAATATGACTTCGAAGCCGCGGCGCACCCTTTCCCGCCTGAGGCACCCCTTGGGTGTTCCCATCGCGCCCGGTGGCGCACGACGCACCCGTAAGCTCTGGTGCGCATGGCGGAAAGTGGTGCGCCGCCGTCGTCGTGCTCTAGCCGCCGGGGACCCGCAGTCGTACCCTGATCTGGGGGAGAGTTTCACTTTCAAAGGAACGTCCCATGGAATGGATTCGTCCGGACAGTCCGGACTATGACGAAGCCCGAAAACTCTTCAATGCCATGATCGACCGCAAGCCGGCCGTCATTGCCAAATGCTCCGATCCCGGCGAAGTTGCTGAGGCCCTGAGCTACGCGCACAACCACAATTTGGACGTAGCTGTGCGTTCCGGCGGGCACTCAGTGGCGGGCATGTCCACCAACGACGACGGGCTGGTGGTTGACGTCCGCCCCATGAAATCAATCCGCGTAGACCCTGAGGCGAAAACCGCCACAGCCGGCGCCGGGCTCACCTGGGGAGAATTCGATCGCGCCACGCAACAGCACGGTTTAGCGGTCACCGGCGGCCGGGCGTCCACCACAGGTGTCTCTGGATTCACGTTGGGCGGGGGCTCCGGATGGCTGGAGCGGTCGTACGGTTTCGCGTGCGATAACCTCCTTTCCGTAGACCTGGTCACAGCCTCCGGAGATCGCGTGACCGCAAGCCGGGACGAGAATCCCGAGTTGTTCTGGGCGCTCCACGGCGGGGGCGGAAACTTCGGCGTGGCCACGTCCTTGACGTTCCAACTCCACGATGTGGGCCCCACTGTCATGGCCGGCCTCATGCTGTTCCCCGGGGACGACGCACAGGGTCTATCGCGCGCCTACCGGCAGATTGCTTTGGAAGCACCCGACGCCGTCGGAACCGCCCTGGTGTACCTCACCGCCCCACCGGAAGAATTCGTCCCGGAAGAGATGGTGGGCAAGCTCGCCGTCGGGATGGCATACATCTACGCGGGCAGTGTTGAGGCCGGCGAGGAGCACGCCAAGCCGTTCAAGGACCTCGGCCCCTCAGTGGACCTCGTCTCGCCCATGGAATACGCGGACTTCCAGTGCATGATCGACGACCCCCCGGACCACTACAACTACTGGAGCGCCGACTACCATAACGAGCTCACCGACGATGCACTGGACGTTCTGGTGGACTCGGCGCAACACCTTCCCGGCCCGAACTCGCAGCAGCTGGTGGCACGGTGGGGCGGAGCCGTGGACGGACCTGCTGCAGCGAACACGCCGTTGCAGCACCGCGGAGCCGCGTGGGTCAGCCACCCGTTCGGCCTGTCCGAAACCCGGGAGGGCGGGCAGGAGGCAAAAGCCTGGGTCAAGCAGTTTCGGCAGGACATCGCACCCCACACCACGGGCGGCGTGTGGTTGAACTTCATCGGCGACGAGGGGCAGGATCGGATCATGGCGGCCTACGGCGAACAAAATTACCGGCGACTGTCCTTGGTGAAACGCCAGTTCGATCCCGACAACGTGTTCCGCGGCAACCAGAACATCCTGCCGGCTGAGCACTGAGTTTCTGCACTCCTTCCCAGTTGCCGTGATCAGCGCGGGCAGAGAAGCCTGTACTTCCGGGACGGCAGCACGGCGGTAGACGTCCCGATGGCCGGCAACTGGGAAGGATCACATGGGTACACTTTGGCAATGGCCATCTACGTCGACCCACCCTTGTGGCCAGCGCATGGAACCGTGTTTTCGCACCTGGTTTCGGACTCGTCGCTGGATGAGTTACACACGTTCGCGGCCGCCGCCGGAGTTCCCGAGCGAGCCTTCGACGGAGACCACTACGACGTCCCCGAACGCCGCTACGACGACCTCGTTTCCGCGGGCGCCATCCCTGTGGAGGCCCGCATCCTGGTACGCAAGCTCATTGCCAGCGGACTCCGCATCCCCGCTCGTGAACGGAGCAAGGCCTTGACAGTGCCTCTGATGGAACGCTGGAACAGCACCTATCCCGGCCACGAGGAGCTGGGTCTGGAGTTGCTGGAACGCTGGGGAGAGGACCGCAGGAAGTATCACAGCCGGACACATCTCCTCGCAGTCCTTGAGGCCTTGGATGTGCTGGCCGAACCTGCCCTGCCTGCGCGGACCGTCGCCCTGGCAGCGTGGTTTCACGATGCCGTCTATGAAGGAGTCGCCGGGCAGGACGAAGAAGAGTCCGCACGTTTGGCAGAGGACCGTCTAACAGCCACTGGTTTGGCTCCCCACGAGGTAGAAGAGGTGGCGCGCCTGGTCCGGCTCACCTCCACTCACCGTCCAAAGACTGGTGACTACGCGGGTGCACTGTTGTGCGACGCCGATCTGTCAGTGCTCGGCGGTGACCAGCAGTCCTATGCTCGCTATCGTGCCGCCGTCCGCGAAGACTACGCCCACGTCAGCGACGACGACTTCGCGAAGGGGCGCGCCGCCGTCGTCCGCGATCTTCTGAGATTGGACCCGCTGTTCCACGGCGAACGCGCCAAGGCACTCTGGTTGGAGGCTGCCCGCCGGAACCTCGCCAGCGAACTCGCGTGAGCGGAGCCGTCGGCCTTCAGCCGTGTGCGAGGAGTTCCAGCCCGACGACGGCTAGGCCCAACAGGAACTCCGCGCCCAAAGCAATCAGTTTCTTCCACCAGGCCATCTTGACCCTGCGAACCGCCAGATAGCCGATCAGGACCAAAGCCGTGATCAGAGCGATGGTTGAGGCCCGCAACGAGGCTTCAACGCTCCATCGACCCAGGGCAGCCACGGCGATGAAGATCAGCGGCAGAACAATCGCTCCGAAGGCGCCGAAACTGGTGCGCGCCATGTGCGATAGCTCGGAACGGGTGGGAGTCTTTGCGTGGACAGCCAGGTGTGAGACGAGGTCGGCCACGAACACCGCCAGCAATGTTCCCACCACTGTGATGGCGAGCGTTGAAGCGGCTTCCCCGGCAGAGAGCGTCTCCGCGTGTGACTGCAAGGCAAGAACAACCGCCAGCCCGGTGAACGTCACATAGACGCGCTCCTTAAGTGCTTCGGCTCTGTGCTGGGCGCTGGGCTGGGCGTTGTTAGTCACTCGCCAAGATTACTCGCCAAGGTTCCAGGCGGACGGTGCCAAGCTAGCATAGAGGTGTGACCTCCTACCTCTTGGCTTCCCCTGACGTCCCGCTGGCCGTACCCGACGTCGAGCATGTCCTGGCTGTCCGTGGCGTCGGCGGTTACCGCCAGTACCGCATCCCCGCCCTCGCCGTCAGCACGCGGGGCACCGTGTTGGCCGCTTACGACGGCCGGCCCAACCTGGACGACCTCCCCAATCCCATAGATCTCCTCCTACGCCGCAGCTACGACAACGGAATTACCTGGGAGCCTCAGCAGCTTGTGCGCACGGGTTCAGGTCTTCACGGCTTCGGCGATCCAAGCCTTCTGGTTGACACCGAAACCGGGCGCATCTTCATGTTCCACGCGGCAGGCACCCACGCAGGCTTCTTCGAGGCCGTTGCCGGATTGACGCCCGATGACGACGTGCAGCATGCTGACGTCAGCTTCTCCGACGACGACGGCGGCACCTGGCAGCACCGCCGGCTCACCGGACAGCTCAAGCACGGTGCCATCACGGGCCTTTTCGCCGCAGCTGGCCAGGGAATCCAAATACACGTTGGCCCCCACAAAGGCCGGTTGGTGCAGCAGTTTGTGCTGCTGGTGGACGGTGCCATTATGGCCGCCTCCGCGTTCAGCGACGACCACGGCGAGACATGGAGCCTGGGTGACCTGATCGGAGCGGGTCCGCAAGGGATCGGGCCCAACGAAAACAAAGTTGTGTGTTTGGACGATGGCCGGCTGCTCCTGCATTCGCGGGCAACGCCGTGCAGGTTGTCGTCTGTGTCCGAGGATGGCGGGCAGACCTGGAGCCCGCTGCGGCCCATCCCGGAGCTACCCGACCCCAGTGACAACGGTTCAGTGGCGCGCTTCGACGGCCTTCCCGGTGTTGCTGCCCACGCGACGCCTGAGACCTCAGAGTGGCTGATCGCCAGCAACAATCAAGACCCGCAGCTACGACGGAATACCGTCCTAAGCCTCTCACCCGACAACGGCGCCACCTGGCCGGCCAAGCTGTTACTGTGCGTGGGCAGTTCGGCTTACTCGACGGTTGCGCGGCTGCCGGACGGGAACATCGGAGTTCTGTACGAGCGGCACGGCTACCGGGAGATCGTGTTCGCTTCGATCCCTGCCGAACAGCTCACGGGGCAACTTCACCGCGTGCCCGCAGCGGCCCAGGGCTCTTTGGAGCCCACTGGCTTGGTCTTCGACATGGAGCTGCGGTCCATCACTCCAGGCAGGCCCGCTGTATGGCAAAACGCCGGCGACTTCCACGTCATTCCGTCCAACAGCGACGGCGAATGGGACGTGCAGACCTGGAAGGAAATCGGCCAAGGCTACTCCGAGCAAGACCAAGTCCTGGGCACTCGCGAGGCTCAGGATCTCAACTACGGAACCATCATCCCGGGGTACAAAGCCGGGGATATCCTCGCTTTCACCGGACGCATCCGCAACGTCGGCACCAAGCCGACTACCGGCGTCGTACTTCTCGGACCGCACAACAACGCAGACCGTTTCCCGCCCGCGGACCTGCTGCCCGGCGAGCACGCGCTGTACTTCACGCCGACCTACACCGTCACCGAGACGGACCTGACTCGCGAAACGCTGGACCTCGTTTTCACGGCAGAGGCCGACGGCGGCAGGGTGCGTTTGGAGCGGACGTTCCGTTTCAACCTGCGCACCGGCGCCGTGGTTGCTTCTTAGCGGCCGTGTGTATTAGCGGCGGCGCCGCTCAGCGGTAGGTGCTGACGAACGGCTGGCTGGTGGGCACAATCTGCTTACCGAGGGGCATGAGCGATACCGGGATCAGTTTCAGGTTGGCGATGGCCAGAGGGATTCCGACAATGGTGATGGCCATGGCAACCGCCGTGACCACGTGACCGATCGCAATCCAGATGCCCGCAACCAGAAGCCAAATCACGTTGCCAAGGAGCGCAAACACCCCGGATCCGCCCGGCTTCTCAACCACCATTTGACCGAAAGGCCACAGGCAGTAAGCACCGATCCGGAACGAAGCGATGCCCCACGGGATGGTGACGATGAGAACGCAGCAAATGATGCCTGCCGCGAAGTAACCCAAGGCCAGCCAGAACCCACCGAAGACAAGCCAGATGATGTTAAGGAGCGTTTTCATAGTCTTCATTCTGCCCTGTTGGCCTGACAAAAAGCCTAGGGGTCTGCCCTGAATCTTCCCTGACTTCCAGCTGCACGTACTGCTCCACTAGGCCACTTGGCAGGGCGGCGGTTCAACCAGCCAGGAGGCCGTCCAACTTGTCGAACGAGGTACCCCAGCCGTCGCGGGTCATTTCTACCCACTCCTCGGACGCAAACGGCCCTTGGGTGAGATTCATCCGGGTGCGTCCGTTGAGGTCCTCGAATTCGAGGTGCATTTCCTCGTACTCGTGGTCAGCGTCGGGAGCGGCCTTGGCCTGCGCCACCAAGAGAGCCGGGCTGTTGAGCTCGGTGATGGTGGCCTCGATGGGCGCCGACTGCTCGCCGTTCTCATCCGACCACACCATGACTACCTGCCAAACGCCGCCAACCCGGGGCTCAACGATGATCTGATCGCGTGGAGCCTCCACCTCCACGGGTCCGAACCACTGGGTGAGTTTGTCCGGCTCCATCCAGGCTTCAAAAACCTTCTCGCGTGGAGCATCGAATTCGCGGCTCATCGTCAGGGTGTGCTGTTCCGTGCTCATGGCTTTAACTCCTGGTGTCGGTGATGTTCGATGTCCAAGTAGTGGTGCGTCAAGCTAAATCGTGTCGTCATGATCGAGCCTAGTTGGCCCCACCGACACGATCAGTGAATCTAAGCCTTGGCGGCTTCGACGAAAGCTCGGATCTTGGCCAGGTCCTTCACGCCGCGGGATTCCTCGACGCCGGAGGATACGTCCACTCCCCAGGCGCCAGCCGCAGTTGCGGCGAAGGCCACATTGCCGGATTCGAGCCCTCCAGCAAGGAGCCACTCCCGCCCGTCAAGTTCTTTCTCGCGCACGGAGGCGTAGTCCCAGGACTCCCCTGAGCCGGGAACAGCGGCATCGATCAAGAACATGTCCTCGCCCAGATCAGCGAACTCATCCTGCGGGGCACCCATGGTGACGGCCCGGATGAGCCGCATCCCGGCGTCGTGCACTTTTGTGACGTCGCTGACTGTCCGGTGACCGTGCAATTGCACCCATTCGAGGCCGGCGGCACGGGCCGTGGCCACCGCATCAGCGGCGTCCTCATGCCGGAAAACACCCACAGCATGAACACCCTCCGGCACCAGCGGCAGCAAAATGCGTACCTGATCCGGGCTGACTTCGCGTGGGCTGGCGGTGAGAACAAAGCCAACCGCGTCCGCACCGGCGTCGACCGCTTCACGCACGGATTCGGGCGTGCTCAAGCCGCACACTTTGACGAACATTCCCGTGCCTCCAGCCGTAATCAGAACGTTTTCCACATATGACGTTAGCAAGCCGCAATGCCAACGCAGAAGCCTCGTCCACCACTAGGCTGGTCGAATGGAGATTATCCGCTTTGCCGACGTCCGCCCCGAACCGTGGCGCAACGGGGGTGGGGTGACGCGCGAACTCGCCAGCCATCCGAAGGCCGCCTCCGCACAGGACGGCGCCTGGGATTGGCGGGTCAGCATCGCGGACGTTGCCAAAGCGGGCGAATTCTCCACTTTCCCCGGCATGGAACGGGTCATCACCATCATCGACGGCGAACTACTGCTCCTCACGGTGGATGGCGCGGAACACCCGCTGGAGAAGTACCGTCCGTTCCGGTTCTCGGGCGAGGCTGCGTCCTCGGCCACCCTTCCTACCGGCGACATCCGGGATTTGAACGTCATCGCACGCGCCGGGGCTTTCAAGGCTTACACCTCCATTGTCGAAATCTCCAAGAAGCGCGCGCACCCGGTCTTCGAGGGCCAGCTAGCCGTTCTGCTTGAGGGTAAGGCGACGGTCGCGCTCGGGGATTCTGCTGATGACCAGTCTGACGGCGACTCCCCGGCTCCTAGCGTCGGTGAACCTGTCGAGTTGTCGCGATACGACGCCGTGGTGGGCTCAGATACCCGCAGCCCAGAGATCTCGGGCCGGGGCTTCGTGGCAGTGATCTCGATCGACCATGTAGAGCCGTCGCACTCCTGAGCTGGTGACTTTAGCCACCAGAGGTGGCCACACCGCAAGGGAGTTGCTAGCCTGAAACGAAGGTTCCCCTCTGGAACCTCCGGACGACGGTTCAGTACCCGGCATGCGACAAGACTGGCCAAAGGAAAATGTCATGTCGTGGTTAATTCTTATTCTCTCCGGGGCACTCGAAGCCGTCTGGGCTGCAGCTCTCCATCGCTCCAAGGGCTTCCGTAAACCCGTTCCCACAGTTGTCTTCCTGGTGTCAGTTGTCGCCAGCATGGCCGGGCTCGCCATTGCGATGCAATCCATTCCTACCGGCACGGCCTATGCAGTGTGGGTTGGCGTCGGCGTGGTACTGACCGCGACGTACGCCATGGTCACCAAAGTTGAACGCGCGACGACGGCCCGGCTGCTTTTGCTTGCGGGCATCGGCGCATGTGTCATTGGCCTGAAGGTGGTGGCGTAGCCATGACTGAGAACACTGGAAACATCAAGAACACCGGCAACGGCATCTACTGGATCATCCTCCTGGCTTCAGCACTGCTCGAAGCCGTATGGGCCACGGCCCTGGGCTTGTCCAACGGCTTTACGCAACTCACGCCCACAGTGGTTTTCGCCATCACCGCCGTGCTGAGCATGCTCGGCCTGGGTATCGCGGTGAAGCGAATCCCCCTCGGCACAGCCTACGCAGTGTGGGTTGGTATCGGAGCTGCGCTGACCGTTGGTTGGGCCATGCTCACTGGCGTGGAATCCGCGAGTCCGTTGAAGCTGCTGTTCATCGCCGGAATCGTGGGCTGTGCTGCCGGTTTGAAGGCCCTGCCCGCTGAGAAACCTGTAGCCAAGGCCGAGTAGCAAGCACTCCCCGCGTTCCCTGCCCTTGCCCGCGGGCACGCTCCCTCTTGCCCCAGCCCTCTCTTGCCACGGCTGTTTGTTGCCGTGGGCCCTCCGTTTCGATGGTTCCCTGCGCACCATGCCGCGCGCACGGCATCCCTGGCAGGGAACCCCCGAATCGGGCCGGGCACGGAGGGTGATGGCGCAGGCTCGTCAGTCAGACACACCCCTGGGCTGGGCGCAGGCACACAAGTCAGACACACCCCCAAGCCCGACACACTCCCAAGCCACGCGGGCTCACTCCACCGCCGCAGGCCCTCCATTTCGATGGTTCCCTGCACACCATGCCGCGCGCACGGCATCCCTGGCAGGGAACCCCCGAATCGGGCCGGGCACGGAGGGTGATGGCGCAGGCTCGTCAGTCAGACACACCCCTGGGCTGGGCACAGGCACACAAACCAGACACAGCCCCAAGCCCGACACACTCCCAAGCCGACGCACGCGGGCTCCTACAGGAATACCCTTCGCGTCCGTGGAGTTCACGCCAACAGAGGGCACTCTGGAACACCTACGCGCATTGGAGAAGTTCATGACGGCAGTACACCTTGGCGATGGCCTCACTGTAAGCCCGCTCGGTTTCGGCGGAATGGCTCTGACCCCGGTCTATGGCGGAATCGATCCCGAAGAAGGGCTCAAGACGCTGCGGCACGCGGTTGACGCCGGCATCACGTTCATCGACACCGCAGATGTTTACGGCGCGGGCAGTAACGAGGAACTCGTGGGCAGGCTTTTGAAGGAGCGGCGCGACGAGATCCAAGTAGCCACAAAGTTTGGAATTGAGGGCAACCCCGCGGACGGGTACACGGGAGTCCGCGGGGATGCGCCCTACATCAGGCAGGCGGTGGAAGCGAGCCTCCGCCGCCTGGACACTGATGTGATTGACCTCTACTACATGCACCGCCGTGACCTCCGCGTTCCGATAGTGGAAACCGTGGAGGCCATGGCGGAGCTGGTCCGAGAGGGCAAGGTCAAGCACCTCGGATTGTCTGAGGTGACCGCCGAGGAGCTCAGGCAGGCCAACGCTGTTCATCCCATTGCCGCTGTCCAGAGTGAATGGTCAATCTGGAGCAGGGATGTTGAACTCAACGTCGTTCCTGCAGCCAAGGAACTTGGCGTCGGGTTTGTGCCTTATTCGCCGCTGGGCCGTGGCTTCCTTACGGGAACCGTCAGCGCAGGCGATCTCGGGGAGAATGACTTCCGCCATAAGATCCCCCGTTTTGGTGACGAGGCACTTGATGCGAACCAAGCCGTTGTGGCTGCGGTTCGCGAGGTAGCCAGCGGGCTGGATGCAACTCCGGCCCAGGTAGCCCTGGCTTGGCTGTTCACCCAAGGTCAGCGCCTCGGGATTTCTGTGGTCCCCATCCCCGGCACGCGCAAAACGCACCGGATCGACGAGAACCTGGGGGCGCTGTCCCTGCAACTGGGGACAGCACAACTTGAGATGCTCGACCAAGCCGCAGCCGCCGTCGTGGGTTCACGATCCGCCGACCCCAACTGGGTGTCACAGGGCCGCGAAGCCAACCCGACCACTGCATAGACTGAAGCGATGGATTCGCTTATTCACTCATTGCGTGACGTCACTATCCGCAGCATTTCGGTCAGCGAGATGAACAACAACGTGTACCTGTCGACCTCAAAGTCCACAGGTGCGCAGTTGCTGATCGACGCCGCCGACGACCTTCCGGCCATTCAGCAACTTCTCAAGGACGCGGCCGCCGATGCGACGGTCGAGACCAAACTGGCCAGGATTGCCACCACCCATCAGCACTGGGACCACGTCCGGGCGCTGGCGGAGCTGGTGGATGTCACCGGTGCAAGTACGTCAGCAGGAGCGGACGACGCCGATGCGTTGCCGGTTCCTGTGGATGTCCGGCTTGGTCACGGCGACGTCGAGCGTTTCGACGGTTTCGAGCTGACGGCGGTCCACCTGCGCGGACATACTCCGGGTTCGATTGCCTTCGTGTACCAGGATCCTGACGGGCCGGCCCACATTTTCAGTGGAGACTCGTTGTTTCCGGGAGGCGTCGGCAACACACAGAACGATCCGTCACGTTTCACTTCTCTGTTGAACGACGTGCAGGAGCGACTGTTCGACGCTTATCCGGACGAAACCCTCGTGCACCCGGGCCATGGACTGCCCACAACCCTGGGCGCCGAGCGGCCACACCTTGAAGAGTGGCGCGCCCGAGGCTGGTAGAGCATTCGTTGCGGGGCCTGCTCTGCGCGCCAAACCCAAGGAATGACGCGCAGAGCGGGCCTCACAACGTGAGTGACGTTAGCGGCCGCGACGCTCGTTCGATGCCGGAGCCGATGCACGACGCGGGCCGCTGCGGGCCGGACGACCTGCACCGGAGCCACCGCGACCGGAGTTGCCGGAGGCACCTGAACCGAAGGATCCGCCGGACGTAGCGCCCGTTGCGGAAGACCATACGGCCTTGTTTCCACCGGTGCGGGTGCTCGTGGTGGATGCCGTGCGCGGAGCCGAAGCTGAGCGCTGGCCGGTAGCCGGACGGCCGCTGCGGCCGTTCTGGCCCTGCGAACCGGGAACGTCATTGCGGTGAGTAGCGCCAGCCTTGCCGCGACCGCGTGAGCTGCGGGCGACGTCGTCGTTCGCTGCTGCGCGGCGATCGGCACGGTTGGTGTCCGTACGAACCGGCTCAGCCGCAACCTTGCCGCGTCCGTTGCGGCCGCCACGACCACCAGCGGTGGGTGCCGCCTGAGTGGAGCGGCGTGCGCGCTTGCGCTGGGCGTTGGCGCCGGTGGAGGTGCCGCCACCCTGCGGGGCTTTCGCCGCGAGGAGTGCTGCACGGGTGCGGGGATCAACCTTGTCCGCGATGTCGCCAACCAGGTCAGCAACCAACGGGGAGTTAGCCGTCACGCGTTCAAACGAAACGTCAACGCCGGCAGCCTTCATGAGCTTCTTGACGTCGCTCTGCTGCTCGGGGAGCGTCAGGGTGACCACGGTGCCATCGGAACCGGCACGGGCCGTACGGCCTGAGCGGTGCAGGTATGCCTTGTGCTCTGTGGGCGGGTCCACGTGGATGACGAGTTCGACGTCGTCAACGTGCACGCCGCGGGCTGCGACGTCGGTGGCCACCAGGACGCGGACGTCACCGTTGGAGAACTCGGCAAGGTTGCGGTCGCGGGCGTTCTGCGACAGGTTGCCGTGGAGGTCGACGGCGGGGATACCGGCGTCCGTGAGGGTCTTGGCAAGCTTGCGGGCGTGGTGCTTGGTCCGCATGAAGAGGACGCGGCGGCCGGCGCCGGAAGCCAATTCAACAATGAGCTGCTTCTTGACGGTCTGGTCGTTGACCACCAGGACGTGGTGTTCCATGGTGGTGACAGCGGCTTGGGGATCGTCCACTGAGTGCGTCAGCGGGTTGGACAGGTAACGGTTGACCAGCTTGTCAACACCGTTGTCCAGAGTCGCGGAGAAGAGCAGGCGCTGACCCTGGGTGGGGGTCATGTCCATGAGCTTCTTGACGACCGGGAGGAAGCCGAGGTCAGCCATGTGGTCTGCCTCGTCCAGCACGGTGACCTCGACGGCTTCGAGGGTCAGGATGCGCTGGCGGATCAGGTCTTCGAGGCGGCCCGGGCAGGCGATGACGATGTCGACACCGGCGCGCAGCGCCTTTTCCTGGCGTGCCTGGGAGATGCCGCCGTAGATGACCGTGGTGTTCAGGCCCATGGCCTTGGCCAGCGGCTCGATGGTGGCGTTGATCTGGGTTGCCAGTTCACGGGTGGGTGCAAGGACCAGGCCCATGGGGCGGCCCGGCTTGCGGAAATGCTTTGCTTCGCGCTCGGCCAAGCGGGCCACGAGCGGGATGGCGAAAGCGATGGTCTTACCGGAACCGGTGCGGCCACGGCCCAGGACGTCGCGGCCTGCGAGGGTGTCCGGGAGGGTCTTGACCTGGATGGGGAATGCCTCTTCGATGCCGTCTGCGGCGAGGGATTCAGCAATGGGCTTGGGCGTGCCAAGGGCAGCAAAAGTAGTCATAAACTTCATGTCTTTCGGGCGGTGTCCAAGTGCGGACATCGGCCCCCGACGCCGGTTGGGCCAGGGGTTCGCCGAGGAAAAGTCAGGTGATCTACCGGTTCGCTTCAGCAGCGGTGGCCGGGACCAAATAGAACGCGTTCATCGACGCAGGATGTGCCTCTCACATGAAAAATGCCCCGCCGCGCAGCCTGTCAGGCCACCTGCTTCAGGGCGTCACCGCACATCAAGTGTTCCTAGCTTAGCAGTGTTTCCACGATGGACCCGCATCGGGGCAGCTCGAGGGTGCGTTGCGGGCACCCAAGTAGGTAGCAGATCAGGTCGCTCCCAGCGTTGGGAACGACCTGATCTGCGACCTACTTGGGCTGAGTCAGTGAGAGCTCCGGTTCGGCGTCCCGGGATTCGGGCGACGCCACGCGGGCGGCGACCCTGGGCGCAATGACAACCCCGACGACGGCGATGACCGCCGTCAGCGCGAAGACCCCCGCAAACGAGTTCGTCGTCGTAAATGCCGCGAAAACCAGTCCTGTGGCAGCCAGTGACAGTGCGCCACCGAGGGAATCGGAGATGGACATGGCCGCGCTGTTGAAGCCCTGGTTTTCCTCTGTGGAGAGCGCCAACGTCATGACGGAAAGCCGCGGGTACATGAGCCCCATGCCGCCGCCAGCCAGGATCCAGCCGGCAATGGCCACGGATGCGGGCAGGGCGAACGCTGCGGTCACCAAGGTGGAGATCACGGCTATCAGCACCAAGAGAGCGCCAATCTTCACTGCGAGATCGTCCGCCAGCCGGGCACCGAGCCGCCCTTGGATGGCTGACGCTCCGGCCCACGCCAGCGCGGCACCAGTCAGCGTCAGTCCGGCGAAGGTGGGCGTGAACGCGTACCGCTCAGTCAGCAGGTATGGCAGGTACACCTCGGCCCCGAAGAACGCCGCCGACGCCAGGCCGCGCACCAGGATCACGCTGGGCAGGCCTCGGCGTGCGGTGAGGGTCCCCCGCGGTACCAGCGGGCGGACCGCCACCAACGCAATGACAAGCGCGACGACGGCAATCGCCCCACCCACGCCCGGAACCTCTGCGGACAGGTTCAGTCCGAGGACGGCGGCGGCTGCGAGCGCCGCCCACCCCATCCGGCCGAAAGCCCAGGGAACAGGCTCAGCAGCGGGTTCGGAATTCATCCCCCGCACAGCCGGGACCACCATCAGCAAGGCTGGAACCACCAAGCCCACAACGCCGAGGAACACCCAGTGCCAACTGCTCAGCTGGGCAACCACACCCGCGGCGAACGGTCCCACCAAGGACGGAACCACCCAGGACGCGGCGAAGGCGGCAAAGATTTTAGGGTGCAGTGCCGGCGGGTATACGCGGGCAACCAGGACGTACAGGGCCACGGTCATCGCACCTCCACCAAGTCCCTGCACCAGACGGCCCAGCACCAGCATCTCCATGGTTCCGGCCGTCCCCGCGATCAGGAGGCCAACAACGAACAACGCAACCGAGGAGTACAGCGGCGCCGCAGGACCACGACGATCCGACCAGTTACCCGCCGCCACCATGCCCATCACTCCGGTTGCCAGCGGGCCTGCGAAGGCCAGCGCGTAGAGGCTGGCTCCGTCCAGGTCGCGGCTGACGAGCGGCATGATGGTGGTCACCGCGAGGGACTCGAACGCGCTCAGGAACACGAGTGCGCACGCCCCCACGGTGGCAAGCAGGTATGGACGGCGGAGTATTCCGGCCGTTGAGGTGTCAGAGGTCATGGACGTCAGCCTAGAACCTCAACTAATGTTGAGGTCAATCCATCACTCGCCCCACCGGAAGCGACCTCATGCCGCCAGTCGAAACGCACCGGCCACTCAGTATCGGTGAGCTGTCCGAACGGAGTGGAGTGTCGGCGTCGGCCCTTCATTTCTACGAACGCAACGGGCTGATCGAAGCGGAGCGAACGGCCGGCAACCAGCGGCGGTACCGGCGGGACACGCTGCGGCGGGTGGCCTTCATCAAGACATCCCAGCGGGTGGGCTTGCCGCTGAAGGACATCCGCGAGGCGCTGGACTCTTTGCCTGACGGCCGGACCCCCACCAAGCGCGACTGGGCCAGGTTGTCGTTGCGATGGCGCAAGGAGCTGGACGAGCGCATCGCCGCGCTCCAGCACCTCCGCAATGACCTGGATGGGTGCATCGGCTGCGGCTGCCTGAGCCTGAAGTCGTGCACGCTGCAGAACCCGTCGGACGAGCTCGGGGCCTCCGGCGCGGGCGCCCAGCGCTGGACGCTGCCGAAATAGCAGTACTTCCGGAACAGCAATACTACCGGAATAGCAGTACTAGAGGATGGCGGTCATGACGTTCCAACCAGCGCCCACCTGGACTCTGGGAGCGTAGCCGCCGCTCCCGCTCCCCGGGTAGAGCCACAGGACACCGGATGAATCGCGCGCCAGGACGTCAGGTACATCGTCGCCGTCGAAGTCCCCGGGGGTGACGATGGCCGACATGACATTCCACCCCACGCCCACCAACACGCGCGGGAGCCACTCGTTTGACTGGTCCCGTTCATACAGCCACAGGATGCCCTCCGCATCGCGGGCCAGGACGTCATTTCCCGGCCGGACGTTGTTGCCCGGGCCCATGATGGCCGTCATCTCATTCCAGCCGCTGCCGATCTTGGCGCGGGGAAGCCAACCACCGGTGCCGTTGCCCGGGTAGAGCCAGAGGTCCCCGGCAGCGTCACGCGCCAGAACATCGGCTTTACCATCCGCGTCGAAGTCACCCGGGGCCACGACGGCGGTCATCGCGTTCCAGCCCACGCCCACTTTGGAGCGCGGCAGCCAGTCGGAGTCACCGTCACCTGGATAGAGCCACAGATCACCGGCGGCGTCACGGGCCAAGGCGTCCGAATTGCCGTCACCGTTGAAATCGCCCGCGGCCACGATCAGGTTCATCACGTTCCATCCACTGCCCACCTGCGTCCGCGGCAGCCAGCCCTCGTTGGCGTCGCCGGGGTAAAGCCATAGAGAGCCGGAGGAATCCCTTGCCAGAACGTCCGTCGCGCCATCGGAGTTGTAATCCTTCCAAGCGTTGCTGTCGCGAGGGGTGGGGAGCGCCCACAGGTAATTTCGTTGGGTCCCCGGGCTGAAGTAGCCCTTGGAACCATCCGGAAGCATGGTCAATGTGCCTGGCGCCACGTCAAAGTCAAGATCGATAGCTCCCGCTGCCTTGAGCGATGGAAGGTTCAGGACGGTAATGCCTGTTCCCACAACGAAAAGCCTGGTGCCGTCGGCGCTCATGGTCAGGTTGAGCGGCCCGGAGTACATGCTGGGGCCACCGTTAGTAAGGCTGATTGGCGAGGACAAAGTGTTCAGGTCCAGATCTATTTCAGTGAGGAAGGAATCCCCCCTGATGGTTTCGCGGCCTTCTTGCCTGTCCGGCGTTTTGTCCACAAAGAATGCCCGACGCCCATCGGGCGTAAAGACAGGTGGCGCGGCCCACGTGTCGCTCTGCGTCGCAATTTCGCCGATCACAGTGTTGGAGGCAACCGCGACTATTGCAATCCCGCCAAATAATTTGGGGTAGTAGATCCTGGATCCGTCAGGGGACATCGAACCGCCGAGCGATGCTACGCCGAGTGGAATGGTGCTTGAAACTGTTTTTGTTGCCGTGTTGATGACCGAGACCGACGGCTCCGCCCCATGGGAGACGAAGGCTTTGGCACCGTCCGGGGTTAGCAGTATTTTGCCGGGGGCACGACCGACGGGAATGACCTTCAGAACTGAAGCTGAGGCCACGTTGATGACATGGACTGCCCCGGGGCTATCCGAAGGACCTTCAGTCGCCTGCGTGGTGACGTACAGCGTGGAACCATCAGGAGACACCGCCAGATCCTGGACTGGTCCGTCCACAGCGATTTTCGCGCTGGGGGTGGCCGTTGCCGCGTCAACGATCGTTACGTGATGTTCGAAAAGGTGGGTCCCCAAGAAGACTTTCGATCCGTCGGGACTGACTTTCATGGCCGAGATATAGTCCAAGTCGGCCGTCAGCGTGACGTGATCAGTAGCGGTATCGATCACGGAGAGATCCCCGCCCGTGGAAGCGGCAAAGACCTTCGAACCATCCGGGCTGGCGCTAACGTACGACGGGCCCATCACTGGGATCTTGGTTGGTGTCCCGAAGTCAGCCATGGGCGCAATGACGGGAACCTGGCCCGGCCCCGCCGTTCGAAGGCCTCCGGCCATGCCAAAGGCCGGCGACCCGCTGAGCATCAGTCCTACCGCGAGGACGCCGACCCCTACTGTCCGTAAACGAAATTTTCGCGCCGGAAACACCATGAATCCCCCAATTTCAGGCGCCAGCGATTCGCGAAAGGCGCGTGTGCGACACAGGCTACCCACCATCGAAGGGAAAAACCATAGCTGGCTCCTATTTGTAGGAATTGCCGGAACAGCAACAAGCATTGCCTTCTGCGGGCGGCCCACGGCACGCTTGGCATATGACTGAACACACGCACGACGCCGGCACTCACCAGCACGGTCAGCACACCCATGATGGCGCACAGCACACCCATGAGGGCGCCCAGCAGGGCGGCCTGAACCTCCATGAGGACGCGGACAATGCCGTGGACATGTGGGACGGCATGTACCGGGAGCGCGCCAAAATTTGGAGTGGGAACCCGAACCCGCAACTGGTTGCCGAGGTCACTGGGCTGAAGCCGGGAAAGGCGCTGGACCTGGGCTCCGGGGAAGGTGGTGACGCTATTTGGTTAGCACAACAGGGGTGGACCGTCACCGCATTGGACGTGTCCGCCGTCGCGCTTGAACGTGCAGCAGCCCATGCAGCGGAAACCGATCACGCGGACCGGATCACGTGGCAGCAACAGGACCTCACGGAGTGGGAGCCGGAGCCGGTGTTCGATCTGGTGTCGGCCCAGTTCCTCCACTCCCCTTTGTTGCCGTGGCGGGACTCTGCGTCGAAAGCCGCTGCCGCCGTCGCACCCGGTGGCACCTTGTTGATTGTGGGTCATCACCCGCACGGACTCCCGTCGTGGAGCCATCATCACGAGTCCGGCATGTTTTTCACGCCGGAGCAGTTGGCCGGTGAGCTCCGGTTGGATCGCGCGCCGTGGTTTGTTGAGGTCCTCACGGACAGGGCGCGGACCGTCACCGGACCGAACGGCGAGTCCGGCACCACCCTCGACACGGTCCTGAGAGCCACAAAACGCGCCTAAACACCGCCGCGCCTAAACACCGGCAGGACTAAACACCGGCAGGCAGTAGCTCCCCGTAAGGCGGCACCACTGTTCCGGTGGCGGTCGAGTCCGGGTTCAGCATCCACCCGACGCGTTTTGCCGTGTTCAACATAACCACGCTCTCCACCAGCTCGATGCCCGGTATCCGCTGCTGGATGGTGAGCTCCATTTCCATGACGTCTGCCAGGGACCGCAGCCACATGATCATGGTGAAGTTGGTGCGTCCCGTGGTGGAGGCGGAGAACCGGATGTTGCGGATGGCCCTGAGTTCCGTGGCAGCGGCCTCATGCTGGCCGGGGGGCACGTTCGCGAACCATTGCACGGTGATGGGGAATCCGGAGAACTGCTGGGCAATTTCGCAGCGGAAGGACAACATCCTGCTGGCCAGCACCCGCCCGAGTTGCCGTTGAACCGTTGCTGGATTCCGGCCCAGGGCTCTGGCAATCTCGGCCGCGGTGGCCCGGCCGTCGCGGGCAAGGAACGGGATGAGCGCCAAGTGGCTTTCCGGGAGCGGGACCACGATTGCGTCGGGTGCTGGGGGATTGGCCGACTCGGGTCCCGCGAGCGCCCGGAGTGCCTGCTGCTCCGCTTTGCTGAGCACGTTGAGCCGCCACGCATAACCGCTGGTGTGGATTCGTGTGCAGAGGGCTGTGTGGTATTTGGTGAGCCCCCGAATTTCCTTGAGCCTGGGCAACACCTGGGTGCTGAATTGCCCCAGGTCTTGGGTGATTACCGTCAGCGTGAGATCACGGTTGCTGGCAGCCTCTTCCACGGTAATGACTTCGGGAAGCTGCGCAACCGCAGAGGTAACGTCCGGTCTGAGGTGCATTTCGCAGTCGATGTCCACCATCGCCAGGCACATGTCCTTGGGATCGCCCATGAGGTGCGCGGTGGTCCACGATGCGCCCGCCGCCCGCATGCGCTCCCATCTGGACGCGAGGGTGGTGGCGTGGACGCCGAGGACTTCGCCGGCGTCGGACCAACTTATCCGTGGCGATATCTGCAACGCGTTGATTAGCCGCAGATCTTCTTCACTGAGCTCCATGAGCTTATTCTCTCAGGACTCTGCATGAATTCTGCTCTTAGAGCCGTGACCATGCATATTTCCAGATGTTTTAGAGCATGTGAACCACATCACCCCAGAATGGCAATAAGGAATCCATCCCCGAGCACCACAGGAGAACATATGACCATCGCGGCCGACGCCAAGGAACTGCGGGACGACATCGTCCGCCTCCGTCACGACCTCCACCGTGAACCCGAAATCGGACTGCAGCTTCCCCGGACACAGGAGAAGGTACTCAAGGCGCTGGACGGACTGCCGTACGAGATCACTCTTGGCAAGGAAACGACGTCGGTCACTGCGGTTCTGCGGGGCGGCGCGAATCACGCTTCGGCCGAGAAGCCCGTGGTTTTGCTGCGTGCCGACATGGATGGACTTCCGGTGCAGGAAACTACAGGCGTGGACTACACCTCCCGCGTGGACGGGGCAATGCACGCCTGCGGTCACGACCTCCACACCTCCATGCTCGCCGGTGCCGCCACCCTCCTGGCAGAGCGTCGCGATCAGCTGGCCGGCGATGTCATCCTCATGTTCCAGCCCGGAGAGGAAGGCTTCGACGGAGCGAGCTACATGATCAAGGAAGGCGTCCTGGATGCTGCCGGTCGTCGCGCCGACACCGCCTACGGGATGCACGTGTTCTCTTCCCTTGAACCGCACGGGCAGTTCGTCACCAAGCCCGGCGTCATGCTCAGTTCCTCGGACGGACTCGTTGTCACCGTGCTGGGCGCGGGCGGCCACGGCTCCGCTCCTTACTCGGCAAAGGACCCCGTCACCGCTGCTGCCGAGATGGTCACCGCACTCCAGGTCATGGTCACCCGCCAGTTCAACATGTTCGATCCCGTAGTCCTGACCGTCGGTGTCCTGCACGCAGGAACCAAGCGCAACGTCATCCCCGAGACGGCCCGCATCGAAGCCACCATCAGGACCTTCTCCGAAGAGTCCCGCCGGAAGATGATGGAAGCAGTACCCCGGCTTCTGCATGGCATCGCGGCAGCCCACGGTTTGGAGGCGGACGTGCATTACCAGGAGGAATACCCCCTCACCATCAACGACGACGACGAAACCACCACCGCGGAGAAAGTCATCGCCGGAATGTTCGGCGAATCCCGCCACACCCGCATGGCAACTCCCCTGAGCGGTTCCGAGGACTTCTCCCGCGTCCTCGCCGAAGTTCCCGGCACCTTTGTGGGACTCAGCGCCGTTGCCCCCGGCGCCGACCACACGACGTCGCCGTTCAACCACTCGCCGTACGCACTGTTCGACGACGGCGTCCTCACCGACGGCGCCGCGCTGTATGCCGAACTTGCCGTATCCCGCATAGCTGCCCTCGCCGGCAACTGACTCACCAACCCCAGCCCCTCCCCACTTTGGAGAACCACATGACCGCCACCGTAGGAACGTCCCCCGACGTCAAGGTCCACAAATCGCATCTGCGAACGCTGGTTGGTACCGGCATCGGTAACGCCGTTGAATGGTACGACTGGGCCATCTACGCCACGTTCTCGCCGTTCATCGCGAGTGCCCTGTTCAGCCAGGCCGACCCCACCTCAGCCGTGCTGTCCACCTTGGCGATCTTCGCCGTCGGGTTCGTTGCCCGTCCGTTCGGTGGTTTCGTGTTCGGCTGGATCGGCGACAGGATTGGCCGCAAGACGTCCATGACCGTGGCTGTGGCCTTGGGCGCGGTGGGCAGCCTCCTCATCGGCATCGCTCCGACGTTCGCTGCTGTTGGCGCCTTCGCTTCGGTGATGCTTCTGGTGGCCCGGCTCATCCAGGGCCTGGCGCACGGTGGTGAGTTGCCGTCGTCGCAAACGTATTTGTCCGAGATGGCACCCAAGGAACACCGCGGCTTCTGGGCCACCCTCATTTACACCTCCGGCACAGCCGGCATTCTGGCCGGAACGCTGTTGGGCGCCATCCTCACCGCAACCCTCAGCAAGGACGATATGAGCGCCTGGGGTTGGCGCATCCCGTTCCTGATCGGTGGCGCACTGGGTATCTACGCACTGTTCATGCGGGCCAAGATGAAGGAAACCGAAGCTTTTGAGGCCGAGGCACCCAACGAGAAGCGCCTGCCCATCTGGCCGCAGATTGTGAAGTACCGCAAGCAGGCACTGCAGGTTATCGGCCTCACTGTTGGCCTGACCGTTGTGTATTACATCTGGGGTGTCGTGGCTCCGAGCTACGCCGCTACCTCGCTGAAAATGGACCGCGGTGAGGCACTCTGGGCAGGTGTGGTGGCCAACGTGGTGTTCATCGCCGCCCTGCCGTTCTGGGGCAAACTGTCGGACCGCATCGGCCGCAAACCTGTGATCATCGTGTCAGCCGCAGGCGCCGCCCTGCTGCACTTCCCCATGACGTGGCTGCTCAAGGACTCGCCGTGGCAGCTCGCCGTGTCCATGTCCGTGATGCTCTTCTTCATCGCCGGCAGCGCCGCGATCGTCCCGGCCGTCTACGCCGAACTGTTCCCCACCCACATCCGCACCATCGGCGTCGGCGTTCCATACTCCATCTGCGTAGCTGTGTTCGGTGGCACGGCCCCGTACCTGCAAACCTGGCTCGGCACCATCGGGCAAGCTCAACTGTTCAATGTGTACGCAGTGATCCTGCTGCTGGTAGGCATCGCGTTCGCCTTCTCCATCCCGGAGACCAAGGGCAAAGACCTCACCGTCTAGCCTCTCCTGCCCCAACTAGGTCGCAGCAGATGCCGTTTTGAACGCTCAAAACGCGCACTGCTGCGACCTACTTGGGTTAAACGAAGCGGTCGCGGCCTGCCCGGTATCCGAAGAACGCCGCCAGCGAACCGACCACCAAAAACAGGACTCCAGCCGCTGCGAAACCGCCCGTGGCTTGGTGCAGCTGCCCTACCATCAAGGTGCCCAGCGAACCCACCCCGTAGCCGACGCCCTGCATCATCCCGGACAAGTGCGCGGCAGTGTGGGCGTCGCGTGTGCGGACCATGATCATTGTCAGGGCCACCGCGGTGAGCGATCCCTGCCCCAGGCCGTTGAGCCCGGTCCACACCCAGATGAGCTCCGTGGGGCCAAAGATCGTGAGCGCGAAACCGCCTCCGGTCATCAGCGCCACCACCATGTTGATGATCCTCTGGTCCTTGAATCGCGTGGCCAGCGCAGGGGCAAACAGTGAGCCCAGCATCTGAAGCACAATCGACACCGAGACGATCAACCCGGCCGTGCTCCCGTCGATCCCCCGGTCGCGCAGGATAGGCGCCATCCACGCGAACACGCTGAACGACATCATGGCCTGCAACACCATGAACAGGGTCACCTGCCAGGCCACCGCTGATCGCCACACATTCACCCCGCCGTGGATGGCCTGGTGCTTTACCGATGGCTGGCGGATTGCCAGCGGCAGGAAAAGCAAAAGTACGACGGCGGCCGGCACCGCCCAGAACCACAGAGCCGAGGTCCAGTGGCCGGTTGCCGTAAACACTGGATACGTGAAGCCCGCGCCAAGGGCAGCCGAAGCGCAGATCGCCGTCGTATAGAGCCCACCCATCAGCCCGAGCCGGTGCGGGAAGTCCCTTTTGACCACACCCGGGAGGAGCACATTGCACAAGGCGATGGCAGCACCACAGGCCGCTGTACCGGCGAGGAGGGTAGGAAGGTGCCCCATTCCCGGGATGTCCAGGGGCCGCAGCAGCAAGCCCGCCGTGAGGACCGCCATGGCCCCGAGGAGCACCCGTTCAGCACCGAACCTGCGGGCCAGGATGGGGGCAAGGGGTGCGAAGACGCCCAGCAAAGTCACCGGCACCGTGGTGAGGACCACCAGCGACCAGCCCGGGAGACCGGCGTCGGACGTTATTTCCGGCAGGACCGCGGAGAAGCTCGAGAAGACCGTCCGAAGATTGAGGCCTATCAGGACCAGGCAGATACCCAGGTAGACGAGGCCGCGTTTGCCTCGCAGTTGCGTGGGGTCGGCAGGCGGTTCCTCGTTGGCCTCAGCGTCGGAGGCGAGCTCGGGCAGGACCGACTTCTGGGGGTAGCTGGGCTTCTGGGAGGAGGTCACACGTCCTATTCTGTCAGCAGGCGATAACCGAGCCCCAGCCGGCAGCCAGTGCCCGGGATATGACCGGATGTCAGGGGATGATTTCCTGTCCGCGCCAGTTGCTGCCGTCACGAGTGAACTGCCAGCGGATGTGAGGATCGCCTGAGAGGTCCAGCCAATCCAGATCCGTCATGTCGATTCTGATCCAGGCAAAACGCTCCATGGCCGTCGCATCGTCACCCGGGCCATCCAGTGG
This sequence comes from Arthrobacter sp. MYb23, assembly GCF_002979775.1. GTDB lineage: Bacteria > Actinomycetota > Actinomycetes > Actinomycetales > Micrococcaceae > Arthrobacter. The sequence goes on from NZ_PCPR01000010.1 coordinate 56,439, forward strand.
CTGATCCGTGCGAGGAGAACCCGGAACAAGCCGTGAGGCATAAAGGTGCCGGCTGTTCGGGCTGAACCGCTCCCAGGCCCGGCGTCGCTCGCTCTCATCGGTGGCCACCTCAGCGTTACCCAAGATGCGCAGCTGAACCCCGCGGTCGTCGTCGTACAGGGTCAGTGCCACAAGCGGTTGGTGGTCCAATTCCGCAACCTTGCGGGACAGGACGTTGGTGGCAACCATGACCTGTCCGGCTGTTCGGTCAACAGCCCTGATGATGACCGCACGGACCCGCGGTCCTCCGTCCGCCCCCGTAGTACCCAGGAAACCGAGCGTAAATGGGGTGCGCCCCTCCGTGGCCGCCACCAAGGAACCGAGGGCCAGCTCCAGCGTCTCCGCGCTTGTGCTCATTTCCGGAGGCAATCAGGAGACACAACCCGCGTGGTGCTGGCTGGATTGTTGATCAAAGCGGCCGCGGGACGGATGGGGCGGAGCTGGAGGTTCCCGCCGCAGTTCGGGCAGGACCTGTTGGGGAAGCGATCAACACAGTCCGGGCAGGACCTGTTGGGGAAGCGATCAACACAGTCCGGACACCAAGTGCACTCAAAAGTGCAGATGTAAGCCTCTCCGGAGGGCAGGATGTCACGGTCGCAGCATTCACAATTCGGGCGGATCTCAAGCATCAGGCAACTCTACCCACAGGGCATGGCCGGCCCCTTCGCCCCCGACGTTTTTCCCTGCGACCCCTGCGCCGGCCAGCTCTAAACAAGGGACGTGAAGATATCCCAGCCGATTCCGATGGTCTGGGGCGTGGGAACAAAGCCTGAATACTTGAGCAGGTCCCCGTTGGCATCGATCGCTACTGTGTCATTCCGGGTTACCGTGTGCCCCCAATGGATGGCCTCACCCAGGTTGTGGGTGTAACTGCCGGCACCGAGGATGTGCACCATGGACCCCCAGCCGGGTCCCCAGGTGTTGGCTCCTTCCCAGCCCCCTCCACCGTTGGTGCGGTAGTGGTGCATGTACCCGTCGTAGTCGCGTCCAAGGACATCCACATTGCCGTCGCCGCTGAGGTCACCGGCGGCGATGATTTTGTCAAAAATTTGCCATCCGGTACCAACAACGCTGGGTGCCTCCCAGCCTCCGTCGCCATCGCCGGGATACAGGTGCAGATCACCTTCAGCGTCCCGGGCCAGCACATCGTTGATACCGTCCTTGTCGAAGTCGCCGGGGCCAAGGATAGTGTCAAAAATGTTCCAGCCAGTGCCCACCACTGAACGGTCCTTCCACCCGCCGGAACCATCCCCCGGGTAAAGGTACAGGTCGCCCTCGTCGTCCCTGCCGAGGACATCATTGTTTCCGTCCCCGTCGAAGTCGCCCGGCGAGAACACGATGTCGAACATGTTCCACCCCGTGCCCACCAGCCTGGGTTTGTCCCAGTGTGCCGTCTCATAGCTGGGGCACAATCCGGCGTCGCATGGTCCCAGACCATAGGTGTAGGTCCTCGGATAAAGGACCAGGTCGCCGTGGTCCGTGCGTCCCATCAATTCGAAGTTTCCACGTCCGGTCCATCCCATGGCCCGGTTGGAGGCTGAAATGGGTGCGGTTTCCTCGCTGTGCAGCAGGGTGTTCTCATCACCACGCAGTGAGTCTCCACACTGTGCCCTCTCCGGGGTGGTGGCGTAGACGTTGAAAGAGAGGCGGTTCCCGCGGTCTTCGGGCAAGATCTTGAGCGATTCGTTCTGACGTTCGGGCGGCAGAGGGGTGCCGTTGCTGAGCCACTCGATCGTGTAGCCGTCCGGTGCATCCGGGGTCTTGTCGCAGCCGGAAAATTCCGCTGGCGCACCCATCCGCAGTTCGGACCCCACGTAGGGCATGCCCACCATGGATACGATCCCGTCCATATCAATGTGGTGCAGAGGCGCGGACCCTGCTGCACCAGCCCGAGCGACTCCCGCCCCGGCAGATCCCGCCACGAGCAGGCCAGCCAGGGCACCCGCCGTCGCCACCGTGCGGAAGACCTGGACCGGATTTTTCCTGCGTGTTGTGGAGAAGATCATGCGGGCTCATTCCTGTTGAAGTCCGGGACTGACGTTGGCAGCAGCAGCGCACTTCACAACCCCCACCTGTCTCCATGCTCCCCTACCCACCATGCCGAGGCGTCAATCGCCTCGCCCAATGCGCGTCCGCCATCGGTCCGCGCGTAGCCCCGGGGTGCGCCGAAGCGGCAGCCTAGGGTTGTATAACGGTGCCTCGCGCCCCTCCCACCCGAACCAAAGTATTCTGGAAAGGATGAGTGAAACCCCAGATTCCCCGCGACCAGTCACGCCCGGCAGCCAAGCCTCCTTCGGAACTTACGGTGGCCGACCGGTCAGTTTTGTGCGCCGCGGCACCCGTTTGCAGGGTCGTAGGCAGGCGGCCTGGGAAGAGCACGCTGAGCGTTGGGCCATCCAAGTCCCGCGCCACGTCGCCAACACGTCCGTTCACCCCGACTACACGTTCGACGCCGAAGCAGTGTTTGGGCGCAAGGCACCCCTGATCGTGGAGATTGGCTCCGGCTTGGGTGACGCTGTGGTTCATGCCGCGGAGCAGAACCCGGACAAGGACTTCCTCGCAGTAGAGGTCTACACCCCCGGTCTGGCCAACACCATCATCAAGATCAACAGCCGCGGACTGACCAACGTGCGGGTGGTGGAAGCCAACGCCCCTGAGGTCCTGGAGTCCATGCTTCCCGAGGGCTCTGTCAGCGAACTTTGGGTCTTCTTCCCGGACCCTTGGCATAAGGCGCGCCACCACAAGCGCCGCCTCATCCAGCCTGCCTTCGCTTCGGTAGCTGCCAAAGCACTCGAAAAGGGCGGCTACTGGCGCATCGCCACCGACTGGTCCAACTACGCAGTGCACGTCCGCGAAGTGCTGGCAGGGTCCGCAGAGTTCGAGAACATGCACGAAGGCGAGCGCAGCGGCGAGGAGAGCCCCCTGACGCAGGTGTGGGAGTCGGGCGTCGAGTCTGTTGTTGGCGGTGCACCCGTCAGGGAAGGCCGCGCTCCCGTGAGTACCGAGCACACCGGACCGAACGAAGGCGTGGATGATGAAGGCGGATGGGCTCCGCGGTTCGACGGCCGGGTCCGGACAAGCTTTGAGAATAAAGCCCACGAGGCCGGGCGCATGATCTTTGACCTCACGTACCGCAAGCTCTAGCCGACGGACTTTGGGGGGAAACATGAGCTATCAGCCGCCGATCGAGTACTACCAGCAACCGCAACGATCCGGTAACCGGGGGCTGGGCGCCGGCATCACGAGCATCGTCGCTGCCGTGCTTTCGCCCATCGCGGCAGTCGTCAGCATCCCGTTGGGCATCGCAGCCGTTGCATCCGCGATGAGCCGTTACAACGAGGGCAACGATGCGTGGTGGTTGGGTGCTCTTGTGCTGGCGGGGACTGCGGTGCTGCTGGCCATTGTTGCCGTGGTGTGTGGGCTGATCGCCGTCTTTCGTGCCGGCCGCATGAATGCGGGGCGCATCACGGGCATCATCGGATTGTCCATCATGGCGGTCAACATCTTTGGCATTGTCTTCATGGTGTTCTTGGTGCTCGGCTCAGGTCAGGGGTTCTAAATGCCGCAGGTGCGCGCCGAGCGGTTCATCCGGCTGGATCCGCAAACTGCCTTCGCCCTCTCCCAGACCACCGGAGAGTTCCGGCTCAAGTGGGACCCCTTCATCTCCGCACAGGGATTCCTGGACGGAGCCACTGCGCCAGGCAAAGGCGTCAGGACGCGAACCGTGTCCCGCATGGGCCTGAAAATGGTGAGCGAATACGTCTCCTACCTGCCTCCCAAAAATGTGGGCATGACCATGGTGTCCGGGCCCTGGTTCTTTGAGAATTTCGGAGGCGGTTGGCGGTTCACCCCGGACGACGGCGGCACGCGGGCAGTCTGGAAGTACACCTTTTCCTGCCGCCCTGCTTTCCTGAAGCCCGTGGCCGAGAGGATCGGAAGCTGGGTCCTGGGCCGGGAAATTGAGCGTCGGATTGAGGCGTTTGCCCGGGCTTGCGAAGATCAGGCCTTGGTGGCAGAGCTGCGCGCCAAGGGCACAGAGGTTAGGGACCGCTAAGGCTTACGGCACCGAAATCGAGGCCACCGTCTTCTCGGCCTCATCGCGAAGCTCGACACCAGCGATGCCAGCCAACTGCACCGGTGTGGCACCTGTGATCTTGATCCGGCCGCTGGCTGTGGCCGTCCATCCGCAGGTGCGTTCTTCGGCGCCGTCCCGGCCCTTTACCCACAGGTAAAGGGTGCCTTCCAGCGGCATTGACCGGCCCTCAACCTCGAGCTCCGTGCCCCAGTTCTTCTTCACCATGCCCACGGTCAGCTGCAGCCCGTCGTCTGACTGAACCGAGTAGCTGGCGTCTGGTTTCGGCGGCTGATTCAGCAACGGCCCGGCGAGGAAGCCAACCGCAAGGCAAGCAGCGGCAACTGCCCCCACCAGAGCCGCCCACCGGCGTCGTGATTTCCTTCTGCGAACCGACAAGTCCACCAGGACATTCTCCGGAAGCGCCTCGCGTTTCGGTTCCAGAGGCGAGAGCACGTTCGTGCCCCCAGCGACGGTGAGGGCGACCGCATCAGCGGCGGGAACGGCGTCGAGCAAGGCCGGCAGGCTCTCCAGTTGCGCCAACTCATGGCGGCATTCTGCGCAAACGGCGAGGTGGTCCCGGAAAGCGTGCTCCTCCTCGGGGTCGAGCCCACCCAGCAGGTAGGCGCCCAGCAATTGGTGGACGGAGTTGCCGTTCATCGTTCCACCCCCATTTCATCAAGGATTGTTCGGAGGGCTTTCACGGCGTAGAAAGCCCGGGATTTTACGGTTCCCGCCGGGATGTTCAGCTGCAGTGCTGCCTCGCTGACGGTGAATCTTTGATAGTGGAGGGCCACCAAAACCTGCCGGTGTTCGTGACTGAGCCGGAGCAAGGCTTCCTCCATGAGGACCCGGTTGAGAAGTTCGTCTACGCGCTCCCTCGCAGGATGGTCCGGGAGGTCCTGTTCGCCGGATTCGGAAGGTCGGCGCTGAGCCTTCCTGTAGTTATCGATGATGACGTTCCGCGCGGTCCGGAAGAGATAGCTTCGCAGGCTTCCCGTGATCTGCGGGGCGTGCTGCCACACCTTGAGGATGGTTTCCTGCACGACGTCATCGGCCTGGTGGGCATCGGAGGTGCAACTCAGGACGAAGCGCTTCAGAGCCGTGCCATGGTCGCGGTAAATCGCGGCCACCACGTCCTCGTCCAACGGCATAGCCACCTCCCTCGTTCCGCGGCCTTTCGCTTATACGACGATGCGTGCAAGGAAAAGGTTCAGCCTCATGAACCATTCTTCCCCCACCGGCGTCGTAGGGGTTAGCGCCGGTCCATCCCGGCCGGCTCGTCAAAGGAGCTAGACATGAAGAAACCACTCAGTTTTGGATTCGGAGCTTTGATCCTGAGCGCCGCTCTGGCCGGTTGTGGCGGAAGTCCGGGAACCGCCACTACGTCCACTCCTCCTCCCGCCGCTGTCTCCTCTGCGGCAGCTACCTCCCCTTCAGCCACAGCTTCCAGCTCCGCGGCATCCGCAGGCGCCGACATGAACGTTTCGTCTTCCAGCGCTGGCCAGATTGTGGTGGACAGCAAAGGCATGAGCCTCTACTTCTTTACCAAGGACGTGAAGGACTCGGGAACCAGCGCCTGCACGGAAGCCTGCCTGACGGCCTGGCCTATTTTCACCACGACGTCGGATGCTCCCACCGTTGAAGGCGTCACCGGCACAGTGGGAACCATCGCGTCACCTGACGGGAAGAAACACGTGACCCTCAATGGCATGCCTCTGTATTACTACGCCAAGGACAAGGCCCCTGGCGACGTCACGGGTCAGGGAGTAGGCGGCGTCTGGTACCTGGTCAGCCCTGCCGGGGAGATGATCAAGTAGGCCTGGCGCGGGGGGCCGCCGAGGTCGCGGGAAGCCTGCCACATCGCCGGAAGGCTCCGTGCGAGCATGCAGGGTTCCCGCGATCTGGTTTTCGGCGCAATCACCTAAGTTCCCGAAGGATGCGTTCCTTGAAGTCGCGCTCTTGAAACAGGTCCTTCCACTCGATCCTGATAAACCGCCAGCCTGCCTCGGTGAGAGCCTTTTCCCGTCGCCGCTCTTGGAAGATGACCTCATCCGTTGGTCTGTAATCGAAGTACTTGGTTCGCCCGTCGAACTCCAGCGCCAGTTTTTCCTCTTCCCAAGCGAAGTCCATGCGGTGATGGCCCAGGCGGGACTGTACCTCGAATTGTGGCTGTGGGGGCTTGATGCTGAGCCTCTGCATCAGCTCTCGGGTCAGCGTCTCGCCGGCTGACTCGGAGCGCGGATCCGCGTTGTCCAAAGCCTTGCGCAGCGTGCGGATACCTCGCATTCCAGCCGAATTTGCTGCCATGTATGTCAGCTTGCTTCTCTCCGCGCCGACGCGCAGTCCATGATCCATAACCACCAGTGCTTTCGGATAGCTGAGCATCCTGGCACTGTCAAAGATGGTGCGTTCAAGAGTGGTGACCCGGAGACCTTGAACCACCACAACATCGTCCTCTGTGAAGTTCTCCGTATGTCCGCGAACATCCTTGCCCCAACGGTCAGAGGAAGGCCTGGACGGGTGGATGAAATGAACCCTGTCATCAACACCCCAGACGAACAGACCGTGGAGTCGTGCCGCCGACAAATGGCTATAAACGAAACCACCTGTCGAGGTTGTCAGCGTTCCATGAGCATGTGCCAGGATGCGCTCCGTGGCCCGCCTCCTCGGACCCAGGGCCTTCCACTGATTAGCCCTGATGTAGCAGCCATACCTCAAGCGAAGCAGTTCCCCGGAGTCCACTAGCGCCTTGATATTTCGACTATTGAGGCCGAAGCGGAGTAATTCGTCGGTTCTCCACATGTACCCGCGCGCAGGTAGTGCTGAGGCCGCTGTGCTGTTCTCGTGTGTTGACGGTGTGTTCATCGATTCAGCTTGGCCACCATGAACCGAGTGCCGGAACGGGCATTTGCGGCTATGTGGATAGTGCAGCGCCGAGAACCCGGGAATGGTGCGAATTCGCCGGAGTTTTGCGCACGCCGCCGCAGCTTTGGGGCGAATTGGAAGGCTCATGCCGCAAGACAGGCCGGTGAATGGGTCCGCTAGACTGCAGGCTACTCAGTGGGGAGAGGACATGACACAGGACATCAGCAGCAAAAAGACGCCGACCTTGACGTTCTTGGGGGTGCAGGAACTCGCGTGGACTTTGGGGCTCGTAGCCATGATCATCAATGCCACTGAGCGTGGCCTGGACTGGATATGGGTGGGCCTGTTGGTCTGCTGGCAGGCATCCATCGTGTGGGGCTTCCTCAAGTTCCGCCAAGCCAGAAAAGCAACGCCCACCATTTAGGGCCGAACGCCCAATTCGCCGGAAACACGGCGAGATCGCCGGAACGCTACGGCGATCTCAGCAGCGTTCCGGCGATCTCGGCGGCGGAGGCCTAGACCCTACCGCCGCGCACGTCCATACAGCTGCCGGACCAAGTGCTCGATGTCCGGCTCGTGCAGGGACAAGTCAGCTACCTCGGCCGTGCTCGAGATAGCGGCCAAGACCGCGGCCGCTGAGAGCCTGCGCGGATCGAAGGAAACGCTGTGCCGGATTCCTTCGGCCTCAATACCCTCATGGACGGCGCCATCAGGCAGCGCAAAGAGATCAGCCGAGTGCACGGGAGCGGCGAGGTCCACCACCATGGTGCGGACGGCTCCGGCGACGTCGGCCAAACCGGTGAGCGGGCCGTCGTAGGCGATGGCGCCGTCGTCGACTACCAGGACGCGTTGGCACAAACGCTGAATGTCGCTCATGTCGTGGGTGGTGAGCAGCAGCGTGGTGCCGTTTTCCCGACGCTCGGCGTCCAGGAACTGGCGCAGTTTCTCCTTGCTGATCATGTCCAGGCCGATAGTGGGCTCGTCCAGGATGACAAGTTCCGGCCGGTGCAACAGGGCAGCTGCGACCTCGCCGCGCATGCGCTGCCCCAGCGAAAGCTGCCGCACCGGCGTGGAGAGGAACTCTTCCAAATCCATCTGCTCGGCGAGTTCACGGAACCTGGGCTTCCAATCAGCCTCGGGCATGCGGTGCATGGCACCCAGGATGGGGTAGGAGTCCTGCAAAGGCAGGTCCCACCAAAGCTGCGAGCGCTGACCGAAAACGACGCCGATCTTCCGGGCGAGCGCCTTGCGTTGCGGCACCGGATTGAACCCGCAGACGGTGACCCGGCCGGAGCTTGGAACCAGGACCCCCGTGAGCATCTTGATGGTGGTGGACTTTCCAGCACCGTTGGCTCCGATGTAGCCGACGGCCTCGCCCGGTTCCACGCTGAAGTCAATCCCCCGGACTGCATGAACGGTCTTCTTGCGTCGGCGGAACCTGCCAGCGGGCTCCATGACCTGGAACTCCCGGCTCAGCTCTTCCACGTCAATGATGGGCATATCAGCCTCCTGCGCCGGTGTACTTTTTGATGGCTGCCCGCCAGAGAAGCAGCATGAGTCCGCTGAGGGCGACGGCGGCCGGCAGTCCCAGCCAGCCCGTCCAGGCCGGGATTCCGGCGGGGCCGTCGAGGCCGAGAATGACCAGGCTGGGTGCGTAGGCCACGAGCGTTGCGGGGATGACGAACGTGAAGAAGATCTGGATCGGGAAGAACAATGCCGCCCCGGGCATCGAGGCAACGTACCGGCCCCCGTAGGTGAACGCGTTGGCGAATTGCCTGCCGTCGAGAATCCAGAACTGCATGGCTCCAGCCCCGAGGAACAGAGCACAGAAGATCGCCGCGCCCGCCAGCGGCGTGATCAGGGCGAGCAGTACTTTGACTGGATCCCACGTGACGTCGGCGAACAGCAGGGCCGCAGCCAAGGCCGCCAGAGCGAAGATCAAACGGCCCACGCGTCTCAATTGAAAGTCGGAGGTAGCGAGTTGAAGCAGCACGGGAAGGGGCCGCACCAAGAGCACCTCCAACTTCCCGGACCTGATGGTCTCGGACATGGAGTCCGTCTCCCCCAGGAGCAGGTCACCCAGCGCGAACGCCACGGATGCGAGCCCGAACACCAGGAGTGTCTGCGCAAAGGTCATACCGCCGAACGAGGAGACGTTGTGGACAATCGCGTACAGCTCAACAAACTCCGTCAAGCCCAGGAGGACCTGGCCAGCGACGTCGGACAGGAAGCTGCCCCGGTAGGCGAGTTGCGAGCGCAATCTCGCGGAGACCAACAGCCTGAGGAGCACCAGGTTGGTGACCGGAGCGTGGGGATCACGGCCTGCACCAGAACGGATTGCCCGGGAGCTAGCCACCTTGAACCACCAACCGCCGCGAACCGAAGCGGACCATCATCTGCACAATGATCAGCAGAACAGCCAGCCACAGAAGTTGAATGCCAACCATCGCCAGGCTCTCGCCGCCGTCGGTCCTCCCCGCAAGAATGTCCACCGGGGTCTGAAGCATCGACGGGAACGGGGTGGCCCGGGCGAAATCGAGCAGCCACCCCGGGAACCACGCCACCGGGACCAGAAACCCGGACAACAGGTTCATCACCACCATGTACAGCATCCAGAAGCCGCGGATTTCCAGCACCCAGAAAGACAAGAGGTTGATGGCGAAGAAGCCCAGAAAGTTCAGGGATACGGCAGCCAGGATGGACACGAATCCCAGCAAGTACGGTCCAGGACTACCCGGCATCGCCAAACCGGTGACCAACGCCCCCACGATGAGTGGCGGCAGGCCGCGCGGAAGGACGTCGAAAGCGGCACGGCCCAGGTCTTGCGCCCAATAGGACGCGGTCAGGTTCACGGACCGGGAAAGATCGACGGCGATGTCCCCCGACTTCACGCGATTGGCCAGCTCAGCGGTCCCGAAGAGTCCCAAAGGTGCCAGCAGCGCCTGCCCCAGCCACACGTAAGTGGCCGCCTCCATGGCCGAGTATCCCCCGATGGCGCCACCCGCCGTCGTAATGGCGCTCAGCAGCAGCGACGCCCGGATGAGTCCGAACACAGAGTTGGTGAAAGCACCGGCGACGGCGGCAGTACGGTACGTGGAATGGCGGCGGAATGATGACTTGGCCAGTTCCCAATACGCATGCACTGGTCGAGTCTAGCCACGCCACTCCCCCTCATCACACGAAGCCGTGAATTCGTCGACTCGGCATGGCGATGAACCGCCGAGCGGCCCGGCATCCGGAAGCGTGCGTCAAAGGCGACGGAGGAGCCAGCACGCGGAGGATGCAGGGCCGCCCGGCCAGGCAACCAAGGCTTAGGCGTCGGCGAATTCCTCGGACTCTTCGAACTCTACGGCCGCGATGATTTCCTTGGTCTCCGGGTGGATCATGAAGGCCTCGTCGTCGTCCTCGATCATGAGGTAGTCGCCGTGATCGGTGGAGAAGTGCCAGGCGAGGGTCTTCACGCCGTCGTGCTCATAGTTGGGATCGCCCATGGTGATCTTTTCGAGGGCGTAGCCGGCAACATCGCACAGTTCGCGGATGATGACCTCAAACTCGGGGGCGTTGGCAAGGGCTTCTTCGTCGGCTTCGGCCTGGCGCTCGGCAAGGTCCGGGATCTGGGCGACGCGCTGGGCGACGTGCTCTTCGATTTCTTCGTCGGTAAGAACCAACAGAGCCGACTGATCGCGGAGGTAGGCGCCGTTGAGCTCAATGATGTCCTCTTCTTCCAGCAGCGCTTCAAACTCGCCGTCGAGCTCGTCCAAGGCAACCACGGAAGCCGGCGGTGTTTCGGACTCGTCCAGTTCGCCGTCCAGGTAGGCCTCGGCTTCGTCGTCCGCCAGGGCGTCGAATGCGGTGGCGGTGCGGTTGAACAGGTCAAGGTGACGGACGGCGCCCATTCCCTCAAGCCCTGCCCGCACAAAAGCATCAACTTCTTCACGCTCCGGTGCGGTGAAGACGTACTGAGCGAAACCGCCGGACAGTGCCTGGGTGAGGTAGAAGTCCACGAAGTAACTGTTGAGCGCTGCGGTCGCAATCTCGTCGCTGTTGAGGAGCTCTTGGTACATGTGGTTCACCACGTTGACATTGGAATCCACCACATCCGCGTTGCCGGCTTCGAAGCTGGTCTTGTTCAGGACAACGGGGTACTCGTTGGTAGTCATGGGAAATCCTCACTGCTGAAAGCTGATGGTGCTCCGGACACTTTCAACGTACGCGCGGGAGCGGCGCGGCAATGAAGGATGAGGTTAACGGAGGGCGAAGTTTGGGAGCCGTTTTCTGCTGACTAAGATTGAACAGATATCCTCCTGCCGAAAGTAGCCCTGCGCATGCCGTCCCACACAGACGAAAACTGGGAACTGGCCATTCAGACTCCTGCCATCACGGACCGCTCACTTGCGGCCGGACTGGCCTATGCCATGGGCAGCCGCGTGAACGGGATTTCTTTTGACGCGGCCACGGGCCTGCTGATGGGCAAGGTTCGCGGCACCGGTCCGCAGCCATATTCGACGTCGGCAAAACTGGTTCGCAAGCCCAGCGGCTGGAGCTGCACCGTGGGTATTTGCAGCTGCCCTGTCCGTAAGGACTGCAAACACGTGGCCGCGTTGCTCTTCACTGCCGAAGACCACCCCACCATCCGCGCCCAACTGCTGTCCCAGGCTCCCGGCATTCAGACCTCAAGGGTTGGCTCTGGCCAGCAGGGCGGCTCTGCACGTCCTGCCTGGGAACAAGCCCTCAACAGGCTGATCACCAAGCCCGGCACGGCCCCCAGTGCTGCGGGCATCCAGCTGGCGCTTCAGTTCGAAGTGGAAGAGCCCGCGGCGCACTTCTCCTATACAGGCCGCCGCGATCCCATGCGCAGCGTCCGCCAGCTCAAAGCACGCCCGGTCATGATGGGTGCCAAAGGCAAATGGATCCGTGGCGACGTCTCCTGGAACAACCTCAGCTACGTCAGCTTCCGGCGTGAATTCAACGAGGTCCACGTCGAATGGCTTCAGACTTTCCTGGCTGCGCACGGTTCAAGCAACGGCCGGCAGCAACCCTCCGGGGCCATGTGGTTGAGCCTGAACGATTTCGCGGCCAAAAACCTCTGGACCCTCCTCGCCGAGGCCACCAAAGCCGGCATCCCGCTCATTCATTCCGCTGGTAGCGAGCCTGTCCGCGTCGAGACGCAACCCGCCGTCGTCGGACTCAGCTTGGCGCGGCTTGAAGCGGATCCGGACACCGCTGCGAACACCGCACAGCAAGAAGCGCCCGACGGCGGCCTGCAGCTTGCGCCGTCGGTAACCATCGGTGGGGAGCACGTGGATCCCGGATCCGTGGGCTTCCTGGGCAAACCGGCCAACGGGATTTTCTTCACACACTCCGGCGAAACCCTGCCGGGCGTGCCCCAGCAGAAGAACCTCATCACCCTTGCCCCGATTGAGGGCGGTATCACGGATGAGTTGCTGGAGTTCGTCATGGATGGCGATACCCTTCAGATCCCGGCGGAGGACGAAAGCCGGTTCCTGACCTCGTTCTACCCCAAGCTGCGGCAGTCCACGCCCGTGCAGGCCGCGGATGAATCGGTGGAGCTGCCCACGCTGGCCGTCCCCACGCTGTCCCTGCTGGCCAACTACGGCAACGACCACAAAGTCAGGCTGCACTGGGAGTGGCATTACAAGTCCGGTACGTTGGTCACCGCCCAGCCGTTGTGGCGGCACCCGGACGATCGGGGTTACCGGGACGACGTCGAAGAGGCACGCATCCTGGAGTCACTCGGACGGCCATGGGACCTGGTGCCCGCGCTCGCCGAATCGGCGACGGGCGGCTGGGGTGCGCCCCGCATCGCCGCCTCCGCAGAGCTGAGCGGCCTGGACACCCTGGCGTTCACCGAAGAGGTGCTGCCTGCCCTCAAGGACCTGCCCGACGTCGTGGTTGAAACCTCCGGCGACATCGCCGACTACCGTGAGGCCGCCGAAGCGCCCGTGGTGTCCATCTCCACGAAGGAAACAGCAAGCGGCGACTGGTTCGACCTCGGAATCGTGATCACCCTCGAAGGCGAACCCGTCTCCTTCGCCGCTGTCTTCTCCGCACTCGCCGCCGGAATGAGCCGCATGCTGCTCCCCAGCGGCGCCTACTTCTCACTGGACCTTCCCGAACTTCACCAGCTCCGTGCGCTGATCGACGAAGCCCGGTCCCTGCAGGACAACCCGGACAACAAGGACGGCACCCTGCAGATCAGCCGCTTCCAGGCCGGGCTCTGGGATGAGCTGGCGCAGTTGGGAATCGTGGACGAACAGGCCGCCGCGTGGCGTGAAGCCGTGGGTGGACTGCTCGACGACGGCGTGACCGGACTTCCCCTCCCGGCGGGACTTAACGCCGATCTTCGTCCGTATCAGCTTGAAGGTTTCAACTGGCTCAGCTTCCTGTACAAGCACAGCCTCGGCGGCGTGCTGGCTGACGACATGGGCCTGGGCAAGACCGTGCAGGCCATTGCGCTGATTTGCGCGGCGAAGGATCTGGCGGCATCCACTGCTGCCGCCGCTCAGGGTGACTCTTCCGAGGTGACGCCACGGGCTCCGTTCCTGGTGGTCGCACCCACGAGCGTGGTGAGCAACTGGGCCGCTGAAGCGCAGCGGTTTGCCCCGGGCCTGGTGGTGCGGACCGTCGGTGAAACCTTTGCCAAGAGCGGCCTTGCCCCGTCCGAAGCGTTGGCGGGCGCCGACGTCGTGATTACCTCCTATGCCTTGTTCCGCATTGATTACGATGCCTACGCCTCCTTCCAATGGGCGGGGCTGATGCTCGATGAGGCGCAATTCGTGAAGAACCACCAGTCCAAGGCGTACCAGTGCGCCCGCAAGCTGCCGGCGCGGTTCAAATTGGCCATCACGGGCACGCCGTTGGAAAACAACCTCATGGAATTCTGGGCGCTGACCTCGATTGTGGCGCCCGGACTGTTTCCGAGCCCCAAACGGTTCGCTGAGAACTACCAAAAGCCGGTGGAAAAGAACGGTGACTCGGCGCAGCTCGGCAAGCTCCGGCGTCGTGTGCGTCCACTCATGATGCGCCGCACCAAAGAGCAAGTCATCAAGGACCTGCCGCCCAAGCAGGAGCAGATCCTCGAGGTAGTGCTGAACCCGAGGCACCAAAAGGTTTACCAGACGCATCTGCAGCGCGAACGGCAGAAGATCCTTGGGTTGATCGACGATGTGAACAAGAACCGGTTCACCATCTTCCAGTCTTTGACCTTGCTGCGGCAGCTGAGCCTGGATGCGTCGTTGGTGGATTCGTCCTTGTCCGGAGTGCGTTCCTCGAAGCTGGACGTGCTGTTCGAACAACTGGAAGACCTCATTTCAGAAGGACACCGGGCGCTGATTTTCAGCCAGTTCACGGGATTCCTGGGCAAGGTCCGGGAGCGTTTGGACGCCGAGGGCGTGGAGTACTGCTACCTCGATGGCAGCACCCGCAACCGTGGCGATGTTGTCAGCGAGTTCAAGAACGGTGCCGCTCCGGTGTTCCTGATTTCGCTGAAAGCCGGTGGCTTCGGCCTCAATCTGACCGAGGCCGACTACGTATTCCTTCTGGATCCATGGTGGAACCCGGCGTCCGAAGCCCAGGCCGTGGACCGCACGCACCGCATTGGGCAGGCCAGGAACGTGATGGTCTACCGGCTGGTGGCGAAGGACACCATCGAAGAGAAGGTCATGGCGTTGAAGGCCAAGAAATCACAGCTGTTCGCGGACGTGATGGAAGGCGATGCCCTGGCCGGTGGCTCGTTGACGGCGGACGACCTTGCGGCGCTGTTCGCGGAGTAGCCTCCCCGAACAGCCCGGCACTTTGCTTAGTCGGCTCGTGAGGAAGCTGTCTGAATGACCTTGGCCAGGTCCCTGGGGCGGCTCCACATGGGCCAATGTCCTGTGGGGAGGTCAATGACGTCAAGGTGCTCAAGAGTCGCGACTTCCGCGAACATGGGATGGCCTGAGTTGGCCAACTCCAGCATCTGCGCGCCAGGGATCGAGCAGCACACCAGGGTGGTCCGGACCTTGCGGCGGGCATCATTCCGGAGCTCGACGGGCTGGCGAAGCACCGGGCCGGGCTCCGGTACTGCGCGGGCCCGAAAACGCTCGAGGACCTCGGCGCTCAGGCCTTCGAGACTGGCCTGCTCTGCGAGGTCTTCAAGGGATGGCAGCGGAAGCTCGTCCACTCCTTCCGGGAGATCCGGGGCGAACACGCTTCCTGTGGACACAGGCCCGGAGTCCACCCACACCACCTGGTGAACAAGCTCCGGGTGTCGGTCAAGGACCAGGCTGACAGGGGCGTTGGCACCACTGTGAGCGACGATGATCGCGGGCTGTTCTTCGGAAGTGCCGAGTCGGGCAAGAGTATCCAGGACCGCAGCCGCTTGATCGTCGAGGTTCTTGGTGGCCCGTTCAGGATCGTTCCCGTCGAGGCCCGGGAGCGTCACGGCGACTGCACGGGAATTGTCGGTTTTTAGGTGTTCAAGGACTTCATCCCACGCCCAAGCGCCCAACCAGTGGCCGGCGATGAGGATGATGGGCTGACTGCTCGCAATAGTTGTCATATCACTACCTTCGTAGCCCCTGTGGGCAGGTGTATGTCACTATTTATGTCATGAATTTTATGGCGGCTGAACGGTGAAGAGGGCTGAACTGTGAAGCGAACCGAGCGGCTCCTTGCCCTCTCCGAGATGCTTCGCCGCAACGGATCACGGGGGTCCTCCGCCGATCGGCTGGCCAGAGAGTTCGGCGTTTCCGTGCGAACAGTCAAGAGGGACCTCGCTGCGCTTGAGAACAGCGGCGCGCCCGTATGGTCCCGCCCAGGGCCGGGTGGTGGCTACGGACTGGCCGCCAGCGCTTCCCTGCCGCCTGTCAGTCTGTCCCCAGCGCAGGCCGTTGCGCTCATGGCAGCCGTGTCCGCTGCACCCGATGCCCCTTATGCCGATCTGGCAGCAGCCGGCATCCGGAAGATCGTTGACGTCCTCGATCCCAGGACCCGGGCAAAAGCCGACGAACTGGCTGGCCGCGTCTGGGTCAATGCGCCCTCCCCCTCCTCGCGGACCATCAGATCGGCTCTGGAGGAGGCGATGTCTGAGCAGCGTGTAGTCCGCATCCGCTACACCTCTAAAGATGGGAACAGCACCATCCGCGACGTCGAACCCGTGCTGTTCGCCTCAACGAACGGCCAGTGGTACTTGGTTGGGTGGTGTCGACTTCGCGACGCCATGCGATGGTTCATTGTGTCGCGCATCGAACGAGCCAGCGTAACCAAGGCGGCTTGCGGCGGCCACACCATCCACGAGGTCGGAGAACCCCCGGAGAACGCCAGACCTGTGCATGGTGGGGGCGTGTGATTCGCTCAAACAATCCCCAGCTAGTCGTCCAGCCGCACGCCCCGCAATAACAACATGGTTCCGCCCACGGCAACCGCGGATGCCAGGAACACCCCCGCTGCGCCGAGGCCCACCGCCACCACGCCGATTGCACTGGGCAGGACCACCTGCCCCACCCTGTTTCCGGCCAACCGCAAGGCCAGCGCACGCCCGCGTTGACCTTCGGGCGCTTGGGCCGAGAGCCAGGACATGGTCAGTGGTTGGCCTATCCCTAGCCCGAGGCCGAGGAACGCCATGACGATGAACAACAACCACTCCGGCATGGGAACGGCTGCCACGCCCAGGGCAACTGTGGAGATGGCCAGGCTGAGGACCAGCAGCTTCATGCGGCCCAGTTTGCGGGACATGCTGCCCAGACCCAGCCGGGAAACCATGGAAAACAGGGCACGGACGGTGAGCATGAGGCCCACGGTTGCTGCGGTGAGGCCCCGTTCCGCGCCCAATGCCGGCAGGTAGACAACAGTCAGGTCCACTACGGCCAGAACGGTGGCACTGGTAGCCAACGCCCGGACCACACCCGGGGTCCGGAGGAGAGCAACCGCGCTGCCCTTCGGTCCGCCCTTGGCAGTGCGCCTCCGTTGGCTGACCTTCGAAGAAATCACGAAGGTGCTCAGGAACAGCACCAAGCTCATGGCCGTGGCCAGCAGGAAGATGGCCTGCGTATTCGGCTGAACAGAAGCACCGCCCACTACGGAAATGGCCAACGGTCCCAAGGCTTGGCCCAGCGATGCGGCGAAGGTCAGGTATCCGAAAGCAGAATCCAGGCGCGAGGACGCAGCGTTGTTCGCCACCACTGCTTGCTGCCCCACCACACAAGCGAGCTGACCCGCGCCCAGCAGCGCTGTTCCTGCCACGAGCGCCGGGACCGAGGTTCCCCAGAACAACAGAAACGCGGAACAGCCCAGGACGACGGCGGCCCCGATCGCCATGAGCCTCCGCTCACCCAGGCGGTCCACCAGGCCGCCGATGGGCAGGGCAAGCAGCAGGGGAAACACTGCGTAGCTCGCGGCAAGAAGACCCAACGCAAATC
This sequence comes from Arthrobacter sp. MYb23, assembly GCF_002979775.1. Lineage (GTDB taxonomy): Bacteria > Actinomycetota > Actinomycetes > Actinomycetales > Micrococcaceae > Arthrobacter. Next base: position 73,836 of record NZ_PCPR01000010.1, read on the forward strand.
CGGGAACGTCCAATTCAAGTGCGCGGTACGTGGTGGCTGGCCGGACCAGGAACGTGACGGCCTGGATGAGTGCCGAGTGAATCAGGAGTGCGGTGGAGGACCTCCGTCCGAGTTCGCCGATCATTCGATCACGAGGCCGGTGCTTGAGATAACGCGTAAGGTCTCATCACGTGCGCCGATCACGTGATCGAAAGCCACCTTGGCTGCCTTCTCCGCATCCTTCGAAGCTATGGCATCGACCAGGAGCCGATGATTGGCAAGCGCTTCATCGCGGCGTTCAGGGGCGTTGTTGGTGAAGTATCGGTAGCGTTCAACCTGGCTGGCGATCTGCTCATGGAAGCGCTGGGCCCAGGAGTTTCCAGCGATCCTGGCAATGGCTGCGTGGAGGGCCACACCGTACTTCATTGCTTCATCCGCGAATTCCACCAGCGCGGCATTTCGGGCAACAATCCCCCGGAGTTCTTCAAGGTCCGCCTCGGTGGCATTGGCACACGCTTCCCGGGCCATCAGCGACTCCAGCGCAGCACGGACGTCATACAACTCTGATATTGCCGTCTGGTCCAGCACCGGAACAATGACTCCCCCGGTGGCTTGCTGCTCGAGCAGGCTCTCTGAGATGAGCCGCCGAATGGCTTCCCGTAGCGGCGTCCGGCTGACCTGCAGGGCGGTGGCCATTGCGGGTTCGTAGATTCGCTCGCCAGGTTTGAGCTCCAGGCTGAGGATCTGGCGTTTCAGCTCGCCGTAGACAACGTGTGCCCCTGTGTTCCGTGGCTGTGGCTGTGGATCTGCCATACTGGGCCGCCTGTCAAAGAAGTGTACTTGTATACAAGTATCCAACTGTGCCCGGGACGAACGCAACCCGATGGAGAGTGACCACTTCTGACTGACCACGAACGAGCCTGTTCGAATGCCTTGTTGCAGTCCCAAGAGCCTCATAGTCTCGCCTTGCCCGGCCTTCCCGGAATCCGGGCAGCACCCGAATGAAACCCCAAAGATGAGGTCCCCCATGGCGTTTACCGCTCGAAGAATCCGAAGGCCTGTGGCCGTGCTGGCGGCAGCTGTTACGGCAGCAACCAGCCTTGCGCTCATGCCCGCGACTACACCGCAAGCACACGCTGCCGACGCAACCGCCGTCACCATCACCCCGAACCCGGCCAGCCGCGGCGAAGCCTTCGAAGGTTGGGGAACCAGCCTGGTCTGGTTCGCGAATGCGACGGCTGGATACTCGCCCGAGCTGCGTGAGGAGCTATACCAGAAGGTCTTCGGCAAGGACGGACTCAACCTCAACATCGCCCGCTACAACGTCGGCGGCGGCAACGCGTCTGACGTCGCCAACTATCTCAACGACGGCAGCGCTGTGGAGGGATGGTGGAAGCCGGTGGCTGAAGCGCAAGCCGGTCAGCCGGCGTCGAACCTTTACAACCCGGACGGAACCGTAGATAAATCACAGGCCAATAAGCTCGCTTTCCTGAGCGAGTGGGACCCGGACGACCCCGCCTCCTACAACCCTGACGCCGACCAGAACCAGCGCTGGTGGGTGGAGCGACTCGCCGCGGACCAGCAGATCACCCACTGGGAAGCCTTCAGCAACTCCCCGCCGTGGTTCATGACCAAGAGCGGCTACGTGTCCGGTCAGGTCAACACCAATAAGGGCGAGAACCTCATGCCCGAAGCGGAAGCGAAGTTCGCCGCTTACATGAGGAACGCCGTCGAGCTCCTCGAGAAGGGCAGCGGCATCACGGTGGACACTATCGACCCGTTCAATGAGCCGAACTCGGGCTACTGGGGTACGGACATCGACGCCGCCTCCGGCAAGCCACCAACCTCCTACACGCAGAAGCAGGAAGGCGCACTGATCTATCCCGCCGCCCAAGATCGTGTGACCAAGTTGCTGGCCGCCGAACTCAAAGAGGGCGCCACGGACGCCGTCATCTCCGCGATGGACGAGACCGACCCCACCAAGTTCATGACCAACTGGAACGGTTACAGCCAGGAGGCCAAGGACGCCGTCGCCCAACTCAACGTCCACACCTACGGCACCAACGACCGCCGCCGGGTCCGCGATCTGGCCAACTCCACGGACAAACCCCTGTGGATGAGCGAAGTTGGTGGCTTCTGGACCGGCAACCCGGCACTCGGCGACTCCACCAGCGGCTGGGACCGATCCAACATCACCAATGGCCTGGGCATCGCGGGCCGCATGGTCAACGATCTCCGCGAGCTGGACCCCAACGCCTGGGTCTTCTGGCAGCCTGTGGAGGACACGTACAAGCAGGAAAAAGCCGACAAAGGCTGGGGTTCCATTTACGTGGACTTCGACTGCAACTACGCGGGCCGCGAAGGCTTCTCCAACCGTCGCATCAATGACGGCGCATCCCAGGAACAGGCGAAGTGCAAGGTCCTGACCAACCAGAAGTACAACACCACCCGGAACTTCACGCACTACATCCGGCCCGGCGACTTCCTCATCCAAAACGACAACGCCAAGACCGCCAGCGCCCTCCGCGCCGACGGAAACGGTGCCACGCTGGTCCACTTCAATGACACCCCGACGCCGGAAAAGGTCACCTTGGACCTCAGCCGCTTTGGCGTAATCGCACCCGGCGCCACGGTCACACCCGTGGTGACCACCAAGTCGCCGCTGGATGACATCGAGAAGAACGCGCTCGTAACTGGAGCGCCGGTTGCCGTGGACACCGCGGCCAAGTCCGCCACGCTTGAGGTTCCTGCCGCATCAGTGGTGACGTTCGTCGTCGACGGCGTCAGTGGAGTTTCGGACGACGCCGCACCCGTGCAGGACGGTCAAAGCTACCACCTCAGCGGTGAGGCGAGCGGCAAATACCTGACCGGGCATGCGAACGGTACCGCCTCGATTGAGGATTTGGGCACCGACGCCGCTGGCGTGGCTCCGCAGATGTGGACTTTCAACGCAGTGAACGCCGACGACGAGTTTGCGAACGATCGCCGTTGGGTTCTGACCAACAAGGACGGCAAGGTTCTCACCGGCAACGGTGGTGTGCTCAACGGGAGCCAGAGCGGCGCGGCAACACTGGCTTCCCTGACGTTGGACCAAGCCAAAGCGACTCCTTCTGCACAGTGGATAGTGACGACAGAGAACGGTAAGCAATGGTCCCTCGTTAACGCAGGTGCCGCGATTGCCCTGCAGGTTTCGGGCAACCAGACGACGGCCGGAACGTCCGTGGCGCTGGCTTCCTCCACCGGAACCACGGCAACCGCATCGGCAAGTCCGCACCAGGCATGGGCGTTCACGGACATTGCAGATCTGAAGCTCCCCGGGACCCAGCCCGTTGAGCTGAGCACGCTGACTGGCTCCGTGCCTGTCCTCCCCTCCACAGTGACTCCGCTGTATGAGGCGGGTCCGGGAAAGCCGCTGGCCGTTACCTGGTCCGCAGTTGACCCCTCGGCCTGGCAGAAGGAGGGTAAGGTGACGCTCCGCGGTTCGGGGGTTGACCCCTACGGGCAGGCTTTTGACGATGCCCTCTTGACTGTGACCGTCGGGCAGTACGTAGCAACAGATCCGGCCTCGGTAACAGTGGGAGTTGGTTCTACCGTGGCTGAGGTCCAGGCCGCTGCCCCTGCCTCCGTCCCCGGACAGATCGGCGACGGACCAGCCCGAAACCCCATCCCGGTCATGTGGGACTGGGCATCGCTTTCTGACGCCGCCCTGCAGTCCGTCGGTTCAGTGACTGTTCCTGGCAAGGCGGGCTCCCTTTCCGCAACCCTGACCGTAGTGGTGGTGGACCGGGTTCCGAGCAGCAACATTTGCAAGGACGACCCCACCACCGTCGCAACGGCCAGCTACACCGAGGGCTCCTACATCGCGAAGAACACCTGTGATGCCAACGCCTCCACCCGCTGGTCCAACTGGGTGAGCGGCGGCCGGGCCGGCGACAACCTGAGCTACGCTTTCAGCCGCGACTACACCGTCTCCTCCGTGACCGTGACATCTGCGGAAAAGGCAGCCCAGAGCCTCAAAGTCCAGTACCAGGATGCCTCCGGAGCATGGCAGGACACCTCCGCTGGTACCACCACGGGAATCTCGATCTCTTCACCGACCACCGTCCGTTTCGACCCCGTCACCACTCGTGGGATCAGGGTTTCGTTCGTGACCACGGCGTCGTACACCAAGATCGCGGAGGTTGCCATCGCCGGATCACGCTTGGCGGATGCGGGCCTCGCCGAGCTCGGCAGGCTGCTGGTGAACCAGGCATCGGTTATCGGCTTCGACCCGGCGACCACCGACTACCGGGCGCTGACGACATCGGCGACTCCCGCCGTCGTCGGCTACCCGCTGGACACGAACGCCAAGGTGACCGTCCAACAGCCCACCTTCGAGAACCCGACGGCGGTAGTCACCGTGACGGCGCCGGACGGCACCACCAAGGTGTACCGGGTAGCTGTTTCCACAGGCAAGGACGCATGCAAGAGCGGGGGCTGGAAGACGAGCCCGCAGCCCGTGTTCCAGAACCAAGGGCAGTGCGTGAGCTACTTCGCGGCAGGTAAATAAGAAAATTCTGAAGTGGTGGGGCCCCTCGGGAATTTGATCCTGAGGGGCTTTGCTGTTGATCGACTCAACCGGCGGCTGGCCCCCAAAGCCGACTGAGCTTTCAGCCACGCACCCAGCGGTACGGCGTCGTGGTGGACACCTTGAGCAGCCCGGAACGTTCCAGGATTGGCCGCGAGAACTCGGTGGAGTCGCTGTGGATGAGGGTCTTTCCCATCTCGAGTGCGGCTTGCGCGCGGCGGGCCGTCAATGCCCTGTAGATCCCCCGACCGCGCCATTCCTCCCTGGTGGCACCACCCCAGATACCGGCGAAGGCTGTGCCGGGCACTGGCTCCAGACGTCCCGCACTGACGATTTTTCCGTCAGCCTCCGCCACCCACAGCTGCATCCCGTCATCCAGCGAGAGTCTGCGAAGCAGGGCATCAGCCATCTCATCTGACACAGGTTCCCCGAAGACTTGGTCCTGCATGGCGCTCATGGCCCGCACATCGGCTTCGCCCGTTACCTGCCGGAGAGTCACGCCGTCGGGAAGTGGCACAGCTGTGCTCAAAGACTGGACCTCGCCGATCATGATGGATTCCGGGTCATCCTGGGTGAAGCCGTTGTTGATGAGGGCCTCATGCAGACCCGGCGCGTGGTCATGCCCGCGGGATTTCCATTCCACCCTGGTGATGTCCGGTTCAGCACGGTAATAGGCCACTGACTCCGCAACAAGCCGCGTGATGGTGTGCGCATCCGCGTCGCCGAGGTCCTGGTAAGTCACGAAGCCACGGCCCTTCATAAAAGTGACCCAGCGCAGGGGTCCGTGCTGGGTCACTTTGATGGCACTCGGCGTCTCAGCGTCGGTGCGGAGGTTGGCGTCGTAGGCGGCAAGGAAACGGGCACGGTCTTCGCTGTGGCTCATTCCGCGAGCCTACTGCAGGCTGGCTGGTCACCCGATTTCGATGGTTCCCTGCGCACCATGCCGTGCGCCCGGCACGTTCAGCAGCTAGGCATCGAAATGGGCGGGCCACAGTCGCGAAAGGGGCACTGAGGCACCGTCGGGGAACACAAACTCGCCTGTGAGCTCCCCTTCCCCGGCAACAAACGTGACACCCCCGTCCGGCGAAGCACCTCCCTCACCGGCGAGGATTACGACGGCGGCATAGTCGCCGTCGTGCGCGGTGCCCGAGGTTCCCACCCATGGAATGGTGAGCTCCGAACCCATGGGGTGCGCTCCCGAGCGCACAAAGGTCCCGGACGTATCCAACGCCAAGCCATACCCGGGAACCGCGCAGACCGAGCTCACCACCGAAGACGCAGCATCCACCGGCCAGCCACCAATCCGCAACGGAGCACCCGTGCCACCCGAGGAAGCACCGGCAACACGCACCAACCTCAGCTCAAGCGCCCCCCGCGTCACCGAAACCACCGTCACCGAAGGGCCAGGCGTTGCAGTGCCGGCAACCCCGCTGCCGTGATCCGGGCCGGCGTCGGGATCGGGTTCTATCCAGTGTGCTGTGAACCGGGAAGCACCCACTTGGAAGCCGTCCTCGGAGAACGAACCGAGGTATTCAAACCCCGTCCTATGCGTCAGCCGCCCAGAGGAGTCAAGGAACGCCACCGCGTTGTCCACGGACTCCGGCGTGAGGTCCGGGAACGTGTGAGTCGAGTACCCAGTCCGGGCATACAGCGGCGAATCAGCCACCACGGAGCCAACAACAGCGTGATCCGTGGCATGGTTCCGAATCCGGACCACGCCGTCCGCGCGGGTCCCGTCAACCTGCCAACCCGGCGCTTTGATCAGCCGCTGAGTGTCCGCAACCTCAACGGGCAGGGGAGCCTCAACGGAGGTCCACGCCAGGTGATCCGCCGGCAGCGCCAGGCCCAGCATGCCCTTCGCAGCCCAATACGGTGATCCAGCACCGGAGTAGGCCTGCTTCATGCCTGCGAATTCTCCGTGCCAGCCGATGGAGAGAAGCCCGTCCCCGGTGATGGACCCGTGCCGGGCAAAGTAATCCAGCATTCCGGACGCTGCACGGCGGGCCATGCCGGGAGCCAAACGCGTGTGCCCGGACAACTCCCCCACCCAGAAAGGTGCCGCGGCCGCGAACCGGTAGATCAAGCTCCGGCCTTGGATCAGCGGAGCTCCGTTCGCACCCACGAGGAAGGCGGCGTCGTCCAAAAAGTCAGCCAGCCGGTCGCCGTCGAGCTTTTTGCGGGCGGCTACTCGGGGATCGTTCGGTGCCATCAGTGCCCAGAGCTGCGGATACACCTGGAACGCCCAGCCAACGTAATGGTCGTAGGCCCTCTCCGGTCCGTCAGCGAACCAGCCCCCGCCCCGGTACAGCGAATCGTGGATGGCGAGTCCGGCGTCGATGTCCTCATCCGAGTATCTGCCACCCACGGATGCCAGGAACGTCTCCACCACTATCTGGAACCACACCCAGTTGATGGGCGGGTACTCCTCGCCGATCACAGTCTCGAACCAGGCAATGAGCTGTTCCTGCACGCGCTCGGGCAGCTTGTCCCACAGCACGTCGCGGGTCAACGCCAAGCCAACAGCCAACGACGCCGCCTCAACCTTCGCCTGCCCCAGCTCACCTGGCGTCGGCCACCGGTCAGGATTCGCGGGGTTGGTCCCGGCATCGAGGCCAGCGGCATACCACTCGGCGATCCACCCGGTGTTGGCCGGGTCGCCGGCAATCCGGAAGGAGGCCAGCAGGAACGTCCGGGCGAAGGCTTCCAGCGAATCACTTCGCGGGCCGTACCGGCTGTTGGCTCCGGGCAGGTGGATGTTGGCGTGGTCCTCGGTGCCAAAGCGATGGGCCGAGCGCAGGAGGTGATCCGCATACGCGCACCAGTGCTCGCGGGTCAGGCCGGTGAACGGGGACAGCTCGTGGTCCAGGGGCGGCAAAAGCATCAGAGTGAATCCTCCACAAGAGCTCCGGCGAGCCCCCGTGGCGCCCCCAACGACGAATCGCGCACAATCAGCTCAGGGTTCAGGTCAATCCGATGCACAGGGCGCATCCTTCCTTCGGCCAGGCGTGCAGCCATGAGCTGCACCGCCACCTTGCCGACGTAGCTCTTGGGCGGCCGGACCGCGGAGATTGCGGGCTCAGCGAGGTAGGCTACTTCGTCGTCGTATCCAACGATCGCCATGCTGCCGGGAACATCTACACCGCGGTCCACGCAGTGCTGCACGAACGCCACGGCCTGGGTATCCGAGTGCACCAGCATGGCCGTGGTCCCTGATGAACGGCAAAGCTCCAGGACTCGATCAAAGTGCTTGGCTCGGTCCCCGTTGTCCTGTTTGGCCGAGTCCTCATGGATGGACTTTTCCAGCGGAATCTTCAGGGCAGCAAGGGCCTGCTTCCAACCGCGGACCACGTGGGGACTGGTAGGGCTCGTGGAATCAGTGAGGCAGCCGATCATCCGGTGGCCCTCCTGCCACAAGTGCCGTACGGCCATCCCCGCGCCGAAGGAGTGATCCGTGGCCACCCACTCCAGGCGATGGGACGGGATCTCCGACGGCGCCCGACGCTCAGCCATGATCACCGGGATGGGCAGGGCGTTCAGCCAGCGGAGAAGTTCCTTCCCGTGCTCACCACCCATATCCGGGGCCACGATCAAGCCGTCAATGTTCTGCGTATCAAGGAGCGCCTGGACCTGGCGGCGGTTATCGGCAGCGTCATAGGCGGAGCCACGGACCAGGATACGGAGATTCTGCACCTCAGCCTCTCCACGTGCCCCGGAAATCACCTGCGGCCAGTAATAGTCCAGCGACGGAACCACCATGCCGATGGAGTAACTGTGCGCCGACGGCCTCCCCACAGCCGCCGATCGATCCAACGGGCTGGGCAACGTGGCACCGCCGTGAACACGGGACACCAGGCCTTCGTCGGCCAGCGTGTTCACGTCCCGCCGGATGGTCAGCTCGCTGACGCCCAGCTTCGCGGCAATATCCCGCACGGTAATGGCGCCATGCGCACGCAGCTCCTCCATGAGCCGCTCACGACGCTGCAGCGAAAACAGCGACTTCCCGGGTTCAGGGCTTGATTCGTTAGTCATTTGTTGCCTCCACTGTGAGGGTGAACGCGCCGGAAGCGCGGGTATCTTCGGGCATGCGGAACCGGATCCTGGTGAGCTTTTCGCCCCAGATATCGCTGAGGAGCGGATCGTCCAGGAACCACTCGTCCACCAGCACGACGGCGGTGGCCGGCTTCCAGCGCAGGCGCAGCCCCTTGGTGGTTTCCGCAGTCGGAATCCCCTCGGGCGTGATGGTCGCCGTCGCGTCTGTACCGACGCTGACGGTGCCGCCAACCAGGTAGGTGATGTCGACGTCGTGCGTTCCCTCAGGCGGGTGGTTTCCCTCCGGAGGGTGGTTTCCCTCCGGAGGGTGGACCGGCAGGTTCCAGCGATCGTCAATCACCACGGCCCCCTGCTCCCGGTTCATCAAGGAGGTGCGGATCCATTGCTCAGGGTGGCCCAGACCGTAGGCGGCCCCGAGACCCAACGCCAGGGTCGGCTCCTCCGGGGTGGGCTCCTGCAGAACGGTCGCCGCAAAGGAAGTCCCCGTCCCCTGTTCCAGCCCGAACGGGGCGGGCACGCTATGCCAGGCGCTCTGCATGGCCCGAATCCGGTACCGATCAGGTCCGAACGTTTGGGCGGTGTAGGTGGGTTGGCCTGCGTCGACCAGCAGCGGCACACCGTCCACGGCAACCACCACGGAGCCGACGTCGCGGTGGTTGTGGTGCTCGCCGTTGTGTCCGCCCTTGGCTGCGAGCGTGAGCCCAGCGGATGAACCCGAGGTTTGCCGCGCCACCATGATCTGGACCGACGGCAGGTACGTCCCCCAACTAGGTCGCAGCTGAGCGCGTTTTGAGGGCTCAAAACGCGCTGTGCTGCTACTTAGTTGGGTGAGGACGCGGCCCAGCCCGGCGGCGGCGTTGGGTTCGGGTTCGACGGCGGCAAACGTTGCGGCAAGCTCGACGGCGGCGGGGTCGCCCAGCCGGACGGCCCAACGGTGCAGCATTCCCCACGGCAGTCCTTCGTGGGCACGGGCGGGGCCGTCGGCGACGTTGAGGAACCATCGGTGGCCCAGGTGCATGCGGTGCGGGAAGGCCACCAGCGCGCGGATCACGGGCAAGTCCGGGTTCAACACACCGCCGCTGGCTTCCTCCAGGATGGCAAGCCCTTCCAGCGCGCGGCCGGCACCGTTCCACCAGTAAGCGAAGCCCTCATCGATTGCGCCGTCGGCCGGGATGGAGGCGAGGAAGCGGTCCAGGCCCTCAATGCACCGGGCAACAACCTGCGCCTGCAAACCAGGGTCGTCAACCAGCAACAGCGCTGCCACGATGATGTTCGAGTGGATCCATGGGTTCCAGTTGTGGACGTCGCCGTCGAGGCCCAGCCAGTGCCAATCGAGCCGGTCCAGGAACGGGCGAATGACCCGCTCCTTTGCTTCCTCGCGGAGGCGTTTCCGCAGGCCGGGAGCACGCTTATCCAGAGCGTCACCCAGCACATGGTCCAGCCACGCGAGCTGTGCCACCACCTCTCCTGCACCGAGGTCCAGGTACGGCCGGGAACGATCCGGCACGACGCAGCCACTGCGCGTGAACACGTCATCGTGCGCTGCCCAACTCCACGAGCTCTGCTCACACAGGAGATACGCGCCATCAATCACTTCGTCGAGCCAGCCGTCATCAGAGGGTTCACTCAAAGCAGCCATCACGACGGCGCGAGTCAGCCGCTGCTGTCGGCTCGCCACCAGTCCCTCGTAGGCAGTGCGGTTACCGTCGCGGAAGTAGCGCGCGTAGTGGGAGACCAGGGGTTGGGGCCACGGGGCACCCTTTTCTGCCTCCGCTTCGGCGCGTAACTCCGAAAGGGGGCGGGCAGCAGCGCGCTGCCATCCGGCGTCGGACGCTGGACGAATAGTGAGGCGATCACGGGCACCGCGGAGTGAATCCATCAAGGAGACGGCGCCGGCGCTGGAGCTCCAGGCACTGAGGAGGGGTGGCGCTTGAACGGCGGCGGTGCCGGTTGCCATAGGATTTTTCTCCCGTTTGTTCGAGTTTGAACGTTTAAGATCAAGCTCGATTGAGTTGAATGAACTGTCTTGTTTATGAGTATGTACTGATTATTAGATGTGATGCAACACATAAATCATGGTCGAACAGACCGCCGTTAGTTTCGAAAGGAGGATCCCCTCAATGTCGCTCAAGCCCCAGGCACTGCTGGTCATGAATAGCGGAACCTTTGCTGACCAGTTCGATTCCACACGACTGGAGCGGCTGGCGGGAATGGTGGATCTCGGTGATCAGCCGTGGACGGATTCCTTGGACGCCCCCGAACTTGAGGGCCGCCTGGAAGAGGTGGAAATTCTCCTCACCAGCTGGGGAGTTCCGCAGCTCAACGCAGAGCGTCTGGAGCGCATGCCCAAACTCCGGGCAGTTTTCCACTGCGCAGGAACAGTGCGCAGCTTCGTCAGCGAGGAACTCTGGGATCGCGGCATCACGGTTACCAACGGTGCCGACGCCAATGCCATCCCGGTGGCCGAGTTCACGTTCGCTTCAATAGTCCTGGCGGGTAAAAAGGCGCATATCCTGGCCAATGATGCCCGTACATACCGGGAAAACTGGAGCTACATCGGTAACCGTGGCGAGCTGGGCAACATAGGACGGGTCATCGGAGTCATCGGGTTCTCCCGCATCGGCCGCCGGGTGATCCAGCTGGTCCAGCAACTCCAGGACGTCACGTGCTTGGTGAGCGATCCCCACGCAGATCCGCTTGAAGTCGCAGCCCTGGGCGCCAAGCTGGTCACGCTCGAAGAGCTCCTGCCTGCGTCCGACGTCGTGACCATTCACGCACCTGCCCTGCCTGAAACCCGCAACATGATCAGCACCGCTGAGCTGCAGTCCATGAAGGACCACGCGACGCTCATTAACACCGCCCGCGGTTCACTCGTGGACACTGAAGCGCTCGAAAAAGAGTGCGCCACCGGACGGATCACGGCCCTGTTGGATGTCACGGAGCCCGAGCCGCTGCCCGCGGGATCCACCCTGTACAACCTCCCCAACGTGATCATCACCCCGCACATCGCCGGTTCGCTCGGGACGGAAACCAGGCGGATGTCCGATGCCGCACTGGATGACCTGGAGCGGTACCTCGCTGGCAAGGACCTCCTGGCCCAGGTAGTCCACGCGGATCTTGGACTCAGCGCCTAGACCCCGTCAAACCCAAAGCCGCAGCCGCGGCAGACTTAAAAACCCAGTACTAAAGGAGAACGCAATGAAGCGCACAACCCTCGCCGCAATCGCCCTTGCGGTGACTGCAGGGCTTGGACTCACCGGCTGCGCAGGCGCTGCCGGTCCCGCCGAACCGCAGGCAGCCGAAGGCAAGACCCGGCTGACCGTCTCGGTGTGGAACTACGAGGGCACCCCGGAGTTCAAGGCCCTCTTTGACAGCTACGAGGCCGCCAACCCCACTGTGGATATTGAACCCGTGGACATCCTTGCTGATGATTACCCCCAGAAGGTCACCACCATGCTCGCCGGCGGCGACACCACGGACGTCCTCACTATGAAAAACGTGATCGACTACTCCCGCTACGCCAACAACGGCCAGTTGCAGGAGATCAACAGCGTGGTGGACAAGCTGGGCAAGGACAACCTGGCCGGCACGGACGCCTTCAACATTGACGGCAAGTACTTCGCAGCCCCCTACCGCCAGGACTTCTGGCTCCTGTACTACAACAAGGACCTGTTCAAGGCTGCCGGAATTGAAGATCCCAAGGACCTGACGTGGGAGAAGTACACCGAGATCGCCAAGAAGCTCTCCTCCGAGGCCGGCGGCAAGAAGACTTACGGCACTTACCACCACATCTGGCGTTCAACGGTCCAGGCCATCGCAGCAGCCCAGAACGGTGCTGACCAGAACAGCGGCGATTACGGCTTCATGGAGGACCAGTACAACACCGCGCTGGACCTGCAGAAGTCCGGTGCCACCTTGGACTTCGGCACCGCCAAGAGCCAGAAGACCAGCTACCGCACCATGTTCGAATCCGGCCAGGCAGCCATGATGCCCATGGGCACCTGGTACATCGCCGGCATCCTGCAGGCAAAGAAGGACGGCAAGACCAACGTCAACTGGGGCTTGGCGCCGATGCCGCAGAAGAACGACGACGGCAAGGTCACCACGTTCGGTTCGCCCACGGCCTTCGCTGTAAACAAGAATGCAACCCACTCCGATGAGGCCAGGAAGTTCATCGAGTGGGCTGCCGGAGAAGAGGGCGCCAAGGCGATCTCCAAGATCGGCGTAGTCCCGGCCCTGCAGAACGATGCCATCACCGCTGAGTACTTCAAGCTCGATGGCATGCCCACGGACGAGTTGTCCAAGAAGGCCTTCACGCCGGACACCACCGAACTGGAAATGCCCGTCAGCGACAAGTCAGCCGCAACGGACAAGATCCTCAACCAGGAGCACGACCTCATCATGGTGGGCGAGCGCTCTGTCAGCGATGGCATCGCCGAGATGGGCAAGCGCGTCACGAGCGAAGTGCTGGGCAAGTAATCCTGCCAGGCAAGCAACTCTCCCCGGTCCCGGTGCTGCGTCCTTGAGGCGCAGCACCGGAACCGGATCTGAACTCTCCGGATCCTGAAATGGAGGAACGCCCCCGCACCGGGAGCGGTCATCATGACTACAGAAACAATCCCCCAGGCACCTGCCCCCGTGCAGAGCCGCGGCAACAGGAAGCAAGCCAGGCGTAACACGCTGATCGGCTGGACGTTCATCCTTCCGAACTTCCTTGGCTTCCTGGCCTTCACCCTCATTCCAGTCGTGGCCGCCTTCGCGCTCTCCTTCATGGAATGGACCTCATTCAGCGCTCCCAAATGGATTGGCCTGGCCAACTTTGAGCGCATGTTCGCGTCCGACTCCTTCTGGATCGCGCTGCGAAACACCGTTGTTTACGCCTTGGGCCACGTCCCGCTGACCATGGCCCTGGCACTGCTCCTGGCCATGCTGCTGAACCGCAAGCTCAAGGGCATCGGCTTCTTCCGGGTGGCGATCTTCTTCCCGTACATCACCTCGCTGGTGGCTGTGGCAGTGGTCTGGAACATGCTGTTCAGCCCGGACAGCGGCCCCATCAACCAGTTCCTCGGCGCAATCGGCATCGCAAACCCGCCCGGCTGGACCTCCAGTTCCGATTGGGCCATGCCGGCGGTGATCATCACCAGCGTGTGGCGCGACATGGGCTACTACATGGTCCTCTACTTAGCCGGCCTGCAGGCGATCCCCACCGAACTGTATGAAGCGGCCGAAGTTGACGGTGCCAGCGCCTGGCAGCGTTTCTGGAACGTCACCATCCCGTCCCTGCGTCCCACCACCTTCTTTGTGGTGGTCATGCTGACGGTCTCCAGCTTCAAGGTGTTCGACCTCATTGTGGTCATGACCAACGGTGGTCCCGGACGGTCCACCACGGTGCTGTCCCAGCTGATCTATCAGGAAGGCATTGGCGAAGGTAAGTTCGGCTACTCCTCGGCCATCTCGCTGGTCCTGTTCATCATCGTGCTGACGGTCACCGTCCTGCAGTTCAAGATCCAACAGCGGAGGGAACGCTGATGACCAACATGGCCGAAGACCTCAAAGCCACTCATGTGACGGACGCAGCCCCGCTGCCGAACGGCGCACCTACTGCGGAAGACCGCCGTCGTACTGACCGCAAGCGATCCCCGCGTGAGCAGAAGAAGCGCACCGCGAACATGGTGATCTACGGCGTTCTGGTGGTCCTGGTGGTGGCGCTGATGGTGCCGTTCATCTGGATGCTCTCTTCCTCGTTGAAGGAAAACAACCAGGTCCTCACAGTCCCCATCCAGTGGATTCCGCAGGAGTTCGTGTGGAGCAACTACACGGACATCTGGACCCGGATTCCCATGATGGGCTACCTGCAGAACTCCCTCTACCTCGCCGTGATCATCACCTGCCTTCAGGTCCTCACGGGCTCGCTGGCTGCCTACGGTTTCTCCAAGGTCCGCTTCCCGGGCCGCGACGTGTTGTTCCTTGCCTATATCGGCACTATCGCCGTTCCGTGGCAGGCCTACATGGTGCCGCAGTACATCATGATGCAGAACCTTGGCCTGACCAACAGCTTCAACGCCCTGATCCTGCTTCAGGCATTCGGCGCTTTCGGTGTGTTCCTGATGCGCCAGTACTACATGACCATCCCGGACGAGCTCTGCGAAGCCGCCCGCATTGACGGCCTCAGCGAGTACGGCATCTGGGCCCGCGTGATCCTGCCCCTGTCCAAGCCGGCCCTGGCCAGCCTGGCGCTGCTCACGTTTGTGAACACGTGGAACGACTACATGGGTCCGTTCATCTACCTCACGTCCAACCGCCTCTGGACAGTCCAGTTGGGGCTGCGCTCCTTCGTGGGCCAGTTCGACGCCGAGTACGCCATGATCATGACCGGCTCTGTGATCTCCGTGATCCCCATCCTCATCATCTTCCTCATCGGCCAGCGTTACTTCATCCAAGGCATCGCGACGAGCGGGATGAAAGGATGAGTATTGTGGCGCGGCAGAAGCGACGGCAGTGGGCCGGACCGGGGTTCGAAACTTTCGGGAGCATTTTCGGCTTCATTTACACCTTCCTGGCCGGAAACGCACTGCTCGCCGTGGCCAACGCCCCACTGGTCCTCAGCCTCTCGCTGGTGGCCGACCCCGCTGCCGCCTGGCCGTTCTTCCTGGCGCTCTCGGTCACCATTGCGCCGTCGCTCGCCGGCATCTTCGCTGCCTTCAAGGCCCTGAACGACGACGGCGGTGCGGTCAAGGCGGTTGCCGCTTTCCTTCGGGGATACAAGCGCAGTTTCGCGAAAGCCGCACTGCTCGGCGTGGGTGCCGTTGCCATGCTGATGTTCCTTGGCGTGGACCTGGCCGTCATCCAGAACAATGCCGCCGCCATTCCGGGCGCGGCACTCCTGGTGCCGGTGATCGTCGTAGCAGCCGCCGTGACGGTGACCCTTTCCGTCACGGCGATCGCCGGCGTCGTACTTCTGCCTGAGGCGAATCTGAAAAGCATCCTCAAGGCTGCGCTGTATTTGGCCGTTCAACGCTGGTACCTCAGCCTGGCCATGCTGATCCTGCTGGGAATCATCGTTTCCGCCGCCGTGATGCAGCCGGTCCTTGGCATCGCGCTGGCGCCGGCCCCGCTGCTGTTCGTGATCTGGAGCAACGCTTCATACGCCTTCCACGCCGCGCTCCGTACCCCGTAAAACTGTAAGGACCTCTTCTTGGACACGTTCGAAATCGGAGATCAGGACTTTCTCCTGAACGATCGGCCTTTCCGCATCCTCTCCGGAGCCATCCACTACTTCCGGGTTCACCCCGATCTGTGGGCGGACCGTATTGAGAAGGCCCGGCTGATGGGGCTGAACACCATCGAGACGTATGTGCCATGGAATGAGCATTCGCCTGTTCCTGGTTCGTTTGTTGCCGATGGCGGGCTGGATCTGGGACGTTTCCTGGACCTTGTTGAGGCCCAGGGCATGAAGGCGATTGTCCGTCCGGGTCCCTACATCTGCGCTGAGTGGGACAACGGAGGGCTGCCGGCGTGGCTGTTCACCGACCCCACCGTGGGCGTCCGCAGCAGCGAACCCGGCTACCTGGCAGCGGTCTCTTCCTACATGGAAGCGGTTCTCGCTCTGGTGGTGCCGCGGCAGATTTCGCAGGGCGGTCCGGTGATCATGTTCCAGATCGAGAACGAATACGGGGCCTATGGGGGCGATAAGGCCTATTTGCAGCATCTGGTTGACCTGTCCAAGCGCTTGGGTGTTGATGTCCCGCTGTTCACCTGCGATCAGCCATTCGGGACCATGATCGAGGACGGTTCCCTGCCCGAACTCCACAAAACCGGGACCTTTGGATCGCGTTCACTTGAACGTCTTGGGTTTTTGCGGGAGAGGCAGCCCACTGGACCGCTCATGTGCGCGGAGTTCTGGAACGGCTGGTTCGACAACTGGGGAACGCACCATCACACCACCGACGCCGCTGCTTCCGCCGCCGAACTGGACGCGCTGCTGACCGCCGGGGCTTCAGTGAACATCTACATGTTCCACGGCGGCACCAACTTCGGGTTTACCAACGGTGCCAACGACAAGGGCATTTACGAGCCCACCATCACCTCCTACGACTACGACGCTCCGCTCTCCGAAGACGGGCAGCCCACGGCCAAGTATTTTGCTTTCCGGGACGTCATTGCCAAGCACTTCCCGGTTCCTGCCGAGGTTCCTGCCGGTCGGGTTCATGCTCCGGCTTCCGTGGTGGCCGTTTCCGGGTCCACGCCTTTGCTCTCTGTTCAGACCACTAAGCAACGGGTTCCCGGGCCGGTCCCTCCAGTCGAGGTGACTGGCCGGTACCGGGGCTTCTACCTATACGAGGTGCTGCTGCAGGGCGGCGGAGTTCTGTCATTCTCCGAGGTGCGGGACCGTGCCCAGTTCTTCCTGGACGGCGTGCCCGTGGGCGTCCTGAGCCGGGAGCTGGGCGAGCGCGCTGTTGTCATCCCCAGCGGTGGTCGCCTCCAAGTCCTCTTGGAGGATCAGGGCCGGGTGAACTACGGGCAGAGGATTGGCGAGGCCAAAGGGCTGATCGGGCCTGCGTTGCTCAATGGCATGGAGATTCTTGACTGGGAAGTCGGAGCTATTGATGTGGAGTCGCTGGATGCCTTTCGGGATGCCGCGCTGCCGTTCCCGTCCGGCGACCCCGCACACGCTGGCGTGGCCGGTCCTTCCATCTCCTTTGCCACTTTTGAAGCCGATGGCCCGGGAGACAGGTTCCTCCGCCTGGACGGTTGGACCAAGGGGAACGCATTCATCAACGGCTTCAACGTGGGCAGATACTGGAGTCGCGGTCCGCAGCGCACGCTGTACGTGCCCGGTCCCCTGATCCGCGAGGGCGCCAACGAGCTCGCCATCCTGGAACTCCACGGAAGCGCGACGCGCAAGGTGAGTTTCGTCGTCGGGCCCGATCTGGGCCCCGACGAAAAGTAACCCTCTCTCACCTCCCACGTGCTTAAACCCAGCCCTCTCTCACATTCCAAGTGCTTAAACCCAGCCCTCTCTCACCTCCCACGTGCTTAAACCCAGCCCTCTCTCACATTCCAAGTGCTTGAGGACAACCGTCTCTCACTATCCTCAGAGGAGTGATAGAGCGTTCCGCTGAAAGGGCCGGAAAGTGATAGAGGGTCCCGCTGAAAGGGCCGGAAAGTGATAGAGGGTCCCGCTGAAAGGGCCGGAAAGTGATAGAGCGTTCCGCTGAAAGGGCCGGAAAGTGATAGAGGGTTGGGCACGCAGAAGGGGACCGGTTATCCAACCGGTCCCCTTCCGTTAGTTCAGCGCTCCTGCGTGTTCAGCACGTCTGTGTGTTCAGCACGCGGGCGTCATTAGCCGCGGCAGAGCTCGCCGTACTTGGTGCCGGCTTCCTGGTAGGCAGCACCGAGCTCGCCCAGCTTTGCTTCGTCCGGAGTTTCCTTGGCCTGCTCGTCCAGGTATTCCAGGATGGCAGTGACAACCGGCTTCATGTCCGTGGAAGCAACTTGTTCGATAGGCCGGATGGCGTTGGCCACGCGGATGGTGGCCGTCTGGCTCGGGTTCTGGGGGATGCCCGCGGCGGCGACGCCCACGCGGTCGCAGGTTTCCTTGGTGGTCAGCTGCTGCTGGGCGGAACACGCGGATGCCGAGGCAATGAGCCCGGCGGCGATCAGGACAGTGGTGAGTTTCTTCATGATTCCCTCAGTGGTCGACGTCCCTTTGATTGTAATCAGAGCCGGGGCCCGGTCACGCATCGACTCCGGTCCGGCTTGTCCGCGTTCCTCCCCGGTTAGCTCCCCCGTCGGGCACAAAACGACGCCGACCCGCCGGTGTCGGAGCGTATTTACGGTGACGGCGGGGAAGCAACTGGGCAGGAACGCTGAGCAGCGGCAAAGTTACTGGGCAGGCGAAGTTACAGTGCCGGCGTCCTGGGCGGAGAAGTGCGGCGTGACCCCGTGGCTTCGAAGGCAGCGGCCAGTGTCAGCAAAGCAGTATCGTCATACGCGCGGCCGGCGAAGGTGAGGCCCACGGGCATGCCAATGTCCGCCATGGTTCCCATCTGTACAGTGACCGTGGGGATGCCCAAATGCCGCGGGACGAGGTTGCCATTGGATACCCACACGCCGTTGCGCCACCCGAGATCCGCGGAGGCCGGGTTGACGTCCATGTCCGCGGGTCCCACATCCGCAGCTGCCGGGAACAGGACGGCGTCGAGTCCGAGCCCGTCCATCCACTCTTCCAGGTCAATCCGCCGGGTCTCCTCCAAGCCGCGCACCCCGTCTTCCAGCTCGGGAATCTCCGCGAACCCGGAAACCGCGTGTGCACGGACATGTCCTGGGTACTCGGCGATGTCGTCGTCGAACCCGGCGTAGCGATCCGGCAAGGCACCTTCAGGACGCGGGAAAATCAAAGCGCCATCCACATCCGTGAGACTGCTCAGTGCGGGATCGCCGTTGGCATGCAGGAAGTCGTCCCAGGCCCAGGCGGAGAGGTCCATGATTTCGCGCTTGAGGTATTCAGGGGTGACCAGGCCGCGGGTGGCGATGGTGGGTGCGCCGGGGCGATCGCCTTCGTAGTTGGAGACCACCGGGAAATCCACCAAAACAACCTCAGCGCCTGCGGCTTCAAGGTCGCGCTTCGCGGCCTCCCACAGTTCGATCACGGAAGCCCGCGTCTCGATGCGCTGCCCTGTCGGCCCGCCAATCCCTGGTTTCGTGCTGGTCCCGGCGGCCGGGTCTGCGTTGATGTACATGCGCGGCACTCCGAAGCGTTTGCCCCGCAGAGCCGACCGTCCGTCGTCGAGCGTTTCCGAAGCCAGCGCCGGGTATGACTCCGGCCGGACCTCAGACGACTTCGGGATCTGAACCCACGGCTGGGCACGCCAGAAGTCGCCGCGGGTCTCCGCGTCATCGGCCACGATCACGTCCAGCAGCTCCAGCATGTCCGCCATGGTGCGGGTATGCGGGACCACCACGTCCATGGTGGGGACCAGCGGCCAGTTGCCGCGCACCGAGATGACGCCGCGCGAGGGCGTGTAGGCGCACAAAGCATTGTTCGACGCCGGTGCGCGGCCACTTGACCAGGTCTCCTCACCCAGGCCGAAGGCCGCGAAGCTGGCCGCCGTCGCGGTCCCGGAACCGTTGGAGGAACCGGAACCGAACGCCGCCGTCAGGAAGTCAGCGTTGTAGGGGCTTTCGGCACGGCCATAGACGCCGCGCTGCATGCCGCCGTTGGCCATGGGTGGCATGTTGGTCAGGCCAATCAGCACCGCGCCGGCGTCCCGTAGGCGCTCGATGGTGAAGGCATCCCGCTGCGCCACCAGGTGCTCAAAGGCCGGAGATCCGGCTGCGGCAGTGAGCCCCTTGGCCAGGTAGCTGTCCTTGGCGGTGTAGGGGATGCCGTCCAGCGGACCCCTCAACGAACCCTGAGACCGTCGCGCATCCGAGGCGCGCGCATCTGCCAAAGCATCGGAGTTCATGACCACCAATGCGTTGAGCGTGATGCCGTTGTGGTCGTACGCCTCAATGCGGTCGAGGTATGACTGTGTGAGCTGTTCGCTGGTCACCTCCCCTGATTCCAAGGCCTCCCGCAGTTGCGCGATGGAGGCCTCAACGACGTCGAAAGGAGCCATTAGGCTGCACCCCCTGCGAGCTGGGCGCTGCTGAGACGCGGCTGCTGCTGCGTGATGCAGTGAATACCACCGCCGCGGGCAAGGATGGGGCGCGCGTCAACAGTGACAACGCGGCGGCCGGGGTAGGCCTCGGCCAGGATTTCTGCCGCGAGCGAGTCGGCTCGTTCTTCGCCGTAACCACAGGCAATGACTCCGCCGTTGACCACGAGGTGGTTGACGTAGCTCCAGTCCACAAAGCTATCTTCATCCCGCAGCGTTTCCGGCGCGGGCAGCGGGATAATCTCGAACGGTTTACCTGCAGCGTCGGTCTGGGTCTCAAGGAATGAGTGCAGTGTGCGGCTGACCTCGTGGTCCGGGTGCTCCGGGTTGGTCTGGGAATGCAACAGGATCCGGCCGGGGCTGGGGAGCGTGGCCACCATGTCGATGTGGCCTCGGGTGCCCAGGTCCTCGTAGTCGCGGGTCAGGCCGCGGGGAACCCAGATGACCTTGGTGGCGCCGATGGTGCGGGCCAGTTCAGCCTCAACTGCCGCCTTGTCCGCGAAGGGGTTCCGGCCTGGATCCAGCTGCACCGTCTCGGTGATCAGCACGGTTCCTTCGCCGTCCACGTGGATGGCGCCGCCCTCATTCACCAAGAGGGAGCTGACCAGCTCAGCACCGGACTTTTCCGCAACAAAGCGCCCCATTCCGGCGCTCTTCTGCCATTCGGACCACGCCGGTGCACCCCAGCCGTTGAAGATCCAGTCCACTGCGCCAAGCACGCCGGGGCGTTCATCATCCAGCACAAAGGTGGGTCCGACGTCGCGCATCCAGAACTCGTCCAGCGGCGCCTCAACCTGCTCGATGCCGCCGCCCAGCATGCGGGCAGCGCGTTCGCGCTCGCTGGGGTCCACCACCATGGTGACCGGCTCGAACTCGGCCACGGCGTGGGCGACGGCGGTCCACGCCGCGTAGGCCTCTTCGGCTGAGGCGGCGTCATCGCCGAGGGTCAGGCCAGTGCGGGGGAACGCCATCCAGGTGCGCTCATGCGGTGCGGTTTCGGCCGGCATTCTCCAAGCCATGGGTGACTCCTTTGTCTTTCTTACGCGATGATGCAAATTTTCTTGTTGATCGCACGATCAACAATGCTGAAAACGTAATCTAGACTGGTCCTTGATGTCAAGCACTCCAGAAAAACGCGCACTCCGTAAGTCACCCGCAGAGCGCTCCGCAGAAATCCTCGAGGCCGCCCGCGAGATCGCGCTCGAGGAGGGCCTCACAGCCCTCACGCTGCGCAACGTTGCCGCCCGCGTGGGCGTCGCTTCCGGTCTTGTGGCGCACTACCAACCCACTATGGACACGCTCGTTTCAAGCACCTTTGCCACCATCGTGGCGGCAGAAACACAGGAAGTAGCTGGCTTGC
This sequence comes from Arthrobacter sp. MYb23, assembly GCF_002979775.1. Classification (GTDB taxonomy): domain Bacteria; phylum Actinomycetota; class Actinomycetes; order Actinomycetales; family Micrococcaceae; genus Arthrobacter. The sequence goes on from NZ_PCPR01000010.1 coordinate 95,452, forward strand.
TGAGCCAGCAACCTGGTCCACCCGAACGCCTGGGGCTGCTGGTGGAAACGCTTCTGGACAACAGCAGGCTGGACGTCACCGCAATCTGGGTGGAAGCCTGGACCCTCGGACGCCGCAACGAAGCCCTGGCCGCTTCTGTCCGCGAGCAGATGGATGCCTGGCAGAAGGTTTTCCAAGGAGTAGTGGAGGACGGAAACGCGAGCGGAGACTTCAACGTTTCCGATGCCGCCGCCGTCGCCTGGCAGATCCTGGGCATGGTGGACGGCCTGAACGCCCAGGCCTTGGTCCGCTGGAACGGCATCACCGATCGCGGCACCCACCTGGCCCACGCCGTCGAAGGAATGGTGGGCGCCGCCCGGGGTTCCCTGGCGACCACACCGGGTGTGTGAGCCGGCTTCATACCGGCGCCACTCTTCGAAAGCCACACCCACACTGCCCTAGGCTGGGGAGCATGGCGATCATTCACAAGGCAACCCTGTCCCCGTCCAAGCTCGAACTCATCGCTGACTACCTCCCGAAGCAACCCTGGTTCATCCAGGAAGGCGCGCCGGAGCTTATCGGCGCCTACCGCTTCGACGATCCCGCCGGCGAAGTGGGCCTCGAGACACACGTCGTTACCGCCGGTGAGCGCGTCTACCAAGTTCCCCTCAGCTACCGCGGGTACGAATTGGCTGGCGCCGAGGAGTGGCTCATCGGCACCATGGACCACTCGGTCCTGGGCAAGCGCTGGGTCTACGACGCTTGCGCGGACCCCATCTACGTCAAGGCCCTGGCCACCGCCATCCTGACCGGCCAGCAAGAGGCCGACCTCATTGTCGACGGCGAGCTCGGCCCCCGGCCCAGCACGGTCACGGTAAAGGGCAGCGGAAAGCTCGACGACGTTGTCCCCGCCTTGAGTGCCTCGGCGCCGGTATCCGGCAGCGGCGTGACCATCATTGATGCGGGCGAGCTGCGGCTGAAGATTACCCGGGTCCTGGATCTGGCAGCGGATGCTTCGGCCAATACCGCTGCGGCCCCGGAGCTTCACGGGGACCTGACCCTCAATGGAAAGTGGGCCGGCCTGGAAAATCCGGTGGAACTGGCGTCGGTGGTCCGGAACTGAACTTTACTTCTCCCCGCTCCTTCCCAGTTGCCTCGCATCGCCGCCTGTAAACCACGGCGTGTCGCCGCCAACCCTGCGCTATTTGCGTGATGCCACAAGGGCAACCGGGAAGGAGCGCACGCTGGGGGCATCTGTTGGCCACAGACACTGCAGCGTAGGCTGGCAAGCAAGCCGTCGTCTAACTACGTGAGGGGTCAAGCATGTACAAAGCGCAAAGCATCATTCCCGCCGCCCAGGATCTTGCACGGGAGTGGGTAACGCATGCAACAGAGGGCACATCCGCACAGACAGATGCCGTGGTGAGGTGGGCGTTGGCCCGAATCAACCACGCTGACGTCCCTTCCGTGGTCCAGGGCGTGATGCTCACCCTGACTGGCAACAAGAAGGCCGCCAAGGAAGCTAAACGAACAGCCACCAAGGCAGTCAAGAAAGCCACCCGGGCGCTCAGCCGGAAGACCACCCAACGCAGCTCCGGTCGGGCTATATGGTTCACCGCCATCGCAGCTGCCCTGGCGGGAGCGGGCGCAGTGTTTGCTTGGCGCATGATGATGCCCCCGGGCGAACCTGAGCCGGCCAAGCAGCCTGAGACCCCGGTCCACCCGCCGGTTCCCCCGGTCCCCTAGCACCTGCCAAGGGTGGCCGAAGCGACTCAGATACCGGACCCGCCAGGGTGCCGGCCGTCGTCGTGCGGTTTTGTGCGTCTCCGCAGCGACGTTCCGGCCAAGAGCCAATAGGCACCAGCGCTGGCTAGCAGGAACCCCACGACGCCCAGGATCACCAACTGGGTAATGATCCCGGCGATCACCATGACGAAACCGGCCAGAACGGCCGCACTGCCAAGAACGCTGCGCGCCACCGCACCCCGTGGGCGGCCGGACTTCAGCTCATAGGCGAGGTCGGGATCCGTTAGAGCGAAATCCCGCTCCAGCTCTTCCAAGCTCCTGCGTTCTTCATCCGACAACGACATCGGAGTTCCTCACCACGCGAGCAGGCCGCCAACCGTGCGTCGATGCTCAGAAATTCAGCACGAGCGCTGCATGCCGTGCCATGCCTTCATTATCTTCCCGTTGCGGCATTCTTACCAAAGGTTCTAAGCATGCTTACGATGGATGGGCACGACCCTGACGCACCACGAGCACGGAACCCGATCGGCGACTGGAAAGTTGAACTCCCCATGGCACGACGAAGCGCGAAGAAAGCATCAAGCATCACTGAAGCGGCTTCTGGGCGCCGCGGACCCCGAAAGGCCATGTGGCTTATTGCCGCGGGCCTCGTCGCTGGCATTGCCGGAGGAGTTTTCGGCTTCCGCATGCTGGTGCCGTCCAACGAAGCTGAGCCAGCCAAGGCACCGCAGCGGCGACCCGAGGAGATTCTGGTCAGGGAGGAACCTGTGGAGATCTCCACCAGAATGCGCCCGGGTGAATGGACCGAGGAGTCCCTCCAGGAGCACCTTGAGGATTACAAGCAGCAGATCCGGGACATGGGAGCCAAAGAGTCGCAGATCGTGGTGAACGTGGAGCGGACCGAAGCGGGCGCTGCCCGGGTAGTGGTTAGTTGGGACCGCAGCCTGGCTTAGCCCGAGCTAGTCCCCTGCCCGTGGCCGCCACACCACAACAGCTTGCGACCGCGCCCGCGGACGCTGGCCCCGGGACAGGCTGACGACGTCGCCCGCCGCGCCTGCCGCGAAGATACGAGCATCCACAGGTGAGCGGCGGCGCGACAACTCCTCCGTGAGCTCAACTACGCGGTACTGCAGCGCAGCAACCTGGTTTTCGAGATCCAGGATGCGTTTGATGCCCTCGAGGGAGACGCCGGACTGCGAGAGGCGCTGGACCTCCCGCAGTTTGTTGACGTCGTTCTGAGAATAACGGCGGGACTTGCCCGGCGCACGGCTGGGCGAAACGATGCCCAGGCGGTCGTACTGGCGCAACGTCTGCGGATGCATGTCGGCAAGCTCCGCAGCAACGGAGATGACAAAGATCGGCTGGTTGACGTCTATAGCCATGACCGCCTCCTTACAACCGGGCCTTCGCGGCCAGGTCGTGACGCGGGTTGGCGTCAGTGGTGGCAGCGGCGAAGGCCTTCACGGCTTCTTCCGCTTCCTTGTTCAGGTTCTGCGGAACCGCGACGTCGATGGTCACCAGAAGGTCGCCGGTAGCCTTGGACGTCTTCACGCCACGGCCCTTCACCCGAAGGGTACGGCCCGACGGAGTTCCGGCCGGAACGCGCACCTTGACGGTGTCGCCGTCGAGCGTTGGCACCTCAATGGTGGCGCCGAGCGCCGCTTCCGCAAACGTGACGGGCACGTGGATGCGGATGTTGTCTCCGTCGCGGTGGAAGAAGTCGTGGGGCTTCACGCTGACCGTGATGATGAGGTCGCCATTGCCGGCCGGGCCAACATTGCCCTTGCCGCGCTGACGGACCTTCTGCCCATCCTTGATGCCCGCGGGAATCTTGACGTCAATCACGTTGCCGTTGCTCTCGCGCAGGCTCACAGTGGTGCCGTTGATGGAACCGGCAAACGAGATGGTCGTTGTAGCCGTCCGGTCCGAGCCCTTCTGCGGGGCACGCTGGAACCCGGTAGGGCCGGCACCGCCGAAGCCGCCGCCAAACAGGTCAGCAAACTCAGGAGGAATGCCGCCGCCGCCCGCAGGCTGACGAGCACCAGGGCCGCCGCCAAACAGGCCACCGAACAGGTCCTCAAACCCGCCGTTAGCGCCAGCACCACCGCGGCCGGCGCCGGCACCCGGAGCAAACCGGGCACCACCCATGGCACGGATGGCGTCATACTGCTGCCGGTCCTCAGCACTCGACAACACCGAGTAAGCCTCGGAAATGTCCTTGAACTTCTTCTCCGCAGCAGCATCCCCAGCATTGGTATCCGGGTGGTACTGCCGGGCTAGCTTGCGGTAAGCCTTCTTAATATCCGCGTCGGACGCGTCCTTGGCGATACCAAGGATCGCGTAAAAATCCTTTTCAACCCAGTCCTGGCTGGCCAAGAGCGTCTCCTTTCAAATCAACAAAAAACGTACGGCCACAGTCAACTCGCTTCAGGCGAGCTTACAGCGGGCGCGAAACCGGATATGGGGCGGCGGTGTGGAGGGCACCGCGGAGCGGGCACCGCCCCATATCCGGTGTAGCGACTAGGTGGGACTAGGCCGGAACAGCCACGATGACTTGGGCCGCACGCAGGACCCGCTCCCCTGAGCGGTATCCGGAGCGCAGCACCTGGCTGACAGTGTCAACCTCGATGTCCTCGCCGGGCTGCTGGATGAGTGCTTCGTGGATGGTGGGGTCGAATTCGACTCCGGTGTCCGCGATGCGTTCCAGCCCGTACGTCTTCAGCGCGTTCTCCAGCTTGGTGGCGATGGCGGCGAAGGGGCCGCCTTCGAGGTCACCGTGCTGGCGTGCGGCGTCGACGTCGTCCAGTACCGGGAGCAGGGAGTTGAGGACGCCGATGACGGCCATCTCTCCTGCTACGGCGCGGTCGCGTTCAACGCGCTTGCGGTAGTTGACGTACTCAGCCTGAAGACGGAGGAGGTCGTTGCGGAGTTCCGCTGCCTGGGCTTCTGCCGCGGCACCGGAGGCTACCGATTCCTCAGCCGGCACCTCTACCCCGTTGAGGATTTCCTCAGCCTGGGAGAGGGCGTCACCGTCCGTGGGAGCGGCGTCGTCTTCGGTGGGAGCCGTAGCTTCGCTATCGGGGTGACGGGCTGCCCCGGTCTCCGGATCAACCTTGCGGTTGTCCCGGATCACGGGCTTGCGCGGCTCGTCACCGTTGCCTTCAGAGTGCTCTGCTTCGTTGCCGTGGTGAGGCATGACTACTTCTTCGCTTCGTCTTCGTCGATGATCTCGGCGTCGACGATGTCTTCATCGTCAGCAGCCTTTTCACCGGCGGGAGCGCCCTCTGCACCGGCACCCGGAGCGTCAGCTGCGGAGGCCTGCGAGTAGATGGCTTCGCCGAGCTTGGTCTGGGAAGCCTGGAGCTTCTCGAACGCAGTCTTCACAGCGGCGTCGTCGGTGCCTTCCAGTGCGGACTTGAGGGCGTCGACGTCGGCCTTGACCTCGGTCTTGACTTCCTCGGGCAGCTTGTCGTCGTTGTCGGCGATGAGCTTCTCGACGGAGTAGGCGAGCTGCTCAGCAGAGTTACGGGTGTCCGTAGCTTCGCGGCGGGCCTTGTCCTCTGCGGCGTGTTCTTCGGCTTCACGGACCATGCGGTCGATGTCGTCCTTGGAGAGTGCCGTGCCACCAGTGATGGTCATGGACTGTTCCGTGCCGGTGCCCTTGTCCTTGGCGGACACGTGGACAATGCCGTTGGCGTCGATGTCGAAGGTGACCTCAACCTGCGGAACGCCGCGCGGTGCCGGAGCGATGCCGGTCAGTTCGAACGTGCCCAGCGGCTTGTTGTCGCGGGTGAATTCACGCTCGCCCTGGAAGACCTGGATGGCCACGGACGGTTGGTTGTCATCAGCGGTGGTGAAGGTCTCGGAACGCTTTGTGGGGATAGCGGTGTTGCGCTCGATAAGGTGCGTCATGACACCACCCTTGGTTTCGATGCCGAGGGACAGCGGGGTGACGTCGATGAGGAGGACGTCCTTGCGCTCACCCTTCAGGACACCGGCCTGGAGTGCTGCACCAACGGCCACAACTTCGTCCGGGTTGACGCCCTTGTTGGGCTCCTTGCCACCAGCGAGTTCCTTGACGAGCTCGGAGACAGCAGGCATACGGGTGGAGCCACCGACGAGGACGATGTGGTCGATGTCGGAAACCTTGATGCCGGCTTCTGCGATGACGTCCTGGAACGGCTTCTTGGTGCGGTCCAGCAGGTCCTTGGTGAGGTCCTGGAACTTGGCACGGGTCAGCTGCTCGTCCAGGTGAACCGGGCCGTCGGGGGTGACGGACAGGTACTGGAGGGAGATGTTGGTGCTGGTGGAGGAGGACAGTTCCTTCTTGGCCTGCTCTGCAGCTTCGCGGAGACGCTGGAGGGCGATCTTGTCCTTGGAGAGGTCGATGCCCTTGACCTTGAGCTGGCTCAGGAGCCACTCGACGACGCGGTTGTCCCAGTCGTCGCCACCGAGGCGGTTGTCACCGGCGGTTGCGCGGACCTGGATCGTGGAGAAGTTGTCTTCGTCCTTGCCAACCTCGAGGAGGGAGACGTCGAAGGTTCCGCCACCGAGGTCGAAGACCAGGATGAGTTCGTCTTCTTTGCCTTTGTCCAGGCCGTAGGCCAGTGCGGCCGCGGTGGGCTCGTTGACAATGCGGAGGACGTTGAGGCCTGCGATTTCGCCGGCTTCCTTGGTGGACTGGCGCTCGGCGTCGTTGAAGTAGGCCGGAACGGTGATCACAGCGTCGGTGACCTTTTCGCCCAAGTAGCTCTCGGCGTCGTTCTTGAGCTTCATGAGGATACGCGCGGAGATTTCCTGCGGCGTGTACTTCTTGTCATCGATGGCGACGTTCCAGTCGGTGCCCATGTGGCGCTTGACGGAAGCGATGGTGCGGTCGATGTTGTTGACGGCCTGGCGCTTGGCGATTTCGCCAACCAGGACTTCGCCGGACTTGGAGAACGCAACGACTGACGGCGTGGTGCGGCCGCCTTCTGCGTTGGCGATGACGGTGGGCTCGCCACCTTCGAGAACAGAGACCACGGAGTTGGTGGTTCCGAGGTCGATACCTACTGCACGTGACATATCTTGTTTTCCTTTCAATGGCCGATGTTGGAGATCGCACCTGACAACGGTCCGCTGAGCGGTTTACGTGCTGGGAGCCTGCTCAACAATCGGCTAGTTGAGCGTTCTGCACTCAACTGTACTCAGCCTCAGATTTAAGTCAATCCAAAGTTGAGTCAAGTGCGCTCAACTTTGCTTTTTGCACGCAGGGAAACCCCGGAATCATGCGGCTGAAGGGCTGGTTTCGCCCACGGTGAACTGGCAAACTGGCCCGATGGAAATCACTGGATACCTACCTCCGGACGAATTCTGGGAGATGAACGACCGGTTGGATCAAGAGGTCCGCGACGGCGCGCACCTCCTCCCGCTGTTCTCGGTCACAGGCTGGGATGCCCCCATCATGCTGGGATCCTGGCAGCTCGATGGCAGCGAGGGCGGCGTGGTTCATGGCAATGCCTTTTCACCAACAGGCCCCCAGATGGAGGTGATCACCACAACCCAGGATCCTCACGACGTTGCCAGAAACCGCTGGCGAGCCTCGGCCGGGATACCGCACAACCTTGAAGAGCTACAGCGACAGGACGCCACCTTCGGCGCCTTCCGCAGCGAGCAAGTCACCATCACCGTCGGAGGCAGGCCCGTACAGTTCACGCTCTGGCGTGGAACGACATCATGGCTCGCCGCGGGCACATTGGGTGGTTTCGGGATCGTCATTGACGCCCAACGCAACCCTCCCTCACCGGAAGCCGTCAGCCTGACCCGGGTGTCCGACGTCGAGCCCCTGCTTCAAGCGCGGCGCGCGGCACTCAAGGCGCTACGCGGCGAAGCCTAGGGACCATGGCCGCGCCAGGGGCGTCAAGCGGCTCCGGCTTGTACACCCACGCCACCAGCACCACCGAGATGATCATCAGCAGGAACCACGCCAGGAGTTTGTCGATGGAGACCGCCTGCCACCCGTTCAGCTGGTTCGGATACAGCCACGCGCGGGACCACGTGCCGATGTTCTCCGCGAACCAAATGAACAGCGCCACCAGCAGGAACGAGACCAGAATGGGCATACGGAAACGACGCCGGAACACCCGGAAGTGCATCACGCACCGCCCGTACACAAGCACGACGGCGGCCAGCAGCACCCAGCGCGCGTCGAAGATGTAGTGGTGCGAGAAGAAATTGACGTAGATCGCACCAGCAACCAGGGCCGTGATCCACCGGCGCGGGTAGCGGTCAAAGCGGAGGTCGAACAGCCGGAACACGCGCACCATATAGGACCCCACGGCCGCATACATGAAGCCGCTGAACAGTGGAACCGCCCCGATCCGGAGGATGCCCTCAGCCTCGTACGCCCAGGATCCTACGTCCGTCTTGAACAACTCCATCACGGTCCCCACCACGTGGAAGAGCAGGATGACCCGCAGTTCCCGCAGCGTCTCCAGCCTGAACGAGATCATCAGGACTTGGATGACGACGGCGGCAAGGGTCAGGAAATCGTTGCGGGCGAGCGCCGCGTTATCGGGGTACCAGAGACGTGCGGCGATGATCACCGCGAGCAACGCGGCACCGAACACACAAGCCCACGCCTGCTTCAGCCCGAACACCACAAACTCGGTCAGCCCGGCCCGCAGACGGCCACCGCGAGTGCGGTCCAGGTAGCGGTGCGCAAGGGCGTCGATGGATTCTTCCACCGACGTGGAGTTACGCATGGGGCACCGCGGAATCCACCACAAGGTGGCCCAAATAATGGTCGCGGGGCCAGTGCCGGATCCGCTGGGGCAAGCGCGGATATACGCGACCCATCAACCGCATGGTCCGCTCGAACCGCCGGGCCTGGGCAGGGCCCCATTCGAATCCGAAGCCTGCACGCACATGGTCCGGCAAAAGGCCTGCGGTGAGGAACCGCGCCATCGGCATGGCCAGGCGCAACAACCGCGGCCCACCAGCCGGGAAGAGCAGGTCCCGGGCTACCCTGAGCGCCTGGTCATCTGGGCGAAGTCCGCGAACCTGGGATTCCCAGTACGTTGCAAAGGCGGCACGATCAGCCGGCCATTTATCCGCCGGAAGCTGCAGGGCTGTCCCGATCCGCGCATACTCGCGGTAGATACGGTCGGCGGCATCGTCGTCGAGCGTTCCATGGACCTGCTGGTACACCGTGACGGCGGTGTCGTAGAGGGTGGCGACCACCCAAAGTTGGGAGTCGGCGTCGAAAGCGCTGTATCCGTGGGAAGCGCCGTCCGGTCCGCGGCGGACCGGGGCATGGGCACGGTTGACGGCGCGGCGGACGGCCTTCAGCTGCTCCTCCGAGCCGTAAACCACCGCATACACGTACGTCATGGTCGCGCGGAGCCGATCCACGGGGCGCTCCGCGAAGTTGCTGTGCTCGGCTACGCCATGACCCACTTTGGGGTTGGCGATCTGCAGGAGGATTGCGCGGCCCGCGCCGGCAAGGAGGACACCCTCCGCACCAATGTCAGCAAGTCCACGAACCATCTGAATACTTTAGCGCCCTAGCCTTGGAGCCCCACGACGCCCTGAAGCACACCTAGCTGATGCTCAAAAAGCTCCTCTCGGGCAGCAAAGGTGTCGGCGCCGTATTGCCCAAAAACCTCGAAGCTGATGGCCCCGAACACCGACGTCCACGCCAGGACACCCCTCGCCAATGACGCGTCGGGTGCCGCGAGATTCATCTCGGCGCGAATGGCCGCCAGGTCTTCGGCCAACGCAGGGGGAATCACGACGGCGGGAGTCACCTCAGCGGCCAAGGCACCTGCGCGGAATGCGGCATCAAAGATCCCGACGAGGCGGACAATGACGCGCGTTCCGGGCACAGTGGTTCGCTCCCCTGGCGCCTGATACCCGGGGACGGGGCTGCCGAAAAGCAGCGCGTAACTGGCGGGCTCGCGGATGGCCCAGGCCCGGACGGCATGGCCCAGGGCCCTGAACTGCCCGGCAAAATCCTGGTCCGGGACTGACTCGACGGCCGCATCCACTTCATCACCGAGCTCGTTGTACGCATCGATGAGCAGGAGCGTGAGGAGCTCGTCGCGGTTCTCGACGTAGCGGTACACGGCTGAAGATACGACGCCGAGATCCCTCGCCACGGCGCGCAGGGAAAGGGCCGCTGCGCCGTGGACCGCAAGGTGCTCGCGCCCCAGCCGGATGATGTCGGCGATTGTTTGCGTGCGCGCCCGTTCCCGCGGCGTTGGTGGCTTTGCCTTGGCCTGGGGCCTTGCCTGGTCCTCTGCTTGGGTTGCGGTGGGTTCGGCTGACGTCATGCCCATAGCTTGCCACAACAGAGAGCGCTGTCAACAAACGAGAGCGGCGCTCTTGACATTGAAGCAAGGGGCATTCATCCTGATTGAGAGAGCGCCGCTCTCGCTTTGGATTCCCAGGCAACGAAACCGAAAGAAGGCACCTCATGTACGTCGTCACAGGAGCAGGTCCCGTTGGATACACCGTCGCTGAACAACTGGCCGATCAAGGTCACCAGGTACGTCTTCTGACGCGCTCCGGGAGCGGCCCCGACCACCCCTTGGTGGAGCGCATGCGCGTAGATGCCTCCGATCCCGTGCGGCTCACCGAAGCGGTGGCAGGTGCCACAGCGGTCTTCCACTGCATCCACGGATCCGCATACCGGGCCTCAGCGTGGGCCGCCGAGCTCCCCCGGGCCGAGCAAGTGGTGATGGATGCAGCGGCAGCCGCTGGCGCCGTCGTCGTGTTCCCCGAGAGCCTCTACTCGTACAGTGAGCCGGACCGGGTCATGACTGAAGTCGGTCCAAGGACGGCCGCCGGCGGTAAGCGCGGCATCCGGACCGCACTACTGACAGCACGGCAAGCGCATGCGGCCAACACCGTGAGTGTTGTTGCCGGTGACTTCTTCGGGCCCCGCGTGAAGATGGCACATGCCGGGGAGCGGATGGTGACGCCCCTCCTGGCGGGCAAAACGGTACAGTTCATCGGGTCCTCCAACCAGCCGCATTCGTTCACCTACGTCCCGGACCTGGCCGCCGCCATGATTGCAGCAGCGCAGCGGCCCGAGCTGTGGAACACGGTGCTGCACGCCCCTACGGGCCCGGCCGTCACGCAGCGGGTCATGGCTGCAGCGCATGCAGAAGCAGCCGGCGTTAGTGCACCCAAGGTGGGCGCTGTGCCCGGATGGGTGCTGCGGGTGGCGGGCATTTTCTCCACGGACATGCGCGAGCTGGCCGAATTGCTGTACCAGTTTGAGCGTCCATTCGTGATGGATTCCTCGGCGAGCCAGAAGCTCCTGGGCCTTGAGCCGACTCCCCTGCCGGAAGCCGCGCTGGCAACCGTGTCGTGGTGGCGTGGCGCTGCACATCCGGCCAAGGCCTAGGCTTGTCATGATGGCCCCGGCCTAAAGGGGGAACTAAGCAGGAAGGTGCTGGGCATGCATGAAAGTGACTCTGGATGGATCCGCTTTTGGAACCGCGGGACATGGTGGAAAGGACTTCTGTTCATTGCCGCCTACTGGGGCGTCTATGAACTGATCGGACTGGGTATCGGCACCCTGTTTGGGGGCGTCATCAACCTGACGAACCCGTTGGCTGATCCACTCACCGCGTTCCTTATGCTGGCGCTGCCCATCCTGATCGCCGGAATATTGCTGTTCCTCTTTGCACGCTCGCTCGGCTGGGTCAAGGAGATTTTCGGCCCCCAGCCCATCCGGGGGAAAGCTTGGATGTGGGTTGCGATTCCCCTCCTCGTCATCCCTATCTTCCTGCGGCTGGTAGCGACCAACTGGTCCGCCTACTCGGTGGGACTTGTTCTGGTCATGGTCTTCTTCGGCCTCTGCGTGGGATTCACCGAAGAACTCGCCACACGAGGAATCGTTGTTAACATGCTCCGTAACGGGGGCTACGGTGAACGGCTCGTCTTCGTTTTGTCTACCGCGTATTTCGCCTTGCTGCACAGCGGAAACATCCTCACAATGGAGCCGCTGGTTGTGGCCTTGACCGTGGTCTACACGTTCGGATTTGGTGCCATGATGTACCTCTCCATGCGGGTCACAGGCAGCATTACCTGGGCAATCCTGCTGCACGCCGCCACGGATCCAACCACGTTCCTGGCCACAGGTGGCATCGATGCAGCCACCGAATCAGCCGGAGCGGCCGGCCTGATTTCCCTCGCCGGGCTCTTCAACTGGGCCTACATCCTTTTGGCATTGCTGGCCATCTTCCTCGTCAAGGGACATGCCACGAGAAAGAAGCTCGACTCCCCCGATTCCATCGACGCGGCCTGATCCCGGGAGCGGCGGCGGGTTAGAGCCCGTCGTCGTAATTCCAATGCTCCTGCCATCGCCAGTCGATAGGTTCGCCCAGACGCTGGTAGCGGATGTCGGTGGACAGGCGCATGGTGCCGTTGGTGTCGGTATTGTCCAAAGCGGCGTGGACAATGTGCGCAGAGTGGACCACAACATCGCCCACCTCATAGTCGGTCACGAGCCACCTGGCGTCGCGCTGGTTGGCCAGCCCCGGGAGGTCTGCGGTGATTGAGGCGGCCGGCATCTTCAAGCTTCCCTCACGCTCCTCGGCCATCACCCAGTGGTGGCTGCCCTCCAGATAAGCCAATCCGCCACGTTCCCGCGGGCAATCGCCCAACGGAATCCACATGGAGAGCACGCGATCGCTGCCTTCGCGGAGATAGACCAGATCGTAATGGGCTTGCGTGGCCGAGCCAATGCCACTTTCACCGGGTTTCGTGTGGCGAATGATCTTCCTTCGGTGCAGGTGGACGTCACCGTCGAGGAACCAGGCGAACCAGCCTGCAATCCCTTCAGCAGTGCACAAGGCTTGATACTCCGCCCCGGGCACCACGTGATCGAAGAGGCCCCGGCGCAACGCAGCACGGTCCACGTCCCCGGGCGCCGCAATGCCCTCACGTGGATCCGTGCCATCCGCGTACACGTTGGCGCCGCTCAACGAGCGAAAGTAATACTCCCTGAAATCCAGCAGCTCCCCGGGATTGAGCTGCCCCTTCAGATAGAGGTATCCGTCCCTGCGGAGCCGTGCCCACAGGGCTTCACGGTCCCGGCGCTGGGACGGGGGTACAGGTTCCAGCTCAGCGAGACGGGAATCCGATTCGTCCAGGACGTAGCCGTTTGAAGTCAACATAGTCCCCACTTTGTCAGTGGCGGGCAACCAAGTGAATGGACTCCGGCTCCTCATGACTTGGACTTTTGTGAGGCTTGCCCAGGAGCTTGGGTAAGGGCAGCATGGGAACCCATGGACAATTGGTCAACCTACCGGCACCCGGCTCCCCCACTCCGGGACCTTGGTTTGGCGTGCCTGGGCGCCGGTGAACAGGGCGGCCAGTTGCCCTCCTTCGCCGGACGGACCCTCAGCAGCCACGCCTTGGTATTGGTGTCCGAGGGATCCGGGCATTTCTCCGTGGACGGCAGGCGGTTCGAGGTCCAAGCTCCCGCGATCATCTGGCTCTTCCCCGGCGTCAGCCACGGGTACGGCCCAGGTCCGAGAGGGTGGAAAGAACATTGGCTGTTGTTCACCGGACCCACAGCGAGGGCATTGGAGGAGTTGGGGAGCTACTCCCGAGCCCACCCGATTCTGCAGCTGGACGATCCTTCAGAGTCAGGCCTGGCGGAAGCACTTGGACTTTTCCCGGCCCTGCGTGCAGCTCTCTCGGTAGGTGGTCACCACTCTGATGTGGAAGCGTCGGTGTTGTGTCAGAGGGTGCTCTTGGAGGCCGGCAAGCTGCGCAGCCAAGGCGCCGGGGAATCCCCGGGAGAACTTCTCGCCAAGCTCCGCGAGGCGGCACACCTGCCGCTCACCCTCGTCCAGCTGGCCGACCGCCTGAAGGTTTCAGTCCCCGAACTCCGGCGTACAGTTCAGGCCGCAACAGGGGTGGGTCCAAAGGATTTAGTGATCCAGCTAAGGATGTCCCGCGCACAGTCGCTCCTGGCGGACACATCCCTCCCCGTTCAACGAATCGCGGCGCTCACTGGCTACGACGATCCCGCCTACTTCAGCCGGATCTTCACGAGGAAGACCGGCTCTTCGCCGAGCCACTTCCGCAGGGAGCACCAGAGGGATGACTCTCCTGATGAGACCGCTCCGCTGACCCCGGAGGTGATGTGCCAAAGCTGATGTGCTGGAGCAGTACACGTGGGATGTCTGAAAATGTTCGAATCATGGATTTCCTGATGGCTGGCTGAAACGCTGGATGAAGTGCTCAGGGCGTCTCCGGAACGTCCCCCACAGCACGAATACCGCTTTTGGAAACACCCCACGGGACACTCAATGAGGAGATCTTCCATGTCCACTTTCGCCATCAATCGTCGTCAGTTGCTGCAGACCGGGGGCATCGGCGGACTCGCCGTAGCACTGTCAGCAATGTCCTCCGGTGCCGCCCAGGCCGCACCGAAGAAGCAAACCGCGGGTGTCCCATTGATCACCGACCTTGGACCCGCCGTCGTTCAGTTTTCCTTGATGAGTTCGCTGCTGGTGGGTGACACCGTCTACATCGGGTCCCGCAACCTGAACCCGGTACGGGTGATTGGATATCACCTCCCCACGGGCACCATCACGTCACGGACAGACCTCGGCTCCGGGTACAGCATTCAGGCCCTGGCTGCCGACTCCACCGGACGCTACCTGTACGCAGGCGTGCTGCGCGACGGGATGGACGGAAAGCCGAACCTCTACCGCTGGGACCTCAGCACACCGAACGTTCCGGCAGTGGGCGTCGGCGAAACCGGCGACCGCGATATCCGGGCCCTGGCCGTGGCCCCTGATGGCAAGGTCTACGTCGCCGGTGGCGGACAAACCACCAATGCGCCCTCCCTGTGGGAATACGACCCCGCCACGAATGCCATGACCAGCTGGGGAATCCCCGACCCCGGAGCCACCATTGCCCAGGCTGTGGCTGCCACTGCCAGCCATGTGTATTTCGGCACTGGGAGCACACTGGGCGGCGGCAACGGTTCCAGCCCTGCACGCCTCTTCGCATTCGATCGGACCACCAAGACGTCCACCAACATCCTCCCGGCCGATGTGGCCACGGGTGTTTCAGTCACGTCATTGAGCGTGCTGAACGGGCAGCTCGGGGTCGGCGTCAAGGGGCCCGGGAAGTCCGTGCTGATCAACCTGGCCAACCATTCCCAGTACACCGTCATCGCCAAGACCGGTGTTATGTTCAGGCAATTGGGCAACGACGTGTTCTTCGTCAAGGAGCCCGGCGTGTGGTCCTACAACCTGGTCAGCAAGAAGATCACCCAGATTCTCACGGAAGACGTTGGGGCCATGTGGGGCCTGGATGTCTACGGCAACAAGGCCCTCACGGTCTCCTCTTACGACGTCATTGAGATTGACCCTGTGGCGAAGACGGCCGTCAAACATGACCTCACGCAGGCCGGGGCGCCAGGTGGGCCCCAGCTGTGCATGGGCCTCGCTGCGGGCGCCGGGGACGTTTATGTGGGCGGCACCGGAACCATCGCCCGGCACCAACTAGCCACGGACCAGGTGTCCTATCTCCGTGCAACGGGTGAGGCCAAGGACGCCGTGATTGTGGGTGGGATCCTCTACACCGGCCAGTACAACTCGCGGGGAATCTACGCCTACGACCCCACCACAGGGCAGCTCCCCTATCAAGTGGCCGCGCTCCCGGCCGGACAGAACCGTCCCCTGGATGTCTGCTGGGATGCCGTCAACGGCCTGGTCATAGCCGGTGCCCAGAACGATACAGGCGGCGGTGGCTGCTTCGCCGCGTACAACCCGGTGACAACGCAGGTGATCTCCAAGGTCAACCCCATCGATAGTCTGCAGATGGTCCGCGCCGTGGCAACGAAGGATGGAGTGGCCTACCTCGGTGGGGACAACATCTACGCCACCGGCCCGCGAAGCACGGTGGTTGCCTGGGATCCCGTAGCCAACCAGGAGTTGTGGCGCCTGGATCCGGGACAGCCGCAGGGCATCGCAGCAATGGCAATCCACGGCAAATTTCTTTACGGAATGTCCCGCAAAGCTGCCGGTCTGTTCGTCATCGATCTGGACACCCGTCAGGTGGTTCACCGCGGCGACCTCAGCAGCGTGTGCACGGACTTCGGCGCCCTCCAGGTCAGCCGCGGGATCGTGTACGGCGTCTCCGACACCTCGGTGTTCCGCATTGATCCCATCACCTTCGCAGTGTCGGTTGTTGTGGCAGAAATTAACGGCGGCTGGTACAGCGGACCGCACATCACAGCCGACGAGGACGGTCTGCTGTACACACTCCGCGGGCCCAATCTCGTGCGCATTGACGATCAGCAGGCAATGCAGACCATGCGGCGATAGCCTCTCACAACCAAGTGCCCCTCCGGTCCCATGTAAGTAGCAGCAGATGCCGTTCTGAGCCCTCAAAACGGCATCTGCTGCTACCCAGTTGGGCTGGCGGTGAACAATCCCGCCAGCACCGAACATGCGGCGCCACGAGCCAGCGCTACTGGATCTGCAATGGCTGCATCAAACGAGGGAGGGGGAGTATTCGAGTGGTCATATTGGCGCACAAACGCATGCCTGGTCTGCTCGGCAAACGTCCCCAGATCGGCCTCGGGCGCGAAGCCGACCACCACCTGCCCAGGGCCCAGGACCTTTGCCGTGTTCGCCATTCCGATGCCCAGATGCAGGGCGGCGTCGGCAATCAGGCTGGAATCGACGTCGGGGTCTATCTCTCGGTCCTGGCCGCTCCGCTCCAGCTCGCGCTGCATCCCCCACAGGCTGCCGCGGGTCTCAAAGCAATCGTCCGCGCCGCAGTGACAGGGCCTGGCCGGACCTGGTCCGGTGATCGCCCGCGAATGGGCGAAGCCCCCGGCCGCACCGTTGAAGCCGCGCTGGATGCGGCCTTCAATCACGACGGCGGCGCCCAGACTGGTGCCGACGCTGAAGATGAGCATCTCGCGGCCTTTGAAAACGTCGTCGAACAGCAGCCCGCGGGCGTAGGCGTTGACGTAACTGTCAACGATGACCGGTTGCCCGGAAACTTCTTCCAGGAGCACTTGGAACTTGATGTCAGCCCAGCCCATCGCCCCGCTGTGCCGCACCAAGCCACTGGCTTGATCAACCACGCCGGAAACGGCAACACCCACTCCAATAAGCCTGGACTCCAGGTTGTCGGAGGCTGCGCGCACCGCCCGGGCCACGGCCGCTGCCGCTTCGTCCGGGCCCGTGGACGCCAACGGCTCGCTGTGGGTGGCCACCACGTCACCGCGCAAATCCACGACGACGGCGTGGGCCTCCGTAGCGGACAACCTCACCCCCGCCGCGAAAACAGCTTCGCGTCCGAGCTCAAGCAGTCGCGCGGGCCTGCCGCCCGTGCTGGGCGCAATCTCGGTTTCAACCAGCAAGCCGGACTGGATGAGTTTTCCAGTAATCCCTGTGACGCTGGCCGCGCTCAAGCCGGTTTGGACTGTGATTCTGGCCCGGGAGACGGGCGACTGCGTGCGCACAATGTCCAGCACAAGGGCCTCGTTGATCTCGCGGATCAGGGCCTTGCTGCCTGCGCGTGGCTTCATTGCTGGTGGCTCCTGTTGTTGCGCCGCATGGGATCCCACCCATTCTGGCATCCGTAGCTCGGTTGATTTCACATTCTCCATAATACTTACTTTAGTCATTGACAAAAGATATTGGAACTGGCAATCTCAACCCATGAACATCAACAACGGCGTTGCATCGACACCCTCGCCACCCGCCCCCACCCGGCTGAAGATTCTGCTGAGTATCCCGGACGCGGAACGGGCGGCCTTCATCACCCCCGAAACCCGTAATGCCCTCAACGAGCTTGGCGACGTCACCGAAATCGCCCCGGCAGGGCTCCAGTCCTTGGCTGCTTTCGCAGCTGCTGCCGTGGACATGGATGCGTTCATCACCGCTTGGGGATTCCCCCGTCTCGACGCCGAACACGTGGCATCGGCGCCGAATCTCAAGTGTGTTGTCCACGCTGCCTCATCACTGCATGCCCTGGTCAGCGACGCCTTCTGGGCCACCGGCATCCCCATCTCGCAAGCGGGTGCAGCCATGGCCCCGGCTGTCGCGGAGCTTTCGCTGACCTTCACGCTGAACCTGCTGCGCCGTGTCCACCAGCTCGATCACAGCCTCCGCACGGGCGCCAACTGGGAGGACGCACGTAACGTCAGCAGGGCCCGCGAAATCTCAGGTGCCCGTATCGGAGTAGTTGGAGCCTCAAGGACAGGTCGCCGCTACATTGACGCTTGCCTGGCACTTGGCGCCACGGTGTCCGTCTACGACCCCTACATTCCCCAGAGCGATCCCCTCGCGACCAGGTCCGCCTCCTTGCATGACGTGATGGCAAACAGTGACGTGGTTGCGGTTCATGCACCGGCCACCAACGAAACCGAAGGGCTCGTCGGTGCTGCCGAACTCGCTCTGCTTCCGGATGGGGCAGCTTTCGTGAACACGGCGCGCTCCACCATCGTGGACATGGAAGCCCTGTACAAAGAGGTCCACTCAGGCCGGATTGATGCCGCACTGGACGTCTTCGACCAAGAGCCCCTGCCGGCGGACAGCCCCTGGCGTTCGCTGCCGAACGTGCTCCTTACTCCCCACCTGGGCGGAGCCACCATCGACTCCAGACGCAGGGCCGGCGGCATTGTGGTTGACGAACTCCGCCGCTTCATCAGCGGCCAACCCATGGAACACGCCCTCACCCGCACCGACCTCGAACGGATGGGCTGACCGTGCAGAACATTCTCCTGATCCACTGCCACGACCTCGGCCGTTTCCTGGGCACCTACGGAGTGGAAACCGTCTCCACCCCCAATCTGGATGCCTTGGCCGATGAATCAGCACTCTTCGAGCAGGCTTTCGCAACTGCTCCCCACTGCAGCCCGGCCCGGGCCTCACTCTTCACGGGCACCTATCCCCAGACCAACGGTGTCCTCGGGCTGACGCACGAGCCCTTTAGCTGGGATCTCAAAGATCCGAGGGACCACATCGCTCACAGGCTGAAGTCCGTCGGCTACCGAACCGAGCTCGTTGGCGTGCACCACGAATCGCGAGTTTTGGCGGACGACGTTGTGGCCAGCCGGCTCGGTTTCGACCACGCCCGTACGGGAGGTGCGCGGGACGTCGTCGTGGATCGCGCCACTGACGCCTTGCGTCGCATGTCCGGCAGCGACCGGCCCTTCTACCTGCAGGTCGGCTTCACGGAGCCGCACCGGGTGCCCTCCGAAAGGGACCGCCCTGGGGTGATGGGTTTCCTGGCCGACGGCGTGAACCCGGACGTTTCCCTGGGGCACACCGTTCCTGCCCACTTGGTGGACGACGACGGCGCCCGCGAGGAAATCGCCGAGCTCCAAGGCGCGGTGAAGCACATGGATGAGGGCGTGGGCAGCATCCTCGCCGAACTGGATTCCCTGGGCCTTCGCGAACAGACGCTGGTCCTGTTCACCACCGACCATGGGCTTGCGCTGCCCCGCGCAAAATGCACCCTGTACGACGCCGGACTGGGCGTTGCGCTGATGCTTCGCCACCCCGGCAATCCGGCGTGGTCCGGGAGACGCGTAGCGGACATCGTCAGTCACGTCGATGTCCTGCCCACCCTGTTGGACCTGGCAGGACTGCCAACTCCGGACGGCCTCGCCGGGACCACCCTGCGGCCGGCGGTCGAAGCAGGGGAGGCGCCACGCAACCACTGCTTCAGCCAGTTGAGCCACCACACGTATTACGACCCCAAGCGATCAGTGCGGACATCCACGCACAAGCTGATCGTCAACTTCTCCAACGCACCACGCGCCATGGATCCCACCCAATCCTGGATCCACCGCAGCCTGCCGGCAGACCTTGGCGGGCCCACTATAGGGACCAGCCCGGCCGTGGAACTCTACGACCTCGCAGCAGATCCAGAGGAACTGGATAACATCGCCGGCCATCCGGAGCAGTCGGAGATCCTCAGGGATCTCTCCGCAATCCTCTTCGACTGGATGCGGGAATGCGATGATCCCCTCCTCACCGCCCCCGTAGCAGCCAGCCGCCACCACCTCGCGCTCAGCGCCATCCAAGAAGCCACCCTCACCCGAAAGTAGTCACCATGTTCACTCGAAAGATGCGCACCGCCACTTTGGCGACAGCCGCCGTAGTCACCGCCGCTTTGACCCTCACCGCCTGCGGTTCCGCAGGTTCCTCAACGTCCGACGGCGGCCAAGCCAGCGG
Source organism: Arthrobacter sp. MYb23 (assembly GCF_002979775.1). Lineage (GTDB taxonomy): Bacteria > Actinomycetota > Actinomycetes > Actinomycetales > Micrococcaceae > Arthrobacter. Next base: position 115,392 of record NZ_PCPR01000010.1, read on the forward strand.
AAAGGTGACGCTCTGGATGTACCCCGTCATCAAGGACGAGACCGCGAGCAAGAAGTTCTGGCAGGACACTGAGGCAAGCTTCGAGAAGGCCAACCCCGGAATCGACCTGACCATCGAACTCCAGACGTTCGACAAGCGGGACGCCCAGATCTCAGCCGCGCTGGCGGCGGGCTCGGGACCCGACGTCGTCCTCATTACGCCCGACCAGGCAGCCACGTACCGCAACGTGCGCGGGCTGCTGCCGGTGGACAAGGCCGTGGAGCAGGACAAGGACAGCTTCTACCCCGGGACTTTGGAAGCGGCGACGTTCGACAAAGAGGTGTTCGGCGTTCCGTTGTTCCAGAACATCAACACCACCGCGTACAACACCAAGATCTTCGCGGACGCCGGGATTCCACTGCCCAAGACCTGGGACGATCTCCGCAGTGCTGCGCCGGTCTTGGCGGAGAAGGGCATCGCGGTGATGGACTATGCCGGCAGCCCTGAACAAACGTTGAACCTCTCCTTCTATCCCCTCCTGTGGCAGGCAGGCGGCACGGTGTTCACCGACGATGCCAAGGACATTGCCTTCGACTCCGAGGCCGGCGTCTCCGCGTTGCAGTTGCTGATCGACTTGAAGAAACTCGGCGGACTTCCCGCGGATGCCGCCACAGACGGCCCCAAGGTTGAAGGTGCGCCCATCGCCACCGGCAAGGCAGCAATGCGAGCCACCACCTCACTGCCGGAGCTGAAGCAGATGCGCACCGCCCTCGGCGCCGAAAACGTTGCTTTGGGCGCTCCGTTGCAGGGCAAGGTCCAGGCGACCTACGGCAACCCCGGATTGCTCGCACTGACCTCCATCAACAAGAAGGAAAACCGCGAGGCTGCCTACAAGGTGATGAGCTACCTGAGCTCCGCTGAGTCCCAGAAGGCCCTCAACGCCGCTGCCGGCAACCTGCCTACGCGCAGCGATGCCGCAGCCCTTGGCACGGACGCCGACTCACTCGCCATGGCAGAAGCTTTGAAGTCGGCCAACCCCGGTGAACCGTCGCCGGTTGCACGCCAGGTCATGGGTGCCCTTGCACCGAACATCCAGGCAGCGCTTCGTGGAGATGTCACTGCCAAGGAAGCCCTCGATCGTGCCGCCAAAGAAGCCCGTGGCATCCTGCAACGCTCGGCATCCTAAGTCCAGCCCAACCACCGATTGGTCACCCCATGTCTGTAAACACCCGCACCAGAATTAAGCTGGCCGGCCGACATCCAGAGTTGGCCGCACCACCGCTCAAGCCGTTTGGGGCCAAGAAGGCCCGTAACCGGGAGGCGCTGGCCGGCATCCTCTTCGTCCTGCCCACCCTGGTCATTTTCGGTCTGTTCAAATTCCTCCCCATCTTTGGGGCCGGAGCCATGAGCCTGACCGAGTACAGCCTCAACGGCGACTTCGAATTCCTGGGCGCAGAAAACTACACACGGCTGGCTGCTGACCCCAACTTCTGGCAAAGCCTCAGGGTGACGTTCCTCTACGTGGCCATCTTTGTGCCGTTCATCATCGCCGTGTCGCTGGCCGGGGCCGTCCTCCTGGACAAACTGGTCAGGTTCACCGGGACGTTCCGGGCGTTGCTGTTCATTCCGTACCTCAGCTCGTTCGTCATGGCCGGCATCATCTGGACCTGGATCTTCTCCACGGATGGTCCGCTGAATGCAGCATTGGTTGGTCTTGGCATGGGCCCCGTGCCCTTCACCTCCGGACCCCAACTCCTGGTCCTGTTGTCCCTGGCCGTGGTGTCAGTGTGGAAAGGCTTCGGCTACTCCATGCTGATCTTCCTGGCCGGACTCAAAGCCCAGCCCGCGGAAGTCCATGAAGCCGCCCGCATTGACGGGGCCGGCGCCTGGAAATCGTTCTGGTACGTCACACTGCCGCTGCTGAAGCCTGTGGTGTTCTTCGTCCTGGTCATTGAGACGATCGTCGGATTCCAGGTCTTCGACACTATCTACGTCATGACCGGCGGTGGACCCGCCCGGGCCAGCCACAGCCTCATTTACTTCTTGTTCGATGAAGGCTTCAAGTTCTTCGACTTCGGCTATGCCTCGGCCATTGGCGTGGTGTTGTTCGTCATTGTGCTCATCCTGTCGCTCATCCAACAGCGCTTCTTCGAAGGTAAGGACTCCAAGTGACTGCCACCGTTTCCACTCCAGCTGTTGGCGGGCGCCCCGCCAAGGGCGCCGTCCCGGGCCCCGCCGGGCGCAGCCCGCGCCGCAACACCGAGAAACGCCGCCAGCGCACCTTGACCTGGGTGCTTGCGGTCATCTCGCTCTTCACCGTCGCACCCCTGATCGCCGTGGCCGTGCTGGCGCTCTCCCCCGAAGACGCGCCCACCCTGCCCTACGCTTTGCCGTCGTCGCTGACGCTGGACAACATTGTCCGTATCTTCAACGTAGGTGAATTCCCGCTCTGGCTCTGGAACTCGTTCCTGTACTCGGCAGTGTCCGTGGTGGTTGTCCTGCTGACCGCCTCCATGGCCGCCTACGCTTTGGCACGCAAGCGGTTCCCGGGACGGAACGCGCTGCTGTGGGCCATCATCGCCACCATGATGGTTCCCGTTCAGGCAACCCTGATCCCCACCTTCATCCTCATCTCCAAGATGGGCGGAGTGAACACGTTGTGGGGCCTGATCCTGCCCACACTGGCCAACGCCCAGGCGATCTTCCTCATCCGCCAGTTCGTGCGGGACATGCCCGAGGAACTGTTCGACGCCGCCCGCATTGACGGTGCCGGCGAATGGCGGACCTTCTGGCAGATCGTGCTCCCACTGATCAGGCCTGTCCTGGCAACCCTGGCAATCTTCGTCTTCCTGTGGCATTGGAACGATCTCCTGTGGCCCTTGGTAGTGGGGCAGTCGGACGCAGCACGAACGCTCACGGTGGGCTTGGCAACGTTGAACACCGAGACCGCGTCCACGTCCAACGTCATGGCCGCAACACTGGTCAGCTTCATCCCTTGCCTGGTGATCTTCGCCCTCCTGCAGAAGCACATCGTCGCCAGCATCACGCACAGCGGGGTGAAGGGATGACGCTTATTGCGCCCCTCCGTTTCGGACTCATCGGCGTCGACTCCCCGCACGCGCCGTCCTTTACGCGGCTCTTCGGGAATGGCATCGACGGCGTGGTCCCCGGCGGCACGGTGACGCACGCGTGGAAGGGGGAAGCGGCGTCGGACTTTCCCTTGAGCCGTGACCGCATCGACCACTTCGCGGACGAGGTGCGTGGGCTGGGCGTCACCCTGTGCGATTCGCCGGAAGAGGTGGCCGAGGCCTGCGATGCGCTCCTCATCGTGGCCTCGGATTCACGGACCCACCCGCGCTACTTTGAGCGGGTGGTGCGGTTCGGTAAGCCGATCTATGTGGACACCCGCTTCGCCCCCACCCTTGCGGAGGCCCGGAACATGCTCGCCCAGGCGCAGGCCTCCGGAGCCTTGGTCCTGGCTGGTTCCCCCAAGCGGTTCACAGCTGAGTTCCAGGCGGCCCTGTCCGGCGGGCGGCGTCAGTCCGTTACCTTGGATGGCCCCCTGCCTACCCAGCCCGGCCACCCTGGCCTGGCCTGGTACGGCGTGCACCTGGTGGACCTTGCGGTGGCCGCGCTCGGCGCCGGCCCGGCGGCAGTAACGGTCGACGCCGATGGACCTGGAAACGGTTCAGGCTCCACCACCGTGACGGTCTCGTGGGGCGACGGCCGTGAGGCACATCTGGGCGGCGCCGCAGACTGGCACCCCTTCACCACCGGACGCATCGACGCAGGCTCCGAATTTTCCATCGAGGCCCGCGAAGAAATGCTCGTGGGACTCTTGGCAGGCATTGTGACCTCGTGCCGGACGGGCACCCCGAACGTGCCGCTACGGGAAATCCTCAGCATCGTCGCCATCGTGGAAGCGGCCAACAAGAGCCTGGAAGCCGGGCGCTTAGTGACTCTGGGCAGCCAGTAAAAAGGTCAGCCAGAATGTCTGAATTTGTTCGGATGATGGAATTCCGGGTCCTCGGCTGAAACGCTGGATGGAATATCCCGAGGGGCTGCATTTGCGCTGCCGTCCCGGCTATAAGCACGCTCGAACTTAAGGAAACCCATGGCAGAAATCATCATTGTCCGCGACCAAGCCGAGGCTGGAAGTGTGGCCGCGTCGATCTTCGCGAAGCAGATCATCGCCAACCCGGGCACCGTGCTTGGCCTCGCCACCGGCTCCACCCCTCTGTCCACCTATGCAGCTTTGGCGCGGGCAGTCCGTGAAGACCGGATCGATGTTTCCGGCGTCCGTGGCTTCGCCTTGGACGAGTACCTCGGCGTCCCTCCGCAGCACCCGGAAAGCTACCGCTCAGTGATCACCCGCGAGGTGGTGGAACCTCTGGGGCTCACTCCGGATCAGGTGTTCACACCGCGTGGCACGGGCCCGGACATCACCCTGGCCGGCGCGGAGTACGAAGCAATGATCACGGAGGCCGGGGGTATCGACATCCAAATTCTGGGCATCGGTTCCAACGGACATGTGGGTTTCAACGAGCCCGGCTCATCCTTGGCATCGACCACCCGAATCAAGGCGCTGGCCGAACAAACACGCAAGGACAATGCCCGGTTCTTCGGGTCCCTTGAGGAGGTTCCCACCCACTGCATCACCCAAGGCCTGGGCACCATCCTCCGTGCCAGGCAGTTGGTCCTCCTGGCCTTCGGTGCGAACAAAGCGGACGCTGTTGCAGCTGCATTGGAGGGGCCGGTCTCGTCAGCCGTCCCGGGCTCGGTCATTCAACAGCACGCGCGGGCTACGGTGATCATCGACGAGGACGCCGCCGCAAAGCTGGCTCATGCCGAGTACTACCGGCACGCCTGGCGGTCGGCGCAGGACCTGAATGCCGTAGCTTTCTAGGCGGGCCAGCTTGGTTCCCGACTCGCAAGAGGAGCTTGACTGACGGCAAACAGAAGCGTTCGACGGCGGGTGGGCAGCCGCCGTCGAACGCTTCTGTTTTAGCCGCGCAGGTCGGTCCCTTGGCAGGGGTTAGTCAAAGTGCTCCCCCGGTCCGCCTTCTCCTTAATTGATGTCAGTGCTCGGAGTTTACGCAGCAGCTTATGGGCAACTCGAAGAGATCCCGTGGAGTCCCTGCGATCCGTTATTGCCCTTGGGCAGCCAGGAGACGTGAGTCCAGCAGTCCTGCCGCGACTGCCGGAGCGAGCCCGGGAGCCAGCGGAAGCCGCGGAACTACCAGGCAGTGCCACAAGTGATAAATGTCAGCCTTGCCAGACCAGACGGTGGACGCGACGTTGCCGTGCTCATCCAACTCCTGTTTCCAGGAACCGTGCTCGTAGTCGATGAACCAGTCCCGTGCGTGGTCCCAGATTCGCTCGTACCACTCCGCGTATTCTTCGTCTCCCGTTGCCATGTACAGCGCGGCCGCGCCCCCGATTGCTTCCACCGGCACCCAGCGAATGCGGGACGTGACAATGGGATTGCCCTCCCAATCAACGGAGTAAACAAAACCAGGATGGCCGTCCGGCTCCCATGCGTCACGGATCGCAGCTGCGAAAAGGCCCTGCGCGTCTTCCATCAGCCACTCAGGAACGTCCATGGTGCGAGCCTCCAGACCGGCTCGGAGGTGCAACAGGAGCCTGGCCCACTCAACCCAGTGGCCAGGCGTGCCACCATAGGCGCGGAATTGGCTGGCCCGGTCATCGGTGTTGTACTCCGGAATCGGGTTCCATTCAGGGTCGAAGTGCTCGAACACCCGGTAGTTGTTATTACGCGCAAACTTGTGGATGAGCACCTCAGCGATATGGAGTGCCCGCTCAATCCAGCGGTTTTCGCCGGTCACGTCGGCCACAATGAGGTAGGCCTCAACAGAGTGCATACTGGCGTTCCCGCCACGGTAGGCCTCGGATTCCGTGAACTCCCGGTTCCACGAGTCGAAGCACATATTGGCTTCATGGTCCCAAAACTTCGAGTCGGCGATGTGCAAGGCTTCGTCCAGCAACTGCTGGGCACCGGGCCGTCGGGCTGCGACGGCACTCGCCGCGGCCAGGAGCACGAACGAATGCTGATATCCGGACTTTGTGTCATTCACTGGGCCGTTTTCGTCCACCTCCGCGTACCATCCACCAAATTCGTGGTCACGGAAGACTCCATTGAGAGCGGCTATGCCATGGTCCACCATGGACGCGGCACCCGGACGCCCCATCAACGCCGCAACAGCAAAACTATGGACCATACGGGCGGTGATCCAGAGATGGGTGGGCTTGTCAGCCATGACCTTTCCGTAGTTGTCGAGCCAGCCAAAGCCCGTGGGGACCTTCGAGCCGGAGGCGAAATTGATGAGCCGGTCTGTTTCAGCTTCGAGCCAACGTGCGTGAGCGGCGCTGTTCAACCACGTCATGTGAATCTCCTCAATAATGTGCGGCCACCAGAGGTAAGGCCTGTTCTTATGCTAATCCTTGGTGATTGAATTCCACCAGATAAAGTTTGTTTTCAAACAATCAAGTGCTAAAGCGAGGCCCCATGCGAAGGCCGGGGGACATGCCTACAGTCCTGTGCCGCGAAATTAGTAGCGACAACGCGTCGGGCAGTGGCCCGCTTCGGGGAACGTTAAGACCCGCAGGTATCAGCGGGGTCAGTGAGTCATTCAGCGACGATCAAACGAACGTTGGAAGCGGACAATGCCGCAGCTACTTCACGGGGCGGCGGCGCGTCGGTGACAAGAATGTCTACAGCCTCGAAGGAAGCCAACCGGGCCAGCGCGTACCGAAGCATCTTCTGGTGGGTCGCGACCACCACAACCTGCTCCGCCGAACCCATCAGCGCCAACTTCGTTGCCCGTTCCACATCCCGCTCAATGTAGAAGCCTTCATCATGGATTCCGCTCACCCCAATGAAAGCCGTCTTGGCCCGAAGCCCTTGGACGGCGTTGACCGTCATGGGTCCATTGAACGCCTGGCTATCCAGCAACAGTTCACCGCCCAGGCAAATGGTCCGGGCGGACGTGAGCTGCAAGCACCGTTGTATGGCAGGAGCGGAGTGGGTGATGATGGTGCCCATGAAAGCGGCCGGGAGCTCCTGGGCGATCTGGTAGGTAGTGGTTCCAGCGTCCAGGATAATCGCATCGCGCTCCGAGATCAGGTCCACACAGGCCTTCGCAACCCTCTGCTTCGCGTCGGCGTCTTCCCGGACGCGTGCCGCGAAATCAGCATTCTGGCCGTGGCCTTCAATGGCACTGACGCCGCCATGAACCACCTTGACCAGTCCAAGCTTGGACAATGCACGCGTGTCGCGGCGGACCGTCATGTCCGACACGTCGAAAGTACCGGCAAGATCTGCGGTGGAAAGGAATCCCCGCCTGCCAAGCTCGTCCAGAATGGTTTGCTGCCGCGGTGTCAGCGGCGCCTCTTCTCGTGCGATGCTCATGGCTTCCCCTCTTTTGACGCCCCCCGGACCGATCATCGGTGTGGGAAAGTGTTGTAATTCCAACACAATCTTACTTACTTCTGCGCACCAACATGGGTTGCGAGGAGTTCAATGGGGCGGCCCTCCACGATGGAGCGCTCCGCCGCCAGGCCCATCCGCACGGATTGGAGACCATCCGCGACCGTCACATCTACAGGTCCTTCGCCCAGAATGGCTTTCCGGTAGCCAAGGTGCTCGTAGTACGTCGAACCGTGGTGGGCGCCGGCAGCCAGGACCGCTTCATCCACGGGAACTTCATGCTTCTCCGGGCCCAGCGGCGAACGTGGGCTGAACTCGACAGTCGCTTCGCTTTCATCTCCCTCAATCCAGTGGTTGGCGGCGACGGGGATCAGCGTTTCAATCTTGGCTGCGTCACCCACAATGGAGATTCGTTCCTGGAACTTGGACCCTTCGGCGAACATGGACAGCTCAAGCATGGCGCGGCGTCCGCCCTTGAAGTCCACGATCACGTAAGCGTTGTCCACCATGTCCGAGACGCGGCCGTCGTACACCTCGTCCATGTGGTTGACGTCGTGTCCACCGCTGGCAAACACACGGCTGGGTTCGTCTTGCAGGATCAGGCGCATGAGATCGAAGAAGTGGCAGCACTTTTCCACCAAAGTCCCGCCAGTGCGCTCGGCGAACCTGTTCCAGGCGTCCACTTTGTGCAGGAACGGGAAGCGGTGTTCAACGATCGAGAGCATATGGATGTTGCCAAGCTTGCCACTGTGTGCAGCCTGAATGATTTCCTGCACTGGAGGCATGTACCGGTACTCCATTGCTACCCAGATGGGTGCCGCATAACCAGCTGCAAGAGTCTCCAGTTCATCGGCCTGGTCCGCGCTGGTGCACACCGGCTTCTCCACCAGGATGGGCAGGTTGGTGCCGCTGGCAAAGATGTCCTTCAGGATTCCCAGGTGCGTGTCGTTGGGGCTGGCGATAACCAAAGCGTCCACAAGACCTGATGCCAGCAGATCGTGGTGCGAGGAGTAGGTCTGCACTTCGTAGCCAATTTCACGCGAGGTCTCTTCAAGGGAGGAATCAGTGGGGTCAGAAACTGCGGTGATTCGGCTTCCCGGAATCAGTGCGAGGTTCCGCACGTGCTCGCGGGCCATATGGCCGGCGCCGATAAGTCCATAGCGAATGGTTTGGACCGTTTCTCCAGAAGGCAATGACATGAACTGCTCCGTTTCTCAGCGTTGAGTGAAGGGGATCGACGTTGCATCCCGAACATCACTATACCGAATGTGTTGTTTTTCACACATAGCGTGTGTATATTTTTTCACTACCAGCCCAACTACAACGAGGTGGAACGTGCCCCAACCGTCATCCGGAACCCTGCTTTTCGTCGGGTGTGCCACTTTGGACTCCATCGCTCTCGTACAGGAATACCCTGCCGCCGACAGCCGGACCGTAGCCAACGACTTCGCTACGGCAGGTGGCGGACCTGCAGCCACGGCCGCTGTGGCTGCAGCCCGAGCCGGCGCCAAGGTTGCTTTTGCCGGCGTTCTTGGTACGGACGAAGAAGGCGACCGGATCATCACCGGCCTCGAGGCCGAAGGCGTGGACACGTCTGCTGTCATCCGTGACCCTCATGTCAACACAGGCGCGAGCATCATTATTGTCAGCACGGCGAGCGAAAGCCGGGCGATCGTGACCCGACCTGTACCGCCGATCCACTTTCCTGCCGGCAGCCGCTTTCATGAACTCTTGCACACTGCTGACTGGGTCCATGTGGATCACTTGGGCTGGAACGCAATAACTAAGGTGACCGGCCTTCGGATCAGCGTGGATGCCGGAAACCCGATCCCATCCTTCAGCCCACAGGGCGTTGAGCTGTACGTTCCCACCATCGAACGCCTGCAGGCCATGTACGGAGTAGATCTCAAACCTGAAGACCTCGTGCAAAGGGCCATTGAAGACGGCGCTTCAACCGTGGTTGCCACTGCAGGGTCGGAGGGAGCCTGGGGCCTTGAACGGGGCGGCATCCCCTTCCACATCCCCGCGACCCCCGCCAACATCATCTCTACGCTCGGCGCCGGTGACGTTTACCACGGCGCCATCCTCGCGGCCGTCGCTGCAGGACTTCCGCTCGCAGAGGCTGCGTCGTTCGCAGGCCGTACTGCCACGGCTTCCTGCGCTGGCCTGGATGGGCGTTCCATGATCCCCCGCGAGACCATCACCTCTGTCCTTACCGCTAATCCCACCCTCTAGCTGAAAGAAGCAGCCCATGAGCAACACAGACCTTTCCTCCCTCCAGCGCCCGTCCGGTGCGTTCGCCATGCTCGCCGTCGACCAGCGCGAAGCCATGCGAAACATGTTCGCCGAGCACACAGATCAAGCCGTCACTGACGAGGACCTCCGCGACTTCAAACTCGCAGCTGCCCGTATCCTCACTCCTTACGCTTCCGGCGTCCTCATTGACCGCCAGTTCGCTCTTGATGCGGCCATCGAAGCGAAAGTGGTTGCCCCGGGCTGCGGGCTCATCGCTTCCGCCGACCATTTTGAGTCCGCCCACGGAGAGCTTGTGGGCGAAGTGACAATAGACAAACTGGTTGATCCCAAGAAGTACGCAGCATTGGGCGTCACAGCACTCAAACTGCTGGTCCTCTACCGCCCGGACGAAGCTCCCGAAGGTCGCGTAGCGATGGTCCGCGAATTCGTGGAAAGCTGCAAATCGGCCGGGCTCATCAGCATTATCGAACCCGTTTCCCGTAAGCCACTGGCTGGAGGCGACTTCGACTGGAACGCCGGCATTCTGGCCGCCGCCAAGGAACTGGGCAATCTTGGAGCGGATCTCTACAAAGCCGAGGTCCCCTTCAAGGGCCAGGCCTCCGAAGCCGAAGTTCGTGCAGCTTGCGCCGAGCTCACCCAGGCCATCAACGGTCCATGGGTAGTGCTTTCTTCGGGCGTACCGGAAGACATCTTCCCTGACGCCGTCCGGTGGGCTTGCTTGGAAGGTGCCAGCGGGTTCCTGTCCGGACGCGCAGTTTGGGCGTCCTGCATCGGATCCCCGGATGTCATCGAATCCTTGTCCACGGACGCAGTCGAACGTTTGCAGCGGCTCTGCGCAGTGGTGGACGAAGTGGTCTCTGCACAGCGAACCACCGCCTGATCCTTCCGGGCATCGTGGGTGCCCCTCCCCGATTTCCCAATAACTAGGCACAGCAACACTCAATGAGGAGATTATTGTGAGTCAGATTTCACGCAGGCAGGCCATGGCCGTTCTCGGAGCTCTGGGTTTTGGCGCAACCGCCGCAGCATGCGCAGGACCGGGCGGTTCCACAGCCCCGGGTGGCGCTACGGGTCCGGCCGCTCCTGCCACCGGCGATATCACCGGGAGGGTGTCCTTCGCCCACTGGCGCGGCGAGGACAAGGCAGTATTCGACGAGCTCATCAAACGCTTCGCAGCGAAGAACAGCGGCGTAGAGGTGGTTCAGGATATCTCCACTTCCAACGACTACAACGCGCAGGGTTTGCAAAAGGTCCGGGGCGCGGCCATCGGTGACGCTTTTGCCACCTTCCGCGGGGCGCAGTTCAACAACTTCAGTGAAGCCGGGATCTACACGGAGCTGAAGAACAGCAAAGCCGTTGGCAACTACCAGAAGGGCCTGCTGACGGCCGGACAGTCCGGGGACAGCCAACTAGGCCTGCCCTATCAGGTGGTCTTCCCCATGCCAATGGCCAATACGGACCTCTTTAATAAAGCCGGTGCGGAACTGACCCCAAAGGACTGGGACGCGTTCCTGGGCATGTGCGAAAAACTTGCCGCGTCCGGCGTCGTGCCCATCTCATGGCCCGGTGGCGATGTGGGAAATGGTGGTCAGCTGTTCAACTGCATGATCGCCAACAACGCCCCCGTGGATGACATGTGTTCGCAGATCGAGCAGGGCGAGCTCAAGTGCACGGACGACTGGTTCATCAAGATGTTGAACCAGTACAAGGATCTGGTCCCCTACCTTCAGCCCAATGCCACCGGCACTGCCGTGGAGCCAGCGCAGAACCTGTTCTCCCAAGGCAAAGCTGCCATGCTGGCCACTGGTTCGTACCACATCGCAGCCGTCCGGAACCTGGGTGCGACGTTCCCCATCGAACTGGTCTTCCCCAACACGTCCACGGATGGCAACGCCAAGTTTGAGGGCGTCTACAACGCCACGTTCATCCTGGGCGTGAATTCCGCGAGCAAGAACCAGGCGGCGTCGGCAGCATGGATTGATTTCCTTTCCGAACCTGAGAACGCCGGCTATTACGCCAATGAGACGGCGCAGCATGTGTCCGTCAAGGATGTTGAGTACACCAACGCGGACCTCAAGCGTTTGAGTCCGTGGCTGGACAAGAAGACTGCCTTGGCCGCCCGGTTCCAGTTCCAGAACCTGGACGTCCGGAACGCTGTCGAGGCCAGTGCTACGGCGGTCATCTCGGGCTCAAGCCCCGAGCAAGCAGCTGAAGCAGCCCAGAAGATTGTTGACGAACGGCTATGAGCACCCATACCGGAATGGCTGCCAAGCGGAAGGCGCCGGAAAACACCATCGAAGCTGCGTCGAAGAAGCGCCGCTCCCCTACCCGTGTGAACCCTGCTCTGTACTTGTTCCCGCTGCCGGCGGTTGCCATCATCGCTTTCTTCCTGGTGATGCCTACACTGCAGGCTTTCCAGTACGCCGTCACGGACTGGAACGGGTTCTCGGCCGCCTTCAACTACGTGGGCGTGGACAATTTCGTCCGGGCATTCACCAAGGATTCACTGTTCACCAACGCCCTGACCAACAACCTGAAGTTCGTTTTGCTGGTGGTCATCGCACAAACTGTGTTCTCGTTGCTGCTGGCGCTGCTGCTGACAAAGAATTCCCGGGGAAACGTGGTGCTTCGTGCCTTGTTCTTCTTCCCCACCATCCTGTCATCGGTGTCTGTGGCCTTCATCTGGAAGTTCATCTACGATCCCAATTTCGGTCTCGCCAACTCTGCTCTTGGCGCCATCGGCCTAGAAGGCCTTCAGGGCTCATACCTCGGCAACAATTCCCAAGCGCTGTACTGGGTTGCTGTGACGCAAGTGTGGTTCCACGCAGGCCAAATGATGGTGGTTTACATCGCCGGCCTCCAGTCCATTCCGCGCGAACTGTACGAAGCGGCCGAGATGGACGGTGCCAACAAATGGCAGCAGTTCAAGTCCATCACCTGGCCGTTCGTTGCCCCGGCCACGTCCATCGTGGTCGCCTACACCACGGTCCAGTCGTTCAAGGCCTTTGACCTGATCCTGGGTATCGCGGGCAACCCTCCCAAAGGGTCCCTGGACATTCTCTCCACCCGCATCTACAGCACTTTCGCCAACTCGGAGTTCGGATATGCCGCCGCCCAGTCAATCATCTTCATGGGGATGATCGCCTTGGTCACCTGGCTGCAGCGCCGGTTGCTCCGTCTGACCCCGAAGGGGGAATGACAGCATGCTTGCATCAATCAGCCGCCGCGGAATCCTTGCCATCTATGCGGTCATTATCATCGTCCCCATCACCGTTGTCCTGTTCGGCAGCTTCAAGTCCACGCAGGAACTCTTCGAAGGTCCGTTCAGCCTTCCCCAGTCCCTTGCTCCCGATAACTTCGCGGAAGTCATTGGCGGTCAGGATCTCGGCTCGTCCTTCCTGAACAGCGTTATTGTCACCGGGATTTCCGTTCCCATCACGCTCTTCGTTGCCAGCCTGGCTGGTTACGCCGTGGCCCGGCTGAGGGGCTTCGCGTCATGGGCCATCTTTGGATTCCTTGTCCTGGGAATGGCCATCCCGGCCCAGGCCAATATGGTGCCGCTGTATGTGCTGTTCGGCCGTATGGGTCTCCTGGACAACCTCACCGGACTCATCGTGGCCAACATCGTCTCCACACTGCCCATTGCCGTGTTCATCCTGGGTGGATTCATGCGTACCCTGCCCAAAGAACTCTATGAAGCATGCTCCATCGACGGCACCGGACCGTGGCGGACGTACGTATCCATAGCGCTCCCGCTCTCGGCGCCCTCCATCGCCGCTGCTGCCATCTTCCTGTTCGTCATCCACTGGAATGAGCTGCTGTACCCGCTTTTGTTCATCCAGTCCCCCGGAAATCGAACCCTTCCCTTGGCATTGCTGAGCTTCCAAGGTGAGTTCCAAACCAACTACCCGCTCTTGTTCGCCGGCGTCATCCTGGCATCGCTGCCCGTTGTGGTGGCCTATGTCTTCCTGCAGCGATACTTCGTTGCGGGCATTACCGCCGGCGCCAGCAAGGGATGAGGCACCATTCCGGCCGCCGGACACCGCACCTCTCCCAGCCAACGAAAGGCAACATCAAGTGAACCTGAAATCAGCGCAACACCTGATTAACGGAACCTGGCACTCTGCCGGAACATTCAAGGACGTAACGGACCCGGGAAACGGGAGCACCGTAGGCGAGGTGGCGTGGGGAACCGCGGAGGACGCGGTCAAAGCCGCTGACGCCGCTGCCGAAGCTTTTGGCGATTGGTCCCGGACGACGGCCCGCACCCGCGCCGACCTCCTCCGCAACGCCGCTGCGCTGTTGTCCGAACGCCGCGACGAACTGGCGCATACCCTGGCGTTGGAAGCGGGCAAGCGACTCCCCGAGGCGCAAGGCGAGGTGGACTTCTCAGTGGAATACTTCCGCTGGTTCGCCGAGGAAGTACGCCGCACAACGGGCACCGTCAGCCCACCCGAACTGCGGGGCCGCCGACACCTCAGCACCAGCAAACCCATTGGGGTAGCCCTTAGTCTCACCCCCTGGAACTTCCCGGTTTCCATCCAAGCCCGCAAACTAGCCGCCATGCTCGCGGCCGGCTGCACCGTGGTTGGCCGTGTCTCCGAGAAAGCACCGCTTGCCGCGACAGGCCTTTTCGAGATCCTGCACGATGCCGGGTTCCCCGCCGGAGTGGTCAATCTAGTGAACGGTCCTTCCCGCGAAATCACCGGCGCCCTGCTCAAGCACCCCGCAGTCCGCGCCGTCAGCTTTACTGGCTCTACCGGGGTTGGCCGTCAGATCATGGCTTCCGCGTCCGAACGTGTAGTGAGGCCGCTGCTGGAACTCGGCGGCAACGCACCATTCATCGTCTTCGAGGACGCAGACCTTGACGCCGCCGTTGAGGGGGCAGTCCTCGGAAGGCTCCGCAACACAGGACAGTCCTGCGTCGCTGCCAACCGTTTCCTGGTCCAAGACAGCATCGCGGACGAATTCGGCCGTAAACTGGCCGCGAAATTTGATGCGATGACCATTGGGCACGGCGTGCCGGACGGTGATTCGCCCGTCCCGGATCTTGGTCCTGTCATTGACGTCGAGCGCGTTACCGCTGTGCAGGCCCTGGTGGACGATGCCCTTGGCCGCGGAGCCCGCCGCCTCACCGAACGCACCCAAGTTCCTGGAGAGGGCTCCTTCATGGCACCCACACTTCTCACGGATGTTCCCGACGACGCACCCTTGGTGAGCGAGGAAGTCTTCGGCCCAGCGGCGGGCATAGTGACGTTCTCCACTGAAGAGGAAGCAATCAAGAAGGCAAATGCCACCGAAATGGGGCTTGCCGCCTACATCTGGAGCAGCAGCCCCAAGCGTGGCTGGGACATCCCGGAACAGCTGGAAGCAGGCATTGTAGGAGTCAACGATCCCCTCCCGTCCGTGGCCTTCGCACCCATGGGCGGTGCCAAGCAGTCAGGCCTGGGCCGGGAAGGATCAAGCCTCGGCCTCGAGGAGTTCGAGGAGGTCCAGTACGTGGCCTGGAAGCCCTAAATGCTGACTACCGGACTTGTTCTGGGCGCAGTGGTCATGGGTGCCGGGATGCAACGCATTACCGGCATGGGATTTGCGTTGGTGGCAGCCCCGTTCCTGGTTCTTCTCCTCGGCCCCGTGGAAGGGGTGGTGCTGGTCAACGTCTGCGGAGCCGTGACGGCCGGGGCCATCATCTTCCGCGTCATGCGGGACATCGACTGGAAGAGATACCTGGCACTGGCTTCCTCGGCGCTTTTGGGGATTGTCCCCGCGGCATTCCTCATCCGGTACCTGCCGCCGTCGGTCCTGGAGATTTCGATCGGGGTGACTCTTGCCTTGGGGCTGACCGTCCTGCTGGTCATGAAGTCAGCCGTCCTGCCCCAGCGTCGCCGCTATCTCTTCACCGCGGGGGGCCTCAGCGGCTTCATGAACACCGCCGCAGGGGTGGG
Organism: Arthrobacter sp. MYb23; assembly: GCF_002979775.1. GTDB lineage: Bacteria > Actinomycetota > Actinomycetes > Actinomycetales > Micrococcaceae > Arthrobacter. The sequence continues at coordinate 131,019 of NZ_PCPR01000010.1, forward strand.
GGGACCAGCCGTCAGCATTTACTCCATGGCTACCCGGTGGCAGCACAAGTCGTTCGCCGCCACGATGCAGCCCTACTTTTTCACCATCGGCGCCTTTTCCCTTATTTCCAAAGCGGTAACCGCTCCAGCTTCGTTTCCCGTCCTGCCGATGACAATGTGGCTAGCCGTCGCCGCTGCCTGTTTGATCGGGCTTGTCCTGGGTGACCTCGCCTCCAAGCGGGTTTCCACCCGGGCCGCCCAGATTCTCCTGATTATCCTGGCCTACCTGGGAGCAGCAGCCACCATCGTTCGCGGTGTGCTTGACGCCATTGGCTGAACGCTCCTCCAAACAACATTTAGATCCCACCACCACCATCGAAAGGACTGCCATGTCCCCCGTTTCATCAAAAATCGATTCAGCAGAAGAACGTACCCTGCGGGTTTCCGCAACCAAGGGTGAACCTGTCGCTCTGACGATTGATGGCTCCAATCCAGTGTCCGTTCGGCTTGAAATTGACAACAACTGCGGCTGCGCCGAAAGCCCTGTCAGAGTCGGCTCGTATACCGATACTGACTTCGGAGGGCGCTGAGAGGATTAGCTTCCTCCACCTGATAGTGTTGGTTTTCCAACATCATCCGTTCGCTTCCTATCATTCAGGCGTGCCCGCAAGGAGAACCATGGATCTTTCTTCATCTTTCAAGGCCTACGACGTCCGTGGCTTGGTGGGTGTTTCCCTCACCGATGAAGTTGCAGAAGCCATCGGGGCAGCATTCGTTGACGTTCTGGGCCTCGCGGGCAAAACCGTCTTCTGCGGCGGAGACATGCGTCCGTCCTCCAAGGGGTTCGTTTCTGCGTTTTCACAGGGTGCCGCGGCCCGGGGCGCCGAGGTATGCGACCTCGGACTCATTGCCACGGACGAGCTCTACTTTGCCTGCGGCGCCATGAACGCGGCTGGTGCCATCTTCACAGCAAGCCATAACCCTGCCCAGTACAACGGAATCAAGATGGCCAAGGCCGGAGCTGTTCCCATCTCTTCTGACTCAGGACTGTTCGATATCCGGGACCTTGCCCAACGCTATCTGGACCACGGGTATCCCAAGGCAGAATCAGCGGGGACCGTTTCGCCGCTTGACGTCCTTGGTGACTATGCGCTCAAGCTGCGTTCGCTCGTGGACCTGACGGGAGTGAGGCCGCTAAAAGTTGTAGTGGATGCAGGCAACGGCATGGCCGGCCTAACAGTTCCCGCGGTGTTGGGCAGCCAGATTCTGGAAGCCTTGCCCTTGACTCTCGTCCCCTTGTATTTCGAGCTGGATGGCACCTTCCCCAACCACCCGGCCAACCCCTTGGAACCGGAGAACCTTCGGGACCTGCAAGCAGCCGTCCTTGCCCACGGCGCTGACCTTGGGCTGGCATTCGACGGCGACGCTGACCGCTGCTTTGTTGTGGACGAGACCGGTCATCCCGTGACACCGTCGGCCATTACCTCCATGATCGCGGTGCGCGAGATTTCAAGGGTTCAAGCAGCGGGCCAGCGCAACCCCGTGGTGATCCATAATTTGATCACGTCCCAATCGGTACCCGAGTTCGTGACGGCGGCCGGTGGCCGGCCAGTCCGTACACGAGTAGGCCACTCGTTCATCAAGGCACAAATGGCTGAAAAAGACGCCGTCTTCGGTGGGGAACATTCGGCCCACTACTACTTCCGTGACTTCTACAACGCGGACACCGGGATGCTGGCAGCCATGCACGTCCTTGCTGCCCTGGGCGAGCAATCCGCGCCCCTGTCCACGCTTGCACGGCAATACGAGCCGTACTCGGCCAGCGGAGAAATCAACTCAACCGTGGCGGACGTTTCACGAGCCATTTCGGACGTGCGCGAAACGTACCAACAAGCGCAGGGTGTCCGCATTGATGACCTTGACGGGCTGAGCGTGATCGCCGAGTCAGGCGAATGGTGGTTCAACCTCAGGGCCTCAAATACGGAGGAACTGCTCAGGCTCAACGTCGAAGCCACCGATGAAATGACCATGGGCCGCATGCGGGATGCTGTCCTGGACATGATCCGGAAGTAGCAACACCTAACAGAAGCGTTCGACGGCGGGTGCGTACTCGCCGTCGAACGCTTCTGTTCTCTACTGGTCCTGCCAACCGGATGGCGGCGGAGCGTCCAGGAAGGTGGTCACAACGTCCAGCACAAGGTTGGTCCTCGCCAGGCCGGAAAAATGTGTGGTGCCCGGGAAGACCGCGAGCTGCGAGGCGGGTACGCCCTCAAAATCACCATTCACGTCACCCCCGCGCAGCTGGAGGAACCGCACCGCGTGCTCAAGTTTGACCATGTCGCAGTCGCCCACTGTGATCAAGGTAGGGGCCTGGATTCCGCGGATCTCCTCGTCCGACCACCCCGTTGACCCGGTGTCGTATCCGCCGAGCTTGGTCAAGAGTCCTTGCAGGTGCTCGTGATCCGGATGCGGCGAGACGGCCATGTACCGCTGCTCCATGGGGGTGCCCGCGATCATGTCCACGGTCATTTCGGTGACGGCCTCTGCGTTTCCACCACGATCACCGTCGGGGTTGAATGACACAGACGAAACGATGAGCTTCCGGACGAGTTCGGGATGCTTGATCGCCAGATGCAGTGCAACGGCCCCGCCGACGCTGAAGCCGAAGACATCAACCTCGCTAACGCCCAGGGACTCCAGAAGGCCAACGACGTCCGATGCCAAATCGGCGGTGTTCAACGGGCGGTCGATGTCGTTGGTTCTGCCGTGGCCTTGGAAGTCAGTGGCGATCACCCGACGCTCCGCTGATAAGGCCGGGATAAGCGCACCGAACTGCTGCTCAATGTCGAACAGCCCGCCGTGCAGGAGCAGCAAGGGCGTGCCACCGGAACCGTGCAGCTCGTAGTACATCTGTAGTCCGTTGACCTCTGCGTAGCCGGCTTCCGGGTCTGGAGTCTGATAGTTCATTCGTTGCCCTCCTGCGTTGTAAGGATCGCTGGCCGTTGCGCGTCATCCTAGTCCCGCAGCGGTGATGGCGGCAGGGTCGTGCGCTACGCTGAGCGGGACTATTCTGGCGGGCATGGCACAGGCAGGTTCGCCAGTACGTGCGTGGATCGGGACTATTCTCTTCCTGTTTCTCGCCCCTGGCATCGTGGCAGGAATCGTTCCCGGACTGATCTCCGGCTGGCGTTGGTTTGACTGGGGCTCAGCGTGGATCGTGATGTTGTTTGCGTGGAGCGCTATCGCTGCTGGGGTAGTTTTCCTCCTGCACGCCTTTGTGCTGTTTGCCCTGCACCGTGGAACGCCCGCTCCGGTGGCTCCCACCGAGGTGCTGGTGGTGACGGGAGCCTACCGCTATGTGCGCAATCCCATGTACCTCGCGGTCCTAACCATCATCCTCGGCCAGGCTTTGCTGTTCGGTAGTTGGGGACTGATGATCTAGGCAGTGATTGTCCTCGCCACGGTGTTTGCGTTTGTGAAGGGCTACGAGGAACCAACCCTCACCGAGACATACGGCGAGCAGTACTTGAACTACAAACGCAACGTCCCGGGGTGGTGGCCGCGGATCACGCCGTGGCGGGAGTGACTTCAAATGTTGGCGTTACAGCCTCAGTGGACTCGGCCTGTGGCTCGTCAGGATCTGCCCATTCGAGGGCAGCGACAAGGTGGCTTTCGTTGGGCAGGGCTTGCTGTTCGGAGGCCGGGAGCTTGTCGTATGTATAGGCGGCGACTGCCATGGGTGAGGTTGACCGCCCGAGGCTGTACCTGACGCTGCGGTCGTTCTTGGTGCCGCAGATCAGGATGCCAATCGTTTCGTTGTGATGCTCACGGCGAAGCATGTCATCCACAAGGGCAACGTAAAAGTTCAGCTTGCCGGCGTACTCAGGCTGGAACTTTCCTGTCTTAAGCTCTATGACGACGTACCGGTTCTGGTCCATGTGGAAGAACAGCATGTCGACGTAGTAGTCGTCGCCGTCTACATCGAAGTGGACCTGCCGGCCAACGAACGAGAATCCCGGCCCGAGTTCCCTGAGGGTTTCAGTGATTCGGCTGGTAAGGGCCAGTTCCAGGTCCCGTTCGGCGACTTCCCCCGACAGGCCGAGAAATTCGAAGCTATAGGGGTCCTTGGCCACCTGCTGGGCCAGTTCGGAATCTTGTCCAACAAGCCGTTGGACAAAGTTCGACGGCGCCGCGCCTGTCCTTTCCAACGTCCGGTTCATGATCATGTTCAGCAGGACGTTGCGAGACCAGCCGTGGTCAACTGCGGCAGCCGCGTACCAATCCCGATGCTCCGGCATGTCTAGTTTGTCCAACAGCACTGTGATGTGGCCCCACGGCAATTGTCCAACGGCTTGTTGGACAATTGAATCCGGCCAGGCGGCTGCGAATCCCCTCATATAGAAAAGGTTGGATCGCGATAGGCCCTTCATCTCCGGGAACTCTGCACGGAGGTCCTCGGCCAGGCGTCCCATGACCCCACTCCCCCATTGCTCCGCCTGCTGGCGCTCCAGCACAGTCTTCCCGATCGACCAATACAACTCGATCAGCTGTGTGTTGACGGTTCGACGGGCGGTCTGACGCGCATCGCGCACGCGTTTCTTGAGCGCGTCTAAGAGATCTTTGTAATCTGCGGGTAAAGCCAGGGCACGCGAATCAGTCATGCACACAAACCTATTGACCGCCACTGACATTTCTCAGAGCAAACCCCTACTCCGAGTCTTCCCCCGTCACCGTGGACTCCCGGATGATCAGCTTCGGGGCCAGGCTCACGCGCCGCAGCGCCGGAGACGCCAAGGAGCCGGTCTTCCCGCCCAGCCGCTCCATGCACATGGCGACGGCGGCATGGCCTACGTCCCGCTTCGGCGGGGCGATAGAGGTCAGGGGTACCGGGGCGAGGTCCGCCACCTCGTCGTCGTAGGCCACGATCGCCAGGTCCTCCGGCACGTCCAGGCCTGATTCTTCGGCGAGGTTGATCAGGGTGATGGCTTCTTCGTCCGGAAGCACCAGGGCTGCGTGCGTGTTTGTACGCCGGCAGTCTTTGAGGAACTTCGCGAACTCCTTTTGGTTGTTGCCGGCACCCACCACTGAACGGACGTATTCCATGATGGGCGCATCATTTTCGAGACCTAGCTTGGCCACCATTCGCTCGTGGCTTTCACGGAGCCACGGCGCCGTGGGGCTGGTGGCAATGGCGAGTCCTATCCTGCGGTGGCCCAGGGATGCGAGATGTTCAAGGGCAAGCTCGGCACCATAGCTGTGATCGGACATCACGGATTCAAACACCCGGCTTGAACGTTCCACGAGCACTACGGGGATTCGCAGCCCGGACAGCAGCTCGAACGTTGGAGATCCGGGTTCCAGGGACCCGGCGGTGGCCAACAGTATCCCGTCCACGGAGTTGGCCACCATGCGTTGAAGCTGCCTGTGCTCATCCTCGGTGGAGTAGTTGCTAACGCCCAGAATCAGCCGGGCGTTCAATTCCCTCGCGGCTGATTCTGCCCCGCGGATGACCTCCGGAAAGTAATAGCCCGTGGTCGGGACAATAAGTCCCAGGGTCGCGAGCGGCTGACGGGATCTCCTGTGAATAGTGTCGCCTTGCCGTTCAGAGGGGACGGGAACGGCGCCGCCGTGGACCCGGCGCAGCAGTCCTTGGGCAGCAAGCTGCGTCAGGTCCCGGCGGATGGTCATGGTGGACAGGCCGGTCTTCTCCGCGAACCCATTGACGGTCAGGGTTCCCCGCATTTCAAGCTCACGCAGAATCTTCTCGTGGCGTTCGCCGCTGAGCATGCCCACCCTCTCCGAAGTCCAGATGTTCAAACAAGCATAGGTGACCGTATGCACATGCGTTGCGGGGCCTGCTCTGCGCGATAAATACTCGCCAGAGAGCGCAAAGCTGGCCCCGCAACGCCGGGCACCTACCGCCGTGGGTGGTCGTTGATCCGCACGAGGTTCCGTCCCCGCATGGTGTAGAGGTAGCCGTCCTCGTCATTGTTAATGTGTGAGCCGCTGTACCAGGCGCCGTCGATATCAGCCACGACGGTGGCTACTTCGAAGGTTTTCGGGTCGAAGCGGAAGACGTGGGTGTTGGAAACGCCGTATACCGCGCCACGGTTGGTGACCAGGGCCGCGAAGCCGTAGCTGACCGAGGTGATGTCCGAACGGTGAACAACCTTGCGTTTGGGTAGGTCTATGACAAAAAGACCACCCTTGCGGGTCACACCGTAGAGGTACTTGCCCTGTACGGCGAGGGCTGCGATGCCCGCACCTTCCCCGGCATCCAGTCGCCACAATTCCTTCCCTGCCACAGGGTTGAAGGCCACTACTGTTCCTGCGCCATCGAGATTTGGATTGCCGCCGCCCAAATAGGCCACGCCGTCGCGGGACGCCACCGCCCGGAGCAGCTGCACGTTGTCGATCGGATTCAGGAAGAAGCCCTTCTTGCCCGTCCGGGGATCGTAGGTCCATAGTGAGCCGCCGCCTTCGGTGTCCGCTTGCGCCGCCACGAGGACCAGCTTGTTGGTTTCGTCCCAGCAGACGTCCAGGGGACGGTTCTGCTCCTTGGGGAAGTCCGCTACCTGCGTGATCGGCTTTCCATTCCGGGGGTCGTAGCTCCAGATGCCCTGGCCGCTGTACTGCCCGGTGTACAGGGCGCCGTCCACCACGATTGCGTCTTTCGCTTCACCCGGAGCGCTCATGTTGTTGACTTGCCCGGTCCGGAGCGAGCGGCGTGCAATGACGCCGTTGCCTCCCACATAGACGTAGCCCGCACCGGCCGCGATACCCATGACCGATTGAGGATCAGAGGGTGCGCCGGCTTCGCCGAGGTCGGTGGTCTTGGTGCTGCCGGTTGCGGGGTCGATCTCCGCCACGAAGCCGTAGCCCGAGGTGACCAACACCTTGCCGCCCTTGGTGTCGACGCCCCAGATCTCCCCCAGTGAAGGCCCTTGGTACGGCACCGCCGAGATCGCGTTGGCGGACAAGCTATAGGCAATCAGCCCGGTTTCGTTGGCGAAGTAGACTTTGTCGCCAATGGCCGCAAAGTTCTTGGCAGTCTTCCCCTCGGAGAGGGTTTGCACGTAGGTCTTCGGGTTGCTGAGACTCACGGCAGCAATCTTGGAGTTCTCCAAGGAACCGGCAGAACTCACCATCAACTTGTCTCCCACGATGCCAAGATCGCGGATGCTGGGATCCTTCAGCATTTCGGCCGGGGTGACGTTGGTGAAAGTCTTGGCAGCGCGGTCGTATGCGAACAAGCAGGCCCTGCTTGCGCCGCTTCCACCATTGAGCGTGCTGCCTGCCCCGAAGAAGATCGTGGAGTCGGTGGCGGCCACCGCACGGGCGAGGGTGGCACCGGCGTCGGGGATTCCCAGGCTGGTGATTTGCCCGTTGGCGGGGTCGAATTCCCACAGTGCAGGCGCCGTCGGGCTGCCGCCACCCACAATGTAGAGGCGTCCGTTGGGGGCAACGCTGAGGTCCCGGACATCCCGGTCGCCGATGTAGCCGATCGCCGTGGCCTTGGTTCCGAGACTGTTGAGGTCCCAGCGGAACAGGTTTGGCAGCACGCCCGTGGACTTCTGCAGGACACCGGCGTAGAGGTAACGGCCGGAAGCGTCAGCGGCCAAGGTCTGGATCGAGTGCCCGTTGCTGATTTCGGTCTGGCCGATGACCTTTCCGGTGGGGACGTGGAAGGCAATAATCCGGACCGGATCCAGATTGCGGGAACCGATGTAAAGAACGTCGCCAACCAGCAAGCCGCTCATCAAGGAGAACTGTACGACGGCGGGACCCAGGTCCAGGATTTCCGTCGCCTGTGGCTTGGACCCCAGGAGGGTGGACGCCGACGCCGGTTGGCCGGCTGCCAGCCCGAAGGCTGCGGCGAGCGACGCTGCTCCGCCAACTTGTAGGACTGACCGTCTGCTGATGTTCGATTTCTCCATTGGAATCCCTGTTCTTAGGTAATGACTTTTCAGTAGTCGCCGTTTTCGGGTGTCCAGAATTCATAGCAGCGCGGCGCTGACGGAGTCCAGCATTTCTGTTCGTTCAAACAGAAGTAACTACTGATGTCTCCTACTGCTTAGGGTGAGGTCGTTCGCTACCGCACCTCACTAATGTTTGAAAATGTTTGAAATCTTGTAGATGTTCGAAGTGGCGCGGTTACATGGATTCATCGCATGTGGCCCCAACCACACTTCTTCGCATCTCAAGTCTTCAAAGGAGAACACCATGAAGCGTCGTCACCTCTTCGCCGGAGTAGCTGGCATGGCTGCCAGCACTCTGTTGCTGGCCGCCTGCGGCACCGGCCCCACCC
>NZ_PCPR01000011.1 GCF_002979775.1 Arthrobacter sp. MYb23
CAGCACCCACCCCCACGGAAGACCCTTCAGGTTCCATCACCTTCTGGTCCTCGTTGGCAGGCATGGACAAAGTGGCTGAAGCGTTCAACGCCAGCCAGGACAAGATCAAAGTCAGCTTCGAAACCATCCCCAACGGTGCAAACGGTGGCTACGCAAAGCTCTCCACCGCCATCACCGCAGGCAACGGCCCGGACGTAGCCACCATCGAATACCCGCAGTTGCCGCAGTTTGTCAGCAACAGCCAGGTGATCCCGCTAGATGGCCTGATCAACAAGGCCGAAACAGTGGACAAGCTCACGGACGAGACCAAGGCACTGGTCCAGTTCGGTGAGAAGACCTACGCACTTCCGTATGACGCAGCCCCCATGCTCATGTGGTACCGCAAAGACATGCTGGCGAAGGCCGGCGTCGAGGTCCCCAAGACCTGGGATGAATTCGAAGAGGCCGGAAAAAAGCTCAAGGCCGTAGCGCCTGACTCCTACCTGGCCAGCTTCAACCCCAACGAGGTAGCGGCGAGCGCCGGCTTGGCCTGGCAGGCAGGTGCCAAGTGGTTCGGCACCGAAGGCGACAGCTGGAAGGTGGGCGTCAATGATGAGGCCACTCAGAAGGTTGCCTCGTACTGGCAGAAACTGATCGACCAAAAGATCGTCAAGGTCAGCCAGGCCTACAGTGACGAGTGGAGCCTTGACCTGGCCAACAGCAACGTAGTTGGTGTCCTCGGCGCAAACTGGAGCGCAACCGGTATCCAGAAGCGCACCGAAGCCAGCGGCCAGAAGGGCCAGTGGATCGCTGCGGAAATGCCCACCTGGGGCGAGGAGTCCGGTGCCTTCTATGGCGGATCCAGCTTCAACGTGACCAAGAGCAGCAAGAACCCGGCCGCGGCCGCCAAGTTCGTAGAGTTCCTCACCACCAGCCAGGAAGCCATCAAGGCCCGTGGCAACACCGGCTCCGCGTTCCTGGCCTTCCCGGGCCTGACTCCGGTGGCGCAGAAGGCCTATGACGCCAGCTACTTCGGCAACGACATCTATGAGGTCTTCAACAAGGCGTACGGCACCATCACCCCGGGCTGGCAGTGGGGTCCCAACTGGGACATCACCAACACCGCCCTCAAAGACGCCTACGGCAAGCTGACCACCGGCGGCACCATCCATGACGCCGTCGATACTGCCCAGGACGCCACCGTGGCAAGCCTGAAGCAGGCCGGCCTGTCCGTCAAAGAGTAGCTCCGTCACCGAAGAGCCGCTCACCGAGTAGCCACACAGGCAGGGGGCCTCTTCCCGAGGCCCCCTCCCAGCTAGGAGAATCCCATGGCCACCCAGGCCCTCACCACCACAGTGCGCCGCCGAGGCCGCGCACTGGCGGGAACCGGCGGAAGGACTGCCGCACTGTTCCTGGTTCCCTTCTTCGCGGTCTTCGCGATCGCCATGATCGCACCGGTGATCTACTCCCTGGTGCTGAGTTTCCACTCGCAGCAGAAATCCGGGCTGGGCTTCGGGGAAGCCAAGACGGTCTTTGTAGGACTCGAGAACTATGTGCAGGTCTTCCAGTCCGAAACGTTCGTGGAAGGCATCGCCCGCCTTGGCTTGTACTGCCTGATCTACATTCCCTGCATGGTGGGCGGCGCAGTGGTCTTCGCCCTTCTTCTGGACGCGACGGTGGCCAAGGCACGCAAGCTCTTCCAGCTCCTGGTGTTCCTTCCCCACGCAGTCCCCGGCGTCATCGCCGCCCTCATTTGGGCCTACCTCTACACCCCGGGTATCAGCCCGCTGGTCCAGGCTCTCCAAAGCGGCGGGATCCAGATCAACTTCCTCGACGCTCACTTGGTCCTTCCGTCCATCGTGAACATCGGGGTCTGGGAGTGGACCGGCTACAACGTCATTATCCTGTTCACCGCTTTGCAAGCCGTTCCCCGCGAAATCCTGGAAGCCGCCCGCGTGGACGGCGCCGGAGAAATCCGCGCTGCCATCAGCATCAAGTTCCCGCTGATCCTCCCGGCACTGAGCGTCATCATGCTCTTCACCATCATCGGAACCCTGCAGCTGTTCACGGAACCGTCCATCATCTCCAAGGCCACGGCATCAGTCACCAGTACCTGGGTTCCCAACCTCTGGGCCTACGACGCGGCCTTCATCCGTCACAACCTCAACCAGGCCGCGGCTGCCTCCGTCATCATCGCCGGGCTGGCAGCAGTACTGTCCCTGGCCGTCACCCGCCTAAGCTCCAGGATGAACAAATCATGAGCGCCTCAACACTTTCCCGCAGCACAGCTCCTTCCAAACAAGCTCCCCGCGGCACCGGATCCCGTTCCAAACGCGGCAGTTCCAAACGCGGCAGTTCCAAACGCGGCGGTTCCAACCGCGGCGGTGGGTTCGCCAGCAAGCTCACCGTCAACGGGCTCCTGATCATCGGCTCCGCCTACATGGTGGTCCCGGTCCTGTGGCTGGTGTTCGCCTCCACCAAGAACGCTGCGGACCTGTATGGCACCAGCGCCTATGCCTTGGGCAACTTCTCCTTGTTCGAGAACATCGCCAACGTGGCAAATCAGGATGGCGGCCTGTTCTTCCGCTGGCTGGGCAACTCCGTGATGTATGCCGGTGTTGGCGCTGTGCTGGGCAGCCTGATTTCGGTCATGGCCGGCTACGCGTTCGATAAATTCCAGTTCCGTTGGAAGGACTCGCTCTTCGGTTTCGTCCTGGTGGGCGTCCTGATTCCCAACACTGCCACGGTGCTGCCCATGTACCTCCTGGCATCCCTGGTGGGCATGACCAACACCATCTGGGCCGTCCTCATCCCGGTCCTGTGCAACCCCTTCGGCGTGTACCTGGCACGGGTCTACTCCGCCAGCTACGTTCCGGCCGAAACCCTTGAAGCCGCGCGCATGGACGGCGCCGGCCCCATCCGGTCCTTCTTCTCCCTGGGCTTGCCCATGATGATGCCGGGCTACATCACCATTGCCCTGTTCCAGTTCGTGGGGGTGTGGAACAACTTCATGCTTCCCCTGGTGATGCTCCAGGACCAGCAATTGCTGCCCGTCAGCGTCGGCATCTCCATTTGGCAGGGCTACTCGGTACCGCAGCCTGAATTCACACCAATGGTCATCACGGGTTCGCTGTTGTCCATCATTCCGCTGCTGGTGGCCTTCATCATGCTGCAGCGTTTCTGGAAGTCCGGCCTCACTGCAGGGAGCGTCAAGTGACCACCACCGAGCTGAACGTCGCACTGGCCATGGGTCCCGGCGTCGTATCCCGTGTCTTTCCCCGCCGACGCTTGGAGTCCCTGCCCCGTGGGCTGCGGCTGCTCAGCCCGGAACCCATGGAAGATTTCACCTCACCGCGTTCGCTGGAACTCCTCGCGAAGACGGACATTCTCATCACCGGCTGGGGTTGCCCCAAGCTGGACGCCGTTGCCCTGGCGGCGGCCCCGCGTCTGACCCACGTTCTCCACGCTGGAGGCACGGTCAGGCATCACGTGGGCGATGAATGCTGGGAACGAGGCATCGAAATCAGCACGGCTGCGGACGCAAACTCCATTCCGGTTGCCGAATACACGGTGGCCATGATCTTGCTGGCCAACAAGAGAGTCCTGCAGATCGCCCGCAAGCTCCACACGGAAAAAGTAGAGATCGAGCCGGATCAGGTGTTTCCGGACATGGGCAACTTCGGCAAGCGGGTGGGCATCATTGGCGCTTCGAGGATCGGCAAGCACGTCATCCGCCTCCTGAAGTCCTACGACGTGAAGGTCTTTGTCTCGGATCCCTTCCTGGACGACGCCGCGGCGACCGAGCTCGGCGTCGAGCGTCTCAGTCTGGAAGAACTGGTGGCCACGTGCGACGTCGTCAGCCTCCACGCGCCGTCGCTCCCGTCCACCTACAACCTGATCCACCAGGGGCTGGTGGAGAGCCTCAAACCGGGAGCCACCTTCATCAACACCGCCCGCGGTGAACTGGTTGATCAGGACGCGTTGCTCCGACGCATCGAACAAGGCGAGCTATACGCAATCCTGGACGTCACCACTCCTTGGGTCCTCCCTGCGGATTCGGGTTTCTACACCCACCCCAACGTGCTGCTCACGCCGCACCTGGCAGGTTCACTGGGAATGGAACTGGAGCGCATGGCGGTCAGCACCATCGAGGAAGCCGCCCGGATCTCCCGCGGCGAGCCTCTCCGCCACCGGCTCAACGCCAAGGACCTCGCCTTCACCGCCTAACGACGACGGCCGACGGCGGCGGTCGACCCGACGGCCGACGCCGACTCCCACGACGGCCGGCGACGGCGATCACAGCTGCCGACGACGGCGACTTAACGCCGCGCGGCTGGCATACTCATTCCCATCGCACCGCCGTCCGATGACAATCCCTGGATCGACCCAAATAACGGGGGAATGAGTGGAACTCGAGAAGGATCAAGCAGGGGAAGCCGCCCGGCACAAGGGATCGCCGGAAGATGGACTGAGTACCGCCGAGGTTGCCCAGAGGGTGGCAGCCGGACAGACCAACGCGTTTGTCCAGGACACCAGCCGCAGCGTTTGGAGCATTGTCCGCGCCAATGTGCTCACCCTGTTCAACGGCATCATCCTGGCCTGCTTCATCGTCCTCTTCGCGATCGGCCGCTGGCAGGATGCACTCTTCGGATTCAGCGCCATCGCGAACGCGGTCATCGGCAGCGTCCAGGAATACCGGGCAAAGCGGGCCTTGGACCGCCTGGCCCTGTTGAACGCGCCGAACGCACGGGTGACGCGTGATGGATCAGAGGCAGAGATCTCCTTGGACGACGTTGTGCTGGACGACACCCTTGTCCTGAGGGCTGGAGACCAAGTGCCGGCCGACGGTCTGGTGTCCGGCTCACGGGGCCTTCAAGTGGACGAGTCCATGCTCACCGGCGAATCCGATGCCGTGGAAAAGACCGACGGAGACCGCGTTCTCTCCGGATCCGTGGTGGTGGCCGGCGAGGGCTCAGCCGTGGTGGACCGGGTGGGCGCGGATTCGTTCGCGAACTCGCTGGCTGCGGAGGCCAAGAGATTCTCCCTGGTGGCCTCCGAGCTCCGGTCCTCGATCGACCGCGTCCTGAAATGGGTCACCTGGTTCGTCGGCCCGGTGGCGTTGTTGGTTCTGAACGCACAAATGATCGCCCAGGGCGGGTGGGCCGAAGCCTCCGCAAGTGGCGCATGGCGCGAGGCAGCGACCGCGACTATCGCCGCCGTCGTCGCCATGGTTCCCTTGGGCCTGGTGCTGATGACCAGCATTACTTTCGCCGTGGGTGCGGTGAAGCTGGCCCGTCAGCAAGTGCTGGTGCAGGAGCTTCCCGCGGTGGAGGGCCTGGCACGGGTGGACATTATTTGCCTGGACAAGACCGGAACCCTCACCCAGGGCGATATTGTTTTCGACGCCGCCCATGCGTTGACCGAACGCCCCGGATGGGAGTCCGTTCTCGCCTGGTACGGGGTGCAGAAGGACGCCAATGCCACGGCCCGCAGCCTCGCCGGACACTTCAACGAGCCACCCACTGATCATCCTGCCGATCGTGTGCCGTTCTCCTCGGCGCGCAAGTGGAGCGCGGTGGTCTTCGAGGACGGAATGTGGATCCTCGGCGGTCCCGAAATGGTGTTCCCTGCGCACAACTCCGCAGACCCAGTGCTTCAACAACTCGCCACACAAGCCGCAGAGCTGGCCACCACTGGCCGCCGCACACTGGTCCTCGCCCACGGCACACCCACCGAGGATGAAACAGTTCCGGTAGATGCTGTCCCCGTGGCACTCCTGACCTTCAAGGAGAACATCCGCCCCGACGCAGCCGAGACGCTCTCCTACTTCGCGGCGCAGGACGTTGACGTCAGGATCATTTCCGGTGACAACCCACAGACCGTGGCTGCCATTGCCCGGGAAGTCGGCCTGGACGCGCCCCACGGCTTTGACGCCCGCGAACTGCCGGAAGACGACCAGGAATTCCTGGAAGCCATCAACAACAACGTGGTTTTTGGACGGGTGACTCCGGACCAGAAGAAGCGCATCGTGGTGGCCTTGAAAGCTGCCGGCCACACAGTAGCCATGACCGGCGACGGCGTGAACGATGCCCTGGCCATCAAGGAAGCGGACATCGGCGTCGCCATGAACTCGGGTGCAGCCGCTACCAAAGCGGTGGCCAGGTTAGTGCTCCTGGACGGGAAGTTCTCCCACCTGCCCAGCGTGGTGGCAGAAGGCCGGCAGGTCATCGCCAACATTGAGCGCGTCTCCATGCTCTTCCTCACCAAGACCGCCTACGCCACCTTCCTTGCCATCGCCTTCGGCATCCTCCTGCTGCCGTTCCCCTTCCTTCCCCGGCAGTTGAGCGTGACGGACGGGCTGACTATCGGCATCCCGGCGTTCTTCCTGGCGTTGCTGCCCAATGCCCAGCGTTACATTCCGGGTTTCCTCCGGCGGTCACTCACCTTCGCCGTGCCTGCGGGTGTTTCGGTGACGTTGGGCCTTGCCGCTTACGCCCGCCTCGCAGCGAACCTGCAGATTCCCGAAGCGGAGATACGGACGGGCTCCACACTGATCCTGGCGATTATCGGCATCTGGATTCTAGTGGTGCTCTCGCGACCAGTCTCACGCTTCAAGGGGATGGTCATCGGGGCAATGATGACCGGGCTTGTTCTGGTCTATTCGGTACCGATCGCCCGTGACTTCCTGCAATTCACGGATCCGACGCTGCCCACGGCATTACTCGTCCTGGGAACCTCTGTTGCCTGCATCGCACTGATCGAGGTTGTCCGCTTCGTTCACCGCCGGGTTGCCTACCGGGATGCCCAGGAAGCACTCCATCAGCGCGTCTCGAAATAGCGGCGTCCCCGGCCCGCCCACAGCGGCACCAGCACAGCCACAGTAGCGATCGACTGGGAAATAACGGCCGACCAATCTCCATCGGCGGCAACGATGAGGTCCAGCACGGCAAAGGCCAGGCCCAGCAGCATGACCGCTGTTGCGCCGCGACGGGCTGCCTCGCTTCCCCGTGCCACTCCGGACGCCAGCCCGATCACCAGCAAGCCGAACAGGATCATCCCTGCACCAAGCAACGTGATGGGCAAAGCGATGCCACCGGACTGCGCCTCCGGGGTGTAACGCAGGAAAATGGTCAGGATTCCCAGAATGATCTGAGCGATGCCACCGATGTACATGAGCACCACCGAGAATGTCACCGCGCCAGGCCGCTTACGGCTCTCCCCCGTCGTCATGAACTGAGCATAGACGAGCGCTCCTCAGGGACGGCATGGGTTCAGCCCGGGATAACAAGTTTTGTCACACAATTAACCACCGATTCACGCCGCCCTTGAGCACAGTCAACCCGGGCTTCCTAGGGTCGAGGCTATGGAAAACATTTCCCGTAGATCCCTCATTTCAGCCGGCCTTGGGGCCGGACTCGTCGCCGCCCTGCCTGGCACCGCCGTCGCCAATCCCGCCGCCGCGGTTTCAACAGCGGACGACGCCGGCCTCCGCACCGATCCGTTCATGCTCGGCATCGCGTCGGGCGAACCATGGCCCGACGGCTTTGTCATCTGGACCAGACTGGCTGTGAACCCCGTGGCCGAAGATGGCCTGGGCAGCATGCCCTCCCGCAACGTCGCCGTCGCCTGGGAAGTGGCAGAAGACGCCGCGATGCGCCGGGTAGTAGCCCGCGGCGTCGAACATGCCAGGATCGAAACCGCCCACTCGGTTCATGTCGAACTGAGGGGCCTCAGGCCCGGCCGGGAATACTTCTACCGTTTCCGCGCCGGACGGCATGTGAGCGACGTTGGCCGCACGCTGACAAGCCCGGCACCTGGCCAGACGCCGGCTGCACTGGCCATGGCGTTCGCCAGCTGCGCCCAGTACGAGCACGGCTACTTCACTGCTTACAAGCGCCTGGCCGAGGACCACCCGGACCTGGTGCTGCACTTGGGTGACTACCTCTACGAATACAAGAAGGACAGCTATGTGATCGGCGGCGGAAACCCGCGCGACCACGAGGGCCCCGAGACCGTGAGCCTGGCCGGCTACCGCCAGCGGCACGCCCAGTACAAGTCCGACGCCGATCTCCAAGCCGCGCACGCCATCGCGCCGTGGCTGGTGGTCTGGGATGACCACGAGGTGGACAACAACTGGGCGGACGAGATCCCCGAGAACAGCGACGCGGGCCAGCTGAACGACACCACCGAGCACTTCCGCCAGCGCCGCTCGGCAGCGTTCCAGGCGTACTACGAGAACATGCCGCTGCGGGCTTCCTCGGTTCCAGCCGGGTTCGATATGAAGATCTACCGCACCATTCAATGGGGCCAGCTGGCCAACTTCCACATGATGGACACCCGCCAGTACCGGGATGACCAGCTCGCCGGTGACGGCTGGCGGAAGAACGTCGCCGGGCGCCTGGACGAGAACCGCACCATCACCGGCGCCGAGCAGGAAAAGTGGCTGCTGGACGGATTCAAGAACTCCACGCAGCGGTGGGACATTCTGGGCCAGCAGGTCTTCTTCGCCGAGCGGGACCGCGATCAGGCACCGGACATCGACGACGTCTCCATGGATGGCTGGGACGGTTACGCCGCTTCCCGCCGGCGCATCACCCAAGGCTGGGTGGACGCCAAGGTGCGCAACGCCGTCGTACTCACCGGTGACGTTCACCGCCACTGGGCCACCGACCTCAAGGTGGACTACAAAGACCCGTCGGCAGCTGTGGTGGGCTCGGAACTGGTGTGCTCCTCCATCACCTCCACCGGCGACGGCAACGGCTCCACCACCGACCCCACCATGGCGTGGAACCCGCACCTGAAGTTCTACAACGACAACCGCGGCTACGTGAACACGCGCATCACGAAGGACTCCATGACCGCCGACTTCCGCGTGCTGGACTACGTCACCACCCCGGGCGCTCCGGTCAGCACCAAGAAGTCGTTCACCATCAACGATCGCGTCCCCGGCCTCGCTTAATGTCAGCCAGCGCCTGATTCACCCAAGTAGGTGACAGCACGTGCTCCAATGAGCCCTCATTGCGACATGTGCTGTCACCTACTTGGGTTCGAATCCCAGTGACTACGGTCAAGAGCGGGAGTAGCCTAGTCCCAGGTGAAATAGTGGATCTCTGTCCGGCTGGGGTTCTTCCGTGGGCCATGTGCAATCGTCGCTGTCCGACCTCCTGGGGGTACTTTCTGACGCCGTCGCCCCTCAACATGTCAGGTTCGACGACGGGTCCCCCACCGCCGTCGTTCCTCCACCAGATGCTCCGGTCACCGTACGGGCGGTAACCCTGAGCAGGGTTGGAAGGTCCCGCCACGAGGGCCCGGCCCTGGACCTGGAACTGAGGGTTGCGGTGGAATGCCACGGGCCCGGGCAGCTGGACACCATGGAGCAATTACTGTTGGCCGTGGAACGCCACAGCCAGTACTCCGTAGTATCCAACGGCGAGTTCCGGCCTGAGGAGTATTCCGGCGCAATCGGGCAAGGACTGGGGTTCCTGGTCCGCATCCCTGTATCCCTCCGCTTCGAGGAATCCTCCGACCCGCCGACCCTAGCTGCTGTGGGCACCGCCGCTGCAGAGCGCCGGATCCGGGGACGGCTGGTGGATGGGCACAACAAAGGCATTTCCGACGCCTACATCCACGCTCATTCATCAGCTACCGCCGTTGTCAGCGACGCGACCGGGCATTTTGAGGTCCTCGCGTCGGCTGACGAAGTACAGCACTTCGCTGTTGCGGTTGACGGCACTGAACGGGAAATTTCTGCCAGCACCAAGAGCCTTCCCTTGGTCATTCGCTGGGTCTGATTCCGGAACAGTTTGCTCACACGGGCCGCTGCCGTGAAAAGATCAACCATGCGTCCGATGCAGCACTCCAGCAAACTTCAGAATGTCCGCTACGAACTCCGTGGGCCCATCCTCCAAGCGGCGAAGGCCATGGAGGCCGAAGGGCACCGCATTCTCAAGATGAATCTTGGCGACACGGCACCGTTTGGACTGGAGGCACCGGAGTCCGTGGTGGTGGACATGATCCATCACCTTCGCGGCGCGCAGGGCTACAGCGACTCCAAGGGCATTTTCTCCGCCCGCACCGCCATCTCGCAGTACTACCAAACCCGCGGACTGATGACCATCGGCGTCGAGGATGTCTTTGTTGGCAACGGCGTCAGTGAGCTCATCTCCATGACCCTGCAGGCGTTCATGGAGAACGGCGACGAAATCCTCATCCCGGCACCCGATTACCCCTTATGGACTGCGGCAGTCACCCTGACGGGCGGCAAACCCGTGCACTACCTGTGCGACGAGGACGAGAACTGGTGGCCGGACATGTCCGATGTGGAGGCCAGGATCACCCCTCGAACCAAGGGCATTGTGATCATCAACCCGAACAACCCCACCGGCGCCGTCTACCCCCGGCACATTCTGGAGCAGTTCGCAGCGCTGGCCAGGAAGCACGATCTGGTCCTGTTCTCGGATGAGATCTACGAGAAGATCCGCTACGTGGACGCCCCTCACATCCACACGGCCTCCGTGGCAGAGGACGTTTGTGTGCTGACGTTCAGCGGGTTGTCCAAGGCGTACCGCATGCCCGGATACCGGGCAGGTTGGGTTGCTGTGACCGGCCCCCGCACCGCAACCGCCGCCTACCGGGAGTCCTTGGAACTGCTGGCCTCCTTGCGGTTGTGTGCCAACGTTCCGGCCCAGCACGCAATTCAGACCTGCTTGGGTGGGTACCAAAGCATCGAAGCGCTCATTCGTCCCGGCGGCAGGCTCCGCGAGCAGCGGGACCTCGCTTGGAAACTCCTTACCGCGATCCCGGGCGTCAGCTGTGTGCCCGCGGCGGGAGCCATGTACCTGTTCCCCCGCCTGGACCCGGAGGTCTACCCCATTGCCTCGGATGAGAAGTTTGTCCTCCAACTCCTGCAGGAACAGAAAATCCTGGTCTCGCACGGCACGGCGTTCAATTGGCCCACGCCGGACCATTTCCGGTTCGTGATCCTGCCGGCCGTGGAGGACATTGAGGAAGCAGTGCGCCGGATCTCCACCTATCTGGCCGCCTGCCGGAACCGCCCCGCGGACTCACCCAACTGAGTCGCATTTGTGCGCGTTCTGAGCGCTCAAAACGCGCTCTGCTGCGACTTAGTTGGGTGCTCGGGAGCAGTTACAGAGCAGGGTCCACCATGGTCATGCCGGCAGGATTGGCCTTGTCGAAGCCAGGCAGGAGAGCCGCCGCTTCCTCCAAACCAATGGTGCGTTCGATCAGCAGCTGTGGCTTGAGCGCACCCTGTTCAATGAGCGCCATCATCCCCGGATAGTCCACAGCGGCCATGCCGTGGCTACCCAGGAGGTCCAGTTCCCAGCCGATCACCCGTGCCATGGGAACTTGCGGGTTACCGTCGATGGACGGCAGCAAACCGATCTGGACGTGCCGGCCACGCCGGCGAAGGCTCAGGATCGCATCGGCGCAGGTCTGTTCACTTCCGACGGCGTCTACCGCCACATGGGTGCCTCCGCCGGACAGGGCATTGACCGCGGCAGGGATATCCGCACCATCAGCGAGCTCCGTATGGTCGGCACCCAAACGTGCGGCCACGGCCAGGGCCTCGGGGTTCCGGTCCACGGCAATGACCTTTGCTCCCATGGCCTTGGCAATCATCACAGCGCTCAGCCCCACTCCGCCAGCGCCAACCACGGTCACCCACTCGCCGGCCTTAACCTGCGCACGGGCCGCTAGAGCACGGTATGCGGTGGCGAAGCGGCAGCCGAGACTTGCCGCCGTCGTATATTCAACACCGTCAGGAATGGCAACCAAGTTGCTGTCGGCAGCATGCAGGGCCACAAACTCGGCGAATGAGCCCCAGTGGGTGAAGCCTGGCTGCTGTTGGTCCGGGCAGACCTGCGCCTCGCCGGCCAAACACCATTCGCAGGTGCCGCACCCGCAGACGAAGGGGACGGTGACGCGGTCGCCAACCTTCCAGCGCTGAACGCCTTCGCCGACGGCGTCGATGACACCAGCGAGTTCATGGCCCGGCACATGGGGCATGGCGATGTCATCGTGGCCGGCCCAGGCATGCCAGTCGCTGCGGCACATGCCTGTTGCCAGCACTTTCACCACCACACCTCCCACGGGAGCCTGCGGTTTGGCGACCTCCCTAACGTCGGGCTGGGTCCGGACCTCATCAAAAATTACTGCGCGCACCCGCTGACTCTAACAATTGGCCGCCCGTGTCACACTTTCGGCGTCGTATCCGACATCCCTGATGTAAAGCACCATCACTGAAGGGAAAAAATCATGCCCCGCATCAACATCGGCCGCAGCAACAAGCTAGGCTACGCCGCCGTCATTGGATTGGAAGGTTACGCCCGCAAATCCGTGGACCCGGACCTGTATGAACTCATTAAACTCCGGGCTTCCATCCTCAACGGCTGCGGATTCTGCGTCGACATGCACGCCACCGACGGCCGGAAGCGCGGTATCCCCTCCCGCAAACTCCACGCGGTAGCAGCGTGGCAGCACTCCAAAGTGTTCTTCGATGCACGTGAACAGGCTGTACTGGCACTGACTGACGCGGTGACGCAGCTCGGTCCAGAGACAGTCACGGACGAAATCTGGAACGCTGCGGCCACGCATTTCGACGACAGCCAAATGGGTGGCCTGATCCTCGCCATCTCCACCATCAACGTATGGAACAGGATCGCCGTCAGCACTCAGATGGAGCCGCCCGTAGATGAGAAGAACCCGATCGCCTGAAAGGTAGCGTTGGCAGCATGAGTCTTGCGGTGTCGGCCACTTCGGCGTGGCAGAGCGAAAAGAATCGCCTCTTGGGGATCGCCTACCGAATGTTGGGCGACTTCGGGCATGCGGAGGATGTGGTCTCTGAGGTGGCGATCGATGCTGTGCAGCGGGAACGCAAACCCGACGTGGGCGGCGTGGATTCCTGGCCCGCGTGGCTGACGACGGTTTGCGTACGCCGCTCTGTTGACCGGGTACGCCAGCTCGCCGCCGTGCGCGAGGACTACACCGGTCCGTGGCTGCCCGAGCCAGTGGATGCGGCCGCACTTCCGGAAGAAACACTGGCCAACCGCGAGCTCCTGTCCTTGACCTTGCTGCACTTGGCCGAGCAACTGGCTCCAGAAGCCAGGGCAGCGCTGGTTTTACACCGCGCGTTCGCGATGTCCGCCCCGGAAATAGCGGAAATCCTGGAAAAGACTCCCGCTGCCGTGCGCCAGATGATTTCACGGGCCGAGCGCCGTTTGGAGATCGACCCGGAGGCACCTTCGCCCCGGGCCAAGGACCGCGCGGCTTTGGAGAAACTGGTACGGGCCATCGAACAGGGCGACATTGACACGGTTGTGGCCATGCTGGATCGGGACGCCGTGCTGTGGGCCGATGGCGGCGGCAAGGTCAAGAGCGCCATGAACCCGTTGTTCGGGGCAGCCAGGATTGCGCGCTTCTTCGCGGGCATCCTCGGCAAAGCGGTGGTTTTCGATCCTGAGCAGCCGGTACGAGTTGAGGTCATCGAGGTCAACAGCGAGGCGGCCTTGGTGCTCAGGCATCATGGCCGCTCCGACATTCTGGTGATCACCACCGGCCCGGATGGGAGCATCCGGGAACTGCGCCAAGTGTCCAACCCGGACAAACTGACACGGGTTTCCTTACCCGCCGGCGCGAAGTAGCGGGAAACCTGCCAAGTCGCTGGATATTTCCCTACGACGTGGAAGGATTCCCGCGAACTCGCCCAGGCCGCCCACGCCGGAGGCGGGCTACCAGCGTCGCGGCGAGTAACGCCGTCGTGATTTCCAGCCCGATCACCAGCAACAGTTGCGCAGCGCCTGAGCTGTCAACAGCGTTCGACGCCGGTCCCCCGCCGTGGGTGTGTCCGGAACCGCCTGCTCCCAACAGCAGGACGGCATGGAGTCCCACCATGGCCAGAGCCGAGACGGTCACCTGGTGAAGCGCGCCCACTCTGCTGTGGCGCCAGATGTGAACCGTGCACGGGACGCAGACGGCGGCCAAGGCGATCATGAGGATCCCCAGCCAGGCGTCGTGGTGTCCGGAAGCGGCGAGCCAGAGGTGCACAAGGCAAGAAACAGCGGTGAGGGCCGCGCAGATCCGGGGGTGCAGGACGGGTCCGACTGACCGGACCCGTCCCACTGTTGTTGTCATTCTGTTTCCCGGGGGCGTTCTAGTGGCAGTGCCCGGCGGGTTCGCCATGTTCGCCGTGTTCGCCGTGTTCTTCGCCGGCCGCGCCAGCACCCTCAACGGCGCTGTGGCAGCTCGAACCTGAGGCGCTGGCCGGCACGTCCAGAACGGGGCTGCGATCGAAGAACCCTTCGGGACGCAGCTTGAAGCCAACTGTGTCCACGGGCATGATCGGCCAGTCCTCCACGCGCGGGAAGTGCGTGAGGCCGAAGGTGTGCCAGAGGACGATGTCCTGGCCGTCGATCTCGCGGTCCTGGGCGACATAGGCCGGCAGGCCGGCACCGCCGGAGTGTTGGTTCACGAAGTCGCCCGTGGGGTAACGCTCCTCGTCGGAGTAGCGAGTCACCCACACGTCCTTGGTGGCGAAAGCCGCGCGCTTCGCGATGGACGAGCCCGGATCGGCCAGCAGGGTGGGCTGGTTCTCGGCGTGGAGTTTGTAGCCGACCGGCTCGCCCAGACGATTCTTGGACTCCGGGTTGGAGATGATCCAGGTGCGGCCTGACCGTGCGTCGGCCTCACGGACACCTTCGGACTCTTTCGCCAGGACCGTGCGCTTGCGGGAGAACGCATTGCCGCGCTCGTTGCCCTCGCCCATGGCCTGGCGGACCACATCTTCTTCCTCGACGCGGTTGGTGAAGCCATCAATGGCCATGTCCAGGCGGGCGCTGAACAGGTGCTGGTGGAAGGGTGCGCCGAGGCCCGGCGCGAGTTGGGAAATGTTGTCCGAGCCGCCTTCCGGGAAGGCACTGGTGAAGACGACGCCGGTGGCCTTGGCTTCGAACTCGATGGTGCCGTCCAGGTAGAGGTACCAGTAGAAGCCGTAATCGTAGTTGCCAATGGTGGTGAAGAAGGAGATCACCAGGCGGCGGTTGCGGCGGGTGTAGTTGATGCCGGTCCAGAGGTCGGAGTGCTTGGAGAGGATGCCCCAGTCTTCCTCGTGCATGCAGATGCCGTTGCGGATTTCGCGGGGGTTGCCGAAGGCGTCGCTGATGACCGGGCTGAGGTAAGTGATGTCACCCAGGCAGTCACAGCCCAGTTCCAGGGAGTTGGCGTATTGGCCCACCAGGTATTCGCCGGTATCGAAGTAGTTCTGCCAGGACCTGATGGGTGAGGGATCGCCGTAGGGCACCACCATTTCGGCGATGGATCCCCGGTTGATGATCGGCCGCTTCTTGTCACCGTCCTGGAAGGCCAGGTTGTGGAGGACAACTCCTTCGCGGACATCGAAGCCCACATCCACGCTCCACTTTTCCCACTCCACGTGGTTGCCACCGGTGACGGTGAAGCTGGGGCCTTCGGGCTGAGTGATGCTGATGGGCTTCTGGGTAGTGCGGAGCGGCCCGGTCAGTTCAGGATCCGTGTAGTTTCCGTGCTCTGCCGGGATGGGCATCACGCCAAGGTCAATGACCTGGGTGACTTCCTTGTTGACCACGTCCACGTAGGCTACGAGTCCATCCACGGGGTGTGCCCACGCACTGTCCTCCGGGAAGTCCTGCACAAACGCGAGCCCACGGAGGATGCGCCGGCCCTTTTCCTCTTCATATTCAAAGACTCCGGCGGACAGCGGAGCAACGCGGACCTTCTCCACGTCCAGGTCCCGGGCTGCGAGCGCGGCGAGCCAGCGCTCGTCGGTGGCCAGGAGTGTCTCCACAACCTCGAATTCTTCCTCCAACACAGGGAGTTCACCGGAGACCCTGGTGTCCAGTTCGAGTGCGGACACGATCTCGCCGCGGGTCACCGAGACCAAGACATCGGTGGGTGCCCCGCCGGAGATGTCGTGGATGAAGACGCGGAAACGGCGGTCCTGTTCTGACTGGCCGCGGGCCGGGTCCACCAGCCCCAGGTAGGCGATGCGCTTCTCAGCGCCAAGGTGGCCTGCGGCCTGCAGGATTCCCTGCACCTGGGAGATTTCGGCGCCCGTTGCCAGGGCGTACTGTGCTTCCTCAATGGCGGTGGCGTCGGTTGCTGTCTCAGTTGCTGTGGGCGTCATGGCTGCCTCTTGTCCGGGACCTATGATGGGTCAGGATTTATTTTCTATAGGTGTAGAGAATAACCAAAACGTAAGATGGGTCACAAGACCTGTCCGCCATTTATTTTTTCGGGAGCCCATCCAGTGCCAAAGATTGTGGACCACGATCAACGACGCCTCGAACTGGTGGACGCAACCTGGCGGATCATCGCAAGGCTCGGCATGGAGGGCGCCACCATGCGGGAAATCGCCGAGGAAGCCGGCTTCGCCAACGGCGCCCTCAAGCCCTACTTCCCCACCAAGGATCTGCTGTTGACGTCGGCGTTCGGGCACGTCTTCAACCGCACCAACCAGCGCATCGCCACCATGACCGAGGGATTATCCGGCATTGCGGCGCTCCGCGCGTTCTGCGCCGAAGTCCTGCCGCTGGATGAGGAACGCGTCAACGAAGCGCGGATCGTGATTCCGTTCTGGCAGAAGGCGCTCAACGACGCCCACATGGCTGCACTTCACAGCAAGTCCATGCGGCAATGGCACTCCACCCTTGCGACGCATTGCGCGGCAGCCCGCGCGGCAGGCGAGATCAAAGCCCCCATCGGGGACGCCGCCGTCGCCGATCACCTGCTGAACATGATGCTCGGTGCGCAGATAGTTGTAGCTTTGTCCCCCGCCGAGCATTTCTCGCAGGACCTTGCGGGGCAGCTGGATCACTACCTCGCGCTGCTGGCGGGCTAGTTAGCTCGTGGCGCCAGACGCCACCACACCCACGCCCAGCCCGGCGATCACACCGCTGCTGACACGCTCGACGACGGTGCTCACCTTGGGTCGTTTGAGCCACCGCATCGCCTTGAAAGCGACGACGGCGATCATCGAGAGATACGCGAAGGCAATGACGGCCACTACGACGCCCAGAATCAAGGACGTGCCCATGGTGTCCCCGCCGTGCGGGATGAACTGCGGAACCACGGCCAGGTAAAAGAGACCCACCTTGGGGTTGAGCAGCGTGGACAGTGCGCCCGCGCCCAAGGCAGAGAGCCGGCTGTACGGGAGGGGCGCTTCAGCGGCGGAGCCGTCCGCGCCCGCTTTGGCCGCCTTCCGGGACTTGATGAACGAGGAAACGCCCAAGTACAGCAGGTACAGGCCGCCGGCGATCTTGACCCACCGGAACAACTCGGCCGACTGTTCCAGGATCGCGGCCAAACCCACGCCTACCAGCGCTGCCCACATGATGGCACCAGCCGCGGAGCCTGCCGCAGCCGCGATTCCGGCACTGGGGCGGTTCAGGGCGATGCGCAAGACAAGGAAAGTGTCCGGCCCGGGCGTTACGGACAGGACCAGGCAGAGGCCGGCAAAGGCAGCGAGGGAAGCGAGAGTCACAAGGTCGATTATCAGGCAGGACGCCCGGGACGGAAAGCGTTCGCTTCACGTCAAGGGCTGTTCGTTCAACGACAAGCCTCTTCGGGGTGACGCCGACCACACTGGAAACATCGCCGCGTGCCTCACTGGCCGCCAAGAATTACTACCCGAGCGGAGTACCAATGGAGACTTACGACGCCCTGCTGGCCTCGATCACCCCGGCCGACGGCCAGAACAGCCGCACTATCCTCGACCCGGCAACGGGCCAGGCTGTCGGCGAAGCACCTGTTCACACTGTCGAAGACCTCGAATCCGCCATCGCAGCTGCCGAGGCCGCCCAACCTGCGTGGGCTGCCTTGGGCCACGATGCCCGGTCCGCCGCGCTCATGAAGGCCGCCGACGCCGTCGAACGTTCCGCCGAGGAACTGGCCCATCTGCTCTCCCGTGAGCAAGGCAAGCCGCTGAACGGGCCCAACGCCCGCTTCGAAGTAGGCGCCTGCGCCGCCTGGCTCCGCGCCACCGCCGCCACCCCGCTTGATCCGGAAACCGTGGTGGACGACGGCGAAACCCGCGCCGAGCTGCACTACCGGCCCATCGGCGTCGTGGGTGCCATTGGTCCGTGGAACTGGCCCATGATGATCACCGTCTGGCAGATCGCCCCGGCACTGCGCATGGGCAACGCCGTGGTGGTCAAGCCCTCCGAATACACTCCCCTGTCCGTGCTGGCGCTGGCCGCGATCATCAACGAAGAGCTGCCTGAAGGCCTGCTGTCCGTAGTCTCCGGTGGGCGCGATGTTGGCGCCAGGCTTGCCGAACACCCGGCGATCGGCAAGGTCATGTTCACCGGCTCCACCGCCACCGGCAAGGCGATCATCCGCTCGTCGGCCGACACGGTCAAGCGGCTCACCCTGGAACTTGGTGGCAACGACGCCGGCATTGTCCTGCCCGACTCGGACCCCAAGGCTATTGCCGAGGGCTTGTTCTGGGGCGCGTTCATCAACACCGGCCAGACCTGCGCCGCCCTGAAGCGCCTCTACGTCCACGAATCGCAGTACGAGGCTGTGTGCTCCGAGCTTGTTGCTGTAGCTGCTGCGATGCCCATGGGCAATGGCCTTGATGAGAACAACGTTCTTGGCCCGCTGCAAAACCGGCAGCAGTACGACATCGTGGCCCGCCTGGTGGAAGCCGCTAAGGAATCCGGGGCACGAGTGCTTCTGGGTGGGAACCCGGAATCGGATCAGCCCGGCAACTTCTACCCCACCACGCTGGTGGCCGACATCGACAACGACAACCCGCTGGTCGCGGAGGAACAGTTCGGCCCGGCCCTGCCCATCATCAAATACAGCACCGTTGACGAGGCAGTCGCCAAGGCAAACGCGCTCGACGTCGGACTGGGTGCCTCAGTTTGGTCTTCTGACCTGAACGCCGCGCGCGAGGTCGCCTCCCGCATCCAGGCCGGAACCGTATGGATCAACAAGCACGGCGCAGTTGATCCACGCATCCCATTCGGCGGCGCCAAGCAATCCGGCTACGGCCTCGAGTTCGGCGCCGAAGGCCTCAAGGCTTTGGGCGTCCCGCAGATCATCAACGGCTAAACCCCCGCTCCGCTTACCCAACTAGGTGACAGATAACGTCGCAATGAGCACTCACAGCGACGTTATCTGTCACCTACTTTCGAGTCCGATAGTTGTGCCCGCAAACCGTGCAATCCGCTGCTCGTTGACAGCGCTTGCGTTGTTCCCTTGAACCGTTGCCGCAGTCGTCATCGGCCGCCCCCAATCCTTTCCCCGAACCTAGAGAAGGCGGATCCCACTTGTCCAGTCACAGGATGGACGCGGTTGGGTTGCCGGGCGCTCCGCGTGTAAGCATGAGCATCATGGCCCAGAAGATTGCGTACCAAGGTGAGCCCGGAGCGAATTCGGATCTCGCGTGCAAGGAAATGTTCCCCGAGCTCGAAAGCGTTCCGTGCGCGAGCTTTGAGGACGCGTTTGAGCTGGTGTCCACCGGCGAAGTGGATCTGGCCATGATCCCGATCGAGAACTCTATCGCCGGACGTGTAGCGGACATCCACGTCCTGCTTCCCCAGTCGAAGCTGCAGATCGTGGGCGAGTACTTCCTGCCCATCCGCTTTGACCTTCTTGGCATTCCGGGAAGCACCATCGAGGGTGCCACTGAGGTTCACAGCCACATCCACGCACTGGGTCAGTGCCGCCGGATCATCCGCGAAGCCGGCCTCAAGCCCGTCATCGCCGGTGACACCGCTGGATCGGCCCGTGAAGTCCGGGACTGGAACGATCCCCGCAAGCTATCGCTCGCTCCGCCGCTTGCCGCCCAACTGTACGGTTTGGATGTCCTGGCCTCCGGCGTCGAAGACGATCCCACCAACACCACGCGCTTTGTTGTCCTGGCCCGCGAACGTGAGCTGCCCACGAAGGAAGAACTTCCGGGTCCAGCTATCACCAGCTTCGTGTTCCGGGTCCGCAACGTCCCGTCCGCCCTCTACAAGGCGCTCGGCGGTTTCGCGACCAACGGGCTCAACATGACGAGGTTGGAGAGCTACATGGTGGGCGACGAATTCGCCGCCACGATGTTCCTTTCCGACGTCGAAGGCCACCCTGAGGACGCCCGACTCCGCCGGGCGCTGGAGGAACTGGAGTTCTTCACCACTGAGGTGCGGGTCCTCGGTGTCTACGCCGCGGATGGGTATCGCGAACGGAACACGGTCAGCGCCTGACCTGTCACCGCGGGGCACCTGCGGTACGTCGCAGCTCACCCCTGCTAGCGGGAGTACAGGATTGCGTGTATACATCCAAAACTGTACTTTGGGTTCATGGAAACCATCACGCATGCGCCAGTGCTGGCCCGCTTTGGATACGCGGTCTCAGACCCCACCCGCGCCCAAGTGCTGCTTGCCCTCGCGGAGTCGCCGTCGTATCCCTCGGACTTAGCGGACTCGGTGGGAGTATCCCGCCAAAGCATGTCCAATCATCTGACCTGCCTGCGCGGCTGCGGTCTGGTGGTTGCCGTTCCTGACGGTCGGCGGACGCGTTACGAATTGGCCGACGCCCGTTTGGGTCACGCGATCAAAGACTTGCTGGGCGTGGTGTTGGCTGTGGATCCTGCCTGCTGCGCGCCGGATGGGACCTGCGTGGCATGAGCGCCCCTTTGCACCTGCTCACAGTGGATCGCCGGATTGTTCTCATGCGCCGTATCCGGTTATTCGCCGCGGCGACCATTACCTACAACATCGTCGAAGCCGTCGCAGCGCTCTGGGCCGGTGGCGTTGCCGATTCCTCAGCCCTGATCGGTTTTGGCCTGGACTCTGTTGTGGAAGTCGCATCCGCTGTGGCATTGTCCTGGCAGTTCTCCGCCAAGGATCCCGAACGACGTGAACACCTGACGCTGCGCATCATCGCCGTCTCGTTCTTCGCACTCGCGGCGTTTGTCGCTATGGACGCCATACGGTCGCTCACCGGCGGTGGCGAGGCCCAGCATTCCACGCCGGGTATTGTGATCGCGGCCTTGAGCCTCGCGATCATGCCGGTCCTTTCCTACTACCAGCGCCGGGCCGGCAGGGAACTTGGCTCCAGAACCGCAGTGGCGGACTCCAAGCAGACGTTGCTGTGCACGTACCTCTCTGGCGTGCTGCTGATCGGCCTGGTACTGAACAGCACCCTCGGCTGGTGGTGGGCCGATGCCGGCGCTGCCCTGGTCATAGCCGCCATCGCCGTCCGCGAAGGCCTGAACGCCTGGCGGGGGGACGTTTGCTGCAACGTTCCCGGCGCTGACACCACACCCCATGAAGTGGCCCCCGACGACTGCTGCCAGTCGGTGGAACAACCACCCCGTACATTCAAGGCAGCCGCCCACCGCGACCAGGAAAGTAACCAGCCCTGATGACACAAGCACCACCAACACCCCAGCCCGCGGATACCGCTAAGAAGGTACGCACCATCCTGTGGATCCTGATCGCGGCTGTTGTTGCAGCAGGAGCCATCTGGTTCGCCGTTATCACGGCCACTAAACCAACCCCCGCTGTGCCTGCAGGCGGGGCGCAGCTGGTCCGCGAAGACAGCAATCGGATCACCAATCCTGCCACTGAGAAGGCGCAACTGGTGGAGTTCCTGGACTTCGAATGTGAATCCTGCCGTGCCGCCTACCCATTGGTGGAGGAACTGAAAACGGAATATGGGGATCGAATCACGTTCGTCCAGCGCTACTTTCCCCTCCCGGGACACCGAAACTCCGGGACCGCTGCCTTGGCCGTTGAAGCCGCAGCACAGCAAGGCAAGTACGAGGCGATGGTGGCCAAGTTGTTCGAAACCCAGCCGCAGTGGGGCGAAAAGTCGGACTCGCAGGCTGCTACGTTCCGCGGCTACGCACAGGACCTCGGCCTCGACATGGCGAAATACGACGCAAGCGTCCTGGACGAAAAAACCCAAGCGCGTATCCGGAAAGACGCCAGTGACGGCAACGCCCTGGGCGTCACCGGGACCCCCACGTTCTTCCTCGACGGCGAAAAACTCACCCTGGACACAGAGGAACAGTTCCGTCAGCTGCTGGACGAAGCCGCCCAATAGAAGCTGCTGCTGCCCGGCAGATCAGGACTGGCCGGAAAGAGTCAGCGTGATGAGCACGATATTGAGTCCCACAATCAAGGTGGCGCTGGTCCAGCCTGCGATTTTCAGGGCTTTGGAATCTGTGTGGATACCCATCACTTCCCGTTTGCCGGTGAGACGAATCAGTGGGATCAGGGCGAAGGGGATGCCGAAACTTAAGAGCACTTGGCTCAGGACCAGCGCAAGGGTCGGCTCGATGCCCGCGCCCAGGATCACCAATGCTGGAATGAGCGTAATGACCCGACGGGTGAGCAGCGGGATGCGGACTTTAAGCAGTCCACCCATGATGGTGGCTCCGGCGTAGCAGCCTACCGAGGTCGAGGCCAGGCCGGAGGCAAGCAAACCGATGGCGAAGATGACGCCGATGGCCGGCCCCAGCGCCGACGTCACTGCAGCGTGTGCGCCAGCGATGGTGTCTGTCCCCTCGATGCCACGCAGGCTGGAAGCGGCAAGCAGCAGCATCGAAATATTCACGACGCCGGCCAACAACAGAGCGCCCGCCACGTCGAAGCGTGTTGCACGGATCAGCCGGGTCTGAACGGCGGGATCCTCCGAAAAACCATGACGATCACGGGCCAAGGCCGAGTGGAGGTAGATGGCATGGGGCATCACGGTGGCTCCGAGCATGCTCGCGGCCAGCAGGACAGTGTCCGTGCCCTCAAAGCGGGGCACCAGCCCAGCCAGGGCACTTCCGGCGTCCGGCGGGTTAACGAACAACCCCGACACAAATCCCACCGCAATGACACCCAGCAGCACCAGGATGGCGTACTCGAAGGACCGCTGCCCGCGGCGTGACTGCAGCGCCAGGAGCAACATGGACGCCACACCGATGATGACTCCCCCGGCAAGCAGCGGAAGTCCGAAAAGCAGGTTCAACGCCACCGCCCCACCAATGACCTCGGCCATGTCCGTGGCACCGGCAACAATCTCAGCCTGCACCCAATACAGCCGACGGCGCTTGTCTCCCAGCCGCTTGCCAAGGATTTCGGGGAGGCTCATTCCGGTCGCCAAGCCCAATTTGGCCGATTGATACTGCACCAGGACGGCCATGGCATTGGCTACCACCAACACCCAGACCAGCAGGTACCCGTAATTGGCGCCGGCCGTTAGGTTCGCCGCTACGTTTCCGGGATCTACATAGGCGATGGCGGCAACGAATGCCGGGCCCAGCAGCAGGAGCCGTGACCACGCCTTGCGCGGCGCACGACGGGTTTCGAGTGTTGGCGCAGCCATGGTCATCCTCGTCATCGGGGCATTCTGATATGAGGATAGCGGAAAGTTAGGCATACCGAAAAGTAGTTCTTAGGCACCCCGACCGAACGCTGGGCAATCCGGCTGAAATGGGCCTAGCTTTCGCCCGAACGGCCATGTGCCAGTCCCGTGGGAATCCCGATCAACACTGGCTCGGGAGCAGCGCAGCACCCGTCCGTTGCCTCCGCCGTCGGCGACACGAGCGCGGGTACATCACAACTGGTGCCGGAATCGGATGAGCACACTCCGGTTTCCGGAAGCTCCAGGTGAACCGTGTCCGCTGCAACGTAGTCCCCTGCGAGTGCCGCAGCCACCGACCGGACCTGCTCGTAACCCGTTGCCAGCAAGAAGGTGGGCGCACGGCCGTACGACTTCATGCCCACAATGTAGAAATCCTTCTCCGGGTGGGCGAGCACTGTGGCCCCATGGGGCGGAACGGTGCCGCAGGAGTGGAACTCGGGATCGATGAGCGGCCCGAGTTCCGTAGGAGCCTCGACGGCGGGGTCCAGATTGAGGCGGAGCTCCCGGAGCATGGTGAGATCAGGACGGAAGCCCGTACAAGGCACGACGACGTCCGTCACCACAGCGCGGCCGTCGCCGGAGGTTACGGTGACGCCTCGCTCCGAGTCTTTCAGCGTGCTGATACCGAAACCCGTGTGTAGTTCGATCCGGCCCGAGTCCACCAGCCGGCGAAGCCTGGAACCGAGCTGTCCCCGCGCAGGCAAACCATCTGCATCGCCGCCGCCGTAGACCTTGTCCGGCGAAGCTCCGCGTATAGCCCACATGATGCGTGTCTCCGGCTCCTGCTTAGCCAGTTCCGAAAGGCTGATCAGGGTGTTCGCTGCGGAGTGCCCTGCCCCGACCACTAAAACGCGTCGGCCAGCGAAGGCAGCGCGGTCCCGCCCGGCAACGTCAGGCAACGGTGGCGAGATCCTGCCTGCTGCCTGGTCTTCTCCAATTGCCGGCAGACCGGACGTTCCCAGGGGATTTCGGGTGGACCACGTGCCGGAGGCGTCGACGACAGCTGACACCGTGTAATCGCGCACTTCCCCGGCAGATTGCTCAACGCGAATAATGAACGGTGTTGTATCCCGGTGGCGCACCTGGGTCTTGTCCATGCCCTGACGGGTGACGGCCAAGACCCTGGCGTTCACGTGGAGCCGGGAGGCAATCTCCGGCGTTGCCGCCAAGGGAGCCAGATAGTGGTCGATGATTTCCCCGCCGTAAGGCAAAGCCGTCAACCGAGGCGACTCCCAGCCTGTGGTCGTGAGCAACCGGACGGCCGCGGCGTCGAGGTTGAACCGCCACGGAGAGAACAACCGGATGTGGCGCCACTGCTCCATGGCTGCACCCGCGGTGGGACCGGCTTCGAAGATCACCGGCTCCATTCCGCGTTCCAGCAAATGGGCTGCTGCGGCTAATCCGACAGGGCCCGCACCGATGACGGCCACGGGAAAGTTCTCATGCATGGGTTACTCGTTCCTCCGCTGGGCAAATTCCTGGAAGTTAGTGGGTAATTCTCAGAAGTGGGTGGGCTCTTCAACCAATGCCGTGGCGATGCTGTCTGCATCGTCCAGTGCCGCCAGGTACCGCTCAGCGTCCAAGGCAGCCGAGCATCCCGTACCTGCGGCAGTAATGGCCTGGCGGTAGCGATGGTCCACGGCGTCGCCGCACGCGAAGACACCGGAAATATTGGTGCAGGTGGTGGGCGCGTCCACTTTGATGTAGCCCTCGGCATCGAGGTCAATCTGTCCTTCAACCAGTTCCGTTCGAGGCACATGGCCGATTGCCACGAAGATTCCGGTTGCTGCCTGCTCCCGCGTTTCGCCGGTCCGGGTATCTTTGAGCGTCACGCCAGTGACCTTGGCGTCTCCGTGGATGGCGGTGATTGCCGAATTCCAGGCGAACGTGATCTTGGGATTGTCTTTGGCGCGCTGGGCCATGATGCGTGAAGCCCGGAGCTCGCCCTTCCGCACCACCACGGTGACGGACTTTCCGAATCGTGTCAGGAACGTCGCTTCCTCCATGGCTGAGTCGCCGCCGCCCACCACAATGATGTCCTGCTCGCGGAAGAAGAAGCCGTCGCAAGTGGCGCACCAGGACACGCCGTGCCCGCTAAGCTTCTTCTCTTCCGGCAGCCCCAGCTCCTTGTAGGCGGAGCCTGTGGCGAGGATAACCGCAGTAGCCTCGTGAGTCTCGTCTGCTCCGGTGACCACGCGCTTGAGGTGACCCTTCAGATCAACCTCAGTGACGTCGTCGAACACTATTCGCGCGCCGAACTTTTCGGCCTGTTCCTGAAGCCCATCCATGAGCTCGGGGCCTTGGATACCGCCAGGGAAGCCCGGAAAGTTCTCTACCTCGGTGGTGTTCATCAGGGCACCACCGGCCGTGACCGAACCGGCCAGAACCAAGGGGTTAAGACCCGCGCGGGCAGCATAGATGGCCGCCGTGTAGCCGGCAGGGCCGGACCCGATGATGATCAGCTGTTCGGTGCTCACGAAGGTCGCTCCTGGGTGTGTAGTTGGGTTACTTGGCGGCTGGGACCAGCGACGCGATCAGGGCCTCGATGCGGGTCTTGATCTCGTCGCGGATGGGTCGTACGGCGTCAACGCCCTGGCCTGCGGGATCCTCAAGAACCCAGTCCTCGTAGCGCTTGCCGGGGAAGTACGGGCATTCGTCGCCGCAGCCCATGGTGATGACGACGTCGGATTCCTTGACGGCCTCGGTGGTAAGGACTTTGGGGATCTCGGCGGACATGTCGATGCCCAGTTCGGACATCGCCTCAACGGCAGCAGGGTTGACCTTGTCTGCAGGCTGCGAGCCGGCCGAGCGGACCTCGATGGCACCTTCAGAGAGTGTGGTCAGGAAAGCGGCTGCCATTTGCGATCGCCCCGCGTTGTGGACGCAGACGAACAGAACGGAGGGCTTCTTGACGGTTTCGGTGCTCACTGGGGTTCTCCTGAATCAGTTGGACTGGGCTGGTTGGGAAACGTGCCGCACCAAATGCTGAGACGTTTGATATTGATATCCATCGATGCATTGAGTATCCGGCTATAGATTGATGATTGTCAATATACGAAAAAATTGTAGGCCTAGGCAGCACTCAGGCGGGGGGCGAGATCGTGGACGCGACGTGAAATGTCGGCAAACGCATCCTCGAACGCCTCCTTGCTGTTCAGCCGAACCGGGTCCGGGATGGACCAGTGAATACCGCGCAGCCCCGGGAGTTCCTCGTGGGCGTTATCGCACACGGTGATCAACAGATCCTCTTCGCGTGCCACTTGGTCGATGAGGCGGGGCTTGCAGCCTTCAAGGTCCAAGCCATGGCGGAACGCAACATCTACAGCGCCTGGCGCCACATGCTCAGCCGGGTGCGTTCCGGCTGACGCCGAGGGGATGTCGCTGGCCGTCTGCCACAGCGCCGTGGCCAGTTGCGAGCGAGCACTGTTGCGGGTGCAGACAAACAGCACCCGCCGCGCTCCGCGCTCGCGCCCGGGAATAAGCCCTTCCAATGCGGCGGGCGCCAGTCGCACATAGCTGCGCCGCCTATCGGCCTCCGAGCGATGCCGGACCGCCAGCCCGGCATCCTCCATGGACCGCAGGTGGTGCGACAGCAGATTCGCGGGCATGCCCAACTCTGACTGCAGCTCCGTAGGGGACAAGTCCCCCAAGGTCAGCAGGTCCACGATCCGCAGCCGCGCGGGATCAGCCAGTGCCGCATACTTGGCGGCCCTTTCCAGCAGACTGGGAGCTTGTTCAATATCCATTGATTCAATTTTGACTGAACTAAATTCATCAGTCAAGCTAATGCCATGACTTCACACCCGCCCCAGTTGTGGCGCCGCGCCCTAGCCGAAGCACTGGGCACCTGCCTGCTCGTCGCAATCGTCGTCGGGTCCGGCATCGCCGCGCAGCAACTCTCCCCCAACGACATTGGCCTGCAGTTGCTTCAGAACAGCACCGCCACTGTGCTGGGCCTAACGGTCCTGATACTCGTCTTCGGTCCAGTCAGCGGCGCGCACTTCAATCCAGTTGTTTCCCTGGCGGATTGGATCTTAGGCAGGCGTAACGGCAATGGACTTACACTGCCGGAACTGGGCACCTACGTTGTGGCACAGACCGTGGGCGCGATCGGCGGCAGCGTGCTCGCGAACGCCATGTTTGAGGTTCAAACGTCGATCTCCGGCAAGGACCGCGCCACCCCGGGTCACCTGCTCGCAGAAGTAGTCGCCACCGCCGGGCTCATCCTGTTGATCTTCTCCCTGGCCGCCACCAAGCGGGGTCACCTCGCTGCTCCTGCTGTGGGTGCCTACATCGGTGCCGCCTACTGGTTTACGTCCTCGACGTCCTTCGCGAACCCTGCAGTGACTGTAGGACGAATCTTCAGCGACACGTTCGCAGGCATCTCCCCCGGATCCGCGCCGGGGTTTGTTCTGGCTCAATTAATCGGGGCAGCCGTTGGCCTCAGCCTTCTTTTGATGCTTTTCCCCACTGGTTCACGCGCCGTGGAGGATATCGTCGTGCCCCACACAGTGGACAAGCAGGTGTGATTTACCCTTGTACCCGGGGGTAATGCTGAAGTGGAGAAAAGGAATAAGCAGCGGGCTGAACAGATTTCAAACCTGCTAATTGCGGCTGTGATGACTACAGTGTTCCTGGCTTTGGCCTGGGATTCACTCCTTGGGGCGTCCGTGATCTTCACATTGGCGGCCTGTTACACGTTTCTCATGTTTCGTGAGGTCATCCAATCGGGCCGTGCATCCGCGGTGATGTTCCTCGCGATTTTTCTGATCTTCTTCTCGCTCATCGCCGTCGAGGATCAGCTAGGGATCCCGGCGCCGGGATCATGGTTCCTAGGCCTCACGGTCGGCGGAATCGCCGGCCTGTACGGCTGGTCCGAAAAGCGCACCGGGACGAAGGTGAACAGGAAGCCTGAACGCACCGGTAAAGGCGACCTGGAATTCACCGGCGGGCGGCGCCTCGCAGTAATCAACGCCGCCTGCGCGGCTGTTCTCCTCGGAATGGGTGTGGCTCACTTTGTTCTGCAAGCGCCGACTGCGGCAGTTGGCGCAGTTTTTGCCGGGGCCACCCTTGGCGGTTGGGCCTTGTTCCGGTTCCCGCTATCACTAAAGGGCAGGAACTTGCTCCTCTGGGTCATACCCATCGAGTTCTTTCTGTTGATCTTCCTGGCGGGCAATACGGATCACCCGGCTCTTCCCTATGTATGGGCATACGGCGCCCTCGGCGGCATACTGCTGGGCGGACGGTACTGGAGCGGCCCCCGACTGGGCCAACCGAGACCACCATTTAACGTAAGCGCCAAAACGCCGCGGAAGCGGAAACCTAAGCCACGGACTCAGCGGAAGCAAAAGCAAGCACTGTAGCACCTATCCATCTACCCAGGGGGTAGTTCTGTAATGAAAAAGTTGGACCAGCGGCCCAGTCCGAAGTTCTTTGCGGTGATGATCGCCGTCACCGTGGCCGCTTTTGTATGGATAGCCCACAGTTCCCTTCTCGTGGCATCGCCGTTTTTCATCGCGGGGACAGGGTACGGATTCCTGCTGTACAGCGTGGTCAAGCGATCAGGCCGCGCATTCCTTGTCATGCACTGCGCATTGTTCATGATGTCTATCCCCTTGCTTCAGCTTCAGGACGCTCTGGAGATTCCCGTTGGCGGCTCAGCGTTTGCGGGTTTCTGGGCAGGATTACTAGCCAGCGGATATCCGTGGTCGGAGAAACCTCCGGGATCTGAAGAACGACAGCAACGCGACAGCACAACTGAGGACGTTCAGGGCTACACCGGAGGCCGGGACATCGCGTTGATCAATGCTGCCTGCGTTGTCTTCGTGCTGGGATGCGCTATTGCCCACCTCGCTTTCCAAACTCCGACGGCGCCAGCCGCCGCTGTCCTGACCGGTGCCTTGATCTGTGCTTGGGCTTTCTTCCGCTTCACACCATCGCTGGTAGTCAGGAACGTGCTGCTTCTGGTCATACCCGTCACCGGGTTCGGCCTTTTAGCTTTCTTGGACAGCATGAATGGTCCATCAGCTATCCCCTTCGCATGGGCATACGGCTCCATGGCAGGGGTTCTCCTGGGAGGACGATATTGGAGCGGCCCGCGGCTCGGCCAACCCCGGCCGCCTTTCTCCGGGCAGGCTTCGCCGAAGCGGAAACGTAGAACCGTACGGCGGTCGTTGGACAAACAGAAGCAGAACGAGGCGCCTGCGGGGCGCCGTTGACCTGACGTCAGGCGTCCCCGGTCCTAGGGGGTCAAAGTCTGACGTCAGGCGTCCCCCGGTCCTAGGGGGTCAAAGTCGTAGGCGGTAAGGCCACCAATGCCAGTGCGGAAGACGCGGCCACGAATCAGCCCCCCTAAATCCATACATTGATGAATGTCAATGTTCGGGCATAATAAGAGCATGACTGCACTGCCCACACTCGAGCCCGCCACCGGGCAAGATTGCTGCGACCCTGCGGGCCAGCCTGCCTTGGGTGCCGAGGAAGCCAAGCGGAAGGCGCTGGTCTTCAAAGCCCTCGCCGACCCCAACCGGCTGCGGCTGCTATCCATCGTCAAGGCTGAATCTTCTGGCGAATCCTGCGTTTGTGACCTCACAGAGCCCCTGGGCCTCGGCCAACCGACGGTGTCGCACCACCTAAAGATCCTGGTGGATGCAGGCTTGCTGCACAGGGAGAAGCGCGGCACGTGGGCCTACTATTCCTTGGTCCCGGGCGCATTGGACGACGTTGCCGGCATCCTGGCCGCGCTGTGACGGAGAACGAGGCCAGCCTTTGGCTCCATCAGGCCAATGGTTTTGCCATTGTCGGGCGACGGGAACGTATTGCTCGAGTGAGCACCGGACCCGCCGCCGGACAATGGCGCGACACCCTGCTGCTGGAGCGCCGCTCGCCAGCTATCGACTGACGATTATCGGCCCACCGGAGCTTCTTCCTCGCGGGGCTCAACCGCGTCCGCTGAATACGAACGAGCCAGCTTCCCCGGCCACCAGATCTTGCTGCCGATGTCATAGGCCAGCGCAGGAACCAGCAGCGACCGCACCAGCACGGTATCCAGCAGCACACCGAACGCCACAATAAAGGCCAGCTGGACCAGGAACATGATGGGGATGACGCCAAGGGCTGCGAACGTGGCCGCCAGGACCACACCGGCAGAGGTGATCACACCACCGGTAACGGCCAATCCGCGCAGGATTCCCGGACGTGTCCCGTGCTTCAGCGATTCTTCGCGGACTCGACTCATCAGGAAGATGTTGTAGTCCACGCCGAGGGCCACCAGGAACACGAATCCGAACAGCGGAACCGTGGCATCGGCACCGGAGAATCCGAAGAACCCGTTGAACACCCATGCAGAGACACCCATCGCGGCGCCGTAGGACAGGACTACGGACAGGACCAGCAGCACTGGCGCCACCACGGAGCGCAGCAGGAGCATCAGAATGAAGAGGATGACCACCAGCACGATCGGGATGATGACCACCAGGTCGCGTTGGGCCGTGGTGTTGGTGTCCAGAGCGGTTGCTGTCACGCCGCCCACCAATGCCGCGGAATCAACCTCGCGAACGGTAGAGCGCAGCGACTTCACGGCTTCCTCAGCTTCGATCGAGTCTGCCGCCGAGTTCAACGTGGCGTTGATGAGGACCCTGCCGTCGCGGACCGCGGGCTCAGCGGGAGCGCCGGGGGCGCCGGTGATGGGAACATTTCCGTCAGCAAGCAAGTAAGCGTCACCCACGCCGTCGGCCGCTTTGACCTTGTCCAGGACCTGCTGGGCTGAATCTTGTGAGGCGACCACGACGGCGGGGCTGCCGCTCCCGGCGTCGAAGTGGCGCGCCAACGCCTCCTGGCCGTCCACGGCGTCGGATGCCGAAAGAATGACGTCCGTCTGCGGAACCCCGTTGGCCTTCAACTGCATGAGCCCGGTGGAGGCGGCCAGGAGAAGCAGGACCGAAGCCACCCACACAACGCGTGGCCGCTTGGAGACCAGACGACCCGTGGCGCGCCATAGACCCTTTTGCCCTTCAAGTCCGGTGACAATCTCCGGTTCGCGTTCGTCGGCGGGCAGCAGCTTGGGACGGAAGGGCCAGAAGGCCGCGCGGCCTAGCAACGCCATGAGCGCCGGCAGGAGCGTGAGCGCAGCGAACAGGGAGCAGAGGATGCCGGCGGCAGCCACAGGTCCCAGGGCCTTGTTGGAATTCAGATCGGAGAACAGCAGGCAGAGCAGGGCGATGATGACGGTGGCACCAGAGGCGAGGATCGGCTCGAACGATGCCTTCCATGCCGTGATCACAGCCTGCGTACGGTTGGTGGTGTGCGTCAGCGCCTCCCGGAACCGCGCCACGAACAACAGCGCGTAGTCGGTCGCAGCGCCAATGACCAGGATGGACAAAATGCCTTGGCTCTGGCCATTCAATTGAATCCAGCCGGCCTTGGCCATTCCAAACACCAGCAGAATCGCGGCGCAGAGGGCAAACACCGAGGTGAGCAGCACTGCGATGGGCAACACCACTGAACGGTAGACCAGCAGCAGAATCACGAACACGGCACCAAGGGCGACCAGCAGAAGAATGCCGTCAATCCCGCCGAAAGCGTTGACGAGGTCGGCGGTCAGGCCTGCCGGACCAGTAACGAACGCCTTCATACCGTCGGGCGCGCCGGGCTGCACGACGTCGCGCAGCTCCTGGACTTTCTCGCGCAGCTCATCGGAGGACGCCATGGGAACAACGAACTGAACGGCTTTGCCGTCTTGGGACGGGATGGGCCCGACGACGGCGCTCCCCAGTTTAAGTGCCTCGATGTCGGCTTTCAGCTGGGCTGCTTCGCCCAGCTGTGCCGGGGTGAAGGACGCATCGCTCTCGACGATGACTATTGCCGGGATCTCTTCGGAGTCCCGGAATTTGGCCTGCCAGTCACCGGCTTCCGTGGCTTCGGCGCCGGCGGGAAGGAAGGAGGCTTGGTCGTTGGAGGAAACTTCTTCCAACCGGCCGAACGTGGGGCCGCCAATTCCTGCGATGCCCAGCCACGTGATGACCAGCACCACCGGTATCAGCCAGCGAAGCCAGAACGGTACCTTCTGCGAGTTCATGTGTCCTTCTTCTACGGGGATGCTTGAGGGGCTTTATTCCATCATAGATTATCTCTATGATGGAACTATTCCAAGCGCTGATAACTACAGATGCCGGAATCCCCTACGGCTGGGAGTAATATCCGGAAGGCAGTAATCACGAGACAACGCTGGCAGGAGGGCGGATATGTCGGACCCTGCAGTCCCACGCCCCGAGGCGGGCCGCCCCGACGCGAGCCGCCCCGAGAACGTGGCCCCCCAGGAACTCGTGCGGCTCCTCCAGGACTTCACCCTCGAAGCCAACCACTATGTGGACGCAGCAGGCGGCCGGAACGACATGCACCGGACCGACTTGAACGCTCTGGCCGTGATCATGCGACACTCCGCAGCGGGCAAAGTGGTCACCCCGGGCGTCCTCCGCGCTGAACTCCGGCTCAGCTCCCCCGCCACCACGGCATTGGTTGACCGCCTGCACGCCTCCGGGCATGTGGTGCGCGAACGTCTTGGCACGGACCGCCGGCAAGTCCAGCTGCAAATGACACCCAAGGCGTACCGGGACGGAAGCGCCATGTTCATGCCCCTTGCCCTTCGCATGGGCAAAGCGATGTCCGCTTACAGTGCCGAGGAACTGGACCTTGTAATCCGGTTCATGACTGACATGGTGGAGGCCACTCTCGCCGCACGCGAAGAAGCGACCCAAGCCGACGGGACACGTTCCACCTAATTCCACCTTCCAAGTTGTAGCGTTTCCCTATGAACGCGCAGCAGCCTGAAGATGTCTATACCCACGGGCACCACGAGTCAGTTGTCCGGGCCCACGCCTCACGAACGGTAGAGAATTCGGCCGCGTTCGTGATTCCCCATCTCACCCCCGGCACATCAGTGCTGGACGTTGGGTGCGGACCAGGCAGCATCACGTGCGACTTCGCGGGGCTGGTTGCGCCGGGGCAAGTGATCGGATTGGACAGGTCCGCGGACATCGTCGCCCAAGCCACCGAACTGGCTACCGACCGCGGCGTGGACAACGTGACGTTCCAAACCGGCAACATCTACGATCTCGACTTTGAGGACGAAACCTTCGACCTCGTCCACGCCCACCAGGTGCTCCAGCACTTGACCGACCCCGTCGCGGCCCTTCGCGAGATGCGCCGCGTAGCGAAACCCGGGGCAATCGTTGCCGTGCGCGACGCTGACTTCCACGGCATGAGCTGGTACCCCGAAGTCCCCGAGCTGGACGACTGGATGGAGCTCTACCAGAAGATCGCCCGACGCAATGGAGCAGAACCCGACGCCGGCCGCCGCCTGGTTTCCTGGGCCCAACAAGCAGGTTTCACCCAAGTTGCACCCACCAGCAGCAACTGGCTCTACGCCACCGCCCAGCAACGGTCATGGCAATCCCGGGTCTGGAGCGAACGGGTGTTGCACTCAGCCTTCGCCGAGCAAGCCCTAGAGTACGGCTTCGCCAACGAGGCGGACCTCGCCCGGATCGCCGCGGGCTGGCACCGCTGGGGAGCCACCGATGACGGCTACTTCCTCATTCCCAACGGAGAGGTGATAGCCCGGGCCTGAACTCCTTCAAAAAACTTTTTCAAAAAAGTTTGGCCCACCATGTAGAAATGCCCGCCGCAGTTCCGACCCATGAGTGAAAGCACCCACAAAGGGCGCTCCTCACAAGGAGTTTTGAGATGAAATACATGATCATGATGTTTGGATCGGCCGAGGGCATGATGGAGACCGCCGATCCGGAGTGGATCAAGGAAATGATCGGGTTTATGATCCAGATCGACAAGGACCTGACCGAGTCCGGTGAACTCGTTTTCAACGCCGGCCTGGCTGACGGCAGCACCGCGAAGCTCGTCAAGCAGACCCCCGACGGCGTCATCACCACTGACGGCCCCTACGCCGAGTCCAAGGAGTCGCTGGTGGGCTACTGGGTGGTGGACGTCGCGAGCGAGGAGCGCGCAGTGGAGATCTGTTCAAGCATTGTGAAGTATTCGCAGGTTGTTGAGCTTCGTGCCATCCCGGATGGACCGCCGGAGGTTTAGCTGGATCCGTCGCCCACCGCACCAATAGAGGACCTGCTGCGCACCTTGGCGCCGCAGGTCCTCGGCGTGCTGGCGAGGACGCAAAGCCAGTTCGATGCGTGCG
The DNA here is from genome assembly GCF_002979775.1 of Arthrobacter sp. MYb23. GTDB lineage: Bacteria > Actinomycetota > Actinomycetes > Actinomycetales > Micrococcaceae > Arthrobacter. The sequence continues at coordinate 34,586 of NZ_PCPR01000011.1, forward strand.
AGGATGCTGTTCAGGAAGCACTCCTTGAAGCCTCCCTCCGGTGGCCGACCGCCTTGCCCGACAACCCGAAGGCGTGGTTGATGGCCGTCGCAAACCGCCGCTTGGTCGACTTTTATCGAAGCGAAAGCGCCCGGCGGGCACGCGAGGAACGCGTTGCTGCCAAGGGTGGTGACTACGCTCCCAGCTCCGCTTCAGAAGCCGACGACACCCTCACCCTGATGTTCCTGTGCTGCCACCCTGCACTCTCCGCGCCGTCACAACTCGCCTTGACACTCCGGGCAGTTGGAGGACTCACGACGGCGGAAATCGCCTCGGCTTTCCTGGTTCCCGAAGCCACCATGGGACAGCGGATCAGCCGCGCGAAACAGGGCATCCAGAAGGCGGGAGCCACCTTCGCCATGCCGCCGGCGTCCGAGCGCAAGGCGAGGCTCGGCGTCGTACTTCACGTCCTCTACCTGATCTTCAACGAAGGCTACGCGGCTAGCTCGGGTCCTTCCCTGCAGCGCGAAGAACTCACCACTGAGGCCATCCGTGTGGCGCGACTGCTGGTGGCCGTTGCGCCACGTGAGCTTGAGGCCAGCGGCCTGCTGGCTTTGATGCTGCTGACCGACTCCCGGCGGGCGGCGCGTGCCCTCCCGGATGGAACACCGGTGCCATTGGCTGAGCAGGACCGAAGCCTGTGGAATCGGGAGCAGATTGAGGAAGGCGTTGCGCTGTTGTCCTCCGTGTTGGGGCGTGGCGCGCCCGGGCCTTATCAACTTCAAGCTGCCATCGCTGCCGTTCACGCCGAAGCCGCCTCCAACAACGACACTGATTGGCCGCAGATCCTTGCCTTGTATACGGTCCTCGAAGCCGTAGCACCCAGTCCCGTGGTCACGTTGAACCGCGCGGTTGCCGTGGCCATGGTGCATGGGCCGGCCGCTGGTTTGGAGCTGCTGGTTGGACTGGATGCGGCGCTGGGCCGGACCCACCGGCTGGACGTAGTGCGTGGCCATTTACTGGAAATGTCCGGCTCCTACACCCAAGCTCGCGCAGCGTACCTTTCCGCCGCCAAGAAGACCGGAAGCCTGCCGGAACGGAAGTACCTCATGGGAAAAGTAGCGCGGATGGATGAGCAATAACCCCATATAGTCGAATCCATGGAACAACGCATACTTGGCAAGACCGGCCGGGCCGTCTCCACCGTCGGACTGGGCACATGGCAACTCGGAGCCGACTGGGGTTCCGTCACCGAAGAGGACGCCCTCGCCGTCCTTGAAGCCTCGGTGGAAAGCGGCGTCAATTTCTTCGACACTGCAGACGTCTACGGAGACGGCCGCAGCGAGCAGTTCATTGGCCGTTTCCTCCGCACCCACCCGGACCTGAACATTACGGTGGCCACCAAGATGGGCCGCCGCGTGGATCAAGTCCACGGCAATTACACGCTGGAGAACTTCCGGGCATGGACCGACCGCTCCCGGCGGAACCTTCAGCAGGACACCCTGGACCTCGTTCAATTGCACTGCCCTCCCACGTCCGTCTACAGCAGCGACGAAGTCTATGACGCACTGGATACCTTGGTCAGCGAGGGTGCAATCCGCAACTACGGCGTCAGCGTCGAGCGAACGGATGAAGCCCTGGAGGCCATCAAGCGCGGGAACACCGCTACCGTGCAGATCATCCTTAACGCCTTCCGCCTCAAGCCCCTGGATGAGGTCCTGCCCGCAGCCAAGGAAGCGGGCGTAGGCATTATTGCCAGGGTGCCGCTGGCCTCCGGTTTGCTGTCCGGGAAGTACACGCCGGACACCGAATTCCCGGAAAACGATCACCGCAACTACAACCGCGACGGGTCTTCCTTCGATGTTGGTGAGACGTTCTCCGGCGTCGACTTCGCAACCGGCATCAAAGCCGCGCAGGAGTTCAGCGGACTAGTGCCCGACGGCGTCAGCACCGCCCAGGCGGCACTCGCCTGGGTCATCGCCCAAGACGGTGTCACTGCCGTCATTCCCGGTGCACGATCCGCTTCGCAAGCAGCGGCAAACGCTGAGGCCGGTGGACTGCAGGCTGTAGGCGCCGGACTCACGGACGGGGTGCAGGACATCTACGACCGTTACTTCCGCGAAGCGATTCACCCGCGCTGGTAGCTGCCGGGCCGTCGTCGAACGTTGGTAGGGCGTCACCTTCCAAGGTTCGACGGCGTCACCAGCCGCTGCGCGTCGGCGTATGTCCCTTTCGGGCTTCTTCGGGCATGGCCATTTCTGCCCGCAATCCCAGGAGCCGAATGGGACGATCCGGCTCCATTTTGGCGGACAATTCCAAGGCCTGCGCGAGGACGTCTTCCCGGCTGAAGGTCTCGGGGATCTTCCTCGCGTAGGTCTTGGTGAAAAACGGTGCGTAGCGGACTTTCAGGGTCAGTCCGATCACGGGCCGCCCTTCCGCTGCAACATCCTCAAGGACACGTGCGGTCAGCTCCTCAATGGCGTCGCTGATCTGGGTGGGCTCGGTGAGATCTTGCTGAAAGGTAGTTTCGCGGCCATGTGCCCGGGCCACCCACGGAGTGTCATCCACTTCGCTGGCACCTTCCCCGCGTCCCAGCTGCGCGTACCAAGGACCCATCTTCGGGCCGAACTCCGGGACGAGATCCTGCGGATTGCATGCTGCCAGCTCAGCCACTGTGGTGATGTGGTGCTTTGCCAGCCGTTGGGACACTTTGCTTCCAATACCCCACAATTCCTTGGTGGGCTTGTCGCCCATGACGTCGAGCCAGTTTTCCTTGGTCAGCCGAAAGATGCCGGCCGGTTTGCCGAAATCCGTGGCGTTCTTTGCCCGGACCAAGGTGTCTCCGATGCCCACGCTGCAATGCAATTGGGTTTGTTCGAGGACTGCGACTTGAATCTGCCTGGCGTAGGCGTCCGGGTCGTCGGTTTCGATGCCCACGAAAGCCTCGTCCCAACCCAGCACCTGAACCGTGGCTCCGGGCTGGCCCCGAAGGGTGGCCATCACTACCTCCGATGCCGCCAGGTACGCCTCTTGATCGACGGGCAAAATGATGGCGTCCGGCACTTTGCGGGCAGCTATCCTCAAAGGCATGCCGGACCCGACGCCGAAAGCCCTCGCTTCATAGGATGCGGTGGAAACCACGGCCCGTTCCGTGGGATCTCCCCTGCCACCCACGATGATCGGTTTGCCTGCCAGCTCAGGGCGACGGAGTACCTCGACCGCAGCAATGAACTGGTCGAGATCGACGTGCAGCACCCACGGGATTCCGCTCACGGCACCAGTCTGCCCCACAGCGTTGCTTCCTGACCCTCTTTGATCTGGAAAGCCGCCAAAATCAACCCATTCCGGGTGCATTCGGTAGTCTCGAAGGCCAGACAAGGTCAGGAAGCAACGCGTCCAGAGCACCCACTTCACGGGCATAAGCTGAGGTGTGCAGTTTTCACTTTGGCTGGCCCTGGTTGGTGCCGGCACCCTGATCAGTTTCACTCCCGGCGCCGGAGCCATCTTCACCATGAGCAATTCGCTCAATTCCGGCTTCCGACGCTCCATCTGGGGCATTCTGGGACAGCAGGTGGCTTTGGTCATCCATATCCTCATCGTCGCTTTAGGCGTTGGCGTGCTGGTGTCCAATTCCCCGGTGATCTTCAACGTCATCCGCTACGCTGGTGCGGCCTATCTGGTGTACCTGGGCATCCGGCAGTTCCTGCGCAAGCCGGACCTGGACGAGGAAAAGGTGGAAAGCGAGAAGAACGAGTCCGCCCTGTCCATGTTCCAGCGCGGCATTTGGGTGAACCTGCTGAACCCGAAGGCAGTCGTCTTCTTCCTGGCTTTCATGCCCCAGTTCATCAGGCCGGACCAACCCCTGCTTCAGCAGTACGCGGTGCTGACGGCCACGGTCTTGTTCATCGACATCATGGTGATGTGGTTCTTCTTCGCTTTTGCCGCCAGGTCCTTCCAACGCTTCACTCACGATCAACGCGGCCAAACAATCCTCAATCGAATCTTTGGCTGCTTGTTCGTCCTCGTGGGCATCCTGCTGGCCGTCATTCACTAGCCCCAGCGGCGCAGCAGCAAGACGCGGCTGCTACCGTCGAAGCCATGGAACCGGACTGGATCGAACACCGACGCGCGGATGACCGTGAGCATGTGGGGTGGATGAAGCCCGTCGATGATGGGTTCGTGGCCATCGACTTGCTCGGACGTCCACGGACCGATGTTGTGGGCTGGTTGAGCGCGGAGGAAACTCTTGACGAGCTCGGGCTGCGCTATCTCGCCGACCCGCACGAATTACTGCTCGACGACGGCGCTTGGCTGCGCGTGCGGATAGCGGAAGTAACGCCAACGGTGGTCAGGGTGAAAAAGGAAGATTGGGGCGATATGACGGCGCCCCAGATCTACTTCACGGTGCCCAACCCCGTCCCGGAAGATCAGCTGCGCCCGCTGCTCCCCTAATCCCCGCCAGCCGCGCTGACTAAATCAGAGACGTAGATCCGCGCACCACCAGCGAGCTCTCGAGCGTCACATGTGGTTCGTCCAGCGGCAGGCCTTCCATGAGCCCCCGCAACTGTTCCCCTGCTTTGCGGCCCAGGGGCGTCGCTGGCAGGTGGACTGTGGTGAGGCTGGGGTTGCTGGTGGCCGAGTAGGGCAGATCATCGAAGCCTGCCACCGCCAAGTCCTCGGGGATCCTGACCCCCTCAACGCGGGCCTCCTGCAGCACTCCGTAGGCATGCGTATCGGTTCCGCAGACGACGGCGCTCACCCCCTGGCGCTGCCATTCCGGCCACGCTTCGGCGAAGGCGGCAGCGGCAGCGCCGACGTCGATCGGGGTGCTGATGACGTGCCCGTCGGCCACTGAAAGACCACACGCAGCAGCCTCGTCCAAGAAAGCTTCACGGCGCAGCTGGAAGGTGGTTGTACCTGTCACGCCGTCCACGTACGCGGCGCGCGTGTGCCCGGAGGACGCCAAGTGCCGGGCAAGCTCCCGGGCTCCTTGGGCAACATCAAGGTTCACGGACGGCGCGTAGGACTCGAGGCCCGGGGCGTCCAGCAGCACCAAGGGCCCTGCAGCGGACAGGTCTTCCAGGAATTCCGCACTGGGAGCGCCCACCAGCAGGCCGGCGGGCCGGAGTGCCAGCAGCTTGCGGACGTCATCGGCCTGGGGTGACTCGCCGGCGTCGGTCACGGAAAGCAGCAGCTGGTACTGGGACCCGAGCGACTCCCGAACCCCTGCGATCACGTTGGCGAAGAACGGGTTGGAGACGTCGGGTGTCACCAGAATGACGATGGAGCTGACGCCACGGGCCAGCGAACTGCCGATGCTGTCCACCACGTAGCCAAGCTCGGAAATGGCTGTGCGGACCCGGGAGATGTTGTCCTCGGAGACCCGCCCTTGGGTTTTGCCGTTCGCCACCAGGGAGACGGTCGCCGTCGAGACGCCTGCCCGGGCGGCCACCATCGCGGCCGTCACTCGGGGCGAACGTGGCGCGCGGGCATGGCGCCGATCCAGGGATTCCATGCATCGATCGTAGCGTTCATAGACCGCTCTGACCTGCGAGAAGGCATCAAGCGCTTGACGTTGAAGTCCTAGCGGCGGCACTTGACTGACGTTAAGCGTTTGACGTGACCCATAAAGCAGTGCCAGAATTCCCCTGAATGCTTAGCGCCCTGCCCCGGGCAAGTACCAGGCAGGCCCCAATGACGTGGAGAGAACCGTGGAACCCAACACCATGACACCGGCACGCAAGAAGATCATTCTTGACTGCGACCCTGGCCATGACGACGCCGTGGCGTTGCTGCTGGCACACGGCAATCCGGACATCGAGCTGCTCGCAGTGACCACCGTGGTGGGAAACCAGACCCTGGAAAAGGTCACCCGCAACGCCCTTTCAGTGGCCACGATTGCCGGCATCACCGGTGTTCCTTTCGCCGCAGGTTGCGATCGCCCCTTGGTCCGCACCATCGAAACAGCCCCCAGCATCCACGGTGATTCCGGGATGGACGGCCCGGAGCAGCCCGAGTCCGCTATCGAGCTGGACCCGCGCCACGCCGTCGACCTCATCATTGAAACCGTCATGGCACATGAGCCGGGCACGGTCACCCTGGTCCCCACAGCGGGCCTGACCAACATCGCCATGGCAGCCCGCAAGGAGCCGCGCATCGTTGAGCGTGTGAAGGAAGTTGTCCTCATGGGCGGCGGCTACCACGTGGGCAACTGGAGCGCCGTGGCCGAGTTCAACATCATCATCGACCCCGAGGCCGCGCACATCGTCTTCAACGAGAAGTGGCCTGTGGTGATGGTGGGCCTGGACCTCACGCACCAGGCCTTGGCCACTGATGAAGTCGTCCGGAAAATAGCCGAAATCGGCACCAAGCCGGCCAAGTTCGTCATGGAACTCATGGACTTCTTCCAGAAGACGTACAAGGACGCCCAGGGCTTCGACTTCCCGCCGGTGCACGATCCCTGCGCCGTTGCCTACGTGATCGACCCCACCGTCATGACCACCCGCAAGGTCCCCGTGGACATCGAGCTGCAGGGCAAGCTCACCCTCGGCATGACCGTAGCTGACTTCCGCGCCCCGGCGCCGGAGGACTGCCACACCTCCGTGGCTGTGGACTTGGACCACAAGAAGTTCTGGGATCTGGTCACCGACGCGATCGTCAGGATCGGCGAACCAACCCTCGACGCCGGTGCTGACGCCACCGCCGTTGCTGAGGCCGAAGTCAGTGCCACCGCAGAGACCGTTCTGGCTGGAGAGGCAAAGTAATGTCCACCCTCCCCGAAACCAAGTCCTCCCGAGGCAACGTCACCGCCCTCATGGTTGCCCTGCTGGCAGCCTGCGTGGCCTTCCAGCTCAACGCTTCCATGCTCAGCCCAGCCCTGGTCACCATGGGCAACGAGCTCAACACGGACCAGGCCACCATCGGCCTGTCCCAGACCTGGTTCTTCACGGCCGCCGCCCTGTTCTCACTCTTCCTGCCCCGCCTGAGCGACATCGTGGGGCGCAAGAAGATCCTGGTCGGCATGATGATCCTCATGGCCGTCGGCTCCGTCATCGCAGCAATGGCGCCGGACGTCACGTGGCTCTTCGTGGGCCGCATCATCCAGGGCGTCAGCGGTCCTACCGTTCCGCTCTGCCTGATCATGCTCCGGTCAGCAGTCAGCAACCCGCGTAAATACGGCACCCTCATGGGCCTCATCACGGCTGTCAACGGCGGTGTGGCCGGCGTCGACTCCTTTGTGGGTGGCTACTTCGCTGAAAACTTCGGCTTCCGCAGCATCTTCTGGCTCATGGTGGCACTGGCCCTCGTAGCAACTGTCCTCATCGCCGTCCTGGCCGGCGAAAGCAAGCCCGCAGCCGGCACCACCATGGACTGGCTGGGCGTGTTCTTCATCGTCATCGCAGTGGGCGCCCTGCTGACTGCCTTGAATGAAGGCGCCAAGCTGGCCACGGCTTTCGACGCCGGTACCTTGACCCTGGCGATCGCACTCACGGTGGTTGCCGCCGTCGCGTTCTTTGCGTTCTGGACCGTGGAAAAGCGCGCCAAGCAGCCCATGGTGGAAACTGTGCACCTCCGCCAGCGCTCCACCTGGGCGCCGCTGCTGACCACCACCCTGACCATGACCGGCATCTTCGCGGTCATCAACGGCATCGTCCCGGCCTATGTGCAGGCTGCAGATCCCGGCTTCGGAGTGGGCCCCACGGAGATGTCGCTCATCATCCTCACCCCGTATGCCCTCCTGGGCTGGGTGTTCGGACCGATCAGCGGACGCCTCGCACCGGTACTCGGCTACACGAAGGTGCTGCGCATCGGCCTGCTCGGCAGCCTCGCGGCACTGGCGATCATTGCGTTCTTCGGCCTGAACAACCTGCCCATGATGATCGTGGGCACGGCCTTGCTGGGCATCATGTACGCCGGTACCGTCAACATCATGCTGAACGGACTGGGCGTGGTTCTCTCGCCGCAGGGCAACCCGGGCTTCCTCCCGGGCATGAACGCGGGCGCCTTCAACCTTGGCGCCGGGCTGAGCTTCCTGGTTCTTCCGGCAGTCCTCGTGGCCACGGCTTCGCTCAATGACGCCAAGGCTTCTTACCTGACGGTGGTTGTGGTTGGCCTGGCCATCACCCTCGCAGCCTTCGCAGCCTCGCTCCTGATCCCCAAACCGGTGGACGCAGAAGTGACCGAAACCGAAAAGGTAACCGCATGACCAGCGCACCCAAGGCGGGAATCGTCGTCGTCGGATCCCTGAACGCAGACCTCACCATCTACTGCGACCGGCTCCCCCAACCCGGCGAGACGGTCCATGGCAACGGTTTCGCCGTCAATCCGGGTGGCAAGAGTGCCAATCAGGCTGTGGCTGCGAGCAAGCTCGGCGGTCAGGTCAGCCTGATCGGCGCGGTGGGTGACGACTCCAACGGCACCATGCTCCTGGATTCGACGGCCAGCGCCGGTGTGGACGTTTCCCGCGTCCGACGCTCCGACGCCGCTACGGGCGTCGCAGTCATTTCGGTAGATGCGAGCGGCGAGAACAGCATCATCATTTCGGCCGGTGCCAATGGCACGCTCAGGCCTGCGGACGTTGCGCCCGACGCTTTCCAGGATGCGGACGTGGTGTGCCTCTGCCTCGAGGTGGGGATCGATACCGTGATTGCCGCCGCCCAAGCAGGGCACGACGTCGGCGCCACAGTTCTGCTCAACCTCTCGCCTTACGCGGAGGTGCCGGAGATTTTGGCCGACTTGAGCGATGTGTTGCTGGTGAACGCCCACGAGGCTTCGCTGTTCCTGGGCTCGGAAGCGGATGTGCCCGACGCCGACGCGGAGTCCGAGGCCTGGGAGCCCGTCCGGAGCCAATTCGCCGACCGCGGTCTGCAGCGTGTACTGGTAACACTTGGGGCGCAAGGTTCCGTGGTGCTCGACTCCTTGGCGCGCGGCACTGAAGACCAGATCACGCGCATTGCCCCCACCCGGGTTTCAGCCGTAGACACGACGGGAGCCGGCGATGCTTTCACCGGCGCTGTTGCTGCGCGTCTGGCTGCCGGCGAATCCCTCGCCGACGCCGCCGCGTTTGCCTCGGTAGCCGCAGCCTTGGCTGCAACAAAGAAGGGCACGCAGGCTGCGTACCCTTCCAATGCCGACGTCGAGAAGCTGCGGGCCGCTTAGTCCCAGCCTCGCACCCAACTGGGTCGCAGATCAGGCCGTTCTGAGCGTTGAGAACGGCCTGATCTGCGACCTACTTGGGTTAAGCGGACTTGCGGGCTGCGCGTTGGGCGGCGCGCTCCACGGCCTTGCGGCTCAGGGCACCGTGACCTGCAAACAGGCGGGGAACAACAAAGTAGACCGCCGTGGGAACCACGAACGCGGTCAGGACCAGCGCACGGAGGACCGGATGCCACGGCTCCATGATGGGGCCGAGCAGCAGCATCCCAATGGACACGAGCGGGAAGATGGCGAGCCAGGTGATGAGGGCCCTCATGTGAACGGACGGCGCTTTCGGATGGGCAGTGGCCACAGCCGTCGGTGCGGCGGCGATTTCAGTCGTAGCTTCGGCAGTCAAGTGATTCTCCAACCAGATAGTTGCAATTGGCTTGGATTCACCATAACCGGGCCGCCGATTAATTACAACTACTTAGTTGGAAACTGGTAATATGACCCTATGGCATGGGACACAGAGCGAACCAAAGGACTGCTGCTCGAAGCGGCCACCTCCGAGTTCTGCACACGTGGACTCGCCGGCGCCCGCATCGACCGCATCGCGGCTGAGGCAGGCGTCAACAAGGAACGGATCTACCAGTACTTCGGCAATAAAAATGCCCTCTTCGACGCCGTGATCGTTGCCGCCCTCAGCACCCTCATGGACGAAGTTCCCATCGAGGGCCGCGGGCCTGAAGCCATGGCGGACTACGCCGGCAGGCTCTTCGACCACCACCAAAAAGACGCCACAGCACCACGCCTCCTCTTCTGGGAAGGCCTGGAACGGGGCACGGAAGTGGTGGGATTGCCCAAGCGGATGGCCAACTGCGCGTCAAAGGTCAACAGCACCATCGCAGCCCTGCCCGGAGTCTCCAGGGAAGACGCGGGAGATCTCCTCATCACCATCGTGAGCCTCTGCGACGCCGCCCCTGTACTCCCTGCGCTGGACGGACTCATGGCTGGCAACGATCCCGGCCGGGCGCAAAGGCGACGCGCCGCCGTCGTACGTACCGTTTACCTGGCCGCCGCAGCGCTGGCCGCCGAAGCGCAGGAACCTCTCAACGCCCCGGCGGCCACCGCCTAGGTTCTTACTGCGCTCCGGCTTCGTCGAACTGCGAGCGCGCGGCAAGAGACTTTTGCGCCTGGATCTCCTTGGCCAGCATGAGCTGCGCTTCATCGCGGATCAACGTGGGATCACTCGCCGGTGGAAGCAGACCCTCCGCAGCGATCTGGGCACGTGCGTCATCGTCCACCGCTAAGCCCCACTTGAGGAAGAAATCGCTCAGGTCAGCTCTCGCCGCCTTACTGGCCCAGACCACAAAGTTGCGCAGCCGGTAGACCTCATCCCAGTAGTCACCCTTCGGCGGGCGCTGCTCCCGGATGATCTTGTGCAGCGTCGGCCAGAAGTTCTTAAAGCCCAGACGGAGCTGCTCGAACATCACCAGCCGTTCCATGCCATCGAACGTCGTCCCGTACACCACCCCATCGCTGCCGATCATTGGCACGGCCGATTCCCACGGCGACAGTCCGCTTACCCCATCCGGTACATGCAGCCGGGGCTGTTGGCCGTACTTTTTGGCGAAGCTGGCGTTCACGGCAAGGGAGTAGACGTTCACCGTGACCTCAGTGAGCGACGTTGGCTTGTACGTGACTTGCTGATGCTGGTGACCGAGCTCGTGGTAGATGCCCCAGCCCCGCATCCGCAGCCCCTCCACGGTCAGGAGTCGGTCCTGGATGGGCGGCGGAAACGAAGTATGGCCGTGCGTGGCATAGGCCCCCACGTTGGCAATTGCCGACGGGTACCCCACAAGGTGGTACGGATGGGCCTGGCGGGCATGAACGGGACTGGAACCGTCGTAGCCACTGGTCACATCCTCGATGGAGATCAGGTCCTCGAAGGTGGCCATCAGCTCGGAGTGATTCTCGGACCGGTATCGAAGAGCGGATGCCCGCTCCACCGTGACAGTGGCGTGGGCGCTCACCAGCTCGACGAACGGGGTTGGACGCTCATCGAGTTGCCGCTGGAATTCGAGCTCGTTGGTGCGACCGTAAACGAAGTACGGCATGGGCTGCGCAGCGGCGTCCAGCGTTGCGCTGACGTAGCCACTGACTCCGGGCACCTTGTAGTAGATCACGCCGCCCCCGGCATCGGTGATGACATTCTTTCCCTTCTTGAGCGGATACTCACGGGGCTTCTTGAACTCCGGGCGGGCATCGGCGTCAGGGGCACCAATGACGAGCATTGCCTCCGGAGCAGTCATCGCCTTTACGGTCACCGTCAATGCCGCGCCTGCGGGAAGGTAAAAGCCGGTGGACTGCAGGTTGGTGGTGCACAGGGAAATCTGAAGCCTGTCTTCTTCCTGGACATGGGAATCCGGCATCGCGGTGACGATCTGGCTGCGCGATTGGCTGGTTCGTGTGTCGGCCATGGCCGGTGCCGCGGCCCACGGCACCATCATGCCTCCGGCAACAACGGCCATGGCCCCCAGAGCACCCCGCCTGCTGATTTGGTGCCGCCCCAAAGGCGTTACTCCTGAAATTTTGGCGTTATGGGAATCAGGGACATGACTATGGCTTTCACTCATGGAACATCCTTTTGTCCGGGGCGGCCGCTGTGACCAGCCTCACGGGTTAAAATGAAAGCGCTTACTACTACTTTAAGCAAGAGTTTGCCGGAAAGATAGCCACCATGCGTGGGGTTGAGGTGAAAATAGAAAGCGTTTACTGCCTTGCCTCCACGATATGTGACAGATTCGACACCAAAAATGACTTTCCTGTCGAGTCCTCCCCTAGCCAAGAAGGGGTGACATCAACCATGCTTGCTTCATGTACTCAACGACGAGCCCATACCGCATCATCACGGTCTGCACGGGAAACATCTGCCGCTCACCCATGGCAGCGCTCATGCTCACCGAAGCCTTCGCAGCGGAAGGGCTCGGCAACCTTGTAGTGGTGGACTCTGCGGGCACTACGGGATACGAAGTTGGGCACCCCATCGACCCCCGCGCCGCGCGGGTTCTAACAGCCAATCACCTTCCTTCCGAGGACCACGTTGCCCGCGAATGGCGGCCTGAATGGTACGCCGAAAGGGACCTGATACTCGCACTTGATGTCGATCATTTCGGCTGGCTGCAGCAAGGAGCCCCGGACCACACATCGCTGGACAAAGTGCAGATGTTCCGCAGCTTCGACCCCCACATGGCAGGCCGCAGCTCCCTGGACCTCGGCATCGAGGACCCCTGGTACGGCGGCCACACAGACTTCGACAACACGTGGACGCTCGTCAAAGCAGCCATTCCCGGGATCGTTCAGCATGTCAGGGCAGCCATCGCCGCGTCCCAGGACGGGAAATCTCAAGAGCCCCAGCAGGTAACCTCTATGACATGACCCCTGCACCCGTGATCATCGCTGTTGACGGCAGGTCCGGCGCAGGAAAAACCACGCTGGCCGTTGAACTGGCGGCCCGGTTGCGGCAGCACCACAAGGTTTCGCTGTTCCATCTGGAGGACATCTACCCCGGCTGGAACGGCCTCATGCCCGGCATTGAGCGCTACGTCGGTACGGTCCTGAAGCCTCTCAGTGAAGGCATGGCCGCAGAGTGGACCAGCTGGGACTGGGAGAAACATTACGACGGCGGCCTGAACGTCACGCTGCCCGCCGAGATCGTGATTGTTGAAGGGGTAGGAGCGGCAGCGGACGCGGCCCGTTCCATGCTGGACGCCGTGGTGTGGGTTGAATCCCCCGGTGACGATCGCCGTCGTCGTGCTTTGACACGTGACGGAAGCACCTACGAACCGTTCTGGGACAGCTGGGCAGCCCAGGAAGATGAGTGGCTTTCCACCGATCAGGTGATCAGCGCCGCCGACGTCCGCGTGCAGAACCTCGCCGACGGCAGCGCACCGGACGATGTCCTGCAGGCCCTCATGTACCTGCCTTCAGTTGCTTCGATTTTGTCGCCTGAACTCAGTTCGCGGCGGGGATTGCAATTGCGCTCAGAGCGCCTGGAGGCAACCCCGGACGCCGAACTTCTGTTCTCTTCCCTCTACGGCAAGTCCACGAACGCCGTGTGGCTCGATTCTTCCAATGCCACCGCCGTCGCCGGCCGTTCCCAAGCGGCGGCCCGCAGCCGCTTCAGCATCCTGGCCGACGACGGCGGCACGTTCGGCCAGTCGGTGCTGCACCGCTCCGGAACTACCCACGTGACCGCCGGTTCCGCCTCCGTCAGGACCTCCGGGCCGTTCTTCCGCTGGCTCGATTCCGTCTGGGGCCGCCGGGCCGTCCGCGCGCCCCGCGGTTACGACGGCCAGTTCACGCTCGGCTGGCTCGGATACCTCGGCTACGAACTCAAGCGCGAAACCGGCGGGAACGACGTCCCCTCCGATACCCCTGACGCAGCATTGCTCTTCGCCGGGCGGGCTGTGGTGGTGGATCATCGGGAACAGACTGTCTGGCTGCTCGCCTTGGACGCGCCCGACGCCGAGGAATGGTTGCGCGAGGCCCGGTCCGCCGTCGGGGCTGCTGGAGCCGGGGCTGCTGCAGCCGTCCCCGCCGCCGTCGCGGCCGCGGCCGCCGTTCCGGCCGCCCACCACGCAATCCCCTCGGGGACGGTTCCCGAATTCGTCAGCCGGGACTCCGCCACGGATTACAAGCGCAAGATCGCGCACTCCCAGCACCACATCAGTGAAGGCAACTCCTACGAGATCTGCCTGACCACCACGTTGGAATCCCCCGCCGGCAGCTTGGATCCGTGGGCAAGCTACCTGGCGCTGCGGCGCCGGAACCCTGCACCCTTCGCCAGTTACCTTCGGTTCGGCGAATTGGTGGTGGCAAGTACGTCACCTGAGCGGTTCCTGCGCATCATGTCCGACGGCGGTATGCGCGCCGAGCCAATCAAGGGCACCCGCGGCCGGTCTGCTGACGCTTCCGAGGATGCTGCTTTGCGGCACGACCTCGAGACATCGCTGAAGGACCGCGCGGAGAACATCATGATTGTGGACCTGCTGCGCAACGACCTCAGCCACTTCGCCATACCGGGCTCTGTGACAGTCAGCAGGTTGTGCGCGATCGAGAGCTACGCCACCGTCCACCAAATGGTGAGCACCATAGATGCCCACCTTCGGCCAGGTGCACCGCGGGCGGAAGCCTTGGCCGCAGCCTTTCCCGCCGGGTCCATGACAGGCGCCCCGAAGATCAGCACCATGGACATTCTGGACCAACTCGAGTCCGGGCCCAGGGGGATCTACTCCGGCGCCATCGGCTACTTCTCGCTGAATGCCGCCACGGACCTTGCCGTGGTGATCCGCACGCTGGTGGTGAATCCGGATGGCGCTGGCGGGCGAACCCTGTCCCTCGGCGTGGGTGGGGCCATCACCGCGGATTCCGTGGCAGATGACGAGTACCAGGAAATCCGGACCAAGGCTTTCGGCGTGCTGTCCACGCTGGGTGCTGACTTCCCGGACTGAGTTTTTGGACAGCTAATGCCCCCAAGAGCGTCTCTAAAGGGCGTTAGCTGCACACAAACTACTGGAGCGTGGCGGTCAATCTGGCCACGTTATCCACATACTTGGCCAGCGGGGGTCTATCCATCCAGTCATCCAACATAAGCTCACGGGACACCTCGCGATACGTGGATTCAACCGCGCGCATGAGGTCCACGGTTTCGGCGCCCAAAAGCATCACCGAAACCTCCATGTTCAGGGAGAAGGAGCGCATATCCATGTTGCTGGAACCAAGTACGGCCACTTCGTCGTCGATAGTGAAGTGCTTGGCGTGGAGGACATATGGCGCCCGGTACAGGTAGATGCGCACGCCCGCACCCAGCAACGCCTCATAGTAGGAGCGCTGAGCGTGGTGAACCAGGAATTGGTCGCCCTTTTCGGACACAAAGAGCTCCACCTCGACTCCTCGCTGCGCGGCGGTGGTGATGGCGTAGAGGAGGGAATCGTCAGGCACAAAATAGGGGCTGCAGATGGAGATCCTGTGCTGCGCCGAGTAGATCAGCGTGTTGAACAAGCGGAGGTTGTTTTCGGTGGCAAACCCTGGACCACTCGGCACTACTTGCGCTGTGACGCGGCCCGGAGGAGGCTGGTTTGACAGTTGGAGCTGGTCCTCCAGGGATTCGTCTGTTTCGCTGAGCCAGTCGGTGGCGAAGACGACGTTGAGGGTTGCCACGATGGGACCCTCGAGCCGGGACATAAGCTCAACCCATTTACGGCCAACCTTGTGGTGTTTTGGATTGTTGTACGAGGGCTCAATCAGGTTCTGGGAGCCGGTGAAAGCAATCTCACCGTCGATCACCATGATCTTGCGGTGGTTCCGGAGGTCCGGACGCCGCCATTGGCCATGGATGGGCAGCAGCGGAAGCATCCGCTTCCATTGGATCTTGCCTGATTTGAGCCGGCGGATCAGGCGACGGTATCCCTTGACCCGCAGCGTTCCAATGTGGTCGAAAAGCAGCCTGACGGTGACACCCCGCTCAGCAGCATTCTCAAGCTCGGTGAGCAGTTCGTCCGTCACGGAGTCGCTGCTCATGATGTAGAACTCGGCGTTGATGTAGCTCTTGGCACCCTTGACCGCTTCGGCCATGGCTTTGATGGACTCGTGGTAGCCGGGGATCAGCTCAACCTTGTTGCCGTCAACCATGGGCAGCGAACCGAGGCGATGGTTCAGCTCACCCGCTGACTTCACCCACTCCGGCCCCGAGTAGACGCTCACCGGATCGGCAAGGTCGGACGTGACGGCACGGACGCGACGGTTGACTTCTTCCTGCTGCTCACGCCTGCGCTTGGACAGTTTGAAATTGCCGAAAAGGAGGAAGAGGACGAACCCTACGGAAGGGATGAGGAACACAGCCAAAAGCCAGGCCATGGCGGTGGTGGGACGCCTGTTTCCGGGAATGATACCCAGAAGGACGATCCGCATGACCACTTCCGCGATGGCCCACGCACCCAGTAACCAGGTCCACTCCTGGCCAAACGGAAAAGGAAAGAGCACCTGCAAACCCCCACGCTCCAAGAACAACAGTGTCCTCAGCCTATCCGGCAAAGTCATCGGCAACGGCACCGCACTAAGCTGGGACCATGACTTCACCTGCTCCCACGGTCCTGGTTTTTCTGGACCCCGCCTTTGAAAACGGACGCGTTGCCGACTCCAGCCAACCCCAGATCATGGCCACGGACCTCGGCGCCACCCGTGGCGACGGCGTGTTCGAATCACTGCTTGCCGTTCAAGGACGTCCCCGCAAGGTGCAGGCTCATCTGAACCGCTTAAGCAGTTCCGCGGCCGCACTGGACCTGGTGCTTCCGGAGCAGGATGCCTGGCGCAAGGCAATTGATACCGCCATCAACGAGTTCCGCGATGTCCACCCTGCTCCCACGCCGGA
Source organism: Arthrobacter sp. MYb23 (assembly GCF_002979775.1). Taxonomy (GTDB): domain Bacteria; phylum Actinomycetota; class Actinomycetes; order Actinomycetales; family Micrococcaceae; genus Arthrobacter. Next base: position 51,135 of record NZ_PCPR01000011.1, read on the forward strand.
GGAGGACGAAGTTGTGGTCAAGTTGATCGTCACCCGTGGTGTCGAGGGCGCAGCCAGCCCTACCTGCTGGGTGCAGGCTTCGCCCTCGCCCGCGGGCAGCCGCCGGCAGCGTGAGACGGGCATCGACGTCGTACTTTTGGACCGGGGCTTCGACACCGAAGCTGGTGAGCGTGCGCCGTGGCTGTTGCTGGGCGCCAAGACGCTGTCCTACGCGGTCAACATGGCCGCGCTGCGCTTTGCCCACAAGCAAGGCGCAGATGATGCCATCTTTACGTCCACGGACGGCCGCGTCCTGGAGGGCCCCACGTCCACGGTCCTGTTGGCTCACGTGGAAACGATCGACGACGGCGACGGTTCCGTCAGGACTGTTCGCCGGCTCATCACGCCCCAACATGACAGTGGCATTCTTCCCGGTACCTCGCAGGGTGCGCTGTTTGCCGCCGCGAAGGCTGCCGGTTGGGAGCTCGGCTACGGGCCGCTTGTCCCCCAGGACCTGTTCGACGCCGACGCCGTGTGGCTCATCTCGAGCATCCGCTTGATTGCTCCCGTGAATCACATCAATGGCAAGGAAATCGGCACTCCGGCTGTTCGGAAGCAACTCACGGACGAGCTCAACGCGTTGTTTGCTGCCATCGAGTAAGTCGGCGGGCTGCGGGTGAGTCGGCGGGCTGCGGGAGTTTTCGCTGACGCAGCTCCGCAAGGAACCTAGCAGGTGGCAAGTAGAGTAATCGCTCGCATGACTCAATGATTAGAACTTCTTGCCCTAGACCGTGAGTGGTCAGCGCGTTCAATCGCGTTTCTTAGGCTGCTTGAAATGCTCATTCGTCATGTGATGAATCTTGTACTCGTGTTAGTTGGATCACGTCCGGCTGGTACTACTTCAGACTTTGCTGGCTAACTTCCCGGAGGGAATATGGGACTCAGCTCCCCCACAGAAGCCGAAGCATCGGCAAACGAGGCGCAGTCCCGGACTGACGCCTCACCCACAGGCCTCCGCCGGTCCATGGAGGCCCGGCACCTGGTGATGATCGCCATGGGCGGCGTCATCGGCTCTGGCCTGTTCGTTAGTTCCGGATACACCATCTCCACAGCCGGGCCCCTGGGCGCGGTCATTGCTTTCCTCATTGGCGCCGTGGTGGTCTATCTGGTGATGGCATGCCTAGGGGAGCTCGCTGTTGCGTTCCCCGTCTCGGGTGCCTTCCACATTTACGCCGCGCGCACCATCGGCCCGGCTACGGGTTTTGCCACCGCGTGGCTGTACTGGCTCTGCTGGGCTGTGGCCCTAGGCTCCGAGTTCACCGCAGCGGGCCTACTCATGCAACGCTGGTTCCCGGGTGTGGACGTCTGGATCTGGTGCTTCATCTTCGCCACCGTCCTGTTCACGCTGAACGCCATTTCATCGCGCGTCTTTGGTGAATCAGAGTTCTGGTTCGCGCTCATCAAGGTTGCCGCCGTCGTCGGCCTGATCATCCTGGGCGGCGCCGCGCTGGCGGGCTTCCACCCCTTGGCCCCTGGTGAGTTCCCCTCCTTTGGCGAGAACTTCAACACCCCGGACGGGTTGTTCCCCAACGGCTTCACAGGCGTCTTCGTCACTTGCCTTGCGGTGTTTTATGCCTTCTCAGGTTCCGAACTGATTGGTGTTGCCGCCGGTGAGACCGAGAATCCCGGGGCAAACATCCCCAAAGCCATGCGGACCACGGTGATCCGGCTGATGATCTTCTTTGTTGGTGCGATCGTGGTCATCGCAGCCACCATTCCCTACGAGCAGGTCAGCGTGGACGAGAGCCCGTTCGTCACCGTCTTCTCCATGCTGGGCATCCCTTACGCCGCGGACATCATGAACTTTGTGATCATCACGGCCCTTCTTTCCGCCGGCAACTGCGGGCTCTTCTCCTGCGCCCGCATGCTCTTCTCGCTGGCCGACGAAGGCCACGCACCCAAGGCCTTCCGGAAGTTGACCAAACGCGGGATCCCCATGGTGGCCCTCTGCGTCAGCATGCTGGGCGGCCTGGCTTCGCTGATCAGCAGCGTCGTTGCCCCGGCCACCGTCTACCTGGTGCTGGTCTCCGTGGCCGGTTTCGCCACTGTTGGTGTGTGGATGTCCATCGTCGCGTCACACTTCATCTACCGCCGGACCTTCATCAAGAATGGTGGGGACCTTTCAACGCTTCCCTACAAGGCACCGCTGTTCCCGTTGGTGCCCATCCTCGCGTTCGCCCTCTGTGTGGTGTCGCTGATCGGCATCGCGTTCGATCCCAACCAGGTGGCGGCGCTATTGTTCGGCGTCCCGTTCGTGGGCGCTTGCTACGCCATCTTCTATTTCAAATACGGGCGGCGCCGCTCGCTCAAGAAGGCAGTGAACGCCTAGGGCTTTTCGGGTCTGCGGGTTCCTGACCTTCTTTGGAGACAGATCAGCCCTTGGGCAACCTTTCCCGGTTGCCCAAGGGCTGTTCCCGTCTGAAACAGGGTCAGGACCCCACGCCGGCCGGGCCTCCATCAGGACCCACGCCGGGCCGCCACCACCCGCTTTGATGTCTAAACCTCCCCGACACGCCAGCTAAGGGGTGTGCCGGGGAGCTCGCGTCGCCAAAGCAGGTGGCTGCCGCACGCACTTTCAGCGGTTGAGCTTACTTCTTGGCCGCTCGGACCGGGTGCTCGCTCAAAATGGACAGCCGGTTGAAAGCGTTGATCCCAATGGCCGCCATGCACAGCACACTGATTTGCTCGTCGCTGTAGTGCTGGCGCGCCTGCTCGAAGAGCTCAGGGCTGGGCCGCGATGAACTCATGCGGGTGATCTGCTCCGCAATCTGCATGGCGACGGCCTCAGCGGGCTCGAACAACTGCACTTCCTTGTAGACGGCAACGAGGGACAGCCGTTGTTCCGTCTCCCCATATTTCAGGGCCCGCCGGTGGTGAAGGTCCAGGCAAAAGGCGCAGCCGTTGATCTGCGAGCACAAGTAGTTGATGAGTTCAAGGGTGCGGCGCGGGATGCCAAGCCGGTCAGCTTCGTCCACCAACTGCTGCGAATAGTGGCTCAGTGTCTCGTAAAGATCCGGCTGCTGCTTGTCCAAATAACCGGCCAGACGTGGTTTTGTTTTCTGTTCAGGCATGCATGGAGCCTAACGCAACGGGGGTTCCTGCCCCCGTTTCAGCTCCTGAATGCGCAGGCGCAAGAAGATGATGGCGAGCACCAAGGCGTAAATCACCAAAGCCCCGACTGCCACCATGAGCAGGGTGTAGAGAATACCAACCAATGAAAACAAGAAAACCCCCAATTTTACGGCGGCAAAGTGCCGGGCCGGAGTATCAGATGCTAGCAGCCCGGCCCAAGCCCGAGGGCCGTGAGAGGAACCGCCCCAAGCCCGAGGGCCGTGAGAGAGGGTCCGGCCCAAACCCGAGGGACGTGAGAGAAGGTCCGGCCCAAACCCGAGGGCCGTGAGAGAGGGTCCGGCCCAAGCCCGAGGGACGTGAGAGAGGGTTCTACTCGCGTGCGGCAGGGGTGTCTGCGGCGAGCCGGATGCCGTGCTCTGCCAGCCACACCGGGTTGAAGGCCTTGCTCATGTAGTTCGTTCCGGCGTCGGGCGCGATGGCCACCACCACGGAACCGTGGGGCGCCGCCCGTGCCACCCGAATGGCCGCAGCCACAGCGAGACCCGAGGACGGCCCCAGCGCGAGCCCTTCTTCGTCAAGGAGCCGGTGGACGGTGGTGTAGACCTCGTCGTTGGGGATGCGCAGGAAACGGTCCACGATGGAGCGATCGAAGGCTTTGGGCCATTCAGACTGGGGCCAGGAGTTGCCCACGCCGTCCACCAGGATCTCGCCTGGGTGTCCGCCACTGTAGGCGGAGCCATAGGGATCTGCACCCACAACCTCCAGATGCCCGCCCTGCCGCGAAGCTGCCACGCGTTCCTTGAGGAACTTGCCGTTCCCGCTGATGGTCCCGCCGGTTCCGATGCCTGCTACGAAGTGGGTGATCAAACCACCAGTTTGTTCCCATATTTCCGGCCCGGTGGTTTCATAGTGCGCGGCGGGGTTGGCAGGGTTGTCGAACTGCATCGGCCGCCACGCGCCGGGTGTCTCCGCGGTAATCCGCGCCGCCACAGCCCGGGCGTTCTCCGGCGATTCCGACGGCGCGTTCCAGTCGGTCAGGATGACGCGGGCGCCGTAGTTGTGCAGCGCGGCGAGCTTCTCCTCGGAAATCGTATCGCCGGTAACCACCACTACCGGGTGTCCGGTCAGGTGCCCAATGAGGGCCAGCCCAATGCCGGTATTGCCGGACGTGCTCTCCACAATGGTGGCACCGGGCTTCAGCTCCCCGGACTTCTCCGCCGCACGGACCATGCTCAGGGCCGTACGGTCCTTGATGGAGCCGCCCGGGTTTTCGGATTCAAGCTTGATATGGATGGTGCTGCCCAGACCGCGGCCCAACGTCTCCAACTTCACCAGTGGTGTGTTGCCCACCTTGTCCAGGACTGAAACATCCAGCCCGTCAGGGACGGAGACAGCCGCGTGCACTCCATGTTTGCGGATCACTGTACTCACCACGTCTTCTCCCCTGCCTCCGAAAATTCCCGGGCCACGGCATCACGTAATTCCGCCCGCGCCCGTTCCACCAAGTCCGGCGCCGATGGCCGGCGGGCGAGCACGTCCGCGAGTCGGCCCACCACAAAGCCGGTCCCCTTTCCCAGCGGCTGCGCGGCGCCCGCCTCAAGCAGCAAGTACGAAGCCGTCAGCGCCTCGATCACCAAGAGCTTTTCAGCGGCCTCCGCCGACTTTTCGAGTTGCTGCAAGGCCAGCGGAGCAAGCGTTGAATGGTCCTCGACGTCGGCGGAAAGTGTGGGGGCACCCAGCGTTGCGGGGGCAGCAAGGAACTTAAGCTCGGCCAGCAGGCCGGCAGCCGAGTACCAGAGCAGCCCGGGAAGTTCCTCCTGGGCCAGGCCCTCCCCGGAGGACGCCGATTGCAGATGGCGGGCGCGGATAGCCCGTTGCGGAGGATACAACTTGGCGATGCGACGCTCACTGGATATTCCCACGTGCGCCAACGCCAGCCGCAGGCCCTCAAACGCGAGAGCCAATTGCATCGGTTGGAAGTTCCCGCCGGACACCATGTGACCCGACTCGACATCAACCAGCGGATTATCACCGCGGCCGTTCAGCTCCACCTCCAAGGCAGCATCGAGCTGCGTCACGAGGGACCGAAAGGCACCGTGAGTCTGCGGTGCGGCCCGGAATGACAGGGCGTCCTGAACCGACACTTCGGGGCGAACATCCTCCAGCCACCCGCCGCTCAACAGACGGCGGACGGCGGCCGCCGAGTCCCGTTGCCCGTCCACCGCCTTGGCCGCCTGGATTGCCGGCGAAAACGGGCTGAGGTTCCCGCCGCCGTCGTACCTTGCGATCGCCTCAAGCGAGAGGGAAAGTGCGACGTCGGCCAGCTCGGCCAGATGCTGCAGCCGCAGCAAGGCGAGGGTTCCGGCGCCAACCGAGTATGCGTTGGCGCTGACCAGGGCGAGGGCCTCACCGGGCGCGGGAACAAGGGGCTGGAGGCCGGCGTCGGCGAGCGCTTTGGCACCGGAGATCAGGGTGCCGTCCGCGCTGAACGCCTCACCTTCCCCGATGGCAACGGCGGCGACGGCGGCAAGTTGAGTCAGGTCCGACGAGCCCACCGAACCTTCACTCGGGATGGCGGGGAACACGCCTCGGTTGAGCATTTCAGCATAGAACTCGGCGGTTCCGGGGCGCACGCCGGAGCCGCCGCGGCTGAACCCAATCAGCCGGGTGAGGATCACGGCCCGGGCGGCAGGACGGTCCAGATACGAGCCCACCCCACTGTTGTGATACCTGATCACCTGGACCTGATAGGCAAGGAGCGACTTCTCCTCCACAGCGGTGTCCCGGCCGGAGCCCAGCAAGGTGTTGAGGCCGTACACGCGCTGTCCGGAGGCCGCGGCCAGCTCCACGACTTCCCTCGACTTTTGCAGCAAAGACAACGCATCCCGGTTGAGTTTCACGTGAAACGCGGGATCCTCGGCGACAAGTGCCACATCCGCAGCCCGCACCGGAGATGTACCAATCACCAAGGTCCGCGGCTTCCCGGACACCATTAGAAGTCCAGGAGGTTCTGCCGGAACCCGCCGTTGCCGTAACTCTTCCTCAACAGGCCGCGACGCCGCAGTTCGGGCGTGAGCTTGTCCAACACGCTGTGCACTGTCACCGGGTCCACAAAGCCGGAGAAGAGGAAACCGTCGCCGCCCACCTCAGACCCTGTCTCTTCGAGGTAGTCAGCGATTTCGCCTGCTGTGCCGATGATTGAGTCGCCCGCGCCGCCGCTTCGTGCTTGGAGGATCTGGCGCAGCGTGGAACCCGGAGGTGCGGCCTTGGCGAAGTGCTCCAGGGTGCCCTGGTTGCTGTTGGTGCTCAATTCAGGCAGTGGAGCGTCCAGGTCGAACTGTTTGAAGTCGATCACAGAGAGGTAGGAGATGGAGTTCAGTTGACTGTCGATGTCGCGTTGAGTGAGTTCCCGCCGCCGGGCCCGCAACTCCTCGGCCTCGGCCGGGGAACCAACGACGGTGGGCTTCAGGACGAAAAGTACCTTGACGTCGTCGGGATTGCGGCCGGCCTTCACAGCTTCTGCGCGAATGGATTCCCGGTAGGACTTCATCCCGTCAACGCCACGGGCCAGCGCAATGGCCACGTCAGCATTGCCGCCGGCAAATGCCTTGCCCCGGGGAGAAGCACCGGCCTGAACCAGCACAGGTTCCTCGGGTAAAGGCGCAGTGTTCAGTGGGCCCCTGACCTTGAAGAAGTCACCCTGGTGATCAATGGGGTGCACTTTGCTGTGGTCCGCGAACACCCCCGCGTCAACATCCTCAAGCACGGCGCCCGGTTCCCAACTGCGCCAAAGCCGCCTGACGACGTCGACGAATTCCTCCGCTTTCTCGTACCGGAGGTCATGCTCAATCTGCTGGTCCAAGCCGTAGTTCTGCGCGGCGAGGTCACTGCCGGACGTGACAACATTCCAGCCAAGCTGCCCTTCGGAGAAGTGCTGCAGCGTTGCCAGGAGCCGGGCGGCAGTGAAGGGCGGGTAGAAAGAGGCGCTGACCGTCGGGACGATGCCAAGGTGCTCAGTGGCGGAAAGAAGGTAGGGGACCAACGCCAGCGGGTCATGTTTCGGGGCGAACGACGCGTGCGCCAGGGACACCTCGGCCGTGCCGCCATAGGTGTCCGGAACCGTGAGGGAATCTTCAATGATGAACAGGTCCAAGCCGGATCGCTCAAACGCCCGGACGGCTTCCTGATACAGGGCGGGTTTCTTCCAGTCGTAGCCCAGGCCATAGCCGGGAGTCCCCCAGCCCTGAACACCAAAACCGTGGCCTACGAACCATCCAAAGTGCAGCATGGGCTTGAGTGTAGAACTGCTTTGTCCGTTCACCGCGACCTGATTTCATGCGAAGTTACAGGGGGTCGTACTGGGTCAATTATGCTCCCGGGACGTCACATTTGGGCCGGACTCATGATGGTGGCATTTTCCACATACAGCGTTCCCCTTGTTCCGCAAACACCATGGGTCCGGAATGATCGCTGTATGAGTTCAGCCACCCGCACTTCTGCCAAGGACCGCCTTTCGGGCGTCTGGGCACTCAAGGGGTACAAACGTGAATGGCTGCGGCACGACGCCGTGGCGGGTGCAGCACTGTTTGCCCTGCTGGTGCCTGCCGGCATGGCGTACGCGCAGGCGGCCGGTTTGCCGCCTGTCACCGGGCTCTACGCCACGGTGATCCCGTTGCTGGTTTACGCCGTGGTGGGGCCGTCCCGCATTCTGGTCTTGGGACCCGACTCATCCCTTGCCCCCATGATCGCCGCAGCCATTGTTCCGCTTGCGGCCGGCAGCAGTGAGAGATCGGTGGCACTCGCCGGGCTGTTGGCTGTGTTGATCGGGGTGATCATGCTCGCGGGCTCCGCCCTGAAACTCGGTGCCATCACCGGTCTGCTGTCCAAACCCATCAGGCTCGGATACCTGAACGGAATCGCCTTGCTGGTGGCGTTGTCCCAGCTCCCGGCGTTCCTGGGGGTAGAGGCCGACGGCGACATCTGGCAAAAGCTCGCGAAGGTCACCACCGGGTTGCTGGGCGGCGGGGTCAACATCACCGCGCTCCTGCTGGGCATAGGTTCACTCGCGCTCATCTGGATCCCCAAACTTCTGAAATGGAAGGTGCCCGGCGTCCTGCTGGCGGTGGTGGTTTCATGCGTTGCGACGGCTGTTTGGGGCCTGAACGACGACGTCAAGGTCACCGGGGTGTTGCCTCAGGGGCTGCCGATGCCCGCACTCGGCGGAATAGGCTGGGCTGACGCGCTTACGTTGCTTCCGGCTGCCGCCGGTATTGCCCTCATGGTCTTCGCCGACACTGGCGTCCTGTCCCAAACCCTGGCAGCCAAGGAAGGGAAGAAAGTCTCGGGCAACAGGGAGATGGCCGCCCTTGGGGCAGCCAATGCAGCCACCGGCTTGCTGGGCGGGTTCCCTATATCCGGCAGTACCTCGCGGACGCCCGTGGCTGTGGACGCCGGCGCCAAATCCCAGATGACCGGGGTGGTTGGAGCGGTGCTGGTTCTGGCTTTCATGCTGTTGGCTCCCGGAGTTACCGGGTACCTCCCTTCGGCGACCTTGGCCGCCGTCGTTATCGCCGCGGCGATTAGTCTGGCAGACCCTGCCGGCGTCAAGCGGCTCCTCAGCCTGAGCCGGAGCGAATCCGTGGTGATGCTGGCGGCGTTCCTGGGCGTCCTTACCGTGGGTGTGCTGCAGGGAATCGTCGTAGCCATAGCCTTGGCACTTCTGGACTTTGTTCGGCGGGCTTGGGATCCCTACCGGACAGAACTCGGAGCGGAAGCTGGGCTCCCCGGCTATCACGACCTCGAGCGGCACCCCGACGGCGAACGAATCCCCGGACTCCTGATCCTCCGTTTTGATGCACCTCTGTTCTTCGGCAACGGGCAGGTTTTGGCGGCCTTTGTCCGGGAGCAATTGGACGAAGCCCCGGAGGAGACTGCGCACCCGATTACGCACGTCATCCTCGCCGCAGAGCCCATCACCGGGATCGACACCACCGCACTGGATGACCTCGTCACGCTGGACGAATGGCTGGCCAGCAAAGGCGTGGACCTCGTGTTCGCCGAACTGAAGGGACCTGTAAAGGACAAATTGATCCGGCTGGGCACGGCAGCCCGGTTTACGCCAGACCATTTCTTCCCCACTGTGGGCGCCGCAGTGCGTGCACTGAAACACGTATAAGGGAAGCTGCCCCCGATTACGCAACATGACGGCCGGACTACAGCCCGCAAGTGCAGCCCGAGGCCCGTGGATGTTACGTTTTTCTTGAGTAATGAGTACCAGCGCAAAGCCCTGACTTGCTGGTCGGCAACCCTCTCTCCGGCGGGGTGCCTCAGGTGACTACTCGGCGTATCGACAATTCGAACTGCAAGCGTGACTGAGGAGCACCAGCTATGCCTGAACCCACTGAAGAAAAACTTTCCTATCGCCTGATTACAGGCCCTGACACCCGTGATTTCTGCGAGCGGATCCACAGTGCCCTCGCCGAGGGCTATGTGCTCCATGGCAGCCCGGCAGCCACCTTCAACGGCACGGACGTCATTGTGGCCCAAGCAATTGTGCTCCCCGCCGCTATCGCCAATGCCGATGCCGCAGTTGCCACTGCAGTGGACCAGCTTGAGAACTACGACGACGAAGCGTTCGAGGGCCACGCATGAGCTACGCAGGTGACCTGACCCCGCAGGATGCGTGGGCCAAGTTGGAAGAAGGCGCCATCCTGGTGGACGTCCGCACTGAGGGCGAGTGGGCCCACATCGGAATTCCGGACACCAAAGCCACGGAGAACGACCCCCTGTTCATTCAGTGGAACCTTGCCGGCGGTATCCCCAACTCCCGCTTCATCGAGGATTTGCGTCAGCAGGCCCCCGAGGACGACGGCGTTGAGCTGGTGTTCCTGTGCCGTTCCGGCCAGCGCTCCATCTCCGCCGCCATCGCCGCAACGCAGGCCGGCTTCACTTCCTACAACGTCCTGGAGGGCTTTGAAGGAGAACCGGACCGCTACGGCGAGCGCACAGTCAACGGCTGGAAGAACCGTGGCCTGCCGACGAATTTGGGGACCGAGTAAGTGACTTTCAATCCCGACGCCGCCGGTTGGAGCCCCGACACCCAGGCCGTCCGCGGTGGCCTTGACCGTACTAATTTTCAGGAAACATCCGAGCCCGTTTTCCTGAACTCCGGTTTCGTCTACGAATCCGCCGCTGCCGCCGAGCGCGCCTTCACTGGTGAGGACGAACGTTTCGTTTACTCCCGCTACGGCAACCCCTCCGTCGCAACGTTCCAGGAGCGGCTGCGGCTGCTCGAAGGAACCGAAGCGTGCTTTGCGACGGCGTCAGGTATGTCCGCGGTCTTTACTGCTTTGGGTGCCCTGCTGGCTGCCGGCGACCGCGTGGTTGCCGCCCGCTCCCTGTTCGGCTCCTGCTTTGTGATCCTCAATGAGATCCTGCCGCGGTGGGGCGTTCACACGGTCTTCGTGGATGGCCCGGATTTGGAGCAGTGGCGCGAAGCCCTCTCCGAGCCCACTACCGCAGTCTTCTTCGAGTCTCCGTCCAACCCCATGCAGGAGATCGTGGACATCGCTGCAGTCAGCGAACTGGCGCATGCTGCCGGGGCCACTGTGGTGGTGGACAACGTCTTTGCCACTCCCCTGCTGCAACGCTGTGGAGAGCTGGGCGCCGACGTGATTGTGTACTCGGGCACCAAACACATCGACGGCCAGGGACGTGTGCTTGGCGGCGCAATCCTGGGCACCAAGGAATTCATCGACGGCCCGGTCAAGCAGCTCATGCGGCACACCGGTCCTTCACTGTCCGCGTTCAATGCCTGGGTGCTGACCAAGGGCTTGGAGACCATCGGACTGCGTGTGAACCACAGCTCGGCATCCGCTCTGAAGATCGCTGAGTGGCTTGAGCAGCAACCCGCCATCAGCTGGGTCAAGTACCCGTTGTTGAAGTCTCACCCGCAGTACGAGCTTGCTGCGAAGCAGATGAAGGCGGGCGGCACCGTCCTGACCTTTGAACTGTCTCCCTCGGCCGGGCGTTCAGCCAAAGAGGCTGCGTTCGCCTTGCTCGACGGCCTCACCGTCATTGATATCTCCAACAACCTGGGCGACTCCAAGTCCCTCATCACCCATCCTGCCACCACCACCCACCGGGCCATGGGACCGGAGGGGCGGGCGGCGATCGGACTTTCCGATGGTGTTGTCCGCCTGTCCGTAGGGCTCGAAGACGTGGACGACCTCATCTCGGATCTGGAGAAGGCCCTCAAACAGGTCTAACCTTGCTGCCATGAGCGGGAACCATCCCTATCGCCGTGCCGGAGCGGTCATCGTTGCCGGCACGGTGGTGTGGTTCGTCGGAATCTCGCCGGTCTCCCGTGTTTACATCACGCCCGATGACGCCGAGCGGCTGCGCATGCTGACAGCTGGCCAGCGCGGATGGATTGTTGGCCAGCACCTGACCGCCGTGGGAACTGTCGCCGTGCCCGTGGGATTCGCCGCATTCGCCCGCGCTGTTCAGGACAAGAGCGCTGTTCGGGACAAGAACACTGTTCGGGACAAGAACACTGTCCCGGAGCAGGACCGTGCACCGGATAAGAGCGCCGGGGCCGGGGCGAGTGATCGTCTCTGGGCGAAACACATTCTCGGGCAGTGCATCGCGCGGGAGAGCGAAGAAGTGGGCTTTCGCTGCATCCGCCGCCTTACTCGCCGGCGCCCCGTTCTTCGTCTCAAGCCTCGCCCGGCGGGCTTCTGACATCGAAGGGTTCGCCTATCGCAGGGGGTCCAGCGCGCCATTCCTGGTGTATTCCGGACTTCACGTCGTGGCGTTGGCCGCGCTCGGAGGGAGTCTTCTTTCCTTGCCCACAAACCGCTGGATCGGTGTCATGGCTGCCGCCAGCGCACCCGTCTACGGCGCCGTCCTTGTGGCTAAGAAGGACATCCCGCCGCTCTTCTTCTACTTGGTGGAGGGGACCATCGGCGCCTACCTGATGACATGGGAAGAGCAGGAAGCTGAAGTCTCCTGACCAGCTCCAGCTCGCCTTGGCCGGCCCCTCCGCCGTTGCGCACCCGTTGCCGCCATCCGCACCAGAGGTAATTGGCGCAGATGGCGGAAACTGGAGCACCACATGGCACAAACGGGCGCGGCTGGCGCGAACGGGCGCGTCGGGCGCGTCCCTCGCGAACGGGCGCGTCGCGTCCCGCAGCGCCAGTGTCAGTCCTGGAAGTACTCGATCTTCGCGCCAATGGTGTTCAGGCGCTCCGCAAGGTCCTCATAGCCGCGCTCGATCACGTAGATGTTGCGCAGCTCGGAGGTTCCCCTGGCGGCCAACATCGCCAGGAGCAGGCAAGCGGCCGGGCGGAGGGCCGGTGGGCAGCCGATTTCCGCGGCACGCCACTTGGTGGGTCCGTTGACGTAGATCCGGTGCGGGTCCAGTAGCTGCACCTGAGCGCCCAGCTTGTTGAGTTCCGTCAGGTAAATGGCACGGTTCTCGTAAACCCAGTCGTGGATCATGGTCTGGCCCTCGGCATTACCTGCGATCACTGCGAAGAACGGCAGGTTGTCGATGTTCAGGCCAGGGAACGGCATGGGGTGGATCTTGTCCTGCGGGGCGCGGAGCTCCGACGGCTTGGTGGTGACGTCCACCAGCCGGGTGCGTCCGTTGCGCGCCATGTACTCGCCGGAAACCTCGAGGTTCTGGCCCATCTGCTCCAAGGTGGCGAGTTCAATTTCCATGAACTCGATGGGAACCCTGCGGATGGTGACCTCGGAATTGGTCACAATGCCGGCGGTGATCAGGCTCATGGCCTCAATCGGGTCTTCAGACGGGAAGTACTCAATGTCCACATCAATGGCCGAGCGTCCGGTGATCTTCAGCGTGGTGGTTCCCACGCCGTCAATCTCCACACCGAGGCCCTGGAGGTAGAAGCAGAGGTCCTGCACCATGTAGTTGGGGCTGGCGTTCCGAATGATGGTGGTGCCTTCACGGTGGGCCGCCGCCATGATGGCATTCTCTGTTACGGTGTCGCCGCGTTCGGTCAGGACGAAGGAGCGATCGAGATCGTCGGCGGGAGGCGCAGTCACGGAGTAAAAACCGGACTTCGCCTCTACCTCCAGGCCGAACTGGCGAAGCGCCTGCATGTGAGGTTCCACCGTGCGCGTTCCGAGGTCACAGCCACCGGCGTAGGGAAGAAGGTATTCGCTGGTTTCATCCAGGAGGGGACCCAGCAGCATGATGACGCTGCGGGTACGCCGGGCGGCGTCAACATCCATGGACTCAAGATCCAGGACCTCGGGGCGCCGGATGCGGAGATCACTGCCGTTGAGCCACGTGCATTCCATGCCGATGGAGGTCAACACCTCAACGATCCTGTTGACTTCCTCGATCCGGGCCAGCCGACGCAGCGTGGTGGTGCCGCGGTTAATAAGGCTCGCGCACAAGAGGGCCACGCCGGCGTTCTTGCTGCTGTTCACGTCCACTTCGCCGGAGAGGGTTCGGCCGCCCTCCACGCGGAGGTGAGTCATCTGCGGTTTGCCCACTTTGACGATGGAGCGCCCAAAAATGGCTTCGAGGCGTTCAATCATTCGGAGGCTGAGATTCTGTTTGCCCTGTTCCATCCGGGCGATTGCGCTCTGGCTGGTTCCCAGCTCAGTAGCCAGCTGCCCCTGCGTCCAGCCTTTTTCGCCACGGGCGTCGCGGAGCAGGAGGCCTACATGTTCGGCGGTAGGTTGCGTCATATATAATAAATATCACAGATGAGCTAGAAGTTTGGCGCAACATGCCAATTCAGCGGTAAACATCACATCGTACCCGTCCTGTGCGATATAGAGCACGACGCCGGCGGCTCGCCGTGGGCGAACGCTTTCCCTCAGTTTCTTCAAGGGTAGAGCTCCCCATTGTGCCCTAACGGGAGTTCGCGAAGGATGTACAGGAAAGCTCAGGGGGAAATATGCCTTTCTACGGCGCCGACGTCGATCAGCTCAAAGCACTATCAAAAGCCCTTGCCAGCGGGGCCTCGCTGCTGACCACCCGCGCCCGGGAGCTCGACTCCCTGATCACGCAGGGCGCCCATTGGCAGGGACAGGATGCCAAACGCTTCGCCTCCGACTGGCAGGGCCACTTACGGCCGCTGCTTGAAAGGACTTCGCGGGGGATAGAAGAAGCGTCCAAGTCTGTGCTCACCAATGCGGACGAGCAGTCGAGCGCGTCCACTGAGGGCGGCGGCAGCTCAGGCAGCGGGAGCGGCGGCAGCGGCACCGGTTCAGGGAACTCCAGTCAAGGAGACTCCGCCAAACCGGCGAATGACGCCACGACCAAGACCACCGACCCCACCCAGCCCACACCCCAGGAAATCCTGGAGAAGTACCAAGTCAGTGACGCGGAGACCACCAATTGGCCGGGCGACTGGGATCCGTTGCGATTCGTGACGGACCAAAGAGTAGTGACCGAGAAGGAAGCTGAACTTCTGAATGGTCTGGGACCTTTCGAGCTGAACGCTTTCAAGGGCATTCACGACGACGCTTTCAGTGTTGCCGATGAGCGTTTTCCCAGCGAAGACCGCAACGATGACCAGAATGACGCTTTCCGCCACGCCTACTGGAACGCCCTCATGGTGAAAGAGTTCGGCGCGGACTGGGCCGAGGACTACGCCACCGCCCACGAGCAGCTCCCTGGAAATCCGGCTCCGCGCGAAGCAATGGATCTATACAACAATGAGGTTGGCCGCAATGTGGCCATTGCCAATCCGGATGCCAGTGCTGAGGAGCTTGCAAACTTGATCGAGGAAGCCGTCAACAACGGAGACACCGTGGTGGTGGGACCTGACCTGTTGCCGCACCCGTCAAACCAGATCCCCGCTGACCAGACGGGCGACGCCGGCAATGCCGAGCCTGCCCCTGGCGAAGATCCGGAGTTCAATGACGAGTCCAGGACTACGTCGTGAGTCTTCCTGCCACCACCAACGTACGACGCCGCACCAAGACTGCGATGCCCCGCGTCGCCCTTAACAGCCTGCTCACCTTAGTGCTGGCCTGCGCCTTGGCCGCTTGTTCCCTTGGAGGATCCGTCATGCCAGAAACGAACGACCACCTCAACAATCAGGTCCTGGAGTCCGCCACGAACGGCACTGCTCTCAAGCTGTCCGATGCCACGGACTTCGAATGGGACCAGGCCGGTTTTGTCACGTCAGGAACCCCGGCCAAGGACATCGAGGAAACCTTTGGGGAACCCCTCACCAAGGAGAGCCGCTACACCGCGTCACCGGCACTCTTCGTCTTCCTGAAAGACGGCAAAGTAACCAAGGCGGTCCGCATCGTGCCGGACGCCTTCTCCGGGGCTGACGCCAGGAAGAAGTATGGCCGTGACGTGGTGCTCACGCCGCCGGAGGGGCAGAAGGGCTTCCTTAACTGGCGCGAGTAACCCGCCAGTCGCTAGACCCGCCAGTACCCCAGCGCATCAATCCGGTGCTTATCCACGCCGAGGTCTTTCCTCAGGTGCTTGACGATTGCCCGCGTACTTGATGCTTCGCACGCGATCCAGAAGAAGTCGTCTCCTACGGAAACAGTGTCTGCCGTGAGCGCAGCGCAGACTTCCTCCACCAGGGCGGCACCGTCACGTTTGCGGGGAATCCAGGTGACGACGTCGGAACCGGAGGTACGCACCTCAAGCGAGGGGTCGGCGTCGTGCTGGTATTCAAGCCAAGCCGTCACGGGAGCCGCGCCTGCAGCAACACGCCGCCGCTCGTCCAGCAGTGAATTGATGGCAGGGATGGATGCGGGATCTCCCACTACCCAGATCCGGCGCGGGGCGGGCTGCGGGAAAGTGAAGGAGCTGCCTTGAACGGTGGCATCGATCGTGTCGCCGGGCTGCACTGTGCGGGCCCAATCCGCGGCAACGCCGTGGTGCATCGCGAAGTCCATGCTGAACGTACCGTCTGCAGGGGCGGCGTTGACCAGGGTGTAGGCGCGCTGGTGGGCCTTCCCGGAATCGTTGAACCAGAGCCGGATCCACATGGTGGGATGCAGGCCGCTGCGCTCCAGGAGTCCGCCGTCCCGCACGTGCACGCGGAGGAAGTCAGGGGTGATCTCTTCACTTCCCGTGACCTCCAGGGTGAAGTCCTTGGCGCCCATGACTTTGAGGACGACGCCTTCCCAATTGCGCTTCAAGCAACACTCCTTCACGAATGTCCACGATTTGTGAACGAGGCCAAAGCCATTTATCTTGAGCTTAAGTAAGCCTAACCTAAGCTCGAAAGCGGCCAGAGATTATGACGCCTGCCCCGACGCACCATACCGCCCCGGCAGGCGGCTCCGGAACCTACCGGGATCAGTGGGGAATCCCGCATTTGTGGGCTGATTCAGCCGACGAACTCGCCTTTCTGCAAGGGCTGAACGCGGCCACGGACCGCTCGTGGCAGATCGAGCTGGAACGGTGGCGTTCGGAAGGCCGCACGGCCGAAATACTGGGTGCAGACGCAGTGATCTGGGACCGATTCGCCCGCCAGGCGCAGCTGGATGACACCGCGCGCCGCTGCTTTGAAAACCTCGACGCCGCCACTCAACGCTGGTGCGGACAGTACGTGGCAGGCATCAATCAAGCACTGACGGACGGCCATCGGGGCGGAACCGAGTTCCAAAAGTCCGGTTGCGAACCTGAGCCGTGGAATCCGTGGACCCCGCTGGGCGTCTTCCTGGTGCACCACATCCTCTTCTCCACGTTCCCCAACAAACTGTTTCGGGCACACGTCGCGCGGACGCTCGGCGATGACGCCGTCAGCCTGTTCAGCATCGAGGCGCCCGTGTGGTCAGGCAGTAACGCCTGGGCCGCCCACGGCTCGACGACGGCAACCGGCCTGCCGCTGATAGCCGGCGACCCCCACCGCCTCATGGAACTTCCCGGCGTCTACCAACAAATCCGGCTGGCCTGCCCCGAGTTCGACGCAATCGGATTCGCCTTCCCCGGTGTTCCCGGCCTTCCACATTTTGCCCACACCGGCAGCACCGCCTGGGCCATCACCAATGCCATGGCCGATTACCAGGACCTCTTCGTGGAGGAGCTTCGACGGATCAGCGATACCTTCGGTGATCGCGTCGAGGCGCGGGGAGCGGAAGGCTGGGAACCCGTCGTCGTGAGTTCCGAAACCATCACCGTCCGCGGCGGTGAGGCGGTGTCCGTTGAGATTATTGAAACGGCGCGCGGTCCGGTCATCTCCGAAACGCCCGACGGCGGCGCGCTCAGTTTGCGTTTCCCGGCCAGGGTGGAGGGGCGGCTGGGTTTCGAGGCCCTCCTGCCGCTGCTGCGGAGCCGGAGTGTCTCCGAGGTGGAAGCCGCGTTCGATGCTTGGGTGGAGCCCGTCAACAGCGTGGTGGCGGCCGAAGTTTCCGGGTCAGTACGGCATTTCGTTGCCGGGTTGGTTCCGCAACGGAATCTGGCCAACCGGCGCTTACCCGCCCCAGCCTTCTCGGCCCGCCACGAGTGGGAGGAACAGTACGTGGTCCTGCCCCGCACCGAGGTCCAGCGGTTTGCCGTGAGCGCGAACGACCGCGAAGCAGGCGGCGGTGATGCCGTAGCCATGGAGTTTGCGCCTGCGCACCGCGCGCTGCGTATCAGGGAGTTGTTGGAATCGACTCCCGGGCCTTTGTCCGTGGACGCGATGCGGGCTATCCACACGGACACCTTGCTGGGTCCGTGGCCGTTGTTCCGGTCCGTGCTCTCAGGCATGGCCGCCGAGGACCTGTCCGGGGAGGCCAAGGCCCTGCGTTCGCTGTTGTTGACGTGGGGTGGCCTGATGGATGCCGGCAGCCACCAAGCTGCTGTCTTTGCAGCCTGGCGTGGAGCCATGGTCCAGCGCCTCGCCCGGCACCCTGCGCTGGCTCCCCTTAAGGAGCCCACCGGGTACTCTCCGCTCTTCGGGCCGTGGTTGTCCGTGGCATCCCGCATTGGTTTCGCGGTGGAGACCTTGCTTGTTCGTGGCAACGAACTCGGCATCAGCGTTGGAGTGGAAGCTGCCGCCGCTCTTGAAGACGTTGCGTTGGAGGAATCCATGCTCAACGGCGCTGCCTGGGGTGACCGCCACAAGCTTCTGGCCGTTCATGTCCTCCCCGGACCGCTCGCATCATCCGCGCCCACGGCCGACCTCAGCGGAGACACCGGATGCGTTCTGTGCACCGAGAGCCTGCCAGGCGTAGATGACCGAAGCTTCCGTGGCCCCGTAGCCCGTTACATCTGGGACCTGGCCGATCGGCGCAACAGCCGTTGGATCGTGCCTTTCGGTGCTTCCGGCACACCGGGACACCAGCACTTCGCCGATCAGCTCCCGCTCTGGACCGCGGGGCAACTCGCCCCGGTGGTCACTGACTGGCCTGAACTGACCAAAGATCGTCCCTGACCCAGCCCGTTCCCCGCATCCCGCATCAAGCTCGAATTACTCCGCATCAACCCGCATCAGCCCGCATCAGCCCCGAAGGAAGCCATGACCACCACCACCCAGGACTTCTCCGTCCGCACTACCATCTACTCCGAAGACCTCGAAGGATGGGGCGCGCTGCGGCTTGTCCCGCTGATTCCTGCCGAGGACATTGACCTCATCTTCGAATGGGTCACCCAGCCCCGCGCCAAGTTCTGGGGCATGACGGAGAACTCCCGGGAAGAAGTCTTGGAGATCTACGAGTTCCTTGACTCCCTGGAAACCCACCACACGTTCCTGGCCATCCTTGATGGCGAGCCGCTGGCCCTCTTCCAGACTTACGAGCCGCTGCACGATCCCGTGGGCGAGGCCTACCCGGCCCGCGAGGCGGATATCGGCATGCACTTGCTCCTGGCCCCCGCCACACGGCCTATCCCGCATTTCACTCCGAAGCTGGGCACGTCCCTGATCAAGTACATGTTCTCCCTGCCGGGCAAGGACCGGATTGTGGTGGAACCGGACTCCCGCAACGCCAAGGCCCTCCGCCGCCTGGAAGCGACGTGCTTTGAGCTGGGTCCCATCATTCAGCTCGCTGAGAAGGAAGCCCAGTTGGGGTTCCTGACCCGCGCAGGCTTCGACGAAATCCAGGAGCAGCAGGCTACGTAGCCACCTCTGAGCAATGTAGCCACCTCTGAGCAGTGAAGTGCCGCCGGCACCCCCAACAGGCCGGCGGCACGCTGGGTGCCCAGCTCACCAACGCCTCCAGCGCTAGCGCCAGACGAAACTCCAAGTTCCGGCCCCTACAGCTGTCAGCACCGCACCGGCCGCTATGACCAGTCCGCCAAGGACCACCCACGCGTCCAGCATCGAGTACGTGGATTCACGTGCCCACGTCCGTTGTCCGCCGCCGAAACCGCGCGCTTCCATGGTCACTGCCAGCCGGGAAGCCCTGCGGACCGCTTGGACCAACAGGCCAAAGCTCTGGCCGAGGGTCGCTTTCAGCCGTTGGAACGGGCTGCCTTGGGAACCCACCCCACGGGCGCGGCGGGCCATTCCGATGGTCTGCCATTCCTCAGCCATAAGCCCCACCAGCCTCATCGCCGCGAGGGAGCCCAGGACAAAGCGGTGCGGCAGCTTCGCCTTCTGCGCCAAGGCATCAGCCAGGTCGGTGGGATCGGTGCAGGTCATCAGAAGGATCGCCGGCAACGCAATCGCCAAACCGCGCAGCATGAAACCCAGCCCCAGCTCCAGGGAACCTTCACTGATGGACCAGAGTCCGACGTCGAGCAATACTGCGCCGCTGTCCGCCGCCACAATCGCGGTGCTCCAGCCGCCGATCGCTGCCGCGATGATCAAGGGCCAGGCCCGCTGCCACAAAAGCCTGAGGGTGAGGCCGGCCAAGGGGAAGAGCGCAAGTTCCGCAAGGAGTGCCGTTGAGGCCGAGACCCAGTCGATGGACAGGGCCAGCACCAGGGAAATCAGGAAGACGGACGCGAACTTGGCCAAAGGGTTGGCCTTGGTCAGGAGGGCGTGGTTCCCGCGCAGGTTCAGGGCGTCCCTCATGCTGCACCCGCTTCCTGGCGCGTGGTTTCAGCCTGTGGGACCGGGCCGAGCCGCAATTCCGTTCCGCCGAGCACAGCACTGAATTCTTGGTCGTGGGTCACAGAGACCACTGCGGTTCCGGCGTCCAGCAGCTCTGAAAGGAACGACGCCAATTCTGCCCAGGTATTAGCGTCCTGACCGAAGGTGGGCTCGTCCAGGACCAGCACTTTCGGGTGCGCCGCGAGAACCGTGGCCACCGAAAGCCGCCGCTTCTCCCCGCCGGACAACGTGTACGGGTTGGCATCCACGAGGTGCGTCAACCGCAACCTCTCCAGCAGTTCATCCACGCGTTCCTCGCCGTGGCCCAGATGCTTCGGACCAAACATGAGCTCATCCAGGACGTTGCCTGTGACGAACTGGTGCTCAGGTTCCTGGAAAACCGTCCCGATGCGGGAGATCAGCTGCTCGGCTTTCCACTTGTACGGGTCAATGCCGGCGCCCTCGGAAAGTTCGACGGCGGCACTGACCTTGCCGTCCACCGGCGCCAGAAGGCCGGCCAACGTGAGCGCGAAAGTGGATTTGCCGGCACCGTTCGGACCCGTAATGGTCAGTGCCTGGCCGGCCCTGACCTGCGCACTGATGCCCGTTTGAACCGGCACGGGCGGGATGGTCTTGAACCTCTTGCGTCGTGGCTTTTCCCGGGAAACTGCGAGGTCCTGCGCCGCGAGGAGGAGCTGCGCGGTGTGGGGTTCGGCGTGGGGTTCGCTGCGCCGTTCCCGGGTCGCCGGGACGTACCCCGGCACCCAGACGCCGGCTGACATGAGCATGGTGCGGGCTTCTGAAAGGACTTGGTCCGGCGGCCCGTCCAAGAGAACGCCCCCCGATGCCCGGCCCGGTACCAAACGGTCTGAGCCCGCCGCCTTTGTGGACCCCGGCTGCAGGACCACAATCCGGTCCACCAGGTCCTTCCACACGGACACGCGGTGTTCCACCACCACAAGGGTGGCACCGGTCTTGTCCAGGCACCGCCCTACCGCATCACGGACCTCCAAAACACCTGCCGGATCCAGGTTGGCTGTTGGTTCGTCCAGCAGGATCAGGCCGGGTCGCATCGCCAAAATGCCTGCCAGCGCCAGGCGCTGCTTCTGGCCTCCGGAGAGTGCCGCCGTCGGGTGATCCAACGCCAAACCGCCGCCTGCCGCGGTACGCAACCCCACGTCGTCGAGCGCTTCATGGACGCGCGCCCAGATTTCGTCCCGCGGGACGGCGAGGTTCTCCGCGCCGAAGGCTACATCGTCCCCCACCCGGGAGAGGACCACCTGTGTTTCCGGGTCCTGTTGCATCAGCCCGGCACGGCCACGCTGCTCGCGGGGAGCAACGCCGTCGATCAGGAGCGAGCCGGTCTCATCCGAGTCGTCTTCCTCATCCCCCAACACCCCGGCGAGGGCATGCAGGAGCGTGGACTTGCCGGCACCGGAAGGACCCAGCAGCAGCACGCGCTCCCCCGGTTCAATCCGAAGGTCGAGGCCCTGAATGGCAGCTTGGGCCCGGCCGGCATGCCGCCATCCCCAGCCCTCGGCTGAGATGGCAGCAGGCCGCACCGCGCCGCTTTGCGTGGCGGACATCAGTTGAAAACTGGCTCCGAAGCGGCCTTGCGCGAGGCGAAGGAACTCAGCACACCGGTCTTGGCCAGCCCGCGCGTCGCAACCCAGGAGAGTGCGCCCGCGATGATCGCCCCGGAAATGGTGGTGAAGGTGATGTACGCCAGCTTGTCCACGGCTTCGTAAGCGATGTTCCAGCCCCAAGGAAGGAAGGAGTCGTTCAAGCCGCAGAAGAGGCCCGCACCGGCACCCGCAAGGAGTGCCGTGGGAAGGTTGAACTTCTTGTACCGGAAGGCAGCGAAGATGAGCTCGGCGCCCAGTCCCTGCAGAACGCCGGAGATGAGCACGGTGGTGCCGTACTGCGAACCCATGATGAGCTCGCCCGTGGCGGCAACAGCTTCGCAGAACAACGCTGCACCCGGCTTGCGGATAATAAGCATGCCCAGGACCGCGGGAATCATCCAACCGCCGGCGATCAGACCGGTAAGCGGCGGATACGTCGCGTTCATGGGGATGGAAACCAGAGCCGCACCCTGGGACCATGCCCAGAAGATCACGCCGCCGGCAATGGCGATCAAAGCCGCCACAACAATGTCTACAACACGCCAGTTATAACTGGTCTTCTTCACGTTTACCGTGGTCATTTTCTGCCTCCTGAGGTTACAGGAGGGGAAAGTGCTCCCCGGAACCCGGTTGGCCTGCGCCGCCCGGATCCGGACACTCTGAGAAGCTCGACTCCCTTGCGCCGGTACTAACCGGATCAGGTTCGAGGGTCTGCGGCTGTCCGCACTCTCAGCGCCCTCGCGTCTTCTGCATCTCTGCAGAGTCCGACGGCGGCGCTCCCCTGTCGTTATCAAATCTGCCCTGATGGGCTGGTTCAGTTTACACCTGAGCCCGTGGCGGTCGCTGCTGTCCAGTCACAATCGCCTTCCGGTCTCCGCGGGGTGCGTTGACGGGGTGCGTTGCGTGGGTGCGTTGCGGGGCCCACTCTGCGCCCCACCTACGTGCACAACCACGCACACCAGGCCCCACAAACCGACCTGAGAGAATGAACCAGCAGACTTCACCGCGGCAAAGGGGCGCATTTCATGACTGACCTTCCTCAGCAGGACCTACCCGGCGCTGAAGGTGCCGTGCCACAACCACGCCTGGCCGCGAGCGTTATCCTGCTCCGTGATGCCCCGGACGGGCTTGAAGCCTTCGTCCAGCACAGGGTCAGCACCATGGACTTCGCCGCTGGCATGGTGGTCTTCCCGGGAGGACGAGTGGACCCGGCGGACAGGTCCGGGTGGGACTACCCTGCGGGACTGCTCGAACGGCACGCGGCAGACTGGGACCAAAGCTCCATCGGCGCGGAGCCGGGCGAAGCAGCGGGAAACGCCGGGACAATACTCACAGCCGCAATCCGCGAGGTCCGTGAAGAAGCAGGACTGAGCATCCACGCCGCTGATCTGCGTCCGTGGGCCAACTGGGTTACCCCGACGGACATGCCCAAGCGCTTCGATACCTATTTCTACGTCGCCAAGCCTGCCCCGGGGGCTGAGCCCCAGCACCAAACCACGGAGGCCTGGAAATCACTGTGGATGCCGGTGGACGGAATTCTCTCCGCCGAGGCGGCTGGCACCCTGAAGCTGATGCCACCCACGTATTACCTGCTCAAGGAAATTTCCGGGTTCCTGACCGTGGACGACGTATGGTCGGCCGAACACAAAGTTGTCCCGGTGTTGGCACCAGTTGGTTCCATGGCCGCGTTCCTCAAGGAACGGGAAAACCGCCGCTGACGGTGTTCGCCCTGCCTTGCAGCTAGGCTGGGGACATGAATCTCTTCCTCAAGCTACTGGGTACCGGAGTGAGCCTCGGAGCGGGCTTCGTCGGAACCAAACTCGTCAACAAAGGGTGGGAAAAAGCCACCGGCAACAAGCCGCCCACAGGCAACGATGACGTGGAGACGAGCCTGCGCTCGGCCCTGACTTTCGCCCTGATTTCGGCGTTCGTGAGCACCCTCATCCAGGTCCTTGCCAACCGCGGAACGCAGCGTGCCATCGCCCGCTTCGCCAAGTCCCAGGACATCGTCTAGATATCAGGACATCGTCCAGATACCAGCCAGCAACAACAAGCGCGGGTCCACCTCAGTGGACCCGCGCTTGTTGTGTTGCCACGCAGTTTAGTTTTCGCTCCGTGGTTCCTGGCCGGCAGCCGCCCTTTGGACCACGGCCTCCAGTTCATCCTTGGTGAGCTTTTCGCGGTGTCCATGTTTGGTGCGGTAGGCGGAGCGGCCCACCATATGGGCAGAGACGGGTGCTGTGAGGAGCTGAAAAATCCATGCCACCAACAGAACCGGCCACACCCACCATGTGCGCATCTGGAGTCCGATCGCGGCCAACATGAGGAACAACCCCAGGACCTGCGGTTTGGTGGCTGCGTGCATGCGGCTCATGAGGTCCGGGAATCTCAGCAGACCAATGGCTGCGCCAAGGGACATCAAGGCTCCCACTACCAGGAACACGGCGGTGACAGCATCAATAACAACGTCAAGGCCGGAGGCGTCAGGACTCATTGTTCTGCTCCCTCCGCTCGGCCACGAACCGGGCAACAGTCACCGAGCCAATAAATCCGATCACCGCCAGGGCTACCAGAAGCATCAGGTTGTTCAGGTGTTTGTTCAGTGCCATGTCGATCGCCAGGGCAGCACCGAGGATGGCCAGCAAAACATCTGATGCCAGAACGCGGTCCAGAAGGGACGGACCGATGGCGATGCGGACAATCGCTCCTGCGGCGGCCAGGCTGAGAATCACGGCGGTAACCACCAGGACTACTTCCTTCACAGCGGTGCCCCTTCCAACCCGGGACGCTGTTCGGCCCTGAGTGCCTCGACTTCTTCGCGCGTACCCATAATGCGGATCAGTCCTGCCTCAATTTCTTGGGTTTCCTGACGAATCTTGTCGATGTCCGCCTCTTCGTAAATGTTGAGCGCGTGCAGGTAGAGCGTGGATGTGGAGCGGTCCACCTCCACCACCAGGGAGCCCGGGATCAGCGAGATGACGTGACCGGTGGCCGTCACCATGAGGTCGGAATGGCTCCGCAACGGGACGGCGACGACGGCGCTGCGGACCCTGGGTCCTTTGGCTACAGCCAGGTACAGCACCAGGAAGCTCGCTGCCACCACTTTGGCGAGGAACATCAGGGCAAAAGGTATGGCGCGCAGGACGTTGAACCTGCCGCTGAGCTCCACCGGCGGAAGGTAGAAAAACTTGGCCACCAGCACAGCAATCAAGGCGCCGAACAGGAGGTTGCCCGGGCTGAAGTCCCGCCACAACGCACCCCACACAATCACCAGCCAGATGAGCAGCGGCAGTTCCGTGCGGAAAGAGATTGGTTTACGGCTCATTTGGCATCCCCCGTCCGCGCGTCATCCGCTGGGCTTTGATCCTTCTGCGCTTCATCCTTCTGGGCCAGCGGCGGCACCACCACCGAATCTCCCAGAACCGAGTGAATATAAGCGGAACGGTCCAACATGATCCCGGCGGAGCCGTCAGCAACCCTGAACAACGGACCTGCGAAGACCGTCAGTGCAACGCCGAACACCACCAGTCCAGCCGTGGATCCCACCATGGTCCGTGGAAGTACTCCCACGTTCCCTGGGGTTTTCAACACGGGGTCCGGGTACTCAGCGTCCTCCGGCTTGCGCCAGAACGCCCTGTTCCAGACGCGGGCGATCGCCAGCAGTGTCAGCAGGCTGGTGACCACGCCACCCACCACCAACGTGATCGCCAACGGTGTTCCCAACTCCACACCCGCTTGCAACAGCCCCAGCTTTCCAAGGAAACCGGAGAACGGCGGAATGCCTGCCAAGTTCATTGCGGGGATAAAGAACAGCAAGGCCAGCAGCGGTGAGAGCTTCGCCAAGCCACCCAAGCGGTCTATGGAGGAGCTTCCACCGCGCCGCTCAATGAGACCCGTGACCAGGAACAAACTGGTCTGGACGGTGATGTGGTGGGCTACATAGAACACGGCGGCGCCCAGTCCGGCCACGGAACTCATGGCGAGGCCAAACACCATGTAGCCGATATGGCTCACCAGGGTAAAGGACAAGAGACGTTTAATGTCGCTCTGGGCCAAGGCACCCAGAATTCCGACAATCATGGTCAATAACGCCACCACCATCAGCGGGACGTTGAGCGTGTCCCCCGGGAACAGAAGAGTTTCCGTGCGGACCATAGCGTAGACGCCCACTTTGGTCAGCAAGCCCGCGAACACAGCGGTCACAGGAGCGGGGGCGGTGGGATAAGAGTCCGGAAGCCAGAAGGACAGGGGAAAGACTGCTGCCTTGATGCCGAACGCCACCAGCAGCATCACGTGCAGCAGGTTCTGGGTGCCCTGATCCAATTCGGCCAGCTTGATGGCCAGGTCCGCCATGGTGATGGTTCCGGTGGCTCCGTAAATCATGGCGATCGCAATGAGGAACAACACGGACGACACCACTGAAACCACCACGTACGTGACGCCCGCACGGATGCGCGGACCCGTTCCGCCCAGCGTCATCAAGACGTAGCTTGCCGTCAGCAGGATCTCGAAACCGACGTAAAGGTTGAAGAGGTCACCGGTCAGGAACGCGTTGGATACGCCCGCCACCAGGATCAGATAGGTGGGGTGGAAGATCGAGACCGGGGCTTCCTGGTCGCCGTCGGCCATACCCTGCCCCGTCGCGTAGATCAACACCGCAAGGCTCACCACGGTGGAGACCACCAGCATGAGCGAGGAGAACTGGTCCACCACCAGGACCACGCCCCACGGCGGCAGCCATCCGCCCAAAGTGACCGAGGTGGTGCCCCCGTCCCAGACCGAGATCAGGAGCAGGCATTCGAGCAGGAGGGTTGCACTGAGGATGCCAATGCTCACCACCCGCTGGGCGCTGTGGTGGCGGATCAGCAGGAACGCGAGGGCAGCACCCAGAATTGGCAGGAGGACAGCTAGCGGCGACAGGTTCGCGAGGTTCACGCGCTGCCTCCTTCCTGGGTTGTTGCCGTGTTGGGGGTCTCGGTGGCGTCCGGTTTTTCGCGATCCGCCGGGCTTGCAGGAGTGACCGCGAACTCCGAGGTTTCCAGCGGGACAATGGCGTCGTCCTCGGCGTCGAAGCTCGGTGTCTTAGCCACGCGCACGTCTTCGAGGTCATCTTGGATCTCGTCCTGTCGGGCCAGGACCCAGGTGCGGTAGATGATCCCCAGCATGAAGGCTGTCACGGCGAAGGAAATGACGATTGACGTCAGGATCAGCGCCTGGGGCAGGGGATCGTTGTAGGTCTCCGGGTTCGTTTCCTTGCTGAACAGCGGCGCCAGGCCGGCATAACCTCCGGTGCTCAGGATGAGGATGTTGGTGGCGTTGGCCAGCAGCATCAGCCCCAACAGCACTCGCGTCAGGCTGCGTTCAAGGATCAGGTAGATGCCGCAGGCGTACAGCACGCCCATGACAATCAACAGGGTCAGGTTGATGCTCATGCGTTACCCTTCCCGAGCGCAGCGGACTCGGCGGCTTCGTGGGCAAGTTCCGGATGCTCGGCGGCATCTTCCTCCGCCAGCGGCGCGCCTTTACCTTCAAAATGCTCATCGATTTCGGCTCCGAGGCTGCGGAGGACGTCCAGCGCCAACCCCACCACCACGATGTACACGCCGATGTCGAAAATCGTGGACGTGACAAACTTGACGTCGCCAAACACCGGCAGCCAGAACTCGATGATCGCGCTCTGGAATACCTGTCCTCCAAGGAAGAGCGGAACAACACCGGAGGCTGCCGCCGTCGCAAGTCCCGTCCCCAAAAGCGTGCCGGCACTGATGGTCGCTGCCTCGCTCAACTCGAATCGGCCACCAGCCAGATACCGGATGGTGAGGGCCAGGCCCGCGGTGAGGCCGCCCGCGAAGCCGCCGCCTGGCAGGTTATGTCCGGCCAGGAGAAGGTAAATGGAGAAGACGATCATCGAGTGGAAGATCAGCCTCGTCACTACTTCAAAGATGATCGAGCGTCGCTCAGGTGCGAGCGTGCGTCCCGCCACCAGCCACGCGTCGCGGGTGACGTCGGTGAACTTCTTGGCAACGGCCAGAGTGGCGCCGTCGCGTGAATCACGGTCGACGCCGGTGCGGCGCCCCACACTGCCTTCCGGCACGGCCTCCGAGGCCTTGATCCGGTCACCGCGGCTGCGGACGAAGATCAAACTCGCTACACCAGTGGCGGCAATCGCCAGCACGGAAATCTCGCCAAAGGTATCCCATGCGCGGATATCCACCAGGGTCACGTTGACCACGTTCAGACCGCCGCCGCCTTCATAGGCCAACCGCGGGAAATCAAGGGAAATGGGAGTAGCCACGCGGGCGCCCATGGCGTAAATGGCCACGAAGATCATGGTGATACCGAATGCCGCCCCAATGATCACGCGGATCACCCTGAGCCTGCCTCCGGTCCGGTCCCTGAGCTCTGCTGGCAGGCTGCGCATGGCCAGCACGAACGCCACCAGCACAATGGTTTCCACCAGCATTTGGGTGAGGGCGAGGTCCGGAGCGCCCTGCAAAGCGAACATCAGGGCAATGCCATAACCGGTGACGGACACCATGAGAACGGCGAGGAAACGCTTGTTGGCACGGACTGCGGCCAGCGCACCCACAACGATTCCGGCACCTGCCACAAGCTGCAGTGGAGAGTTGGGGTCGATGAAGTAGATGCCATCGGGCAATGGCTTGTTGGCCATGATCAACGCGGTCGCCGGCACAGCGAACGCAACCGTCAGAATTACTGCCAGATAGAAGTACAGGGAACCACGCTGCGTGCGGCCGGTGACCCAGACCGCGACATCGTCCAAGGCCCCGATGGTGTTTTGGTAGGCGCGGTCGCCGTCCACCCAGTCCGGGACCAAGCCTTGAGCGCGGGAGACAAGGTTGCGCCCGTAGAACATCGCGGCGCCAGCCGCGAAAGTTATCGCTGTCAGGCCCAGTGCGGGGGTGACGCCATGCCACAAAGCCAAGTGTCCGGCGTCGACCGCGTCCGGACGGTCGGCGAACAACGCCGCGTAAGGCTGGATCCACGTGTCCACGGGGGCCGGCCAGAGGCCGTACACGATGGTGAGCAGGCTGAGGATGGCCGGGGCGGCAAGGAACGCGGGCTTGATGGGTTTGAAAGGTGTGGGTTCAACACCCGGCTTGACCGCAAACGCGCCCCACATGAAGCGGGCACTGTAGGCGAAAGTGAGGATGGAGCCGATGACCAGCCCCATAAGGATCCAGACGCCCCACGCCGGAGCATGATCGCCGGTGCCGTAGTGGACGAAGGCCTCGAAGACCGACTCCTTGGCTACGAAACCAGCCAACGGCGGCACGCCGGCCATGGACGCAGCCGCAATACCGGCCACCACTCCCAGGGCACGCGAAGAACGGAAAACTCCGGATAGCTTACGGATATCGCGGGTGCCGGATTGGTGGTCGATGATGCCCACCACCAGGAACAGGGCCGCTTTGAACAGGCCATGGGCGAGCAGCAATCCGAGCCCGGCGAGAGCAGCGTCAGGACGGCCCAGTCCCACCACCATGGTGAGGAATCCGAGCTGACTGACGGTGCCGTAAGCGAGGATGAGCTTAATGTCGGTTTGGCGAAGTGCCCGGTAGCCGCCAACCAGCATGGTGGCCAGGCCCAGCCCCAGAACCACCGGAAGCCAGAACTCCGACGTCGAAAAGCCCGGCGCCAGACGCGCGACAAGGTAAATGCCGGCCTTGACCATCGCCGCCGCATGCAAGTAAGCGCTGACGGGCGTGGGAGCGGCCATCGCGCCCGGCAGCCAGAAGTGGAACGGAACAAGCGCCGATTTGGTCACCGCGCCAGCCAGGACAAGGACGACGGCGGCAGCCACCGCTCCTTGCATCGGTCCGCTCATGAGCGTCCCGGCTTGGTCCAGAATCGCTGAAATCCGGTATGTTCCTGCAGCTTGGCCCATGATGATGAGGCCTACGAGCATGGCCAGCCCACCCGCGGTGGTGACCATGAGGGCCTGCAACGCCGATCGGCGTGCAGCCAAACGGGTGCGCGCATAGCCGATCAGCAGGTAGGACAGGATGGTGGTGAGCTCCCAGAAGATGAACAGCATCAGGAGGTCATCGGAGGTCACCAAACCGAACATTGCCCCGGCGAAAGCAAGGAGCTGAGCTCCGAATCCGCCGAGGTCCGCGTCCTTGTTCTTGAAGTAACGGGCGCAATAAACCAACACCAACGATCCGACGCCGAGGATCAGGAGGGACATGATCCAAGCCAAAGGATCCATGCGGAAGGCGAGCTCAAGCTTCAGGCTGGGGATCCACGGAAGGACCTCTTCTATGCCGCCGCCGGAATATACGGCGTTGTACTGGAAGAGCAGCCAGATAAAGGCGCCTGCCGGCACCGCTGCAAGGGCGTAGAACGCGTTCCTGCCGAGTTTGCCGAAGATCATGGGCGCCACAGTTGCCGCTACAAAGGTGATGGCGAGAACTGTGATCACTGTTATCTCCGCAAAGTCAGGAACATATTGTCAAAAGTTGGAGCAGGCGGTCATACGTTGGGTTCGGTTTACCTAGTTTATCAAGGCGGACTGACAGATTTCGGCATCGGAACCCGTCTGCGCGCACGGCTTAAAGCGGCGTTGTCCACAACCCGGTCTGTCATGCGTCCACCTGTATCCCCGCCCCTATAGCATTCAAGCTATGAACGCGGCCGCAGTTCCCGAAGCCTCCCACCCAACGTCTGAGCTTGCCTCCGGACCCGTCGCCTCAAAAAAGGCGCAAATACTCGCTTGGGCATCCTGGGACTGGGGGTCGGCTGCCTTCCAAGCAGTCATGACCACCTTCGTTTTCACCGTGTACCTGACGTCAAATGCCTTCGGCGGGGAAGACGCCGCCTCGGCAGCCCTCGGTGCCGCCCTGGCCATTGCAGGCCTCGCCATTGCGCTGCTCGCTCCCGTCACCGGTCAACGTTCGGACGCCGGAGGGCGCCGCAAGCTCTGGCTGGGCGTCAACACCGCCGCCACGGCTGTCCTGACTGCGCTGTGCTTCTTCGTTTTCCCGCAACCTGAGTTCCTGCTCCTCGGCGTCTGCCTGATCGCGGCCGGCAACATCTTCTTCGAGTTCGCAGGTGTGAACTACAACGCCATGCTGGCCCAGATCTCAACCCCCAAGAACATTGGCAGGGTCAGTGGCTTTGGCTGGGCCATGGGATATCTCGGCGGAATCGTGGCGCTCCTCCTTGTCCTGCAGTTATTTGTTCAGCCCTCCTTTGACTGGTTCGGCTCGTCCACTCAGGACTCCCTCAACATCCGCCTCGTTGCCATCTTCTCCGCCCTGTGGTTCTTCATCTTTGCCCTCCCCGTGATGTTCGCCGTGCCGGAAGTTTCCGTGAAGAAGGACACCGCATCGCTTGGATTTGTGGCCTCGTACAAGTTGCTGTTCCGCCGCATCAGGGCAATCTACAAAACCAGTCCCCACACCATCTACTTCCTGTTGTCCAGCGCCATCTTCCGCGACGGCCTGGCGGCCGTGTTTACCTTTGGCGGCGTCATTGCCGCCGGTACCTTCGGCTTCGAACTCAAGGACGTCATCTTCTTCGCCATCTTCGGAAATGTAGTAGCGGCTGTCGGCGCAATCGTCGGAGGCTTCCTGGATGACAGGATCGGGCCCAAGGCCGTCATCATCCTCTCCTTGGTTGGGCTCCTTATCGCTGGCACAGCCATCCTGGTTCTCGGCAACGGCGATTACGTCTTCTTCGGAAACGATTGGCCCGGAACCTCCACGTTCTGGGTCTTCGGCCTGCTGCTCTGCTTGTTCGTGGGACCAGCCCAATCGTCTTCACGGGCCTACCTGGCAAGGCTCGCCCCCGCTGGGGAATCCGGTGAACTCTTTGGCCTGTACGCCACAACGGGCAGGGCAGTCAGCTTCCTCGCTCCCACCCTCTTCACCCTGTGCATCACCATCGCCTCGCCGCTTGTTGCAGAAGGTGAAGCCCAACGCTGGGGCATCCTGGGAATTATGGTGGTGCTGCTTGCAGGCCTGCTGGTGATCCTGCCGGTGAAACCACCGGCCAAGGTGGAAATAGCCGTGGTCCCAGAGCGTTAACTACATAGGACTGGCTGGGCATAAACGCCGTACCGGACCCGTACAACAGAGTTAGGGTGGAGCTATGAACGTGGATGAGACAGAACTCCCGGGCCTCGGGATCCGCAAGGATTTCGTCACGGCCTCGGGCCGTCGCATCGGTGTCGTGGAACTTCGTGAGGGCGAGACAGAACTTTTCGTGTCCACCTGGGATGATCCTGACACGTGCCAGGCATCCATCCCGCTGACAGCCGATGAAGCATCGACGCTGGGGAACCTCCTGGGTGGCCAACACATCGCCATGCGCTTGGCCGAGGAGCATCGCGAGATACCGGGCATCGTCACCCGCCAGTTCTCCATCACCCCTGAATCGCCCTTCGCGAACCAGCCCATGGGCAAGGCACAGATACGCACGCGCAGCGGTGTGTCCATCGTGGCGATCATGCGCGAAGGCGAGGTGGTCCCGTCGCCGGCACCCGACGTCGTACTTCACACCGGCGATTTGCTCGTAGCGGTCGGCACGCAGGAAGGTCTTGACTCGGCAGCCGACATCCTGCGCAACGGCTAACCGGAATGGATCCGCTCGCATTAGCCCTCGTTGAACTGGGGGCCGTCGTCTTCTGCCTCGGTCTCCTTGCTCGACTAGCGGGCCGGATAGGCATGTCCCCCATTCCTCTCTATCTGGTGGGGGGCCTGGCTTTCGGAGCCGGCGGGTTCGTCAAGCTCGATGGCATGCACGAGTTCGCCCATCTCTCAGGAGAAATTGGCGTCATCCTCCTGCTGCTGATGCTCGGACTGGAATATACGGCCTCGGAGCTCGTCACGGGCCTCCGGCGGTCGTGGCAGGCCGGAGTCATGGACTTTGTCCTCAACTTCATCCCGGGCGCGGGTTTGGCCTTGCTTCTGGGCTGGGGGCTCGTGGGCGCAATCGTCATGGGTGGCGTCACCTACATCTCGTCGTCCGGTATCGCCGCCAAGGTGATCACCGACCTCGGCCGTATCGGTAACCGCGAGACTCCCGTAGTGCTTTCCATCTTGGTCTTTGAAGACCTCGCCATGGCCATCTACCTTCCCATCCTGACCGCCATCCTTGCCGGTGTAGGGTTCCTGGGCGGATTGCAGACCGTGGGCATTGCCCTGGCGGTGGTCACGGTGGTGTTGGTCATCGCCCTCAAGCACGGTCACCGCGTCTCGCAAGCGGTGCACAGTGAGAACTCTGAGGTCTTCCTGCTCAACGTGCTGGGCCTCGCACTCCTCGTGGCAGGCATTGCCTCCGCCCTCCAAGTGTCGGCCGCAGTGGGGGCCTTCATGTTGGGCATCGCCATCTCAGGCGCTACAGCTCACAACGCCACCAGGATTCTGGAACCGTTGCGGGACCTCTTTGCTGCGATCTTCTTTGTAGCGTTCGGGCTCAACACGGATCCCACTTCCATTCCGCCGGTCCTTGGGTGGGCTCTGGTGTTGGCAGTCATCACCGCCGCAACCAAGATGCTCACGGGAATATGGGCCGCCAAGCGCGCCGGCATCGCTGTGCCGGGCCGCTTCCGCGCAGGAGCGGCCTTGATCGCGCGTGGTGAGTTCTCCATTGTCATTGCGGGGCTGGCAGTTGCTTCCGGCGCAGTGCCCGACGAACTCGCAGCACTCGCCACGGCTTACGTCCTCATCATGGCAATTCTCGGTCCACTTGCGGCCCGCTTCGTGGAACCGGTGGTCAAGGCCATCAGGAAGACACCGGGAGCCCCACCGCGTACGCCTGAGCGCGCCCCGGCGTAGCGAGCGCGTCACCTCTCCTCGCCGAGGGGCGGGATCTAACCCCTCGGCAACAAGGAGAGACGCTAGATGGACGTCCGGTGGAAGTTCTGGTGGCTGCGGCTCGCGGTGGGTCCACGTTGGCCTTGGTAGCGGTTGCCGTATTCGCCGGAACCGTAGGGGTGCTCCGCTGAGGAGGTCAGCCGGAAGAAGCACAGCTGGCCGATCTTCATGCCCGGCCACAGCTTGATGGGCAACGTGGCAACGTTGGAGAGCTCCAAGGTCACGTGACCCGAGAACCCGGGATCGATGAAGCCGGCCGTGGAGTGCGTCAGCAGCCCGAGGCGCCCCAGGGATGACTTCCCCTCGAGGCGCGCGGCGATGTCGTCGGCCAGGCTGACAGTTTCGTACGTGGAGCCGAGCACGAATTCTCCCGGGTGAAGGATGAACGGCTCGTCGCCCTCCACTTCCACCAACCGGGTCAGTTCCGGCTGTTCCTCGGCGGGGTCGATGTGGGCGTATTTATGGTTGTCGAAGAGCCGGAAGAACCGGTCAATCCGCACGTCCACGGAGGACGGCTGAACCATCGCGGGGTCGTACGGTTCAAGAACAATCCGTTGGGAGTCTATTTCGGCACGAATATCGCGGTCAGAGATCAGCACAGCATCAAAAATACCCCATGCATTGTCCGCGCCGCCCCATGGGACTATAGTTCCCGGACATGTAGAACCGCGCCCGTACTTGGGGGCAACGAGCATTCGCGGGGTAATTGTGAGAAAACTGGCTGCGCCTGCCGCTATTGTGCTGGCCTGCACGCTGGCTCTCGGGGTGGTCGCTTCCAGCCAGATTCTTCCTTCAACGCAGACCATTCCCGGCCCCACTTCCACCCCTTCGGCGGCTGTCCCGTCAGGACTGACGGCATCGAAGGAAAGCTCGACGGCGGACCCCGCACCTTCCGTGCCCCTCCCGGCGGCCGGCAACGCACCCCAGCCGGCCCCGGTGCCCACCCCGGACGCCGGGCCCTTGGAGCCGACACCAGGGGTCTCCACGGGAACCGATTCGGACAGCGGACCCGTCGCAGTGGATCCCGTCTTTGAAACTCCACCGCCTTTGCCCAGCATCGGGCCCTCGTGGGGTCCGGACAACCCCTCGAACGCTGGTACCACCGGACCACCAGCCACGGAACCGGCTCCACAGGGGACCACTGGCGCCGTCCCGGGTGAAGTCCCGGGTGAAGTCCCGCCGACCGCCCCGGCCGCAGGACCGAACCCATCAGACTCACCTACAGACCCGGCCTCCCCAAGCGAAACCCCTTCACCCTCCCCGAGCGAAACCGCCTCATCCGAACCGACCGCAAGCGCGCCATCCACAGCACCGGCGGCACCCACAGCACCGGCGGCAACTCCGACGCCCACGGCAAACGCCAACCCAGCCCCTTCATCAGCACCGGCCACGCCCTTCCCAGGCAAGAGCCCCAGCGGCGACGTCAATCCCGACAATGGCGCCCTGGCTCTCCTCCCTGACAGCAACGCGGCAGCAATCCTGACGGTGTTCAACGCGATCAACAGCTACCGTGCCTCGCTTGGCCTGGCCCCGGTGAAGTACCACGCAACGGTGGCCAGCCTGGCCCAGGATTGGTCCAACAACATCGCCACGCGTGAGGTGATCCAGCACCGTGCCAATTTCTGGACAGATCCCCGGGCGCTTAATCCAAACAATGGCGCGGGTGAGGTCATCGCTGTCCGCTGGGACCGTGACGCGGCACAGCTTGTGGAGTGGTGGAAGGGTTCCCCTGGTCATGATGCCCTTTTGCGTGATCCCCGGTTCAACGTCATGGGCATCGGTATCACGTACACGGATGGCAATTGGCAGACCACCCCGAACCGTTTCACGCTCTGGGGCGTGGTGAATTTCTTCGGCTACACATCGTTGCCGGCGGGGACCACCACAAGCCCGGGCGGCACTGTCCAACCGCCTACCGACCCCGTGGGCGTCTGCGAACCGAGCGACAAACACCAACCGCCAACACTGGACTTGAGTGCTGCGTCAATCGGTAGTGCTGCCGATCTTGTGTCCATCGGCCCCGACGGTACCGTGTACTCCTATCCATCCTTGGGCAGCGCCAAGTACGGCGGGGCCCGCAAGATCGGCATCGGCTTCACCGGGTTGAAGGAACTCTTCGTCTCCGATTGGGACCGTGACGGCGTCTTCGACCTCATAGCCCAACGCTCAGACGGTGCCCTTCTTGTCTATCCGGGCAGACAGTCAGGTGGCTTCGGATCGCCCGGGGTCCTGGGCCACGGATGGCAGTCGCTGAACATCGCAGTGGGCAATTGGTGTGCCAACAACCGGCTCCCGCAGATTGTGGCCATGGACGCTTCCGGAGGGCTCTGGCTCTATAGGAATTCGGGGATGACGTACATCCGCACCCAGGCTGCCATTGGCACAGGCAACAGGGCTGTCCGGCTCAGCATGGTGGATTACAACGCAGATGGATTCCAGGACCTGCTGACCGTTGAACCCAATGGATACCTGCGCCTTTACCGCGGCAGCGGCCTGGGTACTCCCAAACAGGAGGCCCGGCCGGTGGTAGGCGCGGCGTGGACGGACTACTCCGGACTGCGTGCTCTGCAAGGAGTCGATGGGGCGGGGACCACCGGCGTTGCCGGGTTGGGCGCCAACGGTGTCCTGGAGTATTGGGACCTAACCTCAGGAAAGCTCACTACGCCTGTGGCAGTGGGTGGCGGGTGGGGCGGCTTCAAACTGGCCCAGTAGGGCTCAAGCCGCCGACCGCGATTCCATGACGGTCTTCAGCTGCTCCAACTGCACCACTTCCTGCTCCATGCTTTTCTGAATCATGGGGTTCATCAGCTTCTGCAACCCCTTGGGGTGGTACTCCAAAGCGAACCGTAGGCGCGTGCTCTGGCCTTCGGTGCTGAGGTAGTAGCCGCCGGTTGGCCGCGCGGGTCCTGCGACCACGGCGAACCGCACTTCGGCGCCGGGCCGTGCTTCGGTGATCTGGAAGTCCGCGGCCACGGGTCGGCCGCCGGGTCCGTTGATGGTCTGCTGGTACAGGGCGCCCTTTTGCCCGCGGCCGCCGGATCGGAGGGAAATGCTGCGGATCCCTGAGCGCCACAATGAGTTGTTCAGTCCGTCCATCAGGAAGGCATAAATGGTCATGGCATCCCGGTGAATCACCACTTCATGGTCTGCGAAGGCCATGGAAACCTCTTTCGGCGTACGGATCAGTTACGTAGCCCGGTTCCCCCTACTCAGCAGCTAACACTTTCAGCGTAGCCAGCAGAACTTCGCTTGGGTCCTCTGGAGGCGAGCCTTGACCGAATGGTTATCTGACGTACCAATAAAGTCACCACTGACACCTGCCCTGTCAGACGGTAGAGTGCCCCACGTTGACACAATCGAGATGGGGGACGTCATGCAGGTTCAGGATCGCCAAGGTCTTAGAGGTAAGTTCAGACGGCGGGTGGCTGCTTGTGCGGTCTTCCTGGCTGTTGCAGTGGCTGGCGGCGCTGTTTCGGCGGTCCCGGCCATGGCAGCTGCCGTTCCTGCCACGGTGAATCCTCTTCCCAGCGTGGACCCCATTGGTGACCCCACCAGCTACTCGGTGCTGGTCAACAAGTCCCGGCCTTTGAACCCTGCCAGCTACGCGCCGTCGGACCTTGTCAACGCACGCGGCTCGGGCCAGTACATGCGTGCAGAAGCGGCGGCCTGGCTTAACGGCCTGTTCCAGGGTGCGGCGGACGCCGGGACCGGCGGCTTGTCGATCGTGAGCGGCTACCGTTCCTACGCCCAGCAGCAACAGGTCTACGCGTACTACGTCAGCATTTACGGCCAGGCGTACGCGGACACTATTTCTGCCCGCCCCGGCTACAGCGAGCACCAGACCGGCTTGGCTATGGACATCGGCAACGCGGCAGGTTCCTGCGGCCTCAGCACATGTTTTGGTGACACCGCCGCGGGCAAATGGGTGGCGGCCAATGCCCACAAGTACGGCTTCATCGTCCGGTATCCCGACGGCTATACCGGAATCACGGGCTACAGCTACGAGCCATGGCACTTGCGCTATGTGGGCGTGGCCCTGGCCACTGACATGAATCGGCGCGGCTTCCCCACCCTGGAGCAGTACTTTGCCGGCAATACCGCGGTGTCCGCCAGCATCAAATCAGGCGCAGACCTGGTGGCGGCGGACGCCTCCGGCCGCCTGTTGAGGTACCCGTCGACGGCGGCAGGCGGCTACATGGATGCGGTCCAGATCGGTTCGGGGTGGACGGGTTTAAAGCAGGCGTTCGTTGTGGACTGGGACATCGATGGCGTCTATGACCTCTTGGCACAGTGGAACAACGGCACTCTGGGCGTGTTCCGGGGCCTTCCCGGCGGGGGCTTCGCAGGCCAAGTGATTGTAGGGAACGGCGGGTGGGACCAGATGACCATCACCGTGGGCAAGTGGACCCACGCGGACGGCCGGCCCGGCGTCGTCGGATACTTCCCGGACGGTGTGCTCCGCTACTACCCCAACACGTTTGGTGGCGCGCTGAGCAGCCCGCGCACAATCGGCAGCGGCTGGCAAGGCATGGAGCTGACCATCGCAGACTGGGAAGGCGACGGCGCCAACGACATCCTGGCCCGGACTTCCTCCGGGGCTTTGATCAATTACCGCGGCGACGGCTGGGCAGGTTTCTACGGCCCTGCCACAACAGTAGGTACCGGCTGGCAGTACATGCGTGTCATGGCTCCGAGCTTTGGACTGACGGGCGCAGGCACCCGTGGTATTACCGCCCAGACGTCAGCTGGGAACCTCTACAACTACGGCTTGGGCCGGGGGCAGTGGACAACGTACAGTCAGGTCGGTTCCGGGTGGAACGGCCTGAAACTGTTCAAGTAGGCCTGCTCAGCGCCCGCGGTGCGCCGGTCATGAGGAGTCCCGCAACTGCGCTAAGCTAGGACTCGCTCGGGGGATTTTTCCCGGGCAACGCGGGCGTAGCTCAATGGTAGAGCGCTAGCTTCCCAAGCTCGATACGCGGGTTCGATTCCCGTCGCCCGCTCCAAGAAAACCCCGGATCCAGTGATCCGGGGTTTCTTTTTGTCTCAAGACTGAACGCTCGACGCCGGCACTCACCTAAGGGACCACCCGCGCCGTCGCTAAACGGCCCAGCCCTGGTGACTCCGGCCACAACGCCTTCCGGGGAGGTGTATCGTCAGGAGTCAGGAGCCATCGCGGCTCCGCTCTAAGGGAGCCATCATGGGCGACAAATCACCGCGCCAAACTGCATCGAAGAAATCCAGCAAATCCATCAAGGAAAAACGCGCGGATAAGCGGGCTTCCGAGTCTTCCGCCACCGAGGCGGCAAAGCCTTCCACCGGAAACAAGAAGTGACAGCACCAACCGGCCAGCTGAGCGTTGGCGTCCTCGCTTCCTCACTGAAGCCCAATGAGCGCCGCTTGCCCATCCACCCGCAGCATTTGGAGCGCATCGCTCCTGAAGTTCGCCGGCAGCTTCGTTTTGAGCACGGCTACGGCGAGCGGTTCGGTGTGCCGGACAGCAAACTTGAGTCTCTGGTGGGCGGTCTCGGGACACGGGAGGAATTGATCGCCAACAGCGACGTCATCCTCCTGCCCAAGCCGCAGGCTCAGGATTTGGCCGAACTCCGTGACGGTCAAACGTTGTGGGGGTGGCCCCACTGCGTGCAGGACCGGGCCATCACTCAGTTGGCAATTGACAAGAAGCTCACGCTCATCGCCTTTGAGGCCATGAATCATTGGGCGGGCGACGGCGGCTTCGGCCTGCATGTCTTCCACAAGAACAACGAGCTCGCCGGATACTGCTCCGTGCTGCATGCTTTGGCCCTCACTGGTTCCACGGGCGATTACGGACGCCGGCTCAGCGCCGTCGTTATTGGATTCGGTGCCACGGCCCGCGGTGCCGTCACGGCGCTGAATGCCCATGGCATTCACGACGTCCAGGTCCTGACCAACAGGGGCGTCGCCGCCGTCGGGTCTCCGATCCATTCAGTACGGATCGTGCAATTCGACCATGACAGCAAGGCGCCGTTCCTCAGTGAAGTCATTACGGACAAGGGACGCAAGCCCTTGGCGCCGTTCCTGGCCGCTGCGGACATCGTGGTGAACTGCACCCTGCAGGACCCGAACGCCCCGCTGACGTACCTTCGCACTGAAGACCTGACGGAATTCCAACCGGACAGCCTGATTGTGGATGTATCCTGCGACGAAGGTATGGGCTTCAGCTGGGCGCGGACCACCACGTTCGACGAGCCCATGTTCCGCGTGGGCGGGCACGTCAATTACTACGCCGTGGACCACAGCCCGTCCTACCTCTGGAATTCGGCAAGCTGGGAAATCAGCGAGGCCCTGCTTCCGTTCCTGGACACCGTGGTGGCGGGACCGGACGGATGGGATGCCAACGAGACCGTCTCCCGCGCAATCGAGATTCGTGATGGTGTGATTCGCAATCCGGACGTTCTGGAGTTCCAGGGACGCTCAGCGGATTACCCGCACTTGCCAGTGGCCTAGCCACTAGCTCGACGCACCATGAAGCGCCCCCGGTTCACCGAGGGCGCTTCACTCTTTAAGCCGTTTGAGGCTCCCGCACGATCCGCAGCACCCGCCGCCGATCCCGCAGGTCCACTTTGATATGCAGGGATGACTTCCGGGCAAGGACGACGGCGACTACCACCGCCGCGATGGCTGGCACACCTCCGGAGATCAGGATGGCCAGGTGGGGGCCGAGGTGCTCGGCGAGCCAACCCATCATGGGTCCGCCGATTGCCTGTCCACCGATCAGCACCACCAGGTACAGGCTCATGACGCGTCCGCGGATGCTCATGTTGGAGCTGGTCTGCACCATTTGGTTGGCCGCGGTGAGGAACATGAGGCACCAGAATCCGGCGAGGACCATGGTGACGCTGAACCACACCATGGTTGGCATGAGCGAGGACGCACAGAGCATCAGGCCATACAGCCCGGCAGAGGTCACTACCGACCGCAACCGCAGCTGACGACGGCGGGTGGAGGCCACCGCGCCGGTCAGCGCACCGAGCGCAACCATCGCGTTCAGCAGGCCGTAGCCTCCGGCACCGGCGTCGTACACGTGGTCCGCAAACGCGGCCAGCAGCACGGGCAAGCTCATGGCGAAAACTGCCACGAAGCCGGCCATCAACCATGGCCAGTAGATGGTGGGCTTGCTGAGCGCATAGTTGAGACCTTCGCGCAGCATTCCCTTCTTGCGGGGAGTCGGCTGGCTCAGGTGCAACTGGTCCTTGCGGAGGATCAGCAGCATGGCCACCGTGGAGCAGCATGCCACTGCGTTCGCGGCGAAGGCCCAGCCGGCACCTACGGCGGTGAGCAGCACACCGGCCAAGGCGGGACCGATCAGCCCGCCCAGCTGGAAGGTGGTGGAGTTCACGCTGATGGCGTTCCGCAGGTACTTGGGGCCTACCAGCTCGTTGACGAACACTTGCCGGGCCGGCTGGTCCAGAACGGTTACGAAGCCCAGGGCCAAGGCAATGACATAGACGTGCCACACTTCAACGCGACCGCTCAGGGAGAGCACTGCCAACGCTGCGGCCAGTACGGCCGCCGCAGACTGGCAGATGATGAGGATCTTTCGTTTTGCGAAGCGGTCGGCAATCATGCCGCCCCATGGGCCAAGGAAGAGTGACGGCATGAACTGCAGCGCCACCGTAATTCCGACTGCGGTGACGGACCCGGAAAGCTGGAGCACCATCCAGTCCTGGGCAATGCGCTGCATCCAGATGGCGATCACGGCAATGAAGTGGCCGATCGCGAAGATTCGGAAGTTCGGAACCTTCAAGGAGATGAAGGTGTGCCGCCAGGGCAGCTTTTCGCTCACGACGGCGAGTGGCTGGGTGACGGTGTCCACGGGCGGAGGTGCGGACAGGGAATCGATGACGGGCTGGCTGACGTTTGCCGCTGCAGGCGGTGGGGGTGCCAAAAGTAGTCCTCGGATCGAGAGTTTCGGTGGGATGCTTTTAACGCTATGGTTGCCAGCAGCAATTATGGAAGCGTATTGCGCCTATAACTAGCATTGCGGAACGCAATGAGCTGCTTGCAGCACCAAGGGAAGCGGCGCAATACTCCGGCCCGGCGCTGACCTGCTCTTGAGGAGTTTCGTGTTCGAACCTGTCCAGCTCCGCTCCTTCCTTGCCGTGGCCGAAACCCTGAGTTTCACCAAAGCGGCGGAACGCCTGGGGCTCGCCCAACCCACCGTCAGCCAGCACGTCCGCAAGCTGGAAGCCGCCGCCAAGCGGGTACTCGTGGCCCGCGATACGCGCGAAGTCAGGCTCACCGACAACGGCGATGCCATGGCTGGCTTCGCCCGCAGCATCCTGGCCGCCCACGATTCGGCTGCCCGCTACTTTTCCGGTTCTGCCATGCGCGGGCGGCTCCGTTTCGGCACCGCCGATGACCTCGCCATTACAGGACTCCCCCGGATCCTCCGCGAGTTCCGGCAGCTGTACCCGCAAATCAACCTGGAGCTCACCGTCAGCCAAAGCGACCAGCTCTACAAACGCCTGAACGCCGGGCAACTGGACCTGGTATTCGTGAAGTGGGTGGCCGGAGCCAAGGAGGGCACAGTGGTCCGGCACGACAACTTCGCCTGGGTGGGTGTGGAGCAGACCGTGCTGGAACCCGGAGCGCCGGTCCCACTCATCGCGTACCCCGCGCCCAGCCTCAGCCGGAAGCTGGCCATCGACGCACTGGAAGCCGAGGGCCGGACCTGGCGGATCACGTGCAGCACCAAGCAGATCAGCGGGGTGCTCGCGGCTGTGCGCGCCGGCATCGGAGTTGCTGTGATGCCGGCGTCCTTGGTGCCTGAGGACCTGAAGGTCATCACGCAGAGGTTCGGTCTGCCGCCCGTGGGGGACGTCGACTTCACCCTGATCCGCAACCCGCTGGCCAACGCTGAGGTGATCGATGCCCTCACCCAGGCCATCATGGGCCGGACGCTGAGCAAGTCGAACTAGTGGACAAGTCGAACTAGTGGACCGGGTGGCTTGGCCGTCTGCGGTCCATGCGCGCATTCCACCACCTCACTACCCGTAGGTCGTCCAAGGCGAAGCGGCCTTCCGGTACGGCGGCCCGGATGCGTTCGTCGTCGAAAGGAAGCCTGGGACGCAGCTCCACGGGAAGCCACGGCGCATACGGTGAGGGCTCACTGACCCCCTCGGTGAGCATCTGCGCCTGGGCTTTGGCAACGAGGGGCACCACCATGGTCCACTCTGTCAGCTGCGCCAGCGCGCGAATGGACCAGATGGGGGCGCGGACGTAAACAGGATGGCCACCCGCCATCCGGGCGATCCTGCGGACAGCCGCTCCAAGTTCGAGCTCTTCGGCCCCGACAACCGCGACGGTCGGGGTGGGCACGCGACCTTCGAGGGCTGCAATCAGGGTGTTAACGGCCTCTTCCACCGGTATGGGTCGAACGGTCCGCTCCCGATATCCGACCGTTGCGAAAACCGGGAAGCTGCGCACCGCACGCGTCACATGGTCCACCATGTGGTCTCCCTTGCCGTAGATCATCCCCGCCTTGAGAATCGTGTGCTCGATGCCCGACTGCCGCAGGAGTTCCTCGGCAGCCCATTTGGTCTCGTGATAGGCGGAGCCACAATCCGGACGGGCGCGAAGGAAGCTCAGCATGACGATTCTTTGGACGCCCGCCCTCCGGGCAGCTTCAATGACGGCGCGGGTGCCTTCAACGTGAACCCGCTGGAAAGTCTGGTCACCGATCTCCCGGTTGATCCCCGCGCAGTGGGCTACGACGTCGCAACCTCTGAAGGCCTTCGTCAAGGCCTCGACGTCGGTGACTGCCACTCCCGTCCGCCTGGAGATGACCACAGTGTCCTCGCTGTCGAGTCGTTCCGCGAGGTGACGCCCCACAAAGCCGGTACCGCCGGTAATAGCCACACGCATGATCTAGCTCCTTCGCTTATTAGCAATGAAGCTAAACTGTATATAGCTATTGTGCTATATTGCAAACATGGCAGATGCAGCATCGGATATCTTCGCAGCGTTGGCGCACCCTACCAGGCGGCAAATTCTTCAAGACCTCAAGGACGGCGAGTTGGCTGCCGGTGAGATAGCTGCGCGATTCAACGCCACGGGACCCACCATTTCCCGACACTTGAGCGTGCTGCGCCAAGCAGGCCTGGTTGCGGAACGCCGGGACGCCAACCGTATTCTCTACTCGCTCGTGGGTGAGCGCCTGGCTCTATCGGTTGGAGATTTCCTTTCCACGGTTTGCCCAGAGCAGATCGTGCTGCGGGAGGTCCGGAAGCGGACCCCGTCCCGCCCCTCGACCAGGACGCCGAAAACGACCAAGACATCTGAAGCCTGAACCGACAGCCGTAGTACGCTCGCCCAATGATTCACGCCGAGCTCACACGCCCGTCCGCCAGCTTCCATGCGTCCTGGCTTGAAAGCTGGGACGAGTGGGGAACCCTTGACCAAGATGGCTCCGCGGCTTTTCTGGCAGCCCGCTACGAGCTGGATCTCCGCGACAGCAGCGACTTCGCCCAGTGGATTGAACTGTTGCACCACATGCCCCTGGAAGAATTCCAGCCTCCCGAAGGCTTGGTCAACCAGAGCACCATCTGGGTAGTGGAGGGCAATTCTTATCTGGGTTCCAGCAGCCTCAGGCACTCATTGGTCAATGAGTATCTGAGCGAAGTGGGTGGACATATCGGTTACGGAATCCGGCCAAGCGCCCGGGGCCGGGGACTCGCCAAGCTTGCCCTCAACGGCGCCCTCCAGGAAGGGCGCGCCCTGGGGATG
Organism: Arthrobacter sp. MYb23; assembly: GCF_002979775.1. GTDB lineage: Bacteria > Actinomycetota > Actinomycetes > Actinomycetales > Micrococcaceae > Arthrobacter. Next base: position 95,454 of record NZ_PCPR01000011.1, read on the forward strand.
GAGCGCGTCATGGTGACCTGCAAGCAGTCCAACCCTGCTTCCGCCCGAACCATCGAGGCCTGCGGTGGCATCCTTGAAGGCGTCCGCCCACCGGAGAGTTTTAGTCCGGACCTGGGTATCGCTGAGCCCATCCGTCGCTACTGGATAGATCTATAGCGTTTGCATGCGCTCGGCCAGGGTCGTCGCTGACGTGGTTCCGGCGGCCTGCCGCACCCGTTTCCGCCATTTGCACCCGTAACCTCTGGTGCGTGAGGCGCGAGCGGGTGCGACGCTGGCGCTCAAGGGGTGCGCCCGGCGGGTGCGGGTGCGGTGCTGGAGAGTTCAACAGCGATACGCCCTTACCGGGTAAGCGCATTCCCGCTATCCTAGGAGGATGATCGACCTCACCACGCTGGCTGACCTCACGCCGGGCATTTGTTCCGTCACTCTTCGCGCGCACGGGATCGACGAGGTGGTCCGAATTTCCTCGAGTGCGGGCCTGGCCGGCATCGAGTGGGGCACTGACGTCCACGTGAGCGATGGGGATTCAGCCGCGCACGCCAAGGACGCCACAGAAGCCGCCGGACTGACAGTCCTATCGCTCGGCTCGTACTACCGTTGCGGGGCCTTTGGGGACTTCGGCAGGCCACTGGACCTTGCCGCAGCCTTGGGTGCTCCAAGAATTCGGGTGTGGGCCGGGGAACTGGGCTCGGCCGGCGCGAGCCAGGAGCACTGGGACGCAGTGGTGAAGGACACGCAACGCATTGCTGATCTGGCCGCCGAACGCGGGGTAGCCATTGCTTTCGAGTATCACGGGAACACTCTCACCGACTCCCCCGCCACCACCCTCGACCTCCTGAACCGGGTCAACCACGCCAACGTCGGCACTTACTGGCAGCCCGCCGTCGGACTTTCAGACCAGCAGGCGCTGGAGTCCCTCCACCAGGTCCTGCCGCATGTAGTGGGCGTGCATTGTTTCTCGTGGGGGCCGGAGGCCGAGCGCTTCCCGCTGCGCAACCGGAAACTGCTGTGGCAGACCGTCACGGACGTCCTCCGGGGCAACGGCAAGGACATGGACATCATGCTGGAATTCGTAGAGGAAGACCTTCCGGAGAATGTCCTCAACGACGCCGCTTTCCTGCACACCATCACCCTGGGCGAGGACTAACTCTTTCGGCGAGGACCAGACCCGGCTACGCAGCCCAACCCCTCCGGCGAAGCCACGCGGCACAGAGCGCGGTCCACTGCTCGGCACCGGGTGTTCCCAGGGCCAAACCAATCCCGTGAATACCGCTGGGGAAGACGTGAAGCTCCACCGGAACACCGGCCCGGCTCAGCGCGTCCGCATATGCAAGGCTGTGGCTGACAGGGACAGATTGGTCGTCAGCCGTGTGCCAGAGGAACGCCGGGGGCGTAGCCGGCGTGACGTGCAGTTCCGTTGAGAGCTGCCGCAGGATTTCCGGCCCTGCTCCCTCACCGGCCAGGTTGTCCACTGACCCTTGGTGCGCCGAATCCACGAAGGAAATGACCGGATAGCAGAGGATGCTGAGGTCCGGAACTGACTCGCTGCCGTCCAGCGCAGGATCGTCCGGCGGCACCTGCACCGACAAAGTAGCGGCAAGATGCCCACCGGCCGAAAACCCAAGGACGCCCACACGCGAGGGATCAACCTTCAGCCCATGCCCTCCGTTGCGGATCCAGATCATTGCTTGCTTGGCTGCGCGCAACGGCGCGGGATGCCGTTGCGGTGCCACTGGATATCGCAGCACGAACGAGTGGATTCCCAGCGAAGCGAGCCACTCCGCCACAGGTTCGGCCTCGTGATCGGCCGTTTTCGCGTAGCCTCCGCCGGGCAGAACCAGGACTGCTGGCGCCGCCACATCGGAAGGCCCGACGGCGGGAATCACCGTGAGCGCGCGGGGCGCCTCAGCTTCCGCCTGCGCCTCCGCCTCCGCCTCCGCCTGCGCCTCTGCCTCTGCCTCTGCCTCCGCGGCGGTCATACCTGCGATTCCACCGGAGTTTCAGTGCTGCGACGGAGCTTGACCGCGCCGCTGACGGGCGGGGTGTCAGGATCTCCTGCGGCGAGGCGTCCAATGTCCTCGAGCGGCAAATGCACGGTTGAAAGAGCGGGCCGGAAGTCGCGGAGGGTTTCAATGTCATCGAAACCAGTAATGGTGGCATCCCGGGGAATCCACACGCCTTCGGGTCGGAGCGCGGCGGTAACGCCGATGGCCATGACGTCGTTCACGGCGAAGATGCAGAGCCTTTCCGGGGACTCCTTGATCCGGTCTGCGAGCGCCAGGCCGGCTTCGTATCCCCCGGCGCGGTTGAATCCGGTGCGGATGATTTCCGCTGCGGGCCTGCCGGCGTCCGCGAGTCCGCGCTGGAATCCGCGGACCCGGTCGTCGGAGGTGTAGAGCCCTTCAGGGCCGGCCACGATCAGGAATTCGCCGTCGTGGGTGGCGGCCAGTTCGGCGGCCAGGCCGGCAGCAAGTTCTTCATTGGGGACCTTCACTACGTGATAGCCCTCGGTGGTGGATGCGCCAACTACCGGGTGGCCCACCACTCCCACGTGCCCGCCATTGCGGCAGTAGCGGTCCAACTCGGCCGCCAGCTCAATGTTGCCTTGCTTGTCCTCGGCCCGGACGGAGCGCGAGCCGGCGATCACGATGGAGTCGGCACGGCGGGCAGCGAACGCGGCTACTGCCTCTTTTTCGTCGTGCGGGGCGCCGGAGGTGCTGGCCAGCAGCACCATACGGTTCTGTTGGCGGGCGGCTTCCTGGACGCCGCGGGCGATGGCGGAGAAGTAGGGATCGGCAATGTCGTGGACTATCAGGCCGATCAGTCCTGAGCTGGACTTTGCGAGCGCCTGTGCCTGCGCATTGGGAACATATCCCAGCTTGTCGGCGGCCTCGCGGACGCGCTCGGCGATGTCCTCGGCGGGCTTGCGGGTGGAGCCGTTAAGGACCCGGGATGCTGTGGCCAGGGAGACCCCGGCCAAACGGGCAACTTCACTCAATGTGCTGGCGGCCACGGGGCCCTCCTTTTCTGCAAGCGTCGGGACTGGCGCTAAGGAAATTATGGCAGTTCTCTTGGAATTTTGGGAAAGCGCTTGCCAACACGGCGCGCCATGGTGCATGATCGATTGCAACGGGAATGCGCTTTCCCACAAGACATGCGTAAGCACCGGCAACGCTCAGCGGCCGGCACACAAGGCACTGGAGAAAACATGGGCTTCGAAACAAAGACGATCCGTATCGCCATGAACGGCATCACCGGCCGTATGGGCTACCGCCAGCACTTGCTGCGGTCCATCCTCCCCATCCGCGATGCCGGCGGCTTCACCCTCGAAGACGGCACCAAGGTTCAGGTGGAACCGATCCTGGTTGGCCGCAATGAAGCCAAGATCCGCGAGCTCGCCGAGCTCCACAAGGTCTCCGAATGGTCCACTGACCTGGACGCCGTCATCAACGATCCCACTGTGGACATCGTGTTCGACGCTTCCATGACCAGCCTCCGCGCCGCCACCTTGAAGAAGGCCATGCGCGCCGGCAAGCACATCTTCACCGAGAAGCCCACGGCCGAGACCCTGGAAGAGGCAATCGAGCTCGCCCAGATCGGCAAGGAATCCGGCGTCACCGCAGGCGTTGTGCATGACAAGCTCTACCTCCCAGGCCTGGTCAAACTCCGCCGCCTCGTGGACGAAGGCTTCTTCGGCCGCATCCTCTCCATCCGTGGCGAATTCGGCTACTGGGTCTTCGAAGGCGACGTCCAGGCTGCACAGCGTCCGTCCTGGAACTACCGCAAGGAAGACGGCGGCGGAATGACCACGGACATGTTCTGCCACTGGAACTACGTCCTTGAAGGCATCATCGGCAAGGTCAAGAGCGTCAACGCCAAGACCGCCACGCACATCCCCGCACGTTGGGACGAGGCCGGCAAGGAATACAAGGCCACCGCCGACGACGCTTCCTACGGCATCTTCGAACTCGAAACCCCGGGCGGCGACGACGTCATCGGCCAGATCAACTCCTCCTGGGCAGTTCGCGTCTACCGCGACGAACTGGTTGAGTTCCAGATCGACGGCACGCACGGTTCCGCCGTCGCCGGTTTGAACAAGTGCGTTGCGCAGCAGCGCGCCCACACCCCCAAGCCCGTCTGGAACCCGGACCTGCCCGTCACGGAATCCTTCCGCAGCCAGTGGCAGGAAGTTCCCGCCAACGCCGAACTGGACAACGGCTTCAAGCTCCAGTGGGAAGAATTCCTGCGCGACGTCGTCGCCGGCCGCGAGCACCGCTTCGGCCTGCTCTCCGCAGCCCGCGGCGTGCAGCTGGCCGAACTCGGCCTGCAGTCCTCGGCTGAGCGCCGCACCATCGACATCCCGGAGATCACCCTCTAATGACGTCACTGATACTTCCCACCAACGACGGCGGCACCCGCGAGTACCGCCTTCAGGCAGCCACATCATGGGCCAAGCCGACCGCTCCCTTGACGGCCCGCCGCGCCTACGCCGCAGCACACGTCATCCCTGAGGTCTCCGCGGACAACACCCCCGGCGCCCCGGCGCAGCTCGACTGGGACGCCACCCTGGCGTACCGGCACGAGCTGTGGTCCTATGGCTTGGGCGTTGCCGACGCCATGGACACCGCACAGCGTGGCATGGGCTTGGACTGGGCCGCGACCCAGCAGCTCATCAAGCGCACCGGCGCCGAGGCCGCTTCCGTCGTGGCAGCGGGCAACGCCGCCATCGCCGGCAAGTCCGTCCGGGACCTCGTTTCCTGCGGCGCGGGCACTGACCAGCTGGACATCGCCACCCTCCCTGAGGGCGCGGCAGGCATCCAGGCCGTCATCGACGCTTACCGTGAGCAGATCGCCGTCGTCAGTGAGGCTGGCCCCAAAGTCATCCTCATGGCATCGCGCGCCCTGGCCAAGGTTGCCAATGGTGCCGACGACTACCTGCACGTCTACTCCACGCTGCTTCAGGAAGTGGACCAGCCCGTCATCCTGCACTGGCTCGGCACCATGTTTGACCCCGCACTGGCTGGCTACTGGGGCTCCGACGACGTCTCCGTCGCCACCGAAACGTTCCTCAGCCTGATCCGCGAACACTCGGACAAGGTTGACGGCGTGAAGGTTTCGCTGCTGGACGCTTCACATGAGGTGGCCCTCCGCGCCAACCTGCCCGAGGGCGTCCGCCTCTACACCGGCGACGACTTCAACTACCCGGAACTGATCGACGGCGACCAAACGCACCACTCGGACGCCCTGCTGGGCATCTTCGCTGCCATCTACCCGGCCGCTTCGGTCGCGTTGCAGAAGTACGACGCCGGCCAAGGCGCCGAAGGGCGCGCCATCCTGGACTCCACCCGCGAGCTCGGAAAGCACATCTTCAGCGCACCCACCTTCTACTACAAGACCGGCATCGCGTTCATGTCCTGGCTCAACGGCAAGCAGCCCGGCTTCCAGATGGTGGGTGGCCTGCACTCGGGCCGCTCAGTCCTCCACTTGGCCAAGACGTTCGAACTGGCAGACCAGGCCGGTCTGCTGAAGGATCCCTCGCTGGCAGCCTTCCGGATGTCGGACTTCCTGCGGATCAACGGGGTGGGCGCATGAGCTCCGATTTCTCTCGACTCTCCCTGAACAGCGCCACCACCAAAAAGTGGACGCTCGCCGAAGCCGTTGACGGTTGCGCCCGCGCCGGCATCCCCGCGATCGGGCCGTGGCGTGACCGCGTGGCCGAGGCAGGCTTGGACAAAGCAGCCAAGCTCATCAAGGACGCCGGACTCCGCGTTTCCTCGCTGTGCCGCGGCGGATTCCTCACGGCGGCCGACCCTGAAGGCCAGGCTGCCGCACTCGCTGACAACTTCGATGCCGTCCGCGAAGCAGTAGCGCTGGACACCCAGGAGCTGTTCCTGGTGGTCGGCGGGCTCGCTCCGGGTGAGAAGGACGTCGTCGCTGCCCGCCAGCGCGTGGCCGACCGCCTCGAGGAACTCGTTCCTTTCGCTTCCGAAAACGGCGTACGGCTGGTGCTGGAACCCCTGCACCCCATGTACGCCGCTGACCGCGCACTCATCTCCACCCTTGGCCAGGCACTGGATCTCGCCGCGCCGTACGACGCAAAGGCTGTTGGCGTCGCCGTCGACACCTTCCACGTCTGGTGGGATCCGGAACTGAAGGCGCAGATCGACCGCGCCGGCCGCGAGAACCGCATTGCCTCCTACCAGGTGTGCGACTTCAACCTGCCCATCGCTGCGGACGCACTGTTGTCCCGCGGCATGATGGGCGACGGCGTCATTGACTTCGCCACCATCGGCACCTGGGTCAGGGACGCCGGATACAAGGGCGACATTGAAGTTGAGATCTTCAACCAGGAAATCTGGGATGCCGATGGGGACAGCGTCCTGGAAACCATGAAGCAGCGCTACGCGGAGCTCGTCCTCCCGTTCGCCTAACAACGTGATCCTCCCGCGGATGCCCTAAGCGCCGCGGGAGGATCGCTCCAAAACCAGCGGGTTCTTGCCAAGGTCACGGCAGGGGCCCGCTTTTTGCTGTCCTGTGCCACCCATATTTCAGCGTGGCTGGCTCGGGGAGGGTGCGGCTACCACCCACTTTGATTTCTGGCATCGGTGGACACGCCGCATTGTGGGCGTGTCCGCGGAGCTTTAAGTTTCAAAGAAGGTGGTGACCGCACGCTCGCCTTTTGTGTCAGCTGTAAGTCCTGACCTCCAGCGCCTTGGAGGGCTGGTGGGATGACGCCGATCAAGGTTTCCCCGCCGAGGCCTGAGCCTTCAGAACCCTATGCGTCCGTCCCAGGACCACTTGGTAAGGCGGAGACCGGCCGGGACCTCGTCCGCTGAACGCTCATAGCGCGCCATGGTGTTGGTAGTAACCCAGGCAAAGTAATCATGCAGGACTGCGCGGAGCGGATCATCCACCACCTCCACGTCCGTCAGCGCATGGTCAAAGCACTCGATAGCCCGTAGGTTCATCTCTTGATGCGGACCGTTCCCGCTGTGCATCCTCACCACGGATGTTTCGTCACCGTAGGCGCCCGAGTACAGCGGCGGGCCACCCAAGGCCTCGCTCCAGTAGGCGGCCAGCCGCTGCGTGTGCTCGGGGTGAACCCCGTGCCGGAACGCGTGCCCCACCACCTCATCCTCGACCACCCTGACATGCCAAGCCGTGGCCAGAGCCAGGAAGAAGTCCGCACCGCCCGCCGCCTCATACACCGTTTGCATGGTGAAACCATGGCACGAGTGCGGCCGGACCGGAAGTGAAACCCTAGGATTGGCCGGATTGACGAGGCCCGGATTCAGGAGGCTCGCGCAGCGAGTTGCACCTTGGCTTTCGGCAACCCGATAAAGGTGACCGAACCGCCGTCGTGCGCTTGCAGTTCCAGGCTGATGTTCCGTGAGCCCTCTTGGGGTTCCACGGCTCGGACCTGAAAAACTTCACCGTTGATCTGTACCGTGTCGCCATTCTTGATGGACTTGAGCTTGGCGTTCCGGGCACTGTCGCCCACTGCTGAGTCGTCCACTACGGAGATATCCATTTCGGCTACTTATCCTTATGCGGTTCGTCGCCGTGGGTTTCACGGATTTCTTCGCCGTCGCGAATGACTTGGTCTTCCTTTTCCTGCACCTTGTCGCTCTTCTTAGTGTCGCGCGGGGGCAATTGGATGGTCTCTTCGGCCTCAATACCGCCCTGCAGCTGGCGGCCCCGCTCCATTTCGGCGTCGAATTCGGCGCCGAACAGCAAGGACATATTCAGGATCCAAAGCCACAGCAGCATGATGATCACGCCAGCCAGGGCGCCGTAGGTCTTGTTGTAATTGCTGAAGTTCGCCACATAGAAGCCGAACCCCAGCGATGCTAGGGCGAAAATCACCAGTGCAATGAGCGAACCCATGCTCATCCAGCGGAACTTGGGCTGTTTGACGTTAGGCGTGAAGTAATAGAGCACAGCGATGATGGCCACCACCAGCACCAGGAGGACCGGCCACTTGGCGATGTTCCAGACGGTCAGGAACGTTTCCGACAATCCGATGGCACCACCTATGGCTTCCGCCACCGGCCCGCTCAGGACCAGCATGGCTGCGGCGAGCGCTGCCCCCACGACGGCGACGACGGTGACGGCCAGCATGGTGCCGCGCAACTTGATGAAGCCACGGCCCTCGTCTACCTCGTAGACACGGTTCATGGCCCGGCTGAAAGCGTTCACGTAGCCGGAGGCGGACCATAGCGCCACGAGAATTCCGATGATCAGCGTGAAGCCGGCGGCGCTGGACTGCGTCAGCTCCTGGATGGGTTGGCGCATTGCGTCCACACCCGGCCCAGGCGCGAACTGCTGCACGATGTCCAGCAGGGACGAGGTGGTTTTCCCTGCATCGCCGAAGATTCCGATGAGTGAAACCAGCGCCAGGAGCGCGGGAAACAGCGAGAGGACGGCGTAGTAGGTGAGACCGGCCGCGGCGTCGGGGCATTGATCCTTGATGAATTCGCGCAGGGTCCGCTTGGCGATATACATCCATGTGGGTTTTGCGAGATCGTTGGGATTGTCCGGCTTACGCGACTCTTCCGGGGAAGGAGCGGTCTGCGCCTTGGCTGTGCTGCTTTGGGCTGAGTCTTGTGTAGTCATGGGGCACTCGTCCGTGGGGGTAGTTTTCGCGAAGAACTGATCATCAATAGTAAGCATACTGATGATTACTTCGGAAGGACCCACGCAGATTTAACGCCCACGACTCCGGAAGATTATCGCGGATCCAAGTCCCACTCAGGCCAGCTTGCTTGCCAGCAGGAACTCGAACGGCGACTCAATCACGGACCGGATCACCTGGCCCGCAGCGCCGAGGAGCGTTCCGGAATGCTCCAGAACGGAAACTGTCAGATTAGCCGGATCAAGCAGACCAGGGGCGTAGCGTTCCAAACTGCTCAACAACGACGGCCTGAGCCACTCAGCCAGAACAGCAAAGTGCCCGCCGAGGACTACGGCCTCAATGTCCATCAAGCGGGCCGACGAGGCCAGCGCGACGCCCAAGTACCTCCCGGCGTCGTGAACCGCCTGAGTGGCCCGCGGCTCCTGAGCAGCCAAGGCCGCCAGAAGTAGTTCCGTGCGCACGCCGAGTGAGCCTTCCGGGATCCCTGCCGCCTCGAAAATGGCCTCCTGGCCCGCGAAGGTTTCCAAGCACCCCGCCCCGCCGCAGGAACAGGCAGGCCCATCCGGGTGGACAACAATATGGCCGAGTTCGCCCGCCGTACCGCCTGGCCCGGTATAAAGCTCGGAGCCGATAATAACGCCGCCGCCCACGCCGACCTCGCCTGAAACATAGAGGAAGTCGGGTTGTCCTTTGCCGTACCAAAGCTCTCCGAGGGCGGCACTGTTGGCTTCGTTGGACAGCCTGACGCCCAGTGGCGCGTCTTCCAGCAGGGACCGCGGGTTCAGTTCCTCATGCTCCCAGTGGAGGTTGGGAGCGGAGAGGACCACGTTGCGCTGCTCATCCACGAGGCCCGGCACCGCCAGGCCGCCGCCCAGGATTGAGATGTCCGCTGCGGCCGCGGCAGCGATGGCTTCGGCAGCCAGGCTGCCCAAGCGTTCCATGACCTTTTCGGGCGCCAGTCCACGGTTGCGCGATTCGACTGTTGAGTGGAAGCGGAGGTTACCACCCAGGTCCACGAGCCCAACGGCCAGATAGTCCACGTTGATCTCCATGCCCACCACGCCGCGACGCGAGCTTAGTTCCAAGCCCTGGCCGGGGCGCCCCCGCTCGCCGTCGCGGTAAAGGCCCACTTCGGATACCAGCCCGGACTCCACAAGATCGGCAACCAGGCTGGAAACCGCGGCCTTGGTGAGCCCGGTTCCGGCGGCCAATTGGGCGCGGCTTGGCTTGGCATCCCCGGTCCGCGCGATGGAGTCCATCACCAAGGAAAGATTCCGACGGCGGACGTCCCCTACGCGCCCGGGCGCGGCTTGCTCATTCACTGGCGTGGGACCTTCCTGCAGATTCGAAGAAATTTTCCGGCTTCCATTGACCATGATCCATCATCCCCCATATAGTTCAGATTGAAAACTAATTGGAATGCACTTCTTCAAGTTCTTCCCCAGTGCTTTGCAAAGGAGCAAAAATGACCCCGCAGCCCACCCCGCAGGACCGCTTCACCTTTGGCCTCTGGACTGTCGGCTGGACCGGCGCCGATCCCTTCGGCGTAGCTACGCGTCCGGCATTGGATCCCGTGGAGGCTGTCCACAAGCTTGCTGAGCTTGGTGCTTACGGCATCACGTTCCATGACAACGACCTCATCCCTTTCGATGCCACGGCCTCCGAGCGCGACCTCATCCTGAAGAACTTCAAGGCAGCCCTGGCCGAGACCGGCCTGAAGACGCCCATGGTCACCACCAACCTCTTCAGCCACCCCGTGTTCAAGGATGGCGGATTCACCTCGAACGACCGCTCCGTCCGCCGCTTTGCACTGAGCAAAATCCTCCGGAACATTGACCTTGCCGCTGAACTGGATGCCGAGACCTTCGTGATGTGGGGCGGCCGTGAAGGCAGCGAATACGACGGCTCCAAGGACCTCTCCGCAGCGCTGGACCGCATGAAGGAAGGCGTGGACACCGCAGCCGGTTACATCAAGGAGAAGGGCTACAACCTTCGGATTGCCCTCGAGCCCAAGCCGAACGAACCCCGCGGCGACATCTTCCTCCCCACCGTCGGCCATGGCTTGGCGTTCATCGCGCAGCTGGAACACGGCGACATCGTGGGCCTCAACCCGGAAACTGGCCACGAGCAGATGGCTGGGCTGAACTTCACCCACGGCATCGCCCAAGCCCTGTGGGCGGGCAAGCTCTTCCACATCGACCTCAACGGCCAGCGCGGCATTAAGTACGACCAAGACCTCGTTTTCGGCCACGGAGACCTCACCAGCGCCTTCTTCACGGTGGACCTGCTGGAGAACGGCTTCCCCAACGGCGGCCCCAAGTACGACGGCCCCCGCCACTTCGACTACAAGCCCTCCCGCACCGATGGTTACGACGGCGTGTGGGAGTCGGCCAAGTCCAACATGTCCATGTACCTCCTGCTGAAGGAACGCGCCCTGGCCTTCCGAGCAGACGCGGACGTGCAGGAAGCACTCGCTACCTCAGGCGTGTTCGAACTCGGCGAGTCAACGCTCAGCGCCGGAGAGACCACTGCGGATCTGCTGGCTGACGCCACCGCCTACGACACGTTCGACGCCGATAAGGCCGCCGAGCGCTCGTTCGCTTTCGTCCGCCTTAACCAGCTGGCCATCGAGCACCTGCTCGGCGCCCGCTAGGACACTCCACCCACCGCAACCCCGCCGCCGGGCCCAAGGATTTCTTTCAGAGATTCCTTGCCAGCCCGGCGGCGGTCCTCCTAAGGAACAGACGCATGCCTCTCGTAGCCGGGATCGATAGCTCCACCCAGTCCTGCAAAGTGGTCATCCGGGACTCAGTCACCGGCGCCCTGGTACGTCAAGGCCGGGCAACGCACCCCGAAGGCACGGAAGTCCATCCGGAGCATTGGTGGTCGGCCCTGCAGGAAGCAATCGCACAGGCAGGCGGCTTGCAAGACGTAGACGCCGTGTCAGTCGGCGGCCAGCAGCACGGCATGGTGTGCCTGGACGAGTCTGGAGACGTCGTCCGCCCGGCTTTATTGTGGAACGACGTTCGCTCTGCGCCTGACGCGGAAGATCTGATCATCGAAGCCGGCAAGGGCGATGCCTCAGCCGGAGCTTCCTTCTGGGCATCGACCACCGGAACCGTGCCTGTTGCATCATTGACGGCTACCAAGCTCCGATGGTTGGCACGGAACGAACCCGCGAACGCACGACGGACCGCAGCCGTGTGCCTTCCCCACGATTGGCTGTCCTGGCGCTTGGCCGGGAACGGACCCGGCAGTGGTCCTTCTTCCTTGGAACTCCTGCGCACGGACCGCTCGGACGCTTCCGGCACGGGCTATTTCTCGGCCGGCAGCGGCGAATATCTGCCGGAGGTCCTCAAGAACACCCTTGGACACGTTCCCGTGCTGCCCGTCGTCGTCGGGCCCCTGGAAGCTGCGGGCAAGACACCTGGCGGTGCGCTGATCGGGCCTGGTGCTGGCGACAATGCGGCAGCCGGATTGGGTGTGAGTGCCGACGTCGGGGATGTTGTTATCTCGATCGGAACATCGGGGACAGTATTCGCGGTATCTGATGTTCCTCCTCAGGACGCCACCGGACTCGTGGCAGGCTTCGCGGACGCCACCGGAAACTACCTTCCACTGGCCTGCACGCTCAATGCGACCCGGATCTTCGACGCCACAGCTGCACTATTGGGGGTGACGCTGGCAGAACTGGGCACCCTGGCCTTGTCAGCGCCCGAAGGCGCCGAAGGGCTGACCCTCGTCCCCTACTTCGAGGGCGAACGGACACCCAACCTGCCGGACGCCACCGGCTCCCTCCACGGCATCACGGTTTCCAACTACACTCCTGCCAACCTGGCCCGGGCCGCCATCGAGGGCGTGCTGTGTTCACTGGCAGACGGCCTTGCAGCATTGCAGGCACAGGGCGTCTCAGCCCAGCGCATCATCCTGGTGGGCGGCGGTGCGCAATCGGCGGCAGTTCAGCAGATCGCAGCCGCAGCCTTTGGTTTGCCGGTGTTCGTCCCCGAACCCGGAGAATATGTGGCGGACGGGGCCGCCCGGCAAGCTGCAGGCATTCTGTCTGGCACGTTGCCGTCATGGCCTCTTGAGGGAATCGACGTTCACCACCAGAATGGCGCCGGAAATCCGGAGTTCCTCACGAGGTACCGCCATTACGCCGCCAAGGTGGCCAAGGGCTGATCAACGTTGCGGGTGCTCTATCGTGACAGGGTGAGCACTGAACATTCCGCATCCACCCGGCCTCCCGTGATGGAGGACGTTGCCCGCGTGGCAGGTGTCTCCCACCAGACCGTCTCCCGGGTCCTGAACAACCACCCCAACGTGAGCTCCAAGACCCGCGAGCGCGTGGAGCAGGCCATCACCGAGCTGGGGTACCGTCGGAACACCGCCGCCCGCAGCCTGGTCACACGCCGATCCCAGACCATTGGCGTGCTCGGCAGTGAAATGGCGCAGTACGGGCCGTCCCACACGCTCCTCGGGGTGCAACAGGCAGCAAGGGATGCGGGCTACTTCGTGAGCGTTGCCGGCCTGCGGGAAGTAACACCGGAAACCATCAAGGACGCCATAGCGCACTTCATGGACCAAGGCGTAGACGGCATCGTAGTAACGGTGCCCCATCCGGGGACTTTTGACGTCCTCAAAGACATCACCGCACAAGTACCTTTGGTTGCCGTGGGATCCATCGGCGATGAACACCTAACCGGTGCCACCGTTGACCAGCGGCACGGTGCGCAGCTCGCCGTCGAGCATCTATTGGAACTTGGGCACGAGCGGATCGGCCACCTGTCCGGGCCCGCTGATTGGATTGACGCCGCTGCCCGCATTGAAGGGTGGCGGGATGCCCTGGGCGAGGCCGGGATTGAGCCTGCGACTCTCATCGAGGGCGACTGGAGCGCCGAATGCGGATACCGGGAGGGACTGAAGATTGCTACTGACCGGTCCGTGACAGCGCTCTTCGTCGCCAATGACCAGATGGCGCTCGGGGTCCTCAGGGCGTTCAATGAAGTGGGCGTCCAGGTTCCGGAGGACATTAGCGTGGTGGGCTTTGACGACCAACCGGAATCGGCCTACTTTATACCGCCATTGACCACCGTGGCGCAGGACTTCGAGGAACTCGGCCGGCGCTGCATCGGCTTGCTGTTGGATCGGCTTGAGAGCGGCTCAACCGGCACGCCTGCCACGGTGGCGCCGCGTCTGGTGGTCCGATCCACCACGGCCCCCGCCCCCAACTGAGTAGCAGCAGATGCCGTTTTGAGTGCTCAGAACGGCATCTGCTGCGACCTACTTGGTTGCGGCAGAGGCTGATCCCGTCATAACTACCCGTTCCATGCGGCCTGCTCTTGACATCAAAGTTGTGAGCGCTAACAATTGCATCAGACCTTCTTCACTTTTCCACCCCGACCCCCGGCAATGAGGCCTTGGCCAGCCGGATGGAGACCCCATGAATACCTCTGAAAACATCCCGCTGGACGAGCAGTTCGTCATTGGCGTGGACTATGGAACCCTGTCCGGCCGCGCCGTCGTGGTGCGTGTATCTGACGGAGCCGAGATCGGCAGCGGAGTCTTCGAATACCCGCACGCTGTGGTGACAGAAAAACTCCCGGGCTCCGACCAACGCCTTCCCGCCGATTGGGCACTCCAGGTGCCCAACGACTACCGCGACGTCCTGCGCAATGCTGTACCGGCCGCCGTCGCTGACGCCGGTATCAACCCGGCCAACGTAGTGGGCATCGCCACTGACTTCACCGCGTGCACCATGGTTCCGACGACGGCAGACGGCACGCCGCTGAACGAGTTGGAACGCTTCGCGGACCGGCCGCACGCCTTCGTCAAGCTGTGGCGCCACCACGCGGCCCAGCCACAGGCGGACCGCATCAACCAGCTCGCCGAAGAACGCGGCGAGTCCTGGCTTCCCCGCTACGGTGGCCTGATCTCCTCCGAATGGGAGTTCGCCAAGGGGCTGCAGCTCCTCGAAGAAGATCCGGAAGTCTACGGGGCCATGGATCACTGGGTGGAGGCTGCTGACTGGATTGTCTGGCAGCTCTGCGGCAGCTACGTCCGCAACGCCTGCACGGCTGGATACAAAGGCATCTTCCAGGACGGAAAGTACCCGTCCGAGGACTTCCTTGCAGCGCTCAACCCCGAATTCAAGGGCTTCGTGTCCGAAAAGCTGGAACACACCATCGGGCGCCTGGGCGACGCCGCGGGGTACCTCACCGACGAAGCGGCGGCCTGGACCGGACTTCCAGCGGGCATCGCCGTGGCCGTGGGCAACGTGGACGCCCACGTCAGCGCACCGGCCGCGAATGCTGTTGAACCGGGACAGCTCGTCGCGATCATGGGTACGTCCACGTGCCACGTCATGAACGGCGACGTCCTCCGTGAAGTCCCGGGCATGTGCGGAGTAGTGGACGGCGGCATCGTGGACGGGCTGTGGGGTTACGAAGCAGGCCAGTCCGGAGTGGGCGACATCTTCGGTTGGTTCACTAAGAACGGCGTCCCACCCGAATACCACCAGGCCGCCAAGGATAAAGGCCTGGGCATCCACGAATACCTCACCGAACTCGCGGAGAAGCAAGCCATTGGCGAGCACGGCCTGATCGCCTTGGACTGGCACTCGGGCAACCGCTCGGTACTGGTGGACCACGAACTTTCCGGGGTTGTGGTGGGCCAAACGCTGGCCACCAAGCCCGAAGACAGCTACCGGGCACTGCTGGAAGCCACGGCCTTCGGAACCCGCACCATCGTGGATGCTTTCCGCGGTTCCGGCGTCCCCGTCAAGGAGTTCATCGTGGCCGGCGGGCTCCTGAAGAACACGTTCCTGATGCAGGTCTACGCAGACATCACCGGCCTCCAACTCTCCACCATCGGATCCGAACAGGGCCCCGCGTTGGGCTCGGCCATCCACGCCGCTGTTGCTGCAGGTAAATACAAGGACATCCGTGAAGCGGCGGCGTCCATGGCAGCAGCCCCCGGAGCTGTTTACACCCCCATCCCCGAAAACGTGGCCGCCTACGAGGTCCTGTTCCAGGAATACAAGACACTTCACGACTACTTCGGCCGGGGCACCAATAACGTGATGCACCGCCTCAAGGCCATCCAACGAGCCGCAATTCGGGGCTCAGGAGAGCAGGGTTCAGGACCGCAGGGCCCAGGAACCCAGGGCTCGCCCACCCAGTCCAGCACCCTGGAAGGAGCCTCCGCATGAGCGCCCTTTTGGAAACCATCGCGCGGGTCCGCAAGGAAGTCTGCGAACTCCACGCCGAACTGACCCGCTACGAACTGGTGGTGTGGACCGCTGGCAATGTCTCGGGCCGCATCCCCGGGCACGATCTCATGGTCATCAAGCCCTCGGGCGTCTCCTACGACGAGCTCACACCGGAGCTCATGGTGGTCACCGATCTTTATGGCACACCTGTGCGGGGGATGAACACCGGCAGTGCAGGCACCTTAGATTGGGGCAACCCGGATCTCTCCCCTTCCTCGGATACCGCCGCGCATGCGTATGTCTACCGGCACATGCCCGAGGTAGGCGGTGTAGTCCACACCCACTCCACCTACGCAACGGCTTGGGCTGCGCGCGGTGAGGAAATCCCCTGCGTACTGACCATGATGGGCGACGAATTCGGCGGATCCATTCCCGTGGGACCGTTCGCGCTGATCGGCGACGACTCCATCGGCCAGGGCATCGTGGAGACGCTCAAGAACTCCAACTCGCCGGCGGTCCTCATGCAGAACCATGGCCCCTTCACTATCGGCAAGGACGCTCGCAGCGCAGTCAAAGCCGCAGTGATGTGTGAGGAAGTTGCCAGGACGGTCCATATCTCCCGCCAACTGGGCGAGCCGTTGCCCATCGACCAAGCGAAGATCGACTCCCTCTATCACCGCTACCAGAACGTTTACGGCCGCTAACGCGGTCAGTCCGGCCGTTTCTCCGGACAACGTCGCCGCCAGCGCGGACAACCAGAAGCCACTCGAAACTCAAAGCACCCCAGGAGCCACGAAATGCCCAGCGCCACCAACACTTCCGCAAATAACACTTCCCTGGGTCAGTACGAGGTCTGGTTCCTCACCGGCAGCCAGCACCTCTACGGGGAGGACGTCCTCAAGCAGGTCGCAGCGCAGTCACAGGAGATCGCCAACGCCCTGAACGCCAACAGCGACGTCCCCGTCAAACTCGTCTGGAAGCCGGTCCTCACCGATTCCGACGCCATCCGCCGCACCGCACTGGAAGCCAACGCCGATGATTCCGTGATCGGCGTGACCGCGTGGATGCACACGTTCAGCCCAGCCAAAATGTGGATCCAAGGCCTGGACCTGCTCCGCAAACCGCTGCTGCACCTCCACACCCAGGCCAACCGGGACCTGCCGTGGGCTGACATCGACTTCGACTTCATGAACCTCAATCAGGCAGCCCACGGCGACCGCGAATTCGGGTACATCCAGTCGCGCCTCGGCGTGCCGCGGAAGACCGTCGTCGGGCATGTCAGCAACCCCGAGGTCGCCCGCCAGGTTGGTGCGTGGCAGCGCGCCTCGGCCGGTTGGGCCGCCGTCCGCACGCTGAAACTGACCCGCTTCGGCGACAACATGCGCAACGTCGCCGTCACCGAAGGCGACAAGACCGAAGCCGAGCTTCGCTTCGGCGTATCGGTGAACACGTGGTCCGTCAACGAGCTCGCCGAGGCTGTCCATGGGGCCGCGGAGTCCGACGTCGACGCCTTGGTTGCCGAGTACGAGCGCCTTTACGAGGTGGCCGAGGAGCTGAAAGCAGGCGGTGCCCGCCACGAATCATTGCGGTACAGCGCCAAGATCGAACTGGGACTGCGCAGCTTCCTGGAATCCAACGGTTCCGCGGCCTTCACCACCTCCTTCGAGGATTTGGGCGCCCTGCGCCAGCTGCCGGGCATGGCCGTCCAGCGCCTCATGGCCGACGGTTACGGCTTCGGCGCCGAGGGCGACTGGAAGACCGCCATCTTGGTCCGCGCCGCCAAAGTCATGGGCGGGGACCTGCCCGGCGGCGCCTCGCTCATGGAGGACTACACCTACCACCTGGAACCGGGCGGCGAAAAGATTCTGGGCGCACACATGCTCGAAGTCTGCCCCTCGCTGACCGCCACAAAGCCGCGCGTGGAGATCCACCCGCTGGGCATCGGCGGCAAGGAAGACCCCGTCCGCATGGTCTTCGACACCGACGCCGGCCCCGGCATCGTCGTCGCGCTGTCCGATATGCGCGACCGCTTCCGCTTGGTCGCGAACGTGGTGGACGTCGTCGATCTCGACCAGCCGCTCCCCAATCTGCCCGTGGCCCGCGCGCTTTGGGAGCCGAAGCCCAACTTCGCCACCTCCGCCGCCGCGTGGCTCACTGCCGGCGCCGCACACCACACGGTATTGTCCACGCAGGTGGGTCTGGACGTGTTCGAGGACTTCGCCGAAATCGCCAAAACCGAACTTCTCACCATCGATGAGGGCACCACCATCAAACAGTTCAAGAAGGAACTCAACTGGAACGCCGCCTACTACAGGCTGGCCGGCGGCCTGTGAGCACTGAATTTACGCTGAGCGCGGGCGGTTACACAGCGGTTGTGACCGCCCGAGCGGCGGCGCTGCGCGTTCTGCAGTTTGAGGGCCGGGACCTCGTTGTCCCGTTTGCGGAGGGCGGTCCGATCCCGGACTACCGCGGCATCATCGCTGCGCCGTGGCCCAACAGGATCGCCGACGGCAAATACAGTTTCGACGGCGTCGATCACCAGTTGCCGGTCAACGAACCTGAGCGGCAAACGTCGCTGCACGGGCTCGCCTTCCCGCTCGAATGGGTAGCGAAAGAGTCCGACGCCGGGTCGCTGACCTTGACGTGCACCGTGGGTCCCACAGCGGGATACCCGTTTGCACTGGAGCTTTCAGCCCGGTTCACGCTGGACGACGCCGGGCTTCACACGTCCGTCACAGCCCGGAACGTGGCCGACGTCGCTGCTCCCTACGGCGTCTGCCCGCACCCGTACCTCGTGGCCGGATCCTCCCCGCTGGATGAGTGGATCCTTGAGTTCGCAGCTGACTCGTTCCTTGAGGTCACGCCGGACAGGTTGCTGCCCATTGATACCGCACCGACGGAAGGCCACGCCTTCGACTTCCGTTCCCCGCGCGCTATCGGCAGCACCGAAATCGACCACGCCTTCACAGGAATAACGTTCGACGGCGGTCTGGCGCGGTTGTCGCTGCGGGACCCGGCGGGCACCGGCGTCGGAGGTTCCGGCGTCGGGATGTCCTGGGACGAAAGCTGCCCGTGGCTGCAGATTCATACGGCTGATAAGCCGGCGCCGATTCCAGGCCGGCTCGGCCTTGCCGTGGAGCCCATGACGTGTCCGCCGGATGCCTTCAACAGCGGCACGGACCTGATCCGTTTGGAACCCGGGGCAGAGCACACGGCGTCCTGGAGCATCTACGCCCTGTAACTGAACCATGTAGGTAGCAGATCAGGCCGTTCTGAACGCTCAGAACGGCCTGATCTGCTACCTAGTTGGGTGCGTCGCGGCCGAGTTTAAGCGCCGGCAGTGCTTTGGCGGACCACCAGCTCGGGAGTGAACACCACGGACCGGTGCTTGGTTCCGCCGCTCTCCTGCTCCTCCGCGAGCAATTCGATGGCGGTCCGGCCCAGTGCCTCAGTGGGCTGCCGGATGGAAGAGAGCGGCACCACGGCAGAGATGGCGAAATCGATGTCGTCGTAACCAATGAGCGCGATGTCCTCGGGAATCTTCACCGTCCGGAGCATGGTCAAGGATTGCATGACGCCGAGCGCCAGGAGGTCGTTGGAGCAGAACACGGCTTCGGGCCGCTCTTCCGGTGAGCGTTCCACCAGGCTGTTGCCCACTTGTCGGCCGGAAAGAACTGTCTGCCCGGCGGAGTCGAGCACCTCAATGCTGGCGCCGGTCACCTCTCCCACGGCACGCTGCGCGCCCTTGAGTCGGCTGGCCACCTGGCGGATGGAAGGCGTACCAACAAAGGCCAGACGACGGCGGCCCAGGTCCAGCAGGTGTTTGGCGGCCAGATACCCTCCTTCCTGGTCATCAACGGAGACTGAGCTGCAGCGATCGGTGTCCGCGAGTTGGTCCACCAGGACCGTGGGCACACCGCGTTCGCGGAGGGTGTCGATCCGCGCCCCCACATCACCAACGGGCGAGATCAGCAGGCCTTGGACACGCTGCTCTTGGAAAAGGTCCATGTAGTGGGCTTCCCGGGAGGCATCTTGCCCACTGTCGCCAACCAGCACCACGCTTCCCAGGGCGGTCGCCGCATCTTCCGCCGCGCGAGCCACGGAGGAGAAGAACGGGTTTCCAACGTCCAGCACGATCAGGCCGATAGTGCGGCTCTGACCGGCGCGGAGCTGGCGGGCGGCGTCGTTGCGGACGAAGCCGAGCTCAGCGATGGATTTCAGGACGCGTTCCTTGGTCCTCTGCGAAACCCTGTCCGGATAGTTCAGCACATTGGAAACAGTTCCCACTGCTACCTGGGCGTGAGTGGCAACGTCTTTGATGCTGGCTGTCTGGGACATGCTTTCCGATCTCCGCTGGCTGACGTCAATGTGTTGGAAACGTCTTGACACCCTCCCGTTTACGAGGGTAATTTGAATCGTAACAAATGAAACGATTCAAAGACGAGTGACCCGGAGATCCGCACATGAGGGTTTGTTTCCGCTCTTCAGTCCAGCCGGAACTGATGGCCGAGTACAAGCAGCGCCACGCCGCCGTATGGCCGGAGATGCTGTCCGCACTGAAAGATGCAGGCTGGAACAACTACTCCCTGTTCCTCGCTCCGGACGGCCAGCTGATCGGCTACCTGGAATGCGAAGACTACGCAGAAGCGCAGGCCCGCATGGCAATTACTGAGGTTAACGCCCGCTGGCAGGCCGAGATGGCAACCTTGTTCGCCAACAGTGACCTCCCTCCGGACCAAGGCTTCGAAATCGTCGAGGAAGTTTTCAACCTTGAGGATCAGCTCGCCGCTGCAGGCGTCACGGATGCCTCCCGCACCGCACACATAGACAAAGACCCAGCCCACGAATACCAAAAGGAACAAGCATGAACACCACAGAATCGGCCCTTGGTCGTCTAGGGGAACTGGCCATTGAAGTGCCGTCCTGGGCCTACGGAAATTCCGGGACCCGGTTCAAGGTTTTCGGCACACCGGGTACTCCGCGCACCGTCCAGGAAAAGATCGCCGACGCCGCCAAGGTTCACGAGCTCACGGGGCTCGCGCCTACTGTGGCATTGCATATCCCGTGGGACAAGGTGGATGACTACGCTGCGCTGCGCGAATACGCCGCAGGACTCGGTGTTGGGCTAGGGACCATCAATTCCAACACCTTCCAGGATGACGAGTACAAGTTCGGCTCCCTGACCTCGTCCAACGAGTCCGTTCGCCGCCGTGCCATTGATCACCACCTGGAGTGCATTGAGATCATGCACGCCACTGGTTCCAAGGACCTGAAGATCTGGCTTGCCGATGGCACCAACTATCCGGGCCAAGACGATATCCGCGGCCGCCAGGACCGCCTGGCGGAGGCCCTGCAGGAGATCTACGCGGGTCTCGGTGACGAGCAGCGGCTGGTCCTGGAGTACAAGTTCTTCGAGCCGGCTTTCTATCACACCGATGTTCCGGACTGGGGTACCTCCTACGCGCAGACCCTGGCCCTGGGCGAGAAGGCGTTCGTCTGCCTGGACACCGGCCACCACGCGCCGGGTACCAACATCGAGTTCATCGTCATGCAGCTGCTGCGTCTGGGCAAGCTGGGGTCCTTCGACTTCAACTCCCGCTTCTATGCCGATGATGACCTGATCGTGGGTGCCGCCGATCCGTTCCAGCTGTTCCGCATCATGCACGAGGTCATCCGCGGCGGCGGTTTCGGCAAGGACTCAGGTGTCGCGCTGATGCTGGACCAGTGCCACAACCTCGAAGAGAAGATCCCGGGCCAGATCCGCTCGGTGCTCAATGTCCAGGAAATGACGGCCCGCGCCCTGCTTATAGACACCGCAGCGCTCTCCGAAGCACAGCGTGCCGGGGATGTCCTGGCAGCGAATGGCATCTTCAACGATGCTTTCTACACCGATGTCCGCCCGATCCTGGCCGAGTGGCGCGAATCCCGCGGCCTGCCCGCCGATCCGATGGCTGCGTACAAGGCCAGCGGTTACCAGAAGAAGATCAACGAGGACCGCGCAGGCGGCCAGCAAGCCGGATGGGGCGCGTAACACCATGAGCAAGACTGTTGAAGAGCTGATTTCCCGTTCCAACCGCCTCGGCGCGGACAAGCGGAACACCAACTTCGCCGGCGGCAACACCTCCGCCAAAGGCACCGAGAAGGATCCTGTCACTGGCCAGGACGTTGAACTCCTGTGGGTCAAGGGCTCCGGCGGCGACCTCGGCACACTGAAAGCTGAGAACCTTGCTGTACTCCGGCTGGACCGGTTGCAGGCACTCAAGGATGTTTACCCCGGCGTCGAGCGTGAAGACGAAATGGTGGCCGCGTTCGATTATTGCCTGCACGGCAAGGGCGGCGCCGCGCCGTCAATCGACACCGCCATGCACGGACTCGTGGATGCAGCGCACGTTGATCACCTGCACCCTGACTCGGGCATCGCGATTGCCACCGCGGTGGACGGGGAAGCACTGACCTCCAAGGTCTTCGGCGACAAGGTTGTGTGGGTTCCATGGCGTCGGCCCGGATTCCAGCTCGGTTTGGACATCGCGGCGATCAAGGAAGCCAACCCGCAGGCCATCGGCACCATCCTGGGCGGCCACGGCATCACCGCCTGGGGTGCCACCAGCGAAGAGGCAGAGGCCAACTCGCTCTGGATCATTGACCAGGCCGAGAACTACATCAAGGACAACGGCAAGTCCGAGCCTTTCGGCGCCGCGCTTCCCGGTTACGGCGCCCTCCCGGAGGCTGAGCGCAGGGCCAAGGCAGCCGCCCTCGCTCCCGTGATCCGCGGATTGGCTTCCACGGACAAACCGCAGCTGGGGCACTTCAGTGATGACGCCGTCGTTCTTGAATTCCTCGCCGCAGAAGAGCACCCGCGCCTCGGCGCGCTGGGCACGTCCTGCCCGGACCACTTCCTCCGCACCAAGGTCAAGCCGCTGGTCCTGGACCTGCCCGCCGACGCCTCGATCGAAGATTCGATCAACCGGCTCAAGGAACTGCACGCCGCCTACCGCGAGGACTACCAGGCGTACTACGACCGTCACGCTGACGAGAACAGCCCAGCATTGCGCGGCGCGGACCCGGCCATCGTACTGATCCCCGGCGTGGGCATGTACTCCTTCGGCAAGGACAAGCAAACCGCACGCGTGGCAGGCGAGTTCTACCTCAACGCCATCAACGTGATGCGCGGCGCCGAGGCCATCTCCACCTACGCCCCGATCGAGGAATCCGAGAAATTCCGCATCGAGTACTGGGCGCTGGAAGAAGCCAAGCTGGCCCGGATGCCCAAGCCCAAGTCCCACGCCACCCGCATCGCACTGGTGACCGGAGCGGCGTCGGGCATCGGCAAGGCGATCGCTACCCGTTTGGCGTCCGACGGCGCGTGCGTAGTGATTGCCGACCTGAACCTTGAGAACGCACAAAAGGTCGCCGAGGAACTGGGCGGATCCGACGTCGCCATCGGCGTCCAGGCCGACGTGACCGACGAAGCCCAGATCGCCGCTGCCATCCAGGAAGCCGTGCTCGCGTTCGGTGGCCTGGACCTGGTGGTCAACAACGCAGGCCTGTCCATCTCCAAGCCGCTGCTGGAAACCACGGAGAAGGACTGGGACCTGCAGCACAACGTCATGGCCAAGGGCTCGTTCCTGGTGTCCAAGGCCGCAGCCAAGGTCATGATCGATCAGGGCCTGGGTGGAGACATCATCTACATCTCCTCCAAGAACTCGGTCTTCGCCGGCCCGAACAATATCGCCTACTCGGCCACCAAGGCTGACCAAGCGCACCAGGTCCGGCTCCTCGCGGCCGAACTGGGCGAGTACGGTGTCCGCGTCAACGGCATCAACCCCGACGGCGTGGTCCGCGGCTCCGGCATCTTCGCCGGTGGCTGGGGCGCCAAGCGCGCCGCCGTGTATGGCGTGGACGAGCAGGAACTGGGCAAGTACTACGCCCAGCGCACGCTCCTCAAGCGCGAAGTCCTCCCGGAACACGTGGCCAACGCCGCCGCCGTGCTCACCAGCAGCGAACTGTCACACACCACCGGACTCCACATCCCCGTGGACGCCGGCGTCGCGGCAGCCTTCCTCCGCTAGGACCGACAGTGACCAACGGAACCACCACCAGCACCGCCCCGGCACACGCCGGGGCGGTGCCCGCTCCCGCAGACCACAACAGAGTGTTTGCCGCCATCGACATCGGCGCGTCCTCCGGCCGCGTGATGTTGGGCCGCGTCTCCGCGGTATCCGGCGTGTCCCTCGAGACCATCCACCGCTTCCCCAACGGGGTGGTGGAGCTCGACGGCGACCTCCGCTGGGACTTCAACGCGCTGTTCGCTGAGGTACTCAAGGGCTTGGCGGCCGCTGCTGCCGTGGCGGCCAAGAATGGCGAGCGCATCACCAGCATCGGCATCGACACCTGGGCTGTGGACTACGGATTGGTGAACGACGCCGGCGACCTCACCTCGGTTCCGTTCAGCTACCGGGACGAGCGCAGCCGGGCCACGGTGGAGCGGGTCCATGCGGTCATTTCCCCTGAGAAGCTGTACGCCACCACCGGCTTGCAGTATCTGCAGTTCAACACGATCTACCAGCTCGCTGCAGAACCGACTTTGGAAGGGCTGCAGGCCCTCATGATTCCGGACCTGATCGCCTTCCTGCTCACCGGTGTTCGCCGCACGGAGGCCACCAATGCCTCCACCACCGGGCTCTTCGACGCCGTTGCGGGCGAGTGGGCCACGGAGTTCCTGGACGCGTTGGGTGTGCCCCGGAACATCTTCCCGGAACTCATCCAGCCCGGAGAAACCGTGGGCACGCTCCTGCCGGCGATCATTGAGCAGACGGGTCTGCCCGCTGACACCACGGTGGTGGCTGTGGGCTCGCACGACACTGCCTCGGCCGTCGCAGCCATCCCCGCCCAGGTTTTGGGTGCAACCGGGGACCAGGATTTCGCTTACATCTCTTCCGGCACATGGTCGCTGGTGGGAGTGGAACTGAACAAGCCCGTACTGACTGAAACGAGCCGCCACGCCAACTTCACCAACGAACGTGGCGTGGATGGCACTATCCGGTACCTCCGCAACGTCGGCGGCCTGTGGTTGTTGAGCGAATGCCAGCGCGCATGGGCTGCCCAGGGATTCAGTCAGTCGCTTCCGGCCTTGCTTGACTCAGCCGCTGCGCTCCCTGCCGGAGGTCCGCAGATCAACGCGGACGATCCTGCGTTCACCGCCCCTGACAACATGCCGGACCGGATCCGCGCAGCTGTGCGCAACACCGGCGCGGTACTCGCGGACCGGCCTGCCGCCGTCGTGCGTTGCATCATGGACAGCCTCGCGGCCGGTTACGCGCGCACGCTGGCCGACGCCGAACGTCTTACCGGTCGTAGCACCGGCGTGGTGCACATTGTGGGCGGCGGTTCGCAGAACCGGCTTCTGTGCCAACTGACGGCCGACGCCACGGGCAAAACCGTGGTCGCCGGACCTGTGGAAGCGACCGCACAGGGCAATGTCCTGGTGCAGGCACGCGCTGCCGGGGTGGTGGCCGGCGGCTTGGCTGAGCTGCGGCAGCTGGTCATCGCAGGTGAGGAGCTGGTGCGCTACGAGCCTAGAGATGCATATCCGGCGGCTCCAGGACGCTCCTAGTTAAAGCTGGGTCTGTTACGGCCAAAATGTAACCGAATGGTGCCATAATATTTAGACGGATATGAACGCGGAGGCTATTGGCCAGACCATACGCGAGCGACGGAAAGCCCGAGGCTACACTCAACAAGCCTTGGCCGACTCCGTCGGAGCTTCCCGCAAGTTTATTGTGGACCTGGAATCAGGAAAGGAAGGAGCATCCTTCGGGCTGGCCCTGAAGGCGATGCAAGTCCTCGGCCTGGAAATAACCTCCAATGACAGCTCTTCCCATGAATTCGCGGGAGACTTTGCACGCACTCTGAACGAGGGCGACTACCACTACGCCATTCGGTTGCTGGGCGAATACACCAACTCCTCGCTCGCTGCGGGCCGGGCACTGATGCCCACGGCCCCTTCCTTCAATGACGACGCCTACCGGGCAGCCCTTGGCGCGGTGACTCTATGGGTGTCAGCCAAAACCGGATCGCCCGCACCAAAGTGGGCGAAAAACGCCAGGGCATCGTCGCAGCCGGTTTTTCTGGCCGAGAAGCTTCATCCGGTCAGCGACCGGATGAAGGACCTCATCCGCAGTGAGACTCCCGCTGAAATCGCTGCCATGAACGTTTGGATCCGCGAGAGAGATTTGGCCACGGTTTGACGGTGCTCGAATTCCGACGTGACGACGTGGTTGAAGTGGCCGCCGGGATGGAACAGGAGTACGGGTTGCCCCCGAAGTGGCTAAACAGCAATGCAGCAGCATTCCTCCCCGAAGAAGCGCGGTGGATCGCAGGCCCAAAGGGGACCTCATCAGCCATCCAGCTCGCCGACCTGCCCACCTTGGCAGCAATGAAGATAGCGGCGGAGCGGGCGAAAGACATTGAGGATCTTGGCCACATAGTGCTGGCGCTGGGGATTGAAAAGGCCGCCGACCTCGTACAACTCGCTTTCGAGAAATACGGCGAGCACTCTGTAGCTCTCAGCGCACCAGCAGACAATTACGAAATCGTTGCTGAAGAAGCAATGGCCGCGGCCAGGGCCTTACGTCGGCCACTAAAGTAGCCTTTCCACCTGCGCTAAGAACGCGAACGTCTGGTACGTCACAGCGCCGGATGAGGGTGCCGCGCTAAACTGATCGCATTATGATCCGCACAATGTTCAAGTCCAAGATCCACCGCGCAACGGTGACCCACGCCGACCTCCACTACGTCGGTTCGGTCACTGTCGACCTGGACCTCCTGGACGCGGCCGACATCCTTCCTGGTGAGCTCGTCTCCATTGTGGACGTCACCAACGGCGCCCGGCTGGAGACGTACACCATTGCCGGCGAGCGCGGTTCGGGCGTAATCGGGATCAACGGCGCGGCCGCCCACATGGTCCACGTGGGCGACACCGTCATCCTCATCACCTACGCGGAGATGACCACGGAGGAGGCCCGGACATACGAGCCCCGGGTGGTCCACGTGGGCAAGGACAACAAGATCCTGCAGCTCGGCAACGATCCCGCCGAGGGCCACACTCCTGGCCTCATGCGCCCGCCGCACGCGCTCAGCAACGCAGCGCACCTAAGCTAACGCTTCAACTCAGACTCCACAACAACGCTCGACGTCGGCACTCACCTGAGTGCCGACGTCGAGCCCGTTGTGGGCTGCTTTAGCCCACGACGACAGGAGCCTGGGCGGGTGAACTTGCGTCATTTTCGAGTGCGGATGCTGCTTGGCGGGCAGCGTCGAGGCCGCTCTCGATGGCACCGTCGATGAACCCTCCCCAGCCGTTGGCGATGTCAGATCCGGCGAGGCGGATTCTTCCCTCGGGCTGCTGGAGTTCCGCCAAATACCGGGTGAGGTATCCGGCGTAATGCATGGGCCAGGTGGACCGCGCATATTCATCAGCCACCCAGTCGTGTCCAGCGACCTCAAGCACTTTCAACCCAGGGACTATGGCGTCAAGATGCCCTTGTGCAGCGGCAACATCGGCTACATCCACGGCCCCGGCCTCGGGACCAAAGCAGACAAGGGTGGTGGTGTCATCATCGATGTACTCAGCTTGGACGAAGTTCAGGGCCGCCGTCTCGGGCCCAAACGCGACAAACCTCTCCTGACGGCCTTCCACCTTGACCCACAATTTTGCACCGCGGCCTGCCTGTCCCCTTGCTGCCGCCTCCCGTTTACCGGGCGAGAACGCTGGTTGGATATCGATGTCGTTCAGCACGCTGAGCGGGAGCGCGAGAATGACCTGACGGGCTTTGTAGTGTTTGCCCGCTTTGGTTGTCACGAGGACTCCCTCGTCATCCTGATCGATGGACGCGACCACCTGGTTCAGCCGTAGCTCTGCCGTTGAGTCCGCAAGGATCGCCTCGGCAAGGCGGCGGGTGCCGCCGTCGATCTTGAAGCTGGCGCACGCCTCAAACATCAGCTGCCAGTCACCACTGGCCACGGCACACCAGCGCAACGCCTGGGTATAGGCCGCCTGGCCCAGCCTGCCGTTGAAATTCAAGGTCCAGAAAGATCTCAGGAGCTGACGCTGGTCCTCAGGGAGGTCCAACCGGTCGATTGCTTCCGAAAGTGTGAGCTCGTCGATGTCAGCCACCTCGGGGTTATCCAAGGGTGACCACGGAAGAGGGAAATAGCGCCGGGCAGCAGCCAGGAGCGTGCGGTTCGGGCCATCCAGCAATTCCAGCATGCTGTCTGCGGCGCCTTCATGCCGTTGTCCGTCTACGGTCCAGAAAGCCTTGGTGAATTCCGGTCCCGGCAGCGCCTTGATCCCGTACCGCCCCATTTCCGCCCAGACGTAAGGCTGGGTCCAGTGCACCCAGGTGCCGCCGAGTTCCAGGTCCCGGCCAAGGTGCTCTGCAAAGTGAGTCCGTCCCGCGATGCGGTCTTTCGCCTCGAGCAGGATGGTGGTGTGTCCGCTGCGGGACAGTTCCCTTGCTGCTGTGAGGCCGGCAAAGCCTGCACCGATAATGACGACGTCGGAGGTTTCCACGTGTTCGTTCCTCAGCTGTAGACGAAGAATTCGATGGTCGGTTCCAGGACACTCCAGCGGGTCATTGCCCCCTTGGACAGTGAGGCCATGGAACCTTCCCTCAGCTCGAGGGTGCTCCCGCCTTTGACCTCAATGCGGAGGTATCCGGAGATGACGTAAATGGTTTCATCATGGTCAATCGGCAGGTCGAACGGTTCCGGCGCCTCCTCAGGGGTGACTTTCCAGATACCGCCACTGAGCGCCTCATTTCCGTTGTCTCCAGTCCGGCGAAGCCATTGAACCGTGCCCAGCTCAAAGGGTTCAAACGCTGTGTGGTCAAGATGGGCATGGAAAACCTGGGACATGGGATTGCTCCTCTGGTGTGGATCGCGGAGGCGGGCCTCCACTCAGTGTTATAGGTGTCAGTGCTTGCGGGTGTCACTGGGGTAGCTGGTGGTGTTCAGGACCGTGAGCCTGGAGTTGAACGGCAGGGTGACGGGCTCCGCGGCAGGATTGTCCCAACCAAACATCCGGCCGATGGAGCGCTGCTCGCGCAGATCGATCAGGAGCACTGCTTCAACGGTCATCACCTGCTCGGTCCAGAAGAAGATGTACAGGTCCTCCGCCACAGCCCACGTCATGCAACGGTCGGTATCAGCGAGTCCGGCTTCCCCTCCGCGAACGCAGTGCCACGTGAAGGTTCCTTGATTCAGGTAGATGTGCTCGTAGGATTCAACGTCGCTGTAGCGGTAGAAGATGCGCTTGCCCACGAGGTCCGCGGACCGCTGGTGAACAGCAGCCCGGCCGCTGGCGTTGGAGTGCGTGAATTCGGTTGTCCCCCGGACCTTGCCGTCCGAGCTGACAAACCGGGAGACGGCAGTGGTGACAGCACCGGTGGTTTGGTCCAGGATGATGGTGACATTCTCGGCGTCGGCGTCTTTGCCTTGGTCTTGTCCACGGACGAAATCAATGATGAAGATTCCCGGGCGGGCTTCTATGGCCTTATAAGCAGCGGTCCCCTTGGCGGCGCCCTCGGCCCACGTGAGCGTTGACGGGGTGAGGAAGGTGTACTCGGCAAGGGTGCCGTCGGCTGTCTGCAGGGAGATAGTTGTGGCAGCCAGCGCAGGAGACGCAGGCAGGGTTTGATCCCCAAAGCCATCCAGCATGGTGGAGACCGGCGGCCATTCTTCCTCGGGTACATAGTCCTGCAGTTCGGTGATGGTCATGAGTTTGGTCCTTTTGTTGTAAGGGACGATTTGGATCAGAGAAGTCGGGTCAGACAATTTCTGCGGCGTAGTTAATGGCGGGCTTCTGCCTTCCCCGAATCAGGCCTGCCACAAAGATCAGCGGGATACCAAGGAGGAGCCAGCGGGCCACCCCGCCTGCGCCGCCGAGCAGGACGTCGTAGTTGTCCAAGGTCAGGTAGCCCACCACAACAAACGCCAGGAAGGAAAGGGCGGGTGCGATCACTGTGACCCAGAGGTTGTCCCGGATCCCGGACCTGGCGAAGTACACCAGGACCGCAGCGGAGGTCACCAACAGGCTGGAGATGAAGCCCGCTGTTCCCAGGGCTACAAACCACGCGAAAACTGTGGCGATCGGGTCTGCGCCGGCCAGGAGGAAGGCGCTGATCACTGCCAGGACAACCAGGGAATTGACCAGTCCGGCAAAAGCGGGTGCCCCTGTTGCGGAAACGGAAGACAGTTTGGCCGGGAGTGCGCCCGCCCTCCCAAGAGCAAAGAGGTAGCGGGAGAACATGTTGGAAAGGCCCAAAAGCATCGCAATGAAGCTTGTGACAACCAAAATCTGCATCGAGAGGCTCAGCCATGCCCCGCCGCTGGACTCGGCGAGGTCGAAGATCATTCCGGACGGATTCTCGGTGGCTACAGCCTGGATCCCATCGATCCCCACGGCTCCGCTGATGGCCCACGTGGACAACATGTAGAAAACTCCGATGAAAGCAATGACAAGGTAGGCAGCACGCGGGATGGTGCGCCGCGGATTCCGTGCTTCTTCGGCGAAGACGACCGTGGCCTCGAAGCTGGTGAAGCAGGCAAAGGCGAACAGCAGCGAGATCCCCAGGCCGGGACCAAAAATGTTCTCCCCCGTGAACCCGGCGAACGTGAAGATCCCCAACCCCTTCTGCACGATGAGGGAGACCACGAGCGCGGCCACCACCAGGGTTTCGCCGAGGATGAGCACTCCCAGCACCTTCAAGCTGGCGTCCACGCCCTTCATAGTCAGGAAGGTAATGAGTCCCATGACTACGACGATCCAGAAATAGACCGGCAGCCCGATCCCCGTGAGGCTTTCCATGAGTTGCTGGGCAAAGACACCGAACTGGGACCACAACCCGATCTGAAGGCTGAGATAAGTAAGGATGGCGATTCCCGCGCCGCCCGTGGCCCACTTGTTGCCCAGGCCCTTGGCTATGTAAGCAACGAATCCGCCTGCGTTGGTGATGTGCTGGCTCATTCTCAGGTATCCCACCGAAAAGAGAGCTACCAAAAGGGCTGCTATCACATAGATCACTGGAGTTCCGGGGCCGCTCGCGGAGAAGATGACGGGGCTGGCTCCCACCACTGCGGCCATGGGGGCGGCTGCGGCGATGGCGAAGAAGGCAATGGCAACAACGCCAAGTTTGTTCGCCCTGAGCCGGACGGCACCTGCCGGGGGGTCGGCGCGTTGAGGGTCGGCATCTTTGGGACCGACCGGGGTCGATGTCTGAGGGGATTCGTTCATGAGGCTGTTCTTTCCGAAATGCACTGGCACCATCGCCACTGCGGAGGGATAGGGGGCCCTACCGCCCGGGGGACGAGTGTCCGTGCGGTGAGACTGAAGCTGCTCTTGGTGGCGGGTGATCCGGGCCACATTCCAAACTATACGTTTGTATAGTTTGGGGTGTCAATGGGTCCGCTCCCCGGATTTCTTGACCGTTAGACTCGCTGTATGAGCCAGGAAGCACGGAAGCTGCCCTACGGAGATGGTCGGGATGCCCTGCTGGCTGCCGTGTTGGATGTGGTGGCGGAGAAGGGCCTGCGTGGAGCAACCTACAGATCTGTTGCCACCCGCGCCGGCGTGAACCATGCACTGGTCACCCACCACTTCGGCTCCATGGAAGGACTTCTGGCCGCCACCATGGAATGGTCTGTCCAGCGGTCCATTGAGGAAACCGGGCTGTCCGGGATCGCTGACTTCGACGGGAACTTCGCCGACACACTTATCGCTACGGTCTCCGCCGAACCCGAGCTGCAGTTGTTCCAGTTCCAGATGATCCTCGAATCCAGGCGCAACCCCCAGATCCGGGCGATGGTGGAGCGCCTCTACGCCAACTACGTCAGTACAGTGGAAGACGCCTTGACGCGCCGAGGGCTGGATACTCGCAACGAAGCTTCTCTCGCCATTTTTGCCGCCCTTGACGGGCTCATGCTTCAATTCCTCACCATCAGCGACCCTGACCGCATCAGGGCCGCCGTCATCCAGGTGGGGCGATTGATCTCTGCGCTCGAAGCCGCGAACGGTACCACGGAGAAGCAAGCAGAGAAATAAGGTTCGACGTCGGCACTTACCTGAGTGCCGGCGTCGAGCGCGTTGAGGGTCCACATGACGGAACTTCCGGCTGAAAACGCTTACTCGGGAGGCGGTTCTGACTAGGCTGGGAACCGTGATCCACCGAAACCCCACCCGCACGCTGCCATGATCGGCGTCCTGTCCGGGTTCTTCGTGGTGTGGGCCATCATCCTGGTGGGCATGTTTGTTGGGCGGCGGAACATCCTCGGTGAGAACGCCCGGTCCGTGCTCAGTTCACTGACGTTCTTCGTGGCCAGCCCGGCTCTACTGTTCGAAACTCTGAGCAAGGCCAAACTGCACGACGTCTTTGCGGCTCCCCTCCTGGTTACCGCAGTGGGCGCTGTAGTGACGGGCCTGTTGTTCTTCCTGATCGTGAAGTTCTGGCTCAAGCGCAGCCTGCCGGAGTCGCTTATGTCATCCATGAGTGCATCCTTGGCCAACTCAGCCAACCTCGGCATCCCCATCGCCGTGTTTGTCCTGGGTGATGCAAGTTATGTGGCGCCCCTGTTGATCTTCCAGCTGGCGTTCTTCACGCCCCTGTACCTGATGGCCCTCGACGCCAGCACCAGCTCGCACCGCACCACTCCCGTGCGTTTCCTGCTGATGATCGTGAAAAACCCCATGATCGTGGGCTCAGCGCTGGGGCTGCTGGTGGCGGGCACTGGATTCCAGGTCCCGACACTGATTTTGGAGCCCATCCACCTCATTGGCGGTGCAGCGATTCCGGCCATGCTGATGTCCTTCGGCATGAGCCTGAACGGATCCGAGCCCCTGCAAAAAGCCGCAGGCCGCCGCGTGGATACCTTGCTGGCCAGCGGATTCAAGCTGATCGTCCACCCCTTGATCGCATACTTGTTCGCCCGCTTCGCCTTGGGCATGGACGGCCACGCGCTGTTTGCCGTGGTGGTCACTTCCGCGCTGCCTACTGCGCAGAACGTGTTCGTGGCAGCCAACCGATACCAAGCGGGAATCACAGTAGCCAAGGACACCGTGCTCATCACCACCATCGTGGCGGTGCCGGCCATGATCGCCGTAGCGCTGCTGCTCACCTAGCGCCGCCTTACCCAACTGAGTCGCAGATCAGGCCGTTGTGAGAGCTGAGAACGACCTGATCTGCGACCTAGTTGGGTTACTCCACGTCTGCGCTGGCCAGATAGTAATCCAGGAGCTGGGCGCAGCGGATGAAGCCCAGATGCGAGTACGCCTGAGGATGGTTGCCCAGGTGCGTTTCCGTCCCGGGGTCGTATTCCTCCGGCAACAGGCCCGTGGGTCCGAACAATGCCACCAGCTGGTTGAACAACTCCAAGGCATCATCCAGGCGGCCAACAGCAAGGTACGCCTCGATCAGCCAGGTGGTGCAAATGTGGAAGCCACCCTCCAAACCCGGCAGACCGTCGTCGTACCTGTACCGGAAAACAGTGGGCCCAACGCGCAGCTCGCGCTCAACAGCAGTAACGGTATCCAGGAAGCGCTGGTCCTGAACATCCAACAGCCCCGAAAGCCCAATGTGGAGGACCGCGGCATCCAGATCGGGGCTGTCGTAGGCCACAGTGTAGGAAGCTGCGGATGAATCCCAGCCCTCACGCAGGACTTCCTCGCGAATGGTTTCGGCGGTGGGTGCCCAATCTGAATGAGGCGAGCGCCCATGCAGAGCGGCAGCCTTAAGCGCCCTGTCCAGCGTGACCCAGCACATCACTTTGGTGTACACGTGGTGCCTTGGCGCCCGTCGTGCTTCCCAAATCCCGTGGTCGGGTTCGTGCCAGCGGGCCAGCACTGCATGGGCCATCTGCTCCATGAGGAACCAGTGTTCGTCCGGAAGGAACCCGCGGCGCTCGGCAAGATCGTGGATCAGCTCGGCGATGGGTCCGAACACATCCAGTTGCACTTGGTGGTCCGCGGCATTGCCAATGCGCACCGGTCGCGAGCCTGCGTAACCGGGCAGGCTTTCCACGATTGCCTCCGTGGAGAGCGGCGCCCCGGTCACCGAGTAGAGCGGATGCAACCACTCGGGCCCCGGTGCATTCTGGAGGATGCGGTCCAGCCAGGCCAGGAACCCGTCCGCCTCCTCCGTGGAGCCCAACGACACCAGCGCGTTCACGGTCATGGACCCGTCACGCAGCCAGCAGTAGCGGTAATCCCAGTTCCGGGTCCCGCCGATGCCCTCAGGCAGTGAGGTGGTTGGCGCGGCCAGCACAGCGCCGGTGGGCTCATGAACAAGCGATTTAAGCACCAGAGCGGATCGGCGCACCAACGACGTTTTGATGCTGGGCAGCTGCAGTGCCTTGATCCAATCGCGGGAAGACTGCCCGACGGCGGTGCGCCGGTTTGGCTCGCCGCCCGGGTCCGCGGGTGGCGGCTCGGTGTCACCGCAGCGAAGGTTCAGCACCACAGGACCTTGGTTGAGGGGAACTTCCGCCGTGGCCGTGGCATATTTGCCGTCGCTGGTGATCCGGAACGAGACCCCCGGCGCGGAGAGAATGATGGGGTCCGAGGTACCCATGATGTGGACTTCGTCGCCGCGGATCTCCATGCTGAAGGGCGCGTTGGCGTAGTCCGGCCTGGGTGCGAAGACCACGCGGGCCGTGCCTGTTCCGGATAGTACCCGCACCAGGCTGGTAATGCCTTCCTGCGCCGGCTCCAAGTAGTCGGTCACGGTGACGTCAGCCCAGCGCGTCTCAACGATCATGGTGTTATCCACATACCGCTGAGCCAACACCTGCGAGGGTTTTACCGGCTCTATGCTGAAATGACCGGCGGGTTCACCGCCAAGAATGTGGGCAAAAATGGATCCCGAATCCGGAAGGGGGTGACTCATCCAGCAGACTTTGGCGTCCGGGGTCAGCAATGCGGTGGAGCTCCCGTTGCCGATCATGGAGTGCCGTTCCAGCCCCACCGCGTCTTCACCGAACAGCCATGCCCGCCTGAGTTCGAACAACAAAGCCAGCACCCGCGCAAAGGCTTCCGGATCCGCGATGGTGTGCGCCGCCGTCGTATCCCCGGGGCCTACATGAAGGCCGAGGTCCGGTCCGCGCAGGGTGGCGATTGCTTTTTCGTCACTCTCCGCATCACCTGCGTAGAGTGCGGCGCTCACCCCGAGCCGTGCGCGTAGCTGCTCAAGCGCCTGGCCTTTGGCAGGCTCCTCCACGGTGAGGTCCAAAACGGTGCCATCAATGATGAAGTACAGACCGAACTCAATGGCAATCTTCTGCGAAAGAAAAATCACCCGATCCACCACCTCTGGCGTGGCCGGCCGGGTATGCACCGCCATACCCACCGGCTTACGGACAATGCTGATGCCCTTCTCAAAGCCCACCGCCTCGGTCAACGCCGTAGCCACCTGTTGGAGCAACTGTTCCGTGGCCAGAGAAAGGGTGTAGGCATAGCCCATGTCGAACTCCACACCGTGGGAACCCACCAGATGGACCTCGGCCGGAAGCCGGGATACCGCGGCAAGGTCCCGCAAGGACCGTCCGGAGATGATGGCCGTGTGCGTGTTGGGCAAGGCAGCGAGCGCACGGAGTGCCACGGCGGCGCTATCAAGTGGCAACGTTTCTGTTGACACGCCCTCAGCAGAGCACAGAGTCCCACCGTAGTTGCACGCCACCAGCAGGCCGGGGACCCGGGCGAGTTCCCTGAGTTCCGCAAACAGCTGCGGCGTGATTCCGCTCTCCGCGTCGGACTGGAGAACGGTGCGAAGGAGGCCAAGCGGGAGAGACTTCATGAGCAGCGCCGAGTCGGCTACTGCTTGGTTCAGGTGCGTGGGCATGGCAAATCCTTCCGGGGCGGATAGCTACAGTCTCCGCCCGTCCGGTTTCGCTTGGCTACCTAGTAGATTGCAAATGCGTAAAGCTTTTCCTTGGATTTATGCGCGAAGGTCCCGCACTCCCGCGGCGAATTCGTACTACCGGCTCGAGTGCGGGACCTGACGCTGCAATCAGGCCGCGAACGTGTCCGCGATGTCCAGGACGTCGTCCAGAATGGCCAGGCCCAGCCGCGCATCTTCAACGCTGATGTTGCAGGGCGGAACCACATGAATGCGGTTGAAGTTCGCGAAGGGGATGAGCCCGCGCGACTTGCACGCCGCCACGAGTTGGTTCATTTCCGGGCTGGAAGAACCGTATGGTGCCAGCGGTTCGCGGGTGGCACGGTCCTTCACCAGTTCGATGGCCCAGAAAACACCCCGGCCCCGCACTTCGCCCACAGAGGGGTGGCGCTCGGCGAATCCGGCGAGCGTCGGGCCGATCACGTCGGTACCGAGGCTTGCAGCATGCTGCACCATGCCTTCACGTTCCATGGCGTTGATGGTGGCCACGGCGGCCGCGGTAGCCAGTGGGTGGCCGGAGTAGGTCAACCCGCCGGGATAGGCGCGTGTACCAAAGGTGGCAGCGATTTCCGGGCTGATGGCGACGCCGCCCAGCGGTACGTAACCGGAGTTCACACCCTTCGCGAAGGTGATCAGGTCCGGGACAACATCAAAGTGTTCCACGGCGAACCACTTGCCCGTGCGTCCGAAGCCGGCCATGACCTCGTCTGCGATGAGGACGATGCCGTGCTTGGTGCACAGATCCCGCACACCCCTCATGTAGTCAACCGGCGGAACGTAGATTCCGGCCGTTCCGGGGATGCTCTCCAGCATGATCGCGGCGATGCTGGATGGGCCTTCAAACTCGATGAGCTGTTCCAGGTGTTCAAAGGCCCGCTGGGCTTCTTCTGCCTCGGTGGTGGAGTGGAACGCCGTGCGGTAGAGGTATGGCGGGAAGAAGTGGATGGTGCCCGTGGATGCGTTGTCACTGGCCCACCTCCTTGGGTCGCCGGTGATGTTGACTGCCAGGTGCGTTCCGCCATGGTAGGAGCGGTAGGCGGAAAGGACCTTGTGGCGGCCTGTATGGAGCCTGGCCATCCGGACGGCGTGTTCGTTGGCATCCGCGCCACCGTTGGTGAAGAAGATCCGGTCCAGCTCCCCCGGGGTCCGCTCGGCGATCAACCGTGCGGCCTCCGAGCGGGCGTCGTTGACATAACTGGGAGCAATGGTGCACAGCTTGGCTGCCTGTGCGGCGATGGCTGCCACAACGGCCGGGTGCTGGTGTCCTATGTTGGTGTTGACCAGCTGGGAGGAGAAGTCCAGATACTTGTTACCCTCACCGTCCCAGACGTGTGAGCCCTCAGCTGCGCTGATGACCATGGGATCCAGCGTGTCCTGCGCGGACCAGGAGTGGAAGACGTGTTTGCGGTCCAACTCGTAGGCGCGGAGGGCTGCGTCGCGGTCAGTCTGTGGTGGTTCAAGGATGGCGGTCATGGTGGTTGTCCTGACGTCGGCTCTGCGGAGTCTTGGGGGAACGCTTAGGAATTCTGCGGGAAGCCGAGGTTGATGCCACCGTGGCTGGGATCCAGCCAGCGGGTGGTAACTGCCTTGCCCCGGGTGAAGAAACCGACACCTTCAGAACCGTGGGCGTGGGTATCGCCGAACAGGGAGTTCTTCCATCCGCCGAACGAGTAGTAGGCCATGGGCACTGGGACGGGGACGTTGATGCCCACCATTCCCACCTCAACCTCGTTCTCGAAGCGGCGGGCCGCACCGCCGTCGTTCGTGAAAATTGCGGTGCCGTTGCCGTACGGATTGGCGTTGATGGTGGCCAGGGCGTCGTCGTAGCTGTCCACCCGGACCACCGAGAGCACGGGTCCGAAGATCTCGTCCTGGTAGATGGACATGTCCGTGGTGACGTGGTCAAACAGGGTGGGGCCTACGAAGAAGCCGTCGCCCTCAGCGTCGGGAACAACGCCGCGGCCGTCGACGACGAGCGTGGCACCTGCCGCTTCACCGGCGTCGACGTATCCGGATACTTTGTCCCTGTGCTGGGACGTCACCAGGGGGCCCATATCGCAACCGCGCATTCCGTCACCGGTGCGCAAGATCCGGGCACGATCCGCGATTTTGTCCACCAAAGCATCGGCGATGTCACCGACGGCCAGGAGCGCTGAGACAGCCATGCACCGTTCCCCGGCGGAACCGAACCCGGCATTGATGGCGGCGTCGGCAGCGAGGTCAAGATCGGCGTCGGGCAGGACGATCATGTGGTTCTTAGCGCCGCCAAGCGCCTGGACCCGCTTGCCGTGGGCGGTGGCGGTCTCGTAGACGTACTTGGCGATCGGGGTGGAGCCCACGAAGGAAACGGCTTTGACATCCGGGTGCGTCAGCAGGGTATCCACCGCTACTTTGTCGCCGTGAAGGACGTTGAAGACGCCGTCGGGCAGGCCGGCTTCCTTCCAGAGTTCGGCCACCCAGTTGACGGCCGTTGGGTCCTTCTCGCTGGGCTTGATGATCACGGTGTTGCCTGCGGCGATCGCGATGGGGAAGAACCACATGGGGACCATTGCCGGGAAGTTGAAAGGGCTGATGATGGCCACGGGGCCAAGTGCTTGCCGGATGGAGTGGATGTCCACTTTGGTGGAGGCGTTTTCGGTGTAGCTGCCCTTGAGCAGGTGGGGAATCCCGCAGGCGAACTCCACCACTTCCTGGCCTCGGCTCACTTCGCCCAGAGCGTCGTCCAGGACCTTGCCGTGCTCGGAAGTGATGATCGCGGCGAGCTCGTCCTTGCGGGAGTTGAGGAGCTCACGGAAAGCGAAAAGGACCTGGGTGCGGCGGGCCAGGGAGGTATCGCGCCATGCCGGGAAGGCTGCTTTGGCGGCGTCGACGGCGGCATTACCCTCCTGCACGCTGGCCAAGGCAACCTGCCCGGTGACCTTACCCGTGGCCGGGTTGGTGACGGGAGCGGTGCGGTCCCCTGCCGGGACGTAGCTGCCGTTGATCCAGTGCTCAATGGTGTTCAAGAGTTCTCCTTGGTGCGGGGGTTGTTGAAGGCTGGAATCAGTCTGTCCGCCGTCGAGCCGCCGCAGTAGGGCCTATGTGTAAAGGAATATTCAAGGAGCCTTACACTATGTAAATGCTGCCCACTGTGAGTGCCGTCCTTGAGCTCCCTGTGCTGCGAGCCGCCGCACCCCGCGTGCTGGGCGGACTGGGAGGCTTGGAGGCACCCGTTCGCTGGGTGCACGTCAGCGAAATCCTCGACGTCGGCGGCCTGCTGTCCGGTGGAGAATTGGTGCTCACTACGGGGCTGGAGCTGGAGAAGACCCCTGAAGAGTCGGCGTCGTTCATCCGCTCGTTGGAGGCCGCTGGAGCGGCGGGACTGATCGTGGAACTCATCGGTCAGCGGCCCCGCAGCTGGAAGGCGCTGGAGAAAGCGGCCCGCTCCGCATCAATGCCAGTGATTGTGGTGGAGCAGCGGGTGCGCTTTGTTCAGGTCACGGAGATCGTCCACAGGATGATCGTGGCCGAACAATTGGAGCGCGTGGAACGTGCCCGGGACGTCCATGAAGCGTTCACCGTGCTGAGTTTGGAAAGTGCCGACACCCAACGTGTGGTGGAGCAAGCGGCCACCATGATCGGCGCTTCAGTAGTGCTGGAAGATCTCTCGCATCTGGTTCTCGCCTACGCTGGGCAGCGCGTATCCACCACGGAACTTCTGGACGATTGGGAGCGGCGATCCCGCACTACACCGTTCCCCGCTCACACCGCGCGGTCCGGACCGGAGCAATGGCTTCAGGCGGCAGTGGGGGTACGTCAGCAGCTGTGGGGCAGGCTGGTGGTGCCGATGCCACCCGCGGCCTTCGACGCCGATGAGGACATGGCCGTCATGGTTCTGGAGCGGGCGGCCCAGACTCTGGCCATCAACCGCCTGGCGGATCGGGATCAACGCGAACTCAGCCACCACGCACAAGCCGGACTCCTCAATGCTCTTCGCCAGCCCCGCGGACTCAGCGAAGCAGAAGCATTGGCACGCGCAGGTTCCTTGGGCTTGAAGCGATCCTCCTACTATGTGCCGATCGTTTTCAGGACTGCCCTCCAAGCATGGGGTTCGCCCATCCTGCCCGGCGACCCCTTCGCCGGGCAACAGGACGAGCGCGAACTCCTGGAGAAGCTGGCCAAGGGATTGAAGTCCAGCGCGGGGACAGCCTTAGCGGCAAGCATCCAGTCCGGATCAGTAGGGATGATCCTCGCCCTCCCCGCCCGCCAGCAGGAAGAGCCGACGCTGCAAATCCTGGCAGAGGCCGCCGCCGGGCCAGGGATTGAAGCCAACCTGGCGGCACCCCCCGCCTGGATCATCGGAGTCGGCCGCATGAAGGCGACGCTTTTGGAAGCCGCAGCAGGAATCGACGAAGCAGCCCATGTGGCTGAAAGCGCTGCCACACTCCGGGACACGGGCAAGCCCTACTTCCGGGCTACGGACGTGCGCCTTCGCGGGCTGCTGGCTCTCCTGCGCAAGGATCCCCGCGTTCAGCAATTCGTGGAGTCGGAGTTGTCCGCCGTCCTCCAAGCCGAGGCGGAAGGCAAAGGCGAATACCTGGAACTGCTGGGGCTCTACCTCGGCTCCGGTGGCAATAAGGCCGCCATGGCACGCAGCGGATACCTAAGCAGGCCCACGCTTTATGTCCGGCTCGCCAAATTGGAGGAACTGCTGGGCGTGGACCTGGAGGACGCCGAGTCGCGGACCTCACTTCATGTGGCGCTGCTGGCGCACCTCATCCGGGGTCAGTGAGCGGGGTCCTACGCGCTCACAAGCCCCGCAACCTCAGCCACAAGCTCCACTGACCGCAGGCGCTCTTCGGTGCCGATGCTCTGGTGAGCCACAATCAGTTCATCAGCGTCAGCGAACGACGCAAACTCGTCGAGGTAATCCCGCACCACATCCTTGGTTCCGACTGCGGAGAACTTCATCATTTGGGCAATGTGCTGGCCCTGCGGGGAATCGAGCACCATGTCCGCCTCGTCATCGGTGAACTCGCGGCCGCCGCCGAAGAACAGTGAGACGCGGGCGCGCTTCACAGCGAGATGGATGGCCTGTGCCTCGGAGTTTGAGTCCGCGGCAGTGACGTTCACACCGGCGATCACGTGCGGCTCGGACAATTGATCCGAGGGCTTGAATTCGCGGCGGTAAACGGCAACAGCGTCCTGAAGCGCGGCGGGGGCAAAGTGTGAAGCGAAAGCGTAGGGAAGACCCAACTGGGCTGCCAGCTGGGCACCGAACAGCGAGGAGCCCAGGATGTACAGCGGCACGTTGGTGCCCTTGCCCGGCGTCGCTTCAACACCTTGGATACGGGTGGGTCCGGTGAGGTAGCCCTGTAGTTCCAGAACATCCTGGGGGAAGCGGTCCGAGGACGTGTGGTCCCGGCGCAGCGCGCGCATGGTGTTCTGGTCGCTGCCGGGGGCGCGGCCCAGGCCGAGGTCGATCCGTCCCGGGTGCAGCGTCTCCAGAGTGCCGAACTGCTCCGCTATGGTCAGCGGCGAGTGGTTGGGCAGCATCACACCACCGGCGCCGAGGCGGATGGTGTTGGTGTGGGCAG
The DNA here is from genome assembly GCF_002979775.1 of Arthrobacter sp. MYb23. Classification (GTDB taxonomy): domain Bacteria; phylum Actinomycetota; class Actinomycetes; order Actinomycetales; family Micrococcaceae; genus Arthrobacter. The sequence continues at coordinate 136,815 of NZ_PCPR01000011.1, forward strand.
CCACATGGGCGATCAGGACACTGGTAGCGGAGGAAGCAATCGCGGACATGTTGTGGTGCTCGGCGTACCAAACACGGCGGTACCCCAGCTCTTCGGCTTTCTGCGCCATGGCAACACTGCCTGCCAGGCTTTCCGCCACCGTCTGGCCCTTCCCGATGGTTGCCAGGTCGAGGATGGAAAGAGGAACAGTCACAAGAAAGCCTTTCGGTACGTTTTGGTGCCCGCACGGTTGATTGCCGGCCACTCTAGCGACAACGACGGCGGCCCCCGGCTTATTTCTGTGAGTTGCGTCGCGCGTCCATTTCCCAAGGTTTCGGAGCAGTTTTGTGACCCAGTTCGACGCCCGATTAACTGCCGTGAACCCCTGTATCCCAGCGTTTCAGAACACTTTGACCCGTTCCCAAAGGCTGCCGGATAGTTGCAGCCACAAGTACGCATCAGACCTCCCTGTCGCGATGATCAGGGGAAATCCAAGGAGAAACACATGGCACGCTTCGCTCTCAAGACCGGCGCCACCGCGGCGCTGGCCGCTACGGCGTTATTGGGGCTGGCTGCCTGCTCCGATCCTGGGGCGACCGCCGCAACCGGGGCGTCAGCTCCGGCGTCGAACGCTTCATCCAGCTCATCCGCTAAAGAGTTCAACCTGACCCCGCAGCAGGACCGCATCAAGGTGACAGTGGACTCTGCCGCGGCCGCCCTGGTTCCCGACGCGATCAAAGCTGACGGCAAGCTGACCGTGGTGACCGCCCCCGGCACTCCCCCGTTGAGCGCCTTCGCCACGGACAACAAGACCCTCATTGGAAACGAGGTAGACATCGCCTATGCCGTGGGCGAGAGCCTGGGCCTCCAGGTGGAGGTGCTGCCGGTAGCCTGGGCTGACTGGCCGCTGGGTGTCGAGTCCGGCAAGTACGAGGCCGTCCTCTCCAACGTCACCGTCACCGAGGCGCGCAAGGAGAAGTTCGACTTCGCCACCTACCGCAACGACCTCCTGGGCTTCTACGCCAAGACCGACTCGGACATCGGAGAGGTTAAGGAAGCCAAGGATGTTGCCGGCAAGCGCATCATCGTTGGCTCGGGCACCAACCAGGAAGCCATCCTGGTGCGCTGGGACGAGGAGAACAAGAAGAACGGCTTGAAGCCGGTTGAGTTCCAGTATTACGACGACGACTCCGCCTCCCAGCTCGCCCTCCAGTCCGGCCGTGCGGACCTGACGTTCGGCCCCAACGCCTCTGCCGCTTACAAGGCTGCGAAGGATGGCAAGACCAAGGAAGTGGGCACGTTGGAAGGCGGCTGGCCGCTGAAGGCTGAAATTGCTTTCACCACCCAGAAGGGCAACGGCCTTGCCGTGGCTGCCCAGGCTGCACTCAACACCCTCATCAAGGACGGAAGCTACGCGAAGATCCTGGACCGTTGGGGCCTCTCCTCCGAGGCGATTCCCGCGTCCGAGCTGAACCCGGCAGGCCTGCCCAAGAAGTAGGAACCGCTACGGCAGGGCCACCTGCCGACGACGAATCCCCGCCGGACATCAACCGGCGGGGATTCTTGTGCCCGCCGACCCAACTGGGTCGCAGTTCAGGCCGTTCTGAGCGTCCAAAACGGCTTCAACTGCGACCTACTTGGGTGCGGTGCGGGGCGGTGCGGGGCGGGTTGGGTGCAGCCTGGGCAGCCACGGCAAGGCCGTTGCCCTTCTGGGTGGTGAAAGCAATTTCAGCCTTCAGCGGCCA
>NZ_PCPR01000012.1 GCF_002979775.1 Arthrobacter sp. MYb23
GCCAACACCGGCAACTCGGACCTGAACAACGTCACCCTCACCACTTCCGCCGGCGCCACCGCCTCCCTGCTCACCACTGATGTGACTAACGGCCTGCAGCTGACCATCGAAAACTGCAGTGTTGCCTGGACCGGTGCCACCGCCCCCTACAACTGCGCGGGCACCAAGACCACCGTTCTGGCCTCCGGACCCGTGATCGCAGCGAACAAGGCCCTGGCCAACCTCACCTCGCTGGCCTCGACCAAGACTGACAACCTCAAGGTCACCACCGCATTCCCCACCACCGCGAACAACGACTTCCAAGGCGCCACGTCCACCATCGCCTTCGCCTTCACCGGCACCCAGCGCACCGAAACCACCAAGTAAGCGCTGAACCACCAAGTAAGCGCCGAGCCCACCAGCTAAGCGCAGCAACACCACCAGCCCCGCCGGGCCTGGTCGGGCGCCCCCCTGTCCGATCAGGTCCGCCGGTATTAACCCACACCGACTCTCAAGCTGGACCCCCACGAGATCGACCCCCAACACCGCAGCTCCGCAGCTTGAGCCCAACGAGCTTGCCCACCCAACACGGAAGGAACGCCAGATCATGAGCACTATCACCAGCATCAACGAACCCGCAGTCCACGGCCGGCGTTCCGCCGGGGAGGCTAGCGCCGCCGTCGTGATTTCAGCGGACGTTGCCACCGCACCTGGAGCGAGCGCAGCCAGCGCGACGGGTCGGTTCCGCCGGGTTGCCGGCAAAGTGGTCAGGGGCGTCGGTGTGGGCCTGCTGGTTCTGGGCGCGTTGGTGTTCCTGTTCCTGGCGATCGGGCCGCGGATCCTGGGCTACCAGACCTCCACCATGCTCACCGGTTCCATGGCGCCGCTGATCAACCCGGGCGACGTCGTCGTGACCGTTCCCACCCCCATCACCGACGTCAAGGTAGGCGACATCATCACCTACCACATCCCCGTCGAAGACCAACGAGTGGAAACCCACCGCATCACCGAGATCACCACTACCGCCGACGGCGGAGTCGCTGTCCAAACCAAAGGCGACGCCAACAACGGCATCGACCCCTGGATCGCCACCCTCCAAGGCAAAACCGTGGACAAGCAGATCGCCACCATCCCCCACATCGGCAACGCCATCCGCGCTCTCCGCGAACCGATCGTCATGAACACCCTCATGTATGGCGCTCCCGCCATCCTGGTCATCGGAATGCTTGCCTCCATCTGGACCAAAGAACCCACCAAGACAGCCCCGGAAGGCGCCGCAGAGCCCCAGGCAGCAAGCAGTGAGTGAGGACCCAGGCCTCAAGATCGAGGCAACTGTCCTCGAACCGTGCCGCCTGCAAACCTTGGCTGACGAGCTGGGAGACTCCGCACCAGCGCTCGGTTTTCTCGCCAACTACCTTTCCATGCTGCCGGGCCGGATGCTGAGTATCTCCAGCGGCCTATGCGGGCATAACGCCGATGCGAGCATGGACGCCATCCTGAGCCTCAAGATTTCCTCGGCCATGGTGGGAGCCCTCGAGACAGAGGACCAGTGCCGGGTCATCGAACGCATGATCCGCGACGACCACTTCGACTCCGCAATCCGAGCATTCCCGGCTCTCCAACAGTCCACGGACCGCTGCTTTGCTGCAGGGCCTCAGTTATTGGGGAAGGCACGGGAGTCGCTCTGCTCAGGGCCCCGGAATCTTTTTTAGGATTCAGCGCTCAAGGTTTGGATGCAGCGCCGATGATGCTCGCACATGCTCTCTAGCGGTCAGCCGGCACATTGGTGTCGACCGTCTTGACCTCATGCGGGACAAGGAACAGCGCGGCCACGGCCAACAGCCCGGCCGCGGCGAACACGTAGAAGCCCGCAGGGTAGGCGATGTTTGCGGCAACCAAAGTTCCCGTCACTGCGGGCCCAACGATCGCTCCGAGCCTGCCCACTCCTGCTGCGAAGCCCAGCGCGGTCCCGCGGAGGCGGGGCGGGAAAAGTTGGCTGACCCAGGCGTAAACCAGCACCTGCGAGCTGAAGACGAAAACCCCGGTGACGAACACGGCAGCGTTGAGCAGGAACTCGTTCTGGATCTTGACGCTCAAAATCGCCAGGAACACCGCGGACAATCCGAACCACATCAGCACAATCTTTTTGGTCCCGTGTTTGTCGGCAAGGATTCCGGCAAGGAAAAGACCCGCTACGGCGCCCAGGTTTAGAACCAATAGCAACGTGAGACCCGTGCTGACGGGGTACCCGGCCGCGGCCATCAGTTGCGGCAGCCACGTGTTCAGGCCGTAGACCAGCAGCAGCCCCATGAACGAGGCAATGCCAATCCCCACGGCAACCTTGGGATACGGCTTCTGCAGGAGGTCTCGGAAGCCAGTCTTTGGCTTGGTGGCCGTTGAACTCCCGACGGCGTCTGCGGCGTTCGCGGGTTCGCTCGCCTTTCGATTGCCGACTTCTGCCGAGCCAGCCTTGGCGGAGGCAACCTCAGGGAGTGACTCCGGGAGTTTCGCCCACAGGAAGGGCAGGAGTGCCAGACCCGCAACGCCGCCGATGATGAACATGAGCCGCCAGTTTGGAACGATGAAGATTGCCAGGAGTGCCGTTGCTACGGCGCCAACGTGGTAGCCGGTCATAGTCCGGGTGGTGGACTTGCCGGCGGATCCGGCAGGTGCGTAGTCGTTGATGTAGGCCAAAGCAGCGGGGAGGCACGCGCCCAAGCCGAGTCCGGCCAACATCCGAAGCAGTGAGAAGACCGCTACGTTCGGGGCGAAAGCGACCCCGATGGTGAACAGTGAGAAGCTTGCCACGCAGGCGATCAGCAGTTTGCGGCGTCCGAACCTGTCTGAGAGCGGTGCGATGAAGAGGGCGCCCAGGCCCACTCCCACCAGTGAAATGGTGGCGGCGAAGGTAGCCCCGAAAGCGTCAAAGCCAAGCTCGCCGGTCTTGATGAGTGTTGGGATAACGGTGCCCAGCACCACGAGGTCGAAGCCGTCCAACACCATGGCCAGCCAGCAAAGCCAGACGGGCCATTGGGAGCGGCGGGCAGATGACATCGTCGGCATAGCGTCCTCGGTACTTCTCAGATGGGTCGTCCCGGCCGCAGAACGGTCGGTCGGTCGATTAAGAGAGTTGTATCACCGCACCATGTTGCTTGGCACACGTTCTACCATTGAATGGAAGCTGCTGGAAGTGGAGCTGCACAGCGGCGCCAACAACTCGGCGACAAAACAGCGGTGCTGACCGCTCGGCGACCAGGAGCAAGGGAGCACACCATGGCCAACTCGGCATCAGGTGATTCTGTGGTGGACCGCGTGGTGAGGGTCATCGAAGCCTTTCCGGAAGGCGTGACTTCGCTGCAATTGAGCGAGCTGGCTGACCGTTCCGGGCTCCCGTTGTCATCGGCCCATCGGCTGGTCAGGCAACTCTCCGAGCATGGGCTCCTGGACCTTGGTGCCGGCGGGACTGTCCGCCTGGGACTGCGTTTGTGGGAACTTGTCAACAGGAATTCGCCAACCTTGGCTCTCAGGCAGGCGGCCATGCCTTTCATGGAGGACATCCAGCAAGTCCTCAACCAGAACGTAAACCTGGCCGTGCTTGACGGATGGGAAGCGCTCTTTGTGGAGCGGCTTTCCCGGCGGGGGTCCGTAGCTAACCGGGCGCAGATTGCCGGGCGTATGTCGGTCCACATTTCCTCTGCAGGACTGGCCCTGATGTCACACCAGTCGCGGGAACTTCAGGCGGAGTACCTCGAGCAGTTCGCCGATTCGTCCGGAAAAGTGACTGCCGGCGTCGTACGTCATCTTCTGGCCGAAGCGGCGCAGCAGGGGTACGCGCAACTGGCTGGCGTGGTGGATCCGGATACGTGGGGAATTGCCGTGCCCGTGATCAACAGCAAGCGTCGCACCGTGGCGGCGCTCGGAGTGGTGGTGCCCCTAGCGGAGATGCGGCTCCAAGCGCTGGTGCCTGCGCTCCAAACGGCGGCTCGGGGCATTGGGCGTCAGCTCAGCGACTAGATTCCGTCTTCCGTTCAACGGAATTCATGTAACGCCAATCACGCCTCGCGGGCCACACTGATTTCAGATTCATCCCGCTTCATTTCAAGTCGGGATCCGCAACGGAGCGAGGAAAACCATGGCACGCACACCGATTACCACCCAAGTCGCCATCATGGGCGCAGGCCCCGCCGGACTGATGCTCTCCCACCTGCTCGCCAAACAGGGCATTGAATCCGTGGTGGTGGAAATCCGTAGCCGCAAGGACATCCAGGAGACAGTACGGGCAGGCATTTTGGAGCACGGCACCGTGAACCTGCTGGTGGATTCCGGCGTCTCGGACCGGGTGCTGCGCGAAGGCGACCGACACGACGGTATCGAGCTGCGGTTCAACGGCGAGAGTCACCGCATCAACTTCAAGGAACTCGTTGGGGAATCCGTATGGCTCTACCCGCAGACCGACGTCTTCATGGATCTCGCAACAAAGCGGGAAGCCGACCGCGGTGACGTCCGGTACAGCGTCACGGACACCACTGTGCACGACCTCGAAGGCAAGCCGAAAGTCTGGTTCACCGACGCGGACGGCCAGGAGTTCGAGATTCAGGCCGACTTCCTTGTGGGTGCCGATGGGTCGCGCAGCCACTGCCGCTTCCAGATCCCCGAAGCCAACCGCAAATGGTACTTCCACGAGTATCCGTTCGCATGGTTCGGAATTCTCGCCGAGGCACCGCGTAGCGCCGACGAACTCATCTACGCCAACTCCGAGAATGGTTTCGCTCTGATCAGCCAGCGCACCGAAACCGTTCAACGCATGTACTTCCAGTGCGACCCCAAGGAGAACGTGGCCGACTGGGACGACGAACGCATCTGGACCGAGTTCCGCAAGCGCGTCAACGGCAACGGGTTTGAACTCAAGGAGGGACCCGTCCTGGAAAAGATGGTCTTGCCGTTCCGCAGCTTCGTGCACACCCCCATGCGTCATGGCAACCTTTTCCTCGCCGGCGATGCTGCGCACACGGTCCCGCCCACCGGAGCCAAGGGCCTCAACCTGGCCATCCACGACGTCAAGGTGCTGTTCGAAGGCCTGGATTCCTTCTACTCCAACGGCTCCACTGCGCTGCTCGATTCCTACAGCGACCGCGCCCTGGATCGCGTATGGAAGGCTCAGCACTTCTCGTACTGGATGACGTCCATGCTGCACACCGTGCCCGGTGCCGACGATTTCGACCGCGCCCGCCAGCTCGGCGAGCTTCACTCCGTGGTCACGTCAGAGCACGCCAAGGCGTACCTGGCGGAGTCGTACACGGGCTGGCCGACCTCGCGGTAGTGCTGGGCGCTGGCGTCGCTGTTGCGCTAACTGCGGGTTGCTGGCGACCACGAGTCTGACCCCGGAACCCGTGCCGTCCCTTCGCATTTGGCGCACCGCGGAACCCGTAGCGTCCTTGGCATTTGGCACTCCGCGGAACCCGTAGCGTCCTTGGCATTTGTCACTCCGGAACCCGTAGCGTCCCTCGCATCTGGTAGCACCCAGAAACCGACCGCGGAGATCACTTCACATCCGACATCCGGGCACAGTCCGGCAGCACCCAGCCTCCTCTTTGAGCGGAGTTTTATGTTCTTTGGGGTGTGTGGTGGTGGTTGCGTCGGGGTTTTTGTTGGGGGTCGATGTGGGGTGGAGGGACGAACCACGGGACTCCGGTTGTCATGTCGATACGCCACTGCTCTTTATGGATGAGGTGGTGATGGTGGCTGCAGAGCAGGGTGCCGTTGTCGGTTCCTGTGGTGCCGCCGTGGGACCAGTAGGTGGTGTGGTGGGCTTCGCACCAGGGTGCGGGCATGGTGCAGTCGGGGAAGGAGCAGCCGCCGTCTCGGGCGGTGATGGCTTTGCGGATGTGGGGTGGGAAGATCCGGGTGGTGCGGCCGATGTCCAGGACGCGGGAGTCGCTGCCGAGCAGGACGGGGAGGATGTCGGCGTCGCAGGCGATTTTGCGGATGGTGGTGGGGTGGATCGGTCCGAGGAACGTCGCTGTGCCCGTCCCTAAACCTGCACCTGCACCTGTCCCTGTCGCTGTATCTGTGCCTGTCGCTGTATCTGTGCCGCGCTGTTTGTGCTGGCTGGACTGGTTGTGGCTGCTTACTTGTTCGAGGAGTTCTTGGTAGCCGATGGTGATGGCGAGTTGGGGTCGGTAGCCGCCGTTGGAGGGCAGCTTCCCGGTGGTCATCGCGACGCTGCAGGCACCGACGAGGCCGTTGAGGAGTTTCTGTGCCCTAGAGCGGCGGTCCAGGTCCGGTCTGTTTGGCCGGTGTTCTGCCTCCTGCCCAGTGGATTCGTCGGCGCCTGATCCGGGCTGAGATTCTGTGCCGGTTCCATGCTCCGGGCCGTCATCGGCTTTGGTGCTGGTGGTGAGTCTGGGGTTGGTGGCGGTGTTCATGACGGTGGTGAGGGTTTCGTATTGTTCGTCGGTGGCGAAGATTTCGATGTGGTGGAGTCCGTAGCGGCGCCGGCGGCGCAGGAACGCGCCTTGGTGCTGGCGGAGGACTTCTTCGGAAGGTTCGGGGCCGTCGTGGTCGATGGAGTCGATCCAGCGTTTGGTCATGGTGGTGACGAAGTCCGGGTCGGTCTCCACCGCGGTGGTGGTCAGGGAGTGTTCCATCCGGGTGATGGTGTCCTCGTCGGTGAGGTGCCGGACTTTGTCCAGGGCGGTGCTGATGGTCGTCGCGGAGCGGGAAGGCACCAACGCGGATCCGACAGCGTCGGCGAGGATTTCGCGTCGGGCCGGGATCTCTTGGCCGGTCATCCCTGCCTGGGGGAGGACGTCCGCGGCGAGGGCGAGCCGACGGCGGGCTTCACCGATACCGATCCGCAACCGTGCCCGAAGGAACTGCGCCGCGTCCCGATACCCATCATCCAGAACACTGGCCGTGGACCCTGCACCCCATTCCGCTGAGCCCGTCCCTGTGCCCGTGGTGGAACGGTCGCCGTCCACGGGCACAGCTGTGCCACCCAAGAGCTGCGCTGCGTCGGTGGAACGGTCGCCGTCCACGTTGGAAACTAACGCCATGTCCGTTCCCGTCGGCGGGTCAGTCCAGCCAGTCCGCCACCCCGGCGCTGCTGCCGAGGACCCCGGACCGGCTTGCGCTGCTTCCTTCCGGGCCCGTTCCACCGCCTGCGCCGCAACAACCTGCAAAAACTCCACCGACCGGGAGATCTCCTCGACCCTGCCCGCGAAGTCAGCAGCCTCAACAAACCCCAACAGCCGGGCCTCGGCGGTGGCGGATAAGCGTGCGGAGTCCAGAAGTGCCGCGCCGTCTTCAAGCAGCGCCGTCAGGTCCGGCCCGGCAGCCAAGAGGTGTTCGGGTCTCGGAAGCTGCCCGACCGAACGTGGGCTTGGCTGAGCAGGCTCAGAGCTATAGCCGGTCCGGGCTTCGCGCGATGGGTCGGGCGTCGATCCTGGATGGCCGGCCGCGGCGTCTCGCTTCGGGGCGCCCGTGCGGCCAGTACCGTTGAGCAGCCCGGCACCGTGGAAATTTTCGATCAATGTGATGTGCGGGGTCGAATCCTTGAATCCGGCCTTGATCCCGTGCGGGATGCTCAGGACGCGCTGTGACCGTATGGCAGCCAGGGCAGCGACAGCAGGGGAGTGTTCCGCCCATGATGCCGTCGACTGCGCCAGTTTCTCCATGAATAAATCATTTCATTGGGGTCTGACATTTTTTAGTGGAACCCTAAAGGACGGCACCAACCTCCCGAACCAACGCAACCAGGCGAGCACAAAATCAGGCCGAAGTCAGCGCCGCCAGAGCCATCTGTTCCAGGATGGGGCGGGCTGATTTCACGGCGATCTTCCTGCCGTGGTGGCGCACCGAGTGTGGTGTGGAGTTGATCAGACCAAAGGCTGCGTGTGCCCGGACACGTAACCCGGGAACATCCGCGTCGGTGTGGATCCGCGCCAGGACGTCCACCCAGGTTTCGACGTAGCCGCGCTGCAGTGACCTGACTTCTGCTTGGTCGGCTTCGCTGAGGCTGCCAAAGTCCCTGTCCTGGACTCGGATGACGTCAGGATTGCTGAGGGCGAAGTCAACCTGGAACCGGATCAGACCTTTCAGCGCCGACAGGGCGTCTTCCGATACCGATACCACCCGCAGTCCGCCATCCAGCAAGTCACGGCTGACGCTGAGGAGAAGTTCGCCGAGGACCGCTTGCTTGCCGGGAAAATGCCGGTAGACGGCGGGTCCGCTGACGCCTGCCGCTGCTCCCAGATCTTCAAGGGACACGCGGGTGAAGCCGTTCTCGGCAAACAGCCCGGCCGCTGCGGACAACAAAGCCAGTCTGCGGAGCTCCTTTGCCTGGCCGCGTTGCGTGGCGGCGGTGCGAGTGCCATTGATGCTGGTTTCCTGACCTTCGGCCACGACTTCCTCCTTGCGCCAGGGCACGCCCGTACCCCTGGTCTCGCCTGTGCTGGACATCACAGTTAATAAAGACTAACCTAAATTTCAGTTACGTGGCACTAACCGAAATGGCCTGTGGCCGGGAATGGAACAGGGGTCAATGGAGACAATTTCCAGTCTGATGGGAACCGCGGGCAGCACCTTCGAGGCTAACCAAGATGCGCAAGTGGCCTTGGTGGAGGAACTCAGGGAGCGGCTGGCGACGGCGGCCCTCGGCGGACCGGCAAAGTCGCGGGAGCGGCACATCGCCCGTGGGAAACTCCTTCCGCGTGAACGGATCGACCATCTGCTGGATGACGGCAGCCCGTTCCTTGAGATCGCCCCCTTGGCTGCCAACGGCATGTACAACGACGAGTCCCCGGGTGCCGGGGTCATTGCAGGCATTGGCCTGGTTCATGGACGCCATGTTCTGGTGATCTCCAACGACGCCACCGTCAAGGGCGGCACCTACTATCCCATGACCGTGAAGAAACACCTCCGGGCTCAGGAAATCGCCCTGGAGAACAAGCTCCCCTGTATCTACCTCGTGGATTCGGGCGGGGCATTCCTGCCCAAGCAGGACGAGGTCTTCCCGGACAAAGAGCACTTCGGCCGGATCTTCTTCAATCAGGCCAAAATGTCCGCGGCCAAGATCCCGCAGATCGCCTCTGTCATGGGATCGTGCACGGCCGGCGGCGCCTATGTCCCGGCCATGAGTGATGAGACAGTCATTGTCCGGAATCAGGGCACCATCTTCCTGGGCGGCCCGCCCCTGGTCAAGGCAGCCATTGGCGAGATCGTCACGGCGGAGGAACTAGGCGGCGGCGACGTCCATTCCAGGATTTCCGGGGTCACGGACCACCTGGCGGAGAACGACCAGCACGCCCTTGAAATTGTCCGGGACATTGTGGCGACGTTGCCGAAGCCGGCGCAGCCGGTCTGGGACGTGTCCGACGTCGTCCTGCCGCCCGTCGTCGAGCCGTCAGAGATTTACGGTGTGGTTCCCACGGACGTCAACGCCCAATACGACGTCCGGGAAGTGATTGCCAGGCTGGTTGACGGTTCCGAATTCCACGAGTTCAAGAAGAATTACGGCACCACCTTGGTGACGGGATTCGCTCACCTGCACGGCCATCCCGTGGGCATCGTGGCCAACAACGGCGTCCTCTTCAGTGAATCTTCGCTCAAAGGAGCGCACTTCATTGAGCTCTGCGATCAGCGCGGCATTCCCCTGATCTTCCTGCAAAACCTTTCTGGTTTCATGGTGGGCAAAGACGTCGAGCAAGGCGGCATCGCCAAGAACGGCGCAAAAATGGTCACCGCGGTGGCCACAGCCCGGGTGCCCAAACTGACAGTCGTCATAGGTGGCTCGTTCGGCGCCGGCAATTACTCCATGTGCGGGCGGGCGTACTCGCCAAGGTTCCTGTGGATGTGGCCGGCATCCCGCATTTCCGTGATGGGTGGAAACCAGGCCTCCAGCGTCCTGGCTACGGTCAAAAGGGACCAATACGAGGCGGCAGGACAGGAATGGTCTACCGAGGACGAAGAAGCCTTCAAGGCTCCCATCAGGCAGCAGTACGAGGACCAGGGGAGCCCGTATTATTCCACCGCCCGGCTGTGGGACGACGGCATCATTGATCCCGCCGACACACGGCGCGTCCTGGGCATGGCCCTGGACGTCGTCTCCCGCCAACAACTGCCCGAGACCTCCTTCGGTCTCTTCAGGATGTGACCATGACCTTGCCAACTACAACCACCGTCCAGGCAAGCCCGGTGGTGGAAGCCCGAACCTTCAAGGCCGTCCTCGTTGCCAACCGTGGCGAGATTGCCTGCCGCGTCATCCGGACCCTGAAGGAGATGGGCATCCGCTCAATCGCCGTGTACTCGGATGCCGACAAGAATGCCAAGCATGTGGCCCTCGCCGATACCGCCGTCGCCATCGGTGGCAAGGCACCCGCGGAGAGCTACCTGAAGATCGACGCCATCATCGACGCATGCCGCCGAAGCGGCGCGGAAGCAGTCCACCCGGGCTATGGCTTCCTGTCCGAGAATGTGGAGTTCGCCAAGGCACTGGACGCGGCGGGCATCACCTTCATTGGGCCCGGAATTGGCGCCATAGAAGTCATGGGCGACAAAATCCGCTCCAAGAATCACGTGATGGCCTACGACGTCCCCTGCGTTCCGGGAATCGCGCAAGCAGGCCTCAGCGACCGGGACCTGATCCAGGCCGCACCGGGTGTCGGTTTCCCTTTGCTGATCAAGCCGTCCGCAGGTGGTGGTGGTAAAGGTATGCACGTGGTCGAGAGGCCGGAGGATATGGCCTCCACACTCGTCACAGCCAGGCGCGTCGCAGCGTCTGCTTTTGGCGACGACACCCTTTTCCTTGAGCGGCTCATCCGCGCCCCCCGCCACATCGAGGTTCAGGTCCTGGCGGACAACCACGGCAACGTGATCCACCTCGGCGAGCGCGAGTGTTCTCTCCAGCGGCGCCACCAGAAGGTGATCGAAGAAGCTCCGTCCGCCCTTTTCGAAACACTGCCCAACGGGGCGGAGGAGCGGGCCCGGATTGGCGAGGCTGCCTGCAACGCGGCGCGTTCGGTTAATTACAGTGGCGCGGGAACCGTGGAATTCCTGGTCTCTGACGAACACCCTGACGAGTTCTTCTTCATGGAGATGAATACCCGGCTTCAGGTGGAGCACCCTGTCACGGAAATGGTCACGGGCATCGACCTCGTTGAATGGCAGGTGCGGATCGCCGCCGGTGAGGTTCTCACCGTGGCGCAGTCCGACGTCGTACTTAGAGGCCACGCCGTGGAGGCGCGTGTCTACGCCGAGGTGCCCGAGCGGAATTTCATGCCGTCCATGGGGCGGATCGTGGCGCTGGCTGAGCGGGGCGCACCCGATGCAGCCGTTTCGGGGCAGCAACCTGAGGGCTCGGAAGTGCGGATCGATTCGGCCATGCGCGAGAACTTGGAGATCACGGGAGACTACGACCCCATGCTTGCCAAGGTCATCGCGTGGGGTGAGGACCGGGCTTCGGCGCTGAATAAGCTCGACGCTGCCCTGGGCCGCTACACGCTGCTCGGCGTGGACACGAATGTGGAGTACCTGCGGTTGTTGATCAACGATCCCGAGGTCGCCGCCGGGCATCTCGATACGGGGCTGATCGAGCGCAGGCTGCCGTCCATGACGTTCCGGCATGTTGGTTCTGCTGAGTTGATTGCCGCCGCCCTCACCCTCTGGCTTGATCGCACAGGTTCGGCGATGGCCGGCCACGCGTGGAAGACCGCCGACTCCTGGCGTGCCGGCGGACGCGGCGCGTGGACGGCCACCTTTGGTATTCCTGGCGCGGGAATCGCCACGGTGTCACTTACCGAGGAGAACGGCACCGTCAGGGCAAGCGTCGACGGCGGGACTCCGGTCAACGTCAGGGTGGCAGATCGCGGTGACAACAGGATCGTGGTGGAGTTCGACGACGGCCCGGTCACCTTCGCGGTTGCCGCGGCGCCGCGTAGCAACAGCGTCCACGAACTCTATGTGGGCAACGACGGCTGGTCCTGCGGGCTTGAGGTCCTGAACCGGGCCGAGCGCCTGCGACGGATGCTCGCCGGGATCCAACGCGACGAGGGGGCGGCGGACCCGGAGGTGCGTTCACCGATGCCCGGAACGGTGGTCTCCGTTTCCGTAGCCGACGGAGACACCGTGGAGGAAGGGCAGGCGCTCCTTGCTGTGGAGGCCATGAAGATGGAGCACCAACTGGTGGCGTCGGTTGCGGGAACCGTTCATCTCACCAGCAAACCGGGCGATCTCGTCAAAGCCGACCAGGTGCTCGCCACCATTCACGTAGACACAGACAGCACCAATACCGACAGCACCAGCACAGACAGCACCAGCACAGACGAGGAAGTCCAGCCATGAGCACGTTTGAACTGAATGAGGAGTATCAGGACCTGAGCGACTCCGTCCGCGAGTTCGCTGACGAAGTGGTGGCACCCGTCTCCGCCAAGCACGACGAAGAGCACAGTTTTCCCTACGAGGTTGTGAAGCAGATGGGGGAGATGGGCTTGTTCGGCCTGCCGTTCCCCGAAGAGTTTGGTGGCATGGGCGGGGACTACTTTGCTCTTGCTTTGGCCTTGGAACAGCTCGGGCGAGTGGACCAGTCGGTGGCCATCACGCTGGAAGCGGGGGTGTCCCTCGGTGCGATGCCCGTATACCGCTTCGGAACGGATGCGCAGAAAGAGGAGTGGCTGCCGCAGCTGGCGTCCGGGCGGTCCTTAGCTGGTTTCGGCCTGACGGAGCGCGAGGCAGGTTCAGATGCGGGCGGCACCAAGTCCAACGCGCATCTGGATAACGGCGAATGGGTGATCAACGGCAACAAGGAGTTCATCACTAACTCAGGTACGGACATCACCACCCTGGTGACGGTCACGGCCGTGACGGGCCAGAAGGAAAACGCGGACGGCAGCACCAAAAAGGAGATCTCCACCATCCTGGTGCCTACTGACACGCCCGGGTTCACCGCGGAAAAGCCGTACAACAAGGTGGGATGGAACGCCTCGGATACCCACCCGCTCACCCTGGACAATGTCCGCGTTCCTGAAGCAAACCTCCTGGGGGAGCGCGGCCGTGGTTATGCGAACTTCCTCTCCATTTTGGACGAGGGACGCATCGCCATCGCTGCACTGGCCACGGGCGCAGCTCAAGGGTGCGTGGACTTGTCCGTGAAATACGCCAAGGAACGCAGCGCGTTCGGGCAGAACATCGGCAAGTACCAAGCCATCCAGTTCAAGATCGCACGGATGCAGGCAAGGGCCCACACTGCCCGCCTGGCCTACTACGACGCTGCGTCCAGGATGCTGGCAGGCAAGCCGTTCAAGACCGAAGCGGCCATCGCTAAGATGGTCGCAGGCGAGGCAGCCATGGACAACGCGCGGGACGCCACCCAGGTGTTCGGCGGCTATGGCTTCATCAACGAATTCACGGTGGCACGCCACTACCGTGACTCCAAGATCCTTGAAATCGGGGAGGGCACCACGGAGGTGCAGTTGATGCTCATCGCCCGCGAGCTGGGTCTGTAACCGTAGGGGAAGGATCAAGGATGATTGACAAGGTTGTTGCCAGCGCCGCGGAAGCGGTGAAGGACATCCCGGACGGTGCCTCATTGGCCGTAGGAGGTTTTGGTTTATGCGGCATCCCTGTTTCGCTGATCGATGCCCTCTACCAGCAAGGCACCACAGATCTTGAGACGGTCAGCAACAACTGCGGCGTGGACGGCTGGGGCCTTGGCATTCTCCTCAAGGATGGTCGTATCCGGCGGACCATCAGCTCGTACGTCGGCGAGAACAAGGAGTTCGCCCGGCAGTACCTTTCGGGGGAGCTGGAAGTAGTCCTCACCCCGCAGGGCACCTTGGCCGAGAAGCTCCGCGCCGGAGGTGCCGGTATCCCGGCCTTCTACACCAAAGCCGGTGTGGGTACTCAAGTGTCCGAGGGCGGACTTCCGCAAAAGTACGACGCCGACGGCAACGTTGCGATCGCTTCCTCCCCCAAGGAGGTTCGCGCTTTCAACGATGCGGACTATGTGCTGGAAGAGTCCCTGACACCTGATTTCGGCTTGGTCCACGCCTGGAAGGGTGACAGGCACGGCAATCTGGTTTTCCATGCGACGGCGATGAACTTCAACCCGCTCTGCGCAATGGCGGCCCGGACCACCATTGCCGAAGTCGAGGAGTTGGTGGAACCCGGCGAGCTGGACCCTGAGCATATCCACACGCCGGGGATCTTCGTTCAAAGGGTGGTGGTGGCAACGTCCAGCGAGAAGCGGATAGAGAAGCGGACCGTGGCCCTGACCCCCAATACTGAGCCAGGCCAGACAGGAACAGGCCAGACAGGAGCGGAACGATGACCGACAACACGTACCAGGACATCCCGCCCCGCCCCGAAGCCGTCCGGCACGAGTACCGCCGCGCCGACGTCGAACATCACGACGCCAAAGGCTGGACCCGCAACGAACTTGCCGCCCGTGTTGCGCAGGAGCTGAGCAACGGGCAGTACGTGAACTTTGGCATCGGTATGCCCACGTTGATCCCCAACTACATTCCCAACGGCGTGGAGGTCATCCTTCACTCGGAGAACGGAATCCTCGGCGTTGGTCCTTATCCGGCTGAGGACAAGATTGATCCGGACCTCATCAATGCGGGCAAGGAAACGGTCACCACCAATGCCGGGGCCGCGTTCTTTGATTCGGCGGCGTCCTTCGGCATGATCCGCGGCGGGCACGTGGACGTAGCCGTTTTGGGTGCCATGGAGGTGGCTGTGAACGGTGATCTGGCCAACTGGATGATTCCCGGCAAGATGGTCAAAGGGATGGGTGGCGCCATGGACCTCGTGTTTGGTGCCAAGAGAGTCATTGTCATGATGGAACATGTGGACCGCAACGGCAGGCCTAAGATCGTGCAGGACTGCACGCTCCCGCTCACCGGAAGAGGGTGCGTGGACCGTATCATCACGGACCTCGCGGTGATCGACGTCGTCAAGGATGATGGCGAACCGCGGTTGGTCCTCCGCGAACTGGCCCCCAACGTCACCCTCGACGACGTTGTGGCGGCCACGGGCGCGGACCTGTTCGAAGAAGACCAGGAACTGACCGTATGACCCGGGTTGTGGAGCAGCGCGGACTCTATTTCGATGAGCTCGAAGAGGGCGTGATTTACGCGCACAAGCCTGGCCGCACCGTCACCGAGACGGATAATGTCCTCTTCACCACCATGACCATGAACACCCAGGCGCTGCATTTGGACGCGGCCTGGAGTTCCGGGCAGCCGTTCGGGCAGCGGCTCATGAATTCAATGTTTACCTTGTCCACCATGGTGGGGCAGTCGGTGACGCAGTTGACGCAGGGCACCATCATCGCGCAGTTGGGTCTGACGGATGTCACGTTTCCGCACCCGCTCTATCACGGCGATACCCTGTACACGGAAACAGTGATCACGGGTAAACGGCTGTCGTCTTCGCGGCCCGGCCAAGGCGTGGTGACCATGCAGCACACCGGCCACAACCAGGACGGAAAAGTGGTGGCCTTGGCAACCCGGACCTGCCTGATGTGGACCAAGGAAGCGCACGCCGCGCAATCCTGACCCACCCTTTCCATGACTTCGCAGGGCACCCAGCAGCAAGGACTTTCATGCTTTCTTCAGACGCAACTCCGTTCACCATGGGCCCGGCTCTCCTTTTCTGCCCTGCAGACCGGCCGGAGCGTTTCGGAAAGGCAGCGGATCGTTCCGATGCCGTCATCCTGGACCTTGAAGATGCAGTAGCTCCTGCGGACAAGCCGGCGGCCCGCGAGGCAATTCTCCAGCAGTTGGGTAAAGGCGGCCTTGACCCAAAGCGCACCATTGTCCGGGTCAGTCCCGTGGGGACGCCGGAGTTCGAGCTCGATCTCCAGACTTTGGCCAAGACGCCCTACCGTACGGTCATGCTGGCCAAGGCGGAGGGTGCTGAGCAACTCAGGTCTCTTGAGGGGTATCAGGTCATCGCGCTGTGCGAAACCGCCGCGGGCATCGTTAATTCCTCAGCCATCGCCGCCGAGCCGAACGTGGTGGGGCTCATGTGGGGTGCCGAGGACCTCCTGGCTTCCCTCGGTGGCCTTTCCAGCAGGCACGACGACGGCGGTTACCGGGCTGTCGCGCTTCACTCACGCTCCGCTGTTCTGCTCGCCGCCAAAGCCGCAGGCAAGGAAGCAATCGACTCCGTGTACGTGAACATCCCGGATCTCGAAGGTTTGGCGGCTGAGTCGCAGGACGCAGTGGCCAGTGGCTTCGGAGCAAAAGCCTGCATCCATCCAAACCAAGTAGCTGTAGTACGGGCGGCCTACGCGCCCACCGACGAAGCCGTAGCCCAAGCCACTGAACTCCTGGAAGCGGCCGCATCTGCAGGTACAGGAGTGTTCCAGTTCAAGGGCAAGATGATCGACGGCCCTATCCTCAAGCACGCCGAAGCGACCCTTCGCCGGGCCGGGCGGCACGTCTCACAGTAGGGCACCCCGCGAGTTGACAGTTAATGCCCATGTTTCCGCGAAACATGGGCATTAACTGCAGTCTCGGCGGGCGGTCAGAGCGCTAGACCAGCGCCTTGTGCTCCACCAGCTCCGTCAGCTCAACCACAGCAGGCCGCGGGGCCGTGCTCTTGATGGCCACCGCCTGACCGCTCTTGGCCGATTCCAGCACCGATTCCATAACGTCCAAAGCGTGGAACGCCAACTGGCCGCCCGCCCGGGGTTCCTGCCCGGCAGGGGTCGCGGCGAGGTCCGCAATGCCAAAGCCCCGGCCCGAGTTCACGTAGCCTGCGGAGACGGGGAGTGTTTCCCAATCGTCGGCGCCCAGCGCGAACAGTTGCACATCGCCGTCGAAATGATTGGGGTCCGGCACGATCAGCGAACCCGTTTCACCGTGGATCTCGATGTTGGAGCTCTTGGTCTTGACGGCGTCGAAGCTCATGAACAGCGTCGACAACGCCCCGGATGCATGCACCAGGACGCCGGTGACGTGCGAGTCGATGTCTACCGGAACCACCTGTCCCTGACGCGGACCCGAACCAATGGTGCGCTCGCCGCGGGTGTGGCTTGCAGCGCCTATCACCGAAACCACGGGCCCCAGCAGGGTTACCAGTGCCGAGACGTAGTACGGGCCCATGTCCAGCAGGGGTCCGCCGCCGGGCTGGTAGTAGAAGTCGGGGTTCGGGTGCCAGCGCTCATGACCCGGCGTTGCCATGGTGGCGGTTGCCGATATCGGCGCGCCGATCAGGCCGTCGTCGATGGCCTTCCGGGCCGTCTGGATGCCGGTGCCCAACACGGTGTCCGGTGCGCAGCCCACGGTAACTCCCGCCGCAAAAGCCGCATCCAGCACTTGCTGTGCTTCGGCCGTGGTGGCAGCCAGCGGCTTTTCACCGTAGACGGACTTTCCGGCCGCGATGGCCTTCAGCGCAATGTCAGCGTGGGCGGCAGGGATGGTGAGGTTCAGGACGAGGTCCACATCCTCGGCGGCCAGGAGTTCGTCCACGCTCAGTGCCCGAACACCGTCGTACGAGTCGGCTACTGCCTGCGCCCGCGCCGGATCGAGGTCCGCGACTGCCACGAGGTTGATGGAATCCAGCTGGCGGAAGTTAGCCAGGTACTGGGCAATGATGGCTCCACAGCCGATGACTCCTACATTTAGCGGCTTGCCCACAGCATGCCCCTTTCAACGATGGTACGGACGTTGCTGTCCTGGAGGATGTCCACGTGGTGGCCCGGGGTGCAGACAAAGATCTTCCCCTTGCCCCACTGGCGGGTCCAGATGGCCGGCGAAGTGACTTCGCGGTTCCAAGGGTCCCACTCGCGGACTTTCTGGGTAGTGGTGGCCAAGACATCGATGTAGTCGTCGGCCAGGACCCAGTACTGTTCCGTAACGAGGTCGAAATCGCCGATTCCCTGAGTGATGGGATGCTCGGACGCGGCAGGCAGCATATTGACGGTATAAGGAACGTAGTTATCTGACTGCTCGCCGATCTGCTCATCGGCATGCTTGCCGGGGTGGCAGGCGAACTGGCCACCTATCAGGTGCAGGTAGTCCGAGTTGTTGCGGTAGGAATCAGCGATCCCGCCGTGCCAGCCGGCCAAACCCGTGCCGTTTTCAACTGCCGCGCGGAGCCCCTCGAACTCGTCCTTCTCGATGGTGGTCATGGTCATGCATTGCACGATCAGGTCCACGCCCGCCATGTAGTCGGGGTCGGCGTAGATCTTGGGGGATTCCTCCACGCGGACGTCGTAGCCGTTGTCTTTCAGGTAGGGGATGAAAAGCTCTGTGGCTTCCACCGGCTGGTGTCCGTCCCAGCCGCCGCGAACCACCAGCGCTGTCTTGTTGTTGCTTGTCATGGGTTCCTTCGTTTCGGGGCTTGTGTCAGTGAGTCAGGGATTGTTGAGATCAACGCGTGGCAAAGGCAGCATCGAAAGCGGCAGCCGGAGGTCGTATGGCCGCCAGTTCGCGGACCATGCCCAGCGCCTGGGGAGCACCGACCAGCCGGTCCATGCCAGCATCCTCCCACTCGATGCTGGTGGGGCCTTCGTAGCCGATGGCGTTGAGCGTGCGGAAGATCGGCTCCCAGTTCACGTCGCCATGGCCGGCAGTGACGAAGTCCCACCCCCGGCGGGGATCAGCCCATGGAAGGTGCGAACCCAACCTGCCGTTCCGTCCGTTGAGTTGCCGGACAGACTCTTTCACGTGGACGTGGAAGATCTTTTCCGCGAAATCCTGCAAGAACATCGCAGGGTCCAGGTCTTGCCAGATGAAATGTGAGGGGTCGAAGTTGAGGCCAAAGTTCGCCCGGTGTCCTATGACGTCCAAGGTCCGTTTTGTGGTCCAGTAGTCGTAGGCGATTTCAGAAGGGTGGACCTCCAGAGCAAAGCGGACGCCCACTTCATCAAAGACGTCCATGATGGGGTTCCACCGGTCTGCGAAGTCCTGGTAGCCGCGCTCGATCATGGCCTCGGATGCGGGTGGGAACATGGCCACGCATTTCCAAATGGACGAGCCCGTGAATCCCGTGACCGTCTTCACCCCCAACCTTGCCGCAGCACGTGCTGTAATCTTCATGGCTTCCGCGGCCCGTCGACGGACACCCTCCGGCTCACCGTCGCCCCAGACTGAAGGGCTGAGAATGTCCTGGTGGCGTTCATCAATGGGGTTATCGCACACCGCTTGCCCTGTGAGGTGGTTGGCGATCGCATGGACGGACAGCCCGTGCTTCTCCAGGATATCCAGCTTGCCCTGCAGGTAGCTGTCATCCTCAACCACCCGCTGGGGGTCCAAATGATCTCCCCAGCAGGCGATCTCCAAGCCGTCGAAGCCCCACTCTCCGGCGAGCCGTGCAACTTCCTCGAACGGAAGGTCGGCCCACTGACCAGTGAATAGAGTGATAGGTCTGTTCATGATGGTTCCTTTCACACGTTCTGCCAGCGGCTGGCGTTTTCTGCGCTGGCTTCTACGGCGGCCAGCACCTTTTGCACCTGCAAAGCGTCAGCGAACGACGGCGTGGGCTGCTCGCCTGCGCCGATGGCAGTGACGAGGTCCACCACCTGATGGGTGAAGCCGTGCTCATATCCGAGGCCGTGACCGGTGGGCCACCAGTTGGCGGTGTAGGGGTGGGACGGCTCGGTGACCATGATCTTGCGGAAACCGGCGTCAGGTTCCAGCGCGGAATCGTAGTACTGCAATGAGTTCATGTCTTCGAAGTCAAAGGCGATTGACCCTTTGGTGCCGTTGAGTTCCAGGCGCATGGCGTTCTTGCGTCCCAAGGCAAAACGGGTTGCTTCGAAGATGCCGATTGGCCCGGCGGCGGCGCGGCCGCGGGAGTCGGCGTCAGCACCGGCGTCGTGCTGTGCCTCAAAGCGGGCCGTGAACAGCGCAGCGTCATCCACGGTGACCGGACCGCGCGGACCACCGGCGCCACCGTGACCGCCCAGGCCCACAAAGTCCCCGCCCACCGGGCGCTCCTTCACAAAGGTCTCCAGCAACGCAGAGACACCGGAGATGTTCAGTCCCGTGATCCACTGGGCGGCGTCGATGCTGTGCGCGCCGATGTCGCCCAGCGAACCGGACCCGGATTTGGACTTGTCCAGGCGCCAGGTCAACGGCGCGTCGGCGTCGCTGAGCCAGTCCTGAAGGTACTGCGCGCGGACGTGCCTGATGTCGCCCAACCGGCCGTCCTCCACCATCCGCTTGGCCAAGGCCAGTGCAGGGGTGCGTCGGTAACTGAAGCCGCACATGGAGAGCACTCCGCATTCGGCCGCGGACCGGGCCACCAGCGTCATCTTTTCTGCTTCCTCCACCGAGTTGGCCAAGGGCTTCTCGCAGAGGACGTGCTTGCCGGCTTCTAGCGCTGCAATAGCTATCTCGGCGTGGGTGTTGCCGGGAGTGCAGATGTCGATGAGGTCGATGTCGTCGCGATCAATGAGGCGGCGCCAATCGGTCTCGACGGAGGCCCAACCGTATTTACTAGCCGCTGCCCGGACGCCATCCTCGTTTCTTCCCGCCACAGCGGTCAGTTCCGGAGCAAGCGGCAGGTCGAAGAAGCGCGGCGCTGTCCGCCAGGCGTGGGAGTGGGCGGCGCCCATGAAGGCATAACCCACCATGCCAACGCGCAGGGGTCTGGATTGTGTCAAAGGAAGTCCTTTCTGGTTGGTCATCAGGCCGGCTACTTGCTGAAACCTGCCGTGAGGCCGCTGAGCAACTGCCGGCGCGCCACGACGTAGATCACCAGCAGGGGAAGAGTGGCCAGTACCACGGAGGCGAGCACCGCGGGGATGTTGACGCTGAACTCACCCTGGAAGGTCCACAGTGACAACGGCAGAACCCTGGTGTCCGGGCTTTGTGTAAGGATCAGCGGGAACAGGAAGCCGTTCCACACATGCAGTGCGTTGTAGATGCCAACCGTGATGACAGCGGGCTTGGTCATGGGCAACGCCAGGCGCCACATCATGGCCCAGTCAGAGCAGCCGTCCAGCCGCATCGACTCAAAAAGTTCATTGGGAACATCCCGCATGAAGTTGGAGAGGATGAGCACCGACACGGGGATTGCGAAGGCAATGGAGGGCAGGATCAGCGCCAACAAAGTGTCGTACATGTGGGCCTTGGTGATCATCCAGTAGATGGGGATGATGGTTGCGTGCAGCGGAATGGCCAAGCCCAACAGGAAGACGTTGTTGGTCCAGCTGAGGAACCTGCCCTTGCCGCGCACAATGGCATAGGCGGCCATGAAGGCGACAAAGAGCGCCGGAACCACACTGCCCACGGTGACAATAAGGCTGTTGGCGAAGTACTTGGCGAAGTCGTTCTCCAGAACAAGCTTGTAGTTGTCCAACGTTGGCTCGGCCGGTGGCAGCATCGGGTTGGAGGTGAAGAACCCTGCCTGGTTCTTCAGGCTGGTGATCACCACGTAGTACACCGGCACAATGATGATCGCCAGCCAAAGCCAGCCGCCCAGGCCGCCCAGGAAGTTTGGCCGCGAACGGCCAAGCTTTGTGGGCCGACGGCGGGTGGTTGCCGGTTGGGGCAACGCCGCCGGTGCTGTGGGGAGTTCAGTGGTGGAAGTCATTACGCACCTTCCAATTGGCTGGCGTTGCGGTTTTTGCCGCCGAGTCGTTGCAGGAACAATGCCAAGGCCAGGCCGATGACAACGAGGATGACGCCCAAGGCGCTCGCAGCCCCCATGTCGTTGGCTTTGAAGCCCGTGAGGTACATATGCAGCGGCAGGAGTCTGGTGGAGTAGCCCGGGCCGCCGGCGGTCAGGACGAAGATCAGGTCGAAGTACGCCAGGGATCCCACCACCATGAGGGTGGAGGAGGTGATCATGGTGTACTTCAGCTGCGGCAAGGTGATGTTGAAGAACTGCTGGATGCGGCCGGCTCCGTCAATTTGGGCAGCTTCGTACAGTGAAGCGGGAATCTGTCGCACGCCGCCTTGGTAGATCAGGGTGTGGAAGGGCACGAACTGCCAGGCGATCACGAAGACCACCACGAACAAGACGAGGTCAGAGTTACCCAGCCAGTCCTGCGCCAGGAATGGTAGGCCCAGGCCCGGGCCGAGCCCGAAGTTCGGATCCAGCAGCGCCTTGAAGGCGATGGCCACAGCCGCGGACGACAGGAGCAGTGGCACGAAGTAGAGCACAGCCAAAGCCGCCCGGTACTTCTGGCTTGCAGCGGTGAAGACGCCGAGCAGGAGGCTGATGGGTGCCTGGACAATGAAGGAGAAGAACATGATCTTGGCCGTCACCAACAGGGCGTTGCCTGTGACGGGATCGGCCAGGACCGTGTTCCAGCTGGACAGTCCATCCAGCTTGATTTCGCCCAGGCCGTCCCAGCTGGTGAAGCTCAGGAACAGGACTCCCAGGAGCGGGAGGATGGCGAAGAGCATGAAGAATGCCAGGGCTGGGACAGCAAGCCACCCTGACGGACCCTTTTCCAAGGTCCGTCGGGTGCCCGCGGTGCGTCCAGTGCCCAACTCCCGCCGTGGAGTGGTGGTAGCAGTGGACACTGGATTACTTCCCGATCGTCGCGTTCATAGTGGAAGCGAACTGCTCAGGAGTGATTTTTTTAAGGAAGATCTGGTCGAGGTTGGCCAGCATGGCATCTCCTTGGGCGGGGCTCAGTGCCTGGTCCCAGGAAAGCGTGAAGTCCGGGGCATCCTTGGCCATGCCGTACACGTAAGTCAGGAAGTCCTTGTCAGGGGAGGCTGCGAGCTTGTCCTCAATGCCGGTGACCACAGGTACAGCTCCTGAGTCGATCAGGCCTTGGACGTTCTCATCGTTGAACATTCCGTCCTTGACGTATTCCAGGGCAGTCTTCTTCTGCTCTTCCGTGGCCTTGGAAGAAACGGACCAGAAGTTGGACGGGTTTCCCACAACGTTTGCCGGATCACCCTTGCCGCCCTCAACGGTGGGGAAGGGGGTGTAACCAAGCTTGCCGCTTGAAACGAAGTCAGCCGCGTCCTTCTTCATGCCTTGGTAGATCCAGCTGCCCTGCAGAATCATGGCTGCCTTACCTGTGTACAACAGGGCCTGGTCTGCGTTGCTGTCAGCGGCAATGGAGGAGAAGCCGTTGATGAAGCCGCCGGCGTCCACGAGTTCCTGGATCTTGGTCAGTGCCTCTATGACTGCCGGGTCTGACCAGGCGTTCGGCTTGTTGGCCGCGATGTTCGCGAAAACTTCAGGGCCGCCGATCCGGTCCACGAGGTATTCAAGCCACATCAGGTCCGGCCACTTGGACTGGCCCCCCAGGGAGAATGGTGCCACGCCGGCATCCTTGAACTTGGGTACCAACGCCATGAGCTCATCCCAGGTCTTGGGCGGTTGTGCTCCGATCTTCTCGAAGACTTCCTTGTTGTAATAGAGAACAACGGGCTGCACCTTGTTGTTGGGCAGTGCGTAGGTCTTGCCCTCGATCACGCCGCTTTCGAGGATGGAGGGAAGGTAACGGCTTTGGACGTCAGGGTTCTCTTTGAGGAATCCCGTCAGGTCATCCACCTGACCAGCATCGACGTAAGACTTAAGTACTCCGCCGCCCCAGCCGTAAACGAGGGTGGGTCCTTGGCCTGCGCCGACGGCCGTGCGGACCTTGGTCTTGTAGGCGTCGTTGGCAAAGAAGTCGAGCTTGATGGTGGAGTCGGGGTGCGACTTGTTCCAGGAGTCCACGGATGCTTGGAACACCGGCTGGTCACCACCGGTCAGTCCCCACATGGTTGCCGAGTCCGCCGAGGCTCCTGTTCCGGCCGGACCTGAGGACCCGCAGGCTACGAGTGAGATCGACAAAGCGGCTGCAGAAACGGCCATTCCGGCGGTGCGCAACTTGAGATTATTCATGTGCAGTTTCCATTCGTCCTTCGGGCTCGACGCTGATTGCCCGGTTGTGCGTGTAAAAGCCGCACTTCGCGGTCTGAGGATCAACTTCGATTCCCAGCTCCAGCAACTTTTCGAAATGTTTCGGAAGTCCTTTCGGAAGTGCCAACCAAACCTAGCCGTGACGCGCATCACCGTCAACCCTTTTTCGTGAACAGTTTCGTTCTGGTTGCTGCTGGATTGACGGGGAGGATGACTCCGATGCAGACTGTCAGCAACCGAAACTTTTCGAAAGCGGTAAACCGTGAGCCTAGATGAACGACCCTCCAAGATGACCCTTTCCGCCGTCGCGCGAGAGGTGGGAGTCTCGGTACCCACCGTCTCCAAAGTGGTCAACGGGCGTGAGGACGTGGCTCAAAGTACCCGCGCCCGCGTCCTGGCCGCCCTGCAAAGGACCGGGTACAAATCACCCCTCCAACGCAAGGCCAACCCTGCCCAGCGGACCGTGGAAGCGGTGTTTGATTCCCTGAACTCTGCCTACAACATGGAAGTCCTCAAAGGGATCATGGAGCAGGCCAACGTCTCGGACATGGAAGTCATCCTGTCGGTGACCGGCCTGCAGGCAGCACCCCCGCTGGGTCCGGAGGAACGTGCCCAGCGCATGGTCGATGAAGGACGCAGCGGCATGATCGTGGTGACGTCGGCGTTCGGGACAGCGCAGCTCGAAGCCTTCCAAAGGCGCCAGATCCCCATAGTGGTGATCGACCCCCTGAACCCGCCCCCGGCTGATCTGTTCAGCGTGGGTGCCAGCAACTGGGCAGGCGGGAAGGTCGCCGCCACCCACCTCCTGGAACTGGGGCATCGACGCATTGCCTACATCGGGGGTCCCGCCACCGCCGAATGCAGCCAGGCCCGGCTCCACGGCTACATGGCCGCGTTGATGGCCGAGGGGATCACCGTTGAACACGAATACGTTTCCGCGGGCCAGTTCAGGCCCGAGAATGGAGCGGCGGCCTTCAAGAAGCTGGTGGCCTTGGAAGATCCGCCCACGGCCGTCTTCGCCGGAAGCGACAGTATCGCCATGGGCGTCCTGGCCGAGGCGCGCCGGCAGGACATCCGGATTCCCGAGGAAATGAGTCTCGTGGGGTTCGACGGAACATACCAGGCCGAAGAGTCCACGCCACCCCTCACGTCAGTGAGCCAGCCGCTTCAGGAGATAGGGCGTTCCGCGCTGAACTTCATCCTTCGCCAAATGCAGGGTGAAGAGATCGATTCCCGCCGCGTGGAACTTGCCACCCATTTGGTGGTCCGGGAGTCCACGGCGCCGCCAAGGGAACCAGCCTCACCCGGCAAGGCGGCGCCCAGGACTTAGCTGCACGGGCGGGACAGCGTCACACAACAGCACCCGCACCCAGCGTTCGCCCGTCTCCCGGAACTCTGCACGGCTGGCGAAACGGTACAGGTAGCTGCGCGCCCGCACCCAACGGGGACGTTCGCCGTCGAACGGGTCATCGCGAAGCAGCCCAAGCGTGGCCTCATCGGCCTCAAGCAGTTTGTCCAGGAACGTGTAAAACCAGTCCTCATGGACCGTCCGCAGAGGCAGGAACCACATGAGCCAATCCAAGCGCAGATGGTACGGCGCCCATTGCCGGGGGAGCCGACGGACATCGCCGGGCTTTCCCTTGAAAGCGTACTCAAGCCAGTGCTCATCCGGGATGTCGGGCTCCTCGGCCAACGTGCCCTCCACCACGATCTCGATCCTTTGCTTGGTCACCGTTCCAAAGGCGCCGTAGGCGTTCACCAGGCGCCACCGGTTGAAGCTGGCATTCATCAGCTGATGGCTCGAGAACAGGTTGAGGAGGGGCCGGTAACTGAACACCAGCAACAGAACCGTGACAAGCACGACGACGGCGAGCCACCAGACGGGGGTATCGGCACCTGCGTGCCACTCCAGCGGAATGAACGGAGCGACTGCGTGGGCGACAGGGTCGCTGACGGCCGCGAAAGCCAGGACGATGGCCACCCAGTTCAGCCAGGCAAAGTTGCCGGTGACCACCAGCCACAGTTGTGTGAGGACGATGATGCCGGCGGCGATGCTGGCCAGCGGCTGAGGGGCAAAGAGGAAGAACGGCACCACCAACTGCGCGACATGGTTACCCGCCACTTCAATTTTGTGCAGCGGACGCGGCAGGAGATGAGCTTGCCTGCTCAGCGGGCCGGGCATCGGCTGTGTCTCGTGGTGGTAGAACATCGCCGTCATATCCCGCCACTCGCGTCCGCCGCGGATCTTGATCATGCCGGCACCGAACTCAAGCCGGAACAGCAGCCACAGAACAAGTATGAGGATGGTCGTCGGTGGGGGAGTCTGGTCGGAGCCAAGGAAAGCCACCGTGAAGCCAGCTTCGAGGAGAAGGATCTCCCAACCAAAGCCGTAGAACGTCTGGCCTACATTCACAATCGACATATAGAGGAACCACAGGGCAAGGAAAGCCAGCATGGGCAGCCACGGAGGGCCCGTTTGGGGCAGGCCGATGACCAGCAGAAAGGACACAGCGATGCCCGTCCAGCACACAGCCCGGAGCAGCGCGTCGGAGTAGCGCCACCGGAACAGGGTGGGCCGGCCCAGCCGGCGGGCCATGTCCAGGAAAGCAGGTACCGGCAACAGTCCGCGCTCGCCGAGAAGCGCCGGGAACTGGTTCAACGTGGAGAGGAAGGCAACCACGTACAGCGCGGCTGTGCCACGCTGCAACACCTGCCGGGCAAATTCGTAGTCCCGCGCATCGAACCAGGACAACCACTCCACGGTTCCACGGTACGCAGGGCAGGGGCTTGGTCAAGCGGTATCGGTTTTCCACATACGCTTGCGCCCGTTCGCGGCCCCCGGCAGTGGCAGGGATACTTAAGTCATGCAGCCGCGCAAGATCGTCATCCTCGGGTCCACCGGTTCCATTGGCACACAAGCGATTGACGTCGTTGATGCCGCACCACACCGTTTCGAGGTGGTGGCCCTGAGCGCGGGAGGCGGGAACCTCGAGCTCTTGGCACAGCAGGCGGTCCACACCAGGGCGCAAGCTGTGGGAATTGCCACGGGAGATCCAGAAGCCCTTCGTCGCTTGATTGACGCTGCCGCCACCGAGGCACGCGTACGCAACTTTGCTCCGGAGATCTTTGCCGGGCCGGACGCCTCCACCCGGATAGCAGCCATTGACTGCGACGTCGTCCTGAACGGCATCACCGGTTCCATCGGGCTGGCACCAACCTTGGCTGCCCTTGGCACAGGGGCCACCTTGGCACTGGCCAATAAGGAATCGCTGATAGTCGGCGGCGCCCTGGTCAAAGCCGCCGCCAGCCCCGGCCAGATCGTCCCTGTCGACTCAGAGCACTCCGCTATCGCCCAGTGCCTGCGTTCGGGCACCGACCAGGAAGTTGAAAAGCTGATCCTGACGGCATCCGGTGGCCCGTTCCGGGGCCGCACACGGGAGCAACTTCACCACGTCACTCCGCAGGAAGCCCTTGCCCACCCCACCTGGGACATGGGCCTCATGGTCACCACAAACTCGGCCAGCCTCGTCAACAAGGGCCTGGAAGTCATTGAGGCACACCTGTTGTTCGATGTTCCGTTGGACAGGATCGATGTTGTGGTCCACCCGCAGTCGGTGGTGCACTCCATGGTCCAGTTCGTGGATGGCTCCATCATTGCCCAAGCATCACCTCCGGACATGCGCCTGCCCATCGCGCTCGGACTGGGCTGGCCGGACAGGGTCCCGCGTGCCGCCAAGGCTTGCGACTGGACCCAAGCCACCAGTTGGACCTTCGAGCCCCTGGATACCGTAGCCTTCCCGGCCGTGGACCTCGCCAAGGACGCCGCCAAACAGGGCAGCACCTTCCCCGCTGTCTTTAACGCCGCCAATGAGGAAGCAGTAGGGGCCTTCCACGCCGGGCGCATCCGCTTCACGGACATTGTGGATACCGTTGAATCCGTCCTCAGCGAACATTCAGGCTCTTCAGAGCTAACGGTGGAGTCCGTGCTGGATGCTGAGAGGTGGGCACGTGCCCGAACCCTTGATCGTTTAGCCAGCAGCGCCCTGTAGCCCACAACCTTACGGAAGCAGTCCCACCGGCATGAGTCCCGTCCTTCTCTTCATCCTCGGAGTCGTCTTCGTCGCGATCGGCGTAGCTGTTTCCATCGCGCTGCACGAGGTGGGCCACCTTGTGCCCGCGAAGCTCTTCAAAGTGCGCGTTACCAAGTACATGATCGGCTTTGGGCCAACACTGTGGTCCAGGAAGAAGGGCGAAACCGAGTACGGCTTCAAAGCGCTTCCGCTGGGTGGCTACGTGTCCATGATCGGTATGTACCCGCCGAACAAAGAAGACGGCACCGTTCGCCCCTCCAGCACAGGCATGTTCCAGACCCTCGCCACCGAGGCGCGTTCCATGGCACACGAGGAAGTGGGACCTGGCGACGAGAACCGCGTCTTCTACAAGCTCCCTGTCTGGAAGAAGATCATCGTCATGCTCGGCGGACCCGCCATGAACATGCTGATCGGGTTGATCCTTCTGGCCGTCCTGCTCATGGGCTTTGGCACAGCCCAGGCAACCACCACCATTGCGGACGTCTCCAAGTGCCAGGTTGCCGCAGGGGAGACTGTTGACCCGGATTCCGCCGATTGCAAGCTGACCCCTGCAGCGGCCGCAGGGCTCCAGCCGAATGACACCATCACTTCTTTCGACGGCAAAGCCGTCACCAGCTGGGACGAACTCACCAGCTGGATCCGGACCTCCGCCGGGAAGGACGTTCCCGTCACCGTGATGCGCAACGGGGCATCCCTGGAGACCACCGTAACTCCTGTGCTCTCCTCCCGGCCCGTGGTGGGCCCCGACGGGCGGCAAGCACAAGACGCCAACGGAGTCTTGCAGTACCAGGAGGTCGGCTTCCTGGGTATCGGAGCCCAAAGCGCCTTGGTTCCCCAACCGGCGTCGGCCGTTCTGCCCATGGCCGGAGAAAACATCAAGCAGATATCCGGTGTGATCTTCAACCTGCCAGCAAGAGTGGTTGGGGTGGCAAAAGCAGCCTTCAGCGAGGAACCCCGTGACCCCAACGGACCCATCAGCGTGGTGGGCGTCGGCCGGGTTGCCGGCGAGGTAGCGGCCATGGAACAAGTACCCATGCAGGCACGGATCGGCACTTTGATCGGGTTGTTGGCCGGGCTCAACTTCGCGCTGGCCATCTTCAACCTCATCCCGCTCTTGCCTCTGGACGGCGGCCATGTGGCTGGCGCGCTCTACGAAGGTGCCCGGCGTCGGGTGGCCAAGCTGTTGGGCAAACCGGACCCGGGAGCCTTCGACATTGCCAAGCTGTTGCCGGCCACGTACGTTGTCGCAGCGCTGCTGATGGCCATGGGTGCACTCCTGATCTACGCGGACATCGTCAAGCCGGTGAACATTTTCGGCTGAGCAGTGAGCATTTTCCGTTCAGTATGCGGGATAGGCTAGCTCCATGACTGTTTTCGCTGTTGAGTACGTATACGTCGCCGATTCGGGCGCCCTCCGCGACGAAGCCCGCCCTGCGCACCGTTCCTGGCTCGGGGAACTGGCCGAGGAAGGCAAACTGCTTGCCAGTGGCCCCTACGGTGACGGCGCCGGCGCTCTGCTGATCTTCAAGTCCGCTGACGAAGCCGAACTCAATGACCTCCTCAAGCAGGATCCGTTCGCCGAAGCCGGCGTTATCGCGGGTATCCGCACCACGGAATGGTCGCCCATTATTGGCGTCCTGGCTGCCCACGCGTCCTAGTCCGGACGTCCTTCACCACAACGATCCACCCCTAACCCAAGGAGTCCACGTGACCTCGGTCAGCCTGGGAATGCCAGCAGCCCCACCCCCCGTCCTTGCCCCGCGCCGTAAGACGCGGCAGATCAAGGTAGGGTCCGTTGGCGTCGGTTCTGACTCGCCCATCAGCGTTCAGTCCATGACCACCACCCCCACTACGGATATCAACGCCACCCTCCAGCAGATCGCTGAACTGACGGCTTCCGGATGCGACATCGTGCGCGTTGCCTGCCCGTCTGCCGACGACGCCGAGGCATTGCCGATCATTGCCCGTAAGTCCCAGATTCCCGTGATCGCGGATATCCACTTCCAACCGAAGTACGTCTTCGCCGCCATTGAGGCCGGCTGTGCTGCAGTCCGGGTGAATCCGGGCAATATCCGCAAGTTCGATGACCAGGTCAAGGAAATCGCTGCAGCGGCCCGGGACCATGGAACATCCATCCGGATTGGCGTCAACGCAGGCTCCCTTGAGCCCGGCATCATGAAGAAGTACGGCAAGGCCACCCCGGAAGCGTTGGTTGAATCCGCAGTCTGGGAAGCTTCCCTCTTCGAGGAGCACGGCTTCCATGACTTCAAGATCTCCGTCAAGCACAACGACCCCGTGATCATGGTGGCCGCCTATGAGATGCTCGCCGAGCAAGGCGACTGGCCCTTGCACCTCGGCGTCACTGAAGCCGGACCGGCATTCCAGGGCACCATCAAGTCCGCCACGGCGTTCGGTGCGCTCCTGTCCCGCGGCATTGGCGACACCATTCGCGTGTCCCTCTCTGCTCCTCCGGTGGAGGAAATCAAGGTGGGCAACCAGATCCTGCAGTCCTTGAATCTGCGCCCGCGCAAGCTCGAGATCGTCTCCTGCCCGTCTTGTGGCCGCGCCCAGGTGGACGTGTACACGCTGGCCGAGCAGGTTACTGCAGGTTTGGAAGGCATGGAGATTCCCTTGCGTGTGGCCGTGATGGGATGCGTCGTCAACGGACCCGGCGAAGCACGCGAAGCCGACCTCGGAGTGGCCTCCGGAAACGGCAAGGGCCAGATTTTCGTGAAGGGCGAAGTCATCAAGACTGTGCCTGAGAGCGAAATTGTTGAGACACTGATCGAAGAGGCCATGCGCATCGCCGAAGAGATGGGGGAGGCCGATGGCGAAGATGCTGTCAAGGGTAGCCCCGTGGTTAGCGTCTCGTAACGAGAACGGCTTGGGAGTCAGGGTGCTCGGCAGTGCCGACACCCTGGCTCTTCGCGCGCTTGCAAGCGAGGATGTGGTGGCCAATGTGTTCATCCTCGCCCATGTGGAAAGTACTGGTTCAGCGGCGCCCACCAGCGGGGGTGCCTGTATTTTCGGAGTGTTCGACGGCCAAACGCTTCTCGGCGCATGCTGGGCGGGTGCAAACCTCGTCCCGGTGCAGCTAGATCCCGGCCTGGCGGGGTATGTGGCCACCGCTGCCCACGAAACAGGGCGCCGTTACGCGTCCATTTTCGGTCCGGCCGACACCGTGATGGCCCTCTATGCTCGTTTTGAGCAACTGGGCCACGCTGCGCACGAAGTGCGCTCCCGACAACCACTGCTCACCATTTCAGGTCCTCCCATAGTCAGGGCCAATCCGGCCCTGACCTTTGGCTCCATGGGGGACTTTGATCGCATTCTGCCCGCCTGCGCCGCCATGTTTGAAGAAGAGGTGGGTTACTCTCCGTTCCTCGGAGGGCAGGAGTTCTATAGCAGGCGCGTTGCAGGGCTCATTCGGGAGGGCCACTCGCTGGTCCACATCGACGCCAACGGCACAGTGGTCTTCAAAGCCGAGCTGGGGGCAGTCACGCGGGACGTCACCCAGGTTCAAGGCGTATGGATGAATCCCGAGTTGCGGGGACGCGGCCAAAGCGGGGGCTACATGGCCGCCGTCGTAAATCTCTCGCGAACTTTCGCGCCGGTGACGAGCCTTTACGTCAACGACTACAACACCAAAGCACGGGCCACCTATGAACGTGTGGGCTTCGAACAAGTGGGAACCTTCGCCACGGTCCTGTTCTAGCCCCAGGTGGCGCTGCTTGTAGTCTTATCTCGGTTGGCGCACGCCACCAATCACTCACACTTTCCCGGGGAACAACAAATGAATAAGAATGCGCTGCGCGGCTTTGCCGTTTCTGGACTGCTGGTTATGGGCCTCACCGCATGCGGTGGTGCCGGTACTTCCACGGACGCTGCGTCCGCTCCAGCCAGTGAGACGGCTGCACCCACGCCTACGCCGACGCCGGCAAAGGACTTCACGCTCGAAGAACTGAACACGGTACTGGGCCAGATTAAAGACAAGCAGGGGACCAGGCTTAGCGTGACGTCGAGTGCCGACCTTTCCGGGTCGATGGAGCAGACCAAAGCCTTGATGTCCCAGATCGATGTTCAGCCCGCCGTCTGCAAAGACATGGCCATGGGTTCCATGGCCCAACCAATGGACGGCATGAAGGCCGCCGTTGGTGTCAGCCAGGATGCAGCTTCGGCCAGCGTGACCACTATCTCCTTGGGCGCTGGTCTCGGCGACGATGCCAAGACCAAGGTTGAAGCAAGCAGCGACCAGCTCGCCCAGTGCAGCACCATGACAATGTCGGGTCCCACCGGTGCAAGTACCCTCACTGTCACGGATCTGGCTGGCAAGAAACCGGCAAATGCAATGGTGGCCTACCGGATGGACACCGAACTGCCCACTGGAGAAAAGGGATCCGTGATCATGGCGCAAACGGTGAAGCAGAACGTTGTGATCACCACGGTTGGCGTGGGTGGTGGTTCTGAAGAGGCCGCGCTGGCAAACGTCAACAATCTGCTGGACCAGGCCGTGGAGCTCATCAAGTAGCCCGGTTGCGGTGGCTCTTCCCAGGCCTGGGAAGAGCCACCGCAGGCATTTATTCGGGGGAGTCCAGGTTCCCCGTGAGGTAGCGCTGAATGGGGGGAGCAACCCAGCGGACCACGTCGTCCTGACCCGCCGATGCCAGCGGTTCGAGTCGGATCACATACCGGACCAACATCAGCCCCACCACTTGCGTGGCCACAAGATTGCCGCGCGCGTGTACTTCGTCTGCCGGGCCTGGAAGTCCTGCCATGATTTTGGGCAGGATGGTGCGGTTGACCATCTCGCGCATCAGTGCCGTCTTGGCCTTGGAACCTATGGTTCCCCGGACGAAGGCCACCAGCCCGTGCTGAGCGGGACTCTCCCATAGCCGCAGGACGGCGCGGACAATCGCCTCAGCCCTCACTGCAGGGTCCAGGGTTTCGACGCCGGCAAGAACCTCTGCCGGGTCGGCGGGCAACTCCACGCTGGCGGCAAAAAGCTCATCCTTGCTTCCGAAAAAGTGGTGCACCATGGCCGGATCCACCGATGACTCCCGTGCCACCTGCCGCAGGCTCGTCCCTTCGAACCCTTGTTCGGCAAAGAGTTTCCGTGCAGCTGAGAGGATGGCTTCCCTCGAATGGTCTCCTGCGCTTCGGCGTCCCCGGCGCGATTGGGGGAGGCTCATCGGGTTTGTCGTCGGAGGGTCAGTGATGCCAGGACCAGGACACCCAGGACGATCCCGCCCATGACCAGGGCGTCTTGCCACATCGTTGCCGTGGCATCGGCGTTCCCTGCGATCTCTTTCAAGGCATCCACGGAGAACGTGAGCGGCAGGACTCCGGAGATAGCCTCCAGGACCTCGTTCATATGCTCCCGCGCCACGAACAAGCCGCACAACAGGATCTGCGGGACCACCACCACTGGCATGAATTGCACGGCTTGGAACTCCGTGCGGGCAAAGGCGGAACACAGGAGTCCCAGGGCGACGCCCAGGACGGCGTTGATGACGGCAATCATCACTACGAAGCCGGGGCTTCCCTTGATGTCGAGGTCGAAAACCCAGTAGGCCACAGCCGTCGCCACCAGAGACTGCAGGGTGGCCATGATGGAGAAGGCCAAGGCATAGCCGAACAGCAGGTCTGCCTTATGGATGGGGGTGGTCAGGAGTCGCTCCAAGGTCCCGGACGTACGCTCCCGAAGCATGGTGATGGAGGTGACCAGGAACATGACCACGAAGGGAAAGATGGCCAACATCATCAGGCCAACGCGGTCAAAGGTGCGGGGAAACCCCGGTGGGAGTGTTTCGTTCTCGAAGAGGAAATAGACGGCGGTCAGCAGCAATGCGGGGACCACAAGGATCAGCGCAACGCTCCGGTGATCGTGCCGCAGCTGTCCCAGAACCCGTGTTGTGGTGGCAAACGTCATGCGGAAATTCAAGACGTCACCTGGCTTTCTTCCTGACCACGGTCAGCGGCTTTGATGATGGTCAGGAAAGCCCGCTCCAGATCTTCGCTCCGCCCGCGTCCAGCCAACTCCGTGGGAGTCAGTTGCGCCAGCAGGAGGCCATCCCGCAGGAGCAGCAGCGAGGAACAATGTGATGCTTCCTCCATCACGTGGCTGGAGACCAGCAGGGTTGTTCCGGCCGCAGCCATGGCAGCGAATCGCTCCCATAGCTCGGCCCTCAGCACTGGATCAAGCCCGACGGTGGGCTCGTCCAGGACCAACAGTTTCGGGTGCGCAACCAGGGCGCAGGCGAGGGAGACCCTGCTGAATTGTCCACCTGACAGGTCCGCAGCCTTGTGTCGGGCCAGCGATTCAAGCCCGACGGCGGCAATTGCCTCCGCGGTATCCGCCGCCGTCGCGCCGTGCATGGCTCCGAAGTAACGCACGTTCGCTTGGACGCTCAGGTCCGAGTACACGCTGGCACCCTGGGTGACGTATCCGACGTCGTGCCTGAGCGGTGCGCTGCCGGCCGGGCGGCCGAGGACGGTGAGGTTTCCCTGGCTGATTCGCTGGACACCTACGATTGCCCGCATGAGAGTTGTCTTGCCGCTTCCGGAAGGGCCCAGGAGTCCCGTGATCCGGCCGGCATCAACCGTAAAGTCCAAACCTTTGAGGATCTTGCTGCGGGAGCGGGACACCTGAAGCCGCGTCGCCTCGATTGCTGCTGGAAGGGGCGTCATACGGGCCTCCGGTGCGGCTCCAATAATTCATCAGATGATGAATTAAAAGTAAGTCCGGCGTGCACCACGGTCAAGGGTCGCAACCCCGTTGCAGCGGGCAATCCTTGAAAATGTGTCTGCGATCACATAGGTTCTTTCCAAGCCGTGTCGTTGGGGTGCGGGTGGTACAGGGGGAATCATGATCAATACCTTGACGGGCGCCATCGGCGGCCAATCCATCCGTGAGCTCGGCAGTTTCCATTGCTTCCCAGCCGCAGGCGATCCCGTTCCGCTGGAGGGTACGGCGATCTAGTCTCCGGACAGAGTCTGCGGCCGGCCGGCCGCTGAGCCACGCCATCGCAGGATGACCAGCCGGATGCGGCCAGGGGCTTCCATACGCGACGGCGTGGCTCTTCTTTGTGCACGTTGTTGGGGACGCCAACCCGGCCCGTTCGAGTGGCTGCGCAGTCAGCCGGTAGATTAGTAGACAGTTGTTTTTGCCACATCTGCCATAGAAACGGATACGTACCCGTGGTCCTTCGCCTTTCCCAGCTGTTCCTGCGCACCCTGCGTGAAGATCCCGTCGACGCCGAGGTCGCCAGCCACAAGCTCCTTGTCCGCGCCGGCTACATCCGCCGTGCCGCGCCCGGCATCTACACGTGGCTGCCACTGGGCCTGAGCGTCCTGCGCAAGGTGGAGGAGATCATCCGCCAGGAGATGTCCGCCATTGGAGCTCAGGAAGTCCACTTCCCGGCGCTGCTTCCCCGCGAACCCTACGAGGCCACCAACCGCTGGACCGAATATGGCGAGGGCCTGTTCCGCCTCCAAGACCGCAAGGGCGCGGACTACCTC
This sequence comes from Arthrobacter sp. MYb23, assembly GCF_002979775.1. Classification (GTDB taxonomy): domain Bacteria; phylum Actinomycetota; class Actinomycetes; order Actinomycetales; family Micrococcaceae; genus Arthrobacter. The sequence goes on from NZ_PCPR01000012.1 coordinate 35,415, forward strand.
CTGGCCCCCACGCATGAGGAAATGTTCACGCTCCTTGTCAAGGACCTGTACTCCTCGTACAAGGACCTGCCGCTGAGCCTCTACCAGATCCAGAACAAGTACCGTGATGAAGCACGTCCGCGGGCGGGGCTCCTCCGTGGCCGCGAGTTCATCATGAAGGACTCCTACTCCTTCGACATCGATGACGCGGGCCTGGACGCAAGCTACGCTGCACACCGCGGTGCCTACCTGAGGATCTTTGAGCGCCTCGGCCTGGAAGTCATTCCCGTCGCGGCCACGGCCGGTGCCATGGGTGGCTCCAAGAGTGAGGAATTCCTGTTCCCCACCGAGATCGGCGAGGACACGTTCGTACGCTCGGCCGGTGGTTACTATGCCAACGTCGAAGCCGTGACCACTGTTGTCCCGGACGAGATCGACTTCAGCAACGCGCCGGCCGCCCAGGTCCTGGACACGCCGAACACTCCCACCATCGATACTCTGGTGGACGCCGCTAACCAGATGGCTCCGCGCAGCGAGTCCGACGGCGGCGCATGGACTGCCGCTGACACGCTCAAGAACGTCGTGCTTGCCGTAACGCTCCCCACGGGTGAGCGCCAGATCGTGGTCATCGGTGTTCCCGGCGACCGCGGAGTGGACCTCAAGCGCGTGGAAGCAAACATCGGCCTTCACCTGCCCATCGCCGGTGAAATCGGCCTGGAGGCTGCCAACGAAGAAGACCTCAAGAAGCTGCCGTGGCTGGTCAAGGGCTACATCGGACCCGGTTTGTCCCTCGACGAGCCGGTCCTGGGCCTTGAAGGTTCTTCCAAGGTTCTCTTCCTGGTGGATCCCCGCGTCGTCTCCGGCACCAGCTGGGTGACAGGGGCCAACGCTGACGGCAAGCACGTCTTCGGATTGGTCGCAGGCCGCGACTTCGCCTGGGACGGCGTGATCGAGAGCACCGATGTGCGTGCGGGCGACCCCGCCCCGGACGGTTCAGGACCGCTGGAAACTGCACGAGGCATTGAAATGGGCCACATTTTCCAGCTCGGCCGCAAGTACGCTGAAGCCCTGGATCTGAAGGTCCTGGACCAGAATGGCAAGCAGCAGGTTGTCACCATGGGCTCCTACGGCGTTGGCGTGACGCGTGCCGTGGCAGCGTTGGCTGAAGCAAACCATGACGACCGTGGCCTCGTGTGGCCGCGCTCCGTGGCTCCGGCAGATGTCCATGTGGTGGCTGTTGGTCGTGGCGATGAGATCTTCGAGGCCGCTGAAAGGCTCTCCGCTGAGCTTGAAGCCGCCGGACTGGACGTCATTTTCGATGACCGCCCCAAGGTCTCTCCCGGCGTGAAGTTCGGCGATGCGGAACTGGTGGGCGTACCGACCATCCTGGCTGTTGGCCGTGGGCTGGTGGACGGTGTGGTTGAGATCAAGGACCGCCGCAGCGGCGAAGCCGAGAACATTGCGGTGGACAAAGCCGTGGATTACGTGGTCAACGCCGTACGATCCCGGTGATTTCCGGCTTCGAATCAATCCAGCTCACCACACTCATCCTGATTGTGGTGGCTGGATTCGCAGCCGGCTGGGTTGATGCCGTGGTGGGAGGCGGGGGACTGATTCAGCTCCCCGCCCTGCTGCTGGTACCGGGCATTACCCCAGTGCAGGCCCTGGCTACGAACAAGATGGGGTCCATCTTCGGGACCACCACCAGCGCCGTAACCTACTACCGCCGCGTTGGGCCGGATCTGAAGACCGCAATTCCCATGGCGGTCATCGCCCTGGCCGGCAGTTTCGGCGGAGCCATTCTTGCCGCGTCGCTTCCTGCCAGTGTTTTCAAGCCGATCATTGTGGTGGCGTTGATCGCCGTCGCCGTGTTCACTGCCCTGCGTCCCAGTGCCGGTGAACTGACCGCCCTCCGCCACGACGGTCACAAACACTATGTGGTGGCGTGCCTCATCGGCGCCGTCATTGGCTTTTACGACGGTTTGATCGGGCCCGGTACAGGCTCGTTCCTGGTGATCGCACTCGTTTCTGCCATGGGTTATGCCTTCCTTGAGGCCAGCGCCAAGGCGAAGATCGTCAACATGGCCACCAACGCCGGAGCCTTGATCTTTTTCCTCCCGCACGGGTCATTGCTGTGGGGCGTGGGACTGGTCCTCGGGCTGGCAAACATGGCAGGCGGCTATCTTGGGGCGCGCACCGCTGTGGCCAAGGGGAGCGGCTTTGTGCGGATCGTTTTCCTGGTGGTGGTTGCCGCCTTGATCATCAAGCTCGGCGTGGACGTCTGGAACGAGAACTTCGCAGCGTAAAACTGCTGCGCACGGTGCCAGACTAAGACGGTGTCAGATAAAGCTGCCACTGGCGTTGGCGAGCGTCCTCAAACCGCGGACGACGGCGTGCGGCACCAGTGCGCTCGACGCCGGATTGCTGCGGGAAGCCTCGTTGGTCACCCGGACGTCAAAGGTGCCCAAGGAAGTCTCTGCCATGACGTGGTGGGACGTCTGCTCGGCTGCAGGGTCTGCGATCAACACCGCCTCCACCACACCCCAATTGCCGGCGGCGAGGGCCAACGCGGACACCACGTTGGTTGATTTGGGGAAAGCCTTGATCAAGTCGGCCGGTCCGCCCCGCAGTAGCTCCACGGGGTGGGTAGCGGTGAGAATCCGGTCCTTCGTTTCACCATCCATCCACGGCTGGATTAACGCAGCAGGAAGTTTTCGCGATTCCACGGTGATGCGGTGAATGGTGCCACCTGCGCAGGCAGCCGTGATCGCATCCAGCCCACCCAACGCCCCGGTTGTCAGGAGCGTCCGCCCGGGACCGTCGTCGAGCAGCGCTTTCCGTAGGGACGCATCACACAACGCCCCGATCGAGGTAACCAGCAGATCCTTTCCGGCCGAAACAATCCGGGGACCGAACTCGGCAACTGATCCAACGCCGGCGCACTCCACCACCACGTCAGCGATGTCCAGGGCCTCTTCGAAGCTGAAACCCGTCCCTGCATCACCGTGCGGAACCACGCCGGCGAGTTCTACTCCCGGTGCGGTCCCGGCGTCGAGCAGTTCCGCCACCCGCGATCCAATGGCGCCGGAACCAATCAGTGCGACTTTCAGGATCATGGTCTCAGGCCCCCTTCGCCGGGGTCGGGGAGATCGTGCGCCCGCGGCAGGGCGTCGAGTGTGCTGCCTGCCAGGGTGCTGGCAACCCAGAGGGACCGGGCAAGGTCACCGGCGTGCCGGGGTTTCGCGGCGTACCACAGCGCGTTCTGCACCTCACGGGCGATGCTCCATTGCCGGGCAACCTCAGGATCCAACCCGGCGGCACGGCTGAAGTCATGGCAGCGCTCCAGCAACCCGGCCTCCGGATCCGTCCGCGGAAGATCGTGGATGCGGTTCCACAGAATCGGGGCCACCGCGAACTCAGCTTCGCCAATCTGTGGTTGCGGATCAATGGCCAGATACTCGCCGCGGAGGGACAGCTTTTTGGCATCGGTGGTGGCAAGGATGTTCATGAAGTGAAGATCCGTGTGCACCAGGACATCTGTTCCGGAGCGGCGCCCCACAGCCCCGCGCGTCTGGCACACCTCCAGGGCCGCTTCCAGCAACCACCGGGGAAAAGGGCGGTCCAGGTGGTCCCATTCGGCAGGCAGTTCGTCGCTCCACCGCTCGGCGGTGGCGGCAACATGGTCCAAAGCCCGCCATTCGACCCGCTGGTCTGGCTGGATCGAAAGCTTGCGCATGATGTCCCCCCACGCGTCCCTGGCTTCGTCCAGAGGGGCGTCCTGGAGCCAGCGGGAGGCATCCAGGCGTTCGAGGAGCATGGAGCAACTTGCGTCGTCCGAGGCGAGGAGCCGCACAGCGCCGTGACCGTTCCACAGGGCCAATGCATAGCGCTCAACCAGTGCCTCTTCGTGGGGAAATGCGATTTTCAAGGCAGCGGATATGTCGCCCTGAATAACGGGCACTACCAAGGCTCCATGGCCATTCCAAGGCTCGCGGCCCGGCGCCAGGTCCACTGAGAGTTCCCAACGGTCCAACGCCTCCGAGATGAGCCCCGGGAGGCTTGCCAGCCAATCCCTGCCCGCCGAGTCGCGGTTGTAGCGGGCGTGGAGGTCGCCCGGGATGGGAATCATCGCGTGAAGGTTCACGCCATCAGCCTAACTCCGCGTCGCCACGCGCCCCTTAGAAAACGCCGCTGGCCCCCAACAGGGTTCCGATCGAGAAGGTGGCGGCCAGGGCCAAAGCCCCGCCGAGCACTACCCTGACCGCTGCGCGGAAGCGGGAAGCGCCGCCGATCCATGCACCCACCGCACCGGTGATCGCCAAGGCCAGGAGGACTGCGATGAACGTCAGGGGAACCCGCATCCCGGGTGGAGGGAGCAACATGGCCAGCATGGGGAGGGCCGCTCCCAAGGTGAAGGCTATGGCGGAAGCGAAGGCTGCGTTCCACGGGCTGACGATGTCATCTTCATGGATGTTGAGCTCGGCTGAGAGGTGGGCAGCCAAGGCATCGTGTTCGGTGAGTTCCTGAGCCACTGTCCGGGCTGTCTTGGCGCTGAGCCCCTTGGACTCGTAAATGGCGGCCAACTCCTGAAGCTCATCTTCGGGTTGCTCCGCCAGTTCACGTTTTTCCTTTTCGATCAGCGCTTTCTGGGTGTCGCTCTGGCTGCTGACGGACACGTACTCGCCCAGGGCCATGGAAATGGCGCCACCCACCAGGCCGGCGGTGCCAGCTGAGAGGATAACCCCGGTGTTGGTGGTGGCACCGGCCACGCCCACCAAAATCGCAGCGACGGACACGATGCCGTCATTTGCACCCAGGACGCCGGCCCGCAACCAGTTCAACCGATGTGCAAGATCGTCCCGGTGGGGTTCATTCTCATGCGTAGTGGCAGTTTCCGTGGAGGCCATGCCTCAAGCCAAGCACTGGCGGACGGTCCTGACCAGCATGGATAGGCTCGCCTATCCGCCCTTGGAATCGGTCGTGGCGGCGGGCTTTGCGGTGGGCTTTGCGGTGGGCGTGGTGGTGGGCGTCGGCAGGGAAGGGAGCTCGCCGGCGTCGAGCATGAGTCCAGGCAGCGGAGGCAGGGGCGCGCCCCAGGCCGTGCTCCTGCGGGCAGCGGCCAAAAGGCCATCAATGGCCCACGTACGGGTCTCATCCGTGGATAAGGCCACGAGGTCACCGAATCGAGGCAGGGAGGCAAGTTCAAGGGAACCAAGGAATGTTGCCGGATCCTGGGTGAGCTGTTCCGGCACCCGGTAGCCCGCCTCGCTCGTAGGTACGTCTGCGCAGTTGGCGCTGGTGACTGATTCTGCTTGCCGCAGCAGCGCCTCGTGAACCTGCAAGTACTTGGCAGCGGCCGCCGACTTCGTCTCATTCAGCCTCTTCAGGGCCACTTGGTAAACGTAGACCGCTTGCTGTTGCGAGCGAACCACCGCAGCCAGAGCGGTGTCGGTGGTAGCGGACGTCGGTTCCGGAGTGGGGCTGGCCGAGGGACAGGAGGCTGCCAAAGCTGTTGCCGCAGGAGCCTTGGTTTCCAAGACCGTGGTCTGATCCGGCAAGGGCAGCTGCCACTCCGCAGCCAGCTTTTCGGCCTGAAGCACCTGCGCGGATCCGACGGCGGCAAGCAGGCGGGCAATCCCGCCGTCGGCCGTGCGGGCATCGGCCAGGCGCTTCCAGCCACTGCCGGCCAACCCCATCAGGAAAGAGCCGCGGCTGCTTGGTGCGGTTGTGGCCGTGGCCGCAGCGCCGGACGGGATGGCGCTGGAAGTCGCGCTGGATGTTGCGCTTGATGTTGCGCCGTGAGGGCCCAACAAGGCCTGGGCATGGGTTGTCAGCAAAGTCACAGCGTTGCCGAGCGCCGGCCTTTCGGCTTCGGGAGCCGCGGACTCCGTAAGCGTCGTGGCCGAATCCCGCAGCAGCAACGTGTCTTCCAACGCCGTCAAGCGTGCCGCTTCGGAGAACGAGACAGCCGGGGGAGTGCCGGAATCACGCGGAAGAAGGACCATTCCGGTGCCGGCAACAAGCAGTGCCACCACGGCAACCAGTAAAACCCGGCCCCAGGGTGGTGTTCGTCGTTTTTCGCTTGTTTCCCCGTTCACAACAGACCATGGTGTCACGTGGACGGGGAAGTCCGTGCACCATGTTCCCGGGAAAATCGTTAGGCTAGTAGTCACAACAACATCTATCGGGAGGCGGCGGGCAACGTGAGTGACTCGGAAGCCACGACTTCACAAGACCGTTCTGAATCGAACTCAACGGCCACCATCCACAACCCGGAAGAGAGCAGGCTCAAAGCGCTGCTTGAACCGGCCGTCCTTGCCAGCAGGCTCTACCTCGAGGATGTTTCCATCCACGTTGCCGGTTCACACCGCACGGTCCACGTCGTCGTGGACCTTCCTCAGGAAGAGACCGGAGGCGTCAGCCTGGACGCTATCGCGGAGGTCTCACGTGGACTGTCCGATATTTTGGACAACGATCCCCATGACGACGGCCGTCCCTACGACCTCGAGGTTTCTTCCCCGGGAGTAAGCCGCCCCCTGACCGAACCGCGTCACTGGCACCGCGCCCGCGGCCGCATGGTCAGGGTCAACGTCATCCAAGGCGACAACCTCCTGGGACGTATTGCCTCTGTGGGGGACGACGCCGTGACGCTCATCCCCGAGCATGAGGTCAAGAAGGGCATGAAGCCCAAGCAAGGCGAACCCACCACTATTCCTTTCGACAGGATCCGCCAAGGAAAAGTCGAGATTGAATTCAGCCACCTCCACGAGGCTGCGCTGGAAGACGAGCACAACGGACCTTCCGAGGAGGCCTAATGGATATTGACATGAGCGCACTGAGACTCCTGGAGCGTGAGCGTGAAATCCCGCTGGATCTCCTGATTCCCACCATCGAGCAAGCACTGCTGGTGGCGTACCACAAGACGCCCGGCGCCTTCGAAAAGGCCCGTGCGGAGTTGGACCGCAAGAGCGGTCACGTGACCATTTGGGCGACGGAAATCGACGACGACGGCGAGCCCATCGGCGAGTTCGAGGACACCCCGGCCGGTTTCGGCCGCATCGCTGCCAGCACAGCCCGCCAGATTATTCTGCAGCGCCTTCGCGATGTGGAAGATGACAACGTGCTGGGCGAATTCAAGGGCCGTGAAGGCGAGCTTGTGGCCGGCATGATCCAGCAGGGCAACAACCCGCACATGATTCAGGTCAACCTCGGATCTGTGGAAGCATTGCTGCCGCCGCCCGAGCAGGTACCGGGGGAGAAGTACCTCCACGGAAGCCGCTTGCGTGCGTTCGTGGTGGATGTACACCGCGGTACCAAGGGTCCCTCCATCACTTTGTCCCGTTCCCACCCCGGTCTGGTCCGCAAGCTGTTCGAAATGGAAGTTCCGGAAATCGCGGATCACTCTGTGGAGATCGTGGCACTGGCCCGCGAAGCCGGTCACCGCACCAAGATTGCCGTCAAGGCCAACACACCCGGCGTCAACGCAAAGGGTGCTTGCATCGGCGAGATGGGCTCCCGTGTCCGGGCCGTCATGACCGAACTCAACGACGAAAAGATCGACATCGTTGACTTCAGCGACGACCCCGCCACGTTCATCGCCAACTCGTTGTCGCCGTCGCGAGTGAATTCCGTCACAATCACGGACGAATCAACCCGCTCGGCCCGCGTCGTGGTGCCCGATTACCAGCTTTCACTGGCCATCGGCAAAGAAGGCCAGAACGCGCGGCTCGCAGCCAAGCTGACCGGTTGGCGCATCGATATCGTCTCGGACGCCGCTCCGGCCAAGACGGATTAGCGGTTGAACCGGCGGCCCCCGCCGCCGGTTCCGCGCCGCGCTGTCGGCGTCCTTGGTTTCGGGAGACCGGGGCCGGGGGGCTAGACTAGATGGAACCGGGCTTACGTCCGGTATCCGCGCGCTTTGGCGTGCCTCAGCTGCATGCGCAGGACCGGGGCCCGTCGGGTGCCAGTAGCGTAAGGCAGGTTGGACACGTCGTGGCTGAACTGCTTGAACACGGCCACGGGCCTGTTCGCACGTGCATCGGATGCCGGAAGCAAGGCTCCCGGTCCGAGCTTGTCCGGCTGGTCGCCCAAGGCAGCGGTTCTTCCGCTGTTCTGGTGGATGAACGACGCCGGATGGCCGGCAGGGGTGCGTGGCTGCACCCCAGCGAAAAGTGCTTGGCATTGGCGATCAAGCGGCGAGCTTTTGGAAGGGCCCTGGCGGGAGCTTCCAACGCAGACGCCGTGGAACGATACCTGATGCCCGGCACGCCACTTGTGGAGGCCCAGGCCACCGCAGGAAAACCGTCCAAACCTGAAAGCGGGTCAGAAAACTGATGGAAACCCGATGAGTTCCCAGCGATGAGTGCGTAACGATGACAACTTTGTTGCGCTCTGCAATGGGCCTTTCAATCGCGCAAGCGGCGAAGGCCCGCAGTAAGAAGTAGACGGTTCGTGCCTGGCTCGGTGCGGACCGAGACAGGAGAAATGTGGCCAAGGTCCGCGTACATGAGCTCGCCAAAGAGCTCGGTATTACTTCCAAAGATGCAGTAACCAAACTGCAGGAATTGGGCGAATTCGTTCGCTCCGCCTCATCAACAATTGAGGCCCCCGTCGTGAAGAAGCTTCGCGACGCCTACCCGGGTGCCGGCGCTGCCAAGGCCGCCGCTCCCGCAGCTGCTCCGGCGGCAAACCGCCCCGCAGCATCCCGTCCGGCCGCTCCGGCACCGGGACCTGCAGCTCCGAAGGCTCCGGCCCCGGCACCTGCAGCCCCCGCTCCGGCAGCTCCGGCAGCCGCTTCGCCAGCAGCACCTTCAGCACCTGCCCCGGCAGCCCCCGCTGCGCCTGCTGCATCCACCCCGGTTTCGGCAAAGCCCGGCGCCCGTCCTGCCCCCAAGGCAGAGACACCGGCTCCGGCACGCCAAGGTGGCCAGGCTCCGCGTCCGGGTGGTCCCCGTCCGGGCAACAACCCGTTTGCTACGTCCCAGGGCATGCCCCGTGGCCGTGGTGGCGACGGAGATCGTCCGCCGCGTCCGGGCAACAACCCGTTTGCACCGTCCCAGGGCATGCCCAGGGGCGAACGCCGCAATGACGGCGAACGCACCGGCGGTCCCCGTCCCGCAGCCGGTGCCGGTGGACCCCGTCCCGCAGCAGGTACTGGTGGTCCCCGTCCGGGCGCACCGCGTCCCGGTGCACCCCGTCCGGGCGCACCGCGTCCCGCCGGCGGCCCCGGTGCCGGAAACCGTCCTACTCCGGGCATGATGCCCAACCGCACTGAGCGTCCTGCTCCCGGTGGCGCAGGCCGTCCGGGTGGCGCAGGCCGCCCCGGTGGCGGACCGGGTCGTCCCGGTGGCGCACCTGGTGCAGGTACCGGTGGCGGAGCTCCCGCCGGCGGTGGCTTCGGCAAGGGTGGCCGCGGTCGCGGTGGCACCCAGGGTGCCTTCGGCAAGGGCGGCGCCGGTCGTGGCAAGCAGCGCAAGTCGAAGCGTGCCAAGCGCCAGGAACTGGAGCAGATGAGTGCTCCGTCGCTGGGCGGCGTATCGGTACCCCGCGGTGATGGCGAGACCATCATCCGCCTGCGTCGTGGCTCGTCCATCACGGACTTTGCCGAGAAGATCGATGCGAACCCCGCGTCGCTGGTGACCGTGCTGTTCCACCTCGGTGAAATGGCAACGGCAACGCAGTCCCTCGACGAAGACACCTTTGGCCTGCTTGGCGCCGAACTCGGCTACAAGCTGCAGGTTGTTTCCCCTGAGGATGAAGAGCGCGAGCTGCTGGATCAGTTCGACATCAACATCCAGGACGAACTCGACGCCGAAGGTGACGACGTTCTCGAGGCACGCGCACCGGTTGTTACCGTCATGGGTCACGTTGACCACGGTAAGACCCGCCTGTTGGACGCCATCCGCAACTCGAACGTTGTGGCCGGCGAGCACGGTGGCATCACCCAGCACATCGGTGCCTACCAGATCAGCCACGTCCACGAGGGCACGCCCCGCGACATCACCTTCATTGACACCCCCGGTCACGAGGCCTTCACGGCCATGCGTGCACGTGGTGCCAAGGTCACTGACATCGCGATCCTGGTTGTAGCAGCCGACGACGGCGTTATGCCGCAGACGGTGGAAGCACTCAACCACGCCCAGGCAGCCAACGTGCCGATCGTCGTCGCAGTGAACAAGATCGACAAGGAAGGCGCCAACCCTGACAAGGTCAAGGGCCAGCTGACCGAGTACGGCCTGGTTCCGGAAGAATACGGTGGCGACACCATGTTCGTTGAGGTCTCTGCACGCCAGAACCTCAACATCGACGCACTGATCGACGCCGTCCTGCTGACGGCCGATGCCGCCCTGGACCTGCGCGCCAACCCGGACAAGGACGCTCGAGGCATTGCCATCGAAGCGAACCTGGACAAGGGTCGCGGTGCTGTTGCCACCGTCCTGGTTCAGTCCGGAACCCTGGCAGTGGGCGACACGATCGTGGCCGGTACGGCTCACGGCCGCGTCCGCGCCATGTTCGACGAGAACGGCGAGGCACTCGATGTCGCACTGCCGTCCCGCCCGGTTCAGGTCCTCGGCCTGTCCAACGTGCCGCGTGCAGGTGACACCTTCCTGGTGACACCTGACGAGCGTACGGCCCGCCAGATCGCTGAGAAGCGTGAAGCTGCCGACCGCAACGCCGCACTGGCCAAGCGTCGCAAGCGCATCAGCCTGGAAGACTTCGACCAGGCCGTTGCCGAAGGCAAGATCGACACCCTCAACCTCATCCTCAAGGGTGACGTGTCCGGTGCTGTGGAAGCCCTCGAAGACGCCTTGCTCAAGATCGACGTCGGAGACGACGACGTTCAGCTTCGTGTCATCCACCGCGGTGTGGGTGCCATCACGCAGAACGACGTCAACCTCGCCACGGTGGACAACGCCATCATCATTGGCTTCAACGTCAAGCCGGCCGAGCGTGTTGCTGAACTGGCCGACCGTGAAGGCGTGGACATGCGCTTCTACTCGGTCATCTACGCAGCAATCGATGACATCGAGATGGCTCTCAAGGGCATGCTCAAGCCGGAATACGAAGAGGTCCAGCTCGGTACCGCCGAGGTTCGCGAAGTCTTCCGTTCTTCCAAGTTCGGAAACATCGCCGGCTCGATCGTGCGCACGGGCATCATCCGCCGTAACACCAAGGCACGTGTCAGCCGCGACGGCAAGGTCATCGGTGACAACCTCACCGTTGAGACGCTCAAGCGCTTCAAGGATGACGCCACTGAAGTCCGCACCGACTTCGAGTGTGGTATCGGTCTTGGCTCCTTCAATGACATTACTGAAGGCGACATCATCGAGACCTTCGAAATGCGCGAGAAGCCGCGCAGCTAGGTTCCGTTTGGGACGGGTCCGTCGGGTAACCCCGGCGGACCCGTTCCGTTCCCTTTTCTACTTTCCAGGAGGAAGTCATGGCTGATCCCGCACGCGCTGCCAAGCTGGCACAGCGGATAAAGGTGGTTGTTGCTGAGGCCCTCGGACGCCGGGTCAAGGATCCGCGCGTCGAGTCCATCACGGTCACCGACGCCCGCGTCACCAACGACCTTCAGCACGCCACCATCTACTACACCGTTTTTGGTGACGATGTAGCCCAGGCGGATGCCGCCAGGGCACTGGAGAAGGCCAAGGGTGTGCTGCGGCAGGAAGTGGGCCGCAACATCACGGTCCGCCTCACTCCCACCCTCGAGTTCGTGGCTGACCAGATCCCGGTCAACGCCTCCAACCTTGAAGAGCTGCTCCGTGAAGCCAAGCGTCGTGACGCAGAGGTAGCCGCTTTGGCCGCCAGCGCCAAGCACGCAGGCGAAGCTGACCCCTACAAGGGCGATGCCCCGGAGGATATCGACGAGGACGACTTCGACGAAGAGGACACTGACCTCTCCGGCGATAACGAGCTCGACGAAGACGCCAACCGCTAGAACCTCAGCGTTTTTGTACAGCTAATGCCCCTAAGACTGCGTTTTAGGGGCATTAGCTGTACTCAAACTCGTTAGGATCAGTGCATGTCGGCGCACAGTCCTCAGCAACGTGATGAATACCTGAACCAAGCCATCAAACTGGCCGTGCAGAACGTTTCCGACGGCGGCGGCCCGTTCGGTGCCGTTGTGGTCACCCCGGACGGAATCGTCCATGAGGGAGTGAACCGTGTGACGCGGGACCACGATCCCACGGCACATGCCGAAGTGGTGGCGATTCGTCGTGCCGCGGCTGCCACCAAGAGTTTCGACCTGACCGGTTCCGTCCTCTACGCGAGCTGCGAGCCGTGCCCGCTCTGCTTGTCCGCCACGCTCTGGGCGAGGATCGGGCGGGTCTACTTCGCGGCAGACCGGCACGGTGCGGCAAAGGCCGGCTTCGACGACGCCGTGTTCTATGAGTACTTCGCAGGCACCAGGCCGGAACTACTGCCAGTGGAGCATGCCGCGTTGGCCTCCTCAGATGAACCCTTCGAGGCCTGGCGGAACCACGTCCACCGGACGGCGTACTGAAGACCCGCGAAAACTAGAGCTTGGCTGGGAGGCGGCTGACGCCGTCGAGCAGGTCCTGTTGGCCACCGCAGAGGGCGATCCTGATCCATCCCTCACCAATCGACCCGAACGCCGTGCCGGGCGCGAACGACACGCCAGATTCCGCCAGGAACTTACGCACCCAGGTCCGGACGTCCCCGCCGCTCACGTGCGAGACGTCGGCCCACAGATAGAACGCTCCTTGAGCGCCCAGGAACGGGATTCCCTTGTCCGTCAGCAGCGCCGACGCTGCGTCCCGGTTACTTCGGTAGTGATCGCGTGCCTGGGAAACGTAGTCCTGTGGGCCCGTCAGCGCCGCCAGGGCAGCATACTGTGAAGGCGACGCTACGCAGGACACGATTGATTCCATCACGTTGTTCATCTTCTGTTCCAACCCCGGCGGGCAAATCAGCGCCCCGATCCGAAGCCCTGTGAGTCCGTAGGTCTTGGACAGCGTCAGGGACGTGAAGACCCGTGCTTCACCGGGGACTTCGCTGTCGAACCGGGCGGGACTGACGTGGGGGACATCGAAAGTGAAGGCTTCATAGCACTCGTCCGAGACGATCCAGAGGTCGTGCCGGACTGCCAGCTCCACCAGCTCGCGGGTGGCCTTTTCACTGATCACGGCACCCAGGGGATTGGAGGGGGAGTTCAACACGATCACGCGGGTCCGGGCTGTGATGAGGGCCTCGATGTCCTCTATGTGCGGCTGAAAGTCGTTCTCCGGATACAGCGGGTACCGAACCGGCACGGCGTGCAGGAGCCGGCTGGTCATGGCGAAAGTGGGGTAACCGGGGTTGGGAATAAGAATCTCATCGCCGGGGGAGAGGAGAAGGCTCATGGCAAAGTGCAGTCCCTGCTGGGCGCCGTCCACCACATAGACCCGTTCTGCGCCGAGCGTGAGGCTCTGCTGCTCCCGAAAGCGGGCGGCAAAGGCTTCCCGGAGCGCAGGAATCCCGGCGTTGGGTGTGTAGTTGGTCTCATCTCTGGCAAGGCAGGCAATACCGGCATCCAGGATGTGCCGTGGGAGGGCAAAGCCCGGTTCCCCGATGCTGAGCACGATTGCTCCGGGGGTGGACCAAGCGGCTTCGGTGATCTCGCGGATCTGGTTCACGGGGACGTCGCGGACGTGCGCGGCAAGCTCAGGCATGGGAGCCATCCTAGCCACCCATATACTGGTAAGCGTGCTTTCTGGACTGGTAATCGTTGACAAACCGCAGGGATGGACCAGCCATGATGTGGTTGGCCGGATGCGGCGGCTGGCCGGCACCCGGAAAGTGGGGCATGCGGGCACGCTTGATCCCATGGCGACCGGCGTGCTGGTGCTGGGCATCAACAAGGCAACGCGCTTGTTGACGTACATCGTGGGCACTTCCAAGACGTACACGGCCACCATCCGGTTGGGTGAAACCACCATCACCGACGACGCCGAAGGTGAGGTTACCCAGGCCCGCAACGCGGCGGACGTTACCGACCACGCCGTGGCCGCCGGTGTTGCCGCACTTACCGGGCCCATTCAGCAGGTCCCCAGCAGCGTGAGCGCCATCAAGGTCAACGGCGAACGCTCCTACGCCCGCGTCCGCTCTGGTGAAGAGGTCAAGCTCGCGGCCCGCCCGGTGACCATCCACCGCTTTGATATCCACTCCATCACCAGGATCGACGGCGGCAAGGTAGTTGACGTCGACGTCACCGTGGAATGTTCGTCCGGTACCTACATCAGGGCCTTGGCGCGGGACCTCGGCAACGCCCTGGACGTCGGGGGACACCTGACAGCCCTGCGCAGGACCCAGGTCGGACCGTATTCCCTTGATCAGGCCCGCACCTTGGAAGAACTGGCGGAAGAGCTCGAGGTCCTGGAGATGTCCTTGGCGGCACGTTCGCTGATGCCCAACCGGGAACTGAGCGAGGAAGAAACCACGGAGATCTCCTTCGGCCGCCGCATCGCAGCCGGACCGGGAGCAGGAACCCCGGACGCCGCCACGGCAGAGAATCCCGCTGCAGCGTTCGCGCCCTCAGGGGAGCTCGTGGCCCTGTTGGCGGATACCGGCAATTTCGCAAAACCCGTGCTGGTCTTTGCGCCGGGAACGGGAACCGGCGCAGCTGGGCAGAGCGCAGCCGGGCAGGCAAAATAGGCATGGACGGATACTTTTACGCCATCCTCATCGTCGGTTTGGTGTCCACCATCATGTGCATCGTGGCCGGTTTAATGAAGAAGGCCCCTAACGACCCCACCATCTTCTCGGTCCTCGCCGTTGAGCTGGCCTTGGTGGTGTATCTGGTGGGCTCGATCGTCCGGGTGGCCATGGGGGAGCAGATGGCCGGTGAAGCCTGGGAGTTCTGGGGCTACCTCATTGTTGCCATGATGATCCCGTTGGGGGCCGTCTATTGGGCCATTCTTGAACGAACCCACTGGAGTAACTTCGTCCTTGCGGCGGTGGGCGTTACGGCGCTGGTGATGGCCGCGCGCATGAATCAGATCTGGTACTGACCTTGAAGGAAGAACACAACGTGACTGGAACCGAGACCAACCCGGCTAACCGGCAGCCGCAGCCCAAGGACACCCGGAACACCGGGCCTGGGCGTTTGCTGATCGCGGTCTACGCCATTTTCGCGTTGTCGGCCACGGCCCGTGCCGGGTACCAGATCGCCACAAAGTTCGCCGAAGCGCCGTTGGCGCACATCCTCTCGGCCTTCGCCGCAGTCGTCTACATCGTGGCCACCATTTCGCTGGCGAAGCCCGGCCGGACCTGGTTCAAGGTTTCCCTGGCCGCTGTACTCACTGAGCTTGTTGGCGTGCTGGTGGTTGGTGCGATCAGCCTCTTTGATCCGGTTGCGTTCCCGCACGATACTGTGTGGTCCCTGTTCGGGCGCGGTTACGGCTTCGTCCCGTTGGTCCTGCCGATCCTGGGCCTTCTGTGGCTCAACAAACGCCGGCCGTCCTGAGTCAAACACCCTAGCGGGTAACCTTAGAATGTTCCGGTGCCGGGAGGTTGCCGGGCGGAACGAACATCTGCAGTAAAAGGCGAGGTTGATGGTCCACATCTGGAACGATCCCACCGAAGTCCCCAAGGACTTCGGACCTACTGTCGTTACCATCGGGAACTTTGACGGTGTCCATCGGGGCCATCAGCACGTCCTGGCGCAATTGACCGGCACGGCCAAGCGGCACAACATCCCGTCAGTGGCCGTGACTTTCGATCCCCACCCCGCCCAGGTGCACAGGCCGGATTCTGCTCCGGAGCTGATCATGGGGCTTCAGGACAAACTCGAAGCACTGGGCCACACCGGGGTGGATGCAGTGCTGGTGATGAAGTACACCCTCGACCTCGCCGCGATGACCCCGCTGGAATTCGTCCGTGAAATTCTCGTTGAGGGTTTGCACGCAGCGCACCTCGTCGTCGGACACGACCTCCGCTTCGGCGCCGGCAATGCAGGCGACGTCGTGACGATGCAGGAGCTGGGCGATCAGCTCGGCTTCGGGGTGCAGGTAGTCAATGAATACGGTGCGGGAGGCTTCCCTGTCCACGACGACGGCGATACCGACCGCCGCTGTTCCTCCACCTGGGTGAGGGAGGCTTTGAGCGAAGGCGACGTCGTGACTGCTGCTGCAGTGTTGGGCCGCCCCCACCGAATGCGGGGGGAAGTGGTGCACGGAGCTGCCCGCGGGCGGGATCTCGGTTTCCCCACGGCAAACCTGGCCCATGATTCCACCGGTTATGTGCCGGCGGATGGCATCTATGCGGGGTGGCTGATCGACCAAGCCGGCACGCGCTGGCCCGCCGCCATTTCTGTTGGTTCCAACCCCACCTTTGACGGCGTCAGCCGACAGGTGGAGGCGCACGTGATCGATCGCCCCGAAGAGAACGTGGAGGACTTCGACCTCTACGGGCAAAACGTTGCCGTTGAATTTACGCAGCGCCTCCGAGGCATGGTGGCCTACCGTGGGCCTGAGGCGCTGGTCGAACAAATGTGCCTCGACGTAGCCCAAGCGCACGAGCTGCTGACCCGGCGCCAGGGGCATTTCGACAACACTGCTGACGTGCCGGTAAACTGATAACTGGATCCGGCTGCAGTCCGTGGTGGCTGGACCTGTTTTTGTGTGCGGCAACGTACCAAAGGCAACCCGTCAGCGAGGCGCTGCACCGGGAGGCACGGCACAACTCTAGGAGTTCACGTGGCACTTGACGCCGCTGTAAAGCAGTCCATCATCAAGGAATACGCAACCTCTGAAGGCGACACCGGTTCGCCCGAGGTTCAGGTTGCAGTCCTGACTCAGCGGATCAAGGATCTGACTGAGCACATGAAGGAGCACAAGCACGACTTCCACACCCAGCGCGGTCTGCTGGCCATGGTTGGTCGTCGCAAGCGCATGCTTTCCTACCTGAAGAACACTGACATCGCCCGCTACCGTGCGCTCATCGAGCGTCTCGGCCTGCGCCGCTAGTCTGCCTTTAGGGGCGGCCCGCTCCTTTCCGGAACGGGCCGCCTTCTTCACCAACAACTAAAAACAGGAATCAACCGCATCGCGCATTCGCGGTCCTCGGTAGTGATTCCCGGGAGAACCACCTGTGATGATGGCGCCCGTGGATCTCGATCGATGACCGGGTGTAGTACAGGCCAGAAAAAAAGAAGAGGCCTGGGTTGATGCGGCGGACTTCCGCTAACAGAAACGGAGGTGACTCTCTATGGAGGGTCCCGAAATCCAGTTCTCCGAAGCCATTATTGACAACGGTCGTTTCGGCAAGCGAGTCATTCGCTTCGAAACCGGCCGCCTTGCCAAGCAGGCAGCCGGCGCGTCGATGGTCTACATCGACGAAGACACCGCACTGCTCTCGGCAACCACCGCAGGCAAGCAGCCGCGCGAAGGTTTCGACTTCTTCCCGCTGACGGTTGATGTTGAAGAGCGTATGTACGCTGCCGGCCGCATCCCGGGTTCGTTCTTCCGCCGCGAAGGCCGTCCCTCCACGGAAGCCATCCTGGCTTGCCGCCTGATGGACCGCCCGTTGCGCCCCGCCTTCGTGAAGGGCCTCCGCAACGAGGTCCAGATCGTCGTTACTGTTCTGGCGATCAACCCCGATGAGCTCTACGACGTCGTCGCCATCAACGCGTCCTCAATGTCCACGCAGCTTTCCGGCCTCCCGTTCTCCGGCCCGATCGGTGGCGTCCGCGTCGCCCTCATCGCCGACGAACAGGGTTCACAGTGGGTTGCTTTCCCCAAGCATTCCCAGCTTGAGAACGCCGTCTTCAACATGGTTGTAGCCGGCCGCATCACCGGCGACGACGTCGCCATCATGATGGTTGAAGCCGAAGCCACGGACAACTCCTGGAACCTCATCAAGGAACAGGGCGCCACGGCTCCCACCGAAGAAGTTGTTTCCGAGGGCCTCGAGGCTGCCAAGCCGTTCATCAAGGCACTCTGTGAAGCACAGGCAGACCTGGCAGCACGCGCAGCCAAGCCCACTGTCGAGTTCCCGGTGTTCCTGGACTACAAGGACGACGTCTACGCCGCTGTTGAAGCCGCTGCCGCTGACAAGCTGGCAGCTGTCTTCCAGATCGCTGACAAGCAGGACCGCGACAACGCTTCCGACGAGCTCAAGGACGAAGTCCTGGGCGCACTTGCCGGCCAGTTCGAAGGCCGCGAGAAGGAACTGTCCGCAGCGTTCCGCTCGGTCACAAAGCAGGTTGTGCGCCAGCGCATCCTCAAGGACCAGATCCGCATCGACGGCCGTGGCCTGACGGACATCCGCCAGCTCACCGCCGAGGTAGAGGTTCTTCCCCGCGTCCACGGTTCGGCCATCTTCGAGCGCGGCGAGACCCAGATCATGGGTGTCACCACGCTGAACATGCTCAAGATGGAACAGCAGATTGACTCGTTGTCGCCGGTGACGCGCAAGCGCTACATGCACAACTACAACTTCCCGCCGTACTCCACCGGTGAGACCGGCCGCGTCGGTTCCCCGAAGCGCCGCGAAATCGGCCACGGTGCTCTCGCAGAGCGTGCCCTGGTTCCGGTTCTGCCCACCCGTGAAGAGTTCCCGTACGCCATCCGCCAGGTATCCGAGGCGCTCAGCTCCAACGGTTCCACGTCCATGGGCTCGGTCTGTGCTTCCACCCTTTCCATGCTCAACGCCGGTGTGCCGCTGAAGGCCGCTGTTGCCGGTATCGCCATGGGCTTGGTTTCCGACCAGGTTGACGGTCAGACCCGCTACGCAGCGCTGACCGACATCCTCGGCGCCGAAGACGCCTTCGGTGACATGGACTTCAAGGTTGCCGGTACGTCCGAGTTCGTTACGGCCATCCAGCTGGACACCAAGCTCGACGGCATCCCCGCTTCCGTGCTGGCAGCAGCACTGAAGCAGGCCCGCGAAGCACGCCTCCACATCCTCGAGGTCATCAACGCAGCGATCGACACCCCGGATGAGCTCTCCGAGTTCGCCCCGCGCGTCATCGCCGTCAAGATCCCCGTGGACAAGATCGGCGAGGTCATTGGCCCCAAGGGCAAGATGATCAACCAGATCCAGGAAGACACGGGCGCGGACATCTCCATCGAAGATGACGGCACTGTCTACATCGGCGCCACCAACGGTCCGTCTGCCGATGCAGCACGTTCCGCGATCAACGCCATCGCCAACCCGCAGGTGCCGGAAATCGGTGAGCGCTACCTGGGTACGGTCGTCAAGACCACCACCTTCGGTGCTTTCGTTTCCCTCACCCCGGGCAAGGACGGCCTGCTGCACATCTCCGAGCTCCGCAAGCTGGCCAACGGCAAGCGCGTGGACAACGTTGATGACGTCGTTTCCGTGGGCCAGAAGGTCCAGGTGGAGATCACCAAGATCGACGACCGCGGAAAGCTCTCCCTCTCCCCGGTTGTTGCCGAGGAAGAAGGCGCAGCCTCAGAGGACGCTCCGGCCGAGGCCGCTGAAGAGTCCGCAGAGTAGTCTGTAAGCATTACACCCGGCAGGGCCGGTGGGCTTGAAAGAGCTCCACCGGCCCTTCCGGCCTTAACCCTGAAACCTGAAACCTGAAAGGCCTTGATGACTGTCGTACCCTTGCCGCTGGTGCAAACACTTCCCGGTGGCGAATTGATCCATGGTGCCGAGGGCGGTTCCGTCGTACGGCGCTCGGTCCTTCCCGGCGGAGTGCGCGTCCTGACCGAGGCGATGCCCGGCCAGCGTTCGGCCACCATTGGTTTCTGGGTGGCAGTGGGTTCGCGCGATGAAGCGGACGGCCAGCACGGTTCCACACACTTCCTTGAGCACCTGCTGTTCAAGGGCACCAAACGCCGCACGGCCCTGGAGATCGCGTCCGCGTTCGACGAAGTGGGCGGCGAGTCCAATGCGGCGACAGCCAAGGAAAGCACCTGCTACTTCGCCCGCGTCCTGGACACGGACCTCCCCATGGCTATTGATGTCATCGCCGACATGATCACGGGCGCGGTCCTTGATCCCGCCGAATTGGAGCAGGAACGCGACGTCATTCTGGAAGAAATCGCCATGGACAGCGACGACCCCACGGACGTGGCCCATGAGAAGTTCGTGGCTGCCGTCCTCGGCAACCACCCGCTGGCGCGCCCCATTGGGGGAACGCCCGATGCCATCAAAGCAGTGGCAAGGGACTCGGTGTGGTCGCACTATCAGCGCTACTACCGCCCGGAGGAACTGGTCATCACCGCTGCCGGCGGGCTGGATCACGATGTCGTCTGCCAACTCGTTCTGGATGCCCTGAAGGCTGCCGGATGGCAGCTCGACGCCGAAGCCGCGCCGGTAAACCGCCGGGGTACTGAACGAGCCGTCATCACAGGCACGTCCGGACTGCATGTGGTCAAGCGTCCCGTGGAGCAGGCCAACATCATCATGGGTTGCCCCACGATCGTGGCTACCGACGACCGCCGGTTTGTCATGAGCGTTCTGAATGCCGTACTGGGCGGTGGCATGTCCTCACGCCTGTTCCAGGAAATCCGTGAGAAGCGCGGGCTGGTGTACTCCACGTACTCGTTCACCGCAGCGTATGCGGACGCCGGGTACTTCGGGATGTACGCCGGATGCACGCCTTCCAAGGTCCGCCAGGTGTTGGAACTCCTGGGCCTTGAACTGGACAAGCTGGCCAAGGAAGGCATCACTGACGAAGAGCTCCGGAAAGCTGTGGGTCAGCTCAGCGGTGGGATTGTTCTCGCGCTTGAGGACACAGGCTCGCGGATGTCGCGGCTTGGCCGGGCGGAATTGGTGTCCGGGGAGTTCCAGGACATCGACGAGACCCTGGCCCGCATCAAGGCTGTCACGGTGGAGGACGTTCAAGACCTTGCCCGTGAACTCGCAGCGGCGCCCCGCACCATCACCGTTGTTGGTCCGTTCGAGGAAACCGAGACCTTCGGCCTTTAGGTTCCCGTCCGGAATCTCTGGACTCCCGCACTGTCAACAGGGCAGCATGATCACACGATCATGCTGCCCTGACTACTTTTGGAGACCTGATGGATGTGCCCCCAAGCGGCCACGCCGCCGAGATGCTGCGGGATTTCCTGGGTCATTGGCGGGGGATCACGGAGATCGCCGCGTCACCGTGGGGAACTGCGCGGACTGCTGAGGCCGAAGCGGTGTTCACCAAGGCGGCGGGCGGATATGCCGTGGTTCAGAGCTACCGGCACCGCGAAGCAGACGGCACGCATTTCGAAGGCCATGGAATGTTCACCGTGGATCGGGACCACGGCGACACGCTGTGGTACTACGTGGACAGCATGGGGCGGCCGCCGGCCAGCCCGGTCCGGGGGAGCTGGCATGCGGGTACGTTGACTCTGGACCGGAGAACTGCCGACGGCGTGGCCCGGCATACGTTCCGGGTTGAGGACGGCGTCCTGGTGCACACGGCAGACCTGAAGCGTGAGGGAACGGCCGGGTACAGCCCGTTGCTGAAGAGCGTGTTCAGGAAGGCCTGAGTTTCATCCCCCGGCGAAGGGCGGCAGGACGTCAATCACGTCATCATTTCCCAGGGGAGCCGTGCGGTCACGCACGGCAACCTCGTTGCGGAGGAAACTGCTGCGCGCCACGATCCTGGCCAGTGTTGGAGTACCTTCGGGAGGCACCGGACGTTCGACGGCGAGGGCAGCTTCCAGCAGGGCCTCGAGGCTGGTGCCTTCCGGGAGGACATGACGTTCTTCTTCGACCCCGGCGGCCGCGCGCGCGGCAGCGAAGTAACGGACAAGCAAGGGTTCAGCCTCCGATTGCGCTCATGCTGCGGTCCGGCTGGACGAAGTCCGCTGCGCCGAGACCGGTGTGATCCATGCCGTGGGCTTTGGGCTTGACCCACATGGCGTCTTGCCACCGCGATGCCAGTTGGTCATCCGTGGCACCTTCACGAAGGAGTCCCAGGAGATCGAACTCTTCGCGGGAGAAGAGACAGCTCATGATCTTGCCCTCCGCAGTAATGCGGGTGCGGCGGCAATCCGAGCAGAACGGCTCCGTGACTGAGGCGATGATGCCGACTGTACCGAGGACCGGGCCGGTGGCATCCCCGGTTGCCGTGTCACGGCGTCGTACTTCAAAACGTTCGGCGGGGGCGCCGTCCCTCTCGCGCGGGTCCGTGCCCAACACAAAGTCGCGGGAGAGCAGTTCACGAATCTCGGCGGCCGTGATCATGTTCCGCCGGGTCCACCCGTGGTCCGCGTCGAGGGGCATTTGTTCTATGAAACGAAGTTCGTAGCCACGGCCCAGTGCCCACTCCAGCAGATCCGGTGATTCGGCGTCGTTGATGCCGCGCATGAGCACTGCGTTCAGTTTCACCGGGCCCAGCCCGGCTGCCCAAGCGGCATCCACGCCGGCCAGGACGCGGTTCAGGAAGGGACGGCGGGTGAGCTTGGTGAAGGTCTCCTCGTGGAGGGAATCGAGCGAGACGTTGATCCGGGTGAGGCCGGCGGCCTTCAGGGCTGCGGCCTTCTTATCCAGCCCCACACCATTGGTGGTCATGGAGATGGGGAGGTCCGGGTGATCGGCCCGGATACCGGAAATAATGTCCACCAGGTCAGCGCGTACCAAGGGCTCACCGCCGGTGAGCCGGAGCTCCCGTACGCCCAGGGAATTGACGCCGATGCGGACGAGGCGCACAATCTCGTCCTTGGTCATCACGGCTTGTTTCGAGAGCCATTCCAGTCCCTCGGCAGGCATGCAGTAAGTGCAGCGAAGGTTGCACTTGTCCGTCAGGGACAGACGCATATCCGTTGCTCGCCTGCCATAGCGGTCCCACAGTCCGGTGGGCGTGCCTGCTGGACGTGGAGGCGGACTTGCCACGCCGCTTTCCGTGCTGCCTGTGGCACCGCCCGAAGGGGGCACCGGCATGCCTAGCTGAACACTCATAAATTCAGGCTACGCCACCATGGCTGGATCAGTGACACCGGTTACAGTCACAGAGTTCCTGAGGCGCACAGTTCTTACGGATTCCATACACTTGTGCCCTTGGGGTCCGGATCGGGTGCTACCCACAGTCAGCAAACCTATGCTGAAAGCGTGACCACAAATTCGGCATCATCAGCGGAGCCCGGGAATCGCAGGATCCTGCTGGTAGAGGATGAACAGACCATAGCGGACGTCGTCCGTGACTACCTGCTGAAGGCGGGATTCCAGGTGGATATGGCGGGGGACGGCTTTACCGCCCTCGAGCTTGCAGCGTCCCGGCAACCCGATCTTGTGATTCTGGACCGTATGCTCCCGGGACTGGACGGTGTTGAGGTCTGCCGCCGACTCCGTCAAAGCATGAGCGTCCCGGTCATCATGGTCACCGCTCTGGGAACCGAGGATGACCGGATTCTGGGCTTGGAGATGGGCGCGGACGACTACGTCACCAAACCCTTTTCCCCACGGGAACTGGTCCTCCGGGTGAAGTCGGTGCTGCGCCGGAGTATCAAGGAGTTCACTCCGGAACCTCCTGTTGAGGCTGCGGGATTCGAACTTGATCCTGCCTCCCGGACAGTGACGCACCGCGGAGTTCCTTTGGCGTTGACGGTCCGCGAGTTCGACCTCCTGGCCTTCCTGATGCGAAGGCCCCACCAGGTCTTCAGCAGGGAAGAACTCATCAAGGCGGTATGGGGCTGGGACTTCGGTGATTTGTCCACTGTCACCGTCCACGTCCGGCGCCTGCGGGAGAAGATCGAAGCCAATCCCACCAAACCCGAACTACTTAAGACCGTTTGGGGTGTTGGCTACCGCTTCGATGGCAAGCGGTCTGAGGCGGACAACGTGCGCCCGGACAGCAGCGTTCGGGTGGACAGCGACGTTCGGGTGGACAGTGACGTTCCTGTGGACATGGGAGAGGGTGACCATGGAAGGCAGTGAGCTGTGGACCATCCTGGCGTGGGTCTTGTTTTGGGCCGTTCTCATCGGGGCCGCCACCTGGGTGCTGCTCAGGCTGCTTCGCCGGGCATCGGTACTCATCCAGATCTGTTTGATAGTGGTGGCCACAGTAGCCGTGCTGGTGGCAGGAATGGTCAGTGCCTTCAACGCGATGTTCATTTCCGCCAGGGACCTCGAAGTCATGTGGTACATCCTCGCCACTGCCTCAGCTGTGGCCGTGGGGCTGTCGCTGATGCTCGGTGCCGGCGTCTCCCGGAACGCGGCACGCCTGGTTGACGCGGCGCGACGCCTTGGGCGTGGCGAAACTCTGGAACACACCGGTGCAGAGGGCCGGGGGAGTGCTCCCGCCATGACGTCCGAGCTCGCTGAACTTGCCCAGGAACTTGAGGCCAGCAGCCGCAGCCTGGACGAATCGCGTCGCCGTGAAGCCGCCATTGAGACGGCCCGTCGCGAGCTTGTGTCGTGGATATCCCATGACCTCCGGACACCTTTGGCCAGTATGCGCGCCATGACCGAGGCCCTTGAAGACGGAATGGCATCAGATGTGCAGGGCTACTACCGGAAGATCATCGGGCAGACAGAGCAGATGACGGCCATGGTCAACGACCTCCTGGAACTGTCCAAGATCCAAGCGGGCACTCTCCGCCTGCGGGCTGAACCGCTGGACCTCTATGACCTCGTCAGCGACGCGATCTCGGACCTGGCGCCGCTGGCGGCCAAACGTGGCATCAGGCTCGACGGCGGCGGGGACCGGGAGTGCATGGCAGTCGCTGATGGCCCCAGCCTCGCCAGGGCCGTGCGGAACATAGTGCTCAACGCCATCATCTACAGCACGCCGGACAGTGAGGTCCACATCAGTGTGGGACGGGACGGTTTTGGTGGGGACGGCGCCGGACTCTCCAGCGGAAACGCCGTGATCGCCGTTGAAGACCGCTGCGGCGGAATCCCGGAAGAAGACCTGCCGCACTTGTTCGAAACGGGCTGGCAGAAAGACCCCGCCCGTCGCACCACCGAAGAACTGCACGGCAGCTACAGCGGCGCCGGCATCGGCCTCAGCATGGTGGCGGGCATCGTCAAGGCACACGGGGGGTGGGTGAGCGTGGACAACGTCGACGGCGGGTGCCGCTTTGCGTTGTCACTTCCGGCCGGGGCGCACTCACCGGAGTCATTGATGACCTCGGGGACATCAATGACCGCTGCCCATCAACCCATCAACAGTGACAACCACCCTGGAGGCATCTCATGAGTACGCTCGCGCCCGATACAACCCAGCATCGGCGCATCATGGGCAAGCCTGCGCTGTGGGCGGCAGCCGCCGGCGTGGCAGCAGGCGCTGCCGGGATCGCCGCAGGTGAACTGACAGCCGGACTCCTGAGCCCGCTGGTTTCGCCCGTGACGGCCCTTGGCGGCGCGGTGATCGATGCCGTGCCTCCGGGAGTCAAGGATCTCGCGGTGCAGTTATTCGGCACCGCTGACAAGATCGTGCTGGTGGCCTGCATTGTGGGCGTCGCAGGAATTCTGGCAGCACTCGCTGGTCTCCTGCAACGCCGCCGGCCCGGTTGGGGCCTGGCACTGGCTGGACTGGCTGGCGCGGCGGGACTGACCGCCGTCGTGACCCGTGCCCAATCGAGTCCCCAAGCAGCCCTCGCACCGATCGTCGCCGCAGTTGTCACTATGCTGCTGCTGCGAATGCTCGTGCGACGACTCGCAACCTGGGCTCCATCGCAAGACGCCCAGGGGCCGGAGCGATCGCCACTGGCCCGGCGAAGTTTCCTGAACGCCTTGGCCGGGACCTCGCTTGCCGCCGTCGTGGCCGGAACGGTGACCACTGTCCTCACCAGGGCCACGGCGGTTGCCTCCGGTTTCCGTGGCTCCATGACGCTCCCGGAACCCGCCACGCCGGCGCAAACCATCCCGGCTGGAGCATCACTGTCCGTGGACGGCATCAGTCCTTTGGTGACCCCGAATCCGGACTTCTACAGAATAGATACCGCTTTGACGGTCCCCGCCATCGATCCTCCTGCCTGGAAGCTGAGGGTCACCGGCATGGTGGAACGTGAGGTGGAAATCGACTTTGCCACCCTCCTGGCCAAGCCCATGACCGAACGCCACATCACCATCGCCTGTGTGTCCAACAACGTAGGTGGCGATCTCATTGGCAACGCCCTGTGGCTGGGGTGGCCGGTCCGCGAACTGCTGGCCATGGCAGGACCCAAAGCCGGTGCGGATATGGTGCTGTCCACTAGTAATGACGGCTGGACGGCCAGCACTCCCTTGGAGGCCCTCACCGATGACCGCGACGCGCTCCTGGCCGTCGGCATGAACGGTGAGCCGCTCCCGCTCGAACACGGATTCCCTGTGCGGATGATCGTGCCGGGACTCTACGGCTTCGTCTCAGCCACTAAATGGTTGACGGAACTGAAAGTCACACGCTTCGCCGACGACACCGCGTACTGGACACCCCGGGGCTGGAGTGATCACGGACCCATCAAGACGCAGTCGCGCATCGACGTTCCCCGAAGCGGCCGGACAGTCCAATCCGGCAAGGTGCAATTCGGCGGTGTGGCTTGGGCCCAGCATAGGGGCATCAACCGCGTAGAGCTCCGTGTCAACCGCGGACCATGGCAGCAGGCAACGCTGGCCGGAGCGATCTCCACCGATACCTGGTATCAGTGGCAACTGGGTCTCGACCTCACCCCAGGCGACTACGAAGTGCAGGTCCGCGCCACCGACTCCACCGGTGTCCCACAGACCGAAGACAAGGCACCGGTGGCTCCGGACGGGGCCACGGGCTATCACACCATCAACGTCAAAGTGAGCTGAGGCCCTAGTCTGGGTACGTCCGGAGAATTCACCGGAAGCCAGTGTGTCCCACAGGAGGTTGTCCGTGCCCAAATCTGTTGCAGCCCACCGCCAGGCAGTGGTGGAACTGCTGACCGGCGTCCTTGCGGGCAAGGGCAACATCACGCTGCCTTTGCTGGAAGCACTGGGTAAGGCGCTCGCCGTGGACGTCTACGCGCCACTTTCCTTGCCTCCGTTCGCCAACTCCCAAATGGACGGATTTGCCGTCCGCTCAGCAGATATCCCCGACGGCGGTGCGGAGCTCCGGGTCGCGGCGCCGGTTCCGGCAGGTGCTGCGCCAACAGCCCTCAAGCCCGGCTTCGCCGCCCCCATCATGACCGGGGCCATGATCCCCGAGGGGGCCGACGCCGTCGTGCCCATTGAAAAGGCGACGCCGGGCACTTTCCCGGACCCCGCCGCGGAAGAAGCTGTTGTGGAACTACCTCCGGTGGCTCCAGGCACCTATATCCGGGACAGCGGCAGCGACATCGCCAAGGGTACCTTGGCGCTGGCCGCAGGTACCCGGATGGGACCGGCTCAACTGGGCTTGTTGGCAGCTCTGGGCCTGACGACCGTTGACGTTCGGCAGCCGTGCCGCGTCCTTCTGGTCACCACCGGCGATGAGGTGGTGGAACCGGGGGCTGAACTCACGTCCGGCAAGATCTTCGACTCCAACGGAACACTGCTCGAAGCGTCCATGCGACAGGCAGGCCTGGAGGTGGTTCGCACCGGGATTTCCGACGACGAGCCCGCAAAGCTGCTTGCAGTCCTCCGCCACCACACCGGACCGGGGGACACCCGCGTGGATCTCATCGTCACCACCGGGGGAGTGAGCAAGGGAGCCTACGAAGTAGTCCGGCAAGCCATGGCTGATCAACCGGTGGATTTCCTTCCGGTGGCCATGCAGCCGGGAGGACCCCAGGGATTGGGTAGCTTTGAGGGCGTTCCCTTCCTCGGCTTTCCGGGAAACCCTGTCAGCTGCCTGGTCTCCTTCGAGATGTTTCTCCGGCCGGCCCTTTCGCTGGTGCTGGGAACCCCGGCACCGCGACAGGTGCTCAGGGCACGCCTTGCCCAACCGCTGACTTCCCCGGAAGGCAAGCACCAGGTCCGTCGGGGGACCGTGGCCGCGGATGGAACGGTCCGGATGGAAGGTGGGGCAGGTTCGCACCTGGTCCACTCCTTGGCAAAGGCCAACGCACTGGTACAGATTCCTGGCGACGTCACGGAACTCGCCGAAGGGGACGAAGTGGAAGTATGGATGCTGTGAATGAAACCTCCGGGACCACAGAACCCGCTACTGGCTTGACCCATCTCAGGCAGGACGGCACCGCACAGATGGTGGACGTCTCTCAAAAAGCCGTCACTACACGTGTTGCTACTGCTACCGCCACTGTCCGCAGCACGCCCACAGTACTGGCCCTGCTGGGCGCCGGTGAGCTGCCCAAGGGCGACGCCCTCGCCGTAGCGCGCGTCGCAGGGATCATGGCGGCAAAGAAGACCTCCGATCTGATTCCGTTGTGTCATCCGTTGCCGATCTCCAAGGTCACCGTGGACTTTGAGTTGGGCACCGACTCGGTCAACATCCTGGCAACGGTCAAGACCAAGGGCGTGACCGGCGTCGAAATGGAAGCCCTGACGGCGGCTTCGGTTGCCGCCTTGAGCGTCTACGACATGATCAAGGCCGTGGACAAACATGCGGTACTGAGCGATATTCGTGTACTGGCCAAGAGTGGCGGAAAAAGCGGCGACTGGGACGTCTCCGCGCCATCAGCTGCCGCGGAGGCGGGCGCATGAGTGCCTGCGAGCCGAATGCGCCAAGGAAGGCCGGCGTCGTGATCGCGTCCACCCGCGCAGCTGCAGGAGTTTACGCCGACGAGACGGGCCCGATCATCCTCGACTGGCTCAATGAACACGGCTTCGACACATTCCCCGTCATGGTGGTGCCCGACGGTGAGCCCGTTGGTGCTGCCCTGAGGGCACTCCTGACACAGGAGCCCGCCGTGGTGATCACCAGCGGAGGAACGGGCCTTAGCCCGGATGACCGCACGCCCGAAATGACCCTGCCGCTCCTCGAACGCGAGATCCCGGGCATCATGGAGGGCATACGGCGCGCTGGCGCTGCCAAAACACCCATGGCCATGCTGAGCCGTGGCCACGCCGGGGCGGCCGGCAAGACGTTCATCATCAACCTGCCCGGATCCCCGAAAGGCGTCATGGACGGGTTGGCTGTCCTGGATCCTTTGATCGGGCATCTCTGTGAGCAATTGGAAGGAAACCATGGGCACTGAAACAAACTTTGAAGTGATCAGCGCGGTTCTGAGCGCCGAGCCCATCTCCGTGGACCAAGCCATCAACGCGGTCGAATCGGAGACTGCGGGTGCGGTTGTCAGCTTCAGCGGCGTCGTCCGGAATCACGACGGCGGCAAGGCTGTGGACCGGCTGAGCTACAGTGCGCATCCCACCGCGCATCAGGTGATGTCAGACGTCGTTGCGCAGCTGGTGGCCGCGCACTCCGGAGAAGCTGCTCAACCTGTGAGGATCTGGGCAGCGCACAGGATCGGCATGCTGGAGATCGGGGACCCTGCACTGGTGTGCGCGGTGGCTGCTGCCCACCGCGGCCAGGCGTTCGCTGTGTGCGCCGAGCTCGTGGACCGGGTCAAGGAACAGGTACCCATTTGGAAGGAACAGTTCTTCACGGATGGCACCGTGGAATGGGTCGGAGCAGGGGAGTAGGCCGGAGTAACGGTTCCTGCCGGGCTCCGGCCCGGCGGTAGGGTTAACGGCATGACCGAACAACTTGCTGTTGCAGTGCTGGGCGCCCACGGGCGTATGGGAATGGAAGCTGTTAAGGCTGTTGACGCAGCCGAAGACATGAAGCTGGTGGCCGCTTTGGGACGCGGCGATTCCTTGGAGAAACTGCTCGACGCCGGTGCACAGTACGTTGTTGACCTGACCGTTCCGGACACCACCGAGACCAACGTCCGGTTCGCCGTCGAGCACGGCATCCACGCAGTGGTAGGTACCACTGGTTGGAATGCCCAACGTCTTGAATCCTTGCGTGACCTTCTGGAACAGAATCCGGCCACGGGTGTCCTGATAGCCCCGAACTTCGCCCTCGGTTCGGTGCTCGCGTCCGCCTTCGCGGCGAAGGCCTCGCAATACTTCGAGTCCGTGGAAATCATCGAACTGCACCACCCCAACAAGGTGGATGCTCCCTCCGGTACCGCTGTGCGAACAGCGCAGCTGATCGCACAAGCCCGCCAGGACGCCGGAGTCCCGGCAAGCCCGGACGCCACTGAAACATCCCTGGACGGTGCCCGTGGCTGCGACGTGGACGGTGTCCGTGTCCACAGCGTCCGCCTCCGTGGCCTGGTGGCCCACCAGGAAGTGCTTTTCGGTGGTCCCGGCGAGCAGCTGACGTTGCGGCACGACTCCTTCGACCGCGCCTCCTTCATGCCAGGTGTCCTGCTGGGGCTTCGCAAAGTTGCAGCCAACCCCGGCCTCACCGTGGGCTTGGACGGCTACCTGGACTTGGGGCTCTAAGACCATGGGTAATTTCTGGACGTCATTTAAGCGAAACCGCACCAAAATCTGGGTAGGGGCCATCACCCTGCTGTTGGTGCTCTACCTGGTGGTTTCCGTACAGCGCTCGTTCCTTTTGCTCGGCGACCCCAACCTGGTTGCCAAGGGGATCGGGGCGGCCTATTTGGTCCTGCCCGTCGTTGGAGCGTGGGCGCTGATCCGTGAGCTGCTCTTTGGCGCCCGGACCGAGCAAATGGCCAAGGTCCTTGAGGTCGAGGGCGGGTTGCCGGTGGACGACCTTCCGCGCACACCGGGCGGCCGCATTGTCCGCGCGGCCGCTGACGCCGAGTTTGAGAAGTACCGCGTTGAGGCCGAGGCCGCTCCCGGGGATTGGCGTTCCTGGTTCCGTCTGAGCTGCGCTTATGATGCCTCAGGGGATCGCAAACGTGCCCGCGCTGCCATGCGTGACGCCGTGAAACTCTTCCGTTCTCAGCCCACTGCTGCAGGCCGGTGACTACCCAGGCTGGATGCAGTGTGGGCGACCCATTCCAGTGGTCCCCGGCGCCGGAGCAGTGCGAAAAGGATCCCTATGGCAATGGCGGTGAGTGCTTGGGCCCAATACATGCCTTCGTCAGTCCACCCCGAAGGCAGAGGCTGGTTGGTGAAGCCGGACACCACCCAGACGTGAGCAGAGTAGAGGCTTAGGGTCATGGCCCCCGGCCCGCTCAACAGCACCAGGAAGTTGACCTTGATCCGCTCCGCCAGGGTGCCAAGCAGCAGGAACAAACCCACTACCGCCGCAGCAACGCCGCCGCTGTGGAGCAGGTCCAAGGTTGTCCCGGCATGCGGGGCTGCCGTGGCCAGCCACCACCAGGAGCCCGTCTGTTCCAGGCCGGTGACGTTCACCTGGAGCATGCTTTCCAACGGATACCCCCTGGTGCCCGGGAGGACAGACAAAGCAGCCCGTCCACCCCACACCTCCATGGCCACGATCCCGACGACTTTTGCCAGACCGGCTACAGCAATCCCGCACGTCACCAGCAGCAGCTGAACTTTCGCCGTCGTCAGCGCCAACCGGCCAATGACCAGCCCGATCAGCAGGTACGAGATCCACTGGAACACGGGGTAGTAGCCGGTAAAGAAGAGGTCTCCCAGGAGCCGTGCCGGGGTCCCCAGATCCTCCCAGTTGGGGTTATGGCCCAACTGCAGGGGAGGTGTGGCGTCCAACAGGAGGGGGCGGACAAGATATGCCAGCAGCGGGGATAGCAGCACCCATCCGAATGCCCAGAAGCAGAGTGCCTTGAGCCGGAGGCCAAGGAACGGCAGGATGCACAGGAAGAGGACTGCGTAGTGAACCAGGATAATGGCGACGTTGACGTCAAGGCCTCCCAGCATCAGTCCGACCACGGCGATCACCAGGGCGCGCATGGCAACTCCGCGCCGGGAAGCCCACAGTTCCGGGCCGCTGCGGGGCTCCTGCTTGCCTGTGCTGAGCGCCAATCCGATGCCGGCCAGCACCGCGAAGAGGGCTGCGGAACGGCCTGAGAAGACCAACCCTACAAATGTTGGCTCCCACTGCGGGGAAGGCCCGAACGTGGGCATCAAATGCGTAGCCATCATCCCCAGTAATGCCGCACCCCTGGCGGCATCGATTCCAGTGAGCCGCGAGGAGACCGTGCGTTTGCCGGGGGCTTTCCGCGGAGGCGCCGTCTCTTGCGAAGTCATGCAGCGATCGTCTCATAATCAACCGCGTGCCGACGGTAGAGTTCCATGACATGGAATCTGTGAACGCCCAGTGGGCCGGAGCTTTCGAGGTCGTCTACGACTCCGATGGCTGGCAGCAGTTCAGGCGCCTTGATTCGGCGCTGTTCATGCCTCCAGCCACAGATGGGCTGGAGGAACGTGCCAGGATGTGCGCCGGAATCCACGCGACGTGGACGGCAACATCGGGGCATGTGGTGATCGAAGCCGAAGGCCCGGAGGATGGATCGCCCTTCGACGTCCTGGTAAACGGAGTCCTTCGGCATCGGCTCCCTGGGGCTGGACGTGTCAGTCATGACCTTGACCTTGGTGACATACCGCCTCACTCCAGAGTCCAGGTGTGGCTGCCGCACTATGGTTTCCTGAGGGTGCTGGAGGTTTCCCTGAAAGGCCAGGACGTGAAGGTTGCCGCGGAAACGGGTAAGAGGTGGGTCGCCTACGGAAGTTCCATCACTCAATGCCGGACAGCACATGGTCCCTCCGAGGCATGGCCGGCGTTGGTGGCCAGGGAACTCGGCTGGCGATTGCAGTCGCTGGGCTTCGGGGGCGAGTGCCAACTGGACCCTGCGGCCGAGAGCACGATCTCCCAACTTCCGGCAGATGTTATTTCCCTGTGCTTGGGCATCAACAGTTACAACGTCGCCGCCTTCTCGGGAAGGACGTTCGCAAGCCAGGTCCTGGGGTTTGTCAGCAATGTTCGTCGGGCGCACCCGGGCGTGCCCATCGCGGTCATTTCTCCGGTGTTGTCGGTTCCCCGGGAAGATGTGCCCAACTCTGCGGGCTGGACGCTGGCCGACTACAGGAAAGCAGTAGCCGACGTCGTCCGGACGGTCCGGGAACGCGGGGATGCAAACGTTCACCTGCTCGACGGTGCCAGCGTCTTCACGCCGGAGGAAGCCGTTGCTTTGATGCCCGATACGTTGCATCCCAACAACGAGGGCTACCGGCTGATGGCTGAGAGGCTGGGGCCGCGCCTGGCCGCGGTAGCCACCGGCTGACCCGCTTGCTGGACAACCAGCCCTTGTCTTCGAATATATGTTCGAATAGCATTGCTGCATGAGTGATGATCCCAAGCCGCCTGAGGGCCTCCAAGGACCCATGAAGGCGATGAGCCCCGGAGTGGTCGATTTCCTTTTCAGGCAACTCGTTGCCGGCGAGCCTCCGGAAGATACCCAGTGGCACCGCGAAGGTACTGCCTTGGCCGAGCAGCTGCCGGGCGCAGAGCTCGCCCGACGCTTGTCCGAGACAGACCTGGCGTCGTTGACCCCCCTTGAACTCTTTGAGTATGTTCGCGCTTCCCAGCGCCTGGTGGCATGGGCGGAGCAACTCAAGGAGCGGGCCGTGGCGCACTATTGTGCGGAGGAGCCGGTGCGGGCACCCAAACCAGCGTGATGGTCGCCGATTAGGATGGCACCGTGACCTACGCATCGCAAGCGCCGCAAAGCCGCTTCCACACACCATCAGGCGAAGAAACGCGGACCCCGGCCGATTTGCTGGCCGCCGTCGTGCAGTACGAAGCACTACCTGCTGAATCCGTGGGGGAGGCTGTCGCAGCAAACGTCTCAGCCCACGTTGGGTTAGTGGAGCGTGCCCGGGCGGAAGGGGCGCGCTTCGTGCTGTTTCCCGAGCTCTCGCTGACAGGCTATGAACTGAGTGCGCTTGCCGCAGCCGAATCGCCAGATCATCCAAGTCCCTGGCTGACGGAACATGATGCAAGGTTGCAGCCTCTTCAGGACGTTTGCGCCCGAACCCAAACAACGGCAGTCGTGGGGGCACCGTGGCGGGAGGCAGACCTCACACCCCGGTTGGCTTCTCTCGTCATCGGACCTGACAGGACAATTCGTCCCGTTTTCAAGACCCACCTGCACGGAGCGGAAGGCGAGCTGTTCGTTGCTGGGACGGGACCCGGCATGATCACTGTTGACGGCTGGCGGATAGCGCTCGCAGTCTGCGCCGACGCCGCGTATCCCTCACACGCTGCGGCCGCGGCGGCCGCCCAAGCGGACGTATATGCAGTTTCCGCCCTGTATACGCATGGTGAGGAACTTCGCCTTGGCTTACATTTGGGTGCCCGGTCAATGGACCACAGGCTGTTCGGGCTCCTGGCAAACCTGGGTGGAGAAACCCCGTTGGGCACTTCGTGCGGGCTCAGCGGCGCGTGGGGCCCTGATGGCGCGTCGATGGTCCAGGTGAAAGGCATCGGAACGGAAATTGTCATGGCAGAGTTGGAGCTGTCACGCCTCAATCACTACAGGTAACCAAGGTGAATGAGGCCCATCAGGCGGGACCCATTATTCCAACAAGCCTGTCACAGGGTAACGTTTTTCATATGTCTGACTTGCGCGCTAACGTTCCCGCCCTTGGTACCCTCCTGACCGCCATGGTCACCCCGTTCACTGAGGACGGCAAGGTTGACTATGACCAAGCCGCGGCGCTGGCAGAAAAGCTCGTCCAGGATGGTTGCGACGGACTCGTGGTCACAGGCACCACTGGAGAGACCTCAACCCTTACGGACGACGAAAACCTTGGTATGTTCCGGGCGGTCAAAGAGGCCGTCGGTGGCAAGGCCGCCATCATCGCCGGGACCGGCACCAACGACACCGCCCACTCCGTGCACCTCTCGCAGCGCGCCGCAGAAGTCGGCGTCGATGGTCTCCTGATCGTCACCCCTTACTACAACAAGCCCAGCCAAGCGGGCGTTCGTGCACACTTTGAGACCATTGCGTCCGCCACGGACCTGCCCGTCATGCTCTACGACATTCCGGGCCGATCCTCCATTGCGATCGCACCCGAGACCATGATTGCGCTGGCGAAGCACCAGAACATCGTGGCCGTGAAGGACGCAAAAGCGGACTTCGCCGCCGCCACACGCGTGATGGCTGAAACCGACCTGGTCTTCTACTCCGGTGATGACGGATTGACGCTGCAGTGGATGGCGCTCGGCGCTGTCGGCCTGGTGGGCGTCACCACCCATGTAGCCACGCGCCGCTTCCGTGAGCTGATCGATGCTGTCAACGCCAGCGACCTAGCTACGGCAAGGGCCATCAATTTTGAACTGGAACCCGTCATACGCGCAACCATGACGCGGGTCCAAGGCGCAGTAGCCGCCAAACAGATTCTCAAGTGGCAGGGAGTCCTGCCCAACTCGGTTGTCCGTTTGCCCCTCGTGGAGCCGGACGCGACCGAGATCGAAATCATCCGCGGGGATTTGGCGGAAGCCGGAATGGACTTCGACGTCCAGGACGGTTCCGCCGGAAAGTAGCAAAACATGACCCAAACCGCCCTTCCCGGACTGGTTACTCCGCCAAAACTGCCGAAAGGCACGTTGCGGATTGTCCCGCTCGGTGGACTGGGAGAGATTGGCCGCAACATGGCGGTCTTCGAAATCGACGGCAAACTGCTGGTGGTTGACTGCGGCGTGCTCTTCCCCGAAGAGACCCAGCCCGGCGTCGACTTGATCCTGCCTGATTTCTCCTACATTGAGGACCGGCTGCAGGACATCGTAGGCGTCGTCCTGACCCATGGTCACGAGGACCACATTGGTGCCGTTCCCTACCTGCTCCGCCTCAAGGCTGACATCCCCCTGATCGGGTCCCAGCTGACCCTTGCCCTGGTGGAGGCCAAGCTTCAGGAACATCGGATCAAGCCGTACACGCTGACCGTCACGGAGGGGCAGGTGGAGCAGTTCGGCCCGTTCGAGTGCGAATTCGTTGCAGTCAACCACTCCATTCCGGACGCGTTGGCAGTTTTCATCCGCACCGAGGGCGGTACTGTCCTTCACACAGGCGACTTCAAGATGGATCAGTTGCCGCTGGATGGCCGTATCACGGACCTTCGGCACTTCGCGCGCCTTGGTGAAGAGGGCGTAGACCTCTTCATGGCAGACTCCACCAACGCGGATGTACCGGGCTTCACCACTGCCGAGAAGGAAATCGGCCCCACGTTGGACCGGCTGTTCGGACAGGCCAAGAAGCGCATCATCGTGGCGTCGTTCTCGTCCCACGTTCACCGTGTCCAGCAAGTTCTGGATGCCGCAGCCAAACATAACCGCAAGGTGGCCTTTGTTGGCCGTTCAATGGTCCGGAACATGGCTATCGCAGCGAAGCTCGGGTACCTCGATGTCCCGCAAGGCATCCTGGTGGACATCAAGAACATCGACAACATGCCGGACGACCGCGTGGTTCTCATGTCCACCGGCTCGCAGGGTGAGCCGATGGCTGCGCTCTCCCGTATGGCCAACGGTGACCACCGGGTGATCGTTGGCAAGGGCGATACCGTCATCCTGGCCTCCAGCCTCATCCCGGGCAATGAGAACGCCGTTTTCCGTATCATCAATGGCCTTCTCAAGCTCGGCGCCGACGTGATCCACAAAGGCACTGCAAAGGTTCACGTCTCCGGACACGCAGCAGCCGGCGAGTTGCTTTACTGCTACAACATCCTCGAGCCGCTCAATGCGATGCCGGTCCATGGTGAAACCCGGCACTTGATAGCGAACGGAAACATAGCCGCTGAGTCCGGAGTTCCTTCGGACAGCATCATCCTGAGCGACAACGGCACGGTTATTGACCTCAAGGACCACATGGCGAACATCGTCGGCCAAGTGGAGGTCGGCTTCGTCTACGTAGACGGTTCCAGCGTGGGTGAAATTACCGACGCCGATCTCAAGGACCGCCGGGTCCTGGGGGACGAGGGCTTCATTTCCATTATCACGGTCATCAGCCGCACTACTGGCAAGATCGTGTCCGGCCCGGAGATCCACGCCCGTGGCGTAGCCGAGGATGACTCCGTGTTCGACGAGATCATTCCCAAGATCAACGCCGCGCTCGAAGACGCTGTGCTTAACCACGCAGATCACACCAACCACCAGTTGCAGCAGGTGGTCCGCAGGATCATTGGCACCTGGGTTAACCGCAAGCTGCGCCGCCGCCCGATGATCATTCCGGTGGTCCTGGAGGCTTAGCCGTCCAGCAACATGAATGCCCAAGGGGGCCCGAAATCCGCGGATTTCGGGCCCCCTTGCGGTAGCGTGGCACTTATGGCGACCCGTACTACCTCCACGCCACGAGGCAGCTCCAGCAGCAAATCCGGCGGCACAGGCCGGAGCACAGCCGCATCCAAAACCAGCGGAGCTGCATCCAAAACCAGCGCCGCCGCGAGCAAGAGCGGGCGTGGCAGCACTGCCCGCACCAAGCAGGGGGCCGCCGTCGAGCCCCAAGCGCCGCTGCCGCTGCGCATGCTGTCAGGTTTCTGGCAGGGGATCGGCCATGTTGTAGGCGCCGGTGTCCGGCGCATCGGCTATGACGTCAGCGATCTCGACCCCG
Organism: Arthrobacter sp. MYb23; assembly: GCF_002979775.1. Lineage (GTDB taxonomy): Bacteria > Actinomycetota > Actinomycetes > Actinomycetales > Micrococcaceae > Arthrobacter. Next base: position 72,704 of record NZ_PCPR01000012.1, read on the forward strand.
CCGACCGCCGGGATGGTGCGGCGCTGTTCAATTTGGTGTTGGGCGTCGCGATCGCCACCTTTGCCTGGTGGGGTTTGACCGGTTGGCTTCCGGATATGGTCTACAGCGTCGTCAATGGCACTTTCGGTTGGATGTCCCTGGTCCTGCCGTTCATGCTGTTCGTCTGCGCTTTCCGCCTCTTCCGCAAGCCCCAGGACGGGCGGGGCAACAACCGGGTAGGCATTGGCTTCATGATCATGACCCTGGCGGGCTCCGGCCTGGCCCACGTCATTGGTGGCCTGCCCACGGTTGCAGACGGGTTCGATGGCTTGCGCAAGGCGGGCGGAATGCTGGGCTTCCTGGCGGCCGCTCCTTTAGCCGCCATCCACGCGGCTGTTCCCGTTGTTCTCTACGGATTGCTGGCTTTCGTTTCCCTGTTGATCGTCACCGCCACGCCCTTTGGTGCCATCCCCTCCCGCATCCGCGGTGCTTACGAGCACCTCATGGGCGTGGACCTCATGGACGAGTCCGGCAAGGACGCCCATGACCGCAGCTACCTCTACGAAAATGAGGCCGCTACCAAGCCCAGGAAGAAAAAGCGCATGCGCTTCTTCGGTAAGGACGAGGAAGCGGACACCACCTTGGAAGGCTACGTCGGGGACGAGGCCTTCGAGCACGCAATCGTCGACGACGACGAAAATCCAGATACGTCTGCACCACGGGTTCCGCCGGGGGTGCGTCGCCCCACACAGGCGGAAATCGCCGTCGGGAAGATCAAGGCTGCCCAAGGCCTGGGCGCCACCCCGGGAATCGAGAACCCCACCGAAGCCATCCCGATCCTTACCCCGGAGATGGCCGCACCCGCACCTCCAGTTGCGCAGGTTCCGGCGAAGCCTGCAGGAGCACCCCTCCCGCAGACGCCCATCCCGCAACGCACAGAGCAACTGTCCCTGGCAGGCGACGTCACCTACACCTTGCCGGCTTCGGACTACCTGACACCGGGCTCCATCCCGAAGGAGCGGACGGAAGCCAATGACGCCGTCGTCGCCGCCCTGACGGACACCCTTACGCAGTTCAACGTCGAAGCCGCTGTGACGGGCTTCAGCCGCGGCCCTACTGTGACGCGCTATGAGATTGAACTGTCACCGGGCACCAAGGTGGAGCGCGTCACTGCCCTGTCCAAGAACATCTCCTATGCCGTGGCGTCGAGTGATGTGCGGATCCTGAGCCCCATCCCGGGCAAATCGGCCATTGGCATCGAGATCCCCAACACGGACCGCGAAACGGTGTCGCTTGGCGATGTGCTGCGGAGCCAGAATGCGCGCCGGACGGACCACCCGATGGTCATGGGTGTGGGCAAGGACGTCGAGGGTGGTTACGTTGTAGCCAACCTCGCCAAGATGCCCCACTTGCTCGTCGCCGGTGCCACCGGTGCTGGTAAGTCGAGCTTTGTGAACTCCATGATCACCTCCATCCTCATGCGCGCCACGCCGGATGAGGTGCGGATGGTCATGGTGGATCCCAAGCGCGTGGAACTCACGGCCTACGAGGGCGTCCCGCACCTCATCACGCCCATCATCACCAACCCCAAGAAGGCCGCCGAGGCCCTACAGTGGGTGGTTCGTGAGATGGACGCCCGTTACGACGACCTCGCCAACTACGGCTACAAGCACATTGACGACTTCAACAAAGCGGTCAGGGCCGGCAAGGTTGTGCCGCCGGTGGACTCCAAGCGCATCATCAAGCCTTACCCGTACCTGCTGGTGATCGTTGACGAGCTCGCCGACCTCATGATGGTTGCCCCACGCGACGTCGAAGACTCGATTGTCCGCATCACCCAGCTCGCACGTGCCGCCGGCATCCACTTGGTGCTGGCAACCCAGCGTCCATCCGTGGATGTTGTCACTGGCCTGATCAAGGCGAACGTTCCATCCCGTATGGCGTTTGCCACATCGTCCGTCACGGACTCCCGTGTTGTGTTGGATCAGCCGGGCGCCGAGAAGCTGATCGGACAAGGCGACGCGCTGTTCCTTCCGATGGGTGCTTCCAAGGCCATGCGTGTCCAGGGCGCCTGGGTCACGGAATCGGAGATCCATAAGGTTGTGGAGCACGTTAAGGGGCAGCTGCAGGCCGTCTACCGCGACGACGTCGCTGCAGAGGCGCCCAAGAAGCAGATCGACGACGACATCGGAGACGACCTCGAAGTCCTGCTCCAGGCAACGGAGCTTGTGGTGACCACACAGTTCGGTTCAACGTCCATGCTTCAGCGAAAGCTTCGAGTGGGCTTTGCCAAGGCCGGCCGTCTCATGGACCTGCTGGAATCCCGCGGAGTGGTGGGCCCCTCGGAGGGTTCGAAGGCGCGCGATGTCCTGGTAAAGCCTGATGACCTCGCTGCCGTTCTGGCGGCGATGAAGGGACAGGAGTCACCCGCTGCACCCGACGCCCACACGGCGGCACTGAGCGATAACGCGAACTCGAACATCGCCGTCGGCGGTTATGCCGAAGACCTTGTTCAGGCGGACCTGGATAACCGGACGCAGGCCATTGAATATTACGACGGCGCCGACGGTCCAAATGATGACGAAGAGGGCGGCGAGGACGCTTGGTCGCTCACGGGACGGTAGCCCAAAGAGGGTAGCCTTGTGGGGTGACTAAAGCCGAGGGTGATAACGCGACTTCCAGCAGTTCCGACGTCTGGAACCTGCCCAACATCCTCACCATGCTCCGCATCGCCCTGGTTCCGTTCTTCGTTTGGTTCCTTGTGGCCGACGACGGCGAGTACGGGATCTGGCGTTGGGCGGCCGTTGTGGCTTTCGCCGTTGCCATCTACACGGACAAGCTCGACGGCGACATCGCCAGGGCGCGGGGCCTGATCACCAACTTCGGCAAGATCGCCGATCCCATTGCCGACAAGCTGCTGATCGGTTCCGCGCTGGTTCTCCTGTCCATCCTGGGGGAGTTGCCGTGGTGGGTGACCATCCTGATCCTCGTGCGGGAGTGGGGGATTACTGCGCTTCGGTTTGTCGTTATCCGCTACGGTGTCATGCCGGCTTCACGGGGCGGCAAGCTGAAAACAGTGGTCCAAACCGTGGCCATCTTCCTCTACCTACTTCCGCTGAAAGCAATCGCTCCCTGGCTGGGTGACGTCGCATTCTGGGTCATGATGGCGGCCCTTGCCATCACTCTGTGGACCGGAGTGGAATATGTGGTCCAGGCACTGAAGCTACGGGCGGCAGGGCGGCGTGCATGACGTTCCGAGAAGGTGCATCCTCCGCTGCGCAGACAGCCACGGCTGCGGTCGCCATGGCTATCGGGAACAAACTCACCGTGGCCACGGCAGAGTCGCTGACAGCCGGAATGGTGGCCGCAATGCTGGCCAACACGCCGGGCGCGTCCGGGATGCTGCAGGGCGGAGTGATTGCCTACCAGAACTCGGTGAAGGCCGGCGTCCTGGGCGTGTCGCAGGAACTGCTTGCAGCAGCTGGCTCCGTTGACGGCCAGGTGGCCGAAGCAATGGCCGACGGCGCGCGGCGGGTCTGCGGCGCCGACCTCGGGATTTCCACCACGGGTGTGGCGGGACCCGAGGCGCACGACGGCAAAGCAGTAGGAACTGTGTTCATCGGAATCGCCGGAAAAACCGGAACCGAGTCGTTTGAATACCGTTTCTCGGGGGACAGGCATTCCATCAGAGAACAAGCCTGCGAGGCCGCCGTGGCGCGTCTGCTTGCTGCCCTGAGTGACGTTGGTTACCGTTCGTAAAGTAGTCGGGAACAAAAACTGATTGCCAATAGTTGTGTCATTGTGTCGCTTCGGAAGAGCCGGGGCGCCTAGGATGTAAAAACCAACCCGGTCCGCCAGCCAGCGAACCGGATGACTGAGGGAGCAAGGCGATACAGATGGTAAAGCAGCCCGTATCCGTAAACGGCGTTGTCCGCTGGAAGGATGTGGGCTTGGCTGATCAGACACAGAGCGAGCAGAAGGAGCGCAAAATGGTTGTACTACGCCACGAGATCGGTGATGTACTGCGCGATGTCCGCCAGCGTCAGGGCCGTACCCTCCGCGAGGTTTCGCACAGCGCCCGCGTTTCACTCGGCTACTTGAGTGAAGTTGAACGCGGCCAAAAGGAGGCTTCTTCCGAGCTCCTGTCTTCTATCTGCACAGCCCTGGATGTTCCGCTGTCCCACATGCTTCGCGAAGTCAGCGATCGCGTGGCCGTCGCAGAAGGTGTTGCAGTTCCGGACACTGTTCCGCAGGAATTCTCCCAGCGTTATGGTCGCGATCTGGACCTCACGGACGATTTCCCGCAGGGAATGCTCTCCGGAGCCCGGTAACCGTTCCACCATAGTCATGGAGAAGGTCCCCAGCCTGAGGCTGGGGACCTTTTTCGTCGAATGCGCGGAATGTCCGTTGGGGCGGGTGCTGCTCAAACGGCCTCGGTTTTGTCCTCGACGTCGAGCCCTGAATCCTTGACGTTGAGGACGCCATCACCGTAAATGGCGTTAAGGCGGCCCATATAGTCAGCCAAGGTTTGGACGTCCTCCAGCGGCCATTCGCCGAGTCGTTCACGGAATACCTGCCTCCGTGCGTCCTGGACCTGGTGCATCTTCTCCTCACCCTTGTCCGTCAACCGGATGGATTGGGCCCTGCCGTCCTGCGGGTCTGCCTCCTTGTAGACGAGGCCGATGCTCTCCAGGAAGGCGATCTGACGGCTCACAGACGGCTTGCCAACCCCAATGCAGGTGGCAAGGTCCGTGAGCCGGATGGGCCCTTCCCTGCGGATGACCGTAAGGAGCCCGTAGGCAGCAGGTTCCATGTCCGGGTGGACTTGGCGTGACAACTGATGGGAGATCGAACGGGCGCGGCGCCAGAGCAGGCTCAGCTGGTGTTCCACCTGCTGGAGGGCGTCGTCCACGGCGTCGCCTGGCACGGCCGGACCGGGCGTGCTCTGGAGAGGATTGCTCATGGCAACCATTCTAGAGTCCGGCGCCATGAGAGACTCTATCGGTGAGGGCAAGTGACTTTTGGCGACTAATGGACGACGAATTCGGGGCAGGCTACTCCCGGGTCCTGGCCAGCTCCCTGGTACTCGCCGGTGTGGGTGGACGGACCGCCGAAGAGGCGTTGGCCTCCGGCTACCAACCCCGCGAGGTGTGGTTGGCTGTGTGCGAGGTTCAGGATGTCCCTCCCGAGCGAAGGCTGGGCAAGGACATCAAGCCGGCCTCAAACTGACCACATGTGTCTCGCTGGGGTAAAGGGCCCCGGAAGACACACCGTGCCCGTCATTCGAATATCTGTTCGGATGGGGATATGCTCCTGAAAGAGGAAAATTGATCCTGAACGACGCGTCCGGGGCATGCCGACACTCCTGTTTATCCACATAGCAGGGGTTGGCTTGTAAAAATGTCAGGGCGCCGTAATAGCGTCTGACATGACAGGAAAGCGGCCTTTCAGGCCACTCCACAGCGAGAAAGCATCAGAGGTGTGAACCATGGCGGCAGCCCCGGATCGTGAGAAGGCGCTCGAAGCAGCGCTTGCCCAGATCGACAAGCAGTTCGGTAAAGGCTCTATCATGCGTCTGGGTGATGACACCCGGGCACCGATTGAGGTCATTCCCACCGGCTCCATTGCACTGGATGTCGCCCTTGGCATTGGTGGCCTGCCACGTGGCCGCGTCGTGGAAATCTACGGTCCGGAATCCTCGGGTAAAACCACCGTGGCACTTCACGCCGTAGCCAATGCACAGCGCGCCGGCGGCATCGCGGCCTTCATCGACGCCGAACACGCGCTTGACCCGGACTACGCCGCCAAGCTCGGCGTGGACACGGATGCACTCTTGGTCTCCCAGCCGGACACCGGCGAGCAAGCCCTCGAAATCATGGACATGCTGGTGGGTTCCGGCTCGCTGGACATCGTGGTCATCGACTCCGTGGCTGCCTTGGTACCCCGCGCTGAAATCGAAGGCGAAATGGGCGACTCCCACGTTGGCCTCCAGGCCAGGCTCATGAGCCAGGCACTGCGTAAGATCACCGGTCGCTTGAGCCAGACCAAGACCACCGCCATCTTCATCAACCAGCTGCGTGAAAAGATCGGCGTGTTCTTCGGATCTCCGGAAACCACCACGGGTGGTAAGGCGCTGAAGTTCTATGCGTCAGTACGAATCGATGTTCGCCGCATTCAGACCCTGAAGGAAGGCGCGGACTCCGTCGGTAACCGCACCAAGGCAAAGATCGTCAAGAACAAGATGGCACCGCCCTTCAAGATCGCCGAGTTCGACATCATCTACGGTCAGGGCATCTCCCGCGAGGGCGGCATCATTGACATGGGTGTGGAGCACGGCATCATCAAGAAATCGGGTTCGTGGTTCACCTACGATGGCGATCAACTGGGCCAGGGCATGGAGAACTCGCGTCGCTTCCTGCGCGACAACCCTGAGCTCGCCCAGGAGCTGGAGCGCCTGATCAAGGAAAAGCTCGGCGTGGGCGTCGCCAAGGTTGAAGAAGATTCCCCGAAGCTGAAGGCCGTTGACGGCTAGAAGACGGCCGGATCCGGATTCTTCCGTAGCGGCCGATCCTGAACCTGATCCCGAATCCGTGGCGCGTGCCATCGTCTTGAGGCAGTTGACGATGGCGCCGCGGAGCCGGCTGCAGTTGTCCCGGAAGCTCGCGGAGCGGAACGTTCCCGAGGACGTGGCCGAGGCAGTCTTGGATCGCTTCGAAGAAGTTCAGCTGATCGATGATGCCGAGTTTGCCAGGATGTGGGTCAGAAGCCGCTCGCAAAGCAAAAAGCTTGCGAAGGGCGCCATCCGTCGCGAACTGGCAGACAAAGGCATCGAGCTGGATGCGGCTGAAGAAGCACTATCGCAGCTCAGCGACCAAGATGAGGAATTGGCTGCCCGGGAGCTGGTTCGGCGCAAGCTGCGGCCCAGTATGGATCTAAGCGGTCGGGCAGAGCGGGACAAGTACACCCGCCGGCTGGCCTCGATGCTTGCACGCAAAGGCTACGCCCCTTCCATGGCCTTCAGAATCGTCGGTGAGGTGCTGGCTGAAGCCGGTACCCTTGAGTAGTGAGTTTGACCATTCCCTCCCCATCAGCTGCCATCTCTCCTTCCGTGGAGCCCAGTACTGGTACAGAGCCCAGGACCTATCAGGTTCGGACTTTCGGCTGCCAGATGAACGTCCATGATTCAGAGCGCATGGCTGGACTTCTCGAAGAAGCCGGCTACGTGCCCGCTGACGGGGAGGTTGCGGATGTGGTGGTCTTCAACACCTGTGCTGTCCGTGAGAACGCAGACAACAAACTCTACGGAAACCTCGGCCAGCTGCGGCAGGTCAAAGAGGCGAACCCCTCCATGCAGATTGCTGTTGGCGGTTGCCTGGCCCAGAAGGACCGCGAAACCATCGTGAAGAAGGCGCCGTGGGTCGACGCCGTGTTTGGAACCCACAATGTGGGGGCACTGCCAGCCCTGCTCAAGCGCGCACGGCATAACAATGAGGCACAACTGGAGATTCTCGAATCCTTGGACGTGTTTCCGTCTACACTGCCCACCAAGCGTGACTCCGTGTATGCCGGGTGGGTTTCCATCTCCGTGGGCTGCAATAACACCTGCACGTTCTGCATTGTGCCTTCGCTTCGTGGCAAGGAGAAAGACCGGCGTCCGGGGGAGATCCTGGCCGAAATCCAGGCGCTCGTTGATGACGGCGCTGTTGAAGTCACGTTGCTCGGCCAGAACGTGAATTCGTACGGTGTGGAATTCGGTGACCGTCAGGCATTCTCCAAACTCCTGCGTGCCTGCGGTGCAATTGAAGGGTTGGAACGCGTTCGTTTCACCAGCCCGCATCCCGCAGCATTCACCGACGACGTCATTGATGCGATGGCTGAGACACCTAACGCCATGCCTCAATTGCACATGCCGCTGCAGTCCGGCTCGGACAAGGTGCTGAAGGACATGCGCCGTTCCTACCGTTCCAGCAAGTTCCTGGGGATCCTGGACAAGGTGCGTGAACGCATTCCCCATGCCGCCATCACTACGGACATCATCGTTGGCTTCCCGGGCGAAACCGAGGAAGATTTCCAGGCAACCCTGGATGTCGTGGAGAAATCGCGGTTTGCCTCCGCCTTCACGTTCCAGTACTCAAAGCGGCCAGGCACCCCGGCTGCTGACCTTCCGGAGCAACTTCCCAAGGCCGTGGTGCAGGAGCGCTACGAGCGTCTCACGGCGTTGCAGGACCGCATAGCTGCTGAGGAGAACGCCAAGCAGCTGGGCCGTCAAGTGGAGGTCCTGGTCACGGCGCAGTCAGGACGGAAAGCAGGAGAGACACACAGGCTGTCCGGTCGGTCCAAGGACCAAAGGCTGGTGCACTTCTCCGTACCTGCCGGTGCCGGGACTCCGCGGCCGGGCGACTTCGTCACGGTCACCATTACCGAGGCCGCTGCGTTCCACCTGGTAGCTGATCCGGGAACTCCGGAGGATTACGTCCTGCGCCGCTCCCGTGCAGGCGATGCCTGGGATCGGTCACAGGCTGATTCCTGTGGAGTCCCCGCAGCAGGAGCTGCTTCAGGGAAGACAGGTGTGTCGTTGGGCATGCCGTCGCTGCCTGTTCGTCGCGCCTAAGGGCGGACCACAGGATCCTATGTCGCACTTCAGCCAGGAACTTCCGCAGCCTGTCATTGCCGTTGTTGGTCCCACGGGTTCAGGTAAATCGGATCTGGGCGTCAACCTTGCCCTGGCCTTGAACGGTGAAGTCATCAATGCCGACGCCCTGCAGTTTTACCGGGGCATGGACATTGGAACCGCCAAGATCACCAGGGATGAACAACGCGGTGTGCCGCACCATTTGCTGGACATCATGGAGGTCACCCAGGAAGCCAGCGTGGCGGACTTCCAACGTGAATGCCGCTCGGCCATTAGTGATATTCACTCGCGGGGAAAGCGTGCCATCCTTGTGGGCGGTTCCGGTCTCTATGTTCGCGCCGCCCTGGACGTTCTGGAATTTCCTGGAACAGATCCCGAACTCCGTAAGCGCCTGGAAGAAGAGTTCCAAGTGCAAGGGCTTGCGCCGTTGCGTGCCCGGCTTGAAGAAGTGGATCCCGTGTCCGCGGCCCGCCTCGGCGATGCCCGGCGCGTGATCCGGGCTCTGGAGGTGCACGGTCTGACCGGTCGTCCTTTCAGTTCGTTCATGCCACAGCGCGAGTATTTTCAGCCCGCTCTTCAGATCGGGCTGGAGGTGGATCGTGAACAACTGCGGGAACGTCTGGCACTGCGGGTGCACCGGATGGTGGAGGAAGGTCTCCAAGAGGAAGTTGCGCGGCTTGACGCCATCGGATTGCGCAGGGGCAAGACGGCGTCGCGCGCTTTGGGTTACGCCCAATTCCTGAAAGTTCTGGACGGCGTGATGACCGTCGATGCTGCCGCCGAGGAAACCATCGTGGCTACCCGGCAGTTTGCGAGGCGCCAGCTGACGTGGTTCAGGGCAGACCCACGCATCACCTGGCTCGATTGGCAGGATCCGGAGCTCGTGGCCAAGGCGGTCGAGGCAACTCTGGCGGCCGGAAAGTAGCCGGGGCAATTTCTGGCCGAACACGCGTGGCGGGTAGCCTAGATCCATGGATGAAACCGCCGCAGTTCCCGCCCGGCAGCCCGCAAATGCGGATGCTCCGGTGACACTTTCCAGCCTTGCAGGTCTGGCTTTTTCAAAGGGCCACGGAACGGGCAACGACTTTGTCCTGATTGCTGATCCCGGTGACGCCCACGAGATCACCGCCGAGCACGTGGCGCAGTTGTGCGACCGCCATGTAGGCATCGGTGGCGACGGCCTTATTCGGGCGGTGCCGTCCCGCTTCCTCCCTGAAGGCCGCGTTGCCCTGGAACAGGATCCCGAGGCGGAGTGGTTCATGGATTACCGCAACGGTGACGGTTCACTCTCGGAAATGTGTGGCAATGGAGTGCGTGTCTTCGTCCATTTCCTCATTGCCGAGGGTTTGGTGGACCTGGGACCCGGGCAGACACTTGCAATTGGCACCCGCGGTGGAGTCAAGAAGGTGGTACGGACAGCCAATGGCTATGCCGTGGATATGGGCCCGTGGGAGTTCATCTTCCCGGATGAGGCCAAGAGCAAGGCCATGGATGCCTTGGTCAGCGCAGACGGCTTGGAAGTTGCCCGGCCCGGCCTCTCGGTGAGCATGGGTAATCCTCACACGGTGGTTGCACTGGCCGAACTCAGCGAGCTCACGGCCACGCAGCTTTTCAAAGTCCCCGTGGTGGATCCCAAGCCTGTCAACGGAACCAACGTCGAGTTCGTGGTTCCCGCAGAGCCGCTGGTGGCGGACGGCGTAGGAACCATCACCATGCGCGTGCACGAGCGAGGTGTGGGGGAGACGCAGTCCTGTGGCACCGGCGCGTGCGCCGCCGCCGTCGCCATTCGTCACTGGGCCGGCGACTCGGCTCCCAACGACTGGCACGTCAACGTACCGGGCGGTGTGGTGGCCGTGAAGTTCATCCCCGGCGCAGGCGGACGCGAGCATGTGGAACTCAGCGGTCCCGCAGTCATCGTGGCTACAGGGACGCTTTCCGGACCCTGATGATCCTGAACGTCTTGGAGGTACTTTCACGGGAGACCGTGTAAGTACTGTCCAGTTCTGTCGCTAGCCACCGTTGGAGCGAGTCCGAGCCCAGGTTTTTCTGAACGACCAACCAAGCGCTGCCGCCTGGCGCCAGCCGGGGCAGCCACGTCAGCAGCAGAGAGTGAAGTTCGTCCTTGCCGATGCGGATAGGCGGGTTGGACCAGATCGTGTCGAATTCGACGGCGGGATCCACCTCGTGCGGGAGGCTGGCGGTGACGTTCGTGAGGCCGAGCGCAGCAGCGTTCTCGTTGGTCAACGTGATGCATCGCTCATTGACGTCAACGGCGTGAACATGAGCATGTGGTGCCATCAAGCCCAAAGTGAGGGCAATCGGACCCCAGCCGCAGCCGATGTCCAGCAAGTGCCCCTTCGGCGACGGCGGGGGAACTTCGGCGAAGAGAACCGCGGTACCTTTGTCCACGCCGTCGGGGCTGAAGATACCCGACGAGGTCTGCAGCCGGCGCGTGGCTCCAGCAAGTTCCACTGTCAGTGGCTTGCGGGTGAACGGTCCGGCCGGTTGGGCGGTGAAATAGTGTGCAGACTCCATAATTTGCCAGATTAGTTGGCTATCGTCAGCAAGGGAAACCGCCTCCTTCCGCCGCCTGTTTGACAGCGGCTGCTAAAGTGGAGCGCATGTTCTTGATCTTTGAGTAATCAGCCGAAATGCCTGAGTCATCAGGCGTTTAATGGCACCGCCCGCGACGCGGGCCCGGTTTGGCATTTAGCCCGGCCCGGCCCTTCCGCCCGGCAGGTCCCGAAGGCTCTGTCCATAGCTCCTCGTAGTGGAGCCGGACACTCTGAAGATCCCGTCCGCTCATTCGCAGTGAACCGCCATGTTGTACGTGGCCCCCTGCGTTGCCACCGGCAAAGAATCCTCACCTCGGCCCAAGGACCCTCCCCGCGGATTCCACCACGCCATTGTTACAGCAGCCGCCTCCCTGACGGGAGGTTGCCGTTCAGCACACAGGAGGCCCTTTTGGCCGATGCCCGTCAGCCCAGCGCGAATAGCGCCCCATCGAGCACCAAACAGCACTATTCTGGAATTGCCGAACAGTCTAAGGAGACCATGACCACCCAGAAGCACTCCGGATCCGATTCCGACGCCCAGGACATGAGTCCTGAACAAATCCAGGCCGTCATCGACCGGATTCTTTCCAAGGATGTACCTGCGCAGGCATCCGACGACAACGACGCCAATGGTGTGTTCGGCAAGGCGCAGGCGATTTCCACGCTGGACCAGGAACACAGCATCTACGACGGCGACCAGGAAGACCTGGCTGAACGCCGCGCCCTCCGGCGTACCGCGGGACTGTCCACCGAACTTGAGGACGTCACCGAGGTCGAATACCGGCAGCTGCGCCTCGAGCGCGTTGTACTGGCGGGCCTGTGGACCGAGGGGACCCTCGCGGATGCGGAGAACAGTCTGCGTGAGCTTGCCGCACTTGCCGAGACGGCTGGATCCGAGGTGCTGGACGGCCTGGTTCAGCGCCGACAGAAGCCGGACCCCGGGACGTTCCTTGGTTCCGGTAAGGCCCAGGAGCTTAAGGACATCGTCGCAGCCACCGGCGCCGACACCGTGGTGGTTGATACCGAGCTTGCGCCGTCTCAGCGACGTGGACTTGAGGACATCGTGAAGGTCAAGGTAGTTGACCGCACCACGTTGATCCTTGACATCTTTGCCCAGCACGCCAAGAGCCGCGAAGGCAAGGCGCAGGTTGAGCTCGCGCAGCTCGAGTACCTGCTCCCGAGGCTTCGTGGTTGGGGTGACTCCATGTCCCGCCAGGCTGGTGGCCAGGTGGGTGGAGCGGGCGCCGGCATGGGCTCCCGTGGTCCTGGTGAAACCAAGATCGAACTTGATCGGCGGCGAATCCGTACCCGTATGGCCAAGCTGCGTCGTGAAATCGCCGCAATGAAGCCTGCGCGGGAGACCAAGCGGGCCAACCGCCGTCGTAACGCTGTCCCGTCAGTAGCTATTGCCGGGTACACGAACGCTGGCAAGTCCTCCCTCCTCAACCGCCTCACTGACGCCGGTGTCCTGGTGGAGAACGCCCTGTTCGCCACCCTTGATCCCACGGTCCGTAAGGCGCAAACGCCGGACGGCATCGGGTACACCCTCGCAGACACCGTCGGCTTCGTTCGCTCGTTGCCTACCCAGCTGATTGAGGCCTTCCGGTCAACGTTGGAAGAAGTTGCGGACTCGGATCTGATCCTCCACGTCGTGGATGCATCGCACCCCGATCCTGAGGGGCAGATTGCAGCGGTCAGGTCCGTTTTCACCGAAGTGGATGCCCGTAAGGTTCCCGAGATCATCGTCCTCAACAAGGTTGATGTAGCTGATCCCTTCGTGGTGGAGCGTCTTAAGCAGAAAGAACCCCGCCATGCTGTGGTGTCCACCCGCACGGGGCAGGGCATCGCGGAACTGCTCGAAGACATCAGCAGGTCCATTCCCCGGCCTGGTGTGCGCCTTGAACTGCTCATTCCCTACGAGCGCGGGGAAATGATCAACAAGTTGCACAACTCCGACTCGGAAATCCTTAGCCTCGAGCATGAGGAGAACGGGACCCGCGTAGTTGTCATGGTGCGCGAAGGTCTGGCCGCCGAGCTGGAGTCATTCGTCAGCAATGGTTGAGAAGGTGGCGGCGGATGCCGTCAAGTCGGAGGGGGAGAAGGCCACCCTCGAGTTGTTGGACCGGGCTGTTGCAGGTATGGGCGGACAAAGCCGTGCCGGCCAGCACGAAATGGCCAAGCATGTCACCCGGGCCATAGAGACCGGGGAGCATCTACTGGTGCAGGCGGGAACCGGAACGGGTAAGTCACTGGCTTACCTGATTCCGTTGATCGCTCATTCCATGGACAGCGACAAACCGACCCTGGTGTCCACCGCCACCTTGGCACTCCAGACCCAGATCGTGGGCCGGGACCTTCCCCGGCTGCTGGAGACCATCAACCCTGCCCTTGAGCGACCGGTCAATGTGGCGCTGGTCAAAGGCAGGGCCAATTACGTGTGCCTGCAGAAACTCGAAGGCGGGTTCCCCAGCGAGGAGCCCTCCGAAGGACAGCTGTTCTCCCTGGGGGAGGACACCAGCGTCCCGCACTTCGCCGCGTCTATGGGCGGCCCGCAATCCCAGTTGGGTAAGGAAGTGGTCCGCCTCCGGGAATGGGCGGAGAAGACCACCACCGGAGACCGCGACGAACTCATGCCTGGTGTCACTGACAGAGCCTGGCGGCAAGTATCCGTGACGTCCATGGAGTGCCTGGGTGCCCAGAAGTGCCCCGTGGCGGAAGAGTGCTTCAGCGAGCTGGCCCGCTCAAGGGCGGGAGAGGCCGACGTCGTGGTCACCAACCACGCCATGCTGGCTGTCAGCGCCTTCGAAGGCTTGGCTGTATTGCCCGAGTATGACGTGGTGGTGGTTGATGAGGCGCATGAGCTTCAGGACCGGGTAACAGGTGCCGTTTCAGGGCAGCTGTCCGTTGCCATGGTCCACGCGGCAGCATCCAGTGCCCGTAAACACACGGCCATCACTGTGGATGCCCTCAACGCCGCTGCGGACAGCTTGGACATGGCCATAGCCGGCGTGCCCAACGGTTTGTTGCCCAATGGCCTCAACGACGAACAACTCGATTGCCTGGACCAATTGCGCGACGCCACACGCGCGGCGCTCTCGGATTCGAAGACCGATTCCTCTAACGCTGTGGACGGTGGACGGCAACTCGCCCGATCACGGCTTATGCTCATCCTGGAATTGTGCGAGCGGATGCTGGCCGCCAAAGAGAACCGCGAAGTGGTCTGGTTCTCGCGGAACAGCACGTTCGACCCCCAGCAGGGCTACTCGCCACCGGACGAGACAGCTCCGGCTCTCATCAATATCGCCCCGCTCAGTGTCGCAGGGCGGCTTCGGGAGGGCCTCTTTGCCGGCCACACCGTGGTGCTGACCTCCGCCACGCTGGCCATTGGCTCGGCCTTCGAACCAGCGGCTGGTGGTCTTGGCCTGATTGGCGACGGTGCACCGAGCTGGACCGGAATCGATGTCGGTTCGCCCTTTGACTATCCCAAGCAAGGTGTCTTATACGTCGCAAAGCACCTGCCCAAGCCGGGCCGCGGCACCTCGCCTGAGGCGCTGGACGAGTTGGAAGACCTCATCCGCGCATCCGGCGGCGGAGCGCTTTGCCTGTTCTCTTCACGGCGTGCAGCCGAAGAAGCCGCCGATGCCATGCGGCTCCGGTTGGACGTGGATATCCTCTGCCAAGGCGAATCCACCATGGCGGCCCTGGTGAAGCAGTTCGCGGACGAGCCTGACACGTGCCTCTTCGGAACCATGTCACTATGGCAAGGCGTCGACGTTCCCGGTGGCTCATGCCGTCTGGTGGTCATTGACCGCATACCCTTCCCACGTCCTGATGATCCCCTGATGACCGCACGTTCCAGGGCAGTGGCCCAATCGGGCGGGAACGGTTTCATGGCTGTGTCAGCCACTCACGCTGCCATTCGCCTGGCTCAGGGCGCAGGCCGGCTTATCCGCTCTACGGGAGACAAAGGGGTTGTGGCGGTACTCGACTCGCGGCTGTCGACGGAGCGCTATGGGGGCTTCCTGCGCGCTGCCCTGCCGCCGTTCTGGGCTACGACGGACCGGACAGTGGTGCGTGGTGTCTTGGAGCGTCTGGGCTCGGCTAAGACCCCGTGAGCAAGGCCTGCAGCTAAGCCCGCCGGGCGCGCTTAGAGGGAGCGCAGTACGGAAACGACCTTGCCCATGATGGTGGCTTGATCTCCGAGGATGGGCTCGTACTGGGTATTCTGCGGGAGCAGCCAGGTGTGGCCATCCCGCTGCCGGAATGTCTTCACTGTTGCTTCGTCATCCAGCAGGGCGGCAACGATGTCGCCGTTGATGGCATCGTTCTGGCGCCGGACCACTACCCAGTCGCCATCACAGATGGCGGCGTCAATCATGGAATCGCCGGCTACCTTCAGCATGAACAGTTCGCCATGCCCCACAAGTTGCCGGGGGAGTGCCAGGACGTCTTCCACCGTCTGGTCAGCCAGGATCGGGCCACCGGCTGCGATGCGTCCCACCAACGGGACCATGGCGGTATCACTGGCGCTGGCGAGTTCAGTGACGGCAAGTCCGCCGGCGCTGCGAAGGGTAGCAGGAGCGTCGACGCCGGGAATGGATCCGCCATCGAGGGTGAGGGGCATCAGAACTTCCATGGCGCGTGGGCGCTTGGGATCCCTGCGGAGGTAACCGAGCTTCTCCAGCTGGGACAGCTGGTGCGTGACGCTGGACAAACTGGCCAGACCCACGGTGTCGCCGATTTCACGCATGCTGGGCGGGTAGCCGTTGTCATTGACCGATCGCTGGATGGTCTCCAGGATCTTTTTCTGCCGGACAGTCAGGCTTTTGGGACTCTTTTGAGGCTGTTGGCTCCGCAGGGGTGCCCCGCCGCCTGTGGCTTTCGCTGCCATGTTCGCCAATGCCTTTCCATTCCGCCCCGATGAGTGCCCGGGGTTGTCGGGTCTGAAAAAAATGTCAGACCCTCCTGTTCCACTGAAACAGTGCTGTTTCTTCACTCAAACGTAGGGCAGGCACAGGCGTTTATCAAACATTTGTTCTAGCGAGTCTCGACACCGTTCGTTGATAAGTGCTAAAAATGTCATAGCAAGGTTCGAATATGTGTTCTATAAACCTGATGCTGAAGCCGGATGTTCGAACAAAGCGTTCGAACATCGGGGGTCACGGCAGGGGAACACCAAGAATTGGCAGCCAAGCACCGGGCACTCCGGAGCCTGGCAATAGCTCAGAAGGGCTCAGCTCATGTCCGCAGTCACTACGTTCGCTGATTTCCGCACTACTCAGGCGCCAGCTCGCCTGCGCCTCACCCGCCGTGGACGGATCGTCTTCTTCGGCATCCCAGCCATGCTGTTGGTGGCGGCGTTGCTGAGTCTTGCCGGTTTTATCAACTCCCCGGCAAAGGCCGCAGACTCGCAGTCTCAACTGCGTCCGCCTGTTGCGGTCACGGTCACGGTCCAGCCGGGCCAGTCACTGTGGGGCATCGCAGGCGCGGCTGCCCCGGAGCGGGACCCCCGTGATGTCATCGCCGAGATCATCCAGCTGAACGACCTCCGGGGCGGCCGTATCCTGCCCGGCCAGCAGCTGTTCGTCCCTGCAAACTGATCCGCTCAGCGTCTTCGAAAACCGATGGTCGGGCGTCACAGTTAGTCGGCAGTCCCGGCCGCCCCTTAAACTGGGTTGGTGAGTGACCAGCTTGAGCGACTTGACCGACTTCCCCTTCGGACCAACCTGCGTGGACTGAGCCCCTACGGCGCACCGCAGCTTGATGTCCCCGTCCTGCTCAACGTCAACGAGAACACTCATGGTGTCCCTGCCGACGTCCAGGCCGCTATCACTGAGGCCGTCGCCGCCGCGGCCACGGGACTCAACCGTTACCCGGATCGAGAATTCACTGAACTCCGCCAAGCCCTTGCCGAATACTTGGGCCACGGACTCTCTCCGGATAACATCTGGGCCGCCAATGGCTCCAATGAAGTTCTGCAGCAGATCCTCCAGGCCTTTGGTGGACCTGGCCGCAAAGCCTTGGGGTTCCCTCCCACGTACTCCATGTACCCCCTGCTAGCGAGTGGCACTGACACTGAGTATGTCTCCGGAGTCCGCGCGGACGATTACGGGCTGGACGCCGAATCGGCCGCTGCCCAGGTCCGCGAAACGGGTGCCAACATTGTTTTCCTGTGCTCGCCCAACAACCCCACGGGCACGGGCTTGGGATTGGACGTCGTCGAGGCCGTTTACGAGGCCGGCGAAGCCAGCCAGGCCATAGTGATCGTGGACGAGGCCTACCACGAGTTCGCGCACGACAATACGCCGAGCGCCCTGACCCTGCTGCCCGGACGTGAGCGGCTGATTGTCTCGCGCACCATGAGTAAGGCCTTCGCCCTTGCCGGTGCCAGGCTCGGGTACATGGCGGCGGCTCCTGAAGTCACCGATGCTATTCGGTTGGTTCGCCTTCCGTACCACCTGTCTGCTGTTACCCAGGCAACCGCCCTCGCTGCGCTGAACCACCGCGAAGCCCTCATGGCCGACGTCGAAGACATCAAGGTCCAACGCGACAGGATTGTTACTGAACTGCTTCGCATGGGCCTCAAGCCTGCTGCTTCCGACTCCAACTATGTCTTCTTCGGCGGACTGGAGGAGCCGCACGCCATCTGGCAGGGCCTGCTCGAGGCCGGTGTGCTGATTCGAGATGTCGGCATCCCCGGGCATTTGCGTGTCACCGCAGGAACGGAGCCGGAAACCACTGCCTTCCTGGAGGCTTTGGAAACCCTACTGGACGGCGCCACGCCACACCGCGCCTAAACTTGTTCCTAGACCCAACCCACCCTTCGTGTATAAGGACGTCCCAATGAGCGAAACCGGCGCCATGCCGACCGCTGCCCGCACCGCGCGCATGGAGCGCACCACCAGTGAATCGTCGGTCCTGGTGGAGATTAACCTGGACGGTTCAGGTGTCTCGGATATCAGCACCTCGGTTCCGTTCTATGACCACATGCTGACGGCCCTGTGCAAGCACTCCCTGATTGACATGACCGTCAAGGCCACTGGGGACACCCACATTGACGCGCACCACACCGTGGAAGACGTTGCCATCACCTTTGGCGAGGTCCTTCGCACAGCCTTGGGCAACAAGGCCGGCATTCGTCGCTTCGGTGAAGCAACGGTTCCTTTGGACGAAGCCTTGGCGCACGCCGTCGTCGATGTCTCCGGACGTCCCTACCTGGTGCACGGTGGCGAGCCGGCCGGACAGGAATACCACCTGATCGGCGGACACTTCACGGGATCGTTGACGCGACACGTCTTTGAAGCCATCACGCTGCACGCCGGCATCTGTCTCCACATGAATGTGCTGGCTGGCCGCGACCCCCACCACATCGTTGAGGCCCAGTTCAAGGCCTTTGCCCGCGCGCTGCGTGCAGCTGTTGAGTCCGATCCCCGTGTGGAGGGCATTCCGTCCACCAAAGGCGCGCTGTGAGCGGCCAGATTCTGAACAACGGAGCTGTGGCCGACGCCATAGCGTCCGTAAAGCCGGAGTCGCCTGAGGGCAAGCCCACTGTCACCGTCCTCGACTATGGATCGGGCAACGTGAGGTCCGCTGTGCGCGCTCTTGAACGCGCCGGCGCCCACGTGGTGCTCAGTTCAAAGCCTGAGGACGTCCTCAATGCTGATGGTCTGGTGGTGCCCGGAGTCGGTGCTTACGAGACTGTGATGAAGGAACTTAAGTCCGTTGATGCCATCCGTATGATCGGACGCAGGGTTGCCGGTGGTCGTCCTGTACTGGCCATCTGCGTAGGCTTGCAGGTCCTCTTCGAAGCCGGTGTTGAGCATGGCACCGAATCCGAAGGTATGGCCGAATGGCCCGGCAAGGTTGAGCTCCTTCCCGCTCCCGTGGTTCCGCACATGGGCTGGAACACCGTGGACGTCCCGGAAGGCTCCAAGCTCTTTGCCGGAGTTGAACAGGAACGTTTCTACTTTGTGCACTCCTACGGTGTTCAAGAATGGAATTTCGACGTCGTTCAGCCCCGGATGGCTCCTCCCATGGTGACGTGGTCAGAGCACGGTGCACGCTTCATTGCCGCAGTGGAGAACGGCCCCCTCTGCGCCACACAGTTCCACCCGGAGAAGTCAGGCGACGCCGGAGCACAGCTCCTGCGGAATTGGGTGGACAGCCTCCGCAAGCCCGCTCAGGAAGCATCCGGAAGCGGTGCAGCCTAAATGTGGTGGTCTGTAATACTTATGGGCCTCGCGGGCTTGCTGGTGGGTGGGGGTATTTCCTTCCACCAGCAGAAAAAGCCGCGGTGGGTTTCCATTTCTTTCTACGTGCTGGCAGGGATGTCCCTGCTGGCCGCTTATCTCCTGACGCTGGGTAACTGAACCAGGCGCTCAACAAGCCCGCGTCACCTTTCAAACTCCAAGGACACACATGACCTCCTCCGCCCAGTCCGTTCTGGAACTCCTGCCCGCCGTTGACATTGTTGACGGCCAAGCGGTCCGCCTCCTGCAGGGAGAAGCCGGCTCGGAAACCAGCTACGGGACACCGCTGGAAGCAGCATTGAACTGGCAGAACGCCGGTGCGGAATGGGTTCACATGGTGGACCTCGACGCCGCTTTCGGGCGTGGAAACAACGCCGCGCTGATCAGCGATGTCGTGTCGCAGCTCAGCGTTAAGGTGGAGCTCTCCGGCGGTTTGCGGGACGACGAGTCCCTGGAGCGTGCACTGGAACTGGGCGTCGCGCGCGTGAACCTCGGCACGGCAGCGTTGGAGAACCCGGAGTGGACCCGTAGGGCAATCGACCGCTTCGGTGACAAAATCGCCGTCGGCCTTGATGTCCGCGGCACAACGCTTGCCGGACGCGGTTGGACCAAAGAAGGCGGCGACCTCTGGGAGGTTCTGGCACGCCTTGAAGATGCAGGCTGTGCCCGCTACGTTGTCACCGACGTCACCAAGGACGGCACGCTTCAGGGCCCGAACGTGGAACTACTCCGGCAGATGGTGGAGAAGACCGGCAAGCCGGTGGTCGCCTCCGGCGGTATCTCCAGCCTGGAAGACCTCCGTGCTCTCCGTGAACTGGTGCCGCTGGGTGTTGAAGGCGCGATCGTTGGCAAGGCTCTCTACGCCGGCGCCTTCACACTGCCCGAAGCGCTGGACGTTGCCGGCCGCCGCTGATGCATCACGACGAAGGTCATCAGCAGGAGGATCGAGGCCATGCGAGGCGCGAGCTTCCCGGCCACATCGCGGCCGCATTGGCCGGTGCCGGGGGAGCGGCTGACTCTGCCGGCCAGCCGTGGTCCGGTAGAAGCCTCAGCGGTGATGACGCCAAGATTCATAACTTCGAAGACGACGATGGCTCGGCGGATCCTGGCTATGTTGCCGCCATTGAGGCGCTGATCGAGGGGACGGGCAGCGAGGCTGGCGTTGTAGCTTCCCTGGCTACAGCACGGGTGTTCGTTCCGGTCGTTGCCCAGCTGGCGGAGGAAGCAGAAGGCGTCGACGGACTGCACGCTGACAAGCAAGCCGATATGGCATTGGTCACACTCAAAGCTCCTGATGGCCGCACGGCCATGCCGGTCTTTTCGTCCGCTGCCGCCCTTGAGGCATGGCATGCGGAGGCGCGTCCCGTGGCCGTTTACGCCGCGCGTGCGGCCCTATCCGCGGTTTCGGAGGGCGCGCAGCTGTTGGTCATGGACCCTGGCTCCGACTTCGCATTCGTGGTGCGGCGCCCTGCGATGTGGGCCCTGGCCCAGCAGAAGAACTGGACGCCGTCATACCTTGATGATCAACTGGAGACAGCTCTCGCTTCAACGGTCTCGTCATTTCGGACGGTCCGTCGCCTTGAGACGCAGCCCGGTGGAGGCGTTGCGTCGCTGACAGCTGACGGTCGCCAGGTGTCCGGGGGCGGTGCAGGGCCGGAACTGCGTGTGGTGCTCTTCCTTGAAGATGGACTCGACGCCGTGGCTGTGCAGACGCTCGTTGCTCAACTGAACGATGCCTGGGCACGGATGGATTCCTTTGCCGAAGGCGTTGATTCCATGGAAGTAAAACTGCAGCGCGCCGCACAGGAGCCCGCGCGGCATTAATGGCGGTGCCGGTTCCCGGGGCTGCCCTGGGGAACAAGAGGAATTAGCCAGTGAACTTTGCTCTCTACAAAGAGATGCTGTCCATACGCCCTGTCCGGCGTCTGCTCGTAGTGGGCATGATTGCCCGCATTCCACACTCGGCAGCAGGCGTGCTGCTCACCCTGCACATCGTGTTGACCCTCGGCCAGGGATACGCGGCCGCGGGCGCAGCAGCTGCCGTCATGACCATTGGCATTGCGCTGGGAGCCCCGTGGCGTGGCCGCCGGGTAGACATGGTGGGCCTGCGGAAGGCATTGATTCCTTCGGTTGTCTCTGAGACTGTCATCTGGTCAATAGTCCCGCACGTTTCGTATGAGTGGCTGCTGCCGCTGGTGTTCGTCGGCGGCCTTTTCACGCTGCCGATCTTCAGTGTTGTCCGCCAGTCGCTGGGCGTCATGGTCGACGGCGAGCAGCGGCGTTCGGCGTTCGCCCTCGATTCCATCGCTACCGAGCTGGTGTTCATGATTGGGCCGGCTGTGGGCGCAATCGTCGCCACCAGCGGTTTCTCGGCAATTGGACTCACGGCCGTGGGCGTTTCCGTCTCCGTGGCCGGGCTGTTCCTCATGTGGTTCAACCCGCCCACCCGCAGCGAAGCGGTGTGCACCCCGCAGGAGTCCGCGGACCGGGCTGCAGCCGATCTTGCTGCTGCTGAGGCTGCCATGGTGGCGTCAGCACCGGCCCACGTCCAGGAAGCGGCGTCGGAAATGGCGTCCTCGACGTCCCGAACGGCAGCTCTGCGGAGTCGCGTCGCCAGGAACTTCACCTGGTTCACGGTCTCTGTTGCGGCACTTTTCGTGGTGGCCGCCGGATCCGGCATGGTTCTGAGCGGTTCCGATGTCAGCATCGTAGGACTCTTGGAACGTGGTGGGCACGAGAACGAAATTGGCATCGTGTTCTTCTTCTGGTGCGCAGCGTCGGTGGTTGGTGGCCTCATCTACGGGTCAATGAAGCGGTCCATCTCGCCCATGCTCCTGCTGCTGGGCATGGCCGCACTCACCATTCCGATGGGCTTTGCGCAGGACACCTGGACGCTGGCGTTCCTGTCACTCCTGCCGGGCCTGCTGTGCGCTCCGGTCCTATCGGCCTCTTCCGAGAAGGTGGCTGACCTCGTAGAGGAGGAGCGCCGGGGTGAAGCCATGGGCTGGTACGGCTCCGCACTGACAGCTGGAGTCGCACTCGGCGCACCTCTGGCAGGGGTCTTCATTGACTCCGTGGGTCCTTCCGGTGGGTTCGCAGCCGTAGGAATCGCCGGCGTCGTGCTCTGCGCTACCGGACTCATCCTGACGTCCATGCGCCGCCGGGCAGCGCGGGTCTGAAAAGCTCAGATAACAACGACGGCGGGTCGACCACTTGTGGTCGACCCGCCGTCGTTGGTTCTTGCCGTAGTTGGGGCTAGTTCACCGGTCCGGTGAACTTTTCACCCGGACCCTTGCCCGGCGCGTCGGGAATAAGTGAAGCTTCGCGGAAGGCCAGCTGCAGGGAGCGCAAACCATCGCGCAACGGGCCGGCGTGCTGTGAACCAATCTCCGGCGCGGCTGCGGAGACCAGGCCGGCGAGGGCCGTGATCAGCTTGCGGGCTTCGTCCAGGTCCTTGAGGTCCTCGGCATTGGGGTCATCGGCCAGGCCTACCTTGACGGCTGCCGCACTCATGAGGTGAACGGCGCCGGTGGTAATGACTTCCACAGCCGGAACTTCAGCGATGTCGCGGATCTGCTGGGATACGCCGGCATCGGCGGCCGGGGCGGCGTTTTCGCTGTAGGAGTTGCGGGAATTGCTGTCTTCAGTGCTCATACTGGTAAGCTTGTCACAGACCGACTGGAAGTCGTTATTCACGGTTAATAACCGCAGTCAACGTTCCCGCCTTCCGCAATGTGCGCTTGGCGGGATGTTTCTGTAGAATTATCTTTCAGTTTGCAAGCGGAGTTCTCTCCCACCCGCGTCAGCCGTTCCCTTAGGGGACAGGATCCCTTTCGGGACAAGAGGTTGCCGGGTACCTGGTCGGACACTTGTGGAAGTATGGCTTCCGGAAGTGCGTGCTTCCTTGAGGAAGTACAGCCGATCTTCGAGGCCTTCGATTGCACCAGCAATTGGGGGCCTTCTCTATTTGCCGGTGACATCACCACAACCACAGGAGCTTTAACATTAGCGAGCCAAGAATCAATGAGCGTATCCGCGTCCCCGAGGTGCGGTTGGTCGGTCCTGCCGGCGAACAGGTAGGAATTGTCCGCATCGAGGACGCTCTGCGTCTTGCTGCTGAGTCCGATCTCGATCTCGTTGAAGTTGCCCCGCAGGCTAAGCCTCCTGTTTGCAAGTTGATGGACTTCGGTAAGTACAAGTACGAAGCAGCAGTGAAGGCCCGCGAGGCCCGCAAGAACCAGACAAACACGGTTCTTAAGGAAATCCGCTTCCGCCTTAAGATCGACAAGCACGACTACGAAACCAAGCGCGGACACGCACTTCGGTTCCTGGGCGCCGGCGACAAAGTCAAGGCCATGATCCAGTTCCGTGGCCGTGAGCAGCAGCGTCCCGAGATGGGCATCCGCTTGCTGCAGCGTTTCGCTGAAGATGTTGCCGAGGTTGGCATCATCGAGTCCAGCCCGCGCATCGATGGCCGCAACATGGTCATGGTGATCGGCCCGCTGAAGAACAAGGCTGAAGCCAAGGCTGAAGCCCGCCGCGCTACGCAGCGTGCTGAAGCCAAGGCACAGAACGAGGCCAAGGCATCCGGACGCGTTGACACCACGGGCGAGCAGGCTCCGCTGACGCAGAGCCTTGCTGACCTTCTTCCCGAGGGTTTCAAGGTCACTGAAGAGGAGACCAAGCAGGAAACTGCTGAAGCCCCCGAGGCTCAGGCACCGGTTGCTGAGGAAGCCACGGTTGCCGAAGAGGCTCCGGCTGCTGAAGAAGCTCCCGTGGCTGAAGAAGCTCCCGTGGCTGAAGAAGCTCCGGTTGTTGAAGAAGCACCTGCTCCGGTTGTTGAGAAAGCTCCCGTGGTCGAGGCTCCTGCAGCCAAGGCAGCACCGGCACCGGCTAAGGCAGCTCCCGCTAAGGCAGCACCGGCTCCGGCGAAGGCGGCACCTGCAGCCAAGGCTGCACCAGCAGAAGCAGCTCCGAAGCCAGTTGTTCCGGCAGCTGCCCCGAAGCCTGCAGTTCCTTCGGCTCCGAAGCCCGTCGCCAAGCCGGCAGCTCCCAAGCCGGCAGCTCGGCCCGCAGCCCCCAAGGCTGCGCCCAAGCCTGCATCACGCAAGACCAACTAGTTCAACGCCGTGGAGGCCCCGCCTCCATCGGCAAGCAACCAGCATGCTGGCCCTCGTAGGCCGGCTGCGCGAAAGAATCGCGGACTTGTCCGTGGATACGTAAGGAGATCGGTTCCCATGCCGAAGATGAAGACCCACAGCGGTGCTAAGAAGCGCTTCAAGCTGACCGGTACCGGCAAGCTGAAGCGTCAGCAGGCCAACCGCCGTCACTACCTGGAGCACAAGTCCTCCAGGCTGACCCGTCGCCTCGCCGGTGACAAGCTCGTCTTCAAGGGCGATGCCAAGGTCATCAAGAAGATGCTCGGCGTCTAAGTTCCAAGTTCTTTGGTTACTGCCATCCGGCAGGGACCGACTACACCAAAAGCCTTCTCAGGCCGGCCGGGTTTCCGGCAGTAGCAGCTTGGGATAAAGATTTCTGAAGGAGTACGCACGTGGCACGTGTGAAGCGGGCGGTAAACGCCCACAAGAAGCGCCGGGTTGTCCTCGAACGCGCAAAGGGTTACCGCGGACAGCGTTCGCGCCTGTACCGCAAGGCCAAAGAGCAGCTGCTGCACTCGTTTGTGTACAGCTACGGTGACCGCCGCAAGAAGAAGGGCGACTTCCGTCGCCTCTGGATCCAGCGCATCAACGCTGCATCCCGCGCCAACGGCCTCACCTACAACCGTCTGATCCAGGGCCTCAAGGCCGCTGAGGTTGAGGTTGACCGCCGCATGCTGGCCGAGCTGGCCGTCTCCGACGCCAACGCTTTCGCCGCTCTGGTGAACATCGCCAAGGCTGCACTTCCGGCTGACACCTCCGCTCCGGCTGCTGCAGCTCCCAAGGCTGCTGCTCCGAAGGCTGCCAAGGTTGCTCCGGCCGCTGCCACCGCAACGGCTGTCCAGGCTGTAGTCTCCGAGAAGCCGGCTATCGACGGTGCGGTCGCTGCTAACGGCGACGAAGCTCCGGAAGGCTACGCCATCAAGGGCAACGCCGAGTCCAAGAAGTACCACGTTCCGGGTTCCACCTGGTACAACACCACCGCTGCTGAGTACTGGTTCTCCACCGTTGAGGCTGCAAAGGCTGCTGGCTTTGAGCCTGCAGGCGGCGAAGCCCGCCAGCAGATCAAGAACTAGTCGCAACTGCCACTAAAGTTCTTTATATGAACGAAACCGGGCGCCCGCAAGACTTTCCGATGACCAACCCCCGAGCTGATCGGGTGAGGGACGTCGCCAAGCTTGCCGGGCGCCCGGCCCGTTTAAAGCGCGGACGCTTTCTTGCAGAGGGTCCGCAAGCGGTCCGTGAGGCGTTGACCCTGCACCGTGAGCGCATGGCGGCGGGAGGTCCCGCCGTCGTACATGAAGTTTTTGCCAGCGAAGCGTGCCTGGAGCGTCTTCCTGAGCTTGCCGACCTCGCGCAGGCAACGTTGCTCCGGCTGGCCAGTGACGAAGTCCTTGCCGCCATGGCGGACACCGTCAATCCGCAGGGGATCGTGGCTGTGTGCAGCTTCGTGGACGTCAGCCTTGATTCGGTGCTCGACGCCGGTCCCCGCCTGATTGCGGTCATGTGCCAAGTGCGTGACCCCGGTAATGCCGGTACGGTGCTGCGTGCGGCCGATGCCGCCGGTGCCGATGCCGTTGTCCTCACCGGCTCCAGCGTTGACATCTACAACCCTAAAGCTGTCCGTTCCACGGCCGGCTCCCTCTTCCACCTCCCGGTTGTGCTGGGTGCCGATGTTGAGGAGCTTGTTGCGCGGTGCAGCGAGCGCGGCATCGGTGTCCTGGCCGCGGACGGCTACGGAACTGTCAACCTGGACAAACTCCAGGACGAGAACGCTGCGCGGAGACTGGGGAATGACTCAGTGACCTCTACCTATGCCCTTGAGTCTCCAACAGCGTGGCTGTTCGGCAATGAGGCGCAGGGTTTGTCGGAGGCTGAGCTTGCGCTGGCTGATCACAGGGTGGCAGTGCCGGTCTACGGGGCAGCCGAGAGCCTGAACCTGGGCACGGCAGCTACTGTTTGCCTCTACGCCAGTGCGCGTTCCCAGCAAGGCGCCAGAGTGGGGAATGCGTAAACAGTGCGTCCACGGGTACGGTATTGCTTGCAAGATCAGACGATGACGACTCTTCTTGGCCAATTCCAGACGTTCCCAAACCCGAAGAGGTGAAGCTTTCGTGGCTGCAGGTGGCGGTACCAAAGCGATTGTGGCGGCTCTCGCTGCCAACTTGACCATCGCTGTGTTGAAGTTTGTAGCGTTCTTCCTGACGGCGTCATCGTCCATGCTCGCCGAAGCCATCCACTCGGTGGCTGACTCCGGCAACCAAATCCTGTTGCTTGTGGGTGGTAAGCGCGCCAAGAAGGCCGCAAGCCCGGAGCACCCGTTCGGCTACGGCCGCGAGCGGTACATCTACGCTTTCATCGTTTCCATCGTGCTGTTCAGTGTTGGTGGTCTGTTCGCCTTGTATGAGGCCTGGGAGAAATTCCAGCACCCGCACGGTATTGAGGGAGCCTTCTGGTGGGTTCCGCTCGCGGTACTGGTTGGTGCCATAATTGCTGAGTCCTTCTCGTTCCGCACCGCGATCATCGAGTCGAACCACACCCGCGGCAAGCAATCATGGGTCAAATTTGTCCGCAACGCCAAACAGCCTGAACTGCCGGTCATTCTCCTGGAAGACTTCGGCGCCTTGCTTGGTCTGGTCTTCGCACTCTTCGGCGTCAGCATGACCCTGGTGACAGGGAATGGTGTCTGGGATGCCATGGGTACCGCCATGATCGGCCTCTTGTTGGTGGCCATCGCAGTGATCCTGGCGCTCGAAACCAAGTCATTGCTCTTGGGGGAGTCTGCCACGAAGGAAGACGTCCAGCGCATCAGGTCCGCCCTGGAAGCCGGCGGCACGCGCATCATCCACCTCAAGACCCTGCACTTGGGTCCGGAAGAGCTTCTGGTGGCCGCAAAAATCTCCATGGGAGCCTCCGAGACGGGGGAAGAGATCGCCAGGGGAATCGACGACGCCGAGCAGCGTATCCGGGCAGCCGTCCCCATTGCGCGGGTCATCTACCTCGAACCCGACATCGAGCGCGTTCAGGCAACGCAGCTTTAGGTTCCTGAGCACGTAGGTCCTACAGGTAAAGCACGCAAAACTGACAGAACAAAGATGGGCTCCGCTGCGGCGGAGCCCGTCTCTGTTCCAGGTGTCTCGTTGCTGGCTGTCCTGTCCAGCTCTACCGCGCTACAGCGTCCGGCGGCGCAGCTGTTTCGTGGTGCTTGGGGCGATCAGCTGGCCAGTGGCCTTTTGCGCTCCAGCAGGCCGCTGAGCAAGGCTACTCCGAGGCCCAGAATGGCCAGCACCGCCCCTACCAAGGCAGGAGCAACGTAGCCCCAACCCCAGGCAATCACGGTCCCGCCGAGGAAGGCTCCGAGGGCGTTGGCGATGTTGAGGGCTGAATGATTCAGCGAGGAGGCCAGTGAGGCAGCGCCCGGTGCGGCGTCCAAGAGCCGGGTCTGCAGCGCAGGCGTCAACATGGAGCCCACGCCGCCCACCACGAACGCCATGATGAAAGCAGCCCACGCCCAGTGCGCGGCAATGGCGTAGACCACCAGGGCCACGGCGATTCCGGGCATGACCCAATAGATGGTGCCCATCACGGACTTATCAGCAAGGCGTCCACCGAAGATGTTGCCCACCACCATTCCCAGTCCGTAGAGGGCCACAACGGCGGGGATCAGGTTTTCCGGGATCCCTGCCACGGAGGTCATGGTGTGGGCGATGTAGGTGTAGACGGCGAAGAAGCCGCCGAACCCAATGATGCCGATCAGAAGCGCCAGCCATACCTGGAGTCGCTTGAGGGCGCCCAGTTCGCGCCGGATACTCGCCTCGGGGTGGGCTGCCTCGAACGGGACGAACTTCCACACCATGGCAACGGTCAGCAACCCGATGGCTCCCACGATGACGAAGAGGAGACGCCAGCCGAAGGTCTGGCCCACCCAGGTAGCTGCAGGGACGCCAATGACGTTGGAGACCGTGAGGCCTGCCATCACCATGGAGATTGCCCAGCCCCTCTTGGTGGGGGCTACGAGGCCGGCGGCAATGACGGCTGCCACTCCGAAGAATGCGCCGTGGGGCAGTCCTGACGCAAAGCGGGAAAGCAGCATGAAGCCGTAGTCGGGCGCGATGAAGGATGTCAGGTTCGCCAAGGACAGGAACAGCATGAGGCCCAGGGCCAGGTGTTTTCTTGGGAGCTTTGCTCCGAAAGCGGCGAAGACCGGGGCCCCGATAACGACGCCCAAGGCATAGGCGGAGATGAGGTTCCCGGCCTCAGGGGTGGTGATGCCCAGCCCTTCCTCGATTTCCTTGAGCAGGCCCATCATGGCGAACTCGGTGGTACCGATGGCGAACCCGCCCATGGCCAACGCCAGGATGGCCAGGCCAAGGTGGTTCCTGGCTGCTTTCGCGGTGGCGGAAGGGGACACGGTGGTAGTCATAAGCCTGCTTCTTGAAGGTGCCTTGTGGGCCGGGGAACTGCGGAGAAAATCCGATAACAATCTTAGTCCCGGGACGGCGCCGTGGTGCCGGTTTGTGACGATGCCCATGGCCCGGACCACCATAGACTGTTGCGGTGACTGCATTGATAAACGTCGTGGGCGCCGCCGTCGTCGACTCCTTGGAAGCCCCCACCCGACTGCTGGCCGCACGTCGCACAGCACCACCCCAGTTTGCGGGGATGTGGGAATTTCCGGGCGGCAAGGTGGAAACCGGAGAAACAGCGGAGGCTGCCTTGCACCGTGAACTCGCTGAAGAACTGGGTGTTCACGTGAACCTGGGGCCGGAACTTGAGTCCGGCAACACTGCCGGGTGGACGCTCAACGAGCGTGCTGCCATGCGGGTGTGGTTTGCCGAACTGACCGCGGGGGAGCCGCAGCCTCTGGAAGATCACGATGAACTGCGCTGGGTGTCGTTGGCTGACCATGACCAGGCTCTGAGCCTTCCGTGGATCCCGGCGGACCTGCCGATAGTCCGTGCACTGCTGGATCGGGTTGCCGCTCCAGCGTGACAACAAACGCTTAGAAGAGCGGCTGTTGCCCCGGGAGGGGAGAAGTGACTCCCGCGGGGGCCGCCGTTGGCCCGGAAACGCCGCGGGCATTCCTATGGCTGAATCCAGACGTCCCGGTGAAGCCGTACTTCGCCTTAAAGAAGGTGATCCTTCCAGTGAGCCAGGTGCGGTACTCCTTGGAGGCATAGGATCCTTGGCCATAGAGCCGCCGGTACTTGCCCACCAGTTCCGGGTGCTGTGCGGCCAGCCATTGCATGTACCACTCTCGTGTTCCGGGCTTGAGGTACAAAGCGCCGGCAGTGACTCCTGTGGCGCCCGCCTTGGTCAGTTCGGTGAACAGGGAATCGAGAGCTTCGTCCGAGTCCGTGAGCCACGGCAGGATGGGCATGGCCATGACCCCGCAACCTAATCCGGCATCACGAAGCCGTGCTATGAGCTTGAGGCGGGCCTTGGGGGATGGAGTCCCAGGTTCAATGAGCTCCGCAAGATCCTGATTGGTCATGGCCAGCGAGATACCAAGGTCCACGGGAACCTGGGTAGCGGCGTGCTTGAGCAAAGGGATGTCGCGGGAAAGCAGTGTGCCTTTGGTCAAGATGGAGAAGGGGGTGCCGGAATCGGCGAGGGCCCGGATGATTCCGGGCATGAGAGCGTAGCGACCTTCTGCGCGCTGATAGGGATCGGTGTTGGTGCCGAGGGCAACTTGGGGCCGTTCCCACGATGGCTTGGCCAGCTCTTTGCGGAGTACCTCCGCGGCGTTGATCTTAACTACCACTTGAGAGTCGAAGTCTCGTCCGGCGTCGAATTCCAAGTACGTGTGACTCTTGCGGGCAAAGCAGTACACGCAGGCATGGCTGCATCCGCGATACGGATTGACGGTCCATTCAAAGGGCATGTTGGAACCGGAAGGCACCTTGTTGAGCACTGACTTTGCGGTGACCTCATGGAAGGTGACTCCGGAGAATTCGGGTGTTGAGATGGAACGCACAAGTCCGGCAAGTGGCAGCAAGGCATCCAAGGCCGGGGCAGGGCCCGGAGCCTTGATTCCACTGGTCTCTGACGCCGGCCCACGCGTTGGTGAAAGTGCTTGTGCGTCCCATCTCATGAACTCTATTCGAAGGTATGTTCGAATGAATGTCAAGGTCATCCAGCTGGGGCCGGTGATTGCGGCGCCGTACGTTGCTAGGGTTGGCCCATGATTCTGCTGACTGGCTTCGAACCGTTTGGCGAGGACACTGTCAATCCTTCGTGGCTGGCAGCCTCGCGGGCGGGGGAGTTACTCGCCGCTGAAGGCGTCACCGTGGAAGCGGTGGAGCTGCCGTGCGTCTTTGGTGAGTCGGCAAAGGTTCTCACCGACGCCATAGCCCGTCTCACTCCGGACATTGTGGTCTGCACTGGCCTGGCCGGAGGCCGTGGAAGGATTTCCCTGGAACGCGTCGCCATCAATTGCGATGACGCTCGAATACCGGATAACAAGGGCCAACGCCCCATCGATGAGGAAGTCATCCCGGGCGGGCCTGCGGCGTACTTCTCCAGCTTGCCCATTAAGGCTGCGCTCCGAAACCTCCAGATCGCGGGAATCAAGGGAGAAGTCTCCCAATCTGCGGGCACCTACGTGTGCAATCACATCTTCTACGCGCTGATGCACTCCCTGGCATCGGCACCCGGCATCCGCGGCGGATTCGTCCACGTCCCCTATCTGCCGGAACAGCTGCCGGAAAGCAGCGGCACGCCGTCCATGCCCTTGGAGACGATGGCGGAAGGAATCGCCGTTATCGTCAGGACGGCCCTGCACACGCGGGCCGATGTGAAACTTTCAGCCGGGGCTATCCGCTAAACCAGCTTCCATTCAACCCGGATGCTCGCTGAAACTGAGGACTCGCCTGCTTCCACGGGCATGGCCTCCGCGGCGAAGGAAGCCCTCACCATTCCACCCAAGGGTATGGGTCCGCCGTGCAGCGGCTCCTGGGAGATGGAGACCACCTTCCCAAGCCGGGCGGAAGCCAGCGAAGCGTACTGTTCGGCTCGTGCCACGGCGTCCTGCCATGCAGCCTCCTGCGCCTGGGCAGTGACGGAGGAAGAATCCGCAAAGCCCTGTTCGATCCCGTTGATCCGGATGTCATCTCCGCCGGCAGCAACCGCGGCAGCAATCGCAGCCGGAGCGTCCGCCTGGGAACGGATGCCCACCAGAAGATTGGTGGAAGCCACATAGGCTGTCACTTTCTGACCTTGCCCCTCCACCCAGACCAGATCAGCGCGAAGGTTCAACCCGCTCGTTCGAAGATCCACGGCAGAAACACCAGCCTCCTGCAAACTGGCCGCGACAGCGTTGGCCGCTTTGCCGGCGTCGTCATAGGCTTCGGCGGCTGTACCGCGGCGCGTTTCCACACCGAGCGTTAACGTCACCAGGTCCGGAACAGCTTTTGCGCTCGCGGTCCCGGTAACAGTGATGGTTCGGTTCATGATGTGGCCTCGATTCGCTGGTCCGCAGGGCTGCCCGTTCGGCGGTGGTGGGTGTCTACGTAGCCGCCGGCCACGAGGCCGGCCTGCCTTTCAAAGAAATTCCTCGACGCCGGATTTCCGCTTCGAAGCATGGACCAACCGGCGGCAATGCCGTAGAGGGCAAGGAAAGGAAGTCCGAGACAGTACGCGTATTGGGTACTGTGCCGCTCCTCATGCCCCAAAAGCACTGTGTTGGTTCCGGCCACGCCCTGCGGCGCCCGGTACAGGATGACGTTTCCCAGGGTGAAAGCGCCAGCGTGGGGGAGTGTCCAGTGGTAGCCGGCCGCGATCAGAAGCCCGCGCGGGCCGTGAGAGACGGCGCACCCGGATGCCGCTGCCACCACCAACCCCAGTGGCGTGGACAGGTTGAGGACGTTTGCGATCTGCCGTAAGCGTTGCGCGGGAGTCATGAAGCAATGCTAGCCCCGGGGCGTATGGCGCGGCACGGGTGGCGGCGATACGCTGATCGGGCACCCGCCGGTGCCGCACTCACATTGGGGGAAGAGGGAAAATGAACGCGAAACGCGCCTTGGGCGTCGTCGGTGTATTGCTCGCACTCATGCTGGCTTTGACAGGTTGCGTCAAGCTCAACATGTCCGTGAAGGTCAACAATGAAAAGAGCGTGGACTACGAGGTGGTCTACGCAATCCAAAAATCCGTACTGGGAGACAAGTCCTTCGACGAATTCATGGAGTCCAACGGCACCGGAAGCGAGGGGATGGACATCCCCGACGGTGCCACCGTGGTGGACTACGAGGACGATAAGTACAAAGGCAAGCGGATCACCGCTGCCAACCTGGACCCCGCCAAACTTGCGGAGTCGTCCAGCTCCGAGAGTCCGTTCGAACTGAAAAGGGACGGGGACTTCTACGTCATCTCCATGGGCGGAGTGACCGGTGGTGAAAGCGGCGACTCCTCATCCTCAGCCATGGCGAAGTCCATGTTCGACGAAGCGTCCGTGAAATTCACCTTCCCGGGCAAAGTAGTAGAGGCCAAAGGCGCCACAGTTGATGGCAACACGGCCACGTTCGACATGCTGTCAGTCAATGAGTCAGTGGTCCAAGCCAAGGCCGAGGCCAACGCCGGAATTCCGATGTGGATCATCTGGATCCTCATAGCAGTCCTCGTCGTTGCCGCCGCGCTGGTCCTGCTGTTCGTCCTGTTGCGAAAGAGGTCGTCCCGGCAGGAGCCGGCGCTCGCCGGTGCAGCTCCGTACGGACAGCCGGGCTATGCAGCCCAGCCGGGTAATCAGGCCCAGCAGGGCTATGCGGCCCAGCCAGGCAATGCAGTCCAGCCGGGCTATGCGGCCCAGCCAGGCAATGCAACCCAGCCGGGCCATGAGGGTTATCCGTCCCAGCCCCAACATCCTGCCCAGCGCCCCCAGCAAGACTGGGCCGGGCAAGGCTACACGCCGGGTGCACCGACAGCGCCGACTCAGCAGCCCACCCAACCGCCGGGCACCCACCAGCCGCCCAACCAAACGCACGACGACGGCCCGGTACCTCCGCCGCCGTCGGCACCGCCGGCCTCCGGCGCCTAGGCAATCCCGCCTGTGAGGTTCAACTAGACTGAAGGGTAGTGTCTGCCGTCCGCGGCGAGCACTACCCTTTCGTTTTGCAGGCCTGCCTTGCCGGGCCGTTCCCTACTCGTAGCTAAGAACAGTAGATGACTGACACTTTGCCAGGCGCTGCCATCCCGAATCCGCTGGATGAAGCCGCCATCACCGCCGCCGTCGAGGACGCCATTGCCGCTATTGAGGCTGCTTCCTCCCTTGATGAACTCAAGGCTGTCCGCCTCGCCCACACCGGTGAGAAGTCGCCGCTGAGCTTGGCCAACCGTGAAATCGGTGGCCTCGCCAAGGAGCACAAGGCTGCCGCCGGCAAGCTCATGGGTTCTTCCCGTGGCCGGGTCAACCAGGCGCTCGCAGCCAGGACCCTGGTTCTCGAAGCCGAGAACGACGCCCGCATCCTGATCGAGGAAACCGTGGATGTCACTGCGGGTCCGCGTCGTCGGCGCGCTGGTGCCCGTCACCCGCTGTCCACGCTGCAGGACCGCGTCTCGGACATCTTTGTTGGCATGGGGTGGGAAATTGCTGAAGGCCCCGAGGTGGAATCCGAGTGGTTCAACTTTGATGCCCTGAACTTCAAGCCGGACCACCCGGCCCGCGAAATGCAGGACACGTTCTTCGTGGAGCCGCCTGAAGCCCATCTGCTGATGCGTACGCACACGTCGCCGGTGCAGGTCCGTTCCATGCTGGAACGCGAAGTGCCCATCTACGTGCTGTGCCCGGGCAAGGTGTTCCGCACTGATGAACTCGATGCCACTCACACTCCTGTCTTCCACCAGTTCGAGGGACTGGCGATCGACAAGAACCTCAGCATGGCGGATCTCCGCGGCACGCTGGAGCACTTCGCCCGCCAGATGTTCGGTGACGAAGCCTCCATCCGCCTGCGCCCCAACTACTTCCCGTTCACCGAGCCGTCCGCGGAGCTGGACATCTGGCACCCGGGCGCCAAGGGCGGTCCCCGCTGGATCGAGTGGGGCGGCTGCGGCATGGTCAACCCCAACGTCCTCCGGGCAGCCGGGATCGATCCGGACATCTATTCAGGTTTTGCCTTCGGTATGGGCATTGAGCGCACGCTCATGTTCCGCAACGAGGTCGGCGATATGCGCGACATGATCGAAGGCGACGTACGTTTCAGCGAGCACTTCGGGATGGAGATCTAACAGTGCGTATCCCACTTTCCTGGCTGCGTGAATTCGCGCAGGTTCCGGCCGATGCTACGGCCGAAGACGTCATGGCTGACCTGGTCAAGGTTGGCTTTGAAGAAGAAGAAGTCCACCGCCCCACGGATGAGCTGACGGGTCCGGTTGTGGTTGGCCAGGTTTTGAGCCTGGTCAAAGAACCGCAAACCAATGGCAAGACCATCAACTGGTGCCAGGTACGCGTCGTTCCCGAGGGTCAGGAACAGACCCTCACCGGCGAGGGCATTGATCCCTCCGGCGTGCAGGGCATCATTTGCGGCGCCCACAACTTTGTTGAGGGCGACAAAGTGGTTGTCACCCTGCCGGGAGCTGTCCTGCCCGGAAACTTCCAGATCTCGGCGCGCAAGACCTACGGTCACCTCTCCGCGGGCATGATCGCTTCGGTCCGTGAACTGGGCATCGGCGATGACCACGACGGCATCCTGGTGCTCTCGCGCATCGGACTGGACCCGGAAATCGGCACCGACGCGATGGAACTCCTTGGTTTGTATGACCAAGCAGCGGAAATCAACGTCACCCCGGACCGCGGTTATGCGTTCTCCATCCGCGGTGTGGCCCGCGAGTATGCCCACGCTACCGGAACCACCTTCGTGGACCCGGCGTCGAAGGTCAACGCACCGGCTACCTTGCAGGGCGGCTACGGCGTCAAGCTCAACGACGACGCCCCCATCTACGGCAAGCCCGGTTGTGACCGCTTCGTGGCCCGCACGGTCCGTGGTGTGGATGCTTCCCGTCCCACCCCGCCGTGGATGTCCTCGCGTCTTCGCCTTGCCGGCGTTCGCTCCATCTCACTGCCGGTTGATATCTCCAATTACGTGATGCTTGAGCTCGGCCAGCCGAACCACTGCTACGACCTCGATAAGCTCGCGGGCGACATCGTGGTGCGTCGTGCCGTGGCGGGAGAGAAGATCACCACTCTTGATGACAAGGAGCGCAAGCTTGACGTCGAAGATCTCCTGATCACGGATGACTCGGGTGCCATTGGCATTGCAGGCGTCATGGGTGGTGCCCACACCGAGGTGTCCGATTCCACCACGAACATCCTGGTGGAAGCCGCGCACTTCGATGAAGTATCGATTGCCCGCTCCCGCCGCCGGCACAAGCTGCCGTCCGAAGCTTCCAAGCGCTTCGAGCGCGGCGTTGACTGGCACGTTGCCAACATCGCCGCACAGCGCGTCGTGGATCTCCTGGTGGAACTTGCCGGAGGTACGGCGGACGAGGCCGGGACCGACGTCGGAACCGCCCCGGACGCTGTCACCATTGACCTGCCGGCAGAGTTCGCCTCGGCCCGTATCGGCATCGATTTCACTGACGAGCAGATCACCACGTCCCTCGTGGACCTGGGTGCAACTGTGGAGAAGACGTCGTCGGGTTACGTGGTGACGGCTCCGAGCTGGCGCAATGACCTCGAAACCAAGGAAGACCTCTCCGAGGAAATCGCGCGGTTGGTCGGCTACGACAACATCCCGTCGACGCTTCCGGTGGCGCCTCCGGGCCGCGGTCTGAGCCGCAGCCAGCAGCAGAAGCGCAGGGTTGTCCAGGCGCTGGCGGATGCAGGGCTCACCGAGGTGCTGTCCTACCCATTCGTCTCCAAGGCAGCAAACGATACTTTCGGTGTTGCCGCCGAGGGTGAAGCGCGTCCTGCCTTGAAGCTGGCGAATCCCATCAGCGAGGAAAACGGCTTCCTCCGGACGTCCATCCTGCCGGGTCTGATCGAGGTTGCCCGCCGCAACCACTCGCGCGGTTTCCGCGACTTGGCTGTGTACGAGGCCGGTTTGGTCTTTCTCCCGGGCGAAACGCTGGGCACGGATTCCATTCCGCCGCTTGGAGTGAAGCCCTCCGATGAGATTCTTGACGCACTGTACGACGGCGTTCCGCACCAGCCGCTGTACATCGCCGCTGTGCTGACCGGACATGATTCACCGGCCGCAGCGACGCACACGCCGCGGGCCTGGGATTGGGCAGATGCAGTGGATGTTGCACGCCTGATCGCCGATGTTTTGGGCGTCGAGCTGGTTGTCACCCAGGGAAGCCACCAAGCGTTCCACCCTGGCCGTGCAGCTCAGCTCGCGCTGCGCAGCGGCGACGTAGTGGGCTACGCCGGAGAGCTGCACCCCAAGCTCCTGGCTGCGCACGACATGCCGGCACGCTCCGTGGCACTGGAGGTCAACGTGGAAGCGTTGTTCGAAGCTGCTGCTGACGTGATCGTGGCCAAGCACATCTCCGGATTCCCAGTAGCGACGCAGGACGTTGCCTTGGTGGTTCCGCAGGACGTGCCAGCGGACCAGGTTCTGGCCGCTCTGCGTGAAGGTGCAGGCGAACTCCTGGAAGACGTCGCGTTGTTCGACGTCTACGCGGGTCCCGGGATCGACGAAGGCAAGAAGTCACTGGCTTTCGGCCTCCGCTTCCGTGCTGACGACCGCACGCTGACCGCGGATGAGGCTTCTGAAGCCCGTGCCGCAGCTGTTGCTGTTACGGCCGAGCGCTTCGGAGCAGTCCAGCGCTAAGCGCCTTGTTCGAGTAAATCCCCGGGACCTGTTGGTTCCGGGGATTTTCTTTTATCGAGATTGAGCTCCCAGCATCTTGACAGACTATTCACACATGTATGACAGTTTTGTCATGCACATGTGAAACATGTGTATCACATCCCTCGCACGGTTCCATGAGAGCCGTCCTTTGAAAGGTACCCATGAAGAAGCAGAACGTTGCTTTGCTTGTCGGGGCTGCAGTAATGGCTTTGACGTCCTCACTTGGTGGAGCTGCAGTGGCGTCAGAGTCGACGCCCCAAGCAGCCGCTGCCGAGGTTCAGCCCGTATCGCATCTGGTGGACAAGACGCAGACGTCGGGCTCGGCAGCATCTCCTCTGGCCGATAAGTACACCATCGCCGCCCCCACCAAGAACGGCGGCGCCTCCACGGACTCAGTCATCGGCGCTGATGGCCGCGTTCGGATCACCAACACCACGGCGGCACCGAACAAGTCCATCGTTCAGATCGAATTCAACGGCGGCTACATCTGCTCCGGTGCCCTGATTTCCGATGACACCGTACTGACTGCCGGGCACTGCGTGCACGAGGGCGGCACGGGTTCAACGGCCGACTACTCCTGGGGCGTGAAAGTAGCGCCGGGCCGCAATGGCTCAACCGACCCCTACGGCACATGCGGTGCAACGGAGATTTTCACGGACCAGCGCTGGATCGACTCGGCGAACACCAATGCTGACTGGGGCGTCATTAAGCTCGACTGCACCATCGGCAACACCACGGGCTGGCTCAACTACATCGGTACCACTGCCAGCCTGAATGGCACCAGCACCACGGTGCGCGGATATCCGGGAGACAAGGCATTCGGCACCATGTGGTCCATGACCGGCCCCATCGAGAGTACGCAGACAGAGAAGGTCTTCTACAAGATGGACACCTATGGGGGCCAGAGTGGCGCCCCTGTCTACAACAGCTCCAACACGATCGTTGCCATCCACACCAACGGTGGCAGCTCCAACTCCGGCACCCGCATCACTCCCACGCTGGCGAACTACCTGACGTCGGTGAAGTAGCAGGGGTGAGTTAAGCCAAAAAGCAGTGTTCCCCGCAGCGTCTTCATGGTTGCGGGGAACACTGCTGTGTGAGGCGAGTGACGGTCAAGTTGGCACGTACGCGCTTGGTCAAAACTGGAATGTAGGACTCAGATTCATCCGCTACAGACAGCAACGCGGCGTGGAACGTCGTATAGGAGGGCTACAGTAGTGCTCGGAGTTGGTGCTCCACCAACTCTTTTACATGTGGCGTCCTGCTTGGGCCCGCCAATAGTCTGATGGGCAGCGTGAAAGGAGTTCTGATGAAGTACTCGAAGGTCAAAGCCGGACTCATCGCCGGCGCTGCATTCCTCGTAGGACAGTTCATTTATCAGGTTGTTCTCACTGCACCTTACAGTCTCGGAATCAGCCTCGTTATGGCGGTCATCGTCGTGGTTGGGTCCGTCGTGGGCCGGCACGTGATGAACCGCCGAAGAAGCGGGCTGACCGGCGACGTTTAGCTGGGTGGCAAGGCGCCCGATCAGCTGTTCATGGAGAATGCTGGCTTCAACTCACGAGCAAAAGTGCAAGGAAGGCCGAGATGGATCGTCCGGTGCTTGAGCTGCGGAAGCTCAGTGACGCGCCCGGCGCAGGCGGTCCGCTTCAACAACTCGGCCTGCCCGCCCTCGAGCGTGCCAACGGCTTGGCCAAACCCGAGGATCGAGATGAGTTCGTTGCCGGTCGGATCGCGCTGTGGCACTTCGCCGCTTCGCTGCTCGATGTCGATCCCACGCGCCTCGTGCCGGACTATCGCTGCCCGCAGTGCGGCCCGGGGCAGGACCACGGTCGCCCCGGTTTCCTGCTCGACGGCGTCCCCGCACCTTTGGTGCTCAGCGCGTCCCGGGCGTCGGGCTGGGTGCTGCTGGCCGCCGTCGTAAATCCAGCGGAAGGCCTGCGGCTGGGTGTGGACCTTGAATCGATAAGCGGGGTTGTCTTTGAGGGCTTCGACGACGTCGCCTTGACCGCAGCCGAGAAGGACTTTCTGGCCTCCGTCCCGGAACAAGATCAAGCAAGCCAACGCGCCCGCCTGTGGGCGCGCAAAGAAGCCTGGCTGAAGATGACGGGCGAGGGTCTGCGAAGGAACCCAGCGGAGGTGGGTGCGTTGGACCGTCCGGGCTTACAGGACGTGAACACTGTCAGAAATCGTGATCTACCGGAAGGCCTCGTTGCCGCCTTGGCCCTCGGCTAACGCACCGAAGGGAGCGGCGGAAGCGACGCTTCGTACAGCCACGGCCGGAGAATCGACGCAGCATCCAGCCCGGGAATGAACGAATCCGCAGCCTCGACGAACGTCCTGGTCGAGACCGAGCCGTGACGGTTAGCGGCCGTCCAATGCTGAAGGAATCCGAAGAACGCTTCGTCGCCGGCGGCCACCCTCAAGGCATGCACAGCAAGGGCTCCCCGTTTGTAGACGCGGTCGTCGAACATCAGCTCAGGGCCGGGATCACCCACCAGCAAGTCCTGTGGCCCGGCGTCGAGCCTTTTCCACGCGGCCGTTGCCCGCGCAGAAACCGTCATGGTGCGGGATTCCTCGGACCACAACCACTCCGCGTAGCAGGCAAAGCCTTCGTGTAGCCAGATATCTTTCCAGCTGGTGACTGTCAGGGAATTACCAAACCACTGGTGGGAAAGCTCATGGGCGATCAGGCGCTGAGCATCCCAGGCATCACGCATATGGTTTCGGCCGAAGATCGAGACTGTCTGGGCTTCGAGGGGAATTTCCAGCTCGTCCTCGGTCACCACAGAGGTGTAGTCGGCGAACGGGTACGGGCCGAAACAATCCTCAAAGGTGCGCATCATGTCCGGCTGCCGGCGGAGGCCTTGGAGGGCGTCCACCGCCATCTCGGGCGTGACTGCAACGAACTGGGGCACCCTGTGGTGGGTATCGTCAACGTGCAGGGGAACCTTGGTGTACCTGCCGATCTGAACCGTGGCGAGGTAGGTGGCCATGGGCTCGGCCTGTTCGTAGACCCACGTCTCCCTGCTCGACTTGCGGGAGTGCGACACGAGGCGCCCGTTGCACACCGGACGGTAGTTGTCGTCAGTGGTCACGGAGATGAGGAAGCTGGATTTGTAGCGGGGATGATCATTGCAGGGGAACCAGGACGCCGCTCCGTTGGGCTGTCCGGCCACCAGGACGCCGTCGTTCAGTTCCTCCCAGCCCACATCGCCCCACAGGCCGCGGCGCGGCTGGGGGTTGCCGTCGTAGCGGATCTCGAGGGAAAACTGCTGGCCCACCTTGAGCGGGGTTGCGGGGGTCAGGACCAGGTGTTCGGCCCGGTGGCTGAACTTCTGCAGCTTCTTGCCGTCCATCTGAATCTTGCTGGCCCGCAGGCCCACCAGGTCAAGGACAATCTGCGGCGCAGCCTCCAATGCGGTGCAACGCAGGACCGCCTTGCCGATCAGCTTGTTGCTGCCCAGCCTGACGTCCAGGTCCAACTCGTACCTGTCCACGCGGTAGGCGCTGCTGCCGTGGTTCAAAGCATAGGGGTCGGCTTCGGTCATGGGAGTGGTGATTGGTGCGGCCATATCCGTCCAATCTACTTGAGGCGCGGCGCTTGTGCTGACGGACCCACCCACGGGCTCACGGGGTTGCCCATCCAGTACGTCCCCGCCGGGACGGTTTCGCCGCGCATTACCAACGACGCCGGACCAACAGTACCGCCGTCGCCGATGCTCGCTGCGGGGAGGATGACCCCGTGCGGGCCCATCGTGGCGCCATTGCCGAGCGTCACTGTGTCAAGGCTCATGACACGGTCGTGGAAGAGATGTGTCTGCACGACGCAGCCACGGTTGACGGTGGAGTTCTCGCCCAGGGTCACGAGGTCGGCCTCGGGAAGCCAGTAGCTTTCGCACCACGTTCCGCTTCCAATCTTGGCGCCGAGTCCGCGCAACCACCACACCAGGGCCGGAGTACCTGCAGCGGAGCGGGCAAACCACGGCGCACTCACCATCTCTATGAAGGTGTCCACCACCTCGTTGCGCCAAATGAACGAACTCCACAACGGGTGTTCGCCCGAGCGGATGGTCCCCACAAGGACCCATTTGGCCACGATGGAACTCAGCGCGGCCACAGCCCCCGCGGCCAGCATGACCACGCCACCCAGGATTGCAGCTATCCAGTAACCCCAGCCGCGGGCGATCCAGTCCAGCACCAGCATCACGGCTACAGCGATGGCCACCGTGAGGATGACCGGTATCAGGCGGCACAGTTCCCACAAGGCTCGTGCAATCTTCAGTTTGAGGGCCGGGCGGAAGGTTCGTGTTTGGTCAGCATCGACGGCGGTGCGGCGCAGCCTGACGGGGGGACTGCCCAGCCATGAGGTGCCCGATTTTGCCTTGATGGGCGTTGCGGACAGAACTGCTACGAGGGAATTCTTGGGCACGTTCCGTCCCGCAGCCGTCATCCCGGAGTTGCCAAGGAAGGAGCGCTTTCCGATCTTGGCCGGAGCGATTTTCATCCATCCGCCGCCAAGCTCGTAGGAGGCCACCATGGTGTCGTCGGCCAGGAAAGCACCGTCGCCGATGGTGGTCATTTTGGGAACCAGCAGCACCGTTGAGGCTTCCACGTTCTTCCCCACCTTCGCTCCGAGGAGCCGAAGCCAGAGGGGCGTGAAGAGGCTGGCGTAGACGGGGAAGAGGAGGTCCCGGGCCATGTCCAGGAGCCGTTCCGTGGCCCAGACCTGCCAACCGATGCGGCTGCGCACCCGGTAGTAGCCCTCTTTCAGCCCCAAGCCCAGAAGCCTGGCAACAATAAGGATGAGAATCAGGTTGCCGAAGAACCACACCAGGGCGGCCAGTGGGAGGGCCAGGGCGATCTGCGGAAGTGCTGTTTGCAGCGACTCGTGGCCTTGGATGAAAGCCAGGACCACCAGCGCGCCGGCGAACGCAGAGATGTAGGGGATGAGGGCCAGCAGAGCCGAGGCGCTAGCGAAAGCGGAAAACCAGAGCCGATCAACCACGGGCCGCCGGCTGACTGTTTCCGGCCACTCGTGCTTGGCCTTGCCACGGCGTTCGGCGGGGGACCCGGCCACGAGGTGACCGGCTTTCACCTTGCCCAGCACGGCCGATCCAGCATCGACGTGGGCACCCGCCCCAATGGTCGCTCCGGGCATCAGGGTGCTTCGTGCTCCCACAACTGCACCCGCTCCCACGTGGATTTGTCCGATGTGGACGGAATCGCCGTCCACCCACCAGCCGGAAAGGTCCACTTCGGGTTCGATGTTGGCTCCGCTGCCCAAGGACAGCAGGCCGGTCACCGGGGGCAAAGAGTGCAGATGGACGTCCTTGCCGATCTTCGCACCAAGAGCTCGTGCGTAGTAAGGGACGAAGGGGGCACTGGCCAGACCTATGGCACCGGAAAGGTCTTGGATCTGCTCGGCCAGCCATAGGCGGAGGTGGGTCTTCCCGGATCGCGGGTAGGTGCCGGGTTGGATCCTGCCAAGCAGCACTTTGGCTGCAACCACTGAGATTGCCATCCGGCCCAAGGGGCTGACAAAGATCAGCCATGATGCCGCAATCCACCACCACGACACAACGGGTGCGGCGGCAAAGCCAGCGAAATCAGCCAATAGCCGGTTGGCAGCCATGAGGTAGGTCAGCCAACGCATGCCTACAAGTATGTGGAGCGGCGCACCCATGAGGACCTGGAAAATTTGCGACTTCAAGGCCGTAGGGCGGACGGTGCGCTCTGCAGCGGGCCCCGGCAAACCGCCGTCGGGCAGAGATTGCCGGGCGGCGTCGATCAGGGCTCCGACACGCGGCGTGGCATAGATATCAGCCACGGTGATAGTGGGGTAGCGGACGCGAAGGGCGGAAACGAGTTGGGCTGCGGCCAAGGATCCGCCACCGTAGGCAAAGAAATCGGCGTCGAGTGAGCTGACGGGGCTGCCCAGTACCGCCTCCCACTGCTCCACCACCCAGCGGGCGTCATCTGGCAGATTCAGTGGTGCGTTGCCAGCCTCAGTGGCGCCGGCTCCTGCCAGCGGCCAAGGGAGTGCATGACGATCCACCTTGCCGCTGGTCTTGGTGGGAAGGGAGTCCACAACGGTCAGCAAGGGGATCAAAGCAGCCGGGAGGCTCTCGCCCAGAAGGCGGCGTGCTTCGTCCATGGACAATTCATAGCCGTCAACCGGGGCCAGGTATCCCACAAGGATCTGGTTGCCGGCCGCCGTCGTCTGCACTGCTGCAGCCGCGCCAGCTACGCCGGGCAAGGACTGAAGCGCCGCATCCACTTCGCCCAGTTCGATCCGGCGTCCACCGAGTTTGACCTGTTCATCGGCCCTGCCCATGAAGATCAGGCCCTCTGCTTCGAATCGCACCAAGTCGCCGGAGCGGTACGCACGCTCCCACCCCAAGGTGGTCATGGGGGCGTACTTCTCGGCGTCCTTGGCAGGATCAAGGTAGCGGGCCAACCCAACCCCGCCAATGATGAGTTCGCCGATTTCCCCCTCTGCCACCGGAACGCCCTGCGGATCGACGACAGCCAGGTCCCAACCGTCCAACGGCAGGCCGATCCGAACGGGGCCGGGCCCGCCCAGGGGAGCGGCACAGGCAACGACGGTAGCCTCTGTGGGCCCGTAGGTGTTCCATACTTCACGGCCGTCCACCGCCAGGCGTTCAGCGAGTTCGGGCGGGCATGCTTCACCGCCAAAGATCAGAAGGCGGACGTTTTCCAACGCTTCGGCGGGCCACAGCGCGGCAAGGGTGGGCACGGTGGAGACTACGGTGATCCCGTGGTTGATGAGCCAAGGACCCAGGTCCATGCCGGTTCGAACAAGGGCTCGTGGCGCGGGCACCAGGCAAGCTCCGTGACGCCAGGCCAGCCACATTTCCTCGCAGGAAGCGTCGAAGGC
The DNA here is from genome assembly GCF_002979775.1 of Arthrobacter sp. MYb23. Classification (GTDB taxonomy): domain Bacteria; phylum Actinomycetota; class Actinomycetes; order Actinomycetales; family Micrococcaceae; genus Arthrobacter. The sequence continues at coordinate 116,961 of NZ_PCPR01000012.1, forward strand.
TACCGAAAGGCCGGCCAACACGCGGTCCTGGGGTCCGATGGGCTCAGCCTTGAGGAAGATCCGGGCCTCGGCGTCAACGAACGCGGCCGAGGACCGGTGTTGGACAGCAACGCCCTTGGGAGTTCCGGTGGATCCCGAGGTGAAGATGATCCAGGAATCGTCGTCCAGGGCAGGGGTGGAGGGCGTGGAGACGGGTTCCCGTGCTTCACCGGAAAGCCGGATGTCCAGGCCGCCAGCAATGATGGCACCAACCCTGGCTTCGCCGAACACCAGGCGCGCCCGCTCATCGGGGTCGTCCGCATCCACGGGAACATAGGCGGCGCCGGCCATAAGGATTCCCAGGATGGCAATGTATAGCTCGTTGGTGCCGGAGGGGATCCGGACCCCGATTTTGTCTCCCCGGCCAAGACCGGCTGCGTTGAGCTGGGCGGCAAAGGCGCGCACGGCCTTGAGGAGCTCGGTGTAGCTCAACGACCTTTGCCCGTCGTCAAGCGCTGACGCCTCCGGGAATGACGCGGCGGTCTCTTCCAAGATGTCAACGAGAGTGCGCTCGGCAGGAGCCGCGGGGCCTCCCGGTAGCTGGGGACGGTACGTCATCAGGGCAGGCGTCGTTCCGGCCCCAGCGGGATGTTCTGTGCTCACGTTGCTCAGCTTTCCGCAGAAAGATGAACAAAAGGTGTCCGGCGTTTCCTGCCGGTCACGCTTTGTTGATCAGCCGTTCGCTTTTTGCACATGCGGTGTTCAATAAGGGTCAGGGAACCAACAGGACTTTGCCGGTGGTACGGCGTCCTTCAAGGTCCCTGTGCGCCTGGGCGGCCTCGGCCAGTGGGTAAGTTGCGCCCACCCGTACAGCGAGGGTGCCGTTGGCGGCGGCGTCGAAAATCTCGGCCGAACGCCACCTGCGTTCCTGGGCATTCTGAACAAAGTGGGCCATGGTGGGCCTGGTGAGCGTCAGGGATCCTGCCGCATTCAAGCGCTGGGGGTCGAAGGGCGGCACAGGCCCGGACGCAGCGCCGAAGAGCACCATGGCGCCACGTATGCGCAGGCTCTTTAAGGAATCGTCAAACGTGTCCTTGCCGACGCCGTCGTACACCACGTTGACGCCTTCGCCGTCGGTGAGTTCGCGGACCTTGTCGGCGAAACCGTCGTAGCGGAGCACCTCATCGGCGCCGGCCAGGGTGGACAGATCCGCTTTTTCATCCGAGGACACGGTAGTGATCACACGGGCTCCACGGGCCTTCAGCAGTTGCGTCAGCAGCAGACCAACGCCACCTGCGCCTGCGTGAAGCAGTACGGTGTGGCCCGGCTCTACCCGGAACGACGAGTTCATCAGGTAGTGGGCGGTGATGCCTTGCAGCGGCAAGGCTGCGGCAGTGTGATCGTCGACGCCGTCAGGAACCGGAAGTGCTTTGCTCGCCTCCACCAGGGCGTACTCTGCGTACGTCCGGGATCCCTCGGCCGTGGCAACCCGGTCACCAACGGAAAATTCCGCGACCCCATCTCCCACAGCCTCCACCGTGCCGGCGGCCTCAGCGCCCGGGGTGAAGGGGTAGTCCACTTTGTAGGTGCCGCTGCGTTGGTATGTCTCAATGAAATTGACCCCGGCAGCTGCGACTTTGATCAACAGCTGACCGGGGCCAGGCTTCGGTATTTCCACAGATGCGTACTCGAGGACCTCAGGTCCTCCGGGCTGCTGTGCAACGATGGCGTGCGTCATGGTGGCTCCTCACTCCGGGGCGGTCCTTCCGGTGCCCGGTTTCAGATTCCATCCTAGGGAAGTTGGGGCTTCCCTTGTGGAACGCCTAGAAGCGTCCGTGCGTCGAAGCTACGGGGCAGTCGAAGCCGCGCCCTGCTGCCAGGCCGACGTCGTTCAGGTATCTGACCACAATGCCGTAGGACTGCATCAGCGTGGTTTCCGTGTAGGAAATGGAGTGTTTGGCGCAGAACTCGCGCACGATTTTCGTGGCCTTGTACAAATGGGGGCGGGCCATGTCCGGGAACAAGTGGTGCTCCACCTGGCGGTTCAGTCCACCCAGGAGGAAGTCCATGAAGATGCCACCGGAGATGTTGCGCGAGGTGAGGATCTGGCGGTTAAGGAAGTCCACGCGGCTGTCTTTGGGAAGGACAGGCATGCCCTTGTGGTTCGGGGCGAACGAGGCACCCATGTAAAAGCCGTAAACCATGATCTGCACGCCGAGGAAGGCGAAAGCCATGCCGATGGGCAGGAACGTGAAAGCCAGTACCGGGAGGGCGGCAAGCCTGGCCACGAGGATGGGTGTCTCTACCCAGCGGTGACGTACTTTTTGCTTGCCGAAGACAAAGCGAAGGGAGTCGAACTGCAGGCTCAAGCCCAGGAGCGTCAGGAGCGGGAAGAAGAACCAGCCCTGCTTCTTGGTGAGGAAAGCCAAGCGGCCTTTGCGTTCGGCTGCGGCGTCTTCGTAGAACACCAAGGCGTTGTTCCGGATGTCCGGGTCCTTGGAAATGACGTTGGGGTGGTTGTGGTGGGCTCCGTGCTTCTGTTCCCACCAGGAGTAGCTGATGCCGGCGACGCCGGTGGCGAGGAGGCGGGCGGACCAATCGTTGGCGCGGCGCGAAGCGAAGATCTGTTTGTGGCCTGCCTCGTGGGCAAGGAAGCTGAGCTGCGTGCAGAGGATGCCTACGGCCGCGGCGATCAGGAGCTGGTACCAGGAATCGCCAATGAGGGCGAAGCCGAGCCAGGTGCCGGCCATGAGCAGTGCCAAGGCCACGAAGACCCAGATGTAGAAGCCGCTCCGGCGTTCGAGGAGTCCTGCAGCTTTGACGCTCTTGAGGAGCTCTGAATAGCTTTGGACAACGGGATTTGGTTGAATTGCGCGAGCTTTGGGGCGCTCAGCGGTGGACGTGGGTGACATAAATGTGCCCCGTATCGCTAACGGGCAACGCTGCAGCCGACGTTCGGACTGCACGGTCTGGATCACCCTCCACTAAGCATACGCGTAATCCCCAAAATAATGAGACGCATCACAACTGCATGCATAAATATCGGACAGCATGAATATTCTTGCTGTACAGTGGAGTCATGACTATTTCTGTTGCCGTCTCCGGTGCCAGCGGCTACGCCGGGGGAGAAGTGTTGCGTCTGCTGGCAGGCCATCCGAACGTCACCATCGGCGCCATCACGGCTCACAGTAATGCCGGTTCAAGACTAGGGGAGTTGCAGCCGCATCTCCACGGTTTGGCCAGCCGGATTCTGGAAGACACCACGGTAGAAAACCTGTCCGGCCATGACGTGGTGTTCCTGGCTTTGCCTCACGGCGCCTCGGCTGAGATAGCTGCGCAGCTGCCGGAGGGGACTGTAGTGATCGACGCCGGTGCTGACCACCGTCTGCAGGACGCCGCGGCATGGGAAAAGTTCTACGGTTCTGCCCATGCGGGCACGTGGCCCTACGGCCTCCCGGAACTCCCCGGGCAACGTGAGGCGCTCAAGGGTGCCACGCGGATCGCCGTTCCCGGCTGCTACCCGACGTCGGCCCTGCTCGCCCTGACGCCCGGCTTCGCCAACAATCTCCTCCTGACAGACGACGTCGTGATTGTGTCCGCTTCGGGTACCTCCGGTGCTGGCAAGGCAGCCAAGGTCAACCTGATTGGTGCCGAGGTCATGGGCTCCATGAGCCCATATGGCGTTGGCGGCGGACACCGGCATACCCCGGAGATCGAACAGGGACTGTCCAACGCGGCGGGGGAGCCGGTGACGGTGTCCTTCACACCCACGTTGGTTCCCATGAGCCGGGGCATCCTTACCACCGCGACGGCCAAAGTTGGCCACGGTGTTACTGAGGCCGAACTTCGCCAGGCCTGGACGGATGCCTACGACGACGAGCCGTTTGTGCACCTGCTTCCCGAGGGCCAGTGGCCCACCACCAAGTCGGTGCAGGCTTCCAACCACGCAGTGATGCAGTTGGCCTTTGATGCCCACACCGGCCGCGTGATCGTCACGTGCGCCATTGACAACCTCACCAAGGGGACCGCCGGCGGAGCCGTGCAGTCCATGAATATTGCCCTCGGCCTGGACGAAACCGCCGGCCTGAACCTGCAGGGAGTTGCACCGTGACCATTACCGCCCCCAAGGGATTCCGCGCCTCAGGCATCAAAGCCGGCATCAAAGCCTCCGGCAATCCGGACCTGGCCCTGGTAGTCAATGACGGGCCGCAAAAGTCCGCAGCCGCCGTCTTTACCTCCAACCGTGTTGCTGCAGCGCCGGTTCACTGGTCACGTCAGGTGGTCAGCGATGGCCGTGTTGACGCCGTGGTCCTGAACTCCGGCGGAGCCAACGCCTGCACCGGTCCACAGGGCTTCCAGAACACCCACGCCACCGCAGAGAAGGTGGCGGAGGTTCTGGGAGTCTCAGCTTCCGACGTCGTAGTGTGCTCAACCGGGCTGATCGGTGAGCAGCTGCCCATGGACAAGATTCTTCCCGGCGTTGACGCGGCCTCCCGCGAATTGTCGGAAGATGGCGGCTCCGCTGCCGCCACGGCGATCATGACCACGGACAGTGTTTCCAAGGAAGCCGTTTTCACTGGCACTGATGCCCAGGGCAAGCAGTTCACCGTGGGAGGCATTGCCAAGGGTGCCGGCATGTTGGCGCCGGGCCTGGCAACCATGCTGGTGGTCCTGACCACCGACGCCGAGGTTCCTGCCAATGAGCTGGACGTCGTCCTCCGGGACGCCACGCGAGTCACCTTCGACCGGGCGGACTCGGACGGGTGCATGTCCACCAATGACACCGTGGTGCTGCTGGCATCCGGGGCCTCCGAAGCTTTGCCCTCCGCCGAGCAGTTGAGCGAAGCGGTCACCAAGGTCTGCGCCGAACTGGCGCGCAAGCTCATCGGCGATGCCGAAGGCGCCAGTCACGACATCGCCATCCGGACGTTCAACGCCGCCAGCGAACGCGACGCCGAAATCGTCAGCCGCAGCGTTGCCCGTTCCAACCTCTTCAAAGCTGCCATCTTCGGCAAGGACCCCAACTGGGGCCGTGTCCTCTCGGCCGTGGGAACAACTGACGCCATTTTCGAGGCGGATCAGCTCAACGTCGCCATGAACGGCGTGCAGATTTGCCGCAACGGCGCAATCGGCGATGACCGCAATCTGGTGGATCTGGAGCCTCGCGAAGTGCTGGTTGAAATCGACCTGCAGGCCGGCGACGCCGAGGCGACCATCTGGACCAACGACCTCACGCACGATTACGTGCACGAGAACAGCGCCTACTCGAGCTGAGCGGATGACAATGACTGCGCACACCCGCGAAACCACGTCAATGAGTGACGCCCAGGACAAAGCCGGGACTCTCATTGAAGCCTTGCCGTGGATCCAGCGTTTTGCCGGCACCACCATGGTGATCAAGTACGGTGGCAACGCCATGGTCAACGACGACCTTCGTCGTGCCTTCGCTGAAGACATTGTGTTCCTCCACCACGTGGGCATCCACCCTGTAGTGGTCCATGGCGGCGGCCCCCAGATCAACTCCATGCTCGGCCGCCTCGGTATCGAATCGGAGTTCAAGGGCGGCCTGCGCGTCACCACCCCTGAAGCCATGGACGTGGTCCGCATGGTCCTCACCGGCCAAGTGGGCCGTGAGCTCGTGGGCCTCATCAACTCCCACGGACCCTACGCCGTCGGCATGTCAGGCGAAGATGGCGGCCTGCTGCGCGCCGTCCGCACCGGCACCGTTGTTGATGGCGAAGAGGTGGATCTGGGCCTCGTGGGCGAAGTGGTGGGTGTGGATCCCGCCGGTATCACGGACATTCTTGACGCCGGACGCATCCCCGTGATCTCAACGGTCGCCCCCGAGATCGTGGACGGAGGAGATGGCACTGGCCAAACCACTGGCCAGGTCCTGAACGTTAACGCAGACACGGCTGCCGCCGCCGTCGCATCGGCACTGGGCGCCACCAAGCTCGTCATCCTCACCGACGTAGAGGGCCTGTACGCCAACTGGCCGGACAAATCATCGCTGATCTCTTCCCTGACAGCCTCGGAACTCCGCGACATGCTGCCTCGCCTGGAGTCAGGCATGATCCCGAAAATGGCTGCGTGCCTCAAAGCCATCGACGAAGGAGTGGAACGCGCCCACATCGTGGATGGCCGCCTGGCCCACTCCATGCTGCTGGAAACCTTTACGACCGCGGGCATTGGCACCCAAGTAGTACCTGACGAGGAAGTGAACGCATGAGCGAAATTGTTGGTATCGATCCGACCGGCGATGGACCCCCCGCCCGCTTCGCGGTGCCCGACCACACCCGGGGGTCCATCGCCGGATCGGAGGCCAAAGCTTCCGTCATTACTGGAGTGAGTAATGGTGCTGACTGGCTTGCCCGTTACTCGTCCTCGCTCATGGGTGTCTTCGGCACTCCGCAGCGCGTCCTGGTGCGTGGCGCCGGCTGCCTTGTGTGGGACGCCGACGGCAAGGAGTACCTGGACCTTCTCGGCGGTATCGCAGTGAACGCACTGGGCCACGCCCACCCGTTCGTCACGTCCGTGATCTCGAGCCAGCTGGCCACACTCGGTCACGTCTCCAATTTCTTCACCAGCCCCACGCAGATCGCACTGGCCGAAAAGCTCTTGGCTCTCAGCAAGGCTCCGGCTGGTTCCAAGGTCTTCTTCGCCAACTCCGGCACAGAGGCCAATGAAGCTGCGTTCAAACTGGCCCGCAGGAACAACTCCGACGGCAAGCGCACCAAGATTATCGCTCTAGAAGGTGCCTTCCACGGCCGCACCATGGGGGCCTTGGCGCTCACGGCCAAAGAGGCTTACCGTGCGCCGTTCGAGCCACTGCCCGGTGGCGTGGTCCACATCCCGTTCGGTGATATCGAAGCCCTGCGCGCCGCCGTCGACGATTCCACCGCAGCTGTTTTCCTGGAACCTATCCAGGGAGAAGCGGGCGTGCGGCCGCTCAGTGCCGAATACCTGCAGGCCGCCCGCGAAGCTACCACCGCAGCTGGCGCACTTTTGATCGTTGATGAGGTACAGACCGGCATCGGCCGTACCGGCAAGTGGCTCGCCAGCGAAGACGCCGGAATTGTTCCCGACGCCATCACGCTCGCCAAGGGACTCGGCGGCGGTTTCCCGGTGGGTGCCCTGGTCACCTTCGGAAGCACGACGTCGGCCCTGCTCACCGCAGGGCAGCACGGCACCACCTTCGGCGGAAATCCGGTGGCTACAGCCGCCGCACTGGCCACGCTGCACGCCATCGAAAGCCAAGGTGTACTGAATAACGTGCTGACCGTCGGAGCCCATCTACGCGAGGGACTGGCAGCCTTGGATTCTGTCACTGAAGTCCGTGGCGAGGGCCTGTTGATCGGCTTTGATGTGAACGCCGACGTCGCACCCGCCATGGTGACCGCGGCTTTGGATGCCGGCTTCATCATCAACAGCCCGGGGCCGCGGACCATCCGCCTCGCTCCGCCGCTGATCCTGACCATCGATCAAGCGGACCGCTTCCTGGACGCTCTTCCCACCTTGATTGCCACGGCTACAGCCAACACCGCTAAGGACGCACAGTGACTTCTTCCACCACCACCCGTCACTTCCTCAAAGACACGGACTTGAGCCCTGCCGAGCAGGCTGAGGTTCTTGAACTGGCCGTCCGGATGAAGGCCGCACCGTACAGCGTGCAGCCCTTCGCCGCTGAGGCCAATGGCCGTAAAACGGTGGCCGTGATCTTTGACAAGACCTCCACCCGCACGCGTGTTTCTTTCGCCACCGGCATTGCGGACATGGGTGGCAATGCACTGATCATCAATCCGGGTGAAGCGCAGATTGGCCACAAGGAATCCGTGGAGGACACGGCGAAGGTCCTTGAGCGCATGGTGTCCACCATCGTGTGGCGGACAGGTGCCCACTCGGGCCTGGTGGCGATGGCGGAGAACTCCAAGGTCCCCGTTATCAATGCCTTGTGCGATGACTACCACCCCTGCCAGCTTCTTGCGGACCTGTTGGCCGTCAAGGAACACAAGGGTGAGCTGGCCGGGTTGAGCATGGCCTACCTCGGTGACGCCGCAAACAACATGGCCAACTCTTACCTCCTCGCTGGCGTGACTGCCGGAATGCATGTGCGTATCTCAGGCCCCGAGGGCTACCTGCCGGCGCCGGAGATCGTGGCTGCAGCAGAGGAAAGGGCAGCCGAAACCGGCGGCTCCGTGCTGATCACCAGCGATGCCGCTGAAGCACTCAAGGGCGCGGACGTGGTGGCGACGGACACGTGGGTGTCCATGGGCCAGGAAGCCGAGAAGGAAGCCCGGCTGCAGCTTTTCCACGACTACTCCGTGGATGAGGCGGCCATGGCGCAAGCCGCGCCGGACGCCGTCGTCCTTCACTGCCTTCCCGCTTACCGCGGTTACGAGATTTCGGCCGGTGTCATCGACGGGCCGCAGTCGATCGTCTGGGACGAGGCGGAGAACCGCCTCCACGCCCAGAAGGCCCTGATGGCGTGGCTGATGCACCGCTCAGGGCTGGCTTTTGTGGACGGACTCTCGCCTGTAGAAGGTACCGGGGAGAGCACGTTCTAGTGTCCACCAACCCGTCCGTGCCGGGCGCGAGCCCGGCCACCAAGACTGCCCGCCAGGCGCGCATCACTGCGATCCTGACGGGTCAGTCCGTGCGTTCCCAGGCAGAGCTTGCAGCTCTGCTGGCGGACGACGGCGTCCAGGTCACCCAGGCCACTCTGTCCCGCGACCTCGTGGAACTGGGCGCGGTCAGGGTCCGGGGCAAAGAGGGCGCCCTCGTTTACGCTGTCCCCGGAGAGGGCGGAGACCGTAACGCCAAGAGTGGAGTCACCCAGGAAATCCTGGATGCACGGCTCTCACGGCTTTGCGGCGAACTCCTGGTGACAGCGGAGGCCTCTGGCAACATCGTGGTGCTGCGCACCCCGCCCGGAGCAGCGAACTTCCTGGCCCTGGCCGTCGACCACTCGGTGATGCCGTCAGTATTGGGTACGATCGCAGGCGACGACACTTTGCTGCTGGTCGCACGGGATCCTGATGGCGGGGCTGAACTGGCAGCACGTTTCCTGCGCATGGCCGAAGAAGCCGGGCCTGGCAACTAATTGATCTTTTTCACCATGGATTCACACAGCATTGATTCAAATGAACCAAGCAACAACAAAGGAGCACTCTCGTGACTGAGCGCATTGTTCTGGCCTACTCCGGTGGCCTTGATACTTCCGTAGCCATCGGCTGGATCGGTGAAGCCACCGGCGCCGAGGTCATCGCTGTAGCCGTCGACGTCGGACAGGGTGGCGAGTCCCTGGAGACCATCCGCCAGCGCGCCCTCGGCTGCGGCGCCGTCGAAGCTTATGTGGCCGATGCCCGCGACGAGTTCGCCAACGAGTACGCCATGCCCACTTTGAAGGCCAACGCCCTCTACCAGGGCCACTACCCGCTGGTTTCGGCCATCTCGCGCCCAGTCATCGTCAAGCACCTCGTGAAGGCTGCCCGCGAATTCGGCGCCACCACGGTTGCCCACGGCTGCACCGGCAAGGGTAACGACCAGGTCCGCTTCGAAGTTGGCATCCAGACCCTCGGCCCGGACCTGAAGTGCATCGCACCTGTCCGCGACCTCGCCCTGACCCGTGACAAGGCCATCGCCTTCGCCGAGGAAAAGGGACTGCCGATCGAGACCACCAAGAAGAACCCGTACTCGATCGACCAGAACGTCTGGGGACGCGCCGTCGAGACCGGTTATCTTGAGGACATCTGGAACGCGCCCACCAAGGACATCTACGACTACACCGCCACCCCGGAATTCCCGCCGGCACCGGATGAGGTCACCATTTCCTTCCAGGCCGGCGTTCCGGTAGCCATCGACGGCGTGAAGGTCAGCCCGCTGCAGGCCATCCAGGAACTGAACCGCCGTGCAGGCGCCCAGGGCGTTGGCCGCATCGACGTGGTGGAAGATCGCCTTGTGGGCATCAAGTCCCGCGAAATCTACGAGGCCCCGGGTGCCATGGCGCTGATCACGGCCCACAAGCACCTCGAGGACATCACCATCGAGCGCGAGCAGGCCCGCTTCAAGGCCACTGTTGGCCAGCGCTGGTCCGAGCTGGTTTACGACGGACAGTGGTTCTCCCCGCTGAAGCGCTCCTTGGATGCCTTCATCGAAGACACCCAGCAGTACGTTTCCGGTGACATCCGCATGGTCCTCCACGGTGGCCAGGCAATCGTCAACGGTCGTCGCTCCGAGACCTCCCTGTACGACTTCGACCTCGCCACCTACGACACCGGCGACACTTTCGACCAGTCCATGGCACGTGGCTTCATCGAGCTGTGGGGCATGTCCTCCAAGGTTGCCTCGGGCCGCGACCTGCGCGTCGCAGGGCAGTAATGACGTCCGCAACAAACGAAGGCGCACTGTGGGGCGGCCGGTTCGCCGGCGGCCCCGCAGATGCGCTGGCTGCTCTGAGCAAGTCCACCCACTTTGACTGGCGGCTTGCCCGCTATGACATCGCCGGTTCCAAGGCACACGCCCGCGTGCTGGCCAAGGCCGGACTGTTGGACGACGCCGAGCTCGAAGGCATGCTTGCGGCCCTCACCCAGCTGGACGAGGACGTTGCGAGCGGCGCCTACCTTCCGGCCGAGAGCGATGAGGACGTGCACGGTTCCTTGGAACGTGGCTTGATCGAGCGGGCTGGTACCCAGCTGGGCGGCAAGCTGCGCGCCGGGCGCTCCCGCAACGATCAGGTGGCCACCCTTGGCCGCATGTTCCTGCGTGACCATGCCCGGATCGTCGCCAGCGGCGTCCTTGCCACCATCGACGCCCTCGTCGAGCAGGCCAAGGCCCACCGGGGTGTCGCCATGCCCGGCCGGACTCACTTGCAGCATGCCCAGCCGGTGCTGCTGAGCCACCACCTTCTGGCGCATGCCTGGGCTTTGCTGCGCAATGTTCAGCGTCTCCAGGACTGGGACAAGCGCGCAGGTGTTTCGCCCTATGGTTCGGGTGCATTGGCTGGTTCGTCCCTGGGCTTGGACCCTGAGGCTGTTGCCGCTGATCTCGGCTTCTTCTCGGCCGTCCATAACTCGATCGACGGCACCGCCTCACGCGACGTCTTCGCCGAGTTCGCCTGGGTATGTTCCATGATTGGCGTGGACCTGTCCAGGATCTCCGAGGAAGTCATCTTCTGGGCAACCAAGGAGTTCTCCTTCGTCACGCTGCATGACTCGTACTCCACGGGGTCCTCGATCATGCCGCAGAAGAAGAACCCGGACGTTGCCGAACTCGCTCGTGGCAAGGCTGGCCGCCTGATCGGCAACCTGACCGGGCTACTGGCGACGCTTAAGGGACTTCCACTCGCGTACAACCGCGACCTGCAGGAAGACAAAGAACCGGTATTCGACGCCGCGGACACCTTGGAGCTGTTGCTTCCGGCGGTGTCCGGGATGATCGCCACGCTGAAGTTCAACACCGAGCGCATGGAATCCCTGGCTCCCCAGGGATTCGCGCTGGCCACGGACATCGCAGAATGGCTCGTCCGGCAAGGCGTACCCTTCAGGGAAGCCCACGAACTCTCCGGCGCTGCCGTCAAGCAGGCCGAAGGCCGCGGGGTGGAGTTGTGGGATCTTACGGATGAGGAATACGCAGCAATCTCGGAGCACCTGACTCCCGAGGTCCGCAGCGTCCTCAGCACTGAAGGTTCGCTCAACAGCCGTAACTCGCAGGGCGGAACGGCACCGGCCGCCGTCGAACGCCAACTGACGGCGCTCGAAGCGGAACTGGACGCAGCGCGCTCCTACGTCAGCTAAAACGCCAGACGGGACGGTACATCGCAGCGATGCCTTAGGGTAGAGCATCGCGGAGTGCCGTCCCGCTGTGCGTTAACATGGCGCTATGACTCAGATCACCCCTGAGACGTTGCCCGCAGAGCTTCACAAAGCCGCCGGCACCGTCACCCGCCTCCTTACCAAACTGGACGACTCATCCGTCGCCGAACCGTCGGAACTTCCTGGCTGGACCCGTGGCCACGTCCTCGCCCACCTGACCGGTATTTCCAACGCAATGGCCCGGCAACTTGAGTACGCGCGGCGCGGTGAGACCGTGGAGCTGTACGACGGCGGCATGGACGGCCGTACCAAAGCCATCGAACTGGCGGCAGGGCACAGCCTCGCCCGGCACACGGAATCCGTCACCGCCGCGCTGGGGTCCGCCATCACCGCCTTTGACGCTTTGGGATCGGACGATTGGCAAGCGCGCATCGCCTACCGCGACGGCATAGTGTTCGACGGCGGGCTGGCGCTGTGGCGCGAACTCACCATCCACGCCTCGGACTTGGGATTGGGCTTCGGACCGGAAACGTGGAGCCGAGCTTTCTGCGAGCACCTCATCGGTTTCCTGTCAGCGCGAGTTCCGGAGCAGTACAAGTTCGTCCTTCAGCCCACTGGTCTTCCCCAAATGACCATCGGCACTGGTGGCACGTCCGTAGCCATTACCGGCATGCTGACCGACATCGCCGCGTGGCTTGCAGGCCGCGAACCCAGCCTTGGAAGCCTCAGGGCCACTGCAGCCGCTGATGGAGTAGACCTGCCGGAACTCCTGCCTTGGCCGGCCGCGCAGCCCGCGGCCCACTAACCCGGTCGCTCTCTCACGTCCCTCGTGCTTGGGCCGGTCGCTCTCTCACGTCCCTCGTGTTTGGGGCGGTCGCTCTCTCACGTCCCTCGTGTTTGGGGCGGTCGCTGCGTGGGAATTTCACTGCTGCCGCCCGCCACAAGTGCATGGTGGTGTAGGAACGCCACGGGCTGACCTCACTGAAATCGGCGGCGAGCCCAGCGGCGGCGGGCAGGACCTTCAGTCCGTTCCGCACCGCGGCATCATTAGCCAGGAAGACGTCCGGAGCGCCAAGGACGCGCATCGCCGCATAGCCCACAGTCCACGGCCCGACGCCGGGTAAGGGGAGCAGCTTGCGTTCCAGGCTTTCGAGGTCGTCGCCATAGCCGAACTCGAGTTCCCCAGTGGCCATGGCTTCGGCGGCAGCCATGATGGAGTCGATCCTGCGCTGTGGCCCACGGAGGAACTCCCGGCCGTTTTCGGCGAGTTCAGCCGCCGTCGGAAATAAGCGCTCCAAGCCGGGGGTGGCGCTATTCATACGGGATCCAGCCGCGGATAGCTGAGTGAGGGCCGTTCGGGCGGCAGCCACGGTGATTTGTTGACCGATCATTGCCCGGACCAGCAGTTCCTGAGGGTCGACTGCTCCCGGCACACGAATTCCTCGGATAGCACCGACGCTCGCGTTGAGTCGGGGATCGGCTGCCAGGGCGGAATCGATTGCCTGTGGGTCCGCGTCCAGATCGAACAGCCTCCGGACACGGCTCAACAGAGTGGGAAGGTCGTGGACGTCCACGGCGGTGGCGGTGAGCTGGAGTGGCTTACCAGGTGAAGCGGCTTGGTAGGCAACGGAGAAGGAGGCGCTGCCGCGGGGGAGTCGCAGGGTGCGGGCGTAAGTTCTGGTTCCGTCCGGCAAAGTACTGGCCACTTCGATGCCCGGAATCGAACGAACCGCCAGGAAATCGAAGATCCCGGGATCGAACGGTTCCCGGTACGGCAGGTTCAGGGTCAGCGCCGCAGGAGCCATTCCGGATGGCACGGCGGTACCCCGGCGTTGACTGGACTTGGCCGCCGTGGCGCGCACCGCCGTCGGGGTCATCGCGAAAACCTCGCCGATGGTGTCGTTGAATTGCCGGACGCTGTTGAACCCGGACGCGAACGCAACGTCGGCCAGGAGCATGTCGGTGGAGACCAGCAGGGTCCTGGCGGTTTGTGCCCTGCTAGCCCGTGCCAGGGAGATTGGGCCGGCGCCGAGTTCGTTGCTGAGGATGCGGTTGAGTTGCCGCGCGGAGTAGCCCAGGCGGTGCGCGAGGCCATCGACACCTTCGCGGGTGATCACGCCGTCGTTGATCAGCCTCATGGCCCGCCCGGCGATGTCGGAACGGAGGTTCCACGCGGGCGTTCCCGGGACGGCTTCAGGCAGGCATCGTTTGCAGGCGCGGTATCCGGCTTCGTGAGCTGCTGCGGATGTTTCGTAGAAGGTGACGTTCTCAGCCTTGGGCGTGCGGGCAGGACACGACGGCCGGCAATAGATGCCGGTGGAGCTGACGGCGGTGAAGAATTGACCGTCAAAACGGGTGTCTCGGGCGTCGATCGCCCGGTAGCGCTGCCAGAAGTCCATGGCTTCATCCTGCCAGCCGCCCTGAGCCTGTGCTAGCGGAAATCGGACATGGCCGTTAACGGCTTTCTTGCTAGGGTCTGGTCATGAGTTCGTCCATGGAGAACGGGGTCAGCAACCCTGCAGAGGTGCGCACGTTTCTGGGTGGTGACCCCCGTGTCATCGCTCCTCAGATACTGGGGGCGGTACTGACCCACCATTCGGAAGCCGGTCCGGTTTCGGTCAGGCTTACCGAGGTTGAGGCCTACATGGGACCACGCGATTCAGAGCACCCCGACCCCGGCTCTCACACCTTCGGCGGCCCCACCGCCCGGAATGCGCCCATGTTTGGGCCACCGGGATTCCTGTACGTCTACTTCACCTACGGCATGCACTACTGCGCCAACATCGTCTGCGGTCCCGAGGGCGCCCCGTCAGCGCTGCTCCTCCGCGCCGGGGAAATAGTGGAAGGCGAAGGGCTGGCTGCCCTTCGCAGACCGGCATCCAAAGCGCTCAAGGACCTGGCGAGCGGACCTGCCCGGCTCGCCTCCGCGCTGGGACTCACGACGGCGGATACTGGCCGTGACGCCCTCGCCGCACCGTTCAGCTTGTGGTTGCCGAAGACGCCCGCAGCTGCCGTGGCCAGCGGGCCGCGGGTGGGCGTATCGGGCCCTGGCGGAAGCACTGAATATCCGTGGCGTTTTTGGGTTGAAGATGATCCAACGGTGTCCAAGTACAAGGCTGCCAAGCCGCGGACACGTAACACTGCCGGGTGACGTTCACCGCACCCCCCACGTTTACCAAAATCGCTGTAGAATGGACGGTCTGTCTTTTGCGATAGGGGTTACGGTTCGATGCACGACGCTGATTTGGTCCACGAGCAGGAATATGTTGCCGGGCTGTACGCCCGGCTCGATGAGCTGCGCGCTGAAAAGCGTGCCCAGCTGGCGCAGGTGCGCAAGGCCGGCGCGGTGGGAACCATGCAGAACGTCTCGGAACGGGACGCTTTCGCGGCACTGTACGAAGACCGCCTGGCCCAGCTCGACGCCGTCGACGACCGCTTGGTCTTTGGCCGCCTCGACCTCGACTCGGGCGAGGCGCAATACATCGGCCGTATTGGTCTGTCAACGGCCGATCTCCAGCGGTTGATGGTGGACTGGCGCGCGCCCGAAGCGGGCCACTTCTATCAGGCAACCGCGTTCGATCGCCAAGGTGTCCGCCGTCGCCGCCACCTGATCCTTCAGGGACGCGACGTCAAGGCGATCGAAGACGACGTCCTGGACGCCGGGATGCTCGCTGACAACGACTCACTTCAGGGTGAAGGCGCGTTGTTGGCTGCGCTCAATTCCAAGCGCACCGGCCGCATGTCGGACATTGTGGGCACTATCCAGTCCGAGCAGGACCGGATCATTCGTTCTTCCATTTCGGGCGCTTTGGTAGTCCAAGGCGGTCCCGGGACGGGCAAAACCGCCGTAGCGCTGCACCGTGCCGCCTATTTGTTGTATACGCACCGCGAGCGGCTCAAGAGTGCCGGTGTTCTGCTCGTTGGGCCGTCGTCGTCCTTCATGAATTACATCGAACGAGTGCTGCCGTCTCTCGGTGAGACCGGTGTAGTCATGGCCAGCCTCGGTCGTCTCATGCCCGGGATTCACGCCATTCCCGAGGAAGATGCGGACGTAGCCGCCCTCAAGGGCAAACTGGACATGGCCACCGTGGTGGCGAACGCCGTGGCCAACCGGCAGCGGACACCTGCAGAAGACCGCATCCTCGAAGTTGATTCACGGAAGCTGACACTGACGGTCCGCCAAGTACGCCGTGCCAGGGAAAAAGCCCGCGCCACTGGAAAGCCCCACAACGAAGCGCGGCTCACGTTCGTCAAGATCCTCCTGCGCGAGCTTACGGAACAACTGACGGACCTCGTGGAGGAAGGCAACATTGGCAACAACGCCGATCGCGCCTATTTGGCCGAAGACGTCCGGTCAGCCCGCGATGTACGCATCGCGCTGAACCTTTGCTGGATGCCGATGACCCCAGAGAAGCTCATCTCAGAGCTTTTCAGCAAGCCGGCCATCCTTGAAGCCTGCACACCGCACCTGACGCCTGCGCAGCGCACTCTGCTGCAACGGCCGGTGGATGCTCCTTGGACTGAAGCGGATGTTCCGCTGTTGGACGAGGCCGCCGAGTTGCTGGGTGAACTGGACCCGGCCGCCGGCAGGGGACTGGCCCAGCAGGAAGCAGACCGTGCCCGCGATCTTGCCAACGCCAAGCAGACCCTCGCCAACATGGAAGCCATGGGCGTTGACGTTCTGGTAACCGCTGAAGAGCTTGCCGAGCAGAACCAGGAGCGTGAAGGGCGGTTGACTGCGGCCGAGCGCGCCACCAGCGACCGTTCGTGGGCCTTTGGGCACATCGTGGTTGACGAAGCCCAGGAACTCTCGCCCATGCAGTGGCGGCTCCTGGTCCGGCGTTGCCCGCTGAAGTCGTTCACCATCGTGGGCGACATCGCCCAAACGAGTGCAGCAGCTGGCGCCAATTCGTGGCAGAGCGCGCTGGCGCCGTCGTTCGGTGACCGCTGGACGCTGGAAGAACTGACCGTCAATTACCGCACACCATCGCAGATCGCCGAAGCCGCGGTTCGCATGGCCAACCGCGCGGGCCTCGTTGTCTCGGCCCCTAAGGCCGTCCGCGAAGGCAAATGGTCGCCCATCGTGGACCACGTCGAGGCAGACGGAATTGTTTCGCGTTTGGTTGAGGTCCTGCCGGAGGAAGTGGAAGCGATCGACGGCGGCCTGCTGGCTGTCATCGCCGACGGACCACTGCTGCCGCAGGCCACCGCCGCGTTGCGCGAGGTCTATGGTCGCCGCATCGGCAGCGGCGCAGGGAGCTACCAGCAAGACATCGTGGTGATCAGCCCCAAGGAAGCCAAGGGCCTGGAATTCGACGGCGTTGTGGTCCTGGAACCTGCTGCCATGTTGAACCACGAGCATGGCAAGGTGGGTGACCTCTACGTCGCCATGACCCGCGCCACGCAGCGTCTGCGCCTTATCGCAGCCGCGCCGGTGCCCGCCGGCATCGAGCGCTAGGAAAAAATGGACCCCGCAACCGGTGCTAACTTAGATCTCGTGTCACACGTAAACAACCTCGAGTCCCAGCACAACGATCCCGCCTTTGCCAACGTCTGGCAGGAGCTCAAATGGCGCGGCCTGGTCCACGTTTCCACTGATGAAACGGAACTGGAAAAACTGCTCGCCGGGGACCCGATCACGTATTACTGTGGCTTCGATCCCACCGCGCCATCGCTGCACTTGGGCAACCTGGTGCAGCTGCTGGTAATGCGTCGCCTGCAGCTGGCCGGACACAAGCCGCTCGGTTTGGTAGGCGGCTCCACCGGCCTGATCGGTGACCCCCGGCCGACGGCGGAACGTACCTTGAACACCAAGGACACCGTCGCGGAGTGGGTTGGCTACCTTCAGGGCCAGGTGCGCCGTTTCCTGAGCTTCGAGGGCGACAACTCCGCCCGCATGGTCAACAATCTGGACTGGACCGCGCCGCTGAGCGCCATTGATTTCCTGCGTGAGATCGGCAAGCACTTCCGCGTGGGCACCATGCTCCGTAAGGATGCCGTGGCCTCGCGCCTGAACTCCGACGAAGGCATCAGCTACACAGAGTTCAGCTACCAGATCCTGCAGGGCATGGACTACCTCCAGCTCTTCCGCGACTACGGTTGCGCGCTGCAGACCGGTGGCTCGGACCAGTGGGGCAACCTCACCAGCGGAACCGAATTGATCCGCAAGGTGGAAGGCAAGAGCGTGCACGCCCTGGGCACGCCGCTCATCACCAACTCCGATGGAACCAAGTTCGGCAAGAGCGAAGGCAACGCCATCTGGCTGGACCCGGACATGTGCAGCCCGTACACGTTCTACCAGTTCTGGCTGAACACAGCCGATGCTGATGTGGTTGATCGGCTCAAGGTGTTCACCTTCCTGTCCCGCGCCGAGATTGAAGCACTTGGCCAGGCTGTGGCTGAGCGTCCCTTTGCCCGTGAAGGTCAGAAGAAGCTGGCCTTCGAAGTGACCTCCCTGGTGCATGGCGTCGACGCAACCGAAAAAGTCATCGCAGCTTCGGCTGCGCTTTTCGGCAACGGCGACCTCACTGTATTGGATGAGGGGACACTGGAAGCTGCCACAGCTGAACTGCCCTCGGCCACCGTTGGTGCCGATGGACTGGGCATCATCGATCTCCTGGTTACCTCGGGTCTCTCGGACAGCAAGTCGGCAGCACGTCGGACCGTCGGGGAGGGTGGCGCCTACGTGAATAACACCAAGGTCTCAGACCCAGACGCCGTCATTGCCCGAGATGAACTGCTTCACGGGCGCTACTTGCTCCTTCGCCGCGGCAAGAAGAACCTGGCAACCATTGAGGTCACAGCCTAGGTTTTCGTTTCCATTCCGCTCCGAAAGGGCCGGCACCTTCACGGGTGTCGGCCCTTTCTGCGTTCGAAAGTGCTTCCGGGCGCAGTGATTGCCGCCGGTGGTTGACGGCGGCGGTGGCGTCTGGGGCGGTCGAGGGCGGGGGCCATCCTCGGCGCGCTCGGTCGTTCCTCCCTTAGACGCGCGCTGCCGGACGACCCCGCCTCCGCCTCTTTTCCCGTCGCTCTTTCATATCCCTCGGGCTTCAGCTGGACGCTCGCTCACCTTCCTAGGGTTTGAGCTCGACGCTCGCTCACGTTCCTGGGGTTTGGGCTGGACGCTCGCTCATGTTCCTAGGGTTTGAGCTGGACGCTCCTTCACTTTTTGTGGGGGAGCGTTGGTGTTTTAAGGGTTCGACGGCGGCGTGTTGGTTGTTGGGTTTTGCGGCCGGTGTCCGGTGGTTGGTTTGTGTGACGGGCTTCACTGAAGCGTGTTGTTGGTGTTTTGGGGTGGTTTTGGGGTGTGGTGGGGTTGTTTTTCTTGTGTTGGCGGGGTTTTTGGGTGGTGTTGGTGTGGATTTGGTGTGGGGGTTGGGCGCGTGTAAAGTTATTCGAGT
>NZ_PCPR01000013.1 GCF_002979775.1 Arthrobacter sp. MYb23
CGACAACGACGAGTCGGCGGCCCTGACCGGAATCACGAGCGCTGGACTGAACGGTGAGCCGGGATGAACGCCACGCAGCTGAGCCGGACCGACCCGGCAGGGCTCGCCGAGGCGCTGACCAATGAACTTCTTCGTGACCACCCCCCAGCCTCAAGGTCCCAACACCTGTCATTCCGGATGCTGAGCAGATCCAAGCCACGTACAAGGAAATCTACGCTTAACTTCCTCCGAAAAGACCGGACCAACGAACGGCTGTCTGCCGGAGAGAACCCGGCACAGACCTCCTCACCTTGTGACTCTGAAAAGGATTATTCATGACCACCATCAAGCATTTCATCAACGGTGTTGAAACTGCCGGTGTCGGCGATCGCAGCCAGCCGGTATACAACCCCGCCACCGGCGCCGTCTCCGCAACGCTGCGGCTCGCCAACCGGGCCGATCTGAACACCACCGTCGCCGCAGCGAAGGCCGCGGCGGAAAAGTGGGGAGACTTCTCCTTGGCCAAGCGCACCGCGGTGTTGTTCAAGTTCCGTGAACTGGTTGCAGCACACGTGGACGAGCTCGCCGAGCTGATCACTGCTGAGCATGGCAAGGTCCTCTCCGATGCTAAGGGCGAGATCGGGCGGGGTCTGGAAGTGATCGAGTTTGCATGTGGCATTCCAACCCTGCTCAAGGGCGATTACTCGGACCAGGTCTCCACCAACATCGATGTCTTCTCTTTCCGCGAGCCTCTGGGCGTTGTGGCAGGTATTACCCCGTTCAACTTCCCTGTGATGGTGCCCTTGTGGATGGCACCGATGGCCATTGCTACCGGCAACGCGTTCATCCTCAAGCCCTCCGAACGTGACCCTTCCGCCTCGATGCTGCTGGCCAAGCTCTGGAAGCAGGCCGGCCTGCCCGATGGCGTGTTCCAGGTCCTTCACGGTGACAAGGAAACCGTCGACGGCCTGCTAACCCACCCGGACGTCGACGGCATCTCCTTTGTCGGGTCCACCCCGATCGCCCAATACGTCCACGAAACCGCCACCAAGCACGGCAAAAGGGTCCAGGCCCTGGGCGGGGCGAAGAACCACGCAATCGTGATGCCCGACGCGGACCTGGACAACGCAGCAGACCACCTCGCCGCCGCTGCATTCGGTTCCGCCGGTGAGCGCTGCATGGCCATCTCTGTGGCCGTCGCCGTCGGGGACGCAGCGGACCTGCTGGTCAAGAATGTCGAAGAACGTGCCTTAGCTGTGAAGGTTAAGAACGGTACCGAACCCGACGCCGAGATGGGCCCGGTCATCACCCCGGCCTCCAAGGAACGCATCGTCAGGATCGTCACCGAAGCCGAAACCGCAGGAGCGGCCATGGTAGTGGATGGCCGGGACCTGGTGGTCCCGGGCCACGAACAGGGCTTCTGGGTAGGCCCTACCGTTCTGGATCATGTCAAGACCGAAATGACCGCCTACACCGAGGAAATCTTCGGACCCGTCCTGGTCGTCGTCCGCGTCGAGGACCTGGATGCCGGCATCGAGCTCATCAATGCCAACCCCTACGGTAACGGCACCGCCATCTTTACCTCCTCCGGCTCGAACGCGCGCAAGTTCCAGCGCTCGGTGACCGTGGGCATGATCGGTATCAACGTCCCGCTGCCCGTTCCGGTGGCCTACCACTCCTTCGGCGGGTGGAAGGCTTCCCTGTTCGGCGACAAGCACATCTACGGCCCCGAAGGCGTCTCTTTCTACACCCGTGGCAAGGTAATCACGTCCCGCTGGCCCGAGCCGACCCACGCCTCCGGCGCCTCCTATAACTTCCCCTCCAACTAGTCCCGTCCGCCAGGCTGTGGTTCTCGCTTGCGGGAACCACAGCCTGGCGGGAGGCAGACCAGATGCGTTTCGCAGAGAGTTTCCGAGGAGCAAGAACGGTGTTTCGCTATTATTCTGGTCTTATGTTGGCGGCTGCTGTCGTCGGGGCCGTCCTGAGCAACATCGCGTCAGGGGCACTCTTCCTTACCCTCGGCCTGGTGATGCTCGGGGTCGGCACCGCGACCATAATGCGTAACAAACTGTTCGGGGCCGTGGCGTTGAGCATGGGCGGCAACCCGCATCCGGATACCCTGCACCGACTCCGTCCGATACGGGTGAATCAGAAATTCGAAGCATTCGTCGTCAGCCGCCGACAAGGGGCCTTTCCTCGCGAGGCGTATTGCCTTGTACGCGACGGTGTGGCCTCGGCTGATGACGTCGACCGTGTGGACCGCGTAGGTCTTGGCCTGCGCTGGTCTTACATGCACCGCTTGAAACGGTGGATTTGGAACACCCGGGGAGGCACCGAGTCCCAGGCTCAAATATGGGCCGGGCCTTCGCTGGCATGGACGCTCGTGCGGCGCGTTGCCGCCGAGCGCCGTTCCCTAATCTCGCTGGCAGACTGGGAAGCCCGTGTGGCTTGGCGTGATGAACAGCTTATCAATCTCATCTACTTCAAAGAGGAAGTTATCCCATGACCAACCTAGAGACTCGCCCTGTTCCGTCCGGGAAACAAGGGCTAATGCAAAACATTGCAGGTTTTTTCACCGAGCTGATGCGCAAGTACCTGCCGGATTCGTTCGTCTTCGCAATCGGCTTGACCATCGTGACGTTAATTCTGGCAGTGGCTATCCAACATCAGAACCCGATCGATTCCATTTCCAGCTGGGGTAAAGGTTTTTGGGGCCTTCTTGCCTTTACCACGCAGATGGCCGTCATCCTCGCCTGCGGCTATGTGCTGGCGAACGCTCCCGTAACGGACCGGTTGCTGGACAGGATCGTCAGCCATGTCTCCGCACCGCGCACCGCCGTCATTGTCGCGACGCTCGTTGGCGGTATCGGCTCATACCTGAACTGGGGCTTTGGCCTGGTGATCGGCGGCGTCGTCGCCAAGAAGCTGGCCATGGAAGTGAAAGGTGTGCACTATCCACTGATCATCGCCTCCGCTTACAGCGGCTTCACGCTCTACGGTCTGGGCTTATCGGCGACCATTCCGCTGACCATCGCAACCCCCGGCCATCCGCTGGAGAAGAACATGGGCCTTATCGGCCTTGGCCAAACCATCTTCTCCCTACCCATGCTCGTCACGGCCGCAGTCGTCCTCATCACCCTGCCACTGCTCAACGCCGCCCTGCACCCGAAGCCCGGCCAGCCGGTAAAGGAAATCAACCGGGCACTCTTCGAGTCGGATAAGCCCACTGTCCGCGTCAATGAAGACCTGGCCGAAAACACCTTCGCTTCACGGATCAATAACAGCAGGGCGATCAGCATGATCATCGGCGCCCTCGGTATCGCTTACGTAGTGATCCACATGGTCCAAGGCGGCTCCGTGGACCTCAACCTGATTAACTTCGTCATCCTATTCTTGGGCATCATCCTGCTGGGAACCCCGATCATGTATGCCACGAAGCTCAACGAGGGTATCAAGACCATCTCGGGAATCATCCTGCAGTTCCCCTTCTACGCCGGCATTATGGCGATCATGGGCGGTTCCGGTCTGGTACTGACTATCTCCCAATGGTTCGTGAACGTTTCAACCGAGGAGAGTCTGCCGTTCTGGGGTTTGGTCAGCTCCTTCGTCATCAACTTCTTCGCGCCGAGTGCGGGCGGCCACTGGGCTATCCAGGGACCGTTCATGATCGAAGCGGCCAACACCTTGGGCTCCTCGCTGGCGCAGACCTCGATGTCGGTGCAGTTGGGCAATGCCTGGAATGACCTGGTCCAGCCGTTCTGGATCATGCCAGCCCTTGCCTTGTCCAAGCTGAAACTCAAGGACATCATGGGCTACTCGGTGATCGCAATGTTTTGGGTTGGCCTGATCTACATCGTCTCTGTCCTCGCGTGGGGTTTCTTGGGCTGACGGCATACCTGGTCGAAACCTTCGACAAAGCCGGGGCGGTGCCGCTGCTGCTGGCCGTCCGGGATAAGCACTTCGCATACTAGCCGGGCGCATGTCAGCGGAGGGACTTAATGCGAGGCAACTGCTCAGGGCCGTGACGCGGCCTGGAAAGCCAAAGTTGAGCACGCCAGTAAACAGCAAGACGGCACCATTTCTGAGAAAAATAGTTAAGGTAACCATCCGAGATACGGGCTCGGCTAGAGCAGCCACTAGGCCGGATGCCAAGAACCGCTGGCAGAGAAACAGACAGCTAAACCCCGGCGCACGGGGGGTTTTTCAGGGCGAGTTGTACTGAACCCTCCTACTGATTCCTCCAAGATTCCAGGACGGACGTACAGAGGAGGAGACCCCTCGGGTCTCCTCCTCTGTACGTCTGCGGATAGAGGCCGTGCACGGCCACCGCTCGCCCTGGTTAAGATACCCGGTAGTGGCGAGGTCGTTGTGAGCAGGTGGTCAGCGAGGTCCCGTCGTCTCCAAGTGTGCGGGAAAGCCCGGAGGAAGAGCTTCGGCTACGCCCATGTTGCTCCTGTGGCCGTCAAGACCATCTGGAGGTCGTGTGACAGCAATGCAGGTATGGGGTTGCGGCATCACGCACTAGGTGTACTAACCCGGTTGGTTGGTGGTGACACGGGGCGGGGCGGGAATTGACGCAATAAAGGGGACCTCCGGGTGTTGTGTGGAGCTTGTCGAGAGCAATCACACATACCAGGAGGTCCTCGTGTGCCACTCTAAAGCGATCCTTGCCCCTGCCGGCCGCCTAAAGCTCGCCCAGTGCGTGGTCGATGGCCACTGACCTTTGCGTCGGGCCGCTGAACGGTTCAACGTTTCGGTACCAACGGCTGCTCGCTGGGCCAAGCGCTATGTCGATCTCGGCGAAGCCGGCATGCAGGACCGTCCCAGCCAGCCGATGAGCTGTCCGCACCGCAGTGCCGTGCGGACAGAACGCAGGGTTGTTGGTCTTCGGACATCCAGACGTCGGGCCCGCCAGGATTGCCTACCACCTGCACTTGAACATCTCCACAGTCCACCGCTACCACTGCCCGCCGATACGCTTCACGGACCGTTCAACAGGAATTAGGATCCGGCAAGAACGCGCCCGCCGTTATGAATACGCCCGGCCGGGTGAAATGATCCACGTCGATGTGAAGAAGCTCGGCAGGATCCCGGACGGTGGAGGCCACCGTAGCTTGGGCCGGGTGGCCGGACAAGCCAATGTCCGTGCCCGGAATCTCGCTGAAGGAGCTCGGAAGAACCGGCGACTGCTTCGCGGATACACGTTCATCCACCACGCCGTCGATGACCACTCCCGCTACGTCTACTCCGAAATCCTGCCTGACGAAACCAAGGAAACCGCCTCAGCTTTCATGCGCAACGCCATTGCCGCGTTCGCCGCCCACGGCGTGAAGATCCAAAGGGTGCTCACCGATAACGGCTCCTGCTACCGGTCCAAGACCTTCGCCCAGGTCCTGGAAAAGCTGGGATCAGACACAAACGCACCAGGCCCTACCGACCCCAAACCAACGGCAAAGTCGAACGCTTCAACCGCATCCTCCTCGAAGAATGGGCCTACGCCCGGCCATACCTCAAAACCCGACCGGCAAGCCTGTTTCCCCGGCTTCATCGAGCACTACAATCACACCAGGCCACACACCGCGCTCAAAGGCGCCTCCCCAGCCAGCCGCGTAACCAAGCTACCGGGTTAGTACAGCTAGACCATCACACTGTGGCGCAGGCGGCTAATATGACTGCTTGCCTGAAACCGCGCTTGGTCGATGGTGTACCCGTTACAGCCTTCCAAGGCGATGTTCGCCCACCCTATTTTCGGACAGAAGGCTGCACAGATCTTCACGTCCCGTCGTCTTCGTATCCTGCAACGCCGGCCAGGTCACGCCCGGCGATGTACCCAAAAGTTAATGCCGGGCCGAGGTTGATGCCTCCCGCTGGATAGTGTCCGCCCATCACCGAGGCTTGATCGTTGCCGGCAACGTAGAGTCCCTCAATGGGTTTTCCGCTGGTGTCCAAGGCACGTGCATGTGGGTCGGTGGCGAGGCCCGCAAAGGTTCCGAAGGATCCGGGGAGCACTTTGACGGCGTAGAAGGGCCCCTTCTCCAAGGGGCGGAGTGATGGGTTGGGTGTGTTCTTGGGATCTCCGCCGTATCGGTTGAATTCGGTGGTTCCCCGGTTGAATTCGGGGTCGATGCCTTTGCGGGCGTTTTCGTTGAAGTCCGCCACGGTTTGTGCCAAAGCCCTTGGATCGATGCCGCAAGCGGCGGCTAGTTCTTCAATGGTGTCGCCTTTCTTCAGGTAGCCCGAGCGGAGGTAGGGGAACAGTGGAACGGGAATGGGTTTGGCCATTCCCAAAGGAAATTTGCGGACGTAGGCGGCGTCCGCGATTTGCCAGGCCTCGACCGGTTCACCTTCGGGGGTTGCTTTGAGCATTCCTTCGACATAGTCGTAGTAGCCGTTTGCTTCGTTGACGAATCGTTTGCCGTTGCGGAGCACGCCGATGCTGCCTGGTTTGGCCCGGTCCATGATGTGGGGGAACGTCCCTGTCCGGCCGTTGCGGTACGGGACCAGGGAAACCGGGCACCAGGCGGCCGGCGATTCGACGTCGGTCTCGAACTTGGCGCCGATGGCTTGGGCCATTGTTATGCCGTCTCCGATGGTTTCTTTGGGGGCCAAGGTCCAGTGTTCTTGACCGGTGGGGGTTTTAGGGAATAGTTCGGCACGGCGCGCGACGTCGTTGGGGAAGCCGCCCGTGGCGAGTACGACGCCACGGGATGCGTTGATGGTGCAGCTGCCGTCGGGTGAATGTACGACGGCGCCACTGACCTTTCCTGACTCATCGGTGAGGAGACGTTTGGCGGGGGTGGAGACGCGGATGTCGACGCCAAGGTCGTCAGCTGACTTCAGGAGCCTGGCGGTAAGTGCTGTGCCGTTGACGAGTTGCATGTTTCGGCGGTGGACGAGCAGGTCCAGGATGTGAAGTCCTACCCGCCAGGTTGCATGCAGCAGTCCGCCAAAGTTGCCTTGGGAAGCGGAGAGGAATTTGGTCAGATCGGGTCCGGCCATGATGCCCATGCCCAGGAAAGAGGTTTCGTAGAGTTGGTGGCGGGCCTTTGCCCGGAGCTCGGGCTTCATGTTGCGTGCATTGAGGGGTTTGGGACCCACAGAGCGGTTTCCGGTGCCCGCGCCAGGGGTCTGGCCGTAGATGTCCTTGATCTTGGCCCCGGGGACGAATTGGAGGCTGGTCCTTTTATGGAAGAACCCGACCATGTGCGGGACTGCTTCCAGGAAGGCGTCGATCCTTTCCACGCTGTAATTTCTCCCGATCCGGTGGCGCAGATAGGTTCGGAAGAGTTCCCGGTCCTCGTGGATTCCGTCCGACTTGGCCAAGGGGTTTCCCGGGGCCCAGGCCCAGCCGCCGGACCAGCTTGTGGCACCCCCACAGACGTGCGCCTTTTCCACAACGATGACTTTCATTCCGTGGTAAGCGGCTGTGACCGCTGCTGACAGGCCGCCTGCGCCCGAGCCGATGACCAGGACGTCACAGTCCAGGGTAGTACGGGGCATAGTGCTTTTTTCATTGATACTGGTGGTCTTCACTCGGTTCTGGCCTTCGTTTTTCTCGTGACGGGCGGGGAAGCAGGTGCGGGCCATTCCTGGCCGTCACCTGCTTCCGGTCTATTGCTGAGAGGGACTGGGTGCTACTTGTGAGCTAGTGGTGTTCCTTGTTGGCCCATTTGTAGGACCAAAGGCTTGAGACCAGTGCGATGAGGCATAGGCCGGCAAGGAGTGCTGCCGCAGGGACCCAGCTGCCGCTGCTGGCCATCAGGGCAGTAGCGATCAGGGGTATGAAGCCGCCGACGGCACCTGCCAGTGCGTAGGCAAATCCGGCACCGCTGTATCGGATCCGGACATCGAACATGTCGGTGAACCAGGTTTGCTGAACGCAGGTGGAGATGTTATGTCCAAGGTTGATGAGTGCGACAAAGCCAAGGATCATCGGGAAAAGGTCGCCGCTTTCAAGGGCGGCGAAGAATGGGGCAGCTGAAAGCGCTGCGGCCAGTGGACCGATGATGTAGAACCATTTCCTGCCGAACTTGTCGGCGAGCCGACCCCAGAGCGCCAGGAAAGGAATGGCCAGGACCATGGCGACCATGGAAGCGGTTAGAACAGTGGACGCTGGGGTGTCGGTGAAGTTCTTGACATAGGCGAGCGAGAACGTAAAGCCCATGTAGAAGGTGCTTTGGTCCACCATCCGCATGCCGATCACGGCCAGGATCTTCTTTGGGCTTGTTTTGAGCGCTTCGGCCAAGGGAGCCTGAGTGGCCTTGTGCTCTTCTTTGGCGGCGGCGAATTCGGCTGATTCCGGCACTC
This sequence comes from Arthrobacter sp. MYb23, assembly GCF_002979775.1. Classification (GTDB taxonomy): domain Bacteria; phylum Actinomycetota; class Actinomycetes; order Actinomycetales; family Micrococcaceae; genus Arthrobacter. The sequence goes on from NZ_PCPR01000013.1 coordinate 8,287, forward strand.
CGGCGCGGATCCAGAGACCGACGAGGGCGAAGAGGATGCTGATCACAAATGGCAGCCGCCAGCCCCAAGTGAGGAACTGCTCGGGGGTGGTCATGGCGGTAACCAATGAGAACGCGCCGGTACCGAGCAGCAACCCGACGAAAGAGCCGATCTGGACGCCGGTGGCCAGGAAGTTCCGTTTACCTGCCGGCGCGTTTTCCACTGCCATCAGCGCCGCGCCTCCCCACTCCCCGCCGACGGCGATGCCTTGGATGGCCCGCAGAGTCACAAGCAGGATGGGTGCTGCTACACCGATTGCCGCATAGCTGGGAAGCAAACCGATAGCTGTGCTTGCGAGACCCATCATGATGACGGTGATGAAGAGCATGGTGCGGCGACCGTACTTATCACCAAAATGCCCGAAGATGGCCCCGCCCAACGGACGAAACAAAAATCCGACGGCGAAGGAGCCCATCGAGGCCAGCAAGCCGGCGACCTGGTTGTCGGACGGGAAGAACAAAGGGCCGAACACAACGGCGGCCGCCGTGCCATAGAGGAAGAAGTCGTACCAGTCAACGATGGCGCCTACTGTGCTGGCCAGTGCTGCGCGGCGGCCAGCTTTGGCATTCACCGCTGCCCGGGGAGGGGGAGGAGTGCTCATGGCTGAGGCGCTCACTGTATTGGGGGCTTGGGGACTCGTCATTGCGGTTCACCGCAACCTTTCTGTAGCTCGGCTGCACCTTTGCTGGCGAGCGGAATGAATGCTTTAATGACTACGTAGTCATTTAGTGATTTTGATCATACGCGCATCGCTGGATCGCGGTCAAACATCTATTGAGCAGGACGGAAGTTATGAAGAGAACCATTGGCCTGGCCCACCTGTCAGCGCTGCATTTGAGCCCGCCCGAACTGGTGGACGCTGCGGCTGATGCCGGTTTTACCTCCGTCGGCGTTCGTGTCTTCCCTGCCACCACGGGCGAATCGACCTACCCGATGGCCGCTGGCTCAGAGTTATCTGCGCGGATGCTGGACCGACTCGCGGACAGGGGATTAGCTGTACGCGACGTAGAGGTATTCACCCTTGATGGGAACCGAGGCCGTGCTGAGTGGGGGCCTGTCCTTGAGGCGGGGGCAGCGCTGGGGGCCAGCGTTCTCAACGTCATCGGGAGCGATCCGGACGCCATGCGACTACGGGATAGTCTTTCCGCGCTGGTTGAGGATGCCAGAGGATTCGGGATCCGGCCCTCCGTTGAACCTATCTCGTATCAGCCACTTTCATCCGTGTCCGAAGCGGGACGCCTTGTAAAGCAAACCGGTTGCGGGATCATGCTCGATATTCTGCACTTCGTGCGTGCCGGCGGTCGGATTGCGGAACTGGAGTATCTGCCGACGGAGGCCGTGACTGTTATTCAGCTCTGTGACGGTCCTGTCGACACTCCTGACTTGCCGGTCCCTCGTGCCATGCCCTTGGGCCAGGACGTCAATGGATCCCGGCGGCAGATCGAATCCCGTTCAAAGAGGCTGGCCCCCGGGGAGGGTGTCTTCCCCCTCAGGGAGATACTGGATCTCTTCCCGGATACGCCGGTCAGCGTCGAAGTCCCCGACGTCCTGGCTGTCGAGGTGCAAGGCACAGTTGCGCACCTTCAACACCTCTATGAGGCAGCTGCAACGCTGACTCGAACCTCCCTGAAAACTGAAGCGAAGTGAACACTATGAGCGAACTTACCCAAGCAATAACCGCCCGGACCGCCACGCCGGAGACCTATTGGCCCGGTCGTTTTCAGGACCAGGTGATCCTGGTGACCGGTGCCGCAGGCGGACTCGGCTCTGACACGGCGGATCGACTGGCACGCGAAGGTGCCAAAGTTGTCTGCACCGATGTCACTGCCGGCGGCCGGGGTGACGGCAGCAGCCCGTCCAACTGCATGGCGTTGAATGTTACCCAAAGGCAGGACTGGGACCACGCCGTGCAAGCCTCTCTGGAGCGTTACGGCAGGATCGACGGGGCGCTCTTTGCTCACGGCATACAGGGACCTGAGGTTTCCGTGACGGACATGCCGGCAGAGGGATGGGCCAGGACCCTGAGCGTAAATCTGGACGGCTGCCTTTACGGCCTTGCCAGCGTCCTGCCGGTCCTCACCAGCCAGGCCTACGGAAGAATTGCCATCCTTTCATCCATATCCGCGCGTGAAGGCAATCCGCACCAGGCGGCTTACTCTGCGTCCAAGGCCGGCCTTGTTGCGTTGGTGAAAACGGCAGCGAAAGAGGTGGCCCCTTACGGTGTTACGGTCAATTCCATCGCGCCCTCCATGATGAAAACCCGGCTCCTTCAGGACCTGAGCCCCGAACGAAATGCCCAACTTCTCTCCAAGGTTCCTATGGGCAGAGTCGGGTTGCCGGAAGAATTTTCCGCGCTGGCCACTTGGTTGCTTTCCGCGGAGGCCAGCTACATGACGGGACAGACCTTGGACCTCAGCGGCGGCCGCAACACCGCCTAAACCGCGGGAGCCGTCGTCGCCCGCACGTGCAAGCGGACCGGAAAAACGGTCTTCATCGTTTCGCTGGGAGGCTCACCTTCAATCCTCCCAGCGAGACGGTCCACTGCCAGATACGACATCTCAAGGATCGGCTGATGGACGGTGGTGAGGTTGATGAACGCCCACCCCGCAGGCCCGGAATCATCGAACCCGACGACGGAAAGCTCCGCAGGGACGTTGATCCCCAGTTGCGCAGCCGCGTCCAAGACGGCAAAGGCCAACGCATCCGTCACACAGTAGACGGCTGTGGGCCTGTCGCCGCTGTCCAACAACTCCAGGGCGGCTCGAACACCCTCGTCGTGAGTGAGTCGAAGATGTCGAACCCACTCTTCGCGAATCTGCAGCCCTCGCCGTTCCATCGCGGCCCGGAACCCGTCCTCACGGTCGCGGCCGTTGGACCGGTCCCGCAAAGTGGTCAGTACACCGATGTCCTTGTGGCCCAATTCTTCGAGATGGGCGACGACGATCTCGCCGGCACGTCGGTCATCGGCAAGTACTGCCTCGACCTCAACAGTTGTATCGTCGCGGCTGAGCAACACCACGGGGGTCCCGCGCTCCAACACCCTGCGGACGGCGGCGGAAGACTCACGTGCTGAAACAAATATCATGCCGTCGACCGTTGCACTGTCAAGGACGTCAACAGCCTCAGGATCAGGTGAGATGTCCGGATCCCGGATGAGGACCATCCGATACCCACGCTCGAGAAGCCTGTTTTGCAAGGACTCAACAATGACCGGATAGATGGGGCTGGTCAGGTCAGCAACAACCACTCCAACGGCGTGGGTCCGTCTTGTCACCATCATGCGGGCAGCGGCATCGGGCACGTACCCGAGCTCCCTCGCCACCGACAGAATCCGAGCTTTCGTGGCCGGAGCGACGGACGGATGCCCCCGAAGAGCGCGCGACACCGTCGATTGCGACAATCCCAAATGACGGGCCACGTCAACACTGGTTACCATTCCACCATCGTATTTCACCGATCCTGGTCGATCGGTAAATCCAGCCTCTCAGCGGACTGGCGCTGTGAGGTTGCGCGCCGCAGCAGTTCTCGGAAAGTTCGTGGGGAGAACGGCCGTACATCGCCCCTGCACGTGTCATTTGAACACATGCGGCAGAACAAGTTATGGCTTCTGGGCACATGGCTGCAGTCACAAGGCTCTGGAATGCTGGGTCACGCGGCGCCCCCAAGGGCCGTCGCTCGTCCCTTCTCTAGGAGTCAAACACAATGTCGTGTGCGCACGCAGCGGGTATCAGTCCCGCAACTTTCGGCGTCCTTAGGCTGCCACGGACAGTCGTTGTCGGCGCCGGGCAGCGTTTTGCCGTCGCTGATATCGCAGCCAAATTCGGAACGAACGTCCTCATATGCACGGACCCGCGATTGGCCCTCTCGGAGGAACTCCAGGCATTGGTCCGGAGTCTGAAGGATCGGGACCTGACGGTACGGGTATATGGGGATACTCAGGCTGAGCTTCCCACTCCCGGCATCCTGGCATGTGTTGAGGAGCTCGATGGTCAAGAGACAGATGTCATTGTTGGTTTTGGCGGTGGCAGCTGCATGGATATGGCAAAGGTCGTGTCCGTTCTACTGACGCACGGCGGCAAGCCGAGCGACTACTATGGCGAGTTCGCTGTTCCCGGTCCCACCAAACCTGTCATCGCCGTTCCCACCACTGCCGGCACCGGGTCTGAAGCGACGGCAATCGCTGTGGTTTCCGACCCCGACCTGGGAATGAAAATGGGCATATCGAGCCCCCACATCATCCCGTATGCCGCAGTGTGCGATCCTGAGCTCACATACTCGTGTCCGGCCTCCCTAACCGCCGCCACGGGCGCAGACACCTTCGTGCACTTGGTCGAGTCGTTCACTGCCATCACCCGCAAGCCCACTGCCGCGCTGGCCAATGAACGGGTCTTCGTCGGTAAAAACGTGCTGACAGATTCGATTGCCCTGAACGGCATCGGCTTGGTTGGACGCCACCTGGTCACGGCCTACAAAGACCCGGAAAACGAAGAAGCCCGGGCGGGGATGATGCTCGCAGCTCTCTACGGAGGGGTCGTCCTCAGCAATGCAGGAACTGCCGCGGCGCACGCTATCCAGTACCCGGTAGGTGCAATGACCCACACACCCCACGGCGTAGGAGTCGGCCTCTTGTTGCCATACGTTGTTCGGCATAATTTCGAAGCCATCCAACCTCAGCTGGCGCAGATCGCCAACGTCCTGGGTCGGGACATCGGCGAACTCGACCAGCGCGACGCCGCCCTGGCCGGTGTCGAAGCCATCGATGAGGTCATCGCTGCCATTGAACTGCCCGCGACGCTGAAGGATATCGGCCTGCAGGAAAGCGACCTCGCCCACGTCGCCGCATTGTCGTTGAATTCCAAACGGCTCATCGACAACAATCCCGTACCTCTGGACCTCGAAGCCGTGAACTCCATTGTTCATGCAGCTTTTGTTGGCTACCGCACCATCCGCTGATTGGCGAAGGACCATCCATGACACTTCTTTCAACCCATGAACTGCTCCATATCGAAGGTCTGGCGGTGCCCCGCCAATTGCTGATTGGCGGCACTTGGCGGCACGCTGGCAGCGGGAACACCGTCGAGGTGATCAACCCCTCCGACGAAACGGTTATCACTGACATTGCCGACGCTGACGTCGAAGATGGTACCGCTGCAGTTGACGCGGCGGCTGCAGCCTTTCCTGAATGGGCGGCCACCCCACCGCGGCGCCGGGCGGAGATTCTGCGCCGCTGCTTCGAATTGATGTCTGAGCGCAGCGAGCAGCTGGCCCACTTGATTTCCCTTGAGAACGGCAAGGCCCTTGCAGACGCGCGCGGAGAAGTGGCCTATGCCGCAGAGTTCTTCCGCTGGTACTCCGAAGAAGCGGTCCGGATCATCGGCGACGTGTCCGTCTCGCCGTCGGGGTCAAACCGGATCCTTGTCCAGCACCCGCCAATCGGTGTCTGCGTGCTGATCACCCCCTGGAACTTCCCGGCCGCCATGGCCACGAGGAAACTGGCCCCCGCGTTGGCGGCTGGTTGCACCACAGTGCTAAAGCCGGCAATGCTCACACCGCTGACCGCCTTGGCCATCGCCCAGATAATGATCGACGCCGGCACTCCGGCCGGCGTGGTCAACGTCATCACCACGAGTAAGACAAACGAGGTAGTCACCCCGATCCTTGCTGACTCCCGGGTCCGCAAACTCTCATTCACAGGTTCCACCAGCGTCGGTCGCCACCTGCTGCGGGAAGCGGCCGGGAACGTGCTCAAGTGCTCAATGGAACTGGGCGGCAATGCTCCGTTCCTGGTTTTTGATGACGCGGACCTCGAGCTGGCACTCGACGGCGCCATGATCGCTAAGATGCGTAACGGCGGTCAGGCTTGCACAGCAGCAAACCGCATCTATGTCCAGCGTGGTATCCATGATGAGTTCGCCCGTCGGCTTGCCGATCGGATGGGGAAAATGCGCTTTGGCCCGGGCACCGATAACAATACCGAGGTTGGACCGCTCGTGGATGAGGCCAGTGTCCGGAAGGTTGACTCGCTGGTCCGCGACGCTGTCGGCCACGGTGCCAAACTGCTCACCGGAGGTAATCCCCTTGACGGTCCGGGGTTCTTCTATCCGCCTACCGTTCTAACCAACGTACCGCTGGAGGCCCGGATGGTGCATGAGGAAACATTCGGGCCGGTGGCCTTGATCATCCCTTTTGATACCGAAGATGAGGTCATCGCCGCTGCCAATAGTTCCGACGACGGCCTCGCCGCTTACGTGTTCACCGAGGACCTCCGACGCGGACTCAGGATCTCTGAACGCATCGAAAGCGGCATGGTGGCCCTCAACAGAGGCCTCGTCTCGGACCCTGCAGCACCTTTCGGCGGAGTCAAACATAGCGGCCTCGGCCGCGAAGGGGCTCATCAGGGCCTGCTCGATTTCACCGAAACCAAGTACATCGCGCTCGATTGGTAGCCAGCGGCTCCCGACATTTCCACCTGAAAGAGAAGACCAATGACGATCTCCCACAGTAAAACCACGACGACGGCCTGGCGGGTACCGCTAGCCAGCTTCGCAGGCACCACCATCGAGTGGTACGACTACTACATCTTCGGCTTGCTCGCCGCTACCGGCGTCTTCAGTCGACTCTATTTTCCTGAGCAAGACCCTGCGACTTTCCTGAGCAAGACCCTGCGACGGGACTCCTTCTGGCCTTTGTGACCTATGCCGTTGGCTTCGTCGCACGGCCCTTCGGTGGCATGTTCGCGGGCCACTTCGGTGACAAAATCGGCCGTAAACCCATGCTGGTACTGTCACTTCTCATCATGGGCTTTGCCACCTTGGCCATGGGATTGCTTCCCACATACGCCCAAATCGGAGTCTGGGCCCCGATTCTCCTGACGGTCCTGCGACTTCTGCAGGGTTTCGGTGCTGGTGCCGAATGGGCTGGTGCTGCTGTCATTTCCATTGAGCATGCCCCCGCGGGACGCAGCGGATTCTTCGGCAGCTTCACGCAGATGGGCGTCCCGGCCGGGATGCTGCTTGCCAACGCAAGCGTCCTGATCGTCAAGTCCGCCGTTCCTACTGAGGTTTTCGACGCCTGGGCTTGGCGAGTTCCGTTCCTGCTGAGTGTGGTGCTGATCGTCGTCGGGCTGGTGGTTCGGGCCAAGCTTGAGGACTCTGACGATTTCAAAGAGCTGGTTGCGACGAAACAGACCTCTAAGAAGCCTCTCGGCGAAGCCATGAAGAAGGAGTCCAAGGGAATCTGGTTGGTTGTTGGCATGCGATTGGCAGAAAACTCCGCCTTCTACCTCTACACAACGTTCTCGGTGGTCTACATCATGAGGACGTTTGGGCCCGAGCGCGCCAACCAGGGCACACTGTCTGTACTTATCGCCTCCGCCATAGGTGTCTTTGCCGTACCGCTGTGGGCGATCCTCTCTGACAAAATCGGTCGCAAACCCCTGTACCTGTTTGGTTCAATCGGCGGGCTCCTGTTCTTCCCCCTCTACTTCGTCATGACGGATACGGGCAGCGCACTGCTGGCAACGCTCGCAATCATCATCGGGCTAGCCGTCTTCCACAACTCCATGTATGGTCCCCAAGCCGCCTTCTTCTCCGAATTGTTCTCCACTAAGCTGCGCTACAGCGGAGCGTCCATGGGGTATCAGTTCGGTTCCGTTCTGGCTGGTGGCATCGCACCGTTGGTGGCCGTGGCCCTGCTGAACGCCGGAAATGGCGAGCCGGGGTGGGTGATCCTCTACTTCAGCGGGATAGGGATCATCACTGTGGTGGCGACGATGCTTGCGCCGGAAACCCTCGGAAGGCTGGAGCGACGTCTCGCTGCCGCTGAAGATGACGACGAGAAAGATGCAGGAGTAGCCGAGGTGCGCGCCAGCGCAGGCTAGAACCTTCAACAAAGCGGGCGTCGTCCGGGTCACTGGCCCCGGACGGCGTCCGGTTTTGACGTTGGTGGAACCAACTTCCACAGCCGAAGCGCGAAGTGGACGTCGATGCGACGTGACGGCGTTCGCCATTGGGCTCCGAGCAAGGAGTCGATGCGCTCGAGCCGCTGCCTGACAGTGTTCTGGTGGATATGAAGTTGTGAGGCCGTTGTTTGGAGACTGCTCCCCGACTCGAGATAGGCCCAGAGTGTGCCAAGGAGATCTGTTCGGTGCGCGCGGTCATACTCCTGGACAGGACCGACGGTTCTTTCCACGATCCGGGCTGCGGTTGAAGCGCTGTCATGGCTGAGCATGATTCCGGCGATACCCAGATCGTTGAGGTCGGCAAATCCGCGTCGCCAGCCGAGTTCTTTGGCGGCCATGACCACTTCTGAGGCCTCATCATGGGCTCCACGAATGCCGTTGATGCTGCCGCTGGAGGATGTTGCGTGTCCAATGACTGCGGAGATCCCTTCCTGGTGCAGGATCTGGTCCATTTCCTTGGCTAAAGTTGCACCGGCCGACGTTGTGACCACGCAGATATGGCCCATATGGGCAGAGACGAGCATTGCACCTTTACGGAGCCGCTGCTGAACGGTTGCAAGTGCGTTGTGCCGTACCGGAGGATCAATCAAGATGACCAGTACGGCTGTCTCCCCGCGGAGCTCAATGCCGAAGGCCACGAACTTGGCCCTCACGGCCTGGGCCTGGTCCTCAGTCCTGCTGGCAAGCAAGTCTTCCATGAGTGTTGATTGCGCACGGTTGTTGGCGTCCACAAGTGTGCGTTCGAACAGGAGCGCTGCGCTCACGAACACCGAACCCCGCTCAAGCAAGGCAATCTCTTTACCCGCGGTACCGTTCATGACCAACGTGGCCAGATGTTCCTTGCCGGCAGCGACCGCCACAACCGTGTAAACCTCGCCTTTGTAGCGCACTGTCGCCGCACCCGCGCCGTGCAGGGAAGTGTTGATTGCCGATTGCACACCCCAATTCTCAAGCGAGGGCTTGTTCAGCGTCACAGAGCCGAAGCGGTGACGTCCTGTCGGATCAAATAGACCCAGGGGCCTGCCCGTTGCCTCTTCGAGGACAGCCACGACGCCCTCCGCGTTAACGGATGCCACCATGCTGCCCATCAGCCGCTCATCCAGCGCGAGCATTGCTTCCAATTCCCGGGTGCGGCCGGCGTTGCTGGTAGTCGTACTTCCTATCAGCGCCCGAAGCTGCATGATCTCACTGCCTCGGCGTGTCTGTTCGAGTGCAATGGCGGCTTGAGCCGCCATATGCTCAAGTGCTCGTTCTCCGGCCGCCGGGAGGCTCGCCGGCGATCGATGGGCGACGAGGAGTGCGCCGACGATCCGGCCACCCACCCGGAGTGGTGCCCCGGCGATCGCCTTGACGCCTTCGACGGCGACCACTTGGTCGATGGTGGGAATGTGATTCATATTTGGATCCGCCAGGTAGTCAAGCGTCGAAGCGGTCGAGCCGCCCGCCGCTACTGCTCCCAGGACGCCGGTGCCCAAGGGCATGCGGATATTCCGGTAGGCCTCGGTGCGCACGTTATCCGTGACATGAATGTAGGTTTCACCGGAAGGGAGGTCGTTCAGGCTGAGGTAGGCCATGTCGGCACCTAAAAGCGTGCGGGTGCGTCGCAGGATTCCCTTGAGGATGAGGGTCCGATCCCGCACGCTTGCCAGATCCCTCGAGCTTTCGGTGGTGGCGTTGAGTATCTCGGGGTCCTCTGGTGCCCTGAACTGCTGTGTGCTTGCCTCATCCATAGTGCAATTTTATGCATTTGATGTTGTATTTTGCCATGTTTGGACCATATGTATGTCTGCCGTTGCCATGGCTTTGTTGCTTTCGAACCCTCAGAGTTGGGTAACGGCAAAAGTTGCCGACAGCAACAAGGAGGTTGTAGTGACGGACATGCGAGTCCATATTCTGTCCACTGGGGTTATGGAAACAGATCTCACTTGGCTTTTACTCAAAGGTGGGCGGACCATTCGCGACCGGCATCACAAGGAAGATCCGGTGGTCTGGGGAGAGTGCCCCACTCATGCTGTGCTCATCGAGCATCCAGAGGGACGGATTCTGTGGGACACGGGCGTTCCCCGTGATTGGGAGCAACGATGGGCGCCGACGGGGTTTCAGGATTTTTTCCCGGTACGCGAGCCGGTGGACGGGCCGGGCTATCTGGATTCATCACTCGCACAATTGGAATTGACACCAGATGACATTGACATCCTAGTGCTCTCACACCTGCATTTCGATCACGCGGCCAACGCCTCAATGTTCGGCAACGGCAAGACCCGGATTATTGCGAACAACGCCGAGATCGCCGGCGCGCGGGCCATTGAGGGCTATTCGCAAGGCGCGCATATCGTCTCGGATTATCAGGCCCTGGATCTGGAAGGGGTCAGTGGCGATGTTGAGATCGTTCCCGGCGTCAAGGTCCTGGAGACTCCCGGGCACACGTGGGGAACCATGTCATTGCAACTGGACCTTAAGAACGAAGGTACGAAGATTTTCACCTCGGATGCGGTGTACCTTGCCGACAGCTGGGGGCCTCCAGCCGTGGGCGCGGCCATCGTTTGGGACAACGTCCGCTGGCTTGAGTCCGTCGAAAAACTGCGGACTATCGCGGACCGCACGGGAGCGGAGGTCATCTTCGGCCACGACGGGGACCAAGTCAAAACCCTGCGCTATGCGCCCAACGGTTATTACAGCTGATCTGCTAACCGGGAGAGAACCAGTGATCCTTTACGATTTCGGGTGCCTGAACGGTCATCTCTTCGAGGCCGGACTCAAGAGCATGACATCAGCCAACCCACCCTGCCCAGCCTGCCACGCAGAGACCACCAGGCGTCCCTCCCGGCTCAACATCGGAGGACGCGCTTCCGCGGGGCCCTCCAGGGAGCAGATGCCACGAAGCTGGAACGCTGTTAGGCAAGGCGACCGCGAAACCATAGCGCACTGGCACCGCCTAGCCGAGCGCCGTGAAGCGCTTGAAGATAAGTACCCCGAACTTGCCGGAGACCGACGCCCCATCCTCGCGCACGAAGGTATCTTCTCGGGCCGACCCCTCCGCGCCGGTGACGATATCGCCCAGGCAGTGTCGTCGGCCATGGCAGATGGAGCAACGCCACATACCCATCACCCCGCGCCAAGACCGGGGAACATCGACACGAAAGCCACACCATGAAAATAACCGGAGCAGTCCTCGAGGACATCGGACGCCCCAGGCCATTCGGAGCCTCGCGACCCATCACCGTAGGAGAACTCGAACTCGACCCGCCAGGTGAGGGAGAAGTACTGATCAAAATCGAAGCCGCAGGAATCTGCCATTCCGACCTGTCGGTGGTAGACGGCAACCGCGTTCGTCCCGTACCGATGCTGCTTGGGCATGAAGCCGCCGGTCGGGTCGTCAGTTGCGGGTCCGGCGTCGAGGACCTTACGACTGGACAGCGCGTGGTGATGGCCTTCCTACCCCGTTGCGGGGAATGCTCCAACTGCCACACCAACGGACGGCTTCCCTGCGCACCCGGATCCGGAGCAAACAATGCAGGAACGCTACTTTCGGGCAATGTGCGGCTGCATCGCAACGGGCAGGACGTTTACCATCATTTGGGCGTGTCCGGATTCGCGACCTACACCGCCGTCGATCGTCATTCTTTGGTGCCTGTTGACGACGACATCCCGCCTGAGATCGCGGCCGTCCTTGGGTGCGCTGTGCTCACAGGCGGCGGAGCAGTCGTTAATGCCGCTAAGCCCGAGGCGGGGGAGACGATCGTGGTTGTTGGTCTCGGTGGCGTTGGAATGGCTGCACTGCTCACAGCGGTTTCCCTCGGCACAGGTAATGTCGTAGGAGTGGACGCCGTCCCAGACAAGCTTGAACGGGCCATATCACTAGGCGCCACAGCGGTGTATTCCCCGAGTCAGGCCTTGGAAGCAAGGCTTAAAGCGCCGATTGTGATTGAGGCGGCCGGGAATGCCAGGGCCTTTGAGACCGCAGTGGCGCTGACCGGCGTCGGTGGCAGGACCGTCACCGTTGGCCTCCCAGCGCCAACTGCCGAAGCTGTCATCAAGCCGCTTGGGCTTACGGCCGAAGCGCGCACGATTATTGGTAGCTATCTCGGGTCGGCTGTACCGGCCCGTGACATCCCGGCGTTCGCGCAGCTCTGGCGTGAAGGACGTCTCCCCATCGAAGCGCTGATTTCATCGACCATCACGCTCGGAGAAGTGAACCAGGCCATGGACGACCTTGCTGATGGGCTCGCCGTACGCCAGATCATCAGGTTTTGACGCAACCGAAGCATGACTTCGGTGAGCGTGGCTTTGAGTGGAGGGCAGCGCAGGAGCCCTCCACTCATGGGCCTTACCGGTCCTTTTAGTCAGGGCGGTTCTCCAGGAGGCTGACTATTTGCCTGAAGCCGGCTGCATGTGCCCGGCTTAGTTCCAGGCCCACCGGTTGTGCGCACGAGGAGAACTTCGCTATGACGATGTTGCTGACAGGGTCGATCCAGATAAATTGGCCATGGATTCCTGCGGCGTAGAGTGTGCCCCTCTCATCGCCGAGGACCCACCACTGGTTTCTGTAAGAACCTTCAGGGTGGACTTTCTGGTAGGCGCTCCCTCTGGCAAGTAGCGGGTCTCCGCCCCGCATTGTGTCGCTGATCCACCACGCCGGGACCACCGTGCGGCCGTTGACGTTGCCGTCGTCCAGCAACAGCTGTCCGATCTTGGCCAAGTCGCGTGCCGTGCAGGCAATCCCACCATTGGCAAACGCGAAACCGCCGGAATCGGTGGTGATGAGTGCATCATCGTCGGTTCCGAGCCGGGACCAGAGTTCATCTGAGACGACGTCTGCATACCGCTTACCGGTGACGTTCTCGATGATCCAGGCAAGCACGTCGGTGCCTGCCGAGCAGTACTGGAATGACTGGCCATGCTCTCCGGACGGCTTGAGGCGCGTGAGGAATTCGTAGGTGTCCCCGGCGTCTGTCTCGAGCTTCGGACGCCAGCCGGCAATCCGGTCCTGCTGCTGGACTTCAGCGTCTGAATCCAGGTAGTCCTCGCTGTACTGGACCGCTGCTGTCATATCGAGGACTTGGCGGACGGTCGCATCACCGTAGGCACTTCCCTTGAGAGCGTGGACGTAGCGATGGACGCTTTGTTCGGTGTCTATGAGTCCACGGCCCACCAGGATGCCTACAACGAGTGCGCAGACAGATTTGCTGACAGACATCAGAACGTGACGGTCATGCGAGTGGAACGCACCAAAATAGCGTTCCATGACCACTTTCCCGTCCTGAAGCACAACGATGGCATCTGTTTGCGTTGTGGTCAGGAAGTCCTCAACACCGTGCCACTTCTCCCCGTGTCCAACGTTTGACGAACCGGTTCGGGAAGTGGGCTGGCACAAGCTTCCTCGACGGATTGTTGCCGTAGTGATCAGCTCGCTGATGTGGGCGAATCCCCAGCGGTTAAAGGGGCTTTCCTGCCAGTTGTCCAGGGTAACGCGCCCCTTGAAATCCTGGCCGGAGTAGCGATCGATCCTGCCAGGGCCGGAGGGTAGGAAACCATTTGCGGTTGTCTCAAGCATGTTCTAGTTGCTGCCTTGCGTGTTAGGGGCGGAAAGAGTGTGCGAGCCGACGGCAGGTGATGCTTTGTGTCCAGGTGCAGCCTCGAGGAGTGTGCGCGTGTAGTCATGCTGTGGATCTGTAAAGATCCGTTCAGCTGCTCCGCTCTCTACGATCTTTCCGGACTTCATAACTGCCACTTCATCGCTGAGATACCGGACGACGTCGAGGTCGTGCGAGATGAGCAGGTAGGTGAGCCCTTTTTGCTGCTGCAGATCCTGAAGAAGGTTCAAAATCTGGGCTTGGACTGAAACGTCAAGGGCGCTTGTGGGTTCATCCAGGATCAACAGACGGGGTGATGTGGCCAGTGCGCGCGCTATCCCAACTCGTTGGCACTGTCCTCCGGAGAGTTGGTGTGGCAGCCTGTGGGCGTGCCCGGCCCCCAACCCGACCTCGTCCAGGAGATCTTCGATTTTCGATTGGAGAGCCTGCCCCTTAAGCGTGGTGTGGGCCCGGAGGGGTTCCGCCACCGAAGCGCCGATGGTCATGCGTGGATTCAAGGACGCCACCGGGTTTTGAAGAACCATTCCCATCCGCGAACGGACGTTCCTTAATGCTCTGGGTGTGAGCTTGCCGAGGTCATCTCCTTCAAAAATTGTCCTTCCGGATGTTGGGCGCATCAGTTGCATGGCACAGCGGGCGAGGGTGCTTTTGCCGGAGCCGGATTCGCCGACAAGTCCGTAGACCGTACCTTCTTTGATCCTGAGGGAGACATCGTCCACTGCGGTGAAGACTCTCTTGTGGTGAGGAAAAGTCTTGACGATTTTTTCGAGGCTGAGGACGTTGGTCATAGTTCGTCTTCCTTGATGCAGGCGACTGCCTGGTCTGACCCGTTGCGGGTGAGGAAAGGGTCTGTAAAGGAACAGTCGATGACTGCATGCGGGCATCGGTTCATGAAGGCACACCCTGTGATGGACAGGAGGTTTCCTGGCACTGATCCGGGGATGGCACTCAGTCTTTCGCCGTGGCTTCTTCCTGCCGGCAGGGCGCCCAAGAGCCCGCGGGTGTATGGATGGCGAGGGTTGTTCATGACCGCGTCCACGGTCCCGGTTTCGATCACCCTGCCGGCGTAGAGGACGGCTACCCTGTCACAGACATCGCGAATGATGCCAAGGTTATGGCTGATGAGCAGCACACCGAACCCAAACTCATGCCTGAGTTCGTCGATGAGGACCAAAATTTGCCGTGCGACAGTGACATCAAGAGCTGTTGTGGGCTCATCCAGGATCAGTAGCCGGGGTTGGCGCAGCAGGGCCATGGCAATCATGGCACGCTGCAGCATCCCGCCGGATAATTGGTGCGGATAACTGAGGAAGACTCGCTCAGGGTCCGGAAGACCGACAAGACCGAGATGCCGCAGCACTTCGGATTTACTGTCGGACCTTGAGATCTGCCGGTGCCGGCTCAGGACATCACTAAGTTGGCGGCCAAGGGTGAAGACGGGGTTGAAAGCGGTCCCGGGGTTCTGAAAGACGATTGCTGCCGGACTGTCAGGCTCCGACGACGGCTGTAGTGGATCACCGCCCATGGTCACTTTCCCCGTACGCCGCGCGCCGCGTGGAAGGATGCCCAAAGCGGCGAGTCCTGTCAGGGATTTGCCGCAGCCGGTTTCCCCCACCAGACCAAGGATCTCACCGGCTGACACATTGAGGTCGATCCCGCGGACCGGACGATTGGTGACTTTTCCCCGATCGATGAATTCCACGTTGAGGTCGCGGATGGTCAGTACATGTGTCATCGCTTTACCTGCCTGGGGTCAAGGAGGTCGCGCAGCGAGTCTCCGAGGAGATTGAATCCGAGGACTGCCAGGAAGATGGCCAGACCCGGGAAGGTGGCTATCCACCAGGAACTGAAGATGAGTCCTCGTCCTTCAGCAACCATCAGGCCCCAATCGGGCAGGGGCGGCTGGGTTCCGAGACCAATGAATGCCAAGGATCCCGCGGCCAGTATCACCGTGCCGATGTCGACCGTTGCCTGGACGAGGATGGGTGTCATGCAATTGCGAAGTACATGGCGGGTGATGATCAGCAGCTGGGGGATGCCCATGGCGCGTGCTGCTTCCACGTAGGAGCGTTCGCGAAGGGATCTTGCTTCCGCACGCACGAGGCGTGCGTACCAGGGCCACCAGCTGATGGCCAAAGCGATACCAGCGTTGGTCAGGCTTGGACCAAGGATGGCAACGGTGACCATTGCCAGGAGCAGCGGCGGGAACGCTTGGAAGACCTCTGTCACACGCATCAAGGTTTCGTCGAGCCAGCCGCCGCAGTACCCGGCCACAGCGCCGAGTGGAATGCCTATGAGGGCAGCGGCGGCGACAACAGTCGCAGAGATCGTCAGCGCCGGGTTGGCGCCCATGATGATCCGGCTGAGAACGTCGCGGCCAAGCTGGTCGGTGCCAAGCCAGTTAAGGGCGTTGGGAGCGAGGTTCCGGGCAGAGGCATTTGTGGAGCCCATGCCCTGGTCGGGGAAGGGTGCCAGCCATTGCCCAAAAACTGCCAAGACAATGACGACGACGATGATCGCCGCCCCAGCAGCGGCCAGACGGTCGCGGCCCAAGGTCTGCCTAAGAAGTTTCAGCGGTTTGAGGTTGGCATGTTCTGCGGACGCATGGGATTGGGTTGGGGTGGTGATTTCGGTTGTGGGGCTCATGACATTCTCACTCTGGGATCGATTCGGGATTGCAGGATGTCCACCAGGAGGTTGGCCACGAGGTATGCTGTGGCGCCCATGAGAGTAATGGCCATGATGGCCGGGTAGTCCACTGCGAGCATGGAGGACGTGGCGAACTGCCCGATCCCCGGCCAGTTGAAGACGGCCTCGACGAAGAACGTTCCGGTCAGGGCGTAGGCTGTCGCCATTCCGGCGATCGATAAAACGGGCGGCAGGGCATTTTTCAGGGCAAGGCGCCAGCGGATGGCGACCTCCTTCAGACCGTACGCCTGGGCCGTGAAGATATAGTCCTGGTTCATGACATCGAGCATGGCGGCTCTGGTCATTCGCGCCATGAGTCCGAGGGGATACGCGGCAAGGGTGAGCGCCGGCAATATCATGTGTTGCAATCCATCCTGGAAGGCCGCACCATTTCCGCTGACCAGGCTGTCGAACAGGGGAAAACCTGTGATGTGAGTGATGGGATTGGAGTACTTGATGGAATTACTGAACTGTCCCGTGGCTGGAAGTACACCCAGCCCCCCAACGAACACCAGCTGGAGAAGCAGCCCCAGCCAAAACGCGGGCACGGAAATTCCCCCGATGGACAGGAACCGAATAGTGCCGTCCAGAAACTTTCCAGGACGACGGGACGCAACGACGCCCAGGAAGACCCCTGCGAGAACAGCCAGACACATGGCAAAACCGATGAGTTCCAAGGTGGCAGGGAGGCGTGAGAACAATTCATCCAACACCGGGCGTTTTGTGGCAAGCGAATTGCCCCAGTCGCCGGTAAGCAGGTTCTTCACGTATTCGAAGTACTGAACGATCATGGGCCGGTCAAAGCCCAGCTCCTGACGAACCCGGTCAAGCTCGGCAGGCGGAGCCTTAGGACCGGCATAAATGACGGCTGGATCGCTGGGAACGATACGGGCCAGCACGAAAACGATTACTGTGAGCACGGCGAGAACCAGCACCGATGTGATGAGCCGTCTGAGGACAAAGCGCAACATGGTTCTCCTTATCTTTAACAATTGTTTGAATTTCGAGCAGGGGAGACACGAGGCCCGGTCCAGGTGGCCCGGGCCTCGATCCATTGGGAGTTACTATGCAGCGGGTTTCATGTCTGCAAAGAACACCGTGAAGGGGTAGTTTTCGTTGAACTGGGAAACATTCAGTCCAGCCGGCACGACGGAGACGCCGCGGGCGTCGTAGAGGAATGCCGCAGGTGCTTCCCTGTAGAGGAGGTCCATGGCTTGCTTGTAAAGGTCTTGGGCTGCAGCTCTGTCCGTGCCCGTCAACGTCGCTGCCTGGTCCACCAACTTGTCGTACTCCGGGGAATTCCAGTAGCTCAAGTTGAAGGACGGCTTTTCGCTGGAACGGAAGAGAGTGGTGAGGTTGTCACTTCCGGCATCGCTGTAGGTGGGCCAGTAGTACAACACGAAGATGTCCTGAGCTGTTGCGGGGTCTGCTTTGGCTGCATCCCACTGCTGATTAAACAACTGCGCCTTGACGTCCACCTCAACACCTATCTTGGCGAACGCGTCCTTGATCAGTGGCACAAATCGGGCTTCGGCAGGGTTCTCGGATGCGTAGCTAAGGGTCAGCTTCATGCCGTCGGCATGACCAGCTGAGGCCAACAGCTGTTTGGCCTTTTCCAAGTCCTGGGAGTACTGGGGCACATCCGGACTGAAGGGGAAGATACCCCGCGGGGCCGGTCCATGGGACTGTGTGCCGTAGCCTTGGGCTCCTATGTCAATAATCTCCTTGTACGGAATGGCATAGCTGAGTGCGCGGCGGACCTCCGGATCATTGAGCGGTGCACGGGTCGTGTTGAACATCGCCATGAA
This sequence comes from Arthrobacter sp. MYb23, assembly GCF_002979775.1. Taxonomy (GTDB): domain Bacteria; phylum Actinomycetota; class Actinomycetes; order Actinomycetales; family Micrococcaceae; genus Arthrobacter. Next base: position 26,376 of record NZ_PCPR01000013.1, read on the forward strand.
GTTGAACGGAGAATTGAAGTCCTTCACCGTGAACTTCGGATCGTTGGCCAACGTTTTGGCGTTTTCCAGCGGAATGCTCGTGGCATAGTCGACCTCTCCCGCGGTTAGCATCTGTTGGGCAGTGACAGCATCGGGGGTGATGGAGATGTCCACCACGTCGAAATGAGGGGCCGATGCTTTGTTCCAGTGACCCTCAAATTTTTTCAGCACAACCTCAGAGCCGGGTTTGTAGGAGTCGATCGTGTAAGGTCCAGAGCCCCCATCGATTCCGGCATCAAAGTACTTGTCGTCCTTCTCGGATGCTGCGAGTGCCTTAGGGGAAACGATCCATGCACCATAGGTGGAGGAAGCGACGAGGTCCATCGGGGCGGCGTATTTGAGTTTGATGGCGACCGTAGAGTCGTCAGGAGCATCAATGCTCTCCACCGGCGCCCAGATAAAGGATGCTGCTGCCCGCGTCCTCGCAGCATCAATGCTGGCCTTGACAGCGGCGGCGTTGACGGGCTCGCCATCATGGAAGGTCGCGCCGGAACGGATCTTGAAGGTCCAGGCCTTTCCATCCTCACTCGCACTCCAGGACTCGGCGATAGCGGGCTTGAATTCCTCGGAAGAACCCTCCGGGTTCTTCCACAGCAAAGGCTCGTAGATGTTGCCCATATACAGGGCTTCGGTTGAAAAGGATCGGACTGGATCCCAGGTTGTAATGGCCGCAGACGCAGCAACGCTGAAGACCTCAGGTTTTGACGATGTGTCCGGCGTCGAGGTACAGCCGGCTGCACTGAGGGCAAGGGCGGCTGCCGCGGCCGCACCGAAAGCAGTCCGAACAGGGTGGGGAAATGAGGGTGCCACAAAGACTCCTTGAAGAAGGTGGGGAAGTGTGACGAGTCTAACTATGTGTGCCTATGCCTGGGAAATGCCTATGATGAGTAGAACCAATACCTTGGAGGCATAATGGACTTGAGGCACCTGACGTACTTTCTGAGCATCGCTGATGAAGGATCAATCAACGCTGCATCACGCTCCCTGTTGGTTGCCCAGCCCTCGCTCTCCAGGCAGCTCCGCTCCTTGGAGAAGGAGCTTGGGCTGACCCTCTTTGACAGATCAGGGGCAAAGTTGTCCCTGACTGCGGCGGGCACCGCGTTCCTGCCTATCGCCAAAGACCTGGTCACTCGCGCTGCCCAGGCCAAGTCATCCGCTCGCGCCATGGCAGGGGGTTCTGTGCGACGTCTGACCATAGCGGCGGCCTCCGCGACCATCGCCGACATCATCGCCCCGTTCATTGTTTCCCAAGGGCCGGGAGGAATCCTGACCGACGTCGTCGAGGCAACCCCCGAGTTCGTTTACCAGGAGTTGCAGGAAGGCAGGGCCGACTTTGCCCTCGGAACCAAGCCGCCGCCGTCGGACCTGGAATCGATTGTTGTTGGCAGTGCGTTCCTCTGGGCTCAGTGCAACGCCGAGCATCCTCTGGCGGGCAGGGAGAAAATCGGCCTCTCCGAACTTGTCCAATGGCCTCTCATTGCCATGACAGCTGATTTTGGCGTCCGGACGATGTTCGACGATGCTGTCAGTGCCGAGCACCTCACCTACACCGCCGAATTTGAAGTGCGTTCAGCCCGCGTCGGCCAAGCCTTGGCAGCAGCCGGTAAGGGAATCTGCGTACTCTCGGATGATCCAAGTTTTGGGGTGCACGCCATGCCCATCACGCATAGGGGAAAGGATCTTGTGTTCACCCTCTTCGGCGTCTGGAATCCCTTGCATTTCGCGGCGCCGGCAATAGGGGATTGCCTGCAGAACCTTTCACGTTTTACCGCGGACCTGTATCCAGCCGCCCGACTGTAGCATCGCCATCGGACCAACGTGGCGCTGGCCATTGCAGCGCGGGAGTTCAGTTGCGCTGCAAGTCTTTTCCGGGTCTGGTCTTGACCATGTTCATCGCATAGCTGATCAGGAATTCGTATTCGTCATCCGGCGTGAGGTCCCCGAGCAGGACATCCATGACGAGTCCGTCTTCCAGCGCTACGAAGCTACGTGCCAGGAATGCCGCTGGTGCTGACAAGGTGAAAGCGTCCGCCTGTGTCCCGCGATCCAGGATCCCTTGGTAGAGATTCGTTTGGCGTTCGACGAAGGCCATCTGCTGGCGTGCGGCCGCTTCATTGCGCAGGTAGACAGGGATGAGTTCCACGAGGATGCGGCTGGCGGTTTCGCTTTCGCCCGGCCATGGGACCCCGGAATGGATGCAGGCCCTGAGCTGGTTTTCAGGTCCGCTTTCAGCCTGGATCCGGGCTTCCCTACGGTCGCAGTACTCCGTGACACCTTGATGGAAGACCTCACTGAAGAGTTCATCAACGTCGCGGTAGTAATACAGAACCGCAGCGGGGGTGACGCCCGCTTCGTTTGCAATGTCGGAGAGGCGTGCCGCCGATGATCCTCTATCCAGCAGGACCCGTCCGGCTGCTGCTACGAGTTGATCCCGGCGTTCTCTTTGATTCCGTGGTCTTGCCATGGTCACCATGCTTTCATACCGCTTCGACGTGAGCCTTGACACATCATAGTTCGTTAATTAATCTTTAATTAATATTTAGTTAATGAACTCTCCCTCTAGGAATCCCACGCCATGACTCGACTTCTCCCTCTGGCTCTTGTGCAATCGCCCGCAGAGACCTTGACTGATTTTGCAGCTGGTCTCGAGCGGAAGGTCAAAGCACATGCGGTCGCCGACCTCTTCGTCTACCCGGAGTTGCACTTGAATAGCGCAGATGCTCCTGGTCCTGCCGAGCGGCAGGCCTATATGGAGGCCTCTGCCGAACCTCTTGATGGCCCGCGCGGGAGCATTCTTGCCGAGCTCGCCGGCGATCTGGGTATCTGGCTGTTGCCTGGCAGTGTGCTTGAACGTGGCACTGATGGGCGCATCTACAACACCGCCGTTGTTTACTCACCGCAGGGAAAAGCCGTGGCTGCCTACCGGAAGATCTTTCCGTGGAAGCCTTACGAAACGGTTTCCTCGGGTACAGACTTCGTGGTCTTCGATATGGCCGGCTACGGCAGGGTGGGTTTGTCCATTTGCTACGACGCCTGGTTCCCCGAGCACAGTAGGCATCTGGCATGGATGGGCGCGGAGCTCGTTCTTAATGTTGTTCAAACCCCCACCAATGATCGTGTGCAGGAAGTTGTTATCAGCCAGGCCAACGCAATCGTCAACCAGAACTTCGTTGCCAGTGTCAACGCAGCCGGCCCGCACGGGGTGGGGCGCAGCCTCCTGGTCGACCCCGAAGGCCGGGTGCGGGTCTCGGCGGCCGGACCCGAAGACGCGACCCTGGTGGATGTGATCGACCTGGACCAAGTAGGAAATGTACGTCAATATGGCACTGCGGGCGTCACTCGCCCTTGGGACCAGTTCGCTGAAAATGATGCCAGCATTCCGTTGCCGCTCTACGCGGGTCAGCTGGATCCCCGCCTCTGGCGGCAAACCAACTCCCCGTCAAACCTGACCAACCTCAGCACTGCCCCAGCCCAAGGAACCTCCCATGTCCGCTGAGAACATCAAACTCACCCCCAAACTATCCCTGCTATCGGTAGTCGTGTTCGGCTTGGCCTATATGGCGCCGGGCATCGTCATGACGATCTTTGGTGTGATCTCCTCCACCAGCGACGGAACAGCCCCGACAGCATTCGCCCTCGCCACTGCCGCCATGCTGCTGACGGCCCTCAGCTACGCAAAAATGGCAAAGATCTTTCCGAACTCAGGTTCGGCCTACGTGTATGCGCGCCGACTACTCGATTCCCGCGTCGGCTTCCTCGTCGGGTGGGCGATCCTCCTGGACTACCTCTTCCTTCCCACCGTGGCCTGGCTCTTCCAATCGTTCTACCTCGCAGCACAGTTTCCCGGCATCCCCGTTTGGGCCTGGCTCGCCTTGAATGCAGGACTGACAACGATCATCAACGTCACGGGCATCGTGCTCACCGACCGTGTCAATAAGACGCTGACCCTCCTGGTGGTTACCCTCATCGGGATCTTCATCGCCTATTGCCTGGCCTACCTCGGTGGAAACGCGCCGTCCTCGTTCACGGACCCCTTCTGGAATAGTGCGACGACGGTAGGCGGCGTCGCTGCGGCTGCGGCCATCGCTGCCTACGCCTTCCTGGGATTCGACGCCGTCAGCACACTCAGCGAAGAAACCAAAGACGCCGAGCGCAATATTCCGCGGGCTATCCTCCTGACAGTCCTCGTCGGAGGAGTACTTTTTGCCGTCGTCTCCTACATCATGCAACTCGTTCATCCGGGCGGGGACTTTGAAGAAGCAGCCACCGCCGCATACGCGATGCAGGTTCTCGTCGGAGGGCAGTTCTACGCCAACATCACCAACATGCTCTTCATCGTCGGCGGGTTCGCGTCGGGCCTCGCCATCCAGGCCAGCACCAGCCGGCTCCTCTACGTCATGGGCCGCGACGGAGTCCTGCCCCGCCGGCTCTTCGGGCACCTCCACCCCCGAACAAGGACGCCTATCTTTAATCTGGTCCTCGTTGGTGCCGTGGCCATGCTGGCACTGAACATCTCCTTGGAGGTCGCAACGTCCTTCATCAACTTCGGCGCCTTCCTGGCATTCACCACCGTGAACCTCTGCGTCGTCGCCTACTTCATCCGAAGCCGGAAGCAGGGCAAAAAGATGTCGGTCTTCGGCTTCATCGTGCTACCCATCCTGGGTGCCGGCGTCGACATTTTCCTCCTGACCCAGCTTAGTTTCATCGCCATCACCATCGGACTCTGCTGGATCGCCCTAGGCGTTTTCTACCTCGTTTTTCTGACCAAGGGTTTCCGCAAGGAACCACCGGAGATGCGTCTCCACGAGCGGGAGAACAAGGCAGCTCAAAGTGTCGAGGACCTCCAAAATCCGGACAGCGGCCACCAACCACCCATCAAGCACGATGGCGGCCGAGTCCAGCCAACCGAAATCTAAACCCTCCTTGAACCACCAGGATGGGCCTGTCAATCAGGTCCGTCCTTTGGCGGCATGCACGAGCTCGAAGGGCAGAACAGGCGCCATAGGAACACGTTCTGACTCTTACGGCTTGTGGTCCGGCTCGAGTGCGACGAACGTGTTGGTTGTCAACGGTGGCGGTCCGATGAGTTTGCTCAGGCCTCCTTGAATCTGATGGACCAGGTGCATGTGCCCCAATGAGGCATCCAGGGTGTCATCCGGAAATGACAGTGCTCTTTGCCCAGCTCCGCCAAAGTAATAGGGGCCTGCGGCTCCGCGGTAGACAGTGTTCCTGAGAGCCGCTTTGACAACTTCAAAATCCCACGGAGCGTTCACTTGTGACCAGGCCGAAGCGAGAACGTTGACCATGTCAAAGTGCATTGCCGCCCCGCCGGAACCAGGATCCTGCGCATAAGTGGCGGTGTAGAGCTTCCTGAACGGTGCACTGACCGGATCATCGTAGGTTCCGATGACGGTGGACCACACCAACCCTTCTGCCAACGGTCCCAGACGGGCGGCAAAGTTCGGAACGGTCGGTGACCAGGCGGTGTATACCAGCGGAGGACTTCCATAGGCCTTGAGTGCGCCGATAAAGGCCTGGAGATCGCGTTCTGGAAATACGGAGATGTAGGCAGCCGCCGGACGTGCCCGTGAAACGTCGGCGGCCACCTTGGCGAGGTCGGGTTCACTGTCATCAACGGTAATCACCAGCTTGACCTTCCATCCGCTGTTTTCAACCTCGCGCTGGAGGTCTTCGACGCTGGCCCGCGCCAGCGAACTTTGCCGCACCACCAAGGCCACAGACTTGCCCGGGGGCTTCCATTGTCCGGTGTCCACGAACATGCTAAGCGTTCGGGAAAAACCGGACAGATAGGCGATTTCTGTCGCGCAGACCTGGAAGGTGTTTCCCAGCGTCGTAGAGTTTTCCATCACGTCGTGGCTCAGGGCCGGATTAACCATGCCGTGCAACAAGGGTGTACCGCTAAGTGATGCGACATGGAGCGCTGCGGACGCAGCGTGCAGCGGGAAGTTTCCCAGCGTGAATGCGTCCACATCGATGTCCTGCATATTTCCCACCACCCGGTCAAGACTCTCTGCTGAGCTCTCAATTGCCAGGTGTTCTACCAGGCGTCCGTTGACACCGCCGATCCGGTTCAGCCGGGCAACAGCAAGCTCAGACCCGCGGCGCATGCTTCCGACGTCATGCCGGCCTGCGATTCCCTCTGGAAAGATTGAGGCCAGACGAATAGGCCGCCTGCTCGCCGCCCGCTGAAGGCTTGCCGCTCCTCGCCTCTCCGCCACCTGGGCGAGGAGAACTTGTCGAAGGTCCTCCGGTAACTCGATCCTGGTAGTGCACAGAGGCGCAACGTAAGCGTTGGCTGCCGCGATTAAGGCAGCTACAGCCGCTCTGGAGGCCACGTTGAGTTTCGTGAGGATGTGTTCGATGTGGGTAGCGACTGTTCGTCGGGCACAGTGAAACAGCTCCGCGATTTCGGGATTGGAAAGGCCGCCAGCTACACAGGAGGCCACTTCGAGCTCTCTGACCGTTAATCCGAAGGGCGGAGTTGTGGACTCGGCCGTCAAAACCGTGGAAAGCCTGTGGCCAACTGCAGTCTCAATACGTATTCTCCGTACGTGTCGTCCATCGACGAATAAGAACGATACGTGGGAAACCTTGTTATTCAGAGCACGGACAGCGTAGTCAACTAAGGAAGCTCTGGCAGCGAAAAATCCGGGGCTGGTGGTTTGAGTGTTGTCTTCATCCCACACGATGATCTGATGATCCGTTTTCGCGGGCAGTGAAGCACAAGTGCGGCGATTCATCATCCAGTCCTGTCAGCGACCTAGGGTGACCTTTAGTTCGTCAATTTTACTCCCGCCGTGGGGCCCGAAAGGGCGTAACACTGCTTCCAGAGTGACTATGTCAGCCAGTTCGGAGCATTCTGCGCCCCAAGGCTGGTGCCGCCATCAACCACAAGTGTCTGACCAGTGACCCAGTGTGATTCCGCGCTAAGGAGCCACATGATCGCTGGTGTGATGTCCTGCGGGATCGCGACCCTTCCGTGAGGCGAAGCGGTGCTGAGCGCGGCGACATAATCCCGCGGGACTGCGTTGAGGGGAGAACTACCGTCAACAAACCCTGGAGCGACCGCATTTACCCGAAAGCCCCTTGAACAATTCTCCAGTGCGACTCCACGGACTATTGCTTCCAGGGCGGCCTTGGAAGCTGCGTAGGCGGTGGTACCGGTCCTTGCCCGGGCCGCTGCGGTGCTACTGATGACAACAACCGAGCACTGCCGGTACTCAGCCGCAGCCAGCCGGGCCAGGGTCGTTATCGCAATCAATGCCGAGCGCGCATTGACCACCATGAGTTCATCGAACTGATCCTCGCTCGTTTCGTCCGCCAGTATTGCCGGGAACATTCCGGCCGTAAAAACCAAGCCGTCGAACGGACCCGAATCCAGCCACTTGGTTTCAATCATTGGCCGCAAAGTTCCGTTGACCTTCAGATCTACTTCAGGCAGATCCAAGCCAGTAAAAGAATGTTTGGAGGCTTCCATGGCTGCGGTTACGGATTTCCCGAGACCTCCCTCTGAGCCGATGACCAGATACTTGCGCGAGAGGTCTTTCATTTCGTAAGAAGCTCCTTTCGCTTGTCCCTGGACGCATTAAGGCAAGTCTCGAAGGTGACGCCCAAGTCCAGGCACTGCTCAATGAACTGCTCCAGGGCCAGGAGGCGTCCGCCCCGGCCGATTACTTGCGGATGGAGGGTGACCACACATACTCCTCCGGCTTCCTCGCGGACCATGAATTCCACATCGCGGAGGAAGGATCTGAACATGGTTTGCGGATCTGCAAGCCCGGGCATGACGAAGTCCTTGGTGCGTACAAACTCAAGGTGTGGATAATCGTCCAAGGTCCAGGAAACCGGCAGTTCCATTATTGAAGAGGGCGTTCCGAACTCGAAGGAAGCGTCGGGCGGGCAGTGGTCGCCGCAACGCGCAAAGTATGGCTGGTAGTCCTGACCCATAAGGGATGAGTCGTATTCGATCCCCAGTTGTTCAAGGATTTCTACTGTGTGGTTCGTGAAGTCGAAACTTGGTGTGCGATGACCTTTGGGCGCCGAGCCAGTCAGCTTCGAAATAAGGGCAATGCTTCGTTCATTGATACTCCTTTCTTCATTTTCCGTCAGCAGCGAAACGTTTTCGTGGGCGTATCCGTGCAGGGAGATTTCGTGGCCGGCGTCGGCTATCCACTGGCTCTCTTGGGGATAGCTTTCCAAGGTGTGCCCAGGGATGAAGAACGTCGAGGTGATGCCGTAGCGCGAAAGCAGGCGAAGTATTCTGGGGATGGCGTAAGCACCAAACTCACCCCGAGACACTGGGCCGGGCGAGGTCATGGACCTCGCAATCCACAATGAGATGGCATCGAAATCGAAGGTCAGGCAAACGGTTCCCCTTTTAGCGGACATGTGCAGCCTCCAGAGGGTGGAACTCAAGGCTCGGCTGCTGGCCAGGGGTAAAGATGGAGTGCAGATTCCATCTGGAGTACGGGTTTTCACTTGGTGAACCTGGCGCAATCCAGAAGTCCAGGGTGTTGAGGTCCATCACCACGGAATAGACGGTGGATACCTGTTCGTTCCCTGGGACCCCGGGGTCCGGGTAACGGCAGATTCCGTCAGGGTAGGAGTAGGTGTCTCTGAGGGCGCTGATCAGATCCGAGACTTCGACGGCGCGATCCTGGGCCTTGGCTTCCAGTAGTCGGCGCAACCGGGAGGACCTCAGAAGAGTCAGTGCGCTTGTACCAGCCTTCAGGTCTTTGAGTTTGAGCCCGCTTTCAAAATGATTCGCGTGGACAATCATTCCGTCTGCCGGCAGGAGATAACCGAAGTCGTCCGGAGCCAACTCGAAGTCGATTGATTCCCCGTCGGCGTCAGCCAGGAGAATATTGCCTGAAGAGATCCGGCTGACCCCAAGAACCGCTTTGTGAGCCTTGCTCATGGTCCTGGCTTGCAGTACCCCCCGAAGCAAGTAGTGGTAGGGCACACCATGGCCGCCTGTGTCCCGGTCAGACACAAGCAGGTTGGCGCAGACACCCAGTCCGTCGGAGTTCAACCCTGACTTGGCAAGCATGCCTGCTTCCGTTAGTGACAACACCGAGAAGCCGTTCGTGTCACGGGTCGCCAAAAGGAAGGTGGCAGGCCCTTGCTCAGGATGCCAGTCCCAATTCTGTCCGATCAGTGTGTGACCATCTGCGGTATGGGTCGATACGACGGAAACCGAAGTACATCCTTCTTCCGTATATCCGGATCCATAGAGTATCTCGGTCCGCGCGTTCAGAGCCGCAAGTCGTCCGACGCGTTGGCGGGAACCCTTGGCCATGCCCTCGAGCATGGCTGCAATGTCAGTGTTGTAGCTTTTCAAGGTTTGCCAATACCGCTCGCCCCAACGGTCAATGTCGTTGTCCGTGAGCCCGGCATCGTCCTTGAAACGCTGGACGTATGCGTTCAGACTTTGCTCTATGAGGTTGGCGGATTGTTTTCCCAGTTGCTCTCCCATGTCCAAGTAGGAGCCCTGAACGGCGAAGAGAGCTGGCGTGTTGGTGATTGATTGCATTGGTTGGTCCTAACGAAGGGGAGTGCGGAAAGTTTCGGGCATCCGCAGGACTACGAGCAGGGTTACCAGAGCGGCGGCCATCGGAAGCAAAGCCACCATTTCGGGGACGCCCGTTGCCGTCACGAGCCCTGTAGCGAAGAAGGCGGCCGTGCCACCGAAGAGCATGACGGAGAAGTTGTAGCCGATGCCCAGGGATGAGTAGCGAACCCTGGTGGGAAAGAGCTCGGACAGGGCTGCGGGGCCCGGGCCTGAAAATGCGGCCAGGATGACAGCCACCACGATCTGTGCGAGATACACCAAGAAGTCGTTTCCAGTGCCGAACATCAGGAGAATCGGATAACTCAGTACGACGAAACCGCCTGACCCGATGAGTAACAGGGGTTTGCGGCCAATTCGGTCGGACAAAGCACCGAAGCCGGCGATTGCAAGAACCATGACCGCGAGGCTCACCAGGTTGGAGGACTTGGCTACGTTCGGAGAGACCCCGGCGACGGTCGTGAGATACGTAGGTATGTAGGTGAGAAAGAAAAAGTAGGCGACAGTCCAACCGACCGTAAATCCAAATCCCTTTGCTATCGCCAGCTTTTGAGTAGTGAATGCAATCCGTAATGGCTTGTCTGCGGTTTGTCCCGCGTCCTTTTCAGCTTGGAACGAAGGGGTGTCGGCCAAGCCAAAACGGAGGAACACTGCCACGCCCGCCGTGAGTACACCAATCAGGAAAGGTACGCGCCAACCAAAATCGATCAACTCCTGCTGATCGAAGAAAAGGGAATTCAGGGCGACGACCGCGGAAGCAAGGAGAAATCCGGCCGCCGTGGTTACTTGGTTGAAGCTTCCAAAAAAGCCGCGGCGGTGCGGGGGAGCGTACTCGACAAGCATTGCGGCGGAGCCCGCCCACTCACCCGCGACGGCGGCGCCTTGAATAAGGCGTACGGCAACCAGCAGAGCGGGAGCCCAGGCGCCTATGGAGTTGTAGGTGGGCAGGCAACCAATCAGTAAAGTTGCTGCGCCCATCAACCCCACACTCACAATAAGTGCCTGTTTTCGGCCGACTTTGTCGCCAATATGGCCAAAAATCAGGGTTCCGGCGGGTCGGGCAAGGAAACCAACTGCAAAAACGGCGAAGGTTGCCAATATTCCTGTGATGCCTTCTGCTGTTGGAAAGAACAGCACTGCCAAAAGGCTGGCCGAGTAGGCGTATACGAGGTTGTCGTACTGTTCCAAAAGATTTCCGAAGCTCCCGGCCAGAACTGCTCGACGTTGAGCAACCACGGAAGCCGGGGTTTGCAGCATATTGATTTGTTGCTTTGACATTATTTATAACCTTTGGGCGTGGTGGCTAGGGCAAGCGGTGGATGGGCTAGGACGCTGCGAGGTAACCCCCGTCCACCGGTAGCAATGCACCTGTCACGAACGAGGACTCGTTGCTTGCGAGAAACGCGACGGCGGCGGCGAGTTCCTGCACTTGACCAGCACGGTTCATGGGTGCTCCGGCGATGCGAAGACGGGCTTCGGAATCAGGGAGGTCCTCCAGTAGCGGCGTTCTGAAGACTCCGGGCATAACTGCGTTGACACGGATGCCCATGGTGGCCAGCTCAACGGCGGCCACCTTCGTCAGTCTGTGCAGCCCCGCCTTGCTCACTTGATATGCGACAGAAGCAGGCAGTTCACCAGTCATGGGAGGCACAGTCTCGCCGTAAATGGAACCCACATTTATGACCGTTCCGTTGGTTTGCTGAAGCTGGGGGGAGAACACTTTGATTCCCTTCCATGGAGCCCACAAATTGGTCCGGATGATCTGGTCCCACTTCTCGTCAGACGTTCGTAGCAAGTCCGTCCGACTACTGACGCCGGCGTTGTTGACCAGAACGGAAATGGCGCCGAAACGCCGCTCCACGGAGGAAGCGAAGTCCTCCCACGAAGTGGAGTCAGCCACGTCAAGTTCAAGGAAAAGTCGGGAGTCCCTTTCACCTTCGTAGCGGATATCCCCACGGACAACGGTTGCACCTTGTCCAGCGAAGGTATCGGCAATTGCTGCGCCCAGCCCACTGCCTGCACCGGTAACAACCACAACTTTTGCTTCTTGCATGACGAACTCTCCTGGATGATGACTGTGTGACACGGTCACCACATGCTAGAGACTTCGAAACGTCGCAACATCGGTCACATGACCGATGACTGAAAGGTCCTGGCCGCCCATAGTTGTCGTAGAAGTGACCTGCACCTCTTTTTATGACAAACAAGGAGACAACATGGCCAACATCCCGGCGGATCGCACAACGGCGCAAAGGCGCGCCACTCTGGGGGCCTTCGTCGGAACCGCCATTGAGTGGTACGACTTCTACATTTTCGGCACTGCCGCAGCCTTGGTTTTCAGCAAAGTCTTCTACCCTCAGGCGGCGGAGGGTGCAGCTCTCATGGCGTCTTTTGCCACTTTCTGGGTGGGTTTCCTTGCTCGCCCGCTTGGCGGCATCATCTTTGGGCATTTCGGGGACAAGATCGGGCGGAAAAACACGCTCATCATCACTTTGATGCTGATGGGCATTGCTACCGCCATGATCGGCGTCCTCCCGGGCTACGCCAGCATAGGTATTGCCGCGCCTGTGCTGTTGATCGTGCTCCGCGCACTGCAGGGGATAGCAGTTGGGGGTGAATGGGGCGGCGCAGTCCTCCTTGCCACAGAGAATGCATCGGAACAAAACAAGGGGCGGGCAGGGACATGGGTGCAGCAGGGCTCACCTGCCGGCTCGATCCTGGCGACCCTGGCATTCCTGCTGGTCGGTCTTCTACCCAACGAGCAATTCCTGGCATGGGGATGGCGGATACCGTTCCTGTTCTCCGCCGTTCTTGTGCTCGTAGGGCTGGTCATCAGGGCCAAAGTAGAGGAATCTGCGGCCTTCACCGAGGCGAAGGCACGCCGGAAGGTCGCTGAAGTCCCGGTCGTGACCGTGTTTCGTGTTGCACGCACGGCCGTGATGCTTGGAGTTTTGGCATCCATTTTGGGAATCTCATCGGCCTACTTCGGCAACACTTTCCTGCTCGCTTGGACGACTGGGCAATTGAAGATGGACCGTCAAGTAATCCTCAATATCTTCCTTGCCACCGCAATCCTCCAGTTCATCTGGCAGCCTATGGCAGCGCGGATTGCCGAACGAATCGGTGTTCTCAAACTAATGCTCGGTGCTTTGGGCCTTGCTCTGTTGATGATTGTGCCACTGTTCCTCGCGCTCTTGTCAGGCAACATCGTGTTCTTAGCCACCATGATGGTCCTGAATGTTTTCGGTGGGTCGGCCTACTATGCCCTGTTGGCCTCGACCCTGGCCGCCGCTTTCCCGATCCACGTACGCTACACCGGAGTATCGATCGCCTATCAACTGTGCGCAACGATCATTGGTGGCTCCACCCCATTGGTAGCCCAGGCATTGTTGGTGGCCACCGGGCCGTGGAGCGTAGCTGCCTTCTACGCGCTGCTCGTCATCGCTACGGCCACTGGCGTCGCGGCACTGGAACGTTACAGGCTAAAAAACCTGCCCGTCGACTCTCCCGCCATGATTGGCTCCTGAAAAACGCCGAGGTTCCTGAAAGGACTCCATGACAACGCCCCAGCAACGACACGCCATTCTTTCAGCTGTAGATGCAGCCTTCGATGAACAGTTGGCCTTCACTGTTTCCTTGGTCGAAACCCCTTCTTTGCGGGGTTCTGAGAAGGCGGCCCAAGACCTGATGGAGTCCCGGTACAGGAGTTTGGGGCTGTCCATCGACAGGTGGACCCTCGACCCTGCGGAACTTGCTCTCCACCCGGCCGCGGGCGCAATCGACGTCGACTATTCCGGCAGTGAAGTCGTGGTCGGTACCTATACTCCGGAAGTGGAGACAGGACGCAGCTTGATACTGAACGGACACGTTGACGTCGTACCGACGGGCTTGCCCGAGCTCTGGAGCCGCGGACCCTTCAACGCGGTGATAGCTGAGGGGTGGCTCTATGGCCGAGGAGCTGCGGACATGAAAGCAGGATTGGCAGCTGCCCCTTTCGCTTTGGCTGCCGTGCAGGCTGCCGGTCTGCGCCCTCTGGGCCGAGTTCATCTGCAGTCCGTACCTGAAGAAGAAAGCACCGGCAACGGCACTGTTTCAACTCTCCAGCACGGCTATCACGCAGATGCGGTCTTGATCCCGGAGCCAGTGGGCGGCGAGCTGGTCAGGGCACACGTCGGTGTCATATGGTTCAAAGTCCGCCTTGCCGGACAAGCCGCTCATGCAGCCGAGATGTCCGAAGGCTTCAACGCCGTGGATGCCGCTTACGCCCTTATCTCCGACTTGCGGAGAGTTGAAGCAAGGTGGAACCAGGCTTCGAAATCAGTCAAGTATTTTGAGGAGCTGCAACACCCGTTCAACTTCAACGTCGGTCTGATAAATGGAGGCGATTGGACTTCATCAGTGCCGGACTGGTGTGAGTTCAGCATGCGAGTAGCTTTTCCCCCGGGACGTGCCGCCGGGGACGCATGGGCTGAAATACTTGAAACCATCGAACGGGCGGCGCAGGAGAATCCAGCCCTCGGGGGCGTTATACCGAGCGTTACCAAGACGGGGTTTTACTCAGACGGTTACTCCTTGGAGCCCGGAAGCGAGGCAGAAGATTCCTTTGGCAGAGCCTTCGCCGCAGCCAACGGCCGGCCATTGGGCACCGTTACCACTCCTGCCTATCTCGACGCACGGGTCTATGGGTTGTTCGATAACACTCCATCGCTGGTGTTCGGACCCGAGTGCCAGCGTACACACGGTGCCGACGAATGTGTGTCTGTGGAATCACTTCGCGAGGTCACCAGGGCGATTGCGCTGTTCATCGCTGATTGGTGCGGGGTAGAGCAACGATAGAGCCGGTCGTGCGCCCGCCGAATCATGGGCAAGTATAGGGCTGGCGCAGTTGGAAGGCGGTGGGCAGGAAGTTATTGGGCAAGGTAGCCGCCGTCGACCGGTAGTGAGACGCCGGTGACGTAGGCGGCTGCGGGACTTGCCAGGTAAGCCACCGCCGCGGCCACGTCTGCGGGTTCGGCTATCCGTCCCAAGGGAATTGCGCCAGCCACATGTCGCATGGTTTCCTCCGGGTTGGGCTGGGCCGACAACCATTCGGCGTAAAGGGGCGTGTTTGTCATGCCCGGTGCGACAGCGTTGACACGTATATTGTGGGGTGCCAGCTCCACGGCTGCTGCAGAGGTAAGGGCGAGCATGGCCCCTTTGCTGGCACTATAGATCGACATGGAGGGGACGCCTACGCTGGCCAAACGGGAAGTGATATTGATAATTGCGCCACCCGTGCCTTGGGCGCGCATGGCGCGGCCCGCGGCCTGCAGGCAGGAGATAGCTCCAAAGGTATTCATTTCGAATGTTTCCCGGATCTCGTCGGAGGGTGTTTCGAGCAGCGGTCCTACGTGATCCACTGCTGCGTTATTGATCAGTACGTCCAAGTTGCCGGCTACCCGGATCGTCGTCTCCACGAGCTCTTCCGCCGCGCGGGGTGCCGTGAGGTCGGCCTGGACAAAGTGCACGGTGTCAGCAAGTTCGCGTGCCACGCGTTCGCCCCTTTCGACGGAGCGGCCGCTGATGATAACCATGAACCCGTCCTGACGGAGACGCTTGGCAATTTCCGCCCCGATACCGGAGGTTGCCCCAGTCACCAGTGCAACCAGTGCTCTGGCTTCACCTTCGCGCGTCCCGCCGCGAAACCGGTGGGCGGGATCCGTTGTGGTCATCGTGTTCCTCCGGTTTCAAGGGAAAGGCCTCCCTGGCACATCCGATTCAATCCAGACCAAGCATAGGGCAGGCAACCTTCCAAGAGATCCGGTGCGCAAACCGCTGCCTGCGGGAGGCGCCTCTTTGCAAGTAGGCGTAGAACGCCAGCTTGTTGGCGCCGCCCGCCGGCATCTTTTCCCTCAGGGCGAGTTAGGCTCCGACGCCGAGGATTGAGTCCGCCGCCGCGCCCAACGGTGGCCATCCTCTGCGGCCGGCCTAGCCAGCCAGGCGCATGCCCGGCTGGCCAGGACGGCCGATTCGGTGGATTTCAGAGCGCTCCGGCATTGGCTCGTGAAAACATCACCAGACTATGGGGCGGCGTTTGCCGGTACTTCCTGGAAGGCGTGTACTACGTGTTCGATGAAGAGTTTCAATGAGCGCTTCTTCTCTTCATGGGACAGGCTGTTGTCGGACCAGAGGCCGAACTCCGTCACGCCCAGGGTCTCGTAGTGGCGGATACGCTTGATCACTTTTCAGGTGTATCGATCATCGCGGTCTGGTGTAAGCATGCGGAAGTGAATTGGGGGCGGTCGGCGAACTTCTCTCCGGGGCGGAGCCGCCGACGCCGGCCTGTACGTGACCGTCGTCGAGGACGGTCACGTACAGGCCAAAACGACGAAGCACACGATCAAACCATCAGTCTCCTGCGACTGCTTTCACCCATGATCAACGTCATCCGAAGCGAAACCCTGTTCTAGCCTCACGTTATCCTGGCGTTCGCGGACGTGACCCGAGAATGGTGGCTTGCGGTACAGCGTGGTCAGTTCAGCGCCTACTGAACTGACCACGCACCGTCCGATGGCAGGACGGCTCCGGAGATGTTGGTTCCGTCCTCGCTGAGGAGGAACGTGATGGAGGCAGCCAACTGCGAGGCCACAGCAACAGGGGGAATTATCTGCATGAACGGTCCCAACCGGTTCGCGCCGAGCTCGGATCCAAAGGTGGCCTCGATGCCTGTTGCAACCGGGCCCGGGGCCACTGCGTTGACGCGGATTCCCTGAGGCGCGTACATAAAGGCGGTACTGCGAGTGAGTCCGAGAACTGCATGTTTGGAAGCGGTGTACGCCAGTCCTGCAGAATTGCCACGAAGTGCGGCTTCGGAGGCCACATTTACGACGGAACCGCGCCCGGCGGCCATCATGATGGGAAGCACGGCGCGGGTCAGGCGGAACATTCCGTCCACGTTGACCGCGAACACCCGGTTCCAGACCTCATCGGCCACCTCGTGCAACGGGGTCATGTCGTCCATGATTCCGGCGACGTTTGCCAACGCATATACCCGGTCTCCAGCGGCTTCAACAATCCTCAGAATGTCTTCTTCCTTGGTGATGTCAGCCTGGACGGTTACCACCTCAGCCTCCGGGTGATCCATCGCCAGTGCCTCAAGTCGGGCAGCTGCGATGTCTACGGCAATCACCCTGCCGCCTTCCCTGGCAATCCTGGAGGCAGTGGCCCGGCCGATACCCGAGCCGGCGCCCGTGACGATCACAGTCTTACCCAGGAATCTGCCATCGGTGATGCGTTCTCGCCAAAGGGTGTCGTCGATGTCCTCGGCGTCCGCCTCTGGTTCGATTCCCCCATTTGCTTCCCTGACCAGATGATCAAGCAAAGACTGCGGGAACTGTCCGCCACCGAGTTCCACGAGCTGTTGCAGGGCAAGGTGATCGATGGGTTTCAGGGCTGATTCGTCCTGACCTGCCTCCTTTAGCATTCCCCGAAGAAGGGGACCGCCAGCGGGATGGGCAAGCCATTCCCGAATAGGGCGGGAGCCGGTCAGTGCCTTGGTGTGGTTGGTCATTTTGCTCCTTCGAGAGCCGGTGCTGCTTTGAGCTGGGCTGTTAAGTTTTCGGGGACCGCTGTTTCGTCCACCACGGGCTTGGCACGCTTGAGACCAGTCCAACGGGCACGCAGGGCGTGTGCTGCTGCTTTTGGTTTTCTATCCCGGCTGAAAACACCCTTACGGTTGCCGTCCACACGGTGGATGCCGTTGGACGTTTGGAAGTCGGCAAAGTTCCAGACGTGTTCCCCTACAAAGCCGTCAATCCTGTCAAAGACCCGGTGGTTCATGGCCAGGAAGGACTGCTGGTATTCCTCGCTCCAAGGCATGTCCCAGATGGAGTGCTGTCCCGGCATGGTGTCTGCCCCGTATTCGCTCATCATGATGGGCTTGCCGAAGGCCTCCACCCAACCGCGGAGGTCACGTTCAAGGTAATTTTCTGCGCTCTGAAGATCCCCGGTAAAGATGTACCAGCCGTAGTAGCGATTTATGCTCAGGACGTCGAAGAGATCCGCGATTTTGTCGTTCTGGAAGGTGGCAAACATGACTGCGGCGTAGGTCAGGGGACGGGTTGGATCGAGCTCGCGGGCGAGCTGGACGAGAGGCTCGAAGAACTCCCTTGCCCCGTCCTCGTTGGAGGCCGGTTCGTTGGCGATACTCCACATAACAACGCTTGGATGGTTCTTATCGCGTGAGATGACCTCGCGAAGGTGCTGCGCGTGGGCAGCTTGGGTTTCGTGGTTGAAGGTTTCCGGTGAAAATGTGGGTTTCGGGCCCACCCCCGTGAGCCCTCCCTGGACCCCCAGATTCAGCCCAACGGCTGCGGTTTCATCGACGACGACGATGCCGTGGCGGTCCGCGAATTCCAGCACCTCCTCCGCATAGGGGTAGTGCGAGGTCCGGAACGAGTTGGCTCCCACCCAGTCCAACAACTGGAAGTCGTGCACAAGGTAGGCGTTATCGTGACCCTTGCCCCGGACGGCCGTGTCCTCGTGCTTGCCGAAGCCCGTAAAGTAGAAGGGCTCTCCATTGATGAGGAACTGGGTCCCGCGGACTTCCACCGTCCTCACACCGAACGGTTCCGTGTAACTGTCAAGGAGGTCTTCGCCGTCGAGGAGCTCTACCACCAGGTTATAAAGGTAGGCTGCGCCTGGCCGCCACAGCGAGACATCCTCGATAGTGAGTGTCCCCTGAGTGCCTTCGGCCGATGAAACTTCCTGGCCTGCAGCATCCAAAACGCGGACGCGGACCGGCGTCTTGTGACTTGTTTCGACTGAATAATCTATGACGCCGGTTCGGCCAATAACGCCGGTAACAACAGTGATGTCGCTGATGTGGCGTTCTGGTTTGCTGTAGAGCCACACTGACCGTGCCAGGCCAGCGTAGTTATAGAAGTCATGCAGGTAGGTCTGTTGGCGTCGCCCGTCCTGGCTGACGCTGATGCTGCCCGGGGGGATAGTGGCACTGGTCAGTTCATTGTTCACCCCAACCGTGAGCCTGAATTCATCTCCGGGCGAGAGGTGGTCCGTGATGTCTGCTTCAAAAGGTGTGTAGCCGCCTACGTGCCGGGCTACCAGGACGTCGTCAACATAGACCTTGCCCTCGTGCGTGGCTGCGTCCAAGCGGAGCAAAACTCTTTCGCCGGTCCAGCCCCGCGGTACACGGACGGTCCGCTGGTACCACACCCAGCCCACGTGGTCCCGGATCTTCTGGTCGGCAAAAAGGTCGTTGTAACTCGACGGTACGGCGGCCTCGAGATTTCCTCCCAGAACACCTTTCCAGGGTTCCGGGACGTTGGGATTCTCCACGGCAAAGCGCCAAAGGCCGTCCAGGTTGATAAGTTCGCGGGTAATTGTAGAGCGGGGCTTAAGCAATGTATTTTCTCCTGCTTGGCTGTCAATGAGATAACTGGCTTGCGATGGTGTCCAGGGTGCGGAACACGGCAATCGTGTCTTTTGCCGGATGTACCGGGTGTTGGGTATCGCCGGCACGGATTGCTTCGCCGGCGGCTCTGAGCATGGGAACATAGCCGTTGCCCTCGCGGGCGTGATCGATGGGTTCAGGGGCGAACATTTTTTCCCAGGAACCTGCGTGGATTTGGAGGGTAGTGGATGTCCAGAACATGCCTGGGATGGTGATCCAGCCCTTGGCGCCGCTGATGGAGGCAGAGGGATCGACGAATTCGGTCATTGAACTCGCGCATTGCGCAAACTGGCCCCCTGCGAAGTCAAGGGTGAAATGTTCGGCGAAGTCGAGCCCGTCGGCCCTCAGGCGGCCGTTGGCCGTTATGGATGTTGGCTCACCGAAGATTGAGTGGGCCAGGGTCACCGGGTAGATCCCTTGGTCCAGGAGCGTTCCTCCGCTGCGCTCAATATCCCATCTGCTGCCACCATCGGCGATCAGGGGAAAGCCAAATCCTGCGCGGATGCTGGAAGGCTGTCCGATGATTCCAGTGCGGAGCAGTTCGAAGAGGTGTTGGAATGCGGGGTTGAACTTCATCCACATTGCTTCCATGAGGAAGAGCCCTTGGCTTTCGGCAAGCGCAAAGAGGTCTTGCACTTCATCCGCATTCAGTGCCATGGGCTTCTCGACAACCACATGTTTGCCGGCATTCAGCGCTTGGCGCGCCAAGGCAGCATGGGTAGCGAACGGCGTCGCCAGATACACAACGTCAACCTCAGGGTCCATGACAAGCGAATCGAAGTCATCGGTCCACCTGTCCAGGCCGAAGTCCTCTGCGAAACCGGCAGCTTTCGCCGGGTTTCTGCTGAAGATCATTTCCACGTGATTTCCGGGCAAGAGCTGTAGATCCGGCACTATGCTGCGGGAGATAGTCCCGGCCCCGGCAACAGCCCACCGCAGTGGAGCTTGGGGACGACGTGCCTCATCCACGGGTCCATTCGTCATCCTGCAACTCCAGCCTGGACTTGTTGTTCCCGGTGCAGCTCAGCCAATCGGTGCCGATCTGCCCGGCGCTTCTCCTGTTCCACGGGGTCTGCGATGGGTGCAGCCAGCAACAGTCGCTGGGTGTAGGGGTGCTCGGGTGTGGAAGTTACCCGGTCCGCGGGGCCGGTTTCAACGATGTCCCCCCTGTAGACGACACTGACCCGATGGCTGATGTGCCGGACCACGGACAGGTCGTGTGAGACGAACAAGTAGGCAACGCCTGTGCGCCTTTGGATGTCGATGAAGAGGTCCATGACCCGGGCCTGTGTGGAAAGGTCCAACGCCGAGACGGGTTCGTCGCAGACAATGAGTTTGGGTTCGGGCGCAAGGGCCCGGGCTATGGCTACTCGTTGCCGTTGTCCGCCGCTGAACTCCCGGGGCAAACGTTCAGCCGCGTCCCCGGGCAGGCCGACTTGATCCAACAGCATCCGAACCCGGGTCCGGGCTTCAGATGCACTTGTTCCCTGGACGATGAGGGGCTCGCTCAGGGTGTCGCCGATGGTCAGGGACGGGTTGAGGGACGTGTAGGGGTCCTGGAACACCACTTGGATGTCTTTGGACAACTGACGGCGTTCCTTGGGCGTGGCGTGGGTGATATCCGAACCCTGGAAGGTGATGCGGCCCGATGCCGGCTTGACAAGCCCAAGGACGGCCCGGCCAATGGTGGTTTTGCCGGACCCGGATTCCCCCACGACGCCGAGAGTCTCACCTTTGGCGATTGACAGGGAAACTCCGTGCAGGACCTCCACTTCCCTGGGCCTGAAGCCCCGGCCCTTGAAGGCGACGCGAAGGTCTTCCACGTTCAACAACTGCGGTGTCATCAATTACTCCCCGAAATAGCCGCCGAGACGGGAATGGGTTGGTCGGTCCGAACGGTGTGTTCGTCAAGGATGGATCCGAGGAGCATCTGCGTGTAGGGATGTTGAGGTTCCCGGAAGAGCTCCAGTGCTGTCCCTGATTCCACAACCCGGCCGTCCTGCATCACGGCGATCCGGTCACAGATGTCTGCCACCACGCCGAAGTTGTGTGTCACTAGCAACACGGCCATGCCCATTTCGGCTTGCAGGTCCCTGATAAGGTCCAGGATTTCGGCTTGGACAGTGACATCCAGGGCAGTGGTGGGTTCATCGGCGATGAGGAGTTTGGGACGACTGGCCACAGCACCTGCAATGAGGACGCGTTGGGCCATTCCGCCGGAGATCTGGTGGGGATAAGAGTCAAAAGTCCGTTCAGGATGTTCAATTCCAACACGCACCAGAAGCTCCATTACTGTTGCTTTTGCCTCCCGCCGTGACATCTGTGCAGAGGCGCGTATGCCTTCGACGAGTTGGGCGCCCACTGTGTAGGAGGGATCCAGATTGGACATGGGTTCCTGGGGTATGTAGGCAATGTCGCGTCCACGAAGGGTACGGAACTCCCGTTCGGTAAGGCCAATCAAATTGCGGCCAGCCAACTGTGCCCAACCATGCGTGACCACGGCCTCAGGCGGAAGCACACCAAGAATGGCAAAAGCTGTTTGTGTCTTTCCTGAGCCGGATTCACCCACCAAGCCCAGGGTTTCACCTGCCTGTAACGTGAGCTCGACCCCTTTCACTACTTCCTTGAGTTCGCCCGAGGGTGTGGGGTAAGCGATGCCCAGGTCGCGGACGGACAGCACGTCCGTCGTCGAGCCCTGGACGGCGTCCTTCGCGGGGGTGCGGCCGGCTTGTGCGGCCCGGGCTTTCACGGGCGTGAGTTTGACGCCCTCAAAGGCGTCCCTTAGTGAGTTGCCCAGCAATACAAGGGAAGCTGTCAGAGTCCCGAGCATGACACTGGGCCAGATGAATTGGGTGGGATCGACGTAGAGATTTGTGAAGCCATCGGCGATCATCGCGCCAAAGCTGGGAACCAGTGTTGACCCTACTCCGAGAAAGGCCAAGCCCGACTGGAGGCTGATTGCGGAGCCGATAAGAAATGCGGTGGCAACGATGATGGGACCGCGGACAGCAAACAACACATGCCGTCCAAGAATCCGCAGGTTGGACAACCCCGATACCCGCGCAGCGTCAACGTAGAGTTCGTTCTTGACCCCAAGGACCAGGTTTCTGACGATACGGTACACGCCGGGGGAGAGCAGTACCCCAAAGATGAGCATGGTAGCCCGGTAGTCGCCCTTGGTGACCGGCATCAGGACTATTAGCAGCAAGAGCCCCGGAAATGTCATGATGAGGCTGAAAATCCACTCCGTTGCGCTGCGCAGCTTTCGGCCGAAATACCCACCGATCAGGCCACAGGTGACGCCGATGGTCAAGGCAACACTGGCACCGATTAATCCTGCGATCAGGCTTGTACCGATTGAATGCAGAAGCCGCGAAGCGATGTCGCGCCCGTTTTGGTCGGCCCCCAAAATGTACCCCGGGGTCCCGGGTGTCGCGTTGATGGCATTGAGTTGGGCCTCATTGGGATCATGCGGCGCGATCAACGGCGTCAGGAGACCCAGGATGATGATGGCAAGCAGCAGAACCGAAGTGATGATGGCCTGGGGATCCTTGGCGAGTTTCCTTAGCGGAGATTTCCGGGGTGGGGATGCAAGCCCCGGATCCACGCTGAGTTCTTCGATGCTCAATAGATTCTCGCCTTCGGGTTGAGCCAGCCGTTCACGACGTCTGTAATGAGGTTCACCATGACCACCAACATGACGCTGAACAGGGTGATGCCCATGATGATGGGGATATCGCCTTGGAGGGAGGCGTTGAATGCGTAGGCGCCGAAGCCAGGAAGCGCGAACACGTTCTCGATGATGAGCGCACCACCGAGCATTTGAATGAATTCAAGGGACAGGACCGTCAAGGCAGGACTCGCCGCATTCCGAAGCGCGTGGCGAAGAACAATTGAGCGTGTTGGTACCCCGCGGGTCCTCAGCGTACGGACGTAGTCCTTCCTGAGCTCCCCGATCATTGAGCCGCGGATTTGTGCGGCCATGCTGGCCACTCCACCGATGACGAGCACAATGACGGGGATGGTGATCGACGTGGCCCATTTCCCCGGATTCTGAGCGAAAGGAGTGAACCCGGTTGCCGGCAGCAACTTCAAATTCACCGCGAGAACAGCCACCAGGACAATGGCGATGAGCAAGCCGGGGACGACGTAACCAATCAAGGACAAGCCTTGGGAGACCTTGTCAGCCAGTCCACCCCTTGTGGCTGCCCAGACGCCCAGCGCAACGCTGACGATCACAGTGACGATGAGCGCTGTGACCACGAGCGACAGGGTCACACCCAGCCGGGCGGCAACGGCCGGGGCTACGGGTTGACTGGTGAAAAGGGAGGTACCGAAATCCCCGGTCAGGACGGAGCCGAGCCAGTCCAGGTATTGGACGATGGCTGGCCGATCGAAGCCAAGTTCGGTCATCAGTGCCTTCAAGGACTCCGGAGTCGCAGTAGCCCCCAGCCGTTCGCGGGCAACGGATTCCAAGGAGCCGCTGAGGAGGAAGAAGGTAATTAAGGTGACGAGCAGGGCAAGGACAATGCCTGCACCAAGTCGTCGTAGGGCGTAACTGATCATGAGTGGACCCCCGGCTTTTCCTTCGGCGTCCCTGAGCTCCTGGTTAGCATCATTTTCCGGACAGGCCGAA
The DNA here is from genome assembly GCF_002979775.1 of Arthrobacter sp. MYb23. Taxonomy (GTDB): domain Bacteria; phylum Actinomycetota; class Actinomycetes; order Actinomycetales; family Micrococcaceae; genus Arthrobacter. The sequence continues at coordinate 50,091 of NZ_PCPR01000013.1, forward strand.
GTCACGTACGGTAGGCAAAACCACCCCGGTAGGGAGGAAATCAATGCCCGGAGCTGTGGCCCAGAGCGTGCCTACGTAGGCGATCGGTGCGTTCAATGCCTGCTTTACGGTATATTCGTTGACCTTCTTATACAGAGCATCACGGGCTGTATCGTCCGGTTCGGTGGCAATGGACTGCAGCAACGTGTCGAACTCGGGGTCCTGCCACTTGAAGGGGTTGAGGAAGGCTTCAGGGGCGTACATGTCGCCGACTTGACGGCCGGCGCTGTTCAGACCGTAGAACCAAAGAACTGCCGGGTACTTCTTCGAAGCAATTGATGACGCTGTATTCTGCGGAGGCACGGGTTCCCACGTCACCTTCACACCGATGTCCGCAAGAGCCTGCGTGATCACAGGCTCGAAGGACTGGGAGATGACCGTGCTTGGCATCGTCATGGAGAAACCGTCGGCGTATCCGGCCTCGGCCAATAGTTTGCGTGCCTTCGCAGGATCGAAGCTGTAGGCATCTTCAAGCCCCGGATCGTAGGCTCCACTGTTGGGGTCGAACACCTGGACCGTAGGCTTGCCTAGTCCGTTGAGGAGGGCCTTCACCACCTGTGCCCGGTCAAATGCCATGTTGATGGCCTCGCGCACCTTTACATTGCCCAGGGCAGGAACGAGTTCTCCCTTTCGATCGGCCAGGACGAGAACAAGAGCGGCCGTAGCCTGCACTTCCTTGACTGTGAATCCCGCACCTTCGGCCTGCTTGCGTTGGGGGGCCTGAATCAGGGCTGCCTTTACTTCCCCTGCCTGGAGCGCGTTGTACTGGGCGGTCCTGTCCTGGATGACTTTGACCTTCACGGTTTTGAAGGGGTAGACCGAGGCGTTCCAGTAGTCATCCCGGCGTTCCATCACGTACTCGGTGCCGTCCACAGTTTTGTCCGATAGGACGTAGGGTCCTGAGGCTGTTGGGCGGAGCTTGGTGGTCTCTGATGCCAGCGTGTCCGCGTCGCCGATAACGCCTGTGGCCTGCGCCAGATAGTTCAGCAGCGATGGTTCAGGAGCGGAAAGCTGAATGACTACCGTCGACGCATCGGGAGCGGAAATCGAAGACACCTTGGCGAGCTTGGGCTGTTGCTGGCCCGGTGTCGTCCTGGTCCTCTCCAAGGTTGCTGCAACGTCCTTGGAGGTGACGGCGTCTCCGGAACTAAACTTCAGGTCGCTGCGAAGCTTGAGGGTCAGCGTGCGGAGGTCATCTGAATATTCCCAGCTCTCGGCCGCGTTCGCACGGATCTTGTTGTCCTTGTCCACCATGAGAAGGGTGTCGAAAATGGATGCCCAAATGTAGGACTGCTGTCCTTCAGCGAGCTGGGCCGGGTCCAACGAAGCCGGCTGGGCTTGAACGGCAATGCTGAGCTCCTCGTTGCGTGAGGAATTGCTTGCCTCCGATGCTGGTTCGGAAGTTGAGCAGGCCGCTGTGGAGAGTAGTGCCGCCACCGCGACTGAGGCTACGACCGCACGGGTCAGTGATGTGGTTCGGGACAAGACAGGAAACATGTCTCGGGACTCCTTTGTCATTGAGGAAAAGCTTTTGGAGATTTATGGGGGACCATTGTCTGGGCCGTTCAGTCGGGGGTGACCGACATCACTAGCAAAGCATTGGAAAAACAAAAAGGCAACCGATTGCCAAGAAATGTTCTAAAGATTAAATCTCTTCCGCAGGTTTCGCTTCAGGGAACGACAAATAGCCCCCTGATGCACGAAACAATGTATTTCGAAGATCGAGGCGGTGGAATTTATTTTAGGAGGTCCTGAGAGGTGCTTTTGATAAACTGCCTATTGGCTTGTGGCCATAAGCTCTGTTAGTTGCTGCTTGAACTTCATGAGCGGGTGCCCATTAAGTGCGAGGAACGCCTGGGAAACTGCTGAGGTGAGATCAAGGGTGGGATCAATGAGCCACTGCATCCGCAGGCCACTCCAGGCTGCCATCATTTGGCGGCCAACCTTTTCCGGGTCCAACGCTGGATCCGCGAGCCCCTTTGCCTGGCGTCTCCTCACTCCTTCCGCGAACTCAAAGACCACCTGTTCGTGGTGGGCCTTCAGGTAGGAATGGGCCGGGTGTCCGGGATCCACCGCCTCCGCGCTGAGGGAAAGGAACAGGCGGGTTGTGGCCTGATCATCCAGCGTCAGGTGCGCCATTGCCGGTGGTGGCCAGTCGGAGCTTCCTCCGTCAAGGACATGGAACTCTGCTGTGAGGATTGCGCGATACTCCTGGTCTGCCAGCTCCATTGCTGCCACGAGGATGTGATCGCGTGTGGGGAAGTGGTAGAGCATTGCAGTTTCGCTCATGGATGCACGCGCTGCAACTTCAGCTGTGGTCAAAGCCCGGTGACCCTTCTCGAGGACAATGTCCAGGGCTGCCCGGGCAACGGCCGAACGTCGCTCAAGAGTCTTCGCGTAGCGTTTCCGGGGTGACGTTGTGGAGTCCATGAATAAAGAGTAATTGAAAACTGAGTGGCACACCATAGATACAGTACGTCTTCTTCGAAAGTGTGGTATCACGAGAACGAAAGCGATTAAAAATTGACCTGCACTCGGTTTGCAGGTCACTTATGGCGCACTCCTTGCCGGACCTGCAGATCCTCGGATGACCAGTTCCGTGTCCACCATCACGCTTTTGGGCTCCTGCGGAGTGCCGGCAAAGGAGTTCAGAATCAGCCCGGCGGCCAGCGATCCGCACTCTCCCAGCGGGGATCTGATGCTCGACAAGGACGGGGTGGTGAAGTCAGCGCCAAAGATGTCGTCAAAGCCCACGATGCTGATGGCTTCGGGAACGGCCATGCCGGCACCTTGAAGCTCGTGCATCAGGCCAATAGCCATGAGGTCGTTGTGCGTGATCACGGCCGTAGCTCCTGAGGCTTTGATGGTCCGGGCCAGTTTTCTGCCACCGTCAATGGTGGGGGATGTGGACTCGATGCGCTCTGCGGTGACGTGGCACCACTCGCACGCATCGGATACCGCGTCCCAGCGCCGGGCTGACATCCAGGACATCTCTGGTCCGGCGGCGAACACGATCTTCTGATGTCCGTTCCCCGCCAGAAAACGGACTGCCTGGCTGACGCCCCTGTCCGGATCAGGGACAACGCAGTCTATGCCGCTGACCTCTCTGTTGATGGCGACAACCTTCTTTGTGGCGGCAAGTAGTTGAAGGTTGTTTTCACTCATGCGGGGGCTGACCAGGATGAGGCCGTCGACGGTTTTGATAAGCCGCCGCGCGGCTGACAATTCGGTGGCAGCGGATTCAGCCGCATTGCCAAGCACCACGCTGTACTGCTGCTGCGTTGCTACTCTTCCTGCTTCCCGGAGAATGCCAAAGAAGTTTGGATTGGTTATATCTGAAACAAGAAGTCCCAGCATTCTTGTTGATCCGGTTTGCAAGGCTTGTGCCGAATGGTTCGCTTTGAAATTGAGAACCTCGGCAGTTATTTCAACAAGCCGCCGGGTTCGCGGGCTGACTCTTCCGGGATTACTGAGGGCCCTGGAAACTGTTGAAGGATTAACCCCGGCTTGTTGTGCTATATCATAAATTGTTGCTTTGGCTTTTTTGGTTTGCACTGGTGACTCATCAGCCGGCATTCTGCACTTTCCTGGATAGTGGAAAATCGGCCGGTTACGTGCGCATTGCTGAAGCACGCGTAACCGGCCGACGAGTTGTCCGCCCTTGGTGCTAGATGGTCTGGCCGGCGTCAGCCAAAAGCGTGCTGCCCGTCATGATGGTGGACAGGTCGCTCGCACAGAACAGGACGACGCGTGCGATGTCGTCCGGCGTTCCGAGCCGGCCAATGAGACTGTTCGTCATGACGTCCATGGTCGCCGTTCCACTGGAGGGGGCGTGTTGGGCGGCAGCGGCCATGTTGCCTTCGGTTGGTACGAAGGTGGGAGCCACACCGAGCACCCGTATCCCCATGGGCGCAAATTCCAAGGCCATTTGTTTGGTCATGCCGCGAACTGCGTGCTTGGATCCAACGTAGGCCGACAAGCCTGGCGCCGTCCCGCCGAACCCCGCGGTGGAAACGATGTTGATGATGACGCCACCGTTTTTACCGTTTGACATATGGCGGGCGGCCTCGCGGGAGCCATTGAAGACGCCGCGGGTATTCACGGCGAAGACCTGCTCCCACGTGCTGTCACTGGTCTGCAGGACCGGAACGCTGGGGAAGATGCCGGCATTGTTTACCCAGATGTCGATGCCCCCGAAAGACTCCAGGGCTTCCTGTGCTCCGAGACGCACCGACCCGGCGTCGCTGACATCCATGCCAAAGCCGAGGGCCCGGATGGGGAAGCGATCGGCAATTCCGGCTGCGGTCTCCTTGGCGAGATCGGCGTTGACGTCCCCGATGAGTACGTCGGCGCCGGCTTCGGCAAGTCGTACTGCGATGGCTTTGCCCAAACCCTGGGCCCCGCCGGTGACAACTGCCCGGCGTCCGGCCAGGGAGAGCAGGTCCCTGACCGGGGTGAGTGAAGCGTCGGTGAAGGCTGTTGTCATGCTGAAACCTCGACGTCGAGGTTGTTGCTTTCGGCCACCCGGCCAAGCCAGGCCAAGCTGGGTTTTGGTGACCGGACGAAAGTCTCCCTGTCCACAGCAATCAGGCCGAAGGTCGGTTCCCAGTGACCCCACTCGAAGTTGTCCAACAGGGACCAGTGCAGGTAGCCGCGAACGTCAATGCCGTCAGCCATGCACTGGTGGAGGCCTTGCAACGCTTCAGCGGTGTACCGGATTCGTTGCTCGTCATCAGCGGTGGCGATGCCGTTTTCCGTGACCAGCACGGGGACGCCTCCGGTGACCTCCCACGCGTGCCTCACGGCCATGGCCAAAGCATCGGGCCTGTACGCGGTGCCCACCAAGGTGTTCTCAGGGTGCGGCGGGTGCGGGACGAGCCCGTTGGCATCCACTTGCTGGCTGGAGTAGGCCTGCACGCCAACAAAATCGTCGCCGCGGCTGCCTTCCCAGTAGACGTCCTCTTTGCCGAAGCGGATCTCCAGCAGCTTTTCCTCCCCACCGGGGGCGGCAGTAAGCGCGCCGGCTGCAATTGTCCATCCAACCTTGGCGGAGGTGTTCGCGCGGATGATTTCCCGGGCGGCGTGGTGGATGGTCGTAAATGCCCTGCCTATTTCCGGGTCAGCGTAGGTCAGGAAGTCACTGTGTGTTTGCTTGGTCTCTTCGGTGCCCTCGACAGTGGGGCTTTGCCACTGGGCGTCCCCGGCAAGTTGCATGCGGCGCATGGCTGTCATGATGGCGGCCTGCATATTCGGCTCGTTCATGGTCACCACCCACTCCACCCCGTCCAGGATGGTAGTGGCTTCCTTGACGTAGCGCTGGAACTTTTCCGATGCGTCCGGAGCCAGCCAACCGCCGTCGTTCGCGAACCACTGGGGAGTGGTGAAGTGCTGCAAGGTGACCACGGGGGTGACGTTCCGCGCAAAGCAGTGCTCGATCATGCGCCGGTAATGGGCAAGTTCTGCCTTGGAGAAGGCTCCGGGTGCGGGTTCGATCCGCGACCACTCCAGGCTGAAGCGGTACGAGGTCAGGCCGGCATCGGCCAGCAGGTCAATGTCCTCACGGTAACGGTGGTAGCTGTCGCACGCGTCCCCGGAGAGCTCCATGCCGGGCATGGTCAGTTCACGTGCCCACCAGTCGCTGTTGACGTTGTTTCCTTCAATCTGGTGGCCGGCGGTAGCGGCACCCCAGAGGAAGTTGGCGGGGAAAGTTGTCATGGGTTTACTCGTTTCTTGATGGTTGTGATGCCTCTGCAGGCATTCGGCAAGTGGTTCAGGCGTGACTTGGGACGCTGTTGCTGCGGGAAACAGCAGGCGCTGCGGCATGGAAGGTGCCGGGTCCGGCATTGTGTTCGGATCCATCGGGGAAAATGACCAGGGCGGTTGTTTCTGCGGGGATGTCGGCATCGATGACCAGTTCGTCACCGTCAATCCGCCAATGGACGTTGATGGTGCCGTTGGGTGTTTCGTGTGAGCCGCGGGCCCAGGTGACAGAGGCACCTGGGGTGGGCGCGATGACAATTGACTGCCACGCCACGGAGCCTTCGGCCTGCCGCAATCCCAAGGTGTGCTCGTGCAGGAACCGGAGCACGGTTGCCTTGCTGTAATGGTTCAGCGAATCATGGGCGTCGCCGTTCTGGTCGATTCCTTCCCACGATTCCCAGATGGTGGTGGCGCCCTTGTCGACCATGTACAGCCACGACGGCGCCGTGCGCTGAAGCAGCAACTCATCAGCGACGTCGGCCCTACCGGCTTCCACCAGTACCGGCAGCAGGTAGCCCGTGGACAGGAAGCCTGTTCCCACGTGGGTGCCTGCGGAACGGATGAGTTCAACCAGTCGGTCGACGGCGGCCTCCCGGCGATCTGCCGGCAGCAGGCCAAATGCCAGCGCCCGCACGTAGCTGGCTTGGGTATCTGCGTCCGTTGTTCCGTCCGAATGCAGGTACGCTGCCTGCCAGGCATCGCGGACGGCTTCTGAAATCGCCGTCCATTCAGCCGCATCGGCAGATCGTCCAAGGACGGCGGCAATCCTGGCCAGCGTGGACGTGGAACGGAAGAGGTAAGCGGTGCCTACCTCGCCCTTGTCCTCCATGAACCAAGCCATCGGGTTGTCCTGGACAGGATCAATCAGGCGCCCTTCGGCATCGCGCTGCTTGGGCTCCGTCCACTCACCCCAATGGAATGTCCCGTCCCACAGATACTGCTCGTAAGGTTCCGGTTCCGGAGATGCCTTGACCCTGGCGTGGTGGCGGGTTGTCCGCGCCATGTCCAGGGCCCACCGGACCCAACGGAGCATCGCGTCCCAGTTCTCGGCGAGTACCTGTTCGTCTCCGTAGGCTTCGTATAGTTCCCAGGGAACGGCAACGATCGCATCCCCCCACCCGGCGGATCCGGTCATCATGGCAAACTGGTCGTCCAAATGGTTCTTGATACCGCGGCCATCGGGGGAGAAGTTCGCAATGCGGCCATCCGCCAACTGGTCATCGCGAACGGACTGCAACCATTTCCGGCTGAAACCGAGCACGTCCCGCAGCCGGGTAGCTGTGGAAATGAACACTTGGTAGTCACCGCTCCATGCAAGCCGTTCGCGCGTAGGGCAATCCGTGGGAACGTCCACGGCATTTCCAAGAAAGCTCCATTCCCCGATCCGATGCAGGCTGTTGAGGTCTTCATTGCTGCACCCAAAAGCACCCGTTGGGCGGAGGTCGCTGTGGACAAGCTGCATTGCAAGCTTGGAGGTATCCAGCGGCGCTGCCTTGCGGCTGATGCGGGCGAACTGGAAACCGTGGACTGTGTGGCGGGGTTCAAAGACCTCAGTTGCGGCTCCTGCGGTGACCTCGTCACGCTGTGCGAAGATCATGGTCGGTTCCCCTGGCCTGTGTGAGTCCAGGTGCGTGGTGGAGAGGTCGCCGTCGCCGTCCACATACTCGCCGTATTCGATCACCGTCTTGGTTCCTTGTGGCCCGAGATCCTCGAGACGTATCCACCCGGAGGCATTCTGACCGAAGTCCGCGATCCACACGCCCGGCCTGATCTGCGTGACGCTTACCGGCGGCCGCGAGTCGATGACCCGTACTGCCGGGGCGGGAGACCAGTTGATTGCAGGGGCATCAACGGCGTTGAGCAGAACTTTCGACGCCGGTATCGCCGGAGCGGCGAAGTCAACCGTCTGCCCCTCCATAAGATCCGCTCGCGTCGTGGTTGATGGTGCAGACGTCCAGGCGCCGTCGGTCACGATCACTTGGCGGGTTCCATCACCTTTGTCGATGTGAAGTTCGGCGCGGGCGCCCAACGTGTTTCCCCAGTCGGCCGGGTGGCGGAACGCGCCCACTTGTCCCCGGTACCAGCCATCGGAGAGTTCAATGGACAGCGCGTTGGTTCCGGGTACCAGCGACGACGTGACGTCCGAGGCCTGGGCATAGAGAGTATGGTCGTACGACGTCGTCCCCGGGGACAGTTCGGCGGTTCCGGCTTTACCCCCGTTGACCGCAGCTGTGTAGACACCAAGGGCTGTGGCATACAGTCGGGCAGACTTTACGCCGGCGTCCACCGTGAATTCCGTGGTGAGGCAGTGGGCCGGACGTTGGCCGTACGCTGTCCCTTCTTCCTCCACCGGGGAAATCCAGGAAGCCGTCCAATCGGCGTCGAAAAGTCCCGCTTCAAATGACGACCAAGCCGACCATCCGTTCGAGTCCCCGGCAATCCGTACGCGCCATGTGACCCGCTGCCGGCTGGAGAGATCCGGCCAGGGCCACTGAACGTAGAGCCTGTGGGCCAGGGTCGCCAGTGGCTGCGCCACGCCGTCGATTGTTGCTTCCACGTCGTATGCCAATACCACTGCGTTCGCGGGAGTCTTCCAAGAGAGCCTGGGGGATGGGCCTGTGACGGGGAACTGGTCTCCGCCGCTGTCCACAGTGAGGTCATAGGGCACAGTGAGGTCATAGGGCACAGTGAGGTCATAGGGCATGAGGGCCATGTAGTTTCCTTAATCTTCTGCTGATGCCGGCGGTTAGCGGACGGACTTGACCTTGAGTGAGATCACGAGGCCGCCGATCAACGCCAGAGCTGCGCCGGACAGGTACAGGAAGGTGTAGTTCTTGTCCGCTCCGGTGATACCGATGGTGATGATCACGGAGGCCAGAAGAGGGGCCACTGCGCTTGGTATCTTTTGGGCGAAGGCGACCACGGCCATGTAACGCGCCGTTTCGGTCCGGTTGGGCAGGATGGCGAAAATGATGGCCTGATCGACGGTGGCGAACACGGCAATGGCAGTCTGCATGAGGACCGCGCCAATGATCAGTTGGGGCAGCGACCACGCGAATGCCTCAGCCAATGCACCGCCGACGAAGAGGATCGCTGCAACCAGGACAAACAAGCGCCGCCTCTTGAGCTTGTCTGACAGGAATCCACCCAGGAGTGCACCGGCCGCAGCGGCCAACACGCCAAGCATGCCGATGGTTGCCACGACTCCGGCCACTTCCCGTACCGGGAGATCAAGGCGCTGGGCGTAGAAAAAGGTGCCGAAGGTGGTGTTGAAGTACAGGCCCATAAAGAAGACGAAACGGCCCAACCAGTTCCACGCAAAGTCCGGGTACTTGCGGACGCTGAAACCATAGCTGGCAACAACTGACCGGAAGGTGACCCGCGTGTCAACGCGGATATTCTGCGAGCTTCCCTCCGGCTTGATGAGCGGGAACAGTGCCAGGAGGACTGCGCCGATCACGCCGGGTACCACGAAGACCAGGAAGGTGTTCGACGAAACAGCATACGCAACGCCAATGCCCAAAACAGGAGCGATCTGGGTCATCAGGCCGGTCAAAGCAGAGACCCGGCCCCGCTGGCCCTCGGGCAACTTATCAGCCATGAGGTTCTGGATGGCGGCACCGGATATGGACCAACCGGCCATGCCCAGGATCCATCCGGCGCCCACCAGCAGAAGGTTGGGTGCGAGCCCCATGACAACCAAGCCCGCAAGGCCGATGGCTGTTCCAACGAAGATGAAGGGCGCGCGCCGGCCGAAGCGGGACCGCGTGCGGTCACTCCAGATGCCGATGAGCGGGCTGACGATCAAATAGATTCCCTGCGCCGTGCCCGTAATGAATCCGAGCATCTGCTCCTGGCCGGGAGCGAGTTCGGTGATCCGCACAGCGATGCCATAGGACAGTGGCACCATCATGGCGATGGATGCCCCGAAGCTGGCCAGCATGAGCCAGAAAATGTAGCCCCTGCTCACGGGAATCTGGGGCTCTTCCGGGGGCTCCGGAAGTTCAACGGGGCCGACCGGCAGATGACTGCCCGGCGATGGTTCGGCGGCTGCGATGCCGCCGGCGAGACGGGGAGCCCCGTGCTTGTCAGTAGTCACCAATGACTCCTCATTACAGTAGATGGCCCATCCGCTGCGTCGCGGATGAGAGCTGGGAAGTGTGGGGCTTCCCCAGCAAAGGGTAACCATGATGGTTACTATTCGTGAATAGTAGTCATGGTGGTTACAATTGACAAGACCCAGCGCAAAAATGGTTTCCGTTGACGAGAGAAGGCTGTTCGTGACCATCACTTCAGAGCAGAAGACCGGCAAGAAAGCCGGCTCCGGGCGGCGGGGCCCCTATGCCACCACGCCAGCCCGTCGGGCGGAGATCGTACGCGCTGCCTCGGCCAGCTTCGCTGAGCATGGCTACGAACGAGCCAGCCTGAGGGATATTGCCTCGCGGGCCGGTGTCACCCACGCAGCCCTTCTGCGTCACTTTGCCACCAAGGATGACCTCCTCCTCGCCGCCCTGGCGGAGCGGGACGCCGACGACGCCGAGCTGGCCACCCGCATTGTGCAGGCCAAAGTGCCACGGGAATCGGTGTTGAGCACCATTCTGGGCGAAGAATTCGCCCGGCCTGACCACATGCGGAACTGGCTCTCAATCACGATCGCGGCGACCAATCCCGAGCATCCTGCCCACGACTTCTTCATCGCCCGACGCGAGCGCATGCGTGATCACTTCACCAGCAAGCGACTTGCTACGACCGAAGACAGTGAGGAACTGACAGCTGACGACAAAGTCACCATGGTGATGGCGATGATCGACGGCCTCCGGATTCAGTTCCTCCTGGACCCGCAGCGCAAAACCTTGCACCTGCTGGAAACGCTCTTCCGGTTCATCGACTCGCCTGAAGAAGGCTGATGGCCGGCAAGGGGCGTTTGGTTATATCCCTGGTACGCGGTCATTCCATTACCGCCAGCTGATGCCGCCGCTTCGCGGATCCGATCAGCATGCCGTGGACTGATCGGCACTGATCGCGGCCTGCATGAGACCGGGAAGGCGACTGCTGCGTCACCTGGGCAGGCGTCATTTGCCGCGTCGTGGGAATGGAGGCCCTGGGCTCCAACGCCGTCATCGCCCGCTTCGCGTACAGCTCACCCTAAGGTTTCCCGGCCGGCGTTCTCTGGGTTTTTTGTTTCGCGCAGTTCGCGGCCCACTGCCCTGAGTCCGGTTTCGAGCGCCCTAAGCTCTTCAAGCGTCAGTCCAGCCAGCACCTCGCCGCCCAGTTCTGGACGCGCAGCCATGAGTTCACGAACTACAGACCGTCCAAGGTCGGTGGCAAAAATTCGTCTGACCCGCTGGTCCTCTGTATCAGTGGATCTGGCGACCAGCCCCGCCGACGCGAGGCGATCAACAAGCTTGGACATGGATGCCATCGAGACACCGAAGGTCTCTACCAGCCCGACTCCAGTGGCTCCGCTTTCCGTGGTGACCACGACGGAGAGGACCTTCAGCTGCTGGATGGTCAGATCGGTGGTCAGTAGTGGCTGGAGGATGCGGGGGATGGAGCGGATCGTGATGGCTATGGCCAGAGCGTCTATGCTCTTCAGTGCTGATTCCCGATCTGATTCCTCCATGCCACTAAAGATATCGCGGACCGGCTTTGCGCAATTACTTAGCTTAAGGCTAAGCTTTTTTCATTAGCCGACCCGTTGTCGTGTCGACGCGTACCAGAAACCATCTGTCGGGCTTTTCCCGGATCTGGGCGCGGACGCGCATTGGGGGCGGCCGCGCAACGTGCGCATGGCGCAGTAGCGAAGCGAGGACGATTCATGGGCAGCGCCCACAACCAATCGAAGAACCAACAAAAGCCTGATGTTGAAGAGCTCCGCACCAAGTACCGGCGGGAGCGCGATCGACGTATCCGGCTAGAGGGGCTGGGGCAGTATCAAAGCGCAGCCGGTGAGTTCGGCTACTACTCGAAGGATCCTTACACCGAGCCAATACAGAGGGATCCCCGCGCTGACTCAGTGGAAGTGCTGGTCATCGGCGCTGGATTTGGCGGACTGCTCGCCGCCGCGAGGCTGCGGGAAGCCGGGGTGGAGTCCATTCGCCTGATGGACGAGGCCGGTGACGTGGGCGGCACGTGGTACTGGAACAGGTACCCGGGCATCCATTGCGATATCGAATCGTACGTCTACATGCCCCTCCTCGAGGAGGTCGGTTACATGCCGGCATGGCGTTACGCTCCCGGTGAGGAGATCCGGCAGCACGCCATCGCCATCGCGAAGCGTTTCGACCTGTATCGGGACGTACTTTTCCAGACCAGGGCAACAGCGCTGACCTGGGATGATGCTGCGGAGCTATGGACAGTCGAAACCGACCGCGGGGATCGGTTCCATGCACGTTTCGTCATCACGTCGTCAGGGACTCTGACACAACCCAAGTTGCCGGGGATCCCTGGCATTGAGAAGTTTCGAGGACATACTTTCCACACCAGCCGGTGGGACTATGCATACACCGGTGGCTCGGCGGAAGGTGGCATGACCGGACTTGCCGACAAACGGGTGGCAGTAGTGGGCACAGGGGCTACGGGCGTCCAGGTCATCCCGCATCTGGGCCGCGATTCTGAGCAACTCCTCGTTTTTCAGCGGACACCGTCCACCATTGACGTTCGTGGAAACCGCCTGACGGACCCAGCCTGGGAAGCATCCCTCAAACCAGGCTGGCAGCGAGAACGGATGGAGAACTTTCTCTCCGTTCTCGCCGGGGAGCCGGTGGATGAAATCCTCGTCAAGGATGGGTGGACAGAAACCATCCAGCTGCAACGGCAGATCCTTTCCGGCGCGGTGGAGGCAGGCCTCGCCCCAGCCGAACGGGAACTGAGGGATGAACTGAAGGACTTTGAAACCATGAACCGCCTCCGTTCGCGTGTGGATGAGGTAGTACAGGACAGCGAAAGGGCAGAGGTTCTCAAGCCCTGGTACCGGTACATGTGTAAACGGCCATGCTTCAGCGATACCTACCTCCAGACATACAACCGGCCCAACGTGACGCTGGTGGATACTGCCGACCACGGAGGCATAACACGCCTGACTGAGACCTCGATCGTGGTGGGCGAAACGGCGTATGACGTGGATTGCATTATCTTCGCTACAGGCTTCAACGTGGGCGTTTCTGGTGTGCTTTCCGGCTCCTTGCCCGTCCGGGGGAGAGGTGGGCGCTCACTCCTGGAAACATGGGCAGGCGGACTGCGCACCCTCCATGGCTTTTACAGCCACGGCTTTCCCAACCTCTTCCATCTTGGCGCACTGCAGAACGCCAATTCTGTCAACTTCGTCCACATCCTGCAGGAGCAGGCTGAGCACATTGCAGCAGTCATCGCCGAGGGGCTGGCCGTCGGCTCGCGCGTGATTGAGCCGACCCTCAAGGCTGAGGATGGCTGGGTTAAGACCGTCAGTGACACAGCAGCCGACACCTCGCAATTCCAAGCAGAATGCACCCCTGGGTATTACAACGGTGAAGGTACACGGGCGATCTCCGGCAGCTCGTTCAGTCCAGGACCCGTAGCTTTTCACCGGATACTTCGGCAATGGCGGGAAGGCGACATGAGTGATGTCCTTGTTCCGGCGCCGCCGGCCGGCCAAACTGTGGTGGGCAAATGACGCCTGATCGAGAGAAGCCACTCAGGACACACTTGGGCTTCATCGCCCTCGCGGCCGTCCTTGTCTTGTCCGGCTGCACGGCCGGTACTTCCACCGAACCCGTGGCTGCAGCAGAAAAGCATTCGCCGTCGGAACAGACTGCCAAAGCCCTGGCGAATGTCACCTCGGTTCACCCATCTACCGGAATGACGCTGTTGGAGGGGCCCGTGGTGGGTCCTGACGGTGACCTCTATTTTGTAGATGTCACGGCACCTCCGGGGGCGCCTAAGGTCATGGCACTCGACGTGAGCTCATTGGAGAAGAGGACCATTTTCACAGACGGCACCAGTGCTGTCACATCGGCTCAATTCAGCCCCCGCGATGGGCGCCTCTACCTGACGGACTACCTGGGCACCATCATCAGCATGACCCCTGAGGGCAAGGACCAGAAGGTGTTCCATTCCGGTCCCGTCAACGGAGCGACGCTGCACGCGGACGACATCAGCTTCGACCGTGCGGGCAACCTTTATGTGACGGATGCTGCGGGAGCCCAGGAACCCTATTGGAAACCGCAGGGAAGGCTGATTCGCATTGATGGTGCCACTGCCGAGCCAACGGTGCTGGCAGATCGTTTGGCCTCCCCGAACGGAGTCGCCTTTACACCTGGGTTTGACGGGTTGTGGATGAGCCTGAACACCGCAAACCAGATCGACTACGTCCAATTGACCGACGATGGCCGTGGAGTAAACACAGCTCATCCGGCGATCCACGTCAGCGCGGGCATGGGCCAAATCGATTCCTTAGCCGTTGACGCTGATGGGAATCTCTACGTCGGCTTTCACAACCGGGCAGCAATTCTTGTCTTCGACACCGAAGGACAACAAACGGCCACCATAAACATTCCCTCGAAAGAGGGCGAGATAATGTCGGCGACCAACATTGCTATCAAGCCTGGAACGAAGGAAGCCTACGTTACTGCCAGTGGTAAAGGGGGCGGCTGGATCCATACCTTCACCGCACTCGCGGAGGGGATACGCCAGAGCAACGGTGGCTGACTGCCCGACTGTGACATCGGCACCGGGACCGAGTGGCGATCCTCTCCGGAGGCCGCCTCATTTCAGATCCCGGGCAGGCGGCTGATCGCACGGACTCCACCGTCGGCGCTGCGGGCTTGCGCGCCCCTCTCGGAGCCGTCCGGACCCGGCACAATCGAGAACGTATGCGGCTTCGTCATGGAGGAGGCAAAGCGGTAGCTGAAGGTTTGCCCGTCAACCCCGATTCCCTCAGGGCGCATGTGCCCGCCCATCACCAGCGCCAGCAGCGATGAGTCGGCACTTCACGGCTTGTTACGGGCCGAGCCTAAGCCCGTCTCTTCGCCCGCCTTTGCACCACGAGTTTCGTTCAGGAAACTCATTTAATGCGAGGCCTGGCCTCCAGAATTGGCTCATTGATAGAGCGGGTTGTGAGGATGTCATGCATGTTGAGCGTTTGATGAAGGTCCGGCAGCGGCGGTGTCTGGCTGTATATGAAGGTGGGCCACAGGTTCCTATGGCATGTCGAGTTTGGTTTTGTAGGCGGTGTTTTTGTTGGTGTTCCACCAGGCGATGATTCCGGCTCCGAGCATTTGGTCGGTGAGTCGTGCGAAGCGGTATCCAGGGTGGGTGTCGAGGACGAGTTGCATGTATTGGTGGGCTTTGGAGCCTCGGCCTTCCCACCAGTTGATGTATCCGATGGTGGTCAGGATGGGTGCTGCGTGTTGCGGACTCGTTCTGGTGTAGGCGTGCAGAAGGAGCTGTTGTGCCCATTCGATGCGCGACCAATTGGGGGCGGCCTCCGTTTGGGCGAAGAGGATATGTTGGGGTGGTTCGTCGATGCCGGGGATGTCGGCCCTGAGCCGGTCGCGAATGTGGGGGAACTGGAAGTACGCGATGAGGGTGGCGCAGTCCTCGTCGGTAGGGAAGTCGTTGCTCTCGAGCATGGTCGTCCAGAGTTGGCTCGCTTGTACCGCAGCTTCTTGAGGTGCCTGGGCGCGGAAAACACGCATGCAGCTTTCGACGGCGACGGCATTATCCGCTTCGTGGGTTGGCGACGGGAGGATGATTTGGTTGGTGGGTTCGATGGTGCTGCCGCGGTAGATGAATTCGGCGTTGACGCGGCTGTATTCGGTGGTGCTGATGGGCAGGTTGATGTCTTGGCCGGGTTCGCTGTCGTAGGGGGAGTAGGTTTCGTCGCTGACGAAGATGCCGTCGCGGATGGTGTCCCGGTTGGCGGGCGAGATCGATGCGGTGGGTGGCGCCGACCTTGCCTTTGTCCAGGGTGATGCAGACCAGACTCTCCTGGGGCCAGAACCCGAGGGAGCGGGTTCAGGGCCTTGGGTGGTGGGCCCTCCGCTTGCTCTGAACTGGGGTTATGTGCGTCTCTCTTGGTGCGTCCGGTAGGTCGTGGTTGGCCTACACCTCTTCATGGGTAGAGGGACTGAGCACGACATGACCTTCGAGATCTTGGTTCTTGGTTTTGGCGCGTTCCTGGAGTTAGGAGGCACGACTATGGAACCTTCGTCCACTTGGACATGTAGCATCCTCAGCTGCCTGGGAATTGACTCACATGTGCAGGTCTTGGACTGGCCTCAACAAAAGGAGCCTGGCGCCAAGCCGGGCTGCTTTTGTTGCGACCGTACGGGCCTTCACCCCTATGAGTTCCTCGGTCTGCATCTGCACTTCTCGCGTGAGGTTGCCTCGGGCGCCTATCGGCCGATGGTGCTCCTCTGGCCGTGACTTCGGGCATGGTCCTCCACTAGGGGATTTCCGGTGATGCGATAAACCGCATGAGCTTTGCCGTGAGTGGAGTGCTTTCTTTTCGGACCGTGAGGAACTGGATTCGGAGCCCGTTCACCATCGGCGAAGCGCTAACTGTGATCTGTATCGAGGCGAGTTAGACGTATTGGTGAGCCCTGGAGTCGCGATCTTCAAACAGTAGATGCAGCAGGTGTGGTGTGCATTGGCGTCAAGCCCTGATTGCCCCCTGAAGCCGTTCGCAGATGTCCTCCACCAACACCTCTGGCGCAAGCCGAATATCGGCCTTCACATGCTTCTCATCCACGTCAAGGGGCTCGAGGGCGCTGAGCTGAGAGTCCAGAAGGCTGCTTGGCATGAAGTGGTTTTCCCGGGCATTCATACGGGCCAGGAGTGTCTCCCGGTCGCCGTTGAGGTGAACGAAGACGACGTCAGGGGTGTGGTGGCGGAGTAGGTCGCGGTAGCTTCGCTTCAGCGCCGAACAGGCGATGATGAGCGGCGTGCCGGCGTCCTGTAAGCGGCGCAGAGTGCGGCCGATTTCTTCAAGCCAAGGCTTCCGATCCTCGTCGCTCAAGGGAATGCCAGCGCCCATCTTGATTTTGTTGGCTGCCGGATGCAGGTCGTCGCCGTCTTTGAACTGCGCCCCCAAGCGCGCACTCAGCATCGAGCCCACGGTGGACTTACCGCAGCCCGAAACGCCCATGACGATCAAAGGGGGGAGGTATCTGCTGCCCAAAGCTGGGTTTCCTTTCGACGGGGGAGAGTCTCTGGTTCGTGAGGTAGTTCGCGGCCTGCGATGCATTTCACAAGTGAGAAGAGTTTCTCAAATTCCAAAGGGGGCGTCAAGGGTTTTGCCCATCACGAAAAAGCTCTTGACGCCGTCTCCAATATGAGAAAAGATTCTCATATCTTATTGACGTGATGAAGAAGTCCACCAAACCTCAAGGGAGCACAACGTGTCCACGGAACAAGGCATGGAATCCCGCACACTGCCTGATCATTTCGTAGCCGATTACTATGCCGAAGCGTCGCCGGAGGACAAGAAATCCTATGGCGTAGGCGTACTCGAAGGACGCGCGGCCGGGCATTTCGAAGCCGCGCGAACCCGCGGCGCTGAATCGTGGGTCGGAGTCCTGCCGAATGTTGGCGCTACCGTGTTCGGAGTTGTCTGCAAGGACTCGCCGTTCCTGGTGGACTCGATCCTGGCTGAGGTTACCCGGCGCGGCTTGGGAATCCAGTTCGTGGTCCATCCCCGTTTTGCCACGCAACGAGGTGCAGACGGGGAGCTCACGGAGCTCCAGCCCGGCACCTCCATTCCATATGCGGGGACCGAGTCGTGGGTCGCCGTCGAACTCCGGGATCTCCTCACCGAGCAACAGCTCGGCCCGTTGCTGAGCGCCATCCGACGCATCCTGACCGATGTTATGGCTGCCTCCGATGACTTGGTCGCCATGCGGGGCCGGCTAAAACAAGTTGCTGCCGAGTTGCCCGAAAATGGGACGGCCCGCAATCTTCTCGAGTGGCTCAGCAGCAAACACTTCGTCTTCGTCGGGTATCGCCAATACAGCCTGGAACACGGAGAAACTGAGGATCGCCTGACTGCCATCGATGGAACAGGTTTAGGTGTTCTGCGGAACAAGGCCGCCGACGGGTCCGATGTCCGTGTCCTGGCTGGCCCAGCGCGTAATTCGGCACGTGAGCCGATTGCCGCCGTGGTCACCAAGGCCCGGTCCCGCTCAACCGTCCATCGCGACGCGCACCTTGATTACATCGGCATTAAGACGTTTAGTTCGGATGGGCAGGTGACCGGGGAACATCGCTTCCTGGGACTCTTTACGTCGAGCGTCTATAACGGGCCGGTGGACAGCGTTCCGTTGGTCGCTGACACCATCACCGCCGTCATGGACCGCAGCGGATTGGATCCGGCCAGTCATTCAGGCCGGCAATTGATGGCGATTCTGGAAACCTACCCTCGCGACGAACTGTTCCAAATCGGCGTCGAGGAGTTGTTCCAGATTGCCGACAGCATCATGGGGATGCAGGAGCGGCGCCGTTCGAGCGTGTTCCTTCGGCAAGACGCCTACAGCAGATTCGCGACCGTCCTGGTCTACCTGCCTCGTGACCGATACAACACTGCGGTCCGGCAGCGGATTGAACGTGAACTACGGGATGCTTACAACGCTGTCGATATCGAACACGAAGCACGGGTCAGTTCCTCCGCCCTGGCGCGCATCTTCTTCACCGTGTGGACATCATCCGGAACTCTTGGAGACATTGACGCGGAAACTGTGGAACAGCGGGTCAACCGCGCCATCAGGTCATGGCCGGAAGGTGTACTCGATGCCCTGCAATCCCTCCACCCGGCAGCTGTGGCGGAGGCCCTTGCCAAACGCTGGAGCGAAGCCTTCCCTCCGGAGTACCAAGTCCGGTACAGCGTGGAGGACGCAGCCGAGGACATAGAACGGTTCGAGGACCTCGGAGCAGAAGAAAGCACGACGGCGGCACGGCTTGCCGTACGGAGCGGAGGCAAGGGAACAACCGACCCAGACTTGCGGATCCGGCTCTATCTTCGCCAAGCGGAAAGCCTGAGCCGCCTCCTGCCGTACTTTGAGCATCTTGGCTTAGCGGTCCATGAGGAGCGTCCATACCGGATCGTCGACTCCCAGGGCGTGGTGGTCCACCTCTACGACCTCCTGGTCAGCACACCTTCCGGCGCGGGCTCACCGGACGCCTGGGATATGCTCCCCGCGGCCTTCCGGGCAGTACTTCAAGGTGAGGCGGAGTCTGATTTCCTCAACTCCTTGGTCCTGCAACAGAGCTTCGACTGGCGCACGGTGGCGCTCCTTCGCAGCTACGTGAAGTACCTCAGGCAACTCGGGACGCAGCACTCCTTCCAATTTATAGCGTCCACCCTCCAGTCCCATCCCGAGGCGACCAAATCCTTGGTGAAAGTGTTCTCAGCGAAGTTCGACCCCGATCTACCGGGTGGACGTTCGGAGTCTCTGGCGTCAGCCGACGCGTCCCTAAAGGCGGCAATGGACAGCCTGGCCACCATGGACGCGGCTTTCGTAGTGGAGGCGCTTGCTTCCCTGATCAGGGCAACCGTGCGAACCAACTTCTACCAGGGCAAGCGGCACATCAGCCTCAAACTGGACCCCTCCGGCATCGATATCCTCCCGAGCCCCCGGCCCGCCCATGAGGTTTGGGTGTACTCCCCACGAGTGGAAGGCGTGCACCTGCGATTCGGCCTGACTGCCCGTGGCGGACTCCGGTGGTCGGACCGGCAGGAAGATTTCCGCACGGAAGTCCTTGGACTCGTCAAAGCCCAGACCGTCAAGAACGCCGTGATTGTCCCGGATGGTGCCAAAGGTGGCTTTTTCGCCAAGTTCACGACAGGGATGACGGACCGTGCCCAGCAGGTGGCAGAGGGGCAGGAATGCTACAGGACCTTCATCCGCGGCCTCCTTGATGTCACAGACAACATCCGCTTTGTGCACGGCGAGCGTCAGGTTCTCACCCCACCGCGCGTGGTGAAGTACGACGGCGATGATTCCTACCTTGTGGTGGCGGCCGACAAGGGAACTGCGTCCTTCTCGGACATTGCCAATGAGATTGCCGCCAGCTATGGCTACTGGTTGGGGGACGCTTTCGCCTCCGGCGGCTCGGTGGGATATGACCACAAGCGCATGGGTATAACGGCTCGCGGCGCGTGGGAATCGGCCAAGATCCATTTCAGCGAACTCGGTCTGGATCCCCGTACTGCCGACTTCACGGCTGCGGGCATCGGCGACATGAGCGGGGATGTCTTCGGCAACGGGATGTTGCTTTCGCAGCACGTCCAACTGGTAGCGGCCTTCGACCATCGCCACATCTTCCTGGATCCGCAGCCGGACGCAGCGTCATCTTTCATGGAACGCGCAAGGCTGTTCGCACTGCCCCGCTCAAGCTGGGCAGATTACGACGCCGCGTTGATCAGCGAAGGCGGCGGGGTCTGGCCACGGACGGCTCGAACCATTCCTGTCCACCCGGCCGTCCGCGCAGTGCTCGGCATAGACCCTGCCACCGAGTCCATGAGTCCGCCGGACCTTCTGCAGGCAATCCTGAAGGCTCCCGTCGACCTGCTCTATAACGGCGGCATCGGGACCTACATCAAATCGAGCACAGAAAGCCATGCCGATGCCGGCGACCGTGCAAATGATTCCATTCGGATCAACGGCAATCAGGTGCGAGCCCGTGTGGTGGTGGAAGGTGGCAACCTGGGAGTTACCCAAGCCGGTCGGGTTGAAGCGGCTCTGGCAGGTGTCCTCATCAACACCGATGCAATCGATAACTCGGCCGGCGTGGATTGCTCCGACCATGAAGTGAACATCAAGATCCTGGTTGATCAGTCCATCAGGGCAGGGGAACTTCCTGCTGCGGAACGAACGGCATTCCTTGAAGCCCTCACGGACGAGATTGCAGAACTGGTGCTGACCGACAACGTAGCCCAGAACGTGCTGCTCCTGACTGACAGAAGGTTCCCTCCGGCGTCGTTCCCCAACTACGAACGGCTGATGCAGTTCCTTGAAGGTCGAGGCGAGCTGGACCGCGATCTGGAATTCCTCCCCAGCACACAGGCCTTGGAAGAACGGATCTCTGAGGGCAGGGGCCTGACCTCGCCGGAATTGTCTGTCCTGGCCGCTTATGCCAAGAACACTCTGGCCAACAATATCCGGAGGAGTCCGCTCGTCAAGGACCGCTACCTGACCAAGTTCTTGAACGGGTATTTCCCGGTTCCGGTGGTTAAGAGGCTTGGAGAAGGGATTGAACAGCACCCGCTCCGCGATGACATCATCGCGACAGTCCTCGCCAACGATGCGATCAACATCGGGGGTGTAACGGCTGTCTTCAGGCTCATGGAGGAGACATCGGTCGATGAAGCCACCGCAGTTAAAGCCTTTGTCATTGCCAGTGAACTCTTCGGGCTCCGGGATCTCTCCATCGGCTTGGTGCATCAGTGCGCCGATCTGCCGGCTGAGAAGTGGAGCCGGATCTACTTGGACATCCGCCGTGTCCTGGACAGAGCCATGCGCTGGTTTATCCAGTACAACCACGACCTCCCCATCGAAGAGTGCATAAACCTCTACCAACCCGTGGTGGAAGCACTCAGGGGACAGCTGCCCGAACTCCTCGTGGGCGCCGACAAGGCCGCTGTAGCTGCGTTGCAGGACTCGGCCCTCATCTGGGGGCTGCCGCCCCAAGTCGGAAGATTGTGGGCAGAGGTCAGGGAGGCGTTCACGCTATTGGATGTTGCGAGGGTTCAACAGGTCACCGGCGAATCCCTGGAATCCATCGCTCCGGTCTATTTTGCCGTACGGTCCCGCTTCCGGATCGAGGCCCTGTTGGACCGCGTGGATGAGCTGCCGCGATCTACTAAATGGCAGGCGATGGCCCGGGCGTCGCTACGGGACGACGTGTCCGCCGTCGTGCCTGAATTGACGGTGGCCGTTCTCGGCGTGGACGGCCAGACGGACGGCGCTGACCCCATTTTCGCGTGGGAGCAGTTGAACCACGCGAGGCTCCATGAGTCTGAGCGGTTGGTGGAGCTGGCCCCGGACAACAGCTTCGAAGCATTGTCCGCATACCTGGGGACTTTGAGGAAGGCTGCCCGCGCGTGAAGTGGGCGCTGAGCACCACGGACAAGCGGGATTGGCACGCCCTGGAATTCAGTGAGCGTGACCCTTCCTGGCGAAAGAGCAGCCGGCGTGGACTCGTGTGCCTGGGCTGCGGCTCGCCTGCCTTCTTTCGTGCGCCGTCGCGCAAGAAGACGCCCGCATTTGGTGCCAGGCACAAAGATGGCTGTGCCCTGCTGAAGGAAACGTGGGGCGTGTTTAGGTACCTGCAGTGAAGCATGAGATTGATTAATCAAATGAGAAACTTTTCTTGCTTTTAAGTGAGCTCGGCCATAGGCTTAATGAAAGAACCACAACAACGCCGGAGGCAAGTAATGTTGCGCATCGCTGGACAGCCCGGAACGGATCGTTCCCGTAGAAGCCGGTTCACGGCTGGTACCGGAAGCCATTGCCCCATCAGTGGCATCTGGGCACCCGAGGGGGATATTGAGAAGAGCATGCGGCTTTTGGAAGGCAACATCATGCCTGCGCGCGGCGACTCGGCCGTCGACTGGCAGCTGCTCCAAGGTCTCACCCGCCATGACCTACATAGCTGAAGCACGGCCCCGTCGCCGGGTAACGGCAGCAATGCCTCGGTTGAACCGTTTGGAATTGCGGCTCTCGGAGTCCAGGGCGACGCGCGGGCGTATCGACAGCCACGTCCGGACACTGCTGAGCCAGCGGAATGAGGCGATGGCCGCTGCATTGGCGGACAAAGTGCCCTTGTCTGCGATTTCCACGGTGGTGGGAATTCGGGCCGCGGATGTAAAGCGGCTTGGTGGCGCTTACCAGGACCTGCACTTTTCGGGAGTACGGCATGACTGGCACCTCACGCGGTTGGCTGCGATCGTCCGCCAACTGGATGCTGCGTTGGAAGACAAAGAGCAAAGTGCGCAGAAACTCCGGTGCGACGTCCTGGAGGGGCTGGAATCGGGCCGGATGGATATCTTTCGTGTCGCAGCCCTAACGGCTTTGCCGGCGGAGCGGATCCGGGAACTCATGCGGCCTGCAGCGGCCCACTAAGTCCCGTTGACTAGGCCTGCTCGCGGTCCTCGCTCCAGCCTTTCAGTGCTCCCTTGAGGGCCGAGATAAGCCTCGCTGTGACCTGGTCTTTGGACAGGCCGACAGTATTGATGAGGTCCAAAATTTCGCGTGGATCAAAGAGGATGTTCCAGAGGAACATCGCTTCGTCGCCGATAGTCGGCAGTCCTAATTCCTCGACGGCCTCGCGGAGGGGCCGTTCCAAAGCATCCGCCTGAACCGTCAAGTAGTAGGCGCCCGTACGGAGTCGGGCAAGGTAGCCCTCTCCGGAACGGGTGTACAGCATGGCTCCGCCGTGACGGGTGACCAGGTCAACCCACTTGCGGCTGACCGCCGTCAACAGCTCGACGCCGGACATCTCCTGCTGCTTCAGGCTGTAGTCGCGCAATTTCTCACCGACACCAAACCGGTACTCCGCCAGGATGTCCTCGACTGAGGCGAAGTGCCGGTAGGCGGTGGCAGTGGAGATCTCCGCGTGTTTGGCGACATCGGTCATGCTGATGGCTCCGCGCCGGGACGCGAAAAGCTGTCCCGCTGCCTTGACCAGCTGCCTGCGGTTGCGCTGTGTGTCACTACGCATTGGTGGATGCCCTTTCGTCAACTCATAGCTTAGGTCCTGGAAGCGGACCAGCCTGTCAGGGCGGCCGTGAAAGTCCTGACCAGTCGTGCGGATACTTGTTCCGGTGTGAGGTCCAGGCTCCCGATGAGATCGTAGATTTCGCGGGGGTCAAAGAAGCCGTTCCACAAGAAGAGAGCTTCATCGCCGGGGTGTTCGATTCCCAGGGCTCGGGACGCCTCCTCCAGCGGTCGTTGAAGGGCTGCAGCCTGCACGGTCAGGTAGTAGGCGCCAGCCCTGACCCGTGCAAGGTAACCTTCCGCGGAGCGTGTGTGCACCATGGACGCCCCATGCTGGACTACCAGCTGGACCCACTTGTGGCAGACAGCATTCAGCAGCTCCAAGCCTTCCGCTTCCGCCGCCCGGCTGAACTCCAGGAGCTCCCGGCCCACTTCGAAGCGGTAGGCGGCGAGGACGTCGTCAACAGAGGCGAAGTGGCGGTAGGCGGTAGCAGTAGAGATGCCGGATTCGGCAGCGATTTCGGACATGGTCGCCGAAAGGCCGGCTCCGAAGAGCCGGCCGGCCGCGTCCACCAAAAGCATCCGGTTCCGCTGCATGTCGATGCGCAGCCCGGCCGGTGGATCAATAACTGTCATGGGCTTTTACTTGAGCGCCGCGAGGCCGGCGGCGATGCGTTCGACGCCCAGCGAAATGGCGTCGGCGCTTGCCGCGTAGGAGATCCGCAGGTGGTGTTCACCGTTCCGCCCGAACTCACTGCCGGGCCGGACGGCCACGCCGAACTCGCGAAGGTGCGCCACCATATCGGCTGCCGGCATGTCGACGTCGTACTTCGGGAAGAGGTAGAACGCGCCTTCCGGGGAGCTGACCGTGAGTCCCGGAATCCTGCTGAGGCCCTCGAACATCAGTTCGCGTCGCACGGCATAGGAAGCGTGCATGCGCTCGATGTCCGGCCCGCAGGTCTTGAGGGCCGTCAGGGCTGCCAGTTGGACCGCGGTGTTCATGGAGCCGTTGAAGGTGTTGTGGACGCGTGCGGCGGATGCGATGACGTCCGATGGGCCCCAGAGATAGCCGACCCGCCAGCCCGTCATGGCGTAACTCTTGGAGAAGGTTTGGCAGTAAATGGTCCTGCCTGCCAGGCCTGCTATCTCCAAGGCGGAGGTGAAAGGCTCGGGTGTGTAGACGAGGTCGCTGTACGCCTCATCGGAAAGAACCAGGGTGTCAGTTCCCGCGACCATGTCTGCCAGCGCTTCCAGCTCCTGGCGGGAGTGGACGATTCCCGTGGGGTTGGAGGGGTTGCAGAAGACGAACATCTTGGCGCCTTCAAGGGCGGTCGCCAGAGCCTCGAGATCCCAGTGGAGATCGTCAGCCAGTGGCACCGGAACTGTAACGCCGCCGGCCATGCTCACCAGGTCCGCGTACAGCGAGTAAGTGGGATCGGGAATGACTACCTTGTCGCCTGGATTGACGATGCCAAGGATCGCGGCAGAGAGGCCCGCGGTTCCTCCTTGCGTGATCAGCACATCGCTGGGGCTGGCCACTTCGCCGAGGAGCTGGCCGATACGGGCAGCCAGCTCCTCGCGAAGCACCAGCTCGCCGAGCAACGGCGAGTAATGGGTGTGCCCTTCCTCCAGGGCGCGGGCCGCCGCAGCGCGGACCTGTTCGGGGGTGTCGAAGTCCGGCTCGCCCATGGCCAAGGAGACAAGGTCACCTTTGGACTGGGGTTGCTGGACGCGCAACGATGTGCGCTGGACCCGCAGCACGGCCTCGGAAGGCTGGAAAGCTGCAATGGCGGTGGTTGGTTCGAGAGTCATGACAGTCCTGCTTCGAGTCGTCGTTGGAAGGGTGTCGGCTTTGCCGGGTGCGTAGAGATGCCGGGGTTTCACGGACGGGGGAGATCTTCCGCGGGAGCCCCTGCCCATCGGCTGATTTCGATGTCTCCGGAGGTATCGCGCTGCACGGTAGGGGCAACGACGAGTTCCTGGACCACGGTGCGTTGCGGCAGCGTCGCAACGAGGTGGATGGCGCGGGCCACGTCCTCGGGCTGGACCATGGCGTCGCGCTCTTCAGCCCTTGGTGGACGGGCCCGGTTGTCGAGAATCGGAGTGGCTGTCTCGCCCGGAAGTATGGTGATGGCGCGCAGGCCTTCGTTGCGGAACGTGTTGTGGAGATAGGTCATGAAGTTCCGGACCGCAGCTTTCGCAGCCCCGTAGGCGGCACCGCCCAGCAGGTTCGGATTAACCGCAGCCAGCGACGAGACCGTGATGATGGTCCCGGTGTTCCGGGCGAGCATGCCCGGCAGGACCGCCTGGGTGAGGAGGTAGACGGCGTTGAGGTTGACGTCCAGGACCTGGTTCCATTCCTCCTGGCTGATCCATCGGACGTTCAGGACCTTGCTTGCGCTGCCTGCGTTGTTGACCAGGATGTCCACGGGGCCGACGGACTGACCGACCCATGCCACAAGGGCGTCCACCTCGTCCTTGGACGCGATGTCAGCGGCCCGCGCATGGGCCGTGCCGCCGTCGGCTTTGATCTCTGCGGCGAGGTCTTCCAGAACGGAAAGCCGGCGGCCCACCAGCACCACGTGTGCTCCTTCGGCTGCGAGCAGTTCCGCCGTGGAGCGGCCCATGCCCGTGCCTGCGCCGGTAATTACGGCGACTTTGCCTTCAAGAAGTCCCATGGTTCCGTTCCTAGAGTGTGGTATTTGGTGAGATTCGAATCACATATGCGAAAAGTTTCTCATTTATTATATGTGGGGGTCAAGTACCCCCGGGGCATGACATGTTCAGGCTGCTGCCTGCGATGGGACCAGCCGTGAGTGATGCGGGAGGTCGATGGCGCCGAAAAGGCTCTGCACACGCGATTCCAGCGCGTTAAGCAGCCGCTGGGCTTCGTGCTGGGCTTCCACCGCTTCTTCCTGGCTGACCCAGCGGAAGGTCATCCGCTGGCCGGGCCGAGCCTGCCCCAGCATGGGCAGGGATGCCTTGGTGGCGAAAGCGACAATGGGGTAGCCGGCCGTGAGGGTCCGGTAGCGGCCCAGGATAATGAGCTCGTCCCCGTGGGGGATCTCGAAGGCTCCGATGGGCACACCGTGGGACACGATCTCGCCCAGCCCCTCGGGGTGCACCACGGGACCATCCAGCCGCAGGCCCACGTGATTCGATTTGGCCGTCACTGTGTATTCGCGAGACGACAGAAGCTCCCTGATTCCCTGTGCCGCGTCAGTTTCGGGACCAACAACGATGTCGATGGTCCAAACGGGGTGCTCAAACGAGGGAACAGGCACGGGAAGGCGGAAAAGTGGTTGCGTGAGATAGGGATGCTCAAAGCCGGCATAGGAGGTCTTGAGTTCCACATGTTGCCCTGCGGAGATTTGCTGCGGGAAGCCCATCCGGGCCTCCGGTGCGGCGCTGCCCATGAAGTGTTCAGTTACCAGGGAGCCGCTGAAGGCGAGGTAGTTGCGCATTCCGCCGCGGGCGTTGGCAATGACTACCCTGCCCTTGGCGGGAACACACACCGGTTCCCACATTTTTACCTTGTTGCCGTTGACAGTGACATCCGCAGGGGCGCCGGTGACGGCTATCAGGACCGCCTTGGAGGTGGTGAAGGTGAACCTGCCGCCCATGATCTCGATGCCGGCGGCCGTTCGTGGATTGCCCACCAGGATGTTGGCAACGGACGCGGAGTGCTGGTCCGCAGCCCCACCGCACGGAACGCCAAGGGCCTCGGATTGTTCCCGACCAAGGTCCTGGAAGGTGGCCAGCCAGGCCGCTTCACGGATTTTGATGGTGAGGGTGCGCTCAGCTGCAGGCATCAGTGTTCCTCCTCAATCGTGTACGAGTCGGTCCGCAGGAACTGTCCGTCAAGCCGTTCCCAATCACTTTCCGGGACCACCTTGAACCTGACGGTGTCGCCGGGTTTGAAGGACGTGGGTGGCTCCTCGCGGATGTCGCAGATCGTCAGGGGGGTGCGCCCGATGACCTTCCACCCCGTGGGCCCGGGGAATGGCTGGATAATGGCGTTGGTACCGGCCACCATCACTGACCCCGGGTCCACGTTGGTCCGTGGTTCCCTGCAGCGGCTGACTTGTCCCGGAAATTCCACCCGGCCCATCATTGGTGCCATGGCCGAGGCCAGGAGGTTGATGGTCAATGTCGAAGCCTCCAGATGTGCCAGGACGGCTTCCTTGCTGATGCCAAGTTCAGCTGCCACGTCGGCGAGGTCCGGGGCAAAGGATTCGTTGACCACCATGGGGATGACGAAATGCTGCCCCGTAGGTGATGGTCCATCTCCCTCGAAGCTCCTGCTTGCCGCGGCCAATCGGATAGTTTGCGCCAACTGGCCGTGGCTGACGGCGAGGCAATCGAATTCCACCAGGATGGAATCGACGCCGGCTACGACGTCGAGCAGGCCGTGAGGACGCATGTCCTGCAGGACTTCTCGCAACTTCCGGCTTCCCGACTGTCGCTCCTCAACTGTCCCGGAGGCGATGCTGACCATCAGTGCGGAGTCTCCGAACGGAACTGCCTTGATGTCTTGGATGTCCGATAAGGGAATCAGCTGTCCGGGAGCTGGGTGCGTGCTCATGCGTCCTTGGGTGCTCGTGGGTGGGTGTGGGGCTGGATCAGACAGTTGCCAGGCGGGCTTTTTCGGCCAGGACTTCCTGCAGTCCGGTTGCTTTGACGCCGGCCTTGTCCAAGGCGGCGCGCAGGGCGGTGCCGTTCTCCAGGACCTGCGGGTGGTCACCGTGGAGGAGGACGACGTCGGCATCGTGGCCCAGCGGAACCACCTTGCCGGTGACTGCGCGCACGGTGCCTTCGGTGACGACCTGCACCACGCGACGCCCGATTTCCTCGGGGTCGTGGAGGAGTGCCCCCTCGGTGTTGCGGGAAACTGGCATACCGTCTTCGCCGTAGCCGCGGTCGGCAAGGAAGACGTAGCCCACTTCAAGTCCGCGCTTGCGGGATTCATCGGCCAGCAGGCCGTTCTGGCAGATGACGATGTACGAGGGATCGTAAGCCTTGATGGCATCGGTGATGGCGCGAGCATGCTTTGCATCGGTCTGGGCGATGCTGCCCATGCGGCCGTGCGGTGCGACGTGGCTGATCTTGCCGCCGTGGATTCGGGCGAAGGCGTCCAGGGCGCCGATCTGGTAGAGGACATCCGTGCGGATTTCTTCTTCGCTGGCTTCGATGAGTCGGCGTCCGAAGCCCACCAGGTCCGGGTATCCGGGGTGAGCGCCCAGTTCGATCCCGCGGTCCACGCAGGCCTTGACGGTGGCGTCCATGACGCGAGGGTCTCCGGCGTGGAAGCCGCAAGCGATGTTGGAGGCGGTGACCATGCCCAGCAGGGCGTCGTCATCGCCGATGGTGTAGTTGCCGTAGCTTTCGCCGAGGTCTGCGACGACGGCGACTGAGTTGATGCCCAAAGTGACTCCCAAGGATTTGCGTTGTGGTGCTTATGGTCCAACGACGGCGGCCGGTCGGCAATGGCGGCAGGCCGCCGTCGTGCGTGTCTTGTTAATTCATAGCGAGCGGCTGTCCCTTGGTCTCCTTCAGGAGGAAAATCGAGACCAGCGTGATGATGGCCGTTCCGATCGCAGCGTAGGCCGGGACCATGCTGTTCCCGGTGCTCTTGATGAGCTCGGTCATCACCAATGGTGCGCTGCCGCCAAAGATGATGGTGCTGATACTGAAGCCGATGCTGTAGGCGCTGTAGCGCACGGTGGTGGGGAACATTTCCGTCAGGACGGTGTGGACCACGGCGGCGTGGCCGGAGAAAGCAATGGCCATGACGACCGTTGCTACGCAGGCCAGTGTCATGTTGCCGGTGGTGATCATGGCGAACATCGGGTAGGAAACTACTGCCATGAGCACTGCGGACAAGGTCAATACTGGCTTGCGGCCGATGCGGTCGGACAAGCGTGCCATGAGCGGGATGGACACGATGATCGCTACAAGGCTGACTGCCGTGACCATGAGGGCCTGGAGCATGCTGAAGTTGTTGCCGCTGCCAAGTTGGGTCTTCAGGTAGGTGGGCATGTAGGCGAAGAGCAGGTAGTAGCCGGGGCCGTTCACGGCGGGCAGGAAGATGGTGAGTGCGATGGCCTTCAGGTGGCGCTTTGAGGTGAAGACGGCGCGCAGAGGGTTTTTTTCAACAACGTTGCGTTCACGCAATGCTGCGAAATGCGGGGTATCTTCCATCTTGGAGCGGATGTAGAAGCCTACGTAGCCCAGAGGGAGTGCGAACAGGAACGGTATCCGCCAAGCCCAGGCTTCCATGGTGGCGTCGCCCAGCGTGGTGATGAGCATCGCTGAGAAGCCGCTGCCGAAAAGGAGGGCGCAGAAGGAGCCCACCGCGATGAAGCTCATGGAGAAGTTGCGGTGCTTGTCGTGGGCGTACTCGCCAACGAACGCCATGGCGCCCGCCACTTCACCACCTGCGGAGAAGCCCTGCAGGATGCGGAAGAGGATCAGGAGTGCCGGGGCGGCCCAGCCGATCACTGAGGACGACGGGATGAGGCCGATGCAGGCTGTCGCGCCGGAGATCAGGAGCAAGAGAACGGCGAGAAGGTTCTTGCGGCCCAGCTTGTCGCCGAGGTAACCGGCGATGACGCTGCCAAAGGGGCGGGCCAGGAAGCTCACCAGGAACCCGACGTTGGTCAACAGCAGCGAACCAAGATCCTTGGAGCCCATGATGTTGATGGCCAGATAGGTGGTCAGCAGACCGTAGATTCCGTAGTCATACCACTCCACGAAGGAGCCCATGGTGCCGGCCAGGGTTGCCTTGCGCACCACCTTGCCGTCGGCTGTGACGACCTTGATTTGAGCGGTGTTCAGATTCACTGATTCCGTCGATGTGTTAGTCATTGCGGGTTCTCTCAGTCTAAGCGGGGTCCCGTTGGGGGAGTAGGGGAGGGCTAGCTGTATTCGCGGGTGATCTCAGCGGTCATTTCTGCCTCGTGGACCGCGACTGCCTTGACCAGTTCGAGGATTTCGGCTGCACGGGCCTGGGGGATGATGACGACGCCGTCATCATCTGCGGCGACGATGTCACCGGCGGAGCAAACAATGCCGCCGATGGCGACCGGTTCGCCGATCACGCCAGGGCCGTTCTTGAACGGCCCCGCAGGGGTTGTGCCACGGGCGAAGACGGGGAACTTGATCTCGGTGATGGTTGCGCGGTCACGAATGTAGCCGTCAATGACTGCGCCGGTTGCGCCGGCGGCCTCGAAACGCTGGGAGAGCTGTTCGCCAACCAGAGCACGGTGTTCGTGGCCGAAGCCGTTGATCACCATGATGTCGCCGGGTTCGATGTAGTTCAGGGACTCAATGACGGCTGCGTTGTCGCCGGCAGCACCAAGGACGGTCACTGCGGAGCCGACGCACTTGGCGCCTGCCCAGACCGGGTTGATGTTGCCGTCTACCAGTCCGAGACGTTCCATGGCATCTCCGATGTTGGCTACCGGGAATTCCTCAAATGCGCGAACCAGTTCCCGTGGGGGTCGGGTCCACTGTGCCTTGCGGACTGTGAGCTCGAGGGTCGTTGCCATGTCTTCCACCTTTGGTTGGTCCGTATTCGGATGAGTTGAACGCCTTGAGACGCCAATCACATATGAGAAAAGTTTCGCGTTTTATTTCCCCCACGTCAAGGCCCTTCTGTTTCGGGTATGTAAAACATCGGCGTGGCGGGGGTCACCTGTGGGAGAACTCACAAAAAAGCGTTGACTTCCTGGGGTCAATTAGAGAAACTCTTCTCATTCGCGAAAGTTATCGCAGATCAGATCCTTCATTTCTCGCCCAGATGCGCTCGCATCCGCAATGGCCAGGGACTCGAAGGCGACCAGGAGGCTCATCCCTATGCAAGGACGTTCCACTTTTATGGCAACGGCGGCGACCGTCACCGCTGCCGCGTTCCTTTTGACCGGTTGCACCACGGGCGGTCAGGCTTCCTCCGGCGGCACCGGTGGAGCAATGTCCACCGACACCATCCGGACGGCCCTCAACGCCGACCCCACCACCTTCAACGCTGCCAAGGCCAATGCCAAGGATGATTACGAGGTAGCGCGCTTCCTGTACGACACCGTGGTCCGACGGGATGCCGATGGGAAGTTCATTGGTGGCCTCGCCACCGAATGGAAGAACACCGCAACTGATGCCACGTTGACCATCCGCAAGGACGCTACCTGTGCGGACGGCACAGCCATTACGCCCACCATCGTGGCCAAGTCCCTCAGCTACTTCGCCGATCCTGCTACCAAGAACAACTTCGGCAAACTCGTCTTCGGCCCCGGCCAGCCCACCATCACCGGTGACGACGCCGCGGGCACCGTGGACATCAAGCTCGCCCAACCGTGGTCCGAACTCATCGGTGGCTTGACGCTGGCGCAGACTGGCATCATCTGCCCCGCCGGACTGGCGGACTTGGACGGCTTGGCCAAAGGCACCGTCAAGGGCGCCTTCTCCGGGCCATACACACTGACGAAATCCAGCCACGGCGTCAGCTACGACATGACACTGCGTGAGGACTACAAGGCCTGGCCTCAGTGGTCCAAACCGCTGGAGGGAACCCCGGCCAAGACCGTGCGGTTCTTCCCGGGCGTCAACAAGACCACGGTGGCCAACCAACTTCTGACGGGAGAAATGGACGTTTCGGACATCGCCCCCGCGGATGTCCAGCGCTTCGAGAGCAACAAAGACTATGCGGTCACGACGGTCCCGTTTGCCGGTATCTTCCTGCTCTTCAATCAGCGCGAAGGCAGCCCGTTCACTGATCCCGCATTGCGCAAGGCCGTTGCGCAGCTGATGAACCAGCAGGCCTTCAACTCTGCTGCGTATGCCGGCAAGGGCATCACCTACAACTCGATCGTCGCCCCTACAGTCCCTTGCGTTCTTCCGGATAACTCGAGTCTGACCCCGGAGGATGCCGCAGCCGCCAAGGCCGTACTGGCAGGCAAAACGTTCAAGATGGTGGGCACCACCAGCATCGGACCCAACGGCGCAGGCAGCACCTACGTCCAGGAAGCCCTCCGTGCGGCGGGTGCCACCGTGGACCTCCAGCTCGTGGACAACGGAACCTGGGCCACCATGACCCAGACCAAACCCGAAACATGGGACCTGACCGTTCAGGGCGACGCGAACTTCGTGGGAACGGTGGCTGCGTCACTGACCCGCATCGCCGGCGTCCCTACCGAGAAGGGCGGTCGCAACATCGGTGGCGGAGAAAATGCCGACATCCTCGCCGACATCGCCACCGCCCAATCCGCTACCGATGAAGCGGCCCGTTGCGACGCCTACACCAAGGCGCAGAAGAGCATCCTCAGCGACAACGACATCGTCCCCTTCGTGGGCGAGCCGCAGATTGTTGCCCAGCGCTCCGGATTCTCCATCCAGGCGCCGTCGGGAATCGTCGACTACGCCACCATGCGCATCACCAAGTAGCAAAGGTTTCACGATGACAGAACCAACAATGCTCTCCAAGGAAGTACAGATCCTTGAGAGCACTACCCCGGGGGCCACCAAAGGCCCCCGGGGCGGTGCCCTGAGCCTTTCCCCGTGGGCCGACTATGCCCTTCGCCGCGCCGGCGGCGTCCTTCTCTCCGTCGCCCTGCTCGTCGTCGTGACCTTCTTCATGGTTCCGCTCATACCGGGTGACCCTGCGGTGGCTGTGGCAGGCGCCGACGCCACTACCGAGCAAATTGAGGCCATCCGCAACAGCCTTGGTCTGAATGATCCGCTCTATATCCAGTTCATCAACTACGTAGGCGGGCTCTTCACCGGCGACCTTGGAGAATCCTTCGCATACAGCACTTCCGTGTCGCAGATTATTGCTACGAAGCTGCCGTTCACTGCCGAACTCGCGGTACTTGGCATCATCCTGGTCCTCTTGGTTTCTGTTCCCGTCGGCATGCTCGTAGGAATTCTGACCCGCGGAGGGCGCAAGAAGTGGCTCGACGTATCCTTCGGGATGCTGACTGGCTTCTTCCAGGCTGTTCCGCAGTACGTGGTATCCACCATGCTGGTGGTGGTCTTCGCCATCATCCTCAAGGTTCTCCCGGCAGCCGGCGCTGCCTCATTGAGTGCCCTCATCCTGCCTGTGATTGGTCTCTCGATAGCTCCCATCTGCTCCATTGCCCGTGTGGTGCGCCGGGAAACGTCAACGGTGTTGGAACAGGACTACCTGAGGACAGCCCGTGGCTGGCGGCTACCGTCGCTGCGCCTCTACGCCCGGCACGCCCTGCCCAACCTGCTGACCACCGCGCTCACCTTGGCCGGGCTCATCCTGGCCGGCATGCTCGGCGGAGCCATCATTGTTGAGAACGTCTTCAACTGGCCCGGACTGGGACGTGAGATCGTCACTGCCATCGTCAACAAGGACTACCCCGTGATCCAGGGCATCATCCTGGTTCTTGGCTTCCTGGCCATCGTGCTGAATCTCTTGGTCGACGTCATTCTCGGCCTCATCGACCCCCGTACGCTCGGAGGAAAGTCCAATGGCTGAGACAGCCCGTCCCCGCCGCAGGTTCCGCTGGACCACCGGCCTCATAGTCGGCATCGTGATGATGTCCATCATGGTGCTCACTGCCATCCTCGCGCCGATGTTCCTCTCGGACGCCGCGGAAAAGCTCACGCCCCAAGCCTCGCAGGGGCCAAGTGCTGAGCACTGGCTGGGTACCGATGATTTTGGCCGTGACGTACTTGCCCGCTCCTTGGTCGCCACGCGTCTGACGCTGCTGATGACCGCAGCGACGACGGCGATTGCCGTCGTCGCCGGCATCGCCATTGGGACCGCCGTGTGGCTGGCCCCGCGGCGCGTCCGTTCCGCCGTCCTGCGTGTCATCGAAGCTGCCGTCGCCTACCCGAGCCTCATCTTCTCGCTGCTGATCGCCGCCATCCTCGGCCAGGGCACGTGGTCGGCCGTGTTGGCCATCTCCATTGCCAGCATTCCTGCATTCGCCCGACTTACCGCCAACATGGCTGCGTCAATTTCTCAGCGCAATTACGTCTCCACAGCGCGGCTGCTTGGTGTCTCGGGGCCTTACATCATCACGCGGCATCTGTTGCCCAACATGGCGGAACCGCTCCTGGTGCTGACCGCCACGGTCTTCGCTACCACGTTGATCGACCTGTCCAGCCTGTCCTTCATCGGGCTTGGCGTCCAAAACCCTGAGTACGATTTCGGGCGCCTCCTGAACGAGGGGCTCGTCAACATCTACTCGCAGCCGCTCCAGGCGGTGATGCCTTCGATCATGATCACCATCACCGGCCTGAGCGCCATGCTGATCGGTGATGGCCTAGCCGCCGCCACAGACCCCCGTGGCGGCCGTAAGTTCGGCAGTCTCCGCAAGGCGTCCGAGGTCCCCGCTTCCCTGCGCGCCGATACCGGAGCGCTGGTGGAGGTGGACAACCTCACCGTCTCCACGCCGTCGGGAGTTCCGTTGGTCAAGGGTGTGTCCCTGAGTATTCATGCCGGAGAAGTGGTGGGCCTGGTGGGGGAGTCCGGTTCTGGAAAGTCCCTCACCGCCATGTCCATTGCCGGGCTGCTGCCGGAGGAACTCGGTGTCACTGCCAAGACCATGCGCCTCGGCGACCTAAATCTCCTGCAGAAGAACAACCCGCGTGAATTGGCGACGTCCATTGGACTCGTTTATCAGGATCCAGGAACCAGCTTCAACCCGGCTCTCCGCATTGGGTCGCAGCTAACCGAGGTAAGCCGCGTACATCTGGGCCAGTCCCGCAACACAGCGTTTGGCCGGATGGTCAAAGCGTTGGCGGACATTCGGATTACCCAGCCCGA
Organism: Arthrobacter sp. MYb23; assembly: GCF_002979775.1. Lineage (GTDB taxonomy): Bacteria > Actinomycetota > Actinomycetes > Actinomycetales > Micrococcaceae > Arthrobacter. The sequence continues at coordinate 85,374 of NZ_PCPR01000013.1, forward strand.
AAAACGCATGAAGCAACACCCGCACGAACTATCCGGGGGCATGTTGCAGCGGGCAATGATCGCCTCGACCCTGGTCACGGACCCCCGCCTGATTATTGCCGACGAGCCCACCACCGCTCTGGACGTGACGGTCCAGGCGGATGTTCTGCGGCAGTTCCGAACCATCAACCGCGAGATGGGCACCGCCATGCTGTTTATCTCGCACGACATCGGAGTGGTACAGGCCTTGTGCGACAAGGTCATCGTGATGAACGGCGGCAAGATCCTGGAGCGGCTCACTGGCGAAGAACTCGCCGCCGGCAAGGTGAAGCACCCGTACACGAAGGCTCTTCTCGCCGCGACGCCGTCGATCGCCGAACGCAAGGCAGAGCTCGTCACGGTATCTGCCAAGGACTTCGCATTGGATGAAGTTTTCGACGACGACTCCACCGCTGGCGGCGATGTCACCAACAGCCCGGGCACCAAGGAGACCACCAAATGAACGCATCGCAAGGTCAGCCGGTTTTGCAGCTGAAGGATGTCAAAGTCACGTTTGGGTCCGGTCGCTCAGCTGCAACTGTGCTCAAGGGAGTTAACGCCAGTATCCAGGCAGGCAAGACGCTGGGAATTGTGGGCGAGTCGGGGTCCGGAAAATCCACCATGGCCAAAGCCATTGTGGGGTTGGTGAAGCCCAGCGACGGGTTAATCTCCTTCTCAGGGCGCGACGTGACCAAAATGTCCGGGGCCGAGCGACGAACCATGCGCCGGGAGGTTCAGATGGTTCCGCAGGACCCCTATTCGTCCCTGAACCCCCGACGGACCATCGGACAAACCCTGGCCGAGGCAATCGACCCCTTACGGGCAAACCCGCGGGAACACGGTGAAAAGATCTCCTACTGGCTCTCCACCATCAGGCTGGATCCGGAGGTGGCCGAACGCTATCCGCATGAGTTTTCCGGTGGACAGCGGCAACGCATTGCCATTGCCCGCGCTTTGGCCGTGCAGCCGAAACTGATCATCGCGGACGAGATCACCTCAGCACTGGATCTTTCCGTGCAGGCAGAAATTCTGAACCTCATTGGCAGGCTCCGGAAGGAACTGGACCTGACCATGGCCTTCATCTCCCACGACCTGGACGTCGTGCACCATGTCAGCGACGAAATCCTGGTCCTGTTCCACGGTGAAGTAGTGGAGCAAGGTGACGTGGATGCTGTCTACGGGAACCCACAGCACCCGTATACTCGGCGCCTCATTGACTCTGTTCCGGGCGGACCGGGGTTTGACATTGGAGATCGGCGGGTGGCCGCAGTTTGATGCAGGATTTGAACGGCGACCTATTCCACGATCCATTCGCTGATGTGGCATCCTCTGCGAGCGGTCTTGGACTTCGGCACAGTGAGAAATCCCCAGCTCGGATCCGAGGTCTGGGAAACCGGGAGCGTGCCCTCCGAGACGTCGCGAAGGAACTCAGGGAAATGCAGCGCCGGAGAGATGGCTCGCTGATAACCGTTACCCCGTTGACGGTCAAGAACGAGTAGTCAGGTTCCGGGGTGGGCTCGTGCAGGTTAGGGCATGTCTAGCCTGGTTTTGTAGGCGGTGTTTTTGTTGGTGTTCCAGCCTGCGATGATGCCGGCTCCGAGCATTTGGTCGGTGAGTCGTGCGAAGCGGTATCCGGGGTCGGTGTCGAGGGCGAGTTGGAGGTATTGGTGTGCTTTGGATCCTCGGCCTTCCCACCAGTTGATATAGCCGATGGTGGTGAGGATGGGTGCCGCATGTTGCGGGCTCGTTCTGGTGTACGCGTGAATGAGGAGTTGTTGTGCCCACTCGACGCGGGACCATTTGGGTGCGGTGTCGGTTTGGGCGAAGAGGATGTGTTGGGGTGGTTCGTTGATACCGGGGATATCGGCCATGAGCCGGTCCCGGATGTGGGGGAACTGGAAGTTCGCGATGAGGGTGGCGCAGTCCTCGTCGGTGGGGAAGTCATTGCTGTCGAGCATGTTCGTCCAGAGTCTGGTGGCTTGTAGCGCCGTTTGATGGGGTGCCTCGGCGCGGATTGCGTGCATGCAGTTTTCGACGGCGGTGGCATTGTCTGCTTCATAGGTTGCTGCTGGGAGGGTGATTTGGTTGGTGGGTTCGATGGTGCTGCCGCGGTAGATGAATTCGGCGTTGACGCGGCTGTATTCAGTGGTGCTGAGGGGCAGGCTGATGTCTTGTCCGGGTTCGCTGTCGTAAGGGGAGTAGGCGTCGCCGTTGACGAAGATCCCGTCGCGGATGGTGATGCCGTTTCCGGCCAGGACTCCGGTAAGCGCGGCAATGGTCGCTGCATGTGGTTTGGGTTGGTCGGGTTCACTGTGGGCTGAGGTGTAGAGGGCGAAGACGATGCTCGTCGCGCTGGTGTCGCTGGTGAGGTAGCTACTGACAGTTCTGGCGTAGGGAAGTTCTGCTCCGGGGTATCGGGGGAGGTCGATGCGGAGGGTGGCTCCGACCTTGCCTTTGTCCAGGGTGATGCAGACCAGACTCTCCTGGGGCCAGAACCCTAGGGTGTGCCCGATGAAGCTGAGCAAGTCGGCGGGGTCTTTGATGGTGAGCGCATTCATTGTCCTTTTCCTTTCGCGAGCATTGTGTCTTGGTCGTCGGGGCCGTTCGAGTGGGGGACCCGCGGCTGGTAAGGGGCCGGAGCGCACCTTGGGGGCCCGGCACAGCCCGGCGCGACAACGCCCTAGTTGGGTGAAGGTGCCGCCAGCGGTGATCGGAGATCAGATCGACAAGCAGCATTTTTACTTCTGGATGTTCATCGATCTGTCCCACTTCTCCGCCATGACCAAAACGGGTTTTGCCGGTAGAAACACCTGGACGTGTCCCAAGTTGTGTCTGATCGGAGATAGTCGAACGTAACCATGGACAGTGATACGGGTGGGACGACTGGCCGTTTCGCTGTGCATGCGGTTTCCGACGCGGAGTGTCGCGTCGGGTAGCTAGTACCTTTACCGATACTGTTCAGGTGATTGTCGAGAATTTTTGCAGCTTGCAGCGGGCGGATTGGGAAGCCGCAGTGCCTAGCGACCCTTATGCGATCAGAAGCTAACGATGTCTCGCCGTATTCGGGGGCGGTGCTGCCTTCCCCGCTAGCGCTGAAAGAAGCAACCGTGGAAGTTACTTTTGTACTGCTCGTGCTCGCACTCGTTTTTTGGTGGGTGGCTCGTAGGCGGAAGGCCAAGAGGCCGAGTGCTCCTTCTCCGATACCCAGGGCCGCGCCACTCACTACCCCGCAACAATCTCCGGCTACCTTTACCAGACCTCGTCCAGTGGAAGCGGAGGCAGCTCCGGTCCGTCGTGGTATGCGATTTGCTGAGCCGGGCGGGGTTGGTGAGCTCTTTAGTTATGGTGGACCGGGTTCCGGGCGTGGTTATGTACACGACGGTCCCTTTGCGGTCATAGATGTTGAGACGACCGGCTTCTCACCCGGCAAGGGAGACCGCGTAATCGAACTAGCTATTGCGCGCGTGGATCGAAACGGTCGAATCGAAGATGAGTACGCCACATTGCTCAACCCCGAAGGTCGGGATACCGGCGCCGTCTTCGTCCACGGGATCAGCAACGACGCGGTGCGAAACGCTCCGCTGTTCGGCGATGTTGCGGCAGACATCCTGGCCCGTCTAGATGGTGCTGTCATCGTTGCCCACAACGCGGTCTTCGAGGAGCGCTTCTTGGCAGCCGAACTCGCACATATCGGGTTGAAAACGCCACCACTTCCCGCTCTGTGTTCGCTTTGGTTGGGGCAACAGACTTTTGACACTCCGAACCACAAGCTCGGTACTCTCGCAGAGCACGCAGGCATCCCGTTGGTTGATGCCCACGCCGCACTGGGCGATGTCAGGGCGACGGCGGCGTTGCTTCCCCGAATGTTCGAAAGATACCGTCCCGGCATTGAGTTCGGGCATGATCCTGCACGAGGTTTGTTTGATCCCTTCCGAGTCGGAGCTGTGCCGCCAATGACACGCGCGTCTTCTTTGAGAAAGGGAGCTGACGGGTGGATGTCTTCACTGTTATCCCGGCTGCCCATCAGCACGTCGGACGTAGCCGACGCGGCCGCGACAGAGTATCTAGACGTGCTCGCCCTCGCGCTGGCGGACGGCAAGATTGTTGGCGATGAGGCTAAAGCGCTTTCCAAGGCTGCGGGCAGGGGAGGAATGGGAGCGGAACAAGTCCGGGGTCTAAACGAACGGTTCCTGGAAATGATGCGTGAAGCTGCATTCTCGGATCAAATCCTGACGGTTGAAGAGCTCACAGTCCTAAAGCGAACGGCAGCAGTTCTTGCCGTGCCAGGATACTTCGATGACCTGGTCCCCACGGCAGCGTCAGCTGCTCACGGAGAGGCTCCCTCCGTGAGCAGCTCATCATCATCTAATAGTCCTAACGCTCGCAAATGCGGTCACTGCCGCACGCCGGGCCACTATCGGTCCAAGTGCCCCGACTTGATTAGACCCCTCAATGAGATGGCTTAACGCTCTGAGCCCCAAAGGGTGGTCCTATAGTCGCAAAACGTCGAGCACGACGCTGGAGGCTGATGGGCTTGCTAAATGGTCGGCCAACGCATAGATCCAGGGCGGCTGCCACGATGGTCGGGAACGCTCGACTGACAGCGCACACGGACAGCTGCATGCACAGGGGATACCCTCCGCTGCGGTGCGTCCTCACTGTTCCAGGAGCATGTGCAGAACACCCACGTTGCCGAGCAAACTGCAGTGCCAGGTGTAACGACACTGCTCAGCTAATGTTGACTCGAACGCTGACGCTGGCTACCTTATCGCCGGTGATTTCCTCAATCGAAACGAGTGGTCCAGTCAAGTTTTCTCCGGCTTTGCCTATGCAAGCGCGAATCTCGGCTGGTTGATTTCGGGCGATTGGCAGCGTGATGGACATGTCGTAGTTTCCGTGCAACGGTGTGGCTTTGTCGGAGAACGGCCCGAAGGTGACCTTGCCTTTTTCAAGCACTCCCTCATCCTGCGCGAAAAAGCCCGTCTCGGTGAAGAAGCTGGAGTTCAGTTCGGCACCGTCCGGGAGGTTCGAGGCCGCATTAATCGTGACCCCACCGCGCGCGTCGATGACAAGTTCGTATGTGATGGTTACATCGATCGGTAGAGGAGGACATGCGACGGTCTTGGTGGTAGGCGAGGCAGCCAGAGTCGACGAGGGGTTTGTCGGGGACGGTACGGGCGCATCGTCGGGTTCGGCTGGGGACGAGCAACTAGAAAGTGCAAGGAGCAGCGTTGCGCCTGTCGCAATTACCGGAACGGATCTCATCAGTAGATCATCGCAGGTCCCCAGCAAATTGCACTGTGAAAACCCCTGCGTCACGAAGCCTGCGCTCTCGCGGCCCAGCCCTACGACACCTAAGTGCCAGCTCGGAAAGGTTGACCCGCCATTGCGCGTTTACTTCCAAGAAAATGGAACGAGTGGGTGTGTTTTCGCGGATTGGCCCCGACCCGGGTCGGGGCCAATCGCCGGTCGCTAGACCTGGGCTGCCATGTGGGGGGCGCTGGCCTCTCTTGCCATGCCGAATCCCGTACGGAAGAGGGGTTCCTCGGTGTCGAAGGGGACGTCCTCACGGGACTTCTGTACTGCCTCCATGGAGGATGGGATGTCGAAGGGCAGGGTCCCGGACAGCGGGGTCCGTCCTTCGAAGGCGTTGACCACAACCCTGTCGCTGGCTCCGAACTCGCCGAGGACTGTCGCGCCGAGCTCCACGAGCGGACCAAGAATGGCTGGCCTCTCAAGGAATACGGACACATAGAGAGGCGCTTGGGTTGCGTAATTGCGGAGCCGGTCCAAGGTGGCCTGCGGGAACGCGAGCGTGCCGCCATGGAAATATTCGGCGACAACCGAACCGCGGCCGGGTTCGAACGGAGCTTCGAGGCGAACGATGATTGCCTCTGCTTCTCCGACGTTGGGAGTTGTAGTGAGGCCGGAGGAGTCCTGAATACCCTCGACGTAGACGGTGGAGCCAGTAGGCAACACGCCTGCCTCGTCGGAAAGCAGAACGAGGGAAGCGCTCTGAGCGGCGGTGCCTTTCTCGGAAAAGCTTAGCGAGCCGCACGTGGTTCGCGCGCCGTCGATCTCGACGTGACGGTTCTCGAACAGGCCAAGCTGGAACTTTTCGCGCAGGAGCCTGCGTATCGACTGGTTGATGCGCTCCTCGGTCACCGCGCCGCTGTCTACGAGTTCCTCGATGAGGGCGGGGTTCCGGTCGCCGCCGAACTGGTCGACGCCGACGTCGATAGCGATCCGGGCACGTTCGACTGGGGTCAGGTGTTCCAGACCCCAACCATTCGGACCAAAGGTGAGGTCCCCCATCTGCTCACTCTCGAGCAGATTCCAGTCGGTCACGACAATGCCGTCGAAATGAAGGCGCTTCCGGAGAATGTCGCGAACGACCGGTGCATTGAACGCAAACCCGACTTCATCCCACGCTGTTCCGACGGGCTTGCCGTAGTACGTCATCACCTGGGTGGCTCCTGCAGCGAAGGCCTTCTCGAACGGCTCGATGTGCAGTTCCTGCATGCCGCCCGGATACACCTGCTCGGGGTACCGCGAATCGTGTGCGTCGTCTCCGCGAAGCTGCGGACCGCCGCCGGGGAAGTGCTTCACGACGGCAGCGACCGACTGGGGGCCCAGAGTTCGGCTGCCGCGGAGCCCTTCGATGAATGCGACTGTCAGTTCGGCGACGCGGGCGGGGTCCTCGCCGAATGTACCGAATCCGCGCGACCAGCGCGGTTCGGTGAAGATGTCCGCCATGGGTCCGAGGTATACGCGGATACCCATCGCCAGGAACTCCTGACGGATGATCTCGGCGTACTCGCGAGCAGTATCAGTGCCCGCGATCGCAGCTATGCCTGTTGTCTCGGGCCAGCGGGAGAGGCTTTCGAGTGACTGTCCGGTGAAGGGATTGCTCCGGAATCCGTGGCGGGGATCGGAGGACAGGGTGATGGGGATGCCGAGTCTGGTGCTCGCAGCAAGTTCCTGGAGGGTGTTGTGCCAGTTGGCGACTCCTGCACTGTCGCCACCGCCGAGCACGTTGAAGTGGCTGATTCCACGTTCCACGACGTTGAGTTGGGCTTCTCGGAGGGCGTCCGCGTCGGAGAGTGAGTCGCCGCCCGGTTCGGTGGTGGGATGAAACATCAGGCCGGCCTTTTCGGCGACCGTCATTCGTGCCAGGAGGTCCTCGATTCGGCGCTCAATGGGCAGGGTGGGGTCGAGATAGTCATTCATAGAAGATCCTTCAGAGCTGGAGTGCGTAGCGCGAACCGCGCGTTCGGAATGTAGGGTCAGCGGGCGGCGCGTATAGCGAAGAGCGGGATAGTGCCCAGGAGTGTCAGTACGCCGCCGACAAGGACGAGGGCGACGTAGTTCGACGTGCCGCCGCCGATGCCCAGGAGTACGGGGGCGATGAACGGGATGATCGAGAACGGCAGGGTGATGGCGATATTGACGACGCCGAGGTTCCGCGCTGCCGCCAGTTTGTCTCGCATCGCCGCGATGCCGAATGCGATGTAGGTTCCCAGCATCAGGCCCGCCGAGACGCCAGAGACGAGCGTGACGCCTACGAGGAATTGAACGATCGTGGACGAGGTGGCGATGGTGACCATGCCCGCGGCACCAATGAGGGCTGCAAAGATCATGACCGGCTTCCGTCGACCGAGTCGGTCTCCTACCCAACCGCCGACCGGCCCGGCAACGAACGCAACGACCCCGGGGATCGCGTAGGAGAGTGTGATCACCCCACTGATCTGGTCATCAGGTACTTTGATCAGGTCTTGCAGCAAATAGACCGTGTAGGTGGATATCACGCCCCACGCGGCGAACATCAGGAACAGGGCGAGCAGCAACCAGGCGAAGTCGGGCTCGCGTCGGGGGTTGATGAAGAACGATCCGAAGAATTGCTTCAGGCCGAACTGTGGCAGCGGCTCGGCCGCGGGGGCATCATCTTTGAAAACGGCGAGCAGCGCTACACCGAAGACAAGCGCCACTGCTACCGGTAGTCCGATCTGCGCCAGGATGCTCGTGGGGAACGCCTGGATGAAGAAGATTCCAATCACTAGGGACGCCGCGGACGCTGCCCCGGAGAGGGAGCCGATGAATCCTTGCTGTGATTCGGGGACCCGGTCGGCCACGATGGCGAGAATGGCGGCGATGGCTGCGTTGACGAACGCCTGCATCAGGATCCATCCCAGCAGCAGCATCGGGAACGTGTCCGAGAGGCCGATGACTGCGGCGCCCACGGTGGTGCCCAGCAGGCCAATCGCGATCCAGGGGCGTCGGCGGCCGAAACGGCTGCGCGTGCGGTCCGAGAGACGGCCGAAGAAGGGATTCGCGAGCACCGCAGTCAGCGTTCCGACGCCGGCGGCAATTGAATAGCTGGTGGTCTTTCCATCGGGATCGATCTCTGAAATCCTCAACGCCAGCGTTACGGAGGCCGGCAGATTGATAGCCATCCAGATGCCGAACATCGCCAGTGCGTAAATGGCGATAAAGCCTGGACTGACTTGCCTTAAGGGGCTGTGGCCAACCGTGGCCGGGGTCGTGGTGGACATGAGTTCCTCGTCGTTGAGCTTGATAAGTGAAAAGGTGATCATCGTTTCCGGTAACGTTTCCGGAAACGATACCGCTAAGATAGCGAACAGGTAAGGTCACGGTCAAGAGGTAACTTTCAGGAGGCAGTAATGGCGCAGCGGGTGACGCTCACCGACGTATCCCGAGCAGCGGGCGTTGGCATCGCAACAGTGTCGCGGGCCATGGGCGATCATCCGGACGTCAGTCAGGCCACGCGCGACCGGATCCGCTTGGTTGCCCAGGAGCTCGGATATCGCCCGTCGGTCGCTGCGCGTGCTTTGCGTCGTGGCGGGTTCCACGCCATCAGCGTGATCGTCCCGGATAACCAATGGGGATGGTGGGAGCTTGCCGCCCATGCCTGCATCGAAACGGCCGCCGCCGCCGGCTACCAGGTGCTTGTCCACCCTGTCAGAGGAGCCGAAGGGGCGCTGGCTGAGGCCATTAATGGGCTGTCGAACGTTCCGACCGAAGGCGTGATCGTCGTTAGCGTTCCTGATCAGAAATCCGTCCGGGACGCTTGCGACCGCATCGGTATCCCTGGCGTTGCCATAGATGACTCAAGCGTCGACATCTACTTCCCGTCCATCTCGGCGGGGAACTATGCCGGGGCGCGCGAGGTGGTTGAACACCTGGTCGAGATAGGGCGTTCCCGGATTGTGTTCGTCCGCCCGCGTTTCAGCGGCGGCGACTCCGTTTGGGGAAACTCTTTCTATCTGCAGGAACGCGAAAGGGCCTACCGCGACGTGCTCGTCGCCGCGGGAATCACGATCGATGAAAAGCTCGTCATCGAAACAGATTTCGATGAGGCAGCGCCCGGGTGCCCGGAACTCGGGGACCTCCTGGTCCGCGACGGCAGTGTCGACGCTGTCTTTTGCGCATTCGACCAGCTTGCCCCCACCGTCCTGCGCGAATTGGCCACGCGCGACCGCCGCGTACCGGACGAGATTAGCGTGGCCGGCTTTGACGATGAGCGGGCAGCGATCCTCGTAACCCCCCAGCTGACCACGGCGCGACAGCCGTACGCCGAAATGGGTCGCACCGCGACCGAACTACTCCTGCAATCACTGTCCGAAACTCCGCCAGCCATCCAGCGCTACGAGTTTCCCACCCAACTCATCGTGCGAGCTTCCACCCGCACTCACTAGCCCTAGCCCGGCTATGCCGCCGCGCCGCGAGCAATTGCCCTCGTCCGCGTCCGGGCTGGCAATCGCCGCGGAATCGAACAGTTTTCTTGCCTGCCGAAGTAATTCTCGCCTCCAGGGCCCCCTAAGTGAACGGGCTTCGTGCCGATCGATGACCGGACTCTTGCTATTACTCTCGTCCGGGGCCGCCGGAAAAGCGGGGGCCATTATTGGCGGAGCTGTGTCGGCAGGGCTCAAAGAAAGGAACATGCCGGTAAGCCGGCTTCTGCCATCGGGCTGGCCGGAAGAGCTTGGTCATGTTCTTCGGTGCCGTCTCGGCCATGTACTTGATGAAGGAGGTGCTCCCGCTGTGTCGAGTTCTTCAGGGTTTAGCCGAGTAGAGTGCCGTCGCGTTTTAGGTTGTTATAAGGGCCAGCTGAGGGCGTGCCGTGGAGGTCGGGGCCTCGTCCTGACCGGAGGCTTCGCTCGGACTGAGCGCTGTCAACCGGCAGGCAATCGGCACAGGCGGCAACGCCGATTCCCGGTGCAGGCTATGAATGCGCAGGGCGCGTCAAGTTCCCGTTTCTCGGTATTCGATCGAGGCAAAAAGGAAGTGTGGACAGTGTCCACACTTTCCGTCTCGGACTGGCCCGTACAGCCGTCGAATTGGCCCGGATTCCGCATGTTTCCGGGAGTTCCCAGCGGTCGCAGGGCCAGGAATCCCGTTCGAGTCCCACCTCGGGCACGGCATACCCCCTCGTCAGAGGGGGTTTTTGCTTTAACGTGTGTACATTCTGCTTGGTCAGGTCCCTCTGACACTGGCCGCGGGGTGTGCCTGGCGCCGCGGGTCGCCTGTTTGGTTGTGGGGGAGCGGGTTAAGGGTCGTGGCTGGTGGACTCTCCGCTTGCACTGACCTGGGGCTATAGGTCCCTCTCTCGGTTCGTCCGGTAGGTCGGGGTTGGCCTACACCTCTTCATGGGTAGGGGGGCTGAGCGCAACATGTCCTTGGGAACTTGCAATAAATATCCTCACTTCGGTTCGTTCCCGGAGTGAGGAGACGTGGCTGGCGGCTGCTTTGTCAGGCCAAAGGGGGTGTGGACATTGTCCACACTTAAATCTTCTTTATTGTGACCGCTTTCGGCCATTGGCTCTTCCCTTCTTGGGCCTTCATCTGCTCATCGCAGGAGAGTGGCCGTAGCAACATGTCGCCGGTTTGAAAGGCACGGCTTTCCATGCGCGTTACCGTGGTGTTAGGCGAGACCATGCGCAATTCGGACATGAGCGCTCCGTCGACGTAGTGCGCCGACTTCTCTGGGCCGCTGCGGGCGCATTCTTTGGGCCAGAGGTGTGAACGGAGTGGCTGTGCGGAAGTTTGGGGGACATCGATAGTGCTGGCTAGCGTAGCTATGTTGTGGCGACGCAGACGCCCGTCTGTCAGCAAAGCGGTCTATGGGCGGGAGTGGTCGCCCTAGAAAGTTGCCAACAAAGGCGTTCAATTCGACCGAGCCGAATGGCTGAGGTTTCAAGAACGCGGCCAAGGGTGCAACAGGCTTCTGCAGGCTTGCGTGTTTATGGGAGCGAAGGTTGAGTAATGTCAGTCTTTGAAATCGCGTGGTGTGACGTCGATTAGCGCCTGCGCGAGGGCCTCGGGGGACATCGCCGGCTCTGTCCGTAGCCACCAGCTCAGTACGGTGATGACGCCACCTGCGAAGAAGTGCGCCGTGACGTCAGGGTGGCCGTACAATTCGTCGCGGGTTCGCAGCGTTCCGAGGTTGAGCTCGACCATGGCCTGGGCGAGTGACTTCGCGAAGGCGCCCCCCTCGACAAGCATCGCACCGTAGGTGTCGCGGTGCGCACCGAGAAATCGGGAGAGCTCGAGGAACACGCTATGGCTCACTTCGCGTTTGGACTCTCCGGAGATCACTGATGCCCTCGCCGTCTCGACGAGGGCATCCATGTAGTCCGTGAGGGTCGCGGCCGCTAGCTCGTCGACACCGCGGAAGTGCGTGTAGAACGACGAGCGTGTGACTCCGGCACGTTCAACGACGGCCGAGACGGTGATCGGCGCCCCGTCATCGTCCCGGAGGGCCCGGTAGGCCTCGAAAAGAAGTGCGCGCGTGCGCTGTACCCTGCGGTCGCTGCTGTCGGCGAGCCGCGACCGCAGGGTGTCCTGCGTGTTGTCGTGTAGCACTGCGTTCCTCTCTGGCGACATCCGAGGTGCAGGCCGCGTCAACGACGCCGAACAGTCCGCCGTAATCAGGCCGGGCGGTAGGTGGCGCGCAGGGGCGGCGGGACAGTGCCCTCGGGGATAGGCCTATCGTACGGCGTGACGCTCACAATCCCCTTGAACTCATCCCGCGCGGCCTGCAACAGCGAAGGGTCGACAACCAGGTCGAGGGCGGTCGCGGCCATGGCCTTCGCGGCATGGATCATCCCCTTGTGCGCGGCGGGGCTCTTTCCTTGCGTCACCATCTGCCATGAGTGCGGAGGTGTGCCCAGGGTCGCGGTGCCCGCAACGATCTGCACCGTAGGGGTGACCCAGCTGACGTCGCCAACGTCGGTTGATCCCGTCGTCTGGAACCTATGCGCGGGGTCGACGAGCGGGGGGACGCCGTCGTAGTATGGCGGCGAGTCGAGAGCGAGGCCGAGGCGTCTGCGGGTGTCGGCCTCGGCGCCGGTTGGAAGCCCCTCAGCGATCTTGCGGCCGTACTCCTGGTCGGCTTCGTCGAAAGGCACGCCGCCGAGTTCGACGACATTGGAGTGCATCCGCTCCTCGAGAGTGCGGTTCGGCAGCAGCTCCGCGACCGCGCCCTCGAAATCGATCTCGACCTCAGTCTCGGTCATCATCGCGGCTCCGCGCGCGACCTTCTTGACGCGCTCGTATAGCAGGCGCATGCGGGACACTGTTGGCGAGCGCACGATGTAGTAGAGCTCTGCGGTGGGCTGCACAACGTTGGCCGACGGGCCGCCGGCGTCAGTAAAGGCGTAGTGGATGCGATCCGCATCGTCCATGTGCTCGCGGAGGAAATTCACGCCAACGTTCATGAGCTCGGCGGCATCGAGCGCGCTGCGGCCGTGCTGCGGTGCGCCGCCCGCATGGGCCGCGACGCCGCGGAACCGGAAGTAAACCTGTGTGTACGCCAGCGATTTCCATTGGTCGGCGCTCATCGCGTCGCCAGGGTGGTTTGAAATCGCCGCGTCAACGTCGTCGAACGCGCCTCCAAGCACCATGTACGTCTTGCCGGAGGCGATCTCCTCGGCGGGACAGCCGTAATACCGCACGGTGCCCGGTAGCCCTGCGTCTGCGAGGTACTTCGCAGTGGCCGCGGCGGCGAGCAGTGAGCCGGCGCCCAGCAGGTTGTGTCCACATCCATGACCGGCGTCGGTGTCGCTGTCAGGGTCGGGCTCGCGCACCGTCGAGTGCGCCGCCTGACTGAGGGACGCGAGTGCGTCGTACTCGCCGAGGAACCCGATGACGGGCTTGCCGGATCCCCACTCGGCACTGAACGCGGTGGGGACCCCGCCTGATTCGCGGGTGATGCGTGCGCCGTATTCCTCGGCGGCCTCGATGGATCGCTCCATCGAGCGGTGCTCCTCCCACCGGAGCTCGGGATCGGCCCAGATCTCGTCGCTGAGGCGGGTGAATCGAGGAGCTAGGGTATCAACGATCGGGGCGATGGTTGACACCGTGGACTCAAGGTTGGTCATCGGGTTCCTTTCTGACTGGTTTGATCTTCGAGCGCTGTCGCGCCCGGTTCGAGAGCATTCTCATTATTCGCTTTCTGCACATTGTCGCCGTGCAGCGTGATGGCGAGCATGATCGTGAGTACAACGGAGACGGCGGAGCCGAAGAGAGCGAAAGCGGGGATGAGGGGCGTGAGCACGAGCTGCACGACGAGTCCGACTGCGAGAGCGATGACGAGGATGTGCGGCTGCGGGTTGCTGGCAAGCATCTGCACGATGACGGCCCCCATCACGGCAGGGAGGATAAAGGTCTGGATTGACGCGACGACCTCGGCGGGGATGAGCCGCAGCAGGATGGTTCCGAACAGGCCGACGAAGATGGCGAGTGAGACGATGTGCACCGCGGCGGCGCCACAGATCGCGAGTACGGCCGCGAGCTGGCCACGACGGGTCTCGGGCTTCGCGCCGATCGTCGACTGCGCGACGATCGCCGCGGGCAGCAGCTTGTTTGAAATGTTGCCGATCATGAACGCCTGGTACATGCTCGCTGGGCCGAGGATCGGGTAGTACGAGAAAGGCTCCACCACGAAGATCACCCCGAAAACCACCAGGATCGCCACGATGCCGGCGACGACTGTGGGTAGGTCGACGCCAAGCTGTGCGGCGAGGATTGCGGGCCCACCGATCATGATGACCATCGCTGTGATCATCGTGATGCGCCCCCATCTCGATGTCGTCCGATCGAATGCACTCCAGGCAGTGTTCGCAAGTGTCGTGTCAGTCATCGACTGTCCTGCTTGGCTCGGGGGAGTACTGGAACCGTCGGGGGCGTTCATGCAATGCCCGCCGAGGCGAGGGCCACGCCGGTGGTGATGCCGACGACCAGGGCGAACCCGAGTCCCCATTCGCGAAGCCACTGCTTGCCGGTCCGTTTGGCGAGGTACAGGCACAGCGCCATGGTGCCGCCGCTTGCGAGGACGACCACTGTGGCGGCGAGACCCTTCTGGAACTGCTGGATGCCGAAGGTCATGAATGCCCCTAGCAGCGCGGCTGTCGGGATGATCGTCATCGCCGCCGCGGCGCGTGCGCTGCGTGAGACTTCGATGCGTGCCGTACCGCGCTTGAGCAGGGGCGTCACGATGAGGGTGACGATCATCCAGCCCGAGCCGGCGATGGAGAGGCATAGCAACACGGTCGCGAACACCGACTGTGTATAGCCCTCGCCACCGAGTGTGACGCCCTGAGCGCCGGCGGCGACCTCAGCGGCTGCGACGTCGAACGCGGCCGAGCCGATGAGGCCGATGCGGGTTAGGACGCCCGGAGTGCCGAAGACGCCTAGGAGCGTAATGGCGATGAGGGAGACGGCCAGCGACGGGCCGATCGCAGCGATCGCGCCAGCACGGACAGATCGCGCAACGTCATCGGCCGACATCCCGACCGCGGGTGCCGCCTTGCGCACGGCCACGAAGTAGATAGCGGACTGAGCCGCGATAACGGCAAAGACGCCGACCGCGGCGATCCATAGTACGGGGCTGTTGGCCGCTCCCAGGATGTCGGACGAGCCGGGATCGAGCATTGGAAGCTCAGGCATGAATTCTCCTTCAGGATGTAACGCCACGTCAGCGGCTGATTCATTCCTTAAATAATGGACGGTGTCCATTAAAGTTTCGATACCCGTGAGGTTTCGATCGTGTAACGGTTAGCCGAAGTGTCAATTGTTCAGCGATCCCATGGCAATCGACGATATTTTCTGAGTCTGACCACTGAGCTATTCCTCCTTCGTCCAAGCCGCGGCCAGCGATCTCGACTTCGATGCGCTGCGGGGCGTGTCTCCGGGAAGGAGGGCGCCTCAGGTGTCCAACAGGCCGCTTGGTGTCGAAGCGAGCGGCTTGGTACAGGACGATCGATTTGAAACGTCCACACTGGACCCTGGGGGATTGCGTCCTTCCATGACCGTGTGGAGGTGCTGAAAGTCGGCTCTGATACTCAAGCAACCAAGACCGGCTCGCGCGAGGGCGTAACGGCGAGGTTGGAACGAGGCAGCATGAAGGCGGCGCCCATGGTGAGTACGCTTACCACTGCTGCGATCACGAATGCCGTGGTGAAGCCGCTCGGTGCGTAGTTCACGGCTGAGATCACAAGCCCGCCGATGAGGGCGCCGAGGGATCCGCTGATGCTCTTAATCACGAAGGACAGTCCGGAGACGCTCGCCTGTCGATCGCTCGGAGCGGCAGAGATGGCGACGTTGAGCAGTTGTGTAAGGGCCAGGCCGATCCCGATCCCGATCAGCACCATCGCAACGACGATCAGGCCGATGCTTTGGAACCCTACGGCCAGCAGCAACGAGCTCGCGGCAATAGTGCCAGTCCCGATGAGCATGGCTATCCGCGCGCCGACGAGCCGTTCGAGGTGTCCTGCGAACGGTGCCGCGATAGCGCCGAGCGCGCCCAGCGGCAGGAGCAGAAGTCCAGTTGTTGTCGCGGTTCCACCGAGCCCGCCTGCCTCGGTCGGCATGGTGATCAGTATCGGCAGGAGTACGTAGGCGGAGAAAGTGCTGAACCCGACGCCGAATGCGACGGTGCAGGCTCCTGCGATCGGACGGGTGCGCATGAGTGCGAAGTCAACCACGGGATTCTCGTGGCGACGTTCGACGACGATGAGGCCGATCACGCCAATCGCGGCTGCAGTGATGGTGAGCAATTCCTGCGGGCTGGTGAGTTCCCAGGAGCGCGCTCCCGCGATGGCGAGCATCGTGCCGCCCGCCGCGAGTGCGAGGAAGAACGCTCCGGCGAAATCGATGCGGCTGCCGGCAGTCGCGGCGATCTTCGGAGTGAATAGTGCCAGGACCGCGGAGGGGAGCAAAATCGCCAGCGTAATCCAGTACAGACCGCGGAATCCGAGCAAGTCCAGCAGCGGACCTGAGACAAGGAATCCGAGTGCGGTGGCTGCGGTTGCGATGGTGATGATCATCCCGTTGCCAATCTTCGCGGCATTGGGCGGCAGCAGGGAACTAACGAGTTTCACCGAGAGGGGGATCAGCGCTAGGCCGATGCCCTGCAGGGCCTGACCGGTGATGAACAGCTCGATCGTTGGCGCGACGGCGGACAGCAGGACGCCGAGCGACACGGCTAGAAGCACTCCGACCAGCACCCATCGCGTGTCGGCGACGTCACTGAGTCGGCCGATGACTGGAGTGGCGACCGCGCCTACGAGCAGTAATGCGGTGAAGGCCCAGACGATTACGGCGGCGGGGACCCCGTAGAAGTCCATCATGCTGGGGAGCGCCGGCGAGATCGCGGTTTCCAACGCGCTGTACGAGAACAGAGCGAGAGTGGCCGCGCTTAGTGCGAGGACGCCTTGAGGGGACGTGCGGTGGGACATGGCTCTCCTGCCAGTTGGGGGAAATGTTCTGTATATCTATATACTTGGTGCACCATCTAATGCAAGAGCAATCACCAAATTTAACAGGCCGGAAACACAAAGCGAACCCTCGCTCAAGTGTTCTGGCATTGGTGTCATCACCAGGGATCCAGTGTGTTTCCCTACTACTTATGCCATCCACCTCTATAAGGTGGCAGGCCCGATGCGAAGGAACTCCGTGCGTGACAGACGATCCCTTACCAGTTCGCCCGACCCTCGTCTGATCACCGCTGTCCTCGCCTTCGCGGGAATGAGCGCGTCTTTTATGCAGACGCTTGTCGTGCCAATCCAGGCGAAGCTACCCTCATTGCTCGACGCTGAACGTAGCGAAACGGCGTGGGTGATCACGGCGACGTTGCTCGGCGCGTGCATATTCACCCCGGTGTCGGGGCGACTCGGTGACCTCTACGGCAAGAGGCGTATGGCGGTTGCGTCCCTCATAGTGCTCGTGATCGGTTCAGTAATCTGCGCCTTGGCTGGGGACGTCTGGACCCTCGTTGCCGGTCGCGCGCTTCAGGGTGCGGTGCTGGGAATCATCCCGCTCGGCATCTCGATCCTCCGGGACACCCTGCGCCGTGACCGTCTGCCCGCTGGCATCGCCATGGTTAGCGCGACCCTCGGGATTGGAGGCGCGCTCGGCCTGCCACTTAGCGCCCTTGTTGCGCAAACCCTTGACTGGCACGTCCTGTTCTGGCTGTCAGCCGGCCTCGGAGTGCTTAATATCGTTCTCTTGCTGATCGTTGTTCCGGTCTCGACCTTGCGGTCGCCCGGCAGCTTTGACGTGGTCGGGGCGATCGGGCTCGCACTAGGACTCAGTGGGGTTCTCATCGCGGTCTCCCGCGGCAACGAGGTCGGCTGGACGAGCCCTGGTATCCTCGGCGCTGGTCTTGGCGGCGTCGCTGTGCTAGGGCTCTGGGGCTGGTACGAGCTGCGGCAAGACAGTCCGCTTGTCGACCTGCGCGTTGCCGCCAGACCGGCCGTTCTCTATACCAACCTCGCCTCTGTAGCCGTCGGGTTTGCGTTCTTCGGCGCGCAAATCACTCTGCCGCAGCTGCTTGAGCTGCCGGCGGCCTCCGGGGTCGGCTTCGGGCTCAGCCTGATAGTCGCAAGTCTCGTGCTCGCCCCTGCTGGACTCGCGATGATGGGCACCTCGCCCCTTGCGGCCAGGCTTACTTCGCGATTGGGTCCACGCTCGGTCCTCGTTGCAGGGACAGCGCTGATTGCTGCCTCATACCTTTTGCTCCTATTTCTGGCAGGAGAGGTATGGCAGATCCTTGCAATCAATGCACTGATCGGCGTTGGTATCGGACTTGCATACGCGGCCATGCCGACATTGATCATGCACGCTGTGCCCGCCTCTGAAACTGCGGCAGCCAACGGCCTGAATACGCTCATGCGCACACTTGGCAACACGCTCTCGTCCGCTGTCACTGCGGCAGTACTCGCACAACTCACTATCTCGGTCGGTGCGGTCAGCGTACCCAGTTCCGAGGGCTTCCGCGCCGCGTTCGTCATCGGTGCGGCTGGAGCGGTGGTGGGAGTCGTGCTGAGTCTCCTCATTCCACGTACCTCGCGACCGGAAGCTCATCCGTCGCTACCGTGACTCGGCCAGTTCTTCACTTGGTGTCTTCGAGCAGCTCTGATTCGCTCGCGTGCCAACCCCGCGCCGCACACTGCAAAGTTTATTGATCACCTCAGCAACTGACCTCCCAAGCCCATTCCTGACCCGCCTGCGGGGCATCCGAACACGACCGCGACTGATGCGTCACCCGTCATCCATGTTCAGTAGGATCCGGAACGCAGTGTGATGTCAAGGAGATTCGACGTTTCTTGCCGTTGGATATCGTAACTTACGCGATTCCGTCGCTCCGGGTTCTCTGGAATGCTCGCCCTGCCTCATGCGTCGTTGAAAGACCCTTTACCGATGGCCCTCTATGCGAGCGGGTTGGATTCGCCAATGGGGATCGCGACTGGCGAGGAGCAGGTGTTCATTAGCCATCCCTGCTTTCCTGCTGGGTACCCGTCGCCCGTCCACGTCTTGGGATCTGTCGAAGTTGGCAATCGAGACCAGGTCTTAGTGATGCTCGGCAGTTCAAGCACATCCGGTTTCGGCGGGAAAGGTTCGTTCCCCTAAGGAGTAAACCAGGGGTCACGCTTCAATAGCATCGGGAAAGACCGGAGGCGGCGGGCGCCTGCTACGCGAAGCCTCGCAGCGCCGGCCTGGCGTGCCAGTTCATTTTGAGAGTTGCGGCCAAAAACGGCTCACACGTTACTCGGCACCGCCTCGTTCCACACCTTCTGGTCAGCGCGGGCGAGCGCTGAGGCCAGCCTCGAAAAATAGAAAAGCAGCAACAACCAATGTCTTGCAGATAGTTGGTGCAGCATGTAATCTGAATCACGTAAACCCCTCAATGACTGCGGGAAAACTTGCCGGGGCAGGCCCTCTACGGGGGAGTCCTGTGGCGGCCTTCACAAAGGGAGCGCAATGTCGGCTAGACACCTGGCGCTGTTTCTGGCACGACGGGCCGGTGCATTGGTCATCATGCTGGCCATCCTGTCGTTCCTCATATATTCGCTTCTCTACCTTGCACCTGGTAGCCCCGTCGACATTCTGCTCGGGAACCAACCACGGACGCCGGAGACAGTTCGGCTTCTGAACGAGAAGTACCACCTCGACCAGCCGTTCCTCACCCAATATTGGATCTGGGCGCAGGGTGCGCTCCAACTCGATTTTGGGACGTCAATCCTGACCACATTGCCCGTCTCGGAGGAAATTGGCTCGAGGCTTCCGGTGTCGATATTCCTTGGAATCTACGCCTATATACTCACCA
This sequence comes from Arthrobacter sp. MYb23, assembly GCF_002979775.1. Taxonomy (GTDB): domain Bacteria; phylum Actinomycetota; class Actinomycetes; order Actinomycetales; family Micrococcaceae; genus Arthrobacter. The sequence goes on from NZ_PCPR01000013.1 coordinate 105,019, forward strand.
TGATCGGCGGTGTCGGGTTGGGCGTGCTATCAGCGCTCCGCCGGAAGACAGTGGTCGACCGTGGGATCGTCGGTGCATCGGTCATCGCGCTAAGCACTCCGGCCTTCGTCAGTGGCGTGTTCCTCCTGTTCCTGTTCGCCATCACTGTCCAGCTGTTCCCTGCCACCGGTATTGGCGAAGACTTCGTCGGACGGTTGTGGCATCTGACGCTTCCGGCTGTGGCGCTGGCGCTTACAGTCTCGGCATTTGTGCTGAAGCACACCCGGGCAGCAGTCCTTGCTGTGATCGATCAGGACTATGTGACATTCGCCCGCGCACGCGGCCTGAGCCCAATTCGCATCATGAGCACCTACGTTTTGAGGAACGCACTCATTCCAATCGTCACGATCAGTGGTTTGGTGTTGGGTTCGCTGATTACCGGCGCGTTCCTCGTAGAAGTGACGTTTTCAGTTCCTGGTATCGGGCAGCTGCTGGTAGATGCCGCGGTCAATAAGGACCTGCCCCTCATTCAAGGGGTCGCAATGATCATCGCGGTGGTCATCATCCTGGCTAATCTGCTCGCAGATCTGCTCTATATGGCAATTGATCCACGGATCAGAGTCGAAAGGAAATCTGTATGACTGCCGTTCTGGAGCCTGGCATTCTTAGCCGTTCCCGGCGCCGTGGGCGGATCCCATGGATTGTCGTTGCATGCTCATCAGTAATCTTCGTGGTTGTGCTGTCTGCATTCCTGGGAAGCATGTTGGTCCCGCTGAACCCTGACGCCCAGGACACAGCCCTGGGGATGTCCGGTCCAAGCGGTGCGCACTTGCTCGGCACAGACCAGTTGGGTCGCGACATTTTCTCCAGGCTGATTGTGGGTTCTCGAACAGCTATAGTAGGGCCGGCCATTGTGGCCTTGAGCTCGATGATAATCGGTGATCTGCTCGGTTTGTTTGCGGGTTATCGCGGCGGCTGGGTCGATTCGCTCATTATGCGATGGGTGGATTTGATGTGGTCGATCCCGGCGCTGTTGCTCATCATCGTTGTCGCCGGCGCGTTCGGCGGCGGGTATTGGCTCGCGATCGGCCTGTTGATCGTGCTTATCGTGCCCCTGGACGTGAGGGTTGTCAGAGGAGCAACAATCGAGCAGATGCCACGACCGTATGTTGAGGCGGCGAGGACCCTCGGTGTGCCGGGTCGCCGGATCCTGTTGTCGCACATCTGGCCCAATGTTGCACCGGTGGCGGTCGCCAACACCTTTTTGATCTTTGCAACCTGCCTGGTGTCACTTTCCGGGTTGTCCTACCTCGGGTTGGGTGTCAGCCCAGGGACCCCGGACTGGGGTTTGATGCTTGCCGAGAATCTCAGCCTTCTGTTTGTGAGTCCACTGGCGGCCCTCGCCCCCGGTTTGATGATCGTGCTGACCGCTGCGTCCACGAACATCTTGGGCGACTGGGTCTACGAGCGACTGTCCGAGAAGGGTGTGTCCCGATGACCAGCGCAGAGATCTTTGAACAGCCAACGAAACAGGTAACGATGCCACTACTGGACGTCACGGGGCTGTCCATCGTCCACAAGACAGCCAATGCCACAAAGACTGTCGTGTCCGGAATCGATCTATCGATCTCCCCAGGGGAAATGATCGCAATCGTCGGTGAAAGCGGTAGCGGCAAGTCGATAACCGCGAAAGCGATCATGGGGCTGCTGCCGACGGGACTTATTCCATCCGGGACTGTTTCGTATGGGGGAACGAACCTCCTCAGCCTCGATGAACGGGATCGACGGCTGATGCGGGGCAGCGAGATCGGCATGATCCTTCAGGATCCTTTCACGATGCTCAATCCGGTGATGCGCTGTGGCAAAATTCTGGCCGAGTCATTGTCGCCCGAGTTCGCCAAGCGTTCGCGTTCGGAAAAACGGCAAGAGGCCATTCGCCGGCTGGCCGAGGTAGGTATTCACGATCCATCGGTCGTCGACCGATACCCCTTCCAGTTATCTGGCGGTATGCGCCAGCGCGTGGCTATTGCCGCCGCTCTTGCCCGTGACCCAAAGTTACTGATCGCCGATGAGCCATCCACAGCGCTGGATGTCACCACCCAGCGGGAGATTCTGGCGCTCATTAAGGAGATACAGCGCACGCGTGGCATGGGTGTCATGCTGATCACCCATGATCTTCGCTTGGCCTTTGGCACTTGTGATCGGGTCCATGTTCTGTACGCGGGATCGCTTCTGGAGGTTGCGCCGTCGGTTGAGTTCGAGCATGAACCGCTGCATCCCTATAGCCACGGACTGTTGCTTTCCGAGCCGCCAGTGGACCGAAAGCTTCACGAGATGCTCTCGATTCCCGGGTCCGTCCCGGACCCCGATGATGTCACGGGTATGTGCTCATTCGCGCCCAGGTGCCAGTGGGCGTCGGCGGTATGTCGTGAGGGAACACCTGCCTTGGTACAGATCGGCACCGATCGGTTGTCCAGGTGCGTACGAATTGATGAGATTCGCGATGAGATGGTCCAGCTCCGCAAGCGCATTCAAGCAGAGGCGACCGAGGCCGTCTCGGAGCCGGACTCGCCTGTAGAACCGCTCGTCCGAGTCCGGGACGTCTACAAGCAATTCAGCAGTGGCAAACTGTCCGTCCGAGCGCTGGACGGAGTGTCCATCGATATCAGTGATGGTCAGAGCGTTGGTATCGTCGGCGAATCCGGCAGCGGGAAGACGACACTAGCCCGCATGCTCATTGGCCTAGAGACCGCATCGGGCGGGGAGATCGAGATCTGCGGCATCCCGACCACGGACTGGTCGAAGCTGAGCCGCCGGGATACCAGCCGGTTGCGGAGCACCGTGCAGATGGTGTTCCAGGACCCCTATTCAAGCCTGAACCCCAAACGCAGCATCGGATGGACGCTGCAGGAGGCAATCAGGACCCACGACCCGAAGGCACGGAACATCGCTGCCCAAGAGGCAGAACTGCTAAAAACTGTAGGCCTGCCACCTGAGTACGGACAGCGCAAGCCGGTAGGACTTTCGGGAGGTGAGCGCCAGCGAGTCGCAATCGCACGTGCTCTGGCGGCGCAGCCCCAACTGCTGATTTGTGACGAGTCAGTCTCTGCCCTGGACATGTCGGTCCAGGCACAGATCCTCAACCTGTTCGGAAAAATCCGAGCCGAGAGGGGGCTAGGTTACCTGTTCATCACCCACGACCTAGCAATCGTTCGACAAATATCTGACTACGTCTACGTGATGCACCGCGGCCGTGTTGTCGAGAGCGGACCCACGAAGGAAGTCCTCGAACAACCGGCAGATCCCTACACCCGGAAGCTGATCACTTCGACGCCACAATCCAGCGACTGGCTCTAGAACCACTAGTAACGTCCCGCGATGAGGCAACAACACCATCACCCAAAATAGTCCCTCCAATACGTGAAACGAGAATGTCATGCGTAGAGTGCTTGCGACCGCAACGGCTGCGATAATTGCCGTGTCAGGCCTGAGCGCCTGTTCAGGCTCACCACAGGCAGCAACACCAACACAAGGCGGAGTTGTCCGCATCGGAATGGTCGGCAGCACGAGCACAGTCGATATTGTCGACTCGCAGATTGCCCCGCTCATTTCGAGCGCGAGCCTAGAGAACCTTGTGCAGCTCAAGGCTGACGGCAGCCTTGAGCCACGGCTCGCCGAGAAGGTGGACAATCCCAGTCCCACCGTCTACGTCTATCACCTCCGCCCAGGCGTGAAGTTCTGGGACGGGCAGGAGCTGACGGCTGATGACGTCGTCTACTCCCTCGAACGCTACCGGGATCCAGCCTCATACACGTCGGCGAAATACAAGTCAGTGTCCACCATCGAGGCAACTGACAAGAACACTGTCACCGTGACGTTGAAGGCACCCGATTCGAACTGGCCAACTCAAGCGTCAATGTTCTCCTCCCAGATCTTCCAAAAGAAGTTCTACGAGGACCACAAAGACAACTTCGGAAACCCCGGAACGCTCCTAATGGGAACCGGCCCCTATGAGATCACCAAATTGGACCCGACAACAGGCGCTGAGTTCAAGGCCAACAAGAACTACTGGGGCGGAGACGTAAAATTCGACAAGCTCGAGATCAAGTTCTTTGACACTGAAACCAACGCAGCCCTCGCTCTGCGGGCCAAATCAATTGACCTGGTGCCCAGCGTCTCAAACGTGACAGCCTTCGAGTCGACCTCCCAGGCGAATATCGTCAGCGGCCCAAGTTGCTCCATGGGCTTCTTTGCGATGAACACCCAGTCGGGCCCGTGGAGCGACGTTCATGTACGTCGAGCTGTCGCCCACGCGTTGAACCGGGACGCTTTCGTCAACGACGTCGGCGGTCGCGCCGATCCCATTACGACATTCATTCCCCCGAACTCGCTGTCCACGATTGCATCGGCAGACAAGATCGACGCGATGATCAAATCACTCCCTCAGTACCCGCACGACCTTGATGCGGCCAAGGCCGAACTGGCCAAGTCGGCCTACCCTGACGGCTTCACGGCAGAGTTGCCAACCACTGATTTCTCCAACAACGTCACCGGGTCCCAGATCGTCGCGGACCAACTCGGCAAGATCGGCATCAAGCTCACGGTGAAGAGTGAAACCATCGCGAAGTGGGTCGCCGGAGTGGGCGCTGCTGCCAAGGACCGCCCGGCCATCTACACGGCTGGTGGAGGCTGCACACCCACACCCGGGTACATGCCGTCGTACTGGCTGGGCTCGGCAGGTTTGGCTGAGGGCGGTGGCAACCTGGCCGCGTACGGCCCGGAGTCGGTGGACCGCATCATCAGCCAAGCTTCTCAGGCCACCACGCCGGAAGCTCAGTTTGATTCATACACCGAACTTTTGAAGCAGTTGGGTACAGACGTACCGTACGTCCCCCTGATGGCGCTCAATGGCAACCTCGGCATCGCATCGGGATTCGAGTGGACGTCCTATCACCAGCCATGGTGGAACGAGGCATGGCCGTTGAATATCACACGCAAATAGAACCAGCCTTACAAAGAAGAGGTAGTTGAGAAATGACTGGAAACGTTGATTTCGCTTTCAAGGATGCGGTGGTAGTCGACGCGGTTTGCGAGTTCGACTATTGGCGCGATCACTTGGACCTATGGAAGGCGGGCGGCACGAGTGTCAGCGTAGTCACTGTGTCAGCTTTGGGGGCCGCGCGCGAGGCTTTATTTGCCTTCGGTCGATGCCTTGAGTTCATTCGGAATACGCCAGGCTTGCGGTTGGCAACCTCTGTAGAGGAGATTCGGGCAGCGAAGGCAGCCGGCGAAATGGCTGTGGTGTTCCACTTCCAAGGGACCAGGCCGTTGGAGTTCGAGCCGTCTCTGATCGAGGCCTACTACCGCATGGGGCTGCGTATTGTTCAGGTCGCGTACAACCGTCGCGGAGTCATGTGTGACGGTTGCGAGGAGCCAGAGGACGCAGGACTGAGCAAGCTGGGACACACGATGCTGGCGGAGTTGAACCGACTCGGCATCCTCGTGGACATCAGCCACACCGGCTGGCGTTCGGCGCTGGAGGTCGTTGAAGCATCAACCGCACCCGTCATCGCATCCCACTCGAATCCGCATGCAGTGCATGCGAGCACCCGCAACATTCCCGACGAAGTTATTAAGGCCGTCGCGGCAAGCGGGGGCGTCATAGGAATGAACGGGCTGCCGTTCTTCGTCGCCGCAGATCCAAAACCGACTTTGGACCAGTTCATCGACCACATGGTCTATGTAGACAACCTAGTGGGCGCCGGTCACGTTGGGCTCGGGATCGACTACTGCCGCGGCACTCAGGTCGACAATAAGGCGCTCTTGACGATGGAGGACTATGAGGGGCTGGTGAAGTCCCAGATATGGAGCCGCGAAACCTATGCACCTCCGCCCTTCTACTTCCCCGATGGTCTCGGCCAAGGTGGACCGACCGGAATGCCGCGACTTGCAGATCGAATGCTCGAACGCGGATATACCGGTGATGAAGTGAGCGGAATTCTTGGCGAGAACTGGCTGCGGGTATACGGCCAGGTCTGGAAGTAGTCTGTTCGGGCCCGCGACCAGGTTCTCGGTGTATATGCCGATTCCGGTCGCGGGCTCCGTGGGTTTCTCATCGAGGGACCCGAACCTTGTCCTGAAGAATGACCATATGCATGGCTAACCAATAGTTGGTACTGCATGTATTCTTAAAGAGATTTATAGACCGCCATAGATTGGATAAACATGAATCGCGTTGCCATCGTCGCCGGCGTCCGCACTCCCATTGGGAAGATGGGCAAGGCTTATCGCGACGTACACCCCGTAGATCTGCTTGGTACCTCGCTCAAAGGCGCTGTAGCTGCCGCAGGAATCGACCCTGCTGAAGTTGACATGGGCTTTATGGGCGCAACCGGGCAAATAGGAGGCCAAGCGCAAAACGTGGGGCGTAACGCCTGGCTGGCAGCTGGGTTCCCGATGAGCGTACCTATCACCACATTGGACGCGCAATGCCCCTCGAGCCAGCTCGCTACGCACCTCGGAGCTGCGTCGATCATCGCGGGAGACGCTGCCGTGGTTATTTGTGGCGGGGTGGAGTCGCTGACCCGTGTTCCAACGAGGCTCAATGAAACAGTCGGCGAGGATAGTCCGATCTCGCCGAGTCTGAGAGCCCACTGGGACATGCCTCATCAGGGCGAGTCGGCTGAGCGGGCGGCAGAGAAGTATGGCATCACTCGAGCTATGTGCGACGAGTATGGTGTGCGCTCACATCTCGCAGCCCATGCCGCCTGGGAGCGCGGCAGCTTTGACAACGAGATCGTGCCGGTCAAGGTTGACGGTGTGACGCTCTTGCATCGCGACGAAGGCGTCCGTCCTGACTCAAGCGTGGAAAAGGCACAGGCCCTGACCTCGGTTTACCGCGAAGACGGCGTGAACAACGCGGCCAACTCCAGCCAGCTCTCCGACGGGAGTGCCGCAATAATTCTCGCCTCGGAGGAAGCCTGTGAGCGTCTCGGCTTGAAGCCCCTGGCTTGGATCCGGTCAACGACCTGGGTAGGCAATGACCCTGACATCATCTTCGACGGACCCAATGATGCCACCGAGAAGATCCTTAAGCGCACGGGACTCACGCTCGACGACATGACGTTGATCGACATTCATGAGGCGTACGCAATCCCCGTCCTTATTTGGTTGAAGCACTATGGTGTGGATGTTGATCGAGTCAATCTTGATGGGGGCGCGATCAGTCTTGGGCACCCCTTTGGGGCGACAGGTGCGCGGCAGCTGCTCCACCTCGCTCATGCGCTGCAAGCCGCCGGCGGTGGACTTGGCCTCTCAACGATGTGTGGTGGCGGCGGCTTGGCAACTGCGACGATCATCGAATCAGCCAACTGATCCGGCCTGTTCAACGGTGCACGCCCCGACTGGTCGGCGGTTATGACGACTTCTGATGATTTGGTTGGTGCTAAATAACGCAAGACGCTCGGCTGGTTCTTCCAGTCGAGCGTTCTGCGTGGTGATCCATTGCGCTTCTGAGCGACGGGCTCGGTGCCGACGACGAAAGAGCCGTGTCGGCGGACACTTTTTGGCCCCTGGGGCCTTGTGAGTGTTCCTTTGAAGCGTGCAGGCAGGCTGGCGGGCCTACAGGAGCAGGCATGCAGTTCGTTTATCGCGGTAAGTCTGTCGATGGAACAAAGCGGACTGGGCAGAGAACGCCGCACCCGCCTGCCCGGAGGGGTCGGATTCTTCGTCATGACCGAGTAGTCCGTGAGCATAACCTGCCTGCGCCGGGGGCAGGTTATGGAATGTGTTGACCGGGTGCGCGTTGACGGTGAGGGTAGAGCCTGCGCGCCGCGAAATACTGCAACTAGTGCGTCGCGCTTTAGTCGGTAGGCAGTCAGGCAACGCTGCGGTCGTTGCAACTTCCAAATTTTTGGTGTTGCAACGACCGCTTCGGCCTGCCGTCAACTATCTGGTCCGGGAGGGCTTGTTATGGAGTTAGCGCGGAGACATGCGCAAAGCTCCGTCCATGCGGATGGTCTCGCCGTTGATGTAGTCGTGGCCGACAAGGAACTCGACAAGCTGCGCAAATTCGTCGGGGCGACCCAGCCGCTTCGGAAAGGGGACGCCGGCTGCCAGATTCGTCCGATACTCGTCGCTGACGGTCGCCATCATCGGTGTCTCTATTACTCCTGGAGCGATCGTGTTGACCCGGATGCCGTGCTGGGCAAGATCGCGTGCTGCCGGAAGGGTCATTGCAACGACTCCACCTTTGGATGAGGCGTAAGCGGCTTGGCCGATCTGACCTTCGAAGGCCGAGATTGATGCCGTGTTCACCACGACGCCTCGAAGACCGTCTTCGAGTTCTGGTGTCTGCGCAATTGCCTCGACAGCGAGTGCCATCACATTGAAGGTGCCAATGAGATTGACCTGGACTACCTGAGTGAAAAGCCCCAGGTCGTGAACCCCGGTTTTGCCCAGGACGCGGGCGGAGGGCCCGATGCCGGCACAGTTAACCACTGTGCGAAGTGGACCCTCGGTGGCGGCGCGATCAACTGCGCTTCGTACTTGGTCAGGGTCTGTAACGTCAGCTGCCAGGTATGTGACGCCTGAGATTGCTGGCGCATCAGACACGCTGCGATCAAGGGCGAACACGCGTGCCCCTTGTTGGGCCAGTCTGGCGGTCGTGGCGGCCCCGAGGCCGGAGGCTGCTCCGGTCACAATGACAGCGGTGTCGTTGAGTAGCAAGGTAGCTCCTATTTTTTGGGTCAGGTTTTGGGTCAGGCGGTTACACGCCATTAATACTATGGTTGCCATTCAATGGTACTGCATGTAATATTCATCACTAGGGGCGAAGCGTGTGAGCCCGGCCGAAAGCCCGCCTATTGACGGTGCGCCCGGCACCCTGAACTAATCTGAACACGCGGATCGAGGAGCGATGACAAAGCCATTAAGCGACACTTTTGCCAAGGCCCGGGGGAAGTTCCTGAGCGTGGTTGACGAACGAGGCGCTTCGCTGATCTCTGCTGTGCACCCCAACGGGCAGGACGCCCAATAGATATGACAACTCACCCATTCCAAGTCGCCCAAGCACACGACTCCGGGCGATCCTTCGACGATTTGAACTCTGTCATCTTGGGAGCCTTCCGACGTTTCAGCGATTCGATCCTGCTGCAGTCGGCGACAGGGGAGACCTATACGGGTTCCCAACTCGAGGCCGAGGTGGCTCGCTATGTGGCGGCTCTGACCGAATTGGGCGTGGGCCCGGGGAACCGGGTCGCTCTACTTGCGGCCAATAGCGTCGAGGTCTTGTTCGTCCAGAATGCTGTAGGTTTCCTTGGAGCGGCCTTCGTGCCATTGCACCCCATGGGATCGCCCAGCGACTTCGCCAACATTCTGCAGGACGCCGACGTGGAAACTGTTGTCGTGAGCGAACAGCGACGATCCCAGATCCAGCAGGCCGTCGAGATCTCGGCAAGCAGCGCGCGAGTACTCACTTTGGGGGGCGGTGGCGCAGAAGACCTCGTGAAACTGGCCGCGGGCCAGGAGTCCAACAAGGTCACACTCCGAGAACTCGACCCCGAATCCATCTACAGGGTTACCTACACCGGCGGCACTACCGGGTTCCCGAAGGCCGCGCTGGCGAGCTTTCGCTCTATGGCGACCATGTATGGAATCACGATCTCCGACTGGCAGTGGCCAAAGGAACCCCGGACATTGCTTTGCGCGCCGCTGAGCCACGCGGGCGCAATCTCTTTCATGCCGACCATCGCCCACGGCGGAACAATGTATGTCGAGCCGGGATTCGACCCGGTCTCGGTGCTGGCTTCGATCGAGCGCAACCGCATCACTTGCGTCCTGCTGGTACCCACAATGATCAATGCCCTGTTGGACCACCCCCGGCTTCAGGAGTTCGACGTATCCAGTCTGGAAACGGTGTTCTACGGCGCCTCACCGATCTCTCCGACACGCCTCAAGGCAGCGATAGCACACTTCGGACCGGTGTTCTTTCAGTTCTACGGACAGGCTGAAGCCCCGACCACCTTGACGATCATGCGGCGGGAAGAACACGACGTGATGTCGGATGGTCGGCTCAGCTCGTGCGGCAGGCCTGTGCCGGAAGCACAGATCCGGATGGTCGACGCCGACGACCAGGAGGTCCCTGACGGCGAACCAGGCGAATTGTGCGTCCGTGGGCCGCTGGTGATGAGCGGCTACCTCAACCGACCCGAGGAAACTGCTGAGGTATTCCGGAACGGGTGGTTACACACCGGGGACATCGCGGTGCGTGATCCGGACGGCTATTTGCGTATCGTAGACCGCGCCAAAGAGATGGTCATCACCGGCGGTTTCAACGTCTATGCGCGTGCCGTTGAGGACGTCTTGGAAGAGCACCCGGGGGTGGCGTCAGCCAGCGTGTTCGGAGTGGCTGACGAGCACTGGGGCGAGATCGTAGTGGCGGCAGTCGTGCGTGAAGACCCTGGCACAACAGCCGAAGAAATCATGGCCTACGTGCGCGAACGCAAGGGGCCTGTGCAGACGCCCAAGAGCATCAAGTTCGTCCCGGAAATTCCCCTGACTGCCGTGGGAAAGAGAGACAAAAAGGAACTGAAACGCGGGTGGGCTGACGAACCGACAGAAAGAACAAAATGACCATGACGACAAATTTCGATAACAAGCCGGCGGACCTCAGCCTGCAACAGCTGCTCACTGACCTGATGGAGAAGCGCCGTGTTCCAGGTCTGCAGTTCGCGGCTATCCGCGAGGGAAAAATCCTGGCATTGGAGGCCTTGGGCACCGCCGACCTGGAGCATGACGTTCCCGTGAGCCATGAATCTGTCTTCTCGATCAACTCCATGACGAAGGCTTTCACGGGGGTTGCGCTCATGCAGCTGGTCGAGGCGGGGCTGCTTGACCTCGAAGCGCCAATTGGGCAGTATCTGGAGGACCTTCCCGCAACCTGGCTGAGCATCACTGTGAGGCAACTTGCGACGCTCACGTCCGGGGTCCCGGAGATCATGGAATACTCTCCGGAAGGATCGGCTCGGCTGATCGGCGATGGCGACGAAGAAGGCGCCTGGGCCGCAGTGTATGCCGCGCCCATGCAGTTTGAGACCGGCCGAGGCTACAACTACGTGCAAACCAACTTTGCGTTGCTTGGCAAAATCATCGATCAGCTTGCCGGCAAGCCCTTCAGCGCATTCATCAGGGAGAAGCAGTTCGATGTCGCGGGGATGCCGAGCACGGTCTATGCAGACGACCGCGACATCATCCGCCATCGAGCCAACACCTACATGTCCATAGATCCGAACGGTGAACCTAACGGTCGGTTCGACAATAGTTTCATCAACTGGCCACCCATCGTGAGGACCGCAGCTGGGTTGCACAGCACCGCTGCCGACCTGGCTAGCTGGCTGATCGCACTGCGGGGCGGAAAGCTTCTCAGGGAGCAGTCAAGTCTCGACGAGCTTTGGGCGCCCGTTCCCCAATATACTGGCGAGCCTGGCCTGTGGGGAATCGGCTGGATCATTGCGCAAAGCCCAAGCGGTAACATCCCTGCCCCAGGTGGTGGCGCCAAGGCCCAACTTGCGCTCTATCCCAACGGCCTGTCTTTGGTCCTTCTGACCAATATGCTCGGCGCTTTTGTCACTGAGCACATGGGCGTTCCTGCCAACAAGCCGATGGATATCTCGTTCTTGGACGCACTCGCGGCACACTACAATCGGGAGAGCTGAACTATGTCCATTAGTTCTTCGATTGGGAGAAGGGACGACATGGCAGGCTCCGGCGCAACAGACCGCCAAGGGCTGGACCGCGACATCGTTGAGGCAACTCGTCAAGAGTTTGCGCATCGCGGCATGGAAGCACACCTGCAGGTAACGGTGGCCCTTGAGGTCGAACGGATTTCCAAGCTGATTCAAGCGACGGCCGCAGCACAGCCGGAGTTGACCAACATGAATTTGGGGTTGGCCGGCTGGCAAGCACTCACCGCTCTCAGCTTCCATCCTCAAAAACGCATGCCTATGACGAAGTTGGCGCTACGCGTTGGCACTCATCCCACTAGCATCACTCGCACCATTGACCGGCTCGAACGCCTTGGTTATGTCAGCCGCGTAAGGATGCCCGAGGATCGGCGTGTAACCAAGGTCGTTATTCTTCCTGCTGGCGAAAAAGCACAAGCTCTGGTGGCGGCGGCTTTGGACGAGTGCCGATGGGGTATGGCCGAGGTGCCTGAGGAACTGCTCGAAGAACTGTCGTCTGGTTTGGCCGTGCTGCGAGAGAAGCTCCAGGGGTCACTCTCAATATCGGATACAGCCGACCCGACGGCAACCTGATCACCAAGTCATGGCCCATTCACTGCGAGGTCAAGGCCGTACCGTAAGCAAGCGGGCCCTCCTAAAAGCTAGGTGAAGTGTCGCTTGCCGATGACCGCTGTCTGATCGAAATTGTCGAATCAGACAGACGCCAGGATCATTCTGAGTGATTGGCCGGGTGGTTCGCGCGAGCTCGCCACGCCAGGCTGCCCATCCCTCTTGACCTACGCCCGATGCGTCCACAAGACCGCGGCGGCTATCAACAGGACGCCCGTCACGATCAAGACGAAAAAGGGCCGGTGAGGATCGCATCTTCGGAGACGTTCTGTGCCTATCAAGGCAGGCTGCGTTCACCCGAGTTCGTCTCAAAAGTTAACGCTATGCGGCAATTTGTTTGGCAGCACCGCTAACTCAACTAAACCACCATGAATCTTGGCAGTTGACGATTCAACGCCCCCTTGCTGGCATCCTCTGTGGCTGCTTGAGGTAATTCGATTCAGTAAATACTAGGAAGTCCTAGTATTTACTAGGACTTCCTAGTAAATTAACTCTTGATGCTTACCCGGCTTAGCTGCAGCGGGAGGAAAGCCCTATGAAGATCAGGAAAGCCCCATGAAAATTATTGTTCTGGTGAAACAGGTCCCTGACACCGAGGAAGAACGCAGGCTAGACCCCGTAACGGGATTGCTTGATCGCGGCGCGAATGAGTGTGTCGCCGACGAAATCAACGAGCGTGCGCTTGAGGTGGCGCTGCGCCACAGGGACGCAAACAAGGGCACCGAGGTCGTGGCCCTGACGGTGGGACCGGCCTCCGCCACTGCGGTCCTGCGCAAAGCGCTGTCCATGGGGGCGGACTCCGCGGTACACGTGGTGGACGACCTGCTGGAAGGCGCCGATATCGCTGCCACCGCCAGGGTTCTGGCCGCCGCCGTACAGCAGGCCGGCTTTGACCTGGTCGTCACTGGCAACGAATCGACCGACGGCCGTGGCGGAGTGGTCCCTGCCATGGTCGCCGAACACCTCGGACTGCCCCTGCTGTCCTCACTGAACACCATGGAAATTACCCCGGAAAGGGTAGCCGGGGAAGCCACCGTCGAGGCCGGGAACCTGACCGTCAGCGCGCTACTGCCGGCCATCGTGTCGGTAACAGAGCGATCTGCCGAGGCCCGCTTTCCGAACTTCAAAGGCATCCTGACGGCAAAGCGCAAACCCCTGGCCACCCTGTCCTTGGAGGATCTGGGCGTGATCCCCCATGGCGGAGGCGCCAATTCAACGGTGCTCACCGTTTCCGAGCGACCGGCACGAACCGCCGGCAAGAAGATTGTTGACGACGGAACCGCGGCCAAGGATCTTGCCGACTTCCTGGTCGCCAGCCGCCTGATCTGATCCAAGGAGAGCTATATGACGAACGTACTGGCACTGATTGAAACCTCAGCCTCCGGAGCCATCACCGGCAGCGCCGCCGGTCTGATCGCCGCAGCAAGCAAGCTAGGAGTGCCCGTGGCCGTCGTGGTCACGCAGCAGGGAGAAGGCGCCGCTGCGGTTTCCGAACTTGGGAACCTGGGCGCGCAGCACGTATATCTGGCAGAGAGCCCGGAGGTAGGTCGGCTGATGGCAGCCGCCCAGGTCGAAGCACTCATGTCGGCAGCCCGCGAGCTGGACCCGTCCGCTGTCATCTTGGCCAACTCGGTTGAAAGCCGCGAGATCGCTGGCCGGTTTGCCGTACGCTCCGGCGGCGGGCTGCTGGTCGACGTGGTGGACGTACGGACCGCACAGGACGGATCCGCTGTCGGCGTCCACTCGATCTTTGGTGGCACCTACACTGTTGAAGCTACGGTGCAGTCCGGGCCAACGGTCATCACTTTGCGCCAGGGAGCCCTGAACGAACCCGCCGCGTCAAAAGTCCCGTCGACCACGACCGTCTCGCTTGCTGTCGCCGCCGGAAACGCAACGACCATCACCATGGTCCAACCGGTGAGCTCCGGTTCTGGACGGCCAGCGCTTCGCGGCGCGGCCGCCGTGGTCTCCGGAGGACGCGGTCTTGGCTCCAAGCAGAACTTCGTTCTCGTCGAGCAGCTCGCTGACGCGCTCGGAGCCGCCGTCGGCGCCTCCCGGGCTGCAGTCGACGCCGGCTACATCGAGCAGAACTCCCAGGTTGGACAGACCGGCATCACCGTGTCCCCACAGCTGTATGTGGCGCTGGGAATCTCGGGGGCCATCCAACACCGGGCTGGCATGCAGACCGCCAAAACCATCGTGGCCATCAATAAGGACGAGGACGCCCCCATCTTCGAAGTCGCCGATTTCGGGATCGTCGGTGACGTGTTCACCGTGGTTCCCCAGCTGATCGAAGCACTCCAGGCCCGCTCCAACTAGCCGCTCACTGGCAGCCCGTGCCAGAGAACGGGCACCTTCAGCCTACGAAAAGGAAACAGCGTCATGTCGAGGATGACCATCAAGACGGCCAGGCCCAAAAACAAATGGGCCAAGCTGGTCGCGGCGATCATCGCCGCTGTGGTGGCGCTGGCCGCCGTCGTCTTGGTCGCCCAATGGATACGCACCCTGCCGGCCGTCCAGGACTTCCTCAAGACCTACCCCGGGCAGGTCGAACTGCCCGCTGCGGCCCCGGTGGGCCTGCCAGCGTGGCTGGGCTGGCAGCACTTCCTCAACGGATTCTTCCTCGTGCTGATCATCCGCTCGGGCTGGCTGGTGCGCACCACGGCAAAACCCAAGGAACACTGGACGCGGAACAACACCGGGCTGATCAGGACCCAGGGAAAACCGGCCAAGATCAGCCTGAACCTCTGGTTCCACTTGAGCCTGGACGCGCTATGGTTCCTCAACGGCATCATCTTCGTCATCCTGCTACTTGCTACGGGCCAGTGGATGCGAATCGTGCCGACAAGCTGGGAGGTCATCCCAAATGCCGTGTCCACCGCGATCCAGTACGCGTCGCTGAACTGGCCCACCGAAAACGGCTGGGTCAACTACAACTCGTTGCAGGTGCTGGCCTACTTCTCCATCATCTTCATCGCCGCGCCACTGGCGGTGGCCACCGGCCTGCGGATGAGCGGGGCCTGGCCAAAGAATGCCACAACTCTGAACCAGATCTACCCGATCGAAGCGGCCCGCAGGGTCCACTTCCCTGTCATGGTCTACTTCGTTTGCTTCTTGGTCGTGCACGTAGCCCTCGTGTTTACCACCGGGGCCCTGAAAAACCTGAACCACATGTATGCCGCCAACGACGGCGCTGGCTGGACGGGATTTTGGATTTTCGCGGCGTCACTGGCAGTCATGATCGCCGCCTGGTTCCTGGCCCGGCCGCTGTTCCTGCGCCCGATCGCCGCTATCACCGGCAAAGTCAGCAAGTAGCGTCCCGGGGTCCCGATTAGGGGAAATCACGAGAAAAATCGGGAAGCCCCGGCAAGGACTTGGGCTTCCTACTCAACGGAAATCTACATCTTCGATAGGAATGGAATGTTTGAACTCAGCGAGGACCAGCAGGCGATGGTTGCGATGGTCCGGGACTTCGCCAACGAGGCCCTGGCACCCAACGCCGCCAAATGGGACGAGACCAAGCACTTCCCGGTGGATGTGCTGGCCGAAGCCGGCACGCTGGGGATGGGCGGAATCTACATCCAGGAGCAGTTCGGTGGTTCAGGTCTCACACGCAGCGATGCGGTGTTGATCTTCGAGGAATTGGCCAAGGCGGATCCGACGATCGCCGCGTACATCTCCATTCACAACATGGTGGTGTGGATGATCGATTCGTTCGGCAACACCGAGCAACGAGCACAATGGGTGCCCCAGTTGGCGTCCATGGAAGCACTGGGCAGCTACTGCCTCACGGAACCCGGCGCTGGCTCGGACGCTGCTGCGCTGGCCACCAAAGCGGTCCGCGATGGTGATGAGTACGTACTCAATGGCGTCAAGCAGTTCATTTCCGGTGCAGGGTCCGCCAGCTACTACCTTGTGATGTGCCGTACCGCTGACACCGGAAGCCGCGGCATCACCGCCATCGTTGTGCCGGCTGAGACACCTGGGCTGTCTTTTGGCGCGAACGAGAAGAAGATGGGGTGGAACGCCCAGCCGACGCGCCAAGTGATCTTGGAGAACGTCCGGGTTCCGGTTGCGAATCGCCTCGGCGAAGAGGGCGGCGGATTCGGCATCGCGATGAAAGGGCTCAACGGGGGGCGCATCAACATGGGTGCGTGTTCCCTGGGAGGCGGCCAGACCGCATTGGACAAGTCCGTGGCCTACCTCAAGGACCGCCAGGCGTTCGGCGGGCCGCTGATCAACCAGCAAGCCCTGCTGTTCCAAATCGCCGACATGGAAACCGAGCTCGTGTCGGCCCGGACCCTGCTCTGGCGGGCAGCGGAGGCTTTGGACCGCGGGGCGCCGGACGCCGTCAAGCTCTGCGCCATGGCCAAACAGGTCGCCACAGACGCGGGGTTCAGCGTAGCCAACCGCGCCATGCAGCTCCACGGCGGCTACGGGTATCTCTCGGAATACGGTCTGGAAAAGATCGCCCGTGACCTGCGCGTCCACCAGATCCTCGAAGGAAGCAACGAGATCATGCGCCTGGTTGTCGGACGCAGCGTGGCGGGAGCATAGCGATGGAAAACGACATCCTGCTGCGCCGCGAGGGCCAGGTGGGGCACATCATCCTGAACCGGCCCAAATCCATCAACGCACTGACACACCACATGGTCACCCGGATCGCCGAGGCCCTCGATGCGTGGGAGAACGACGCCACCCTGTCCACCGTCCTGCTGACCGGAGCGGGGGACCGCGGGCTATGCGCTGGGGGTGACATCGTCGCCATCCATAAGGACGCGGTGAACCACGGTACCGGGACCGAGGAGTTCTGGGCCGACGAGTACAGGCTCAACGCCCGGATCGCGAACTACCCGAAACCGTACGTAACCCTCATGGACGGCCTGGTACTCGGCGGCGGAGTCGGGGTCTCTGCCCACGGTTTGCTGCGCGTAGTGACGGAGCGCACCAAGGTTGGCATGCCCGAAACGGGCATCGGGTTCGTCCCCGACGTCGGCGGCACGCACCTGCTCTCACACGCCCCCGGCGAACTGGGCACCCACGTGGCTCTCACCGCGGCCAACCTCTCCGGCCCGGACGCGATCGTCTTGGGCCTCGCCGACCATTTCGTCAACAGCAGCGCACTTCCTGACCTGACGGAGGCTCTGACCTCGCAAAACGCAGAGGCAGCCGTCCGATCCTTCGCCACAGATATCCCGCCCTCGGCCCTGGCCGGGAACCAGGACTGGATCGACGCGTGCTACGCCTTCGACACGGTAGAGGAAATTCTCGACGCGTTGCTGGCCTCGCCGGTCCCCGCAGCCCAGGCAGCTGCGGAGTCCATCCGGACGAAGTCACCGACCGCGCTGAAGCTGACCCTGGAATCGCTGCGCCGGGCCAGGAACTCGGCCAGCTTGGAAGAAACCCTGCAGCAGGAATACCGGGTGTCACTGCGCTGCCTCGCGGGACCCGACCTGGCCGAAGGAATCAGGGCACAAGTGATCGACAAGGACCGCAACCCACAATGGTCCCCAGCCGCCCTGGAAGCGGTGTCGACTGAGGATGTGGCCCGCTACTTCACGTCCCTCGGACCGCGCGAACTGCGCCTGCCCACGCCCGCTTCCGGTGCCACCGCCTGAAGACACAAGCCACAACAGCTGTAGGAGTAGGAGTTTTGATGAGTAAAAAGATAGCTTTCATCGGACTGGGACACATGGGCGGCCCGATGGCCGCGAACCTAGTCAAGGCAGGCCACCACGTATCTGGATTCGACCTGGCACCAGCGGCACTGGACCAAGCCCGGTCGGGAGGCATCGAGGTGGCCGAATCCGCCGCCGCTGCTGCCGCCGACGCCGACGTCGTCATCACCATGCTCCCGGCGGGACGCCATGTGCTCGACGCCTACCAGGGCGGGAACGGGTTGCTGGCCGTCGCCGGCACGGGAACCCTCTTCCTGGAATGCTCAACGATCGCAGTCGAAGACGCTCGCGCCGCCCACGAAATGGCTTCCGCGGCCGGGCACAGAAGCTTGGACGCCCCCGTCTCGGGCGGCGTGGGTGGGGCAGAAAACGGCACACTGACCTTCATGGCCGGAGGCAGCGCCGAAGACTTCGCCGAGGCCGAGCCCATCCTGGCTGCAATGGGCGCCCGGATCGTGCACTGCGGCGGACCCGGAGCCGGTCAGGCTGCGAAGGTCTGCAACAACATGATCCTGGGCGTGTCCATGATCGCTGTGTCGGAGGCCTTCGTCCTGGGCGAAAAACTGGGCCTGTCCAACCAGGCCCTGTTCGATGTCGCCTCGGCCGCCTCCGGCCAGTGCTGGGCCTTGACCACCAACTGCCCGGTCCCCGGGCCGGTTCCGGCCAGCCCCGCGAACCGCGGCTACCAACCCGGCTTCGCCGGGGCCCTCATGGCCAAGGACCTCGGTCTGGCCGTGCGGGCGTTCGAAGCGGCCGGGGTCCAGGCCCGGCTCGGTTCCCTGACCGAGCAGATCTACCGGACCTTCGCCGAGGGCGAAGGAGCCAGCCAGGACTTCTCCGGCATCATCAACCAGATTCGAGCCAACTCTCAGACGAAGGAAACAGTATGAGCGATTACAAGAGCATCCTGGTCAAGCAAGAAGGCCGCGTAGGGACCATCATCCTAAACCGGCCGGAGGCACTGAACGCCCTCAATGATGCACTGGGCCACGAGGTGCTCGCCGCGGCCCGCAGCTTCGATGCGGACCCAGGCATTGGGGCGATCATCATTACCGGCTCGGACCGGGCCTTCGCTGCCGGGGCGGACATCAAGGAAATGGCACCACTGACCTATGTCGAGATGTATACCCGGAACTGGTTCGCCGCCTGGGACGAACTCGCCCGCCTACGCACCCCGATGATCGCCGCCGTCGCAGGCCATGCCCTCGGCGGAGGCTGCGAGCTGGCGATGATCTGCGACTTCATCATCGCTGCAGACAACGCCAAATTCGGCCAGCCTGAAATCAGGATCGGCGTTATCCCAGGCATGGGCGGAACTCAGCGCCTCACGCGGGCGATCGGAAAAGCCAAGGCCATGGAAATGGTGCTTACGGGCCGGACCATGGGCGCCGAAGAGGCAGAACGCGCCGGACTGGTCACCCGGGTCGTGCCGGTCGCAGGTCTGATGGAAGAAGCGTTGGCGACAGCCGCGGTCATCGCGGGCATGTCCAAACCGATCACCCAGCTGGGCAAGGAAGCCGTCAACGCAGCCCACGAGATGTCTCTGGCCGACGGTGTGCATTTCGAGCGCCGCCTGAACCACTCCTGCTGGGCTATGGAAGACCAGAAGGAAGGTATGTCCGCCTTCATCGACAAGCGCACCCCCGAATTCAGCCACCGCTGACCTTCTGGCGGTTGACCCAACACCCCGGCTCGCGGCCCACCATTTTGAAGACGAGGAACCATGACCGAAGTAAGCGTTGACCCCCGAGTCGACTCCATCCTGGGTCGCTTTGACCATCTGATGTGGATCGATGGGGAACAGACCGAAGCCACCACAGGTCAGTGGCGTGAGGTAAAGAACCCCGCCGTCCGCGAGCAGGTGATCGCCCGGGTACCCTCCGCCGGAGTCTACGACGTCGAGCGTGCCGTCGCGGCCGCGCGTCGCGCGTTCCCGGGGTGGCGTTCGGTACATTTCACCGACCGTGCCAGGGCGCTGGCGAGGATCGCTGACGACATCGAGCTGCGGGCCGAGGACTTCGCCAGGCTGACGGCACTGGACACCGGCAACGCCTTGCGCACCCAAGCCCGCCCCGAAGTGGCCACGCTGGTAGCGCTCTTCCGCTATTTCTCCGGTATCGCCGGGGAAGTCAAGGGCACCACATTGCCGGCCGGAGACAACCAACTGCAGTACACCCGGCTGGAACCACTCGGCGTCGTCGCTGCCATCCTGCCGTGGAACTCCCCACTGATGATCGCCGGGTTCAAAATCCCAGCCGCACTTGCCGCCGGCAACACGGTCATCCTCAAAGCCGCCGACGACGCACCCCTGACGATCCTGCTACTGACCGAAATCTGCAACCGCCATCTCCCGGCCGGCGTCCTCAACGCACTGACCGGCCGCGGAAGCGTGATCGGCGATGCACTGTCTACCCATCCGGGCGTAGACAAAGTTTCCTTCACCGGCTCCACCGAAGTCGGACGCACAGTCGCCCGCCAAGCCAGTGAGCGCCTGGCACACGTGTCCCTGGAACTGGGCGGAAAGAACCCCTCCATCGTGTTTCCCGACGCCGTGGACGAAGACTTGATCGATGGGCTGCTGGCAGCTTCCCGGTTCACCCGGCAAGGCCAGAGCTGCACCGCCGGATCCCGTTTGTTCCTGCATGAGGACATCTACGACGACGTACTCGAACGCCTTGTGACCAGGCTGGGCGCTCTCAAGGTAGGAGATCCGTTGGATGAGGCAACAGACATGGGTGCGATCATCAACAACAACCAATTCAGCCAGATCAGCAGCTACCTGCAAGAGGGTACGACCAACAAGGACCTAACCGTTGCCTTGGGCGGCCAGGTGCCCACCGAGGGGCCGCTGACCGAGGGGTACTACCATATGCCAACCGTCTTTGGCGGCGTCCGCAACGATTTCCGCCTGGCCCAGGAAGAGATATTCGGCCCGGTCCTCGCGGCGATCCGCTGGAAGGACATCGACGAAGTCGTGGCCATGGCCAACGACTCACACTACGGTCTCGCGGCCTACGTGTGGAGCCACAACCTGGACAACGCGCTGAACACCGCGCACCGGGTCGAGGCAGGTTGGGTGCAGGTCAACCAGGGCGGCGGCCAGTTGGTGGGGCAGTCCTACGGCGGCTACAAGCAAAGCGGCATCGGCCGTGAGGTCTCCCTGGAGGGCATGCTCGCCGGGTTCACCCAGACCAAGCAGATCAACGTCAAGCTGAGGGGCTGACCATGACAACGAATGCGGCACCGCTTGCCGGAATCACAGTGCTTGACCTTAGCCGTGCTCTTGCCGGCCCGTACGCCACGGCGCTTCTGGCGGACCTGGGAGCCACTGTTATCAAGGCTGAATCGATCAAAGGCGGAGACTCCTCACGCTCCTGGCCGCCGTTTGAGAACGAACACAGCTTGTACTTTGACTCGGCCAACCGAGGTAAGTCCTCCATCGCTGTCGATTTCTACACCCCTGAGGGCATGGATTTGCTGCGGCAACTGGCCTTGGAAGCGGACGTAGTCATCGATAATTTCCGCCCCGGGGTCCTCACGGAGATGGGGTTGGACCCAGAGGATCTGCGGGCCAAGAATCCCGGGCTCATCATCGCCTCGGTGACCGGGTTCGGAACGAGCGGGCCACTGGCCCGGACCGCAGGCCTGGACCAGGTAGCCCAAGCCATGTCCGGTCTGATGTCAGTGACCGGCCAGGACGCAGACCACATGTATCGCTTCGGCGTTCCGATAGTGGATATGTGCGCAGGTATCTTCACCGCTTACGGAATCGCGGCTGCCCTCGCCGGCCGCGCCCGAACCGGCGCAGGGCTGGACATCTCGACCTCGCTGCTGGAGTCAGCATTGGCCTTGTCCGCGTTCCAGGGGCAGCGATACCTCAGCAACGGCGAGGTCCCGGTACCCCAAGGCAACGACCACCCCGTGCTCGCACCGTACGGTGTCTTCAAGACCGCGGACATCCCCGTGATCATCGCAGTCGGCAACGACAAACAATGGCTCGAGCTCTGTGCGCTCCTAGCGGATCCCGCCCTGGCACAGGACCCGGACTACACGACAGGGCGGGACCGTTCCACCAATCGGAACGCCTTGGCCAGGCGACTGGAGGAACTTCTCAAGGACCGCCCAGGACTTGAATGGCTCGAGTCCTTCCGGGCTGCGAAGATCCCCTGCGGCCCTATCTACAACTACGCGGAGGTCTTCGCCGATCCGCAGGTCGCGGCCGTTGATATGGTCCGCACCGTGATCCGCTACGACGGTACCAAGCTGCCCCTGCTGCGGGGGCCCCTATCCGTCAACGGCGAGCCCACACCAGTTCACAAAGCGCCACCGGCCCTAGGGGAAGATACCCGCGAGATCCTGAAAAAACTTGCCTTCACTGCCGAACAGATCGAGCAGCTGATGTCCACCGGCATAGTCCGCGAATCGCTCTCCTCCGACGGGGTCCGGGCGTGACCGGGGCGGGGCAGGAATTCGTGACAGCGGCACTGCGCGTTGAACAATCTGGAGCCGTGGCGACCATTGTGATCGACAATCCCCGGCGTCGTAACGCGCTAACCCAGGACATGTGGCAGCAGTTCGGACCCATCTTGGACCGGCTCGCCGCGGACCCAGGCGTGAAGGTAGTCGTGGTGCGCGGTGCCGGCAACAACTTCTCGGCCGGTGCCGATATCAGCGATCTGAAAGCCATACTGCGAGATCCGGATAGTGGCGCGCACGACGGCGGCCATGTCACCGCAGGTGAGAATGCGCTGGCCAGCTTCCCTAAACCCACCATCGCGGCGATTGAGGGTTATTGCATGGGCGGCGCCTGGCAGATCGCCGGCGCGTGCGATATCCGCATCGCAGCCGACAGCGCAACCTTCGGGATCACCCCAGCCAAGGTCGGAATCGTCTACCCGCTTTCCGGCATCGAACGTCTCGTTCGCCTCGCCGGGCCCGCCACCGCGAAATACCTGCTCTTAACCGGCGATTTCATCACCGCCAGCGAAGCGCACGAACTTGGTCTGCTTGCACGGGTGGTCCCCGCGCACCAGTTCCAGGATGAAATCCAGGAACTGGCTAGGCGGATCGTAACCCGCTCCCAGCTTTCCACCCAGGCCATGAAGCAAATCGTCGACGCAATAGCCGCCCACGACCCCGCAATCCCTTCGATTAGCAGCTACTGGCAGGACCAGATGGCCGCCAGTGGGGAACCCGAAGAAGGCATAGAGGCTTTCCTCAACAAACGGGAACCGAACTTCCGCTGGAGCGGGGGCAGCCTTCCAGTGGACCCGCACCGAAATGACAGCTACGAGCCCGTCAGGGGGATATAGGTCATGCCTTCCATGACGCGCACTATGTTCAAGTCCAAAATTCACCGGGCCACGGTCACGCATGCCGACCTTCACTACGTCGGATCCGTCACCGTGGATCTGGACCTGCTGGACGCGGCCGATATCCTGCCCGGTGAACTCGTTGCAATCGTGGATGTCACCAATGGAGCACGACTGGAGACCTACACCATTGCCGGGGAGCGTGGCTCCGGTGTCATCGGCATTAACGGTCCCGCCGCCCATTTGGTCCATGAGAACGACACCGTCATCCTCATCACTTATGCACAGATGACAACTGAAGAGGCCACAACTTATGCCCCCAGGGTGGTCCACGTCGACCAACGCAACAGGATCACCCAGCTTGGCAGTGATCCCGCCGAAAGTATCACCCCCGGGCTGATGCGCCCGCCCTTCGCCTTGAATGAATCCATGGGAACCAACCCAGGAACATAAGGAGAAGGGCCTGGCCCGGATTCGTTTGTTGAAGTCCCCATACCCGTAAAAGACATCCGGTGCCGGCCTTGGACCGAAGGTGGCGGAGGGAACCTGGGGCCCTGACCGAACGAACAATGACCTATCTACAACTACCGACAACCCATAAGAGGACGTTCCAGCATGCACCGCACAGACCAATGGCAGTCCCTCGTCGGCGAAACCGTCGAGGTACGACTCGACGGAGAGGTCTATTGCATAGGGCTAGTTGACGCAGCAATGCACGACGCATCCGGCTTATGGATTGCTGCAGAGGGAGCGTTTGAGAGGAAATTCATCGATGCCGCTTCTGGGTTTGAGGTCTGGACGTGCCTCTACCCGCGGTCCCGGTGGGATGGGACTGCCCTTTCCGGGACCTTGCCGGAGACAGCTGACATCAGTGAACACATCCCCTCCAATCAGGAGAGTAACCCTCACATTTAGCAGACTCCGCGTCCGATCTTCCCGTGCAATCGAACTTCGACCACGATTGGCACTCTCCGCTGAGGTCCGGTGCATACATGCCGCCTACCGGTCAATACCCATCCCAGCAGGGAAAAACCTGATGCTGACTCGATGAAGCCCAATGCTGGGGGACTATATCGGGAAACGCGTATCCACGAAATCGCCCGCGTCGCGACGGAACTTTCCCAACATCTGGTTTAGCCTATCCAACTCCGGGGCGCTGAAACCGGGATTGCCAAACACCGTGCCGTTTAATTCCAGAGTCGCCCGCTCCACCACGTTGCGTCCCTGCCCGGTGATCTCCACCAGCTTGGTCCGCCCATCGCCGGGATGGGCAGCCCGGCGGACAAGGCCGGCGCGCTCGAGACGGTCCACACTGTTGGTGACGCTGGTTGGATGTACCTGCAAACGGGCACTGGCCTTATTCATCGGCAGCGCACCCTCTCTGGCAAAACTGAGAAGGGCCAGCAATTCAAAGCGCGCGAATGTCAGTCCGTGCGGTTTTAGAACGGACTCGATGCGGGCCAGTAGGATCTGCTGGGTCCGCATGATTGAGGTGACGGCTGCCATGCCTTCAGCAGCCGCTGTCCAGCCCCGATCCTGCCAATGACGCCGCGCCTCCGCAATGGGGTCCCTGGACAGCGCAATAGGATCAGACACCTTCACCGAACTCCCGTCACTTGGCTTTAACGTCCAATTCTCACATAGAGATACTGAGCCGTCCCAGAAACATCCGTCCTGCGGGCATACGGTGTTCGCCCCCGATTTGCGATCTTGGTTGGTGGTGGGGAGGCTGCCAGGCGTGCGGTGCGGGCAGTTTTTGACGATTGCTCGCCCGTAGCGGGAAGTGCCCGTACCTTCCAGGACTAAACCGGCGGCCGGGATTCTTCATATGCTGTCGGGTCAAGCGAACGCCGAGTGTCCAGTCACTGCCCGTCCAACCAGCAAGGTGTTGATTTGCTGGGTTCCTTCATAGGAGTAGATTGCTTCAGCATCGGCGAAGATCTTTGCCATTTCGAAGTCGGTGCCGATCCCGTTTCCGCCGAGAATGGCGCGTCCCAGCGCCACGGATTCACGCATCCGCTCCGTGCATGTCGCTTTCGCCAAAGCAGCGTGGTCCATGCTCAGCCGGCCGGACTCCTGGAGTCTTGCCAGCTGGATCATGAGAGACAAAGACATCATCGCGTTGCCCAGGATCCGGACCAACTGATCCTGTATGAGCTGGAATGAGGCCACCGGCCGCCCAAACTGCTCCCGTTCCAAAGCATAGGCCCGGGCCACATCAAAGGCGGCGAGCTGCTGGCCTACAGCCTGCCAGCTGACCCACACTCGGGAATTCATGAGGAGGAAGTTGGTGTCCTGGAATGTCCGCGTCCCCGGGAGCCAATTAGCGGCAGGAATCCTCACATTGTTCAACGTGATGTCCGCGTTCTGCACAATCCGCACGGATATCTTGTTCGCGATGGGAGCAGCGTGGAAGCCCTCTCGTTCCTTCTCGACGATGAAGCCCTTGATCTGTCCGTCGTCTGTGTCCTTGGCCCAGACCAACACGACATCGGCGAAGGTGCCGTTTCCGATCCAACGCTTGGAACCGTTGAGAATCCAATCTTCCCCGTCGCGGGTGGCTGTCGTTTCAATCTGACGGGAGATGTCGGACCCGTGCAAAGGCTCCGTTAAAGCAAATGCACCTATCTTTCTTAGTGCCAGCAGGTCCGGCAGAAGTTCCTCGCGATGCACGTCCGATCCCAATTGCTCAACAGCTGTGGCGAACAATTCGTGATGAACCCCAAAAAACGTGGAGATTGATGTGTCTGCTCTGGTGAGCTCCATTTGGATCAGACCGGACAACAGATGACTGGTGGGCTGTTTCCCTACTAATTCCTGGGCCGCCAGTCCCGGCAACAGTTGGAACGGAAATTCTGCCCGGTTCCAGTGATCAACGGCCAGGGGGCGAACTTCAGTTTGGAAGAAGGAACGGGCAGCTGAGAGCCGGGTCCGTTCCTCCCGTGTCAGCAGGTCTTCGAGAAAAAGGAGATCTGCATCGGGATAGGGCACGCCATCGTTGAGGGCCCGAGGTGATTTGGGCGATATCAGGTCTTCCTTGAGAGCCATCGTTGCCTTTCCTGCGGATGAGTCGTTACTGCAAAGGTCGTGTGGGCCACGTGTGAGCGTTCTGCCCGTAGAAGTTGTCTCTTCTTCCGTGGAACTGCTGGGGAGCCGAGCGGAGTGGCACGTTCCAGGGCTTATGTCATCCTGCGTTCCCCACACGCACGGCGTCTATCAAAGCTGCGCCACAGTTTCCTTGGCTTCCGACCTGGCATCGAGCCATTGCCTGAGGACTGCTTCATGGTCCGGGCCCATCGCGCGCGGGGGGCGGGGGAGTTCTGTGGGTGTCCGTGAGAACCTGGGAGCTGGTGCTCCCTGGGCTATGCCCTCGACATCAATGATGGTCCCGCGTTCCACCAGATGTGGATCCAGGACGGCTTCCCCCAGCGAGAGTACCGGGGAGACGCATGCATCTGTTTCTGCGAAAACGGCCGACCAGTGGTCCCGATCTTTGGTGGAAAAGACTTCCGTGAAACGGCTCCGCAGCGTCGGCCACAGGCTGCGGTCCATCTGCGCCGGGAGGTCTTCACTATCCAGACCGAGACCAACAAGCAATTGTGCATAGAATTGGGGCTCAAGTGCACCAACCGCCACCCACTTGCCAT
The DNA here is from genome assembly GCF_002979775.1 of Arthrobacter sp. MYb23. Taxonomy (GTDB): domain Bacteria; phylum Actinomycetota; class Actinomycetes; order Actinomycetales; family Micrococcaceae; genus Arthrobacter. The sequence continues at coordinate 131,985 of NZ_PCPR01000013.1, forward strand.
CAGCGCAGGTGTACGTATCATAAAATGGTGCACCCGTGTCGAGCAGGTTGGTTCCGCGCTCCGGGCTCCAGTCGCCCATGCCACGGAATTCCCACATCATTTGCATGAGCACGCTTGTGCCGTCCACCATCGCAGCATCTACGACCTGCCCTTGGCCTGATGTCTGTCGCTCAAACAGTGCCGACAGTACCCCGACGACCAAGAACATGGATCCGCCGCCGAAGTCACCCACCAGGTTCAAGGGGGCCACCGGTTTCTGGCCTTGGTTGCCGATCGAATGGAGCGCGCCGGTCAGGGAAATGAAATTGATGTCGTGACCCGCGCGGTTGCGCATGGGGCCGGACTGGCCCCAACCTGTCATGCGCGCGTAAACCAAACCCGCGTTTGTCGCCAAGCATGTATCGGGACCTAATCCCAAGCGCTCCGCTACGCCGGGTCGGAAACCTTCAATGAGCACATCGGCTTGTTCGATCAGCTGCAGCACCATGGCCAGGTCGTCTTCATTTTTTAGATCGGCGACCAGCAGGCGCCGGTTACGGAGCAGTTGGTTTGTCGCTGGCAGCGTTGCCTGTTCCATGTGGCCTGGACGTTCAATGCGCACTACATCGGCACCGAGATCGGCCAGCATCATCGCTGCATGAGGGCCTGGTCCAAGGCCAGCCAACTCAATAACCTTCAACCCTTCAAGGGGACCGGGCATGATAACGAGTCCTTTCACGCAGGAACTTCAGCTTGAGCGCACCGATGGTTCGAGCGGGTTCGGGATCCGAAGTCCTGCCGCCGGACCCGCGGGTCTATGGTGTAATAACAATACATGTACTACCAACTATCGGCTAGGCATGCATGCTGAATTCCAAATCGCGTTCGATGCCGATTAGATCCGCTTCATCGGGAACAGGATGTCACTCTGCCGCATGTGTATACATTCACTACCTATTTTCAGGAAGCTGTAGCCAAATGTCCCCTCAATGTATACATTGGAGATATGCGCGCCAGTGATCGGGCTTACATCGCCCTTCGTGAAGACATCATTGAATGGCGCCTTCGCCCGGGAACCGTCCTCGCGGAAGTCGAGCAGTCCGAACGCCTCGGCGTGTCGCGCACTCCGGTCCGGGAGGCGCTGAGCCGGCTCACCGCAGAAGGATTGACGGCGGCGGCAGGTGGCCGCGGCGTCGTCGTCACCGATATCTCTCTGGACAGCATCGATGAACTGTTCGAATTGCGCGAAACCCTTGAGGTTAGGGCCGCGGCCTTTGCCGCCCAGCGTGGTGAGCCGGGTGTCTTCGCCGAGTTGCACGCACAGTTGTTGCTGGCGCCTGAATTGCTGAGGGACGACGATCCCGCCCGGCACGAGTATTACGCCTTGGTCAGCCGCTTGGACGAGGCCATAGATTCCGCGATCTCCAACTCGTACCTGGCCAATGCGATGCGCAGCCTTCGTGTCCATTTGGTCCGGGTCCGCCGCCTGGCAGCTGACGATGCTGCCCGACTTCATGCGGCTGCCGCGGAGCATGCGGCCATCGCCGAAGCCATCGCTGCGGGCAACCCCCGGCTGGCAGAGGCCGCCACCACTCTCCACCTCCACCGCAGCCTCACCCATGTCAAGGCCACCCACACGGCCCGGTAGAACGTCCCACCAGAAGGAGCATCATGGTCAAGAACAACCACGTCCGCGTCTACAAGTCCGAAGAGAACCTCCCGCGCGAGGAGCAGTTGGCGCACAAGATCGCTGTGGTCGCCGCTGACCCCGTCGAGGTCACCGCCGAGGTCACCGATATGGTGATCAACCGGATCATCGATAACGCTTCGGTGGCTATCGCCTCGCTGAACCGGGCGCCGATCGTCGCCGCCCGTGCGCAGGCCCTCACGCATGCGCCGAGTGCCAACGGTAAGGGTGCCCACGTTTTCGGCATCAGCGAGCAGGTCTCTCCGGAGTGGGCTGCCTGGGCAAACGGCGTGGCCGTGCGCGAACTCGATTACCACGACACGTTCCTGGCAGCTGACTACTCACACCCGGGTGACAACATCCCGCCGATCCTGGCCGTCGCCCAGCACGTGGGCTCCAATGGCGCTGATTTGGTCCGTGCCATCGCCACCGGGTACGAGATCCAGGTGAACCTGGTCAAGGCCATTTGCCTGCACAAGCACAAGATCGACCACGTGGCTCACCTCGGCCCCTCCGCCGCAGCCGGTATCGGCACCCTCCTGGGCCTGGACGTCGAGACGATCTTCCAGTCCGTAGGCCAGGCCCTGCACACCACCACCGCCACCCGCCAGTCCCGCAAGGGAGAAATTTCCACCTGGAAAGCCCACGCCCCGGCCTTCGCAGGCAAAATGGCAGTCGAAGCCGTGGACCGCTCCATGCGCGGCCAGACCTCCCCGGTGCCGATCTACGAAGGCGAAGACGGCGTGATCGCCTGGATGCTGGACGGCCCGGACGCCTCCTACGAGGTACCCCTTCCCCTGCCCGGTGAAGCCAAGCGCGCGATCCTGGACACCTACACCAAGGAACACTCCGCCGAGTACCAGGCCCAGGCGTGGATCGACCTCGCCCGGAAACTCCATGCCCAGTACCCGGAGTTGAAGGAATCTTCGAATGTTGTGTCAGTACTTATACGCACAAGTCATCACACCCATGTCGTGATTGGGTCAGGGGCGAACGATCCGCAAAAGTATGATCCTAAGGCGTCCCGGGAAACCTTGGACCACTCCATCCCGTACATCTTCACGGTCGCCCTGCAGGACGGCGCTTGGCATCACGTGGATTCTTACGCCCCCGAACGGGCAGCGCGTGCTGACACTGTGGATCTCTGGTTCAAGGTCAGTACCGAGGAAGACCCGGAATGGACGCGGCGTTACCACTCTCTAGATATCGCGGAGAAAGCTTTCGGAGGGTCGGTGGAAATTACCCTCACCGATGGAACCGTGATTACCGACGAGATTGCGGTGGCCGACGCCCACCCGCTCGGTGCCCGGCCGTTCGCCCGCGAGCAGTACGTGAACAAGTTCCGCACCCTCGCCGCTGGTTTGGTGGAGGAAGCCGAAATCGAAAGGTTCCTCGCCGCCGTCGAGCGCGTCACTGAACTGGGCGAAGGCGAACTGGACCAGCTGAACATCACCGCTGCACCCGGCGTGATCGACCTCAGCAACGCACCCAAGGGACTGTTCTAAATGCTGTACTCAAAAGTCACCCCCGAACA
>NZ_PCPR01000014.1 GCF_002979775.1 Arthrobacter sp. MYb23
ATCCACGTCTGGAAAACAGAAAAAGCACTCGTCGCAGACACCTGCCAAGAAAACCCCAACTCCTGGGGCTGCCCCGGAGCAGAGACCAGATAAACAGACGGCGCAACATACCGCCACCACCCACTTTGATCACCGAATCCTGGCGACACGCCATAAAGACGGCGCCTTGAGACCACCCCCGATTCAAAGTAAGTGGTGGCCGTTCATGAGGTCAGGGATCCTTCGCCTTAAATGAAGAAAAGCATCGGTTCCGAAGAACCGATGCTTTTCGCCTGCCAGAGCTTAGGAGAACCAGGTACCCGGAGGGCCCATGAACAACAGGAAGCTAAAGACGGCCCCCACAGCAACGAGGGTGACAACTACGGCAAGGATCGGGTTCCGCAGAACCCAGGCCTGGGCCTTCTCGAAGCCTCCTTGAGGCTTCTCGCCCCCGGCAGCCAAGCGCCATCCGCCGTCGAGGAGCCCACGACGGTCGAGCGACTTCTCCGTCGGGATGGTGGCGTAGGGAATAACGGCAGAACCGATGGCGAGCAGGCCTGTACGTGTGGACCACTTCTGGTTGATCCAAGTGAATGCGGCCGTCGCGGCGTAGCAAAGGAACACGAAACCGTGGATGCCTCCTGCAATGCTCACGCCAACGTCTGTTGTCCGCGTGACGTACTTGAGGAACAGCCCGATCAGCAACAGCGTCCATGTCACGGCCTCGGCAAAAGCAACGGTACGGAACAAGGTACGGGGCTGCATGGAAGTCCTCAGGTAGAAAACGGGAGACACATACTATTTTACCGGCTGTAGAACTTCCCTCACGTCACACCGTGCAACCGCACGGTCACGGCAAAGGGAGCGCCTCCCGATTTCGGATCCTCGAGTCTCCGAATTCAATGGCCACGGGAGCAATTTCCATCTCAGGCTCGTGGCGGGTGCGGGCCTTGCCAACGGCGATGTGGGGTAGCCACCGGGGTGTCCTGTAACCAAGTGCCGGTGAGCTCAGGATGAAATCATCAACGTTGTCCAAGCCCAGATCGTCAAAGAGTATGTGCAGCCCTTGCACCAAAAGCGCCTGGTAATCGTGCACTTCCTGCGGCACATCCACTTCGAGTCCCATCAGACGTCCACCGCCCAGAGGGATCAGTTTGTCCGATTTCCCCAAAAAGCCCTGCAACACCGGCAACTCCGCCAACCAACTGGCGATCTCTGGGAGTGTCTTCTCCGGTGGAGACAACCCCTTGGTCCAGGCAGTGATGTCCCTGCCCAGCTCCTCGAAAATGCCGACATGCAGAAGGGTCAAGTGCAGGCCCTGAGGCTTCCGCAGGGAGTCGACGAACCGGTTCAGTCCCTCGTACTCCGAAGGACCTGCGCCCACGCGCAGGACGGGCACCTCAACAGTGATTCGAGGTCCAAGCGGTTTGCTTCCATGGGAGACAAGGCCCGTCATGGAAGCCATTATGCGCCGAACGCCCTGCGATCGGGAGGCCGACGGCGGAACCCGGCCGCCGCCGTCGTACTTCTTTTGGCGTTGTGCCGGGTTTTACTTTTTAGAGCGGGCCTGAACCAAGTTGGCGAAAGGCAGGCGTCCATGAGCGGCCGCGAAGCCTGCGTGGTAAACGGCCTCGGCTGAATTTACCTCGGAAGCCGGGAGTTCCTTCCACGCGATGATCAGGTCCAGGGCGTCGCGGAGTTGCCAGATGAGCCGTGCGTCCCACACAACGGTGGGACGTCCACGGCCGTAGTCCAGGAACTCTTGGAGCTGCTTGCGGAGCCCGCGGTTGCCTTGGCTCCCAGCGCTGGCCTTGCCGATGTATACCACCGAAGCATCGGGAATCCACTCGGACTCCAAGACTTCACGCTTGAGAGAGGGGTCCTTCTTTTTGAACGTGCCGGCAGTGCTCTTGCTGAGGAACACAGGCTCGAACTCCGCGGGGCGAAGGATCGCAAAGATGCCGGGACCTTGGGGAATCCTCATGGGATCGAGTTCGTCGAGCGGCCGGAATCCGGTGAACCCGTCCTCGGTGAGGGACTTTTTGGTGAAGATCATGGTTCATTGTGTCAATCCCACATCATGCGCAATGCCGCCAGTCCCGTCGTCGTCGATTTGGTGGGGTTCGAAGGCGTCCGCAGTAACACTGTCGCTGTACGGCAACAGATGCTAAAGTCGGCGTACGGCGACATCTCCTAAAGTTGCCGTACGGCGACAGGAGTGCAATTGCGTACGGTTCGAGAAGCTGGCCCGCTGGTCCGTGAGCTACGCGAGGAGCGCGGCTGGTCGCAGACGGAACTGGCCCGCCGAGCGAACGTGTCGCGAACCTTCGTGATCGATTTGGAGTCCGGAAAGGCCACTGTGGAGACCTCGAAATTCATGGACGTCTTCCAAGCTCTGGGATTCGAGATTGCCATTCGCAACAGCGAGACAGGCAAAATCCGATGGTGAGTTCGCGCGCACTCGACGTGTTCATGGACGGAATTCCCTGCGGTCGCGTAGAGCAGACACCGACCGGAAATCTCACCTTCCGTTACTCACCCGAATACCAGGCCGTCCCAGATGCGACGCCGTTGTCGCTATCCATGCCCCTTGCCGCCACTTCGCACAAGAAACGCGCCGTCCTGCCCTTTCTGCAAGGCTTACTGCCTGACAGCGACGGCGCCCTCCGGACGATAGCCAGGCGGTTCGGAATCTCGCCTTCCAACCCATTCGCCATCCTTGAGCACATCGGCGCAGACGTGGCCGGCGCCCTCCAGTTCATGCAGCCAGATACCGAGTCGCCAGACGGGACACTATCGAGGTCCACCGTCAAACCTGTCACTGAATCAGACGTCGCCGGCATGCTGGACCACGTTGTGGCCGAATATGAGGACGGAACGCCCTACAACGATGCAGCTGGCCGCTTCAGCCTTGCCGGAGCGCAGCCGAAGATCGCCCTGCATCAACTCCCGAATGGTGGTTGGGGCGTTCCCTCGGATGCCACGCCTACCACCCACATCCTGAAGCCGGCGGCGGGGAACTTCAACAGGCTTGACGTCGTCGAGCAGCTAACCATGAGGGCGGCAGCCCTGCTTGGGCTGGAGGTAGCCGCGTCTGAACTCACCACAATAGGTGACTGGGATGTATTCGTGACCCGGCGTTATGACCGCCGCCTGAACGGTGGCACATGGCACCGCATCCACCAAGAAGATCTATGCCAAGCGCTAAGCGTTTCGCCAGCTAAGAAATACCAGCACCGTGACGGCGGCCCCGGCGTCAGCGACATAGCACCCCTGGCACGATCGTTCCCCCTCGAAGAGGACCGCCGAATAGCCGGGGAAGCACTCTACCGGGCCTTTGTGTTCAACACTGTGGCCGGCTGCACTGACGCCCATGCCAAAAACTACTCAGTCCTGCTCCACGGCAGCTCAGTCCACGTGGCACCGCTTTATGACCTCGCCACCTACGCACCTTATTGGGACGGGGAATCAGGCATCGATCTGGCGATGAGCGTCAAGGGCGAATACCGTCTGCAGAGAATCAGCAAGCAGATGCTGATCTCAACCGGAGTGCAGTTCGGTGTCCCGGTAGACGTCGCTGAAGACATCGTGGCCCACTTCAGTGGGCACATGGTGGAAGCATTTGATGCTGCCAGGGACGAATTGCAGGGCCGGATGGGTTCGCTGCCGAAAGTCGCCGACGATGCAGCATCCAACGTTCGTAAGCTGCCACTCATAGTGTCCCCTGACAGGAGATAGTTTCCCCCGGTCATCGAAGAGCACGCCAAGTTTAGCCATGGCGCAGCAGCCCAGACCCCCCAAAGCGTGAAGCGACTCTTTCAGCGTTGACATGCACTTGTGACCCGTGCCATATTCAAAGCGTGAACCTGTCAGACAGCCGGACAGCCGGACAGCAAGGACCCCAGGGTGGGCATACGCCCATCTCACGCATCTCCGCAGCCGAGGCGGTCTTTGCGGCACTGCGTCGCGCCATTGAGGGCGGCCAGTTCGATATCGGGACCAAGCTGAGTTCCGAGGCAACGCTTGCGGGTCAGTACGGCGTAAGCCGCTCGGTAATACGTGAAGCGCTGAGGTCCTGTAACACCTTGGGCCTCACCGTGACCAAGACCGGCAAGGGCACTTTCATTGTGGCCAACAAGGTTGCTAATGACCTTACCTTGGGTCAGTACAGTGCACGTGATCTTAACGAAGCACGTCCTCACATCGAGATCCCGGCAGCGGGACTGGCGGCTCAAAGAAGGACCGAGGAAGAACTGGAGCACCTCAAGGACATCGTCCAGGAGATGCTCACCGAGAACGATCCCGAAGCCTGGGTGAACCTGGATGCCAGCTTCCATTCAGCAGTGGCCCGCGCCAGCGGAAACCGGGTGTTTGCCAGTGTCGTCTCGGATATCCGTGAAGCGCTGGCCCACCAGTCCGAAACTTTGAACCTCGTTGCAGACCGGCAACACCGCTCGGACGAGGAACACGTCGCCGTGCTCAACGCAATCGAAGCGGGCGACTCCGAAGCCGCAAGCAAAGCGATGGCCGCCCACCTGGAGGCCGTCAGCGTGGCACTGGACACGATCCTCAGCAAATGACACATCCAAAGGACACCGCCACCATGCCCGTCCCCGAAGCACCGGCCCACAAGGCCGCGCCCGAAGCAGCCGCGCCCGCTACTGCGCAGAGCCTCAAGACGCCCCACCACGTCCCGCTCGTAGAGGTAACCCGCGACGGCCTGGTGGAGAGCATCCACTACGGATCGTTGATCGCCCTCCGCAATAACGGCAGCACGGCCGTCGAGGCCGGCGAGCCGGACGCGCCGATGTACCCGCGTTCAAGCCTGAAGCCGTTGCAAGCCGTCGCCCTGCTCAAGGCCGGTTTGGACATCCCCCAAAACCTCCTTGCCCTCACCGCTGCCAGCCACTCCGGCGCACAGATGCACCGAGAAGGCGCCGCTGAAATCCTGAAGCTGCATGGCCTCACCGAAGCGGCCTTGGGCAACAGCACGGACCTGCCGTACGGCGTCGCTGAGCGTGAAGAATGGCTCCGCGCCGGCAACGGTCCTACCCAAATCGCGCAGAACTGCTCCGGCAAGCACGCTTCCATGACCGCCGTCTGCGTCATCAACGGCTGGCCTGTTGAGGGGTACTTGCACCCTGAGCACCCGTTGCAGGTCCTGGTCCGCGACACCATCACCGACCTCACCGGCGAGGAAGCCGCTGCTGTCAGTACGGATGGCTGCGGAACCCCTCTCTTCGCGCACTCCCTGCATGGCATGGCCCGCGCCTACGGCCGCCTCGCCGCTGCCGACGAAAGCACCGACGAAGGCAAGGTAGCCCACGCCATGCGCCGATTCCCGGAGATGGTGGCCGGCGAGGGACGCGACGTCACGGCCCTCATGCGTGCCGTTCCCGGATTGCTCGCGAAGGACGGCTTTGAAGGCCTCCAGCTGGTTGGCCTCCCGGACGGCACCGGCGTCGCGGTGAAGATTTCCGACGGCGGCGACCGCGCCCGCATGCCCATCACGGTTGAGGTTCTTCGCCGGTTGGGCGTCGACGGCGGCAGCCTGGACACGCTTCAGAGCCCACCTGTGCTGGGCGGCGGCCTTCCGGTCGGCGAGCTCCGTGCAGCAAAAATTTTCAGCAACTAAACCAAGGACAGCTATGACCACCGTCGATCAGGCGATCCCCCTCCGTTCCGAACACGACCTTTTGGGCGACCGTGATGTACCCGCGGATGCCTACTGGGGCGTCCATACCCTCCGCGCCATCGAGAACTTCCCCATCACCGGGCAGCCGCTCTCCACCAACAAGCACCTGGTCCGGGGCCTGGCCGCCGTGAAGCAGGCAGCCGCACGCACCAACCACGAGCTTGGCTTGCTGGACGCCGAAAAGGCAGGTGCTATTGAACAGGCCTGCCAGGACATCATGGACGGCATGCTGCACGAGCAGTTCATGGTGGACGTGATCCAGGGCGGCGCGGGTACCAGCTCCAACATGAACGCCAACGAGGTGATCGCCAACCGTGCCCTGGAGATCCTGGGCCACCCCAAGGGCGATTACTCCAAGCTTCACCCGAATGACCACGTGAACCTGAGCCAGTCCACCAACGACGTCTACCCGACGGCGGTGAACCTCGCCACGATCTTCTCCGTGAAGGAACTCCTTGAAGCCCTAGAAGAACTCGAGCTGGCTTTCGCTGAGAAGGGCCGGGAGTTCCGGACCGTGGTGAAGATGGGGCGCACGCAGTTGCAGGACGCGGTTCCCATGACACTCGGCCAGGAGTTCGGCGGGTACGCCGTGACCATCGGTGAGGACCGCGCACGCCTGGACGAGTCCCACATGCTGATCCACGAGATCAACCTTGGTGCCACGGCAATCGGTACGGGCTTGAATGCCCCGGCCGGATACGCGGACGCCGCGTGCCGTCACCTGGCCGAAATCACGGGCCTTCCCCTCCTCACTGCTGCTGACCTCATTGAGGCCACCCAGGACGTGGGCGCGTTCGTCCACCTGTCCGGTGTGCTGAAGCGCGTGGCAGTGAAACTCTCCAAGATTTGTAACGATCTCCGCTTGCTGTCTTCTGGACCGCGTGCGGGTTTTGGTGAGATCAACCTTCCGGCAGTGCAGTCCGGTTCGTCGATCATGCCCGGCAAGATCAATCCGGTGATCCCGGAAGTGGTCAGCCAGGTGGCGTACGAAGTCATCGGCAACGATGTCACCGTCACCATGGCCGCGGAGGCTGGCCAGCTTCAGCTGAACGCCTTCGAACCGATCATTGTGCACAGCCTGCACAAGAGCATCTCCCACCTGGAAGCAGCGTGCCGCACCCTTACGGCACGCTGCGTCCGGGGCATCACAGCAAACACCGAACGGCTACGGCTTACCGTGGAGCAGTCGATCGGTCTCGTCACGGCATTGAACCCGCATATCGGCTACGCCTCCGCCACCGCTATCGCCCAGGAAGCGCTGGCAACGGGCAAGGGCGTTGCAGAACTCGTGTTGGAGCACGGTCTCCTGACCGCTGCCCAGCTTGAAGAACTGCTCAGCCCCGAACGTCTGGCAAATCTCAGCAAATAGGCCGAAACTGGCCTGTAAGCGCACCCACCAGCCGTCCCGCCCCATGAGGCCTACCCCCACGAGGCTTAGTTCTGCATGCCCGAATCCTTCCCCGGACGCGCCCAGGACACCCCCAACAGGACACCCCTAAGGATTCCAATGACCAACCCCATCACGGACCACACGGTCCCGGCCCAAGCGCACGCCAGCGAGAAAGCCCTCCACAAGGAGGACTCCGGTTACCACAAGGACCTCAAGCCCCGCCAGATCCAGATGATTGCGATCGGCGGCGCGATCGGCACCGGGCTGTTCCTGGGTGCCGGCGGCCGACTCAACGCAGCTGGCCCTTCCCTTGTCATCGCCTATGCAGTTTGTGGCTTCTTCGCGTTTCTGATCCTCCGTGCACTCGGCGAACTGGTTCTGCACCGCCCGTCGTCGGGATCCTTCGTTTCCTATGCCCGCGAGTTCTACGGCGAGAAGGCTGCCTTCGTCTCGGGCTGGTTCTACTGGATCAACTGGGCCACCACCACCATCGTGGATATCACCGCAGTGGCCCTGTACATGAACTTCTTCGGCAAATACATCGCCTGGATGGGGGCCGTTCCGCAGTGGGCCTGGGCGCTCATTGCCTTGGTGGTAGTCCTCTGCCTCAACCTGGTTTCCGTGAAGGTCTTCGGCGAAATGGAGTTCTGGTTCGCGTTGATCAAGGTGGCCGCACTGGTGGCATTCCTCCTTGTTGGCACCTACTTCGTCATCTTCGGCACCCCGGTGGATGGACAGGAAGTGGGCTTCAGCCTCATCTCGGACAACGGCGGTATCTTCCCCAACGGCATCCTGCCCATGATCATCCTCATGCAGGGCGTGCTGTTCGCTTACGCTTCGATCGAACTGGTGGGCACCGCTGCTGGTGAAACTGCCAATCCGGAGAAGATCATGCCCAAGGCCATCAACTCCGTGGTCTTCCGCATCGCTGTCTTCTACGTTGGTTCGGTCATCCTGCTGGCACTCCTGCTCCCGTACACCGCCTACGAAAAGGGCGTCAGCCCCTTCGTGACGTTCTTCGGTTCCATTGGTGTTGAGGGCGTGGATGTCATCATGAACCTCGTGGTCCTCACCGCGGCGCTGTCTTCGTTGAACGCCGGGCTGTACTCCACCGGCCGGATCCTCCGCTCCATGTCCGTGGCCGGTTCGGCCCCGAAGTTCGCCCAGCGCATGAACAAGGCCGGCGTTCCGTACGGCGGCATCGCCATCACGGCCGGCGTTTCCCTGCTCGGTGTTCCGCTGAACTACCTGGTCCCGGCCGATGCTTTCGAAATCGTCCTCAACGTCGCATCGGTGGGCATCATCGTCACCTGGGCCACTATCGTCCTGTGCCAGATGCAGCTCAAACGCTGGTCCGACAAGGGCTGGGTGAAGCGCCCCTCCTTCCGGATGTTCGGCGCCCCGTACACGGGCTGGTTGTCCTTGGTCTTCCTGCTGGCTGTCCTGATCATGGTGTTCATCGAGTCCCCCTTGACCATGTTGGTCACCGCGATTGCCTGCGGGCTCATGGTGTGGGGCTGGTTCCTGTGCCGCAAGCAAATTCATGAGCTTGCTGCCACCCGCGACGGCTACACGGGCAGCGCGCCGGTGATCGCCAACCGTCCGCTTCCCGGCGGCGATAAGTAACAAGCAACAACTCGCTGACTCACGACGGCGGCACCCGGGTTCCGTAACAATCGGAACCCAGGTGCCGCCGTCGTCGGTTAACGCCCCCAACTGAGTAACAGCAAACGTCCCAATGACCGCTCAGTAGAACATGTGCTGTTACTCAGTTGGGTGGGGAGGCGGCGGAAACAGACATCCGATCATTCGTGGCTACTATTGGTCCATGGCTGTCACAGACGAGGCGATCAGCAAGATCAAAGACATGCTGATCCGCGGCGAACTCAAGGCCGGCGATCGACTTCCGCCGGAAAAGGAACTGAGCGAACGGCTCGGTCTTTCAAGGAGTTCCTTGCGCGAGGCCGTGAAAGCCTTGGAGCTGATTCGCGTGCTGGATGTTCGCCGCGGCGATGGAACCTACGTGACCAGCCTTGACGCGAAACTGCTCAACGAAGCCGTGGCCTTTGTGGTGGACCTGCACCAAGACCGATCCATTTTGGAACTTTTTGAGGTCAGACGCATCCTGGAACCTGCGACTGCGCACTTGGCCGCGGGCAAAATCACGCCGGACGAGCTGCTGGCCCTGAGAAGCACCATGGACGGGATCGACGAGACCACCGACGTCGAAGAACTCGTGGCCCACGACCTGCAATTTCACAGCATCATCACCGAGGCCGCGGGAAACGACTACCTGGGGAGCCTCTTGGAAGCCCTCTCCAGCAGCACCGTGCGGGCCCGGATCTGGCGTGGACTGACACAGGAAAAAGCTGTGGCGCACACCTTGGCCGAGCACCACGCGATCGCGGACGCCCTGGAGCGGGGCGATGCCGAACTGGTGCGTGCCTTGGTGACCGTGCACATCAGCGGCGTGGAGAACTGGCTGCGGCAGGCGCTCTAGGCTGTATCAGGCAGACGCTCTAACCCTCGGCCAGAGGGGTGACTCCCAAGCCATAGGTCCGGATGGCCGTGCCCTCAAGAACCAGTTCCTGCTCCGAGGGACTCAAGGAGGAGAGCAGTTCCAGCAGCACATCCAGCGTCCGGCCGTAGGGTGCGCCCAAAGTACTTACCGGCCAATCACCGCCGATCATCAAGCGTTCGGGCCCGAAAGCCTCCAGCGCTGATTCGAACACAGGCCGCAGCTCATCCGGGGTGTACTCAACTCCCGGCACATGCAGCCCGGACAGCTTGGCCACCGAGTTCGTTTCCCGTCCAAGAGCCAGGAAGTCTGTGCGCCATAAGTCCATGAGCTCAGGATCAGCCAGCGGCGGCTTACCCAGATGGTCCAGCACAACGGTCAGTTCCGGCATCTCGCGGGCGAGCCGAACGGTGGACCTCAGATGCCGGGGGAACGCATCCGGGATGTCCAGGGTGAGCCCGCGCTGAGCCACCAATGCCAAGGAATCCCGAACAGTGGGAAGATCCAGAAAGTCACTTCGCGGATCATCGTGGACCAGGTGCCGCACTCCCCTGAAAACCGGGTGAGCCGTGAACCGGTGCAGTTGCTCTGCAGCTTCAGCCGGCGTATCCAACCTGATCCACCCAACCACTCCGAACACCCAGGGGTTCCGCGCGGCAACGGCCAACATGCTCTCGGTATCGGAAACAGTGTCGTCGGCCTGCACCAGAACGGCTCCCCTGACCCCGGCAGCATCCAAAGTCTCGTGCACCTCATCTGCGCCGAAGCTGCGGAAGAGGGCACCATGTTGCGGACCAAGCCACGAATAGTGCCGCACACCGCCGGTGACGAAGGTGTCCAAGGTCCACACATGGAGGTGCGAATCAATCACCGCCCGACACGCTCCAACGCATCCCACAGCTCGTCCGGCACGGGCGCCTCCATACGGGCCGAGTTCGTGGCCACCTGTTCAGGAGAAGTCGCCCCGGCTGTCACGTTCACCACTGCCGGATGCCGCAGCGGGAACTGGAGTGCCGCCGTCGGGAGTTCTACGCCGAAATCGCGGCAGACGGCCGCGAGCGCACGCGCCCGTTCCAGTACCTCCGGCGGGGCCTGATCATAGTTGTAATGGGCGTCTTCGGGGACGTCGGACCGGGCCAGAAGTCCGGAGTTGTAGGCGCCCACGCTGACGACGCCGGTGCGGCGCGCCAAACAGCGTTCAAGCAGCGGGACGTCGGGCTGCTCGAGCAGCGTGTAGCGTCCGGCGAGCATCACGAGGTCCAGGTCCGCGACTTCGACGCATTCCAGGGCGGCCTCGGCGGAGTTGATGCCCACGCCAATGGCCCGGACCAATCCCTCGGAGCGCAGCTTCTCCAAGGCAGGAAGGCCCTGGGAGATCCCTGCCTGAAGATCGTGGACGTCGGGATCGTGCAGGTAAGCGATGTCAACCTGCTCCAGTCCGAGCCGCTCCAAGGAGTCCTCGATGCTGCGCCTGATGCCTGCTTCGGAAAAGTCCCACACGCGCCGGGTGGCGGCGGGAACGTCGAATCCTTCGGGGTCCTGTCCGCCACCGGCGTTGGGTTCCAGAAGCCGGCCCACTTTGGTGGAGATGATGAATTCGTGGCGGGGCTTGTCCCGGAGAACGGCACCCAATCTCTGCTCCGACAGGCCCAGGCCGTAGTGGGGCGCGGTGTCGAAGTAGCGGATTCCGGCGTCCCAGGCTGCCAGGACAGTTGCGAGCGCTTCTCCGTCGGGGATGGCCCGGTAGAGGTTACCGATGCCCGCCCCGCCGAAGCCAAGTTTGCCGAGCTTGCCGAGTTTGCCGAGGTCACGTGAGTTCATGGCAGTTCCCATACTCTCTGGATACCCGCGTCCTCCCCTGAGTAATCGTCTTGGACCTCTAAAAGTTCAGCCATTCGGGCTTGCCACGGCACGTTGGCCGGATGGTGGGCGAGGGCGTGGCGCATCGCTTGGTAGTTGTCCACGTCCACCACGTGGAAGAGATCGAGTCCGCTGCGCCAGATCCGCCAGTTCCGTACACCGGCTTCCTTGAGCGCTGCCACCAGCTCAGGGGGAATGTTGGCGTGGGCGTCGGCGTATTCCGCCTCCGTTCCTGCTTTGAGGCGGGTGTGGAGTGCGATGCTTTCAGTCACCGGCCGCCTCCTTGAGGTAGAGCTCCAGCACAGGAACCGCCACGTCCGGCCGTTGTACGGGGAGTTTCACGGTGAGGGTGCCCGGCGGCTGGCCTCCGGGAATGGTGTTGAAGGCTTCCTGGTCCGGGTCGACTTCTTTGAGGAAGACCTCCGAGGCATCGTTGAGGAGCTGCGCGTATTCCACCTTTCCTGCGAGTCCGGGCAGGTGAATGTACTCGAAGGGCCAGGCGAACAGGTGGACATAGAGCCGGTTTCCGCGCTGCGTGTAGCGAGTATCCTGCGGAGCGGTGAAGGGTGCGGGCCCGGCTCCGTAGATGGAGCGGGAGTGCAGTTTCATCCACTCCCCGATTCCCTCCAGCGAGGTCAGTGCACGCGGATCGATACTCCCGCGCCCCGTGGGACCGATGTTGAGCAGCAGGTTCCCGCCGTTGGATACCCCGTCAACCAGCATGCGGATGAGCAGGTCCACGGTCTTGTAGTTGAGGTTGTCGCGGTGGTACCCCCAACTCCCGTTCAGCGTTTGGCAGGCCTCCCAGGTGACCGCTTCGCCGTCGAGCATCATTGGCTCAGTAGGTTGGTATTGCTCAGGCGTGACCAGATCCCCCGGGATGCCCAGGCGATCGTTGACCACGATCCCGGGTTGAAGTTCCCGTACCATCGCCAGCAGCTTTTCGGAGTCCCAGTCATCGCTGCCCTTGCCGCCCCAAAATTCAGAGATCCTGGTGTCAGCGTAGGAGAAGTCGAAGAACAGGTAGTCGATGGTTCCGTAGTTGCTCAGGAGTTCCCGCACCTGACCGTGCAGGTACTCGCGGTAGCGCGCCATATCGCGTCCGGCGTTCAGGCTTTCGACGTCGGCGGCGTTGCGTTGCGGATGTACCCCGTCAATGGTGAAGTCCGGGTGGTGCCAGTCGATCAGCGAGTGATAGAAGCCCACCCTGAGCCCCTCGGCCCGGAGTGCCTCCACATAGGGGGCGATCAGGTCACGGCCGGCGGGCGTGTTGGTGGCTTTGTAATCCGTCAGTGCCGAATCCCAGAGGCAGAAGCCGTCGTGGTGCTTGGTGGTGAGGACTACGTACTTCATGCCGGCGTCCCGGGCAGCCCTGGCCCACTCCCGGGGGTCATAGAGGTCCGGGTCAAAGCGTTGGAAGTACTTGGAGTACTCCTCCACGGTGGTTTCTTCCTGGTTCATCACCCACTCATGCCGTGCCGGGAGCGCGTAAAGGCCCCAATGCACGAACATGCCAAGGCGTGCTTCTTCAAACCATGGTGCGTGCCGGATCAACGGGATTCCTTCCAGACGGGGCCGTTGGGAAAGCTGTAAGCGGCCAGTGTTTCACGGAGCATTTCGTTTCCGGCGCCAGGGCTCGACGGCGGCCAGTAGGCGCCGTCGTGGACCACCACGGGAGTGATGAAGTGTTCGTGGAGATGGTCCACGAACTCGATGGTTCTGTTCTCTTTTGTGCCGGACACGGCAACGAAATCAAACATGGACAAATGCTGCACGGCCTCACAAAGCCCCACGCCACCGGCATGCGGACAAACGGGCACACCAAACTTGGCCGCGAGCAGGAGGATGGCAACATTCTCGTTCACTCCAGCAACGCGGGCTGCATCGATCTGCAGGACCTGGAGTGAGCCAGCCTGGAGCATTTGCTTGAACACCACCCGGTTCTGGACGTGCTCGCCGGTGGCCACAGGGATTGGCGCCACTCCCCGGGCGATGGCGGCATGGCCCAGGATGTCGTCCGGGCTGGTGGGTTCCTCGATCCAGGCAATGTCATAGGGGGCAAGGTGGGCCATCCAGTCGATGGCGTCCTGGACATCCCAGCGCTGGTTGGCGTCCACTGCGATCTTGATGTCCGGTCCCACGGCTTCACGGGCTGCCCGGACGCGGCGGATGTCGTCCTCCAGAGAGGCCCCCACCTTAAGCTTGATCTGGGCAAATCCGTCAGCAACGGCTTCCTTGGCCAGCCGCGTTAGTTTCTCGTCGCTGTAACCCAGCCACCCCGGCGTCGTGGTGTAAGCGGGGTAGCCCTCAGCGCGAAGTGCCGCCATGCGCTCTTCCCTGCCGGGCTCTGCAGCGCGAAGAATGGTCAGTGCTTCGTCCGGAGTCAGGGCATCGGTGAGGTAGCGGAAGTCCACCAGTGCCACGAGCTCTTCCGGAGTCATTCCAGCGAGCAGCTCCCACAGGGGCAGCCCGGCGCGCTTGGCTTTCAGGTCCCACAGGGCATTCACTACCGCACCGATGGCCATGTGCATGACGCCCTTCTCGGGCCCCAGCCACCTGAGCTGGGAATCGTGGACCAGCAGCTTCCAGGTGGCGCCCATGTCGCTGAGCAGCGCCTCAACTGTCCGGCCCACGATGTGACCGCGGAGGGCAATGATGGCTGCGGTCTCCACCTCGTTGCCGCGTCCGATGGTGAAAACGAAGCCATGGCCTTCAAGGTGATCCCCGGCGTCGGTGCGGATGATCAGGTAAGCGGCGGAGTAGTCCGGGTCCGGATTCATGGCATCCGAGCCGTCCAGTTCAAGGGATGTTGGGAAGCGGATATCGAATGTATCCATTGCGGTGATGGTGCTCATGCGGCTCCTGAAGTGCGTCACGATTCTTCACCGAGCCTAAACATCCGATGTCTGCCTTGTCAATGGGTCACATTTCCGTATTATGGGTGAAAACACCACACTAGAGCTCGGATGTTAGTCCCGAACGCACGGAGGAAGCCATGACCTTGAAATTCGCCAGGCTGGGTACGGCCGGAAACGAACAACCGGCCGTCATTGCCCAGGACGCCGACGGCACAGAGAAGTACTTCAGCCTCACGGCCCTGACCAACGACATCGACGGCGGTTTCCTCGCCGCCGACGGCATCGAACGGACCCGCGAAGCCCTGAATAAGGGGGAACTTCCCGCAATCTCGCCGGAGGGCCTCCGCATCGGCGCGCCCGTTGCCCGCCCCGGCGCCGTAGTGGCCATCGGTCTCAACTACACCGCCCACGCCGCCGAATCCGGCGCGACGCCGCCCGAGGTTCCCGTAGCTTTCCTTAAGCCCACCAACACCATCGCTGGCCCGTTCGACGCCGCCCCCATCCCGCCGTCGTCGGAAAAGTACGACTGGGAAGTGGAACTGGCGATCGTGATCGGGCGGGAAGCGTCATACCTTTCCTCCGTTTCCGAGGCCGAAGGCTGCATCGCAGGCTACGCCGTGGCCAACGACCTCTCGGAGCGCGACTACCAGATTCCCGGCGCTGCCGGACAGTGGACCAAGGGCAAATCCCTCCCCGGCTCCACTCCCCTGGGCCCGTGGCTGGTTCCCGCTGCCGACGTCGACGTAAGCAGCCTGCGCCTGCAGACACTGGTCAACGGCGAGCCCCGCCAGGATTCCAACACCTCAGACATGATCTTCGACCCCGCCACGATCGTCCACCATCTCAGCCAGTACATGGTGCTCGAACCCGGCGACGTGATCATCACCGGCACTCCCGAGGGCGTGGCAATGTCCGGGCGTTTCCCCTTCATCCAGCCCGGCGATGTGGTGGAACTGGAAATTGACAGCATCGGACGCCAGCGGCAGGAGTACTTCCGAGCGAAAGCCGGCTCAGGCGCCGGTGCTGCGCAGGCCGTTTCCTTCGCTGGCACCAACGCCTGAGCCCGCCATGGCACCCGCAGTGGGCAACGAGTTCCACGGACTGACAGCACTCGTGACCGGCGGTGCCTCGGGAATCGGGGCAGCCATCGCTGACCGCCTCGCCGCCGGGGGTGCACAGGTTGCAGTCTTGGACCTCGCGCCCGAAACCAGCCCGCACTTCGGAGTGCAGTGCAACGTAGCCGATGACGCCTCGGTGCGTGCCGCCGTCGAGCATGTAGTGCAGAAGTTCGGCCGCCTGGACATCGTGATCAACAATGCGGGCATCGGCGCGCAAGGTGACATCTCAGCCAACGATGACGACGAATGGCTGCGGGTCCTCAACGTCAACGTTGTAGGCATAGCGCGCGTCAGCCGGGCAGCCCTGCCCTATCTGCGCGAATCCCCGGCGGCTGCGATCGTGAACACCTGTTCCATCGCAGCGACGGCAGGACTCCCGCAGCGCGCCCTGTACTCGGCGTCGAAGGGTGCTCTGTTGTCGCTGACGCTCGCCATGGCAGCGGACCACGTCCGTGAGGGCATCCGTGTGAACTGTGTGAACCCCGGCACCGTGGACACTCCCTGGGTTGGCCGCTTGCTCGATTCCGCCGCCGACCCCGCCGGCGAGCGCGCGGCCCTTAACGCCCGCCAACCGCACGGCCGGATGGTGGACCCTGCTGAGGTGGCCGGCGCGGTGGCTTACCTGGCGAGTCCGCTGTCCGGCTCGACGTCGGGAACTTCCCTTGCTGTGGACGGCGGCATGCAGGGTCTGCGGCTGCGGCCAGTTCAGTAAGGGCTGGTTCAGTGGCAGCCGGCTCAGTAGAGTCCGTTAAAGATGTTCCACCCCCAGCCCACGGTTTCGACGCCCTTCCACCCACCGCTTCCATCGCCGTAGTACATCAGTAACTCTCCGGCCCTGTTCACGCCATGAACGTCGCTGAAGCCATCCCGGTTGAAGTCGCCTGCACTACCGACGTTGCTGAGTACGTTCCAACCCTGCCCGATTTGGCGCGAGCTGGCCCATCCACCTGTGCCGTCGCCGCGATAGAGAAACAGGCCTCCAGCCTTGTCCTTGGCAATGACGTCCACGTTTCCGTCACCGTCGAAGTCCCCGGGACCAATCAGGAGATCCATGACGTCCCAGCCCTGGCCAACTTTTGCCCTGGGACTCCACCCGCCCCACGGGTGCGAGGGGAAGACATACAGGTCACCGTTCGCCTCGCTGCCCAAAAGATCGTTGAGGCCGTCGCCGTCGAAATCGCCCGGGCCCACCACTTTGTCGATGCTGTTCCACCCCCAGCCCACGGCATGGCGGAAGGTGTAGAAACCGCCGTCACCCGTTCCCTGGAAGCGGTACAGTGTGCCCGAACTGTCCGTGGCCATGAGGTCGGTGATCCCGTCCGTGGTGAAGTCGCCGGCGGCAAAGATCCTGGTGAACGCGTCCCATCCCGGCCCCACCTGGCGGGTTTCCTGCCAACCCTGGGCATCGTCTCCGCTCAGGTACATCATCAGCGTTCCGTCATGCTTGCGGGCCATCAGTTCAAAGACCCCACGGCCCGTGAAACCCTCTTCCCGCATGGGTTCCTTGCGTATCTCCTCTGATGCGTCGGTGGCAACTTCCTGGCCGGCGCAGTTGGTAGGTGATCCGGTGGCTATCGCCGAGATCCGGCCACCGATGTCATCAGCTTCCAAAGGATAGAGGTAAGGGGAATAAGGCGGACTGGTTTCCACGGGTTCGCCGTCGCGAAGCCACTGGATGGAATAGCTGGGCTCGCCGCTCCCGCCGCAGTTGGCGAAGTAGGCGGGAGCACCCTCCACGGACAGCACTGCCCCCACGATCGGGTGACCGTAGACCGTCACATCCTCGGTGTCCGCTGCATGCGCGGCCGGCACCAGGGCTGTGCCCACCAGCAACCCCGCAAGCATCCCCGCCGTTCTGATTCTCTTCCCGGAAAACAGGCCCACGATTCTCCCTTGAAAGGTGCCATATGCGCCCATCCTAGGAGGCCCCTCCGCCGGCGGGACGAATGCGGGCGGCGACAGGCCGCCGTCGTGCTGTGCCGCGCATGACAAGCCCTGTTTCGTAACGCAACGGGCCCGCAACCTCCTGCAGCGGTGCTTCGCCTATGCTCAACTCCAAGAGATCAACGGCGACTCACTTAGCAGACTCAGGAGATACAGCCATGAGCAACTGGCGCATCAGGGACTTTCACTCGTCCGATTTGGACGGCATCCTGCACCTCTGGGAGTCACTCAAGGCAGACGGTGTGGAGCCTGTGTACGCGTTGTCGGAGGTCCTGGCGTCCTGTGAAAAGGACCACGCGGTGGTTGCGGTGCAGGGTGAGCAGGTGGTGGGAGCAGCCGTCGGCCGGGCAGCACACGATCAAGGCTGGATCGTTTTCCTGTCCACCCTCCCCGAGTTCCGCGGCCGGGGCATCGGCACCTCGCTGCTGTCCGCCGTCGAGAACCGTATGGCCCCGCACGGCCTCAACAAACTCTCCGCGCTCATGCCGGAAACAGAGACCCGGGTGGAAGCCTTCCTGGGCCGCGGATTCGTGGTGAAGAAAAATCTGCGCTATTTCGAGCGGACCATCCCCGTGCAGCGGCAGGAACTCGGTGCATTGGGGCTGCTCGGTGGGCGCATCCTTGCCCGCGATCTCTGGGAGAACGTGGCCGGCATGCGCCGCGAGAAGGAACTCCTGGAACGTCGACTGGTCCTCCCCCTGGCCGAGGCAGACCTCGCCGACGAATACGGGGTGGTTCCACCGCGGGCCGTGGTGCTGTTCGGCCCTCCGGGAACCGGCAAGACCACGTTTGCCAAGGCCATTGCCTCCCGCTTGGAGTGGCCGTTCGTGGAAGTGTTCCCATCCCGTCTGGCTGCCGATCCCAAGGGCCTGGCTGGTGCGCTGCGCGAGACATTCCTGGAAATCGCCGAGCTGGAACACGCCGTAGTGTTCATCGACGAAGTGGAGGAGATCGCGTCCCAGCGTGCCGGTGATCCGCCGTCGCCGTTGCAGGGCGTCACCAACGAACTCCTCAAAATCATCCCGGCCTTCCGTGAACAACCGGGCCGCTTGCTGGTGTGCGCCACCAACTTCATCCGCGCACTGGACACCGCGTTCCTGCGCCACGGCCGCTTCGATTACGTCATCCCCATCGGGCTCCCGGACGTCCATGCCCGCGAAGCCATGTGGCAGCGATTCATCCCGGCAACAGTGGTGGACTCGGTTGATATTGCCCAGCTGGTGGAACGGACGGAGGGCTTCTCACCCGCGGACATCGAGTTCGCAGCCCGCAGCGCCTCCCAGCGGGCCTTGGAAAAAGCAGTGTACGACGACGGTGCCGCCTCGAGCGGTTCAGCGGGCCCAGCCTCCAACGGGCGTAAGGGGCCGGTCACCCAGGACTACCTCGACGCGATTGGTGACACACGGACCACCGTCAGTCCCGAGGTGCACCAGGACTTCCTCGAAGACATCGACGCACTGGGGCGTGTCTAGGGCCGGCTACTCCGCGAGTTCGCCGGAACGCTGCGGGGTCGCCGGAACATTCCGGCGAGCTCGACGCATTCCGGCGATCTCGGCGAGGAGGCATGGGCAGCGGTAATCTTTGAGCCATGTCCTCGAATCCCCTTCGCCATGCACTTTCCCGCATGGGCGGCCGCGATCCCCACGAAAAGCACCGGACAGCAACTCCGCTTGAGCTGTTCTTCGACCTGACCTTTGTTATTGCCTTCGGTGTTGCCGGCAGCCAGTTCGCCCATGCCGTGGCGGAGGCGCATTTTTGGCCGGGTCTCCTAGCCTTCTCCTTCGCCATGTTCGCCGTCATCTGGGCGTGGATCAACTTCACGTGGTTCGCGAGCGCCTACGACACTGATGACTGGGTCTTCCGGGTAGTCACCATGATCCAGATGGTGGGTGTGCTGATCCTGGCTATGGGCATCGAGCCGATGTTTCACTCGATCATCGAAGGCAAGCACGTGGACAACGTCACCATGGTCCTTGGCTACATCGTCATGCGGTTGGCCCTGATCTTCCAGTGGCTGCGGGCGGCCCGCCAGGATCCCGAACGACGCGAGACCTGTTTGCGTTACGCGAAGTACGTGGGGATCGTCCAAATTGGATGGGTTGCTGTGCTGGTGGTGGATGCGAACGTCCTCACCACCTTCCTTATCGCTGCGCCACTGTTCATCATGGAGATGGCGGCACCGTACTTCGCCGAACGGAAGATCCGGACGCCCTGGCATGCGCATCACATCGCTGAAAGATACGGCCTGCTGGCCATCATTGCCCTGGGTGAATGCCTGATCGGTGCCATCGAAACCCTGCGGGCGATCGTGGCTACCCACAGTTGGTCAGTGGATGCCGCGCTGGTTGGTTTGAGCGGTACCGGACTGGCCTTCGCCATGTGGTGGATCTATTTCATCCTGCCCTCCGGCCCTGCGCTCCACGTCCAGCGGCACCGTTCATGGGTGTTCGGGTACGGGCACATGCCCATCTTTGCGGCCATTGCCGCCACAGGTGCAGGCCTGCACGTTGCTGCCTACTTCATCGATCACGAGGCACATATCCCGGCTGCTGCTGCCGTGGCGTCAATCGCCATCCCGGTCATCCTGTTCAAGGCCTCGCTCACCACCCTTTACGGGCTCATGCTGGGTCCGGACCGCGAGCTTCTGTTGAGCTCCACTCTGGTGGTGCTCGGCTTAGCCGCAAGCATCGCCATGGCCGCAGCGGGTGTGTCCGTTCCGGTGTGCATGCTGGAAATGATGCTTGTCCTTGGCCTGTCCATCGCATACGACGAACGACGAGGCCACAAAGGCCGGGCAGCGGCACTCCGTCGGCTGGAAACCGCCGCGGGCTAGGCATTCCCGTGTGTTGCGGGGCCCGCTCTGCGCCCCACATCCCCCCCCTCCAGACACGCAGAGCAGGCCTCACAACGGGTGGCCAGGGGCTACTCGGGAACGATCTCGTCCAACTCCCGGATCAGGTAGGGGTTGATCCGCTCCAGGATCATCCGGACCTCTTCGCGCGGCACTGCCGTGTACAGCACAGGACGGGCATCGGCGTAGCGGGTTACCGGAGGCTTGTCCGGCCACTTTTCCGCAAGCGCTTTGACTCTTTCCGGCAGGGAGTTGTGGGCGTTGTCCGCGATTTTCACCAACGTTGCGTCGTGGTCCTCCGCAACGAAGCGGATACCGGCGTCGTAATCATCCGGGTCATCATGGAAACGACGGGTAACGCGCTCAATGATGTCTACCGCACGCTCCGAGACTCCCATTTCCAGCAGGGCTTGCCGGGTGATGGGCGTATCTTCGGCGATGTCGTGAAGGTAGCCAGCGATCTGGATGTCTTCATCAAAGTCGGCGAGCGCATCGCCCACGGCCAGAACGTGCTCCCGGTACGGCCGTTTGAGCTTGTCCTTCTGCCGGTTGTGAGCCACCTCGGCCAAAACCTGGGCTGTTTCTACGGTAAAGCGTGGTTCGGTCATGCTGGCCTCCGGCTTGAAGAGGGACCGGCGGGGATCGGTCCTCCCCTTCAGGCTATCCGCTGTTCCGGACCCTGAAACACCGGACTCCTTTCCCAGCCAATCCTGCCCGTCCTACCCGGACTTCCCGTCAAGCCTGCTCTACCAGTCCTGAACTGCGCGCGCAGCGATGGCAACGGTGACGGCCCTGGGCAAGCGCTGCGCGAAGCCTGCAGCGACGCGGTTGACCCAACCGGAGACCACACTGCCCGGAGTGTCCTTGCGATCCAGAGCCTTCAGCGCGGTTCCCACAACCTGCGCGGAGGTCTGCATCTTGCCAACGGCTGCGGACTCGCCGCCAAGGACCTCGAAGAACTCGGTGCGGGTCGCACCGGGGCAAAGGGCCAGGACGTTGAGCCCGGAGTTTTTGGTTTCGTGTGCCACGGCTTCGGTGAAGCTCAGGACGAAGGCCTTGGTGGCGCCGTAAACGGCCATGCCGGGAATGGGCTGGAAAGCGGCAGTGCTGGCGACATTCAGCAGCGCGCCTTTTCCGGAGGCGAGCAAACCGGGCAGGAAGGCACGGGTGATATCCACGAGGGCGGCCACATTCAAGGAAATCTCAGAGGCAATGGTGTCCTGGTCTTCGTCCACCAACGGACCGTGGGTAGCGAATCCTGCGTTGTTGATCAGGGTGTCCACGGTGATTCCCCGGCCGGACAGTTCGCTGAAGAGTTCGCGTCCAACTCCTGCACGGCCCAGGTCCATGGGCAGCACGGTAACGGTGACACCGTGCTGGGAGCGCAAGTCGTGAGCCAACTCCTCGAGACGGTCTGCACGCCTGGCCACAAGGACAAGGTTGGAGCCCCGGGCAGCAAATTTTGCGGCGAACTCGGCACCGAGGCCGGAGCTGGCACCGGTGATGAGTGCAGTGGTACCTGCGTAGGTCATGGTCATTGGTGGATCCCATCGGTTGAGGCGTATCTAATGTTGTCGCTGTCTACATGGTAGGCAGTGACTACTTTGTTGTCAATGACTACATTGGCATAGACTTGAGCCATGACTGACCAGCCCTACCACCACGGCAAACTTCGGGAAGCCCTCCTGGAACGCGCCGTGGAAACCATCGAAGAGGCCGGCGTGGAGGGACTATCCCTGCGGCAGCTGGCCCGCGACGTGAACGTCAGCCATGGCGCCCCGGCCAAGCACTTCCGCGACAAGCAGGCCCTGATCGACGCCGTGGCACTGGCCGGCTTTGAATCAATGAACCGGCTCATCCAAGGTGCCGCCCAGTCCGGCGAAGACCTTCGCGGCCGCTTCGTCAGTGTTGGGAAAGCGTACGTCGACTTCGCAGTTGAGCATCCCGCCCTGCTGACGGTGATGTACTCCACCAAGCACCACCCTGATTCCAGTGATGAGCTGCGAAACACCGGAGTGCAAGGGATACACCTTGCCCAAGCCATGATCGCCGAAGCGCAGGAGGCCGGCGTCCTGGCTGCCGGCAACCCCGAAACCTTGGCCATGGTGTGCTTCGTCAGCCTTCATGGCACAGCCCTTCTCGCGGCTGGCGGGCAGTTGGACGGAAATTCAGTGGAAGACGTCATCACCGCTACCACCGACACCTTATGGGCGGGAATGGCCGCCGGAGTCCCGGCCGCACAACTTCCCCCAACAGTTCAGCTCCACTAAGCGGTTCAGCAACCCTACGCAGTTCAGCAACCCTACGCAGTTCAGCAACCCTACGCAGTTCAGCAACACTATGCCGCGAAGCCAGCAATCACTTCCCTGACGGCCGAACTCAGCCGGAAGTTGCGGCACCCCACTCCCCCGGGCTCCGCCGTCTGAGGCACGTACCCAAAGCCGAGTTCATACACGGGGTCCGCGAAGCCCAAAGATGCGCTGGCGCCGTCGTGCCCGAACGCGCGGTAACTGCCGAATGGCATCCGCGTGTGGGACTTCATGAAAACGGTGCCGAAGCAGCCCGTCTCGCCAAACACGCGGTCGATCCCGAAGACCTGCTCAGCGGAAACGCTCCGGATGGTCTCCTCCGTCAGAAGGGGAGGGATCGCGGGTTCACCTTCCAACCCGGTCAGCGCCGCCGCATAGATCCTCGCCATGCCATCCGCGCTGGCCACGCCCGCCGCCGAGCTCAGCCCAGCGGCCCGGACTTCCCGGATGTTGGGAAGATCAAGGACATCGCCGACGGCCGCGTTGGCAGCCAGGCCGACGTGGCTGGCCGGGTCCACCCATGGCCATGAGGGATCGGCCGCCCAGCGGAAGGGCTCAAAGCGGCCCTCTTCGGAATCGGGCAGTCCCAGGTAGAAGTGAGCACCGGTCACCGCGCGGATCCGCTGCTCAAAAATCTCCTGCAGCGTGGAACCAGTGATGCGGCGGCACAGCTCTTCCATGAAGATGCCGATAGTCAGCGCGTGATATCCGAAGGCCACTCCGGGCTTCCACAGCGGCGGAAGTTGCGCGAGCTTGGCGGCTGCGAGCTCGGAGTTGTTGACTTCGTGAAGGGTCAGTCCGCCTTCCACTCCAAGGAGCCCGGCCTGGTGCGAAAGGAGCTGGGCAACCGTGACGGAAGACTTGCCCTCAGCGCCGAATTCGGGCCAGTACTTGACCACTTCCGCGTCAAGATCCAACTGGCCGTCCTGGACGAGCAACGCCATGACCAGGCCTGCCATGCCTTTGGAACACGAGAAGACTCCTGTGACGGAATCGGGGCGGATGTGCGGACCGCCGCTGAGGTCCAGCACTTTAACGCCGCGGTGGTATGCCGCAACTTGCGCGGAGTAGTCAGGATCCTGCTCGAGAAAACGGCCGAAGAGCTCGGCGACGGGTTCGAAACCTGGGGCGATCAGCTGTGACTGCATCCAGACAGCCTACGCGGCGGTTGGTTCAAGCCCGGGGAGTTTTCCACACCCAGGGCTCCTTCGGCACGTTCTTCGGCGTGAAGTGGGGCAGGGCATCCTGCACACTTCCGTCGGGCAGGTCGAGGGACTCAAGGATCAGGTCACGTACGCGTTCGGCGGGAATTCCGACGGCGGCGAGGTCGCCCAGCGTGACGGCACCGTCGCGCTTCGCCAGCCTGACGCCGTCGTGGTTCACCACCAGCGGAACGTGCGCGTATTCAGGTATCTGCAGCCCCAGCAACGTCGCCAAATATGCCTGCCTCGGGGTGGACGGGAGGAGGTCATCGCCCCGCACCACCTGGTCAATTCCCTGGGCGGCGTCGTCAACAACCACAGCGAGGTTATAGGCCGTGACACCATCGTTTCGGCGAAGCACAAAGTCATCCACCACACCCACATACTGGCCATGTAACTGGTCCTCAACACCCCACTCCGAAACCTCGGAGCGAAGGCGGATGGAAGCGGGACGCGTCGCACGCCGGATCTCGCGTTCGGCGTGCGAAAGCCGCCGGCATGTCCCCGGATAGGCGCCCTGCGGCGCATGCGGAGCGGACGGCGCTTCCTGGATCTCGCGCCGCGTACAGAAGCACTCATAGGTGCGCCCTTCGGCGCTCAGACGCTTAATAGCTGCGGCGTACAGCTCCGCGCGCTCGGTCTGGCGTACGACGGCGTCCTCCCAGCTGACGCCGACGGCTTGCAGATCGCGGAGCTGCCCCGCCTCGGCACCGGACCGGGCGCGGTCCAGGTCCTCGACGCGCAGCAGGAATTTCCGGCCGCTGGACTTCGCGAAGAGCCAGGCGAGAATTGCGGTGCGAAGGTTGCCGACGTGCAATTCGCCGGAGGGGCTCGGGGCGAAGCGGCCAGCAGAAGTCATGATCCAAGCCTATGCGGCGGACAGGAGGGGCCGGGGCAGAACGGCCGGCAACGCCCGCCAGGCAACCGTGCCAGCAGAAATCGCCGGCAAAAGTCGCCAGCAACCACAAGAGCCCCTCAGCTACCGCAACGATCCGGTAGCTCAGGGGCTCTTGCTGTGACGCCCGGGTGAACGGGCGGGTGCAGAATGACAATGCTGTGAACAAGAGTCAATCAGCGGCTGCTTCCTTGCGGGAAACCTGTGCAGGGCTCCGGGTGGTGTGCCGGGGTCCTGGTGCCTGCGGGTTCCGGCGGTAGCCTTGGCCTGCTTCGTTGTCACCATTTGAGCAGGAGACATACAGTTGGTGCAACGGACATCATAATGATTGGTCGATCTGACTAGTCTGACGCGAAAACTTAGTCAGGAAGTGGTCACTTTGCAGGAACTCGACGCCACGGACCGCCGGATCCTCGCCGCTTTGGACGAGGATCCCCGGGTGCCCATCATGGTGCTTGCCCAGAAGCTGCACCTTGCTCGGGGAACAGTTCAGTCGCGCCTGGAACGAATGACGGCGTCCGGAGCCCTCCGGCCCAACAGCAGCCGCGTCCTGCCATCGGCTTTGGGGCGTGGCGTGGCTGCCGCCGTCAGCGCTGAATTGGACCAAAGCCACCTGAACGAGGCCATCGCCGCCTTGCGGGAGATCCCCGAAGTCCTTGAATGCCACGCCCCCGCCGGTGATACCGACCTCATTATTAGAGTGGTGGCCAAGAGTCCGGACGATCTCTACCGGGTATCGGAAGAGATTCGCCTATGCCCCGGGATCGTGCGCACGTCCACCAGCATGTTCCTCCGGGAAGTCATCCCGTACCGAACCACCGGCCTACTGGCCGAATAAAGAAGGCCTAGACCGGCGGTCCGATGTTGGTTTTCAGGTTCTTCATCACCAGCGTTGAGGTGAGCCGTTCCACCGCGGGGAGCGCCGCCAGTTCGTCGTCGTAGAACCGTTGATACGCGGGCAGGTCCGCGGCAATGACCTTAAGCAGGTAATCCGGGGACCCAAAAAGCCGCTGCGCCTCCACGATGTTGGGGCTTGCTGTGACACGCTCCTCAAACTCCGCCATGATGGTGCGTTCCACCTGCTTGAGGGTGACAAAAACAATCGCTTCGAAACCCAGCCCCACAGCCGCAGGATCGATGTCTGCACGGTAGCCGCGGATCACCCCCGAGGACTCCAGATCGCGGAGACGCCGATGGCATGGAGCCACCGTCAAGCCCACCTTCGAGGCAAGAGCCGTGGCAGTCATCCGGCCGTCTTCTCTGAGGTGGCGCAAAATACTTCTATCAATTCCGTCGATCACGCAATAATCTTACCCAGAAGACCGGATAGCGGGCTAAAAATGGGAACACTTATGGGCTGATTTTCCCTAGAGTTTTCCTACCACCTAGCCCTGGAGAGAAAACGTGAACCCGCAGCTGTTCCTGGCCTTCATGATTGTTGCCGTCAGCTTGGCGTGCACGCCCGGCGTCGACTGGGCCTACTCGATTTCGGCCGGGCTCAAGCAACGCAGCTTCGTCCCCGCCGTCGCCGGGCTGTGCAGCGGATATGTGATCCATACCTTGCTGATGGCGGCTGGGTTGGCGGCCCTGCTTGCTGGAGTTCCGGGACTATTGGGGTGGCTGACCATCGCGGGAGCCGCCTACCTGCTGTGGCTCGGCGTGGCTACCATCCGCTCCTGGCGAGGCGCGAGCTTCAGTGCGGAAGGCGGCGTCGTGCAGTCCGATAACCAGCTCCGCACGTTCCTTCAGGGCATGGGCACCAGCGGTATCAATCCCAAGGGCCTGCTTTTCTTCGTGGCGCTGGTGCCACAGTTCGTGAGCCCCGAGGCAGCACTGCCCGTTCCGGTCCAGTCGGGCCTATTGGGCCTGACTTTCGTTGTCCTTGCCGGGGTGGTCTACACGGCCGTCGCATTGACGTCCAGGAAGCTGCTGGCTTCCCGGCCCGGCGCCGCCCGCGTGGTGACCCTGGTCAGCGGGATCATCATGATCGGGTTGGGGACAGTGCTGCTGTCGGAGCAACTCCTACCGCTTCTACAGCCGGCGGGAGCTTAGGCGGCAAGCAGTTCATCCAACCGCTCGTATCCTTCGATCACGCCGTAGTCCATCCCCGTGGCCAAAGCCATGTCCCGAGCTTCAACGGAGGGGTAGACCTCGTGGGCTGACATCCGCGTCCTGCCATCGATTTCCTCGAAGGTGGTGGTGCTGATGACCACCTGGTTGGGTGCGCCCTCGAACTCGATGGTCTGAATGATCAGGGCGTCGGATTCAACGGTGTGGAAAACGCCGCGGAAGCCGTACATCCCGCTGTCGTCACCGCTTTCGTAGCGCCAACTGCCGCCTGTGGAGGCGTTGTACTCGGTAATTTTGGTCGTCGTGCTGCGCGGGCCCAGCCACTTGGCCAGGAGGTCCGGGTCAACATGGGCTTTGAAAACTGCACTGACGGGAGCGTCGAACTCGCGGACCGTGTCAACGAACGGCACGCCACTATCAGCGGTGATGGTTGTTGGATTGCTCATTTCGATTCCTCTTTCCTTGTTTGTTCCTCGTGCGGGATGCCTGCACCCAGCAGCTCGTCCAGCTGCCGGAAACGGGACTCGGCAATCAGCCGGTACTGGTCAATCCA
Source organism: Arthrobacter sp. MYb23 (assembly GCF_002979775.1). Classification (GTDB taxonomy): domain Bacteria; phylum Actinomycetota; class Actinomycetes; order Actinomycetales; family Micrococcaceae; genus Arthrobacter. Next base: position 27,243 of record NZ_PCPR01000014.1, read on the forward strand.
GGCGGTCAACCGTTCCAAAGCGGCTGCGTCCAAATGAACAGGCCGGCGCTGGGCGTCACGCGAGCGGGTTACCAATCCTGCGTGTTCCAGGACCTGTATGTGCTTGGAAACCGCCTGCTTGGTGATGGCGAATGGCTCAGCGAGCTCATTGACCGTGGCGTCTCCCCGGGACAGCCGGGCCACCATGGCCCGCCGTACCGGATCCGCCAAAGCCATGAAGGCTCTATCCAGGGTGTCCGGGCCCTGAGCATCTGGTTCCATTCCCGCGTGCGCCTTTCGTAGCAAACAATCTGTAATCAACTAAATAATTGATCAACTGATTTGTTGATTAAGAGACTACGCCTCTCCCACGGAAGACACAATGGCTTTTCTACTCGCCGCCCAAATGCCGGAAGTCGTTCTCCCAAAGACGCCGCATCTCAGCGTCCTTGCGGATAACTTCCAAGGTCTCCAGCTCAGCAGGCGGGGCCGGCCGCTTGGACCGCGGAGTCAGCGTACGGCGACCCTGGTCAAGGGCGAGCAACGCCCGGTCAGTCAACGCGTCATTCTTCAACGCCAGATTGGTCTTCCGGCGCCGGATCACTTCTTTCAAGGCCAGCTGGGCCGAGTCGAAGTCACCCCTCGCCCGCTGTGAACGCGCACGTATTAACAGGAGCGCCGCCGAGAGATCGTCCGTGTTCAGCAAACCCTCCGTCCACAGCACCACGTCACGGTGACGCTCCACGGCGAACGCTGCCGTGCAGCGCGCCAACGCAGAAGGCAACGACGGCGGCAACGTCACCACGGCTTCCAACGCCGCCTCGGTCATGCCCATTTCGCGGAGACAGTGGGACAACGCCAGGAACACCGACTCCTCACTGAACAAAACCGGAACCTCGATGCGCTCGGCCACCTCAACCCGGGTGACAACCTGCCCAAGATACATCGCCGAGAACTGGCTGGCGTCGTCGTCGATCCTTGTTGTTAAACCGCGCTGCAGCAGCTCGGACGCACGCAGGAAACTACCGTGTTTATACGCGAGCAGGCCCGCCATGACGTGACACAGCCCTGCCCATCCGGGATTCATGCGACCGAAAGCCAGCAGGGGATCGGGTTCGGTGGACGCAAACACGGCCTCGTGCATGGACTTCACCGTCTTGGAGGAGAGCATCTTCAGTCGCGGCACATTTCCGGTAACGGACAAACGCGCGTGGTCACGACCGCCGAGCACGCCGGAAAGCACGTCATTCATGCCGTCAGCCAGTCCGCGCACAGGCGTACGAACATAGCCCTCGCGGAAAGGCGTCAAATCCCGGGTGTCATGGAAGATCGTGTGAACACGTCCGTTGGGAGCCTGGCTCATAATTCCATGCTAACCGCCGCTGAACTGGGCACATCCCCTGCTATCGGAGGCATTTCAGGAGTATTATGGCGGCGTCGGCAAGGTTTTGCCACACCCTTGCCGCAGGTCGGCTCTCCATGAGAAGAGCCGGGTAACAGCGTGAAAGGGAGGACTTGATGACCACCGCTTCGCACCCCGCCGAACACCACCACATGATGGGGTTGACACTTCACAACACCGCCATGGGCGTTGGCATTGTATTTCTGCTGGTAGGCGTCCTGGGCTTCATCCCGGGAATCACCACCAATTTCGGCGCCATGACCTTTGCGGGACATGAATCCGGCGCCATGCTGCTTGGAGTCTTCCAAGTGTCCGTACTCCACAACATCGTTCATCTGCTGTTTGGCGTGGCCGGCTTGGCCATGGCAAGGAACGCACGCATGGCCCGCCTGTTCCTCCTGGGCGGCGGCGCCGTATACATCGTTCTTTGGATCTACGGCCTGGTCATCAACCAGGAAACGGGCGCCAACTTCATCCCGTTCAACACGGCTGACAACTGGCTGCACCTCATCCTCGGCGTCGCCATGATCGGCCTGGGAGCCTGGTTGGGCAGGGATGCCATGGACGAAACAACGACGGCTCGAAGGAAGATGTAACACCCTTCCGCTCGTCTTGTGAAACAACGACGGCGACCGCCTCCTTGCGGGGACGGCCGCCGTTTTTCACGCCCCGCCCCTCCGCTCGACGGCGGTTTTTCCGGCTTAGCGCGGAGAGCGGCCACCCAGCCGCGTGGTGACCTTGGCAGCGGCTGCGGCGCAGGCTTCACCGAGGCTGTTCAGAGTGTCCTGCGAAACACGGAATTTAGGCGCCGGAATAAGGACGGACGCGACGATGTCGCCGCGATGATCGTAAACGGGCGAGGCCACCCCAACTTCCTCAATGGACGTCTCCCCGAAGTTCACAGCCCAGCCGCGCTTCGTGGACTCTCCCACCCGGGCCAGATACGCCTCAACAGCGTCCTCGTCCAGACCAGGAAGGATGATGGAACCGCTGCGCAACAACTGGCGTACACGGTCCTCGTTCTCCGAGCCAAGGAACACCTGCACCGACGAGCTCAGGGCTTCGTTGTACCGGGCACCCAGTGGAGCGAGGTGCTTGACCTGATGCCGGCTGGGGATCTGTTCCACACACATGGACTCGTTGCCGTTCCACACCATGAGCGCGCTCGTCTCCCCCGTCCGCTCAGTTAGTTCGCGCAGCACCGGGTAGGCAACGCGCCGCTCTTCGAGTTCCGCCAGGAGAGGGCCAGCCATGGCGATCATCCCCAGACCCAAGCGGAACCTGCGCGAATCGACGTCGCGCTCTACAAGGTTTTCCTGTTCCAGCGTCGCCAGAATGCGGCTGACGCTGCTCTTGTGCAAGCCGATCCGCCCCGCGATTTCGGTGACTCCCAGAAGCGGTTCATCGGCAGTGAAGCTTCTCAACACGGCAATCGCGTTGACGATCACCGAGGTGCTTTTGCTGTCGCCGTTGCCGTTGCCGTTGCCGTTGCCGGTATCAGGAGCTTCTCTGGATTCAGTGGGAGTCATGGTTTCACTATATTTCGCTGGGGCACGGGACTTCGCTGGGGAAGGGGCGTATGGCCGGTGGACCCCACGCTGTGTCCACCGGCCGGATCACTAGGCTCCGATGATGTTGTACTCGGGACCGAACGGGAACTTGGTGACGTTCTCAGCTCCGTCTTCGCCCACCACCAGGATGTCGTGCTCGCGGTAACCGCCGGCACCCGGCTGGCCGTCCAGCACCGTGATCATCGGTTCCATGGACACCACCATGCCCGGCTCCAGAACGGTGTCGATGTCTTCACGCAGTTCCAGGCCGGCTTCGCGTCCGTAGTAATGGCTCAGCACACCGAATGAGTGGCCGTATCCGAACGTGCGGTTAGCCAGCAAGCCGTGGCTGACGTAGATCTCATTGAGCTCCGCGGCGATGTCCTTGCAGACAGCGCCGGGTTTGATGAGTTCAAGGCCGCGCTTGTGGACCTCCACATTGATGTTCCACAGTTCCAGGGATCGGGCATCCGGTTCGCCGTAGAACAGGGTCCGCTCCAGCGCCGTGTAGTAGCCGCTGGTCATGGGGAAACAGTTCAGGGACAGGATGTCGTGTTCCTGGATCTTCCGGGTGGTGGCCCAGTTGTGGGCGCCGTCGGTGTTGATGCCCGACTGGAACCAGACCCAGGTGTCGCGGATTTCCGAGTCCGGGAACGTGCGGGCGATCTCGTGAACCATGGCTTCGGTGCCGATCAACGCAACCTCGTACTCGGTGATGCCTGCCGTGATCGCGTTGCGGATGGCCTCACCGCCCAGGTCGCCAATCCGGGCCCCGTGCTTGATGACTGCGATCTCCTCGTCCGACTTGATCATGCGCTGACGCATCGCCGCCTGCGCGACGTCAACCAGCGCTGCTCCGGAGAAGGCTGCCTGGATCTTGTTGCGGTTGTCCAGCGGCAGCGAGTCATCTTCGACGCCGATGCGGCGCGGGTTGATGCCGCGGGTCCGCAGGACTTCCTGAATGGCGTGGATGTAGTTGTCCCGGCGCCAGTCCGTGTACACCAGGTTGTCGCCATAACTGCGGCGCCAAGGCATACCGGCGTCGATATTCGCCGTAATGGTGACCGTGTCATCCTTGGTGACCACCATGCCGTACGAGCGGCCGAAGTAGGTGAAGAGGAAATCGGAGTAGTACTTGATGGAGTGGTAGCTGGTGAGGACCACGGCGTCGAGGTCCTTCTCGGCCATGATCCGGCGGAGGCCGGCGAGACGGCGCTCGAACTCCGCGTCGGAGAACGTCAGCGAAACCTTGTCGCCGTTGTTGAGGACCTTGGTGCGCTCGAGCTTGGCCACATCGTTGATGGCCTCGTTCTGAGTGATGGTCATGGTGGTTCCTTTCAATGGGTGGTTGTACTAGTCCTGCAGCAGAGGCTTCTTGGAAGACTCCGTGGCGAACAGGACTGCGATGAGGGAAACTATGGCGGCGGCCACGAGGTACCAACCGGGGGCCAGCTTGCTGGCGGTCATGCCGATCAGCAGGGTGGCCATGAACGGCGCGGTGCCGCCGAACAAGGCGTTGGAGAGGTTGAAGCTGACGGCGAAGCCCGTGTACCGGACCTTCGTGGGGAAAAGTTCGGCCAGGAAACTGGGCAGGGTGCCGTCGTTGAGGGTGAGCATGCCGCCCAGAAGGATCTGAACCAGGACGATCACCAGGAAGTTACGGGTGTCCAGAAGCATGAACGCCGGCACCGTCAGCAGTATGAAGAGGACCGACGCGGTGATCAGCATGCGTTTGCGACCAAACTTGTCCGAGGCAATGCCAGTGAGGAAGATGAAGCCGATGTAGCTTGCCAGGGCAATGGTGGTGGCCAGGAACGATTCCGTGGCACCGAAGCCCAACTCCTCCGACAAGTACGTGGGCATGTAGCTGAGGATCACGTAGAAGCCCACCGCATTGAGCAGCACCGCGCCCGTGGCGATGATGAGCTGCTTCCGGTACGTCCTGAACATGGCCAGTGCGGGAGCTTTGACGCCGTCGTCCTTCTCGGCCAGTTCACGGAACGCCGGAGTGTCCTCCAGTTTGGTCCGGATATACCGGCCAATCAGGCCCATGGGCGCGGCGAGCAGGAAGGGCAGCCGCCAACCCCACTCATTGAGCTGCTCCGCGCTAAGTACTGACGTCAGCAGGGCGGCCAGGAGGGATCCCAGCAGCAGTCCCGCCGCAGTACTGGCAGGCACGACGGCGGCATACAGTCCCCGGCGGTTCGCCGGCGCATATTCCACCAGGAAGGCGGACGCCCCTGCGTACTCGCCGGCTGCGGAGAATCCTTGGACCACTCTTACGAGGAGGAGCAGAATCGGCGCCATCACGCCGATGGTGGCGTAGCCCGGTATCAGTGCGATACAGAACGTGGCCACTGACATCAACACGATCGAGAGGGAGAGCGCCTGCTTTCGTCCGAGGCGATCGCCGATATGGCCCCAGATGAAACCGCCAAGCGGCCTCACGAAGAAGCTGATGGCGAAGACACCGAAGGTTGCCAGGAGGGCTGTCTGCCGGTCTGACTCCGGAAAGAAAACTGTTGAGATGATGCCGGCCAGATAGCCGTAAACGGCGTAATCGAACCACTCAACAAAGTTGCCGATGAAGCTGGCAGTGACCACTCGCCGTCGAGTGGCTTTGCTGACTGTGTGGTTGGGGCTGACTGTGTGGTTGGGGTTGGGGGTGTGGCTGGAGCCGGAAGCAGGTGCAGTGCCTTGCTCGGCTGCCACAGAGGATTCATTGCTCATGTGTCCACCAAAATCATTGGGGTTGCATTCAACGCAACGCTGTTGCACCAGAGTATGTGTGAGCGGTGCCACAGTCAAGAACTATTTATAAACTCATTCGCGGCCGCCAATACTGAAGCGGACACACAAGCGAAGCATCCCATCGTTGCGCTCATCGTGCTGCCGTTGCATTCAATGCATCAACGCCCCACTCGACGCTCTCTCACATCCCAAGCCCTTCAACCAATCGCTCTCTCACTTGCTTGAAGAGAGTTCGCCGACGTGCGGCATCGCCAGCATCGACGCCACGGCCCAAGTGCGCACACGGGCTATTGAGGCAGCACTCAAGAACACCAAAAAGGAGGAGGGTTGGGCTCAAACCCGGGGGACGTGAGAGAGGGGCCTGCCCAAGCACGCGGGACGTGAGAGAGCGACCCGCTCAAACACGCGGGACATGAGAGAGCATCGGGAGGGGGCCGGGGCTGTCCGGCAGCGCGCGTCTAAGCGAGGAACGAGCGAGCGCGCAGAGGATGGCCCCGCCACCGGAAGGCGGCACGGCTCAAGCACGCGGGACGTGAGAGAGCGACCCGCTCAAGCACGCGGGACGTGAGAGAGCGACCCGCTCAAGCACGAGTGATGTGAGAGAGGGTCAGAGGACCTTGCGGATGGTCTCTTCGAAGCTGACTACGTGGTGCAGTGCGAGCTCGGCAGCGCGCTCTTCGTCGCCGTCGGCAATGGCCGTCAGGAGGTCGGCGTGCTCGGAGATGTGGCCAGAGACGGAGGGCATCTTCTCGAGCATGTGGCACCAGATGCGGGTGGCGAGGTTGTCGTAGCGGATGAGGACGTCCTCAAGATGCGCGTTGGCGGAGGCTTTGTAGATGAGCCTGTGCACCTGGATGTCGTAGCGCATGAGTTCCTGGGAGGAATGGTCCTGGCCCTCAAGATCCCGGATGGCGGCGGCGACTGCGCGGAGCTCGGAACGCATGGTGGGGCTGGCCATGCGGGCAGCTTTCCTGGAGGCGAGCGGTTCCAAGAGCTCACGGATTTCGGAGACTTCGGCGAGCTGGGTGATGTCCACGCCTGTGGCAAAGGTGCCCCGCCGGGGGTACGACACCACGAGGTGGTCGCTCTCGAGGCGTTTGATGGCTTCGCGGACGGGCGTGCGCCCGATGCCCAGTTCGGCGGCGATTTGGCCATCATTGATGGGGTCGCCGGGTTTTACGTCCAGCATGATGAGCCGGTCGCGCATCAGCAGGTAGGCGTTCTCCGCGAGGGACGTGCCCTGCGGGGCTGACTCCAGTGCTTCCAGTGCTGCGCTCATTGCTCTCTCCCGTTGCCCGTACTTCAGTCTGCTGGATGGGTTACCGCAAACCTGTTGACGACCATGTGATCTTCAACATACTATGGCAATAGTTCTAATATATCAGTTGCCTAACAGTCGGCCGCTAGACACGCCTTTGAAGGAGAACACCATGGTTGAACCGCTGATCCGCCCGCTTGCACAGGCGGACCCGGAGGTCGATCAGGCGATCGCCCAGGAACTCATCCGCCAGCAGTCCACGCTGGAAATGATCGCCTCTGAGAACTTCGCACCCACGGCCGTCATGGAGGCCCAGGGATCGGTACTGACCAACAAGTACGCCGAGGGCTACCCGGGCAAGCGCTACTACGGCGGCTGCGAACACGTAGATGTGATCGAGCAGCTCGCCATCGACCGCCTGAAGGCCCTGTTTGGCGCAGAGTTCGCCAACGTACAGCCCCACTCCGGCGCCCAGGCCAACGCCTCGGCCATGCACGCACTCATCACTCCGGGCGACACCATCATGGGCTTGAACCTCGCCCACGGCGGGCACCTGACCCACGGCATGCGCATCAACTTCTCCGGCAAGCTGTACAAGGTTGTTCCCTACGGAGTCCGCGAGGACACCCACACCGTGGACATGGCCGAAGTTGAGCGCCTGGCTCTGGAGAGCAAGCCGCAGCTGATCGTCGCCGGTTGGTCGGCGTACTCCCGCCAGCTGGACTTCGCTGAATTCCGCCGCATCGCGGATCTGGTGGGCGCCTACCTCATGGTGGACATGGCCCACTTCGCGGGTCTCGTGGCTGCAGGTCTCCACCCCAGCCCCGTGCCCCACGCCCACATTGTCACCAGCACAACCCACAAAACCCTCGGCGGTCCCCGCGGCGGCGTGATCCTCACCAACGACGCAGACATTGCCAAGAAGGTGAACTCCGCTGTGTTCCCCGGCCAGCAGGGTGGTCCGTTGGAGCACGTCATCGCCGCCAAGGCCGTGGCCTTCAAGATGGCTGCCGAGCCCGAGTTCCAGGAACGCCAGGTCCGCGTCCTTGAAGGTTCCAAGATCCTGGCCCAGCGTCTCCTCCAGGAAGATGTGGCCGCAGCCGGCATCTCCGTTGTCAGCGGAGGAACTGATGTCCACCTGGTTCTTGCCGACCTCCGTCACTCGGTACTCAACGGCCAGCAGGCCGAAGACACCCTGCACCGCATCGGCATCACAGTCAACCGCAACGCCGTCCCCTTCGATCCCCGCCCGCCGATGGTTTCGTCGGGTCTGCGCATCGGCACCCCGGCCCTCGCCGCCCGCGGTTTCAAGGCTGAGGACTTCGCTGAAGTCTCGGACATCATTGCGACGGCGTTGATCGCCGCGGCGAACAGCGGCACCCAAGCCGAAGGCACAGAAGCCGGCACCGAAGGTGAAGTGACCCTGGACGAAACCACCGCCGTCGAACTCCGCAACCGCGTGACCGCGCTGGCGGACAAGTTTCCCCTCTATCCCCACCTGAACAACAACGGCAATGGCGCCGCAACCGAAGCAGAACTGATTGGAGCAGCCAAGTGAGTGCAGACCACCTCCCCGAACACCCGGACTTCCTCTGGCGTAACCCGGACCCGAAGAAGAGCTATGACGCCGTGATTGTGGGCGGCGGCGGGCATGGCCTGGCCACCGCGTACTTCCTGGCGAAGAACCACGGCATGACCAACATTGCCATCCTGGAAAAGGGCTGGCTGGCCGGTGGAAACATGGCCCGCAACACCACCATCATCCGTTCCAACTACCTCTGGGACGAGAGCGCTGCCATCTACGAGCACGCGCTCAAGCTCTGGGAAATCCTGCCCGAGGAACTTGAGTACGACTTCCTCTTCAGCCAGCGCGGCGTCATGAACCTCGCCCACACACTGGGCGATGTCCGCGAAAGTGTTCGCCGCGTGGGCGCCAACAGGCTCAACGGTGTGGACGCTGAATGGCTTGACCCGCAGCAGGTCAAGGAACTCTGCCCCATCCTGAACATCAGTGACAACATCCGCTACCCCGTCATGGGCGCCACGTACCAGCCGCGCGCAGGCATCGCCAAGCACGACCATGTGGCGTGGGCCTTCGCCCGCAAGTGCGATGAACTGGGTGTGGACATCATCCAGAACTGCGAAGTCACCGGCTTCATCAAGGACGGCAACCGGGTCACCGGCGTCCAGACCACCCGCGGCACCATCAACACCGAAAAAGTTGGTCTCTGCGCCGCCGGCCACAGCTCGGTCCTGGCAGAAATGGCCGGCTTCCGCCTGCCGATCCAGAGCCACCCGCTCCAGGCACTGGTGTCCGAACTGCACGAACCCGTCCACCCCACGGTGGTCATGTCCAACCACGTCCACGTGTACGTCTCCCAGGCCCACAAGGGCGAACTGGTGATGGGCGCCGGCGTGGACTCTTACAACGGCTATGGCCAGCGCGGATCGTTCCACGTGATCGAGGAGCAGATGGCAGCAGCCGTGGAGCTCTTCCCGATCTTTGCCCGGGCCCACGTGCTCCGGACCTGGGGCGGCATTGTGGACACCACGCTGGATGCCTCACCGATTGTTGGCCTCTCTCCGGTGGAGAACATGTTCGTCAACTGTGGTTGGGGAACCGGCGGCTTCAAGGGCACTCCGGCGGCAGGCCTGACCTTCGCGCACACCATCGCCACGGGCGCACCGCACCAGCTGAACAAGCCGTTTGCTCTGGAACGCTTCGAGACCGGCGCCTTGATCGACGAACACGGCGCCGCAGCCGTAGCCCACTAGCCAGGACAGGAAAAGACATGCTCCTCATTTCATGCCCCAACTGCGGGCCACGCGACGAAACCGAATTCCACTACGGCGGCCAAGCACACGTCGCCTACCCGGAGAGCCCCAACGACCTCTCGGACCGCGAATGGGCTGAATACCTGTTCTACCGCGAGAACACCAAGGGAACCTTCGCCGAACGTTGGGTCCACAGCACGGGCTGCCGTCAGTGGTTCAACATGCTCCGCGACACCGTGAGCTACGAGATCCACTCCATCTACGGGATGGGCCAGCCCCGCCCGGAACTCCAAGCAAGCGCTGCCAGCGCCGCCCCAGGTATCAGCCCGAAGAGCGAACCGGACCAGCCAGGCGAGTTCACCCAGGCCGGCGAGTTCGGTCAAGCCGGCGAACCAGGCCTCGCCCCCGGCGCCGCCTCACCCACGGCCACCACCCCCATCTCCTCGGAAGGAGTCTAGAAGTGACCAGTAAGAACGCACGCCTCGCCACCGGCGGACGCATCGATCGCAGCATCTCTTGGCGCTTCACCGTGGACGGCCAGGAATTCACCGGCCACCCGGGCGACACCATCGCTTCGGCGTTGCTGGCCAATGGCCACATCAACGCCGGCAATTCCCTTTATGAGGACCGCCCCCGCGGCATCATGGCAGCCGGTGTGGAAGAGTCCAACGCCTTGGTCAAGATCGCACCCCGTTTCCGCGGACACGTTGCCGAGTCCATGCTTCCCGCCACGGCAGTTTCGTTGGTGGACGGCATGAACATTGAACTCCTGTCCGGCCTTGGCAAGCTTGATCCCAACGAGGACAAAGCTGAGTACGACAAGAAGTACGTCCACACGGATGTCCTGGTGGTCGGCGGCGGTATTGCCGGCCTTGCCGCGGCCCGTGAAGCTGTCCGCACCGGCGCACGCGTCATCCTCATTGACGACCAGCCCGAACTCGGCGGCTCCCTGCTCTCCGGTTCCACCGCCCCGGAACTGGCCGAGCAGATCGAAGGCAAGCCGGCCCTGGAATGGGTTGCTGACGTCGAGGCAGAGCTGGTTTCCGCCGGCGAATGCACAGTCCTGAACCGCACCACGGCTTTCGGCTCCTATGACTCCAACTACTTCATCGCAGCCCAGAACCGTACGGACCACCTGAGCGTTCCAGCAGCCTCCGGCGTCTCGCGCCAGCGTATTTGGCACATCCGTGCCAAACAGGTTGTCCTGGCCCCCGGCGCCCACGAGCGTCCGCTGGTCTTTGAGAACAACGACCGCCCGGGCATCATGCTCGCCTCGGCAGCCCGCACCTACCTGAACCGTTACGCCGTCGCAGCCGGTTCACGCGTGGTCATCACCACCACCAACGATTCCGCCTACGCACTCGCAGCGGACCTGAAGGCAGCAGGCGTGACGGTTGCCGCCGTCGTCGATGCCCGTCCGCAGATCAGCGCGAAGGCCGCTACCGCCGTCGAGTCCGGCCTCCGGGTCCTCATCGGCAGCGCCGTGGCGGACACCTCGGCGGATGAGAATGGCCGCCTGAACGGTGTCACCGTCCGCAGCATTAACGACGACGGCGAACTCACCTCGGGCGTCGAACAGCTGACTGCCGATCTTCTTGCAGTTTCAGGTGGTTGGAGCCCTGTGGTCCACCTCCACAGCCAGCGCCAGGGCAAGCTGCGTTGGGATGACGAGCTCGCAGCGTTCATTCCCACCAAACCCGTCCGGGACCAGCAGGTTGTGGGCGCCGGCCGTGGCAGCTACGAACTCCAGGATTGCCTGGCAGAGGGCATCTCGGCGGGAGCGGCAGCCTCCATCGCTGCAGGCTTCGAGTCCGCAACCACCCCGGTGGAGCTGCAGGCACCTGTGGCCAGTGCTCCGAGCCGTCAGCTGTGGCTGGTTCCCGGCCAGTCCGGTGAGCCCGGTGAGTGGCACCACCACTTCGTTGACTTCCAGCGTGACCAGTCCGTGGCGGACGTCCTCCGCTCCACCGGTGCAGGCATGCGGTCCGTGGAGCACGTCAAGCGGTACACCTCCATCAGCACGGCCAACGATCAGGGCAAGACCTCCGGTGTCAACGCGATCGGCGTGATCGCCGCAGCGCTGAAGTTCGGCGGAGCTGAGAACATCCCGGGTGTTGGCGAGATCGGAACCACGGCATACCGTGCACCGTTCACTCCTGTGGCCTTCGCAGCGTTGGCAGGCCGCCAGCGTGGGGAACTGTTCGACCCCGCCCGAGTCACCTCCATCCACCCGTGGCACGTGGCACAGGGCGCACTGTTCGAAGACGTCGGACAGTGGAAGCGTCCTTGGTACTACCCGCAGGGCAGTGAAGACATGGACACGGCGGTCCTGCGTGAATGTGCCGCCGTCCGCGATTCCGTGGGCTTCATGGACGCCACCACCCTGGGCAAGATCGAGATCCGCGGCAAGGATGCGGGCGAATTCCTGAACCGTATCTACACCAACGCGTTCAAGAAGCTCGCCCCGGGATCCGCCCGCTACGGCGTGATGTGCACCTTGGACGGCATGATCTTCGACGACGGCGTGACCCTCCGCCTGGATGATGACCGCTACTTCATGACCACCACCACCGGCGGCGCAGCCAAGGTACTGGACTGGCTGGAGGAGTGGCACCAGACGGAGTGGCCGGAGCTTGATGTGGTCTGCACATCCGTCACGGAACAGTGGAGCACCATCGCCGTCGTTGGCCCGAAGTCCCGCGCAGTGATCGCCAAGGTTGCTCCCCAGCTCGCCGAAAACGGTGGCCTGGAGGCAGAGAACTTCCCGTTCATGACCTTCCGCGAAACCACGCTGGCGTCCGGAGTTCAGGCACGCGTTTGCCGTATCTCCTTCTCCGGTGAACTCGCCTACGAAATCAACATCCCGTCCTGGTACGGACTCAACACCTGGGAAGCCGTTGCTGCTGCAGGTGCCGAGTTCAACATCACCCCGTACGGCACCGAAACCATGCACGTCCTCCGCGCCGAGAAGGGCTACCCGATCGTGGGGCAGGACACGGACGGCACGGTCACACCGCAGGACGCCGGCATGGACTGGATTGTTTCCAAGGCCAAGGACTTCATCGGCAAGCGCTCCTACCTCCGTCAGGACGCCAGCCGCGAAGACCGGAAGCACTTGGTCAGCGTCCTTCCCGTGGACCACTCGCTGAGGTTGCCGGAAGGCACGCAGCTGGTGGAGAAGGGCATCCCGGTCAACCCGGCTAACGGACCCGTCCCCATGGAGGGCTTCGTGACCTCCAGCTACCACAGCGCCGCATTGGGCCGCTCGTTCGCCCTGGCTCTCATTCAAAACGGCCGCAATCGGATCGGCGAGACCCTGGTGGCCTCGCTGGGAGACCACTTCGTGGACGTGGTTGTTGGCGAAACCGTACTTTTCGATGCTGAAGGGACCCGCAAAGATGGCTGAAACAGCAACACCAGCAGAAACCGCACACGTCGACCGCGTCCGGGGTGCCCGCCGCAGCCCGGCCGAGCACCTTGCTGACGCTTTCACCTCCGGCTCCGTGCCGGGCACGGTGACACTCACCGAAATCCCCTACCAGGCCATGGTGGGCGTTCGGGTTCACCCGGCGTCCGACGCCGGCGCCCGGGTTGCGTCCGTCACCGGCGGCTTGCCTGCCGCTTGCGGTGAGGTGACAGGCGGGGGTGGAGTGAACACCCTCTGGCTTGGCCCCACCGAGTTCATGGTGGTCGCACCCGAGGAAGCCCACGATTCCCTGGGCGGCTCCTTGGTCAGCGATCTGACCACGGCGCTGGGCAACGACGCAGGGCAGGTAGTGGATCTGTCCGCCAACCGCACCACGTTCGAGCTCTCCGGCAGCCACGCCCGCGCAGTACTGGAGAAGACCTGCGCCTTGGACCTGCACCCGCGCGTCTTCAAGGCCGGGACTGCTGTTTCCACGGAGCTCGCCCACATCCCGGTGATGCTGTGGAAGACCTCGGACGAGACCTACCGGATCTTTCCCCGGGCCTCGTTTGCCGACTTCCTGGGACGCTGGCTCATCGACGCCATGCGGGAGTATGCCTCCCCAGAGGTCCCCTGATGGCATTGAGTGTGCTTGATCTGTTTTCTGTTGGCATTGGGCCGTCGTCTTCACACACGGTAGGCCCCATGCGCGCGGCAAAGCAGTTCACGGACGGTCTCGAATCGTCCGGCCAGCTTCCGGCCACGGTGCGCGTCCAGGCTGAGCTTTTCGGCTCGCTGGGCGCCACCGGCCGGGGCCACGGCTCAGACAAGGCTGTGGTGCTGGGGCTGCAAGGCCACTCTCCTGAAACCGTGAACACTCATACTGCCGATGACCAGGTGGCCGCCGCTGCACTGGACGCGGAACTTCGCCTGGGCGGCAACCACCGGGTGGACTTCAATTGGGACGAGGACGTGGTCCTGCACCGCCGCAAGTCGCTGCCGGCCCACCCCAACGGCATGACGTTCCGGGCGTTGGACCACAAGGGTTCGGTGCTCAGGGAACGCAGCTACTACTCCATTGGTGGCGGGTTCGTGGTGGACGGAGACGTCTCCGGCACCGACAAAGTGGTTGCCGATGACACCGTCCTGCCCTACCCCTTCACCACTGCGGACGAACTCCTTGCCATCTGCCAGCGCGAAGGCAAATCCATCTCGGACATCATGCTGTCCAACGAACTCGTCTGGCGTTCCGAGGAAGAACTCCGCGAACGGCTGCTGGGCATCTGGGCCGTCATGCAGGAATGCGTGGACAACGGCTGCTCTGCCGAGGGAATCCTGCCGGGAGGCTTGAAGGTCAGGCGACGGGCGCCGTCGTTGTTCAAGAAGCTTTCCGAAACCGACGCAGACCTTAACGGTGCAGGTTCAGCGGACCCGTTCCTCGCCATGGAATGGGTCAACCTCTTCGCCTTGGCCGTGAACGAGGAAAACGCTGCGGGCGGCCGGATTGTCACCGCGCCCACCAACGGTGCCGCCGGAATTGTCCCCGCCGTGCTGCACTATTACACCAAGTTTGTTCCGGGAGCCAACGACGACGGTGTCGTGCGGTTCCTGCTGGCGGCGGCCGCCGTCGGAATCCTGTTCAAAATCAACGCGTCCATTTCGGGCGCCGAGGTGGGCTGCCAGGGTGAAGTGGGCTCAGCCTGCTCCATGGCTGCCGCCGGCCTCTGCGAGGTTCTGGGTGGGACCCCGGAGCAAGTGGAAAATGCCGCCGAAGTGGGCATCGAACACAATCTGGGCCTCACTTGTGATCCCGTGGGCGGGCTGGTGCAGATCCCCTGCATCGAGCGCAACGCGATCGCCAGCGTCAAAGCCATCAACGCCGCCCGCCTTGCCCTGCACGGCGATGGCAGCCACAAAGTTTCCCTTGATAAAGCCATCAAAACCATGCGCGAAACAGGCGCGGACATGAAATCCAAGTACAAAGAGACCTCCCGTGGGGGCCTCGCCGTCAACGTAGTGGAGTGCTAGCCATGACTGCCATCCAAACCGAAACCACTGCCGTCTCCGCTGCTGAGACCACCGTGGAACACGTCCTCACCCTCGACTGCCCCGAGGGTCCCGGAATTGTGCACGCTGTGTCCGGCTTCCTGCTGGAGCACGGCTGCGACATCATCGACAACAAGCAGTTCGGAGATCGCGCCGAAGGCCACTTCTTCATGAGGGTGCACTTCGCGTCCGACGGCGATGAATCCACCGTTGATGCGTTGCGGGAGGCCTTCGCCCCGGTGGGTGAGAAGTACGCCATGAGCTGGCAACTGCAGCCCCAAGGGTACAAGCGACGCGTGCTGATCATGGTCTCCAAGTTCGGTCACTGCCTGAACGACCTCTTGTTCCGTGCAAGGATCGGCGAGCTGCCCATCGACGTAGTGGGCGTCGTGTCCAACCACACCGATCACCAGGGCTTGGCGGAATGGCACGGGATCCCGTTCTTCCACGTCCCCGTCACCGCTGCCACCAAGCCGGCCGCCGAGGGGCGTTTGTTGGAGATCATTGATGAGCTGGACGTTGAACTCATTGTGCTGGCCCGTTACATGCAGGTGCTCAGCGACGACCTGGCCCGCAAACTCGATGGCCGCGCCATCAACATCCACCACTCGTTCCTGCCGAGTTTCAAGGGCGCCAAGCCCTACCACCAGGCATACGCGCGTGGTGTGAAAACTGTGGGCGCCACAGCCCACTACGTGAACGGCGAGTTGGATGAAGGTCCCATCATCGCTCAGCAGGTAGTGGAAGTGGACCACACGTTCGGGCCGGACGATCTCGTAGCCGCCGGCCGGGACACCGAATGCAAGGCCCTCAGCAACGCCGTTCGCTGGCACTGCGAGGGGCGGATCATCCTGAATGGGAACAGGACGATCGTGTTGAAGTAGGGCTCTGCAGGCACCCATTTCGATGGTTCCCTGCGCATACGCTGTTGCGAACGGCAGTGTGCGCAGGGAACCATCGAATTGGCGTTTAAGGGCTCAGCCGTTGACGGCGTCGATCCACACTCCGATGATCCACGTGCTCGCAGCGGCACACGCGAGTCCGAACTCCACCAGGATGCCAATGCCCGTGGCTTTCAGCGCGGCACCGCTGGAGCGGACAGCCACCCGGAAGTCACGGGTCCGCTGGACCTCGCTGAGGAGAAGCCCGACGGCGAAGCCCACAAAGAGCCCCACCACCGGAATAACGAACATTCCCACTACGCCCAGGACCACGCCGATCAGCACCGACCTGTTGGGAATGCCGTGCTGCTTCAGCTTTCGCCCAGTGAGCACGGCACTGGCTGCCATTCCTGCCACGACGAACACCATGCCGACGGCGAAGATCACCCAGCCGAGCGGACCGGCACCGCCCCAGATAGCCCAGGCCAGGAGGCTCGCGCCAATGAGGATGCTGCCCGGGAGTACGGGAATGATGGTCCCGGCGACACCTACCGCAATGGCCAGGCCGCACAGGATGGTCACGATAAGTTCGGCGTTCATGACCCTCAGTCTAGGTGGGCTCCGCTAAGAGGAAGCACTGAGCGACATCGCGGGCCCTGCTGAAGTGCGTTGTATGAACAACTGAACTGCAAAGCTGATTGCAGAGCAGTGCAGTACGCCAGAGTCTTGGGAAACGAGAGATTAACGTCCAGAAAACTTGTATAGACAAGTAGCAATTTCCGTTGATTGCTGCCAAGTGAAGCGGCAGGGTTGAGGAGTCAGGCCGTCGGCACGCACCGTGCCAACGGCTCCCCACCGGACCCGAACTTGGAGATACCCTTGGACAACGCCCGTCCTTTCCGCAGCGCATTGGCAACGGCCGCGCTGACGCTCGCAGCCGCCGTCGTACTTCCCTCAGCCGCGATTGCGGCACCCGCAGAACCCAGCCCGTCTGATGCAGCCAGCCGTCCGGCCACAGCGTCCTACGTGGGCCTTCCCGATGGAACCAAGCGCAAGAAGACCCTGGTGATCGGCATCGATGGTGCAGCGATCGCCAAATTCGGCGCTGCCGGCATGCCCAACGTGCAAGGCGTGATGGACAGCGGCATGACCGCCAAGAGCAACCTGTTCGCCAGCCCGATGGCACCGACCGTTTCCGGCGCAGGGTGGTCGAGCATCGCTACGGGTGTGTGGCCGGACAAGCACAACGTGGTGGACAACAACTTCACGGCTCCCAACTACGGCCAGTACCCCGACTACCTGAGCCGCCTAGAAACAGCCCGGCCCAACGCCTCCACGCTGGTGGTGGGCACGTGGGCGCCCATCCCCGAAAAGGTGTTCGGAGCAAACGTTGACCTGAGAATCGCCGGAGGCAACGACGCCGGCACCACGGCCAAGGCCGTGGATTACCTGGCCAAGGGGAACCCGGACAGCACGTTCATCCACCTGGACGAAGTGGACGGCGCCGGCCACTCCTACGGCACGGAGCGGGAGGAGTACCTTGCCGCGCTCCGCAAGGCGGACGGCCAAGTAGGGGAGATTCTGAACGCGGTGAAGAACCGCCCAAGCTATAAATCCGAGGATTGGCTGGTGGTCCTCACTGCCGACCACGGCCACACCCCCACCGGCGGTCACGGCGGCAACACCCCTGCCGAGCGCCAGACCTTCGTGATCGCCCAAGGCAAGGGCATCGAGCCGGGCAGCGTCCGCAACGACGTCAAGATCACTGACATCGCCCCCACCGTGCTCAAACACGAAGGCGTCAAGGCCGAGGCAGCTTGGAACCTCGACGGACAGGCACTCTCAGATATTGCACCGGACGCGTTCGATTCCCTCCGCGACAGCCTGCAGTCCCGCATAGACGAGACCGCCCCAGCCGCCGACGTGAAGGGCTGGACCAGCACCACACCCGAAGGATGGACCATCGACAACTCGGCCATGCCCGCTGGAGGCGTGACCGAATGGCGTGGCTGGTCGTTCGCGACGGACGAGTTCTGGACCAACGTGGACCGCAACCAGGGCCGCGAAACATCCGTGCGCAACCGCAACGTCTTCGCCGTGGCCGACTCGGACGAATGGGATGACAAGTCGCACGCCGCCGGCCAGTTCGACTCCACCCTCATCAGCCCCGAGTTCAAGGTAAAGGGCGGCAAGGCCGCAACGCTCTCCTTCGCCTCCAACTACAGGATCGACGGACCCCAAAGCGGCGAAGTCCTGGTCAGCTACGACGGCGGGGCACCGCAGCTGGTGAAGTCCTACACCGCCAACTTCAACGGTTTCGAAAACCTGGCCCTGGAAGTCCCCCAGGGCGCAAAGAAGGCAAAAGTCAGCTTCCGCTACACCGGAACCAACAGCGCCTTCTGGACGGTGGACCAGGTAACGCTGGCCCGCTAACGCGTTACGCGCCTTAAGCAAAGAACGACGGCGACGCTCCCCAGCACGGGAGGCGTCGCCGTCGTCGGTCTTGCGTTAGTAACCGCTACTCGGTGATGACTACTCTGTCACCGCTGCAGCAACTGCCGCGGTGACGGCCGGGGCTACTCGGGCGTCCAGCGGGCTCGGCACGATGTAATCCGCGGAGAGGTCTTCTGCGGCCAGTTCAGCGATGGCGTTGGCAGCGGCGATCTTCATGGCGGGCGTGATGCGGCGGGCCTTGGCATCGAGTGCGCCGCGGAAGATGCCGGGGAAGGCCAGCACGTTGTTGATCTGGTTGGGGAAGTCGCTGCGGCCGGTGGCAACAACGGCTGCGTACTTCTGGGCGACCTCGGGCAGAACTTCCGGGTCCGGGTTGGACAGGGCGAACACGATCGACTGATCGTTCATGAGCTTCAGGTGTTCTTCAGCCAGCTTGGAAGAGGAGACACCCACAAAGACGTCGGCGCCGGTCAGTCCTTCACCCGGACCGCCGCTGATGCCGCGGGGGTTGGTGCGCTGGGCCATGCGGGCTTTGACGCTGCCGGGATCGGCCACGAGATCTGCACGGTCCGCGTTGACCACGCCCTTGGAGTCGAGCAGGATGACGTCCTTGATGCCAACAGCGAGAAGAATCTCGGCAATGGCGATGCCAGCGGCACCTGCGCCGGAAACAACAACCTTGAGGCCGGCGAGTTCGCGCTGGGTCACCTTGGCGGCGTTGGTCAGGGCGGCAAGAACCACTACGGCGGTGCCGTGCTGGTCGTCGTGCATGACCGGGCAATCGAGGGCTTCAATGAGGCGCTCTTCGAGTTCGAAGCAGCGCGGAGCCGAAATGTCCTCGAGGTTTACGGCGCCGAAGCTCGGGCGGAGGCGGACCAGGGTCTCGATGATCTCGTCCACGTTGGTGGTGTTGAGGACCAGTGGGATGGAGTCGAGATCGCCGAAGGACTTGAAGAGTGCAGACTTGCCCTCCATGACGGGCAAGGAAGCACTGGGGCCGATGTTGCCCAGACCCAGAACGGCGGTGCCATCGCTGACCACAACAACAAGGCGTTCAGCCCAGGTGTGGGTGCGGGCAAGCTCGGGGTTGGCGTGGATCGCACGGCTGACCTGGGCAACGCCCGGGGTGTACGCGATGGAAAGGTCACGCTTGTTGTTGAGCGGAACGGTGCTGGAAATGGTCAGCTTGCCGCCTTCGTGGGCTGCGAAGATCTCTTCTTCGCTCAGTACCAAGGCTTCGTTATCAGTTGCAATTGTCTCAATGGACACGTCTTTGTCTCCTCAGGCTAGCCGTGGACCCACGGCATGATTCGGGCAGGAACAGAACTGCTGGTGCGGGCCAAGGGTGACTGGTCCGGCATTGCTTCTGCAGATAGGGGGCTGCTAGCCGCTTCGGTGTTTCCAGCCTAGGGAAGCGCCGAGGGTACAAGATTCAATACCAAGAGAGACGATTCGAGAGTAAAACGTTCAACCAAGCCAAAGTGTGATCCGCGTCATGGCAAAAACCGTGTTCTGAGGCCTTGCCGGTCTAGACCAGCAGAGGATTGTTACTCCCCAGTGAGCAGTGTGCACGCTTTCTTCAGATCCTTCTCCGCCTCAAACAAGGACAACCTGCGGCAGCGGACAGCCTGCACCAGCCCGCTCACCAGGTGCAGGAGGATGCGGGCCCTGACGGTGTCCTTTCCCGGGTCCTTACTCAACGAACCCACTACTTCCTCGGACAGGGCGTCAATCTCGCGCAGCAGCTGCGCTGTGTCATCGTCCTTGCCCGCAGGGCGGATGAGGCAGTGCTCCACACCCGGCTGCATGACCCGCAGGTGGAAGATCTCCATCATCAAACCCGCGAGGGCGTGGCCTTTACCTTCCCTCAGCCGGACGCCGTCGCGGAGTTCCCGCAACTGTTGCCTGTAGACGGCCAGCATCAGGTGGGCTGTTGAGGGAAAGTAGCGGTAGAGCGTGCCGAGCGGGATATCGGCCCGGGCAGCGACGTCAGAAAGGCTCAAGGTATCGAACTGCCGCTGGGCAAACCCCTCTGCCGTTTTCAGAATGCGGGCATAGCGCAGCTGCTGCCGCGGAGTGGTGGGCGCGGCAGCCATACGGGGCAACCCCGTGGTCAGGTCAAGGGAGTACGGTTCCAGTGAGTTTGATACGGGCATTTCCGGCGATCTCTTGGCAGGCTGACAAGGAAGCGGCCGGCGGGGTCAAAGACCGCGGCTGGCCGATCGCATCAATGATACGGGAGCAAAATGACCGTTTCCTGAGAGCTCACCTTGCGTCCACAAGCCATGCCTTTCCCGTCTATCCGCCCCTGCAGACATACACTTCATGCAGGTTTGGAAGCCACTCGGGAGGAATACGCATGGGGACATTACGACGTCGGATTGCAGCGGCGCTGCTGACCGCCACCGTGGCGGCCATGGCACTTGGTCCGCTGCCGGCGTCGGCCGCGCCCAGCAACGGGCCGGACCCCGTGGTGAACGGTGAAGCTTTTGTGGGTAAGACGTTGACCACGGACATCGGCCCGTACACCTTCTACGGCTGCGGGGGCGGTAAAGGCCCCGACTTCACGGTCTACTGGACCAGGGACGGCTTCCTCGTAGCCGGGGAAACAACACGTAGCTACACGCTGGAGCAGGATGACACCGGCGCCCGCATGGCCGCGCACGTCACCGCCAGCACCACGGCCTGCGGCGGGGAATCGCTGCACAGCAACGAAACCAAGCCCGTGGCTGCCGCGAACAGGGCGGCAGGTTTCACCGGACGCAGCTTTGAACTCCTGACCCGGGCCAATGATGGCTCGCTGGTGCTCTACGGGCGAAGTGGGGGCGCCTGGGACGCGGCCCGGACCGTCGGGTGGGGCTGGAGCATCTTCAATCTGGTCCTCTCGCCGGGAGACTTCAACGGTGACGGCAAGGGCGATGTGATCGCAAGGGATACCGCCGGAACCTTATACCTCTACGCGGGGGACGGAACAGGGGGCTGGAAACCGGCGCAGAGCATCGGCAAGGGCTGGAACATTTTCGACTCGATCGTCAGCCCCGGGGACTTCAACGGCGACGGCTACAACGACGTCCTCGCCCGCGAACCCGGCGGCGCCCTCTATCTCTACCCGGGAAATGGTGCCGGGGGCTGGTTGGCGCGAACCGCCGTCGGGACTGGCTGGAACGTCATGGACTCCATAGTGACGCCCGGCGACTTCAATGGCGACGGCAATGTGGACATCCTGGCGCGGGACCGTAGCGGGTACCTGTACTTCTACGGCGGCAACGGCGCCGGCGGCTGGTCGCGGTCCTGGATGATCGGCGTCGGATGGAACGCGCTCAAGTTCGTAGGCGGTGCCGGCGACTTCAACGGTGATGGCTTCCCCGATGTTTACGGAGTGGATCAGCAGGGCCGCCTGCTTGCCTACTACAGCGACGGCAGGACGGGATGGAAGGGCTCCGAGGCCGTAGGAGCCGGCTTCGGATTGTTCACAGCAATCTTCTAGGAAGATCTCAGTCGCGGTACCATTAACCCCATAAAGTCTGGGGAGGACACAATGTTTGCTTCATCACGCCCTACGTCGGGTGCGCGTCGAGTGGTGGCGGGCATTGCAGCAGCCGTGGTCGCTGCAATCGCCTTCGCGCCCGCGCCTGCCATGGCCACCATGGACCCCTCGGATCCCGTGGTTCACGGAGCGCCCTTTGTCGGCTCAACACTCACGCTTGAGATAGATCCTGCTTCCTACCGTGGCTGTGGCGCCGCTGCCGGCCCGGACTACAGCATCTATTGGACGCGGGATGGCGTTCGGGCCAACGACCATTGGGCTTGGTGGACTTACGAGCTCGATGAATCGGATCGCGGCAAGACCATCGCTGCCCACGTCCAAGCAAGCCAAAACGGGTGCGAGCCGCTGGAAGTCAGCAGTGAAGAAACCGCCCCGATCTCAGCCTCCAACAGGGCCAACGGATTCACGGGGCGTGGCAACTTCGAGCTGCTTGCGCGCCGCTCCGACGGCACTCTCATGCTGTACCCTCGCTTGTCCGATGCCTGGGAGTCCCCCCGGACTGTCGGCCCCGGTTGGAACGGATTCAGCACCGTACTCTCCCCCGGCGACTTCACCTCCGATGGCACCAACGACATCTTGGCCAAGGACGCGGCCGGGAACCTTTTCCTCTACGCAGGCAACGGCAACGGCGGTTTCTACGCGGCTAGACAGATTGGCAGCGGCTGGAACGCCTTCAACACCATCGTCTCCCCCGGCGACTTCGACGGAGATGGCCACAACGACATCCTTGCCCGGGACGCCGGTGGCCGCCTGTACCTCTACCCCGGTAATGGTCTAGGAGGCTGGCTCAACCGGTCGCTGGTAGGCACCGGGTGGGATGTTGCCAACAAGATCATCACCCCCGGCGATTTCAACGGTGACAACCACGTGGACCTCTTGGCACGCGATACTTCCGGGGCCCTGCGGCTCTACAGCGGCAACGGTGCGGGTGGCTGGTCCGGGACTGCCGTCGTCGGCCAAGGTTGGGGTGGAATGACCGCCATCGGCGCTGCGGGCGACATTGACGGCAACGGCAACGCAGACATATACGCGGTGGATGGCTCTGGCCAGCTGCTGGCGTATTACGGCGATGGCGACGGCGGATGGAACGGCGCCGCCCCCGTCGGTTGGGGCTGGGGCGGGTTCAACGCGGTGTTCTAAAGAAACGTCGTGTTCTAAAGAATGGGGGAAACCATGACAACGCTTTCTGGAATGCGTTACGCAAGGACAAGTTTTCGCATCCTTATGGCCACTCTTTTGTGCGCCGCCCTCGCGATCACAGTTCCTCCCCCGCGGGCCATGGCTGCAGGCCCGGAGGTGCCCTTGCCCACTGTGGTGTCGCGGACTTCTCCGGCCACAGTGGTGCCTGGGAACACCATCTCGTTGTCCTTCACCCTCAGCGGGCCCGCCCAGCAAGTAGGTTTCACCTACATCAATGAGGACACGCTGGAGCAGGCAACACTTTACGGGCCCACCAGCCAAGCGCCCGGGCCCTACAGCGCCCAAGCCAACGTTCCCGTCAACGGAAGCGCTTTTACGCGAACAGGACGCTACAAGCTGCTCAGCGTTGACATCGTCTTAACGTCCGGGAACGGTTCCGTTCGCTATGGCCGCGATGGCAACGTCCTTTTCCTCTCCCAAGGCCTTGAAGCTCCAACGCAGCGCCCCGGGGCCCTTGACGCAGTGGACTTCGCCGTCAACAACCCGAACTTCCCGCTGGTGGACAACCCCAACACCACTCCGCCAACCGTCACAGGCGTAGCGCGCTATGACCAAGTCCTGACGACGGACAACGGCGCTTGGACTTACCCGCCCACTGGCTTCGCATATCAGTGGCTCAGGAACGGCCAGCCAATCCCGGGTGCCACCCTCAACACCTACCGGGTAGCCGAAGCCGACCTGGACCAGACTCTGTCAGCCCGCGTCACCGCCACTCGGGCAGGGTACCGAGCCGTGTCGTCATCATCGCTGCCGCTCACACCCACATCGACCATCACAGCCACCGCCCCCACGCTTCAAGGCAAGCTGACCGTCGGTGAACAGCTCACAGGCGTTTTCAACGAGGGCAGCGTTGCTACGGGAACACCTGGTGGCGCCGTCAGCATCAGGTACGAATGGGTGCGGAACGGAACTGTGATCAGCGGTGCCACCGCCAAAAACTACACACTGGCCGCGGCGGACCGTGGCGCCGTCGTCGGCTTCCGTGCGGTTGTCCAGGCCGGCGACCCGGCCACAGCCACGCGGCCGTTTACGGTGTACGGGCGCACAGTTGTGCGGAACAAGGCCCACACAGCAGGATTCGACGCCGGTACCTCCTTGGACCTGTTCGCTCGGAATGCGTCGGCGAACCTTCTTTTGTACCCGACTGACGGCGCCGGCAGATGGCAGGCAGCAAGGACGATCGGCTACGGCTGGGATGTCTTTGACCTGGTATTTTCCGCCGGTGACTTCAACGGCGACGGCAATAACGATGTCATCGCCCGGGACGATGCCGGCACCCTTTTCCTCTATCCGGGCAATGGGACCGGAGGCTGGCTGCCCCGCGCTGAGATCGGCTGGGGCTGGGACATTTTCAACTCGGTCTTTGCTGCTGGTGACTTTTCAGGGGACGGCAACAACGACCTCCTGGCCCGGACTCCCTCCGGCGCCCTGGTGCTATACCCCGGCAACGGTGCGGGTGGTTTCCGCTCCCCCGGCGCGGTTGGCCAAGGCTGGGCTGCCCTTAGCCAAGTCTTCTCCCCCGGCGATTTCGACGGCGACGGCAACCCCGATGTCATGGGCCGCGACGATGCCGGAAACCTCCGGCTCTACGGCGGCAACGGCCAGGGCGGCTGGACCACTGCCAGGGGCATCGGGACCGGGTGGAACGTGATGTCCAGGATCGGCGGCGCAGGCGACTTCAATGGCGACGGCATCAACGACGTCTGGGCCATCGACTCCGCCGCCCAGTTGAATATGTACTACGGCAATGGCAGCGGCGGATGGAAAGGCGCGGGCGTTGTCGGCTGGGGCTGGGGCGGGTTCACGGCCGTGTTCTAAGACGATTTCGGTTGCATTTCCCGCTTGACTTGTCTTGTTCAGAAAAAATTGCCAGGAAATTCCCAGACTTGGGTTTCGGCAATGTACTCTCATTTCAATCACAGTGGGCGGGCGTCTCTGACCGCCTTGAATTGGGGGAACATTTTGGGGCACTTCCCGGCGTCGAGCGCGCCACTGTCAAGGACTGCTCGACCGCATGCCCCGGGTACTATCCTGCCGCTTCGTGCAGCGTCCGCTGAGTAATCCCTCGTTCATTTTTGGTTGCCGGTCGGGCAACCCCTTTTCTGGAGGAATCCCTTGGAGACCACTACTCCTATACCTGCCGCTGCGCGCAAGCGGCGGCGTTTGTATTCACTCATCACCACGTCCTTGCTTTCAGGGCTCCTGTTGGCCCCGACCTTGCCGGCTGGCGCTGCGACGCCAACTGCTGCTGTTCCGAGCCGTTACGTGTATCTCAGCGGAACCCTGCAGCTCGGTGGTGATCCAACCGTCGGCGGCCTTCTGAAAGTGGATGTCTCGAATACGTTCGCCCACGTCTCACCGGAGGGTGGGTCTGCTTCAGTTTCGTTCACCTGGACCCGCGACGGTTTGGTGATCCCAGGGGCGACGGGTCCAACCTACCGTGCGACGTCCGCGGACTTGGGACGCGTTGTCGGTGCATCAGTGACCGCCGTCTACGACCCCGAATCAGTGGGAACAGTCCAGGCTGCCCATCCTCTCCGGGTGGCCGCAGCTCCCCGTGCCCGTGGATTCAACGGAGACGGCACCCTGGATATCTTCGCCCGTGATTCCTCCGGCCGGTTGTTGCTCTACCCCACTGACGGGCGGGGCAATTGGCAAGCGACACAGGTCATCGGCTGGGGATGGAACAGCTTCAGCCTGTTGGTTTCCCCCGGAGACTTTGATGGAGACGGCACTGTTGATGTACTTGCCCGCGATGGTCAGGGACGGCTCTTCATCTACCAAGGCAACGGTTCCGGAGGCTGGAAGAGTGCCTTGCAAATAGGTCAGGGCTGGCAAAGCTTCACGAGTCTCATCGCCCCGGGGGACTTCAATGGAGACGGCACCAATGACATTCTCGCCAAGGACAACGCCGGCAACCTCTTCCTTTACCCAGGAAATGGTGGAGGCGGGTGGCTTGCACCGACGCTGATTGGACCAGGCTGGGAACGCTACGAGGCAGTCGGAGCCGGGCATTTCTTGGGTACGTCAGACCTTGTTGTTCTCTCGCGTTCCTTCTGGGGAAACCTTGAGGTGCGAACCACAAATCGAAACGGGTGGTTCCAAGAATATGGCATGCCCGGCGGCTATTCCGGCTCTATTGGATGGGGCTGGGAATCAATGGCACGCATGGGCACGGCCGGTGATTTCAACGGCGACGGGGATTCGGACGTCTACGGAATAGACGGCAGTGGCCGGCTCACAATGTACCTTGGCGACACCTCGGGTTACTCGTACTCCGGCATCTCCGGCTACCGCTGGAAAGGTTCCCCCGTTGTCGGATGGGGTTGGAACAGCCTGACAGCAGTGTTCTAGACCGTGATTTTCCAGAGTTTGTACGTAGCTTCTCATCAGGAGATCCAGACATGAC
This sequence comes from Arthrobacter sp. MYb23, assembly GCF_002979775.1. GTDB lineage: Bacteria > Actinomycetota > Actinomycetes > Actinomycetales > Micrococcaceae > Arthrobacter. The sequence continues at coordinate 53,901 of NZ_PCPR01000014.1, forward strand.
AAACCATTCAGCGCGATTCCCGACCCGCCAACTGCGTATTTTGGCATTAATCCTGACGGTCATGCTTGCCGGTCTTCTACAGCAGGGCCCGGCAGCTGAGGCATCATCGGCGCAGGCACAAACAGCCGCCGTGAATTCTTACGTTTGGCCGCCGGACCCTGGCTTCCTGACTCTGGCAGCAGCAACCGCTGCCCCGATTCCCGTGTCCGGCGAAATGCGCTTGAACTTCACGGTGGCTCGTCCGGCCACTCGTCTTACTATCGTGATGCTCGATCCATCACAAGCCACCGCGATGTACCTACATTGGAGTGTGCCGGCCGGCGGAGAACCCCAGGCATCCGGATCTGTGGTGCGGACTGTCAACGAGATAGACGCAACAGGGAAGTACACACTTCGGCAAGCCTCCGTGGACTTCGCAGACGGCTCAAACACCACCATAGACCCCAGGAAATACAGTGGGGATAAAGCAGTGACTGATGACTTCCCAAACGCTGCTTTTGAGGTCATCAACCCGGCCGTGCGACTCCAGCAGAATGTCAACATCACCCCCGCCTTCGTTGAGGGCGCACCTGAAACCGAAATCTGGGCGAGAGCCAATCTTGGTACTTGGCAGGGCAGCGTGTCCCGTGCTGACTACCAGTGGATGCGTAACGGCGTGGATCACGAAAGAAAGACATACGAATATGACTTTTCTTCGTTTGACGTTGGCTCAATGATTTCCTTCAGAGCAGTGGTCTACGCGCGCGGATATCTGCCCACAGAGATAGTTTCAAAAGCGGTGGGGCCCATTATTCAACCACGACGCCCGAAGGTGTTGGGCGAAGGAGCAGTTGGATCCATCCTCCGTACCGACTTCAGCCTTGCCGAAGTTCCTGTTCCGTCGGGGGCCAACCCCGTGGTCAAATACCGCTGGGTGGGACCTCCTTATGCGGAGCGTCCAGGCGGAGCAACTTACCGTCCGACTCCGCAGGACCAAGCGCACAACTACCCTAATCACTTCGTCGCCGCAGAGGTCACTGTTTCCTCCGGCTGGGACACTTTACGGCTTGTAACCAGCCAATGGAAGGAAAACATCAAGGATTCCCACTGGTCCAGTGGGTTCGATGGCGATGGAACAACGGATATTCTGACCCGCGACCAGTCTGGCCTCCTGAGCATGTATCCCACATCGACTCAGGGCGGATGGCAGGCACCACGCATGATCGGGCAGGGATGGTCCGGCATGACATCCATCATCAAGACAGGAGATCTTGATCGCGACGGCAAGAACGATGTGGTGGCCAGGGATGCAGCGGGCCGCCTGTTCCTCTATCCAGGAGACGGCCAAGGCGGCTGGCTCCAGCAGAGGCAAATCGGCACTGGCTGGAACGTCTTCAACAGCATATTTGCCGCGACCAGCACCAACCTCGACGGCGGTCACAGCGGCATCTACGGCCGCGACGCCAACGGAACTCTTTGGTACTTCTCCAGCTACAGCGGTGGTGGCTTGGTCTACGGAGGACACCCGGTGGGAACTGGGTGGAACATGTTCAATACGGTCTTCCCTGCCGGTGACTTCAACGGCGACGGCGTTGAGGAGGTGATGGGGCGGACTCCCTCCGGGCTGCTCTACAGCTACCGGCTGAATGGCTCCAGCATCGATCAAGTCCAGGTCATCGGAAATGGGTGGCAGGTGATGTCCAGGATCGGAGCTGCTGGCGATTTCAACGCAGACGGACACCAGGATGTTTATGGCATCGACTATTCGGGCAGGATGCACATGTACTACGGCGACGGGGCCGGAGGATGGAAGGGGTCTGCCGTCGTCGGCTGGGGCTGGGGCGGTTTCACCGCGGTGTTCTAGGCCTAATCGACACTCTTGATCTTCACCACGAACACGGCCCCCAGCAGGCCAATGACTGCGGCGGCTACGTACAGCGAGACGTAGCCGCCCCAGTAAAGGACAAACGGAGAGGCGATCAAGGGGGCGATCACCTGCGGCAAAGAGTTGGCAATGTTGATGACGCCCAAATCCCGGCCGCGGTCCATCCCGGTAGGAAGGACCTGTGTGATGAGCGCGAAGTCAACGGCGAGATACGATCCAAAGCCGATCCCCAGCACCACCGCACCGGCAAGCCCGCCAATCCACGTCGGTGCGAAGGCAAGGATCAGCGACGCCAGTGCAATGATGACGGACGAAGCGATCACCAGGGGCTTCCGTTTGCCCATCTTGTCGCTCAGCCTGCCCCCGAGCACGCTGGTGACAATGACTGAGACCGCGTAAAGCCCGGTAAGGATGAGGACACCAAACGACGGATCGATTCCTTCGGTTTCCTTGAGCCGCACAGCATCACTCAGGAAGAACAACAAATACAACGTGACCATGTGGTTGCCGGTGCTTACCAGCAGGCGGGTCAGCCAGGCCCACGCGAAATCCGGATAGCGCTTCGGCGAAACCCAGAAGCCTTTGAGGAAGTCCGCCAGGTTGAAGGGCGGACGTTCAGTGGGTGGAAGCTGCTGATCGTCATTCTTGAAGAGGTAAAGCACGACGCCGGCGAGCAATGCTGCTGCGCACAGCCAGTAACCGGCGACAAAGTTTCCAACAACTACCGCAGCGATTACGGCACCGATCAGAATTCCTACCGTTTGTCCCATGGCGGCCAGTCCGCCTACAGTTCCACGCTGTGGAACCGGGACGCGGTCAGGTATGGCGGCCGTGATAGCTGCGTACATGGCGTTGGCTCCAGCCTGCACAACGCACCACAGCAAAGTCATTGCTGCAACGTTGGGAGCCCCGGCCAAAGCAACGAGCGCAACAGCTCCCAGTATGGCGCCCATCAGAACCCAGGGAACACGGCGACCAAACCGGGATGTAGTGCGATCGCTGAATGCCCCGAAGAGCGGGTTTGCCACCATGGAGACGGCCGCACCGCAGCCCGTGACCAGAGCAAGGATCGCTTCTTTCTGGCCTTCGTCAAAGTGAGCTGCTTGCAGGCCCAAGAGCACTTGGAGGGGACCAAAGAATGCTGCGTTGATGCCCAGGTTGACCAGCACCACGCCAGTGACCCAGATCGGCCGGACACGGGTAACAGGCTCGGCCAGGGCCGTGGTGGTTCCACCACTGACTACGGCTGGATCCGGCACCGGGCCCGGTAGATCGGACAAGCTCATGGCAGGTTCCCCCTCTTTGAATGTTTGGATTCAGCCTAGCGCGACGGAGCGACGCTGAACCGCCGTCGGGTTTTTTATCCACATAGGCCGAAACAAGTCCTGCCGCAGCGCTGAACCAGGCGTTAGTGTGGCCTCAACCGGATAGAGGAGCAGCACTGTGAGTGAGCAAGTAAATACCGCCGATCTCTACGACGAGCGCGGCGAGGAACTGGAGTCCATCGCCGTACAGTTTCAGAACCTGGGCGGACACACGCATTTCAGTGGGCCTGTCCGCACTATTCGGTGCTTTGAGGACAACGCTTTGGTGAAGACCATCCTCAATACGCCCGGCGAAGGCGCCGTTCTTGTCATCGATGGCCAGGGTTCGTTGAGGACTGCGCTCATGGGAGACATGATCGCGGAAAGCGCCGTGGCAAACGGCTGGGCCGGAGTCATCATTAACGGCGCCGTTCGCGACCGCGAGGCAATCGCCCGCTTGCCCCTGGGCGTCAAGGCGCTGGGTAGCAATCCAAAGAAGAGTGCCAAGACAGGTGTGGGTGAAGTGGATGTTCAGCTGGTCATCGATCGCGTCCGCATTCAGCCCGGCGTGATGATCTTCTGCGACCCGGATGGCATCTTGATCGAGCGCTGACCCTCCCGGAGATGCCGACTTAGAGGGAAAGCCGAAGAAATATTCTCCCGTCGGGAATCAACCGGGGAGTAAGATAGTTACTGAAAGCAACTATCCTGCTTAATCCACTTTTCTGCCACCTCTGGAGAAGATATGTCCAAAACTGCGCCTGTAAGGGCTGCTGGAGAGGTCCTGACGCATCGTCAGACACTCACGGTCATGGTGGGGCTCATGCTCGGCATGTTCCTGTCCTCGCTGGACCAAACCATCGTGTCCACCTCCATTTACACCATCGCCAACGACCTCGACGGCCTGTCCCTCCAGGCGTGGGCCACCACGGCGTACCTCATCACCTCGACGGTCAGCACGCCGCTCTACGGCAAGCTCAGCGACATTTTCGGCCGCCGCCCGCTATACCTCGTGGCAATCGTGATCTTCCTGGCAGGTTCCTTGTACGCGGGATCTGTCCATTCCATGACTGAGCTGGCCATTGCCCGCGGCATCCAGGGCCTCGGCGCCGGCGGCCTGTTGGCCTTGGCGTTGACCATCATCGGCGACATCGTGGCGCTCAAGGACAGGGCAAAATACCAGGGCTACTTCATGTCAGTCTTCGGCATTTCTTCCGTGCTCGGCCCGGTGATTGGCGGTGCGTTCGCTGGCTCGGCAAACATCCTGGGCTTCGACGGCTGGCGCTGGGTCTTCTTCATCAACCTCCCCATTGGGCTTGCCGCCCTTGTGGTGGTCTTCATGTACCTGCACCTTCCGGCACGGCATGTGAAGCAAAAGATCGATTACTGGGGCGCCGCTGCGATCACCCTTGCGATTGTTCCGCTGCTGCTGGTTGCAGAACAGGGCCGCACCTGGGGTTGGGCTTCCGGCGCATCCTGGCTCTGCTATGGGCTTGGCGTCATCGGCATCGTGGCCTTCCTCCTGGCCGAGAAGCGTGCGGGCGACTACGCGCTAATTCCCCTGCGCCTTTTCAAGAACACGACTTTCGGATTGTCCTCACTGCTGAACTTCATCATCGGCATCGGCATGTTCGGCGCCATTGCCATGCTGCCCATGTATTTGCAGCTCGTGAAGGGTCTTACTCCTACCGAGGCCGGACTAATGATGATCACCTTCACGGTGGGCATCCTCTTCGGCTCCATCTCTGCCGGCCGGACCATCTCCTCATCAGGGGTGTACCGGATCTTCCCCATCATGGGTACGGCAGTGCTGGCCGCCGCCGCCACCGTGATGGGCCTGGTCCTGGGAGTCGATACCGGGCTGTGGGTCCCCGGCCTGATTGCCGTGTTCTTCGGCGTCGGATTGGGCTTCTGCATGCAGCCGCTCACACTGGCCATGCAGGTTTCCGTTCCGCCCAAGGATATGGGCGTAGGCACCTCAACGGCCGCGTTCTTCCGGTCCATGGGTGGAGCAGTAGGCACAGCCGTCTTCATCTCCATGCTCTTCAGCACGGCGGCTGACAAAATCGCCGACGGCATGAAGACTGCCGCCGCCAACCCGGACTACCAGGCGGTTATGAAGGACCCGGCTGTGGCTTCCGATCCGGCCAACGCCAAGCTCTTCGACTTCTTCAAGAACGGCGCCAACAACGAATCCCTGAACGACACCAGCTGGCTTCACACGGCCAACAGCACGCTCACGAGGCCCATCACTGAAGGCTTCGCCCAAGCAATCGACATCGTCATGCTCACGGCCGCCGGGCTCATGATCATTGCCTTCCTGATCAGCTTCGCGCTTCCTAACAAGAAACTCACGGACCCCAAGGCCGCAGCCAAGGAATCCGTCCCAGCGCACTAAGCTCACACGCTAGCCACTGAGTTCACGCAACACGAAGAACGGCAGGAAGTCTCCGGACTGCCTGCCGTTCTTGTGCTTTGCGTTCAATTAGTTCCGCCAACGGGTGCCACTTCCGGCACTCGAGGCTACGCGGAGGCACCACCCAGCGATCTCACAGCTGCCAAACAGCTGCGAATACGTTAACAACGTGAAGGCAATGTCACGTCGGTCACTTGACTGGAACTGTAGCGATATGACGTGCCACACTGTTTAGCGCGAGTGCACCGGCGTCCCCGTCGGACCGCCGACGACGTCCCGCACATCGCTTCCACCCCCCATTCCCTAAGGGAGACCCATGTCCAGTTCCAGCACCGAAGGCGCGCCCCCAGTTTCACGGAAGGTGATCGGCCTGGCCGTTGCCGGCGCGGTGGGAGGATTCCTCTTCGGCTTCGATTCGTCCGTGGTCAATGGCGCCGTGGATGCGATGGCTGACGAGTTCGTCATGAGCGAGGCAGTCACAGGATTTGCCGTCGCCGTTGCCTTGCTGGGCTGTGCCGCCGGCGCCTACTTCGCCGGCAAGATAGCCGACCGATACGGACGCATCCCCGCTATGAAGATCGGTGCGCTGCTCTTCCTGGTGAGCGCCGTGGGGACGGGCCTCGCCTTTGGCGTGTGGGACCTCATCTTCTGGCGCTTGGTAGGTGGCTTGGGCATCGGTCTTGCCTCCGTTATTGCCCCGGCCTACATCTCCGAAATCTCGCCCAGGCACGTACGTGGCCGCTTGGCTTCGCTCCAGCAGCTCGCCATCACCACGGGCATCTTCGCAGCACTCCTCTCCGACGCGGTGTTGGCCAACTCGGCCGGCGGCGCCGGTGGCACGTTGTGGCTGGGCATTGAAGCCTGGCGCTGGATGTTCATCGCCTGCGCCGTGCCCGCCACAGTGTATGGCTGGATCGCTTTCCGCCTCCCGGAGTCCCCGCACTTCCTGGTACTCAACGGCAAGGAAGACCAGGCCCGCAGCATCTTCAACAAGATCATCCCGGGCGACGACATCGAGCGGCACATCCGCGAGATCCGCGAATCCATCCAGGAAGAAAAGCTCTCCACCAAGAAGGGCTCCCTCCGCGGCAACAGGTTCGGGCTTCTTCCAGTGGTTTGGATCGGCATCATCCTCTCCGTCCTGCAGCAGTTCGTCGGCATCAACGTGATCTTCTACTACTCCACTACACTGTGGAAGGCCGTCGGGTTCCAGGAAAAGGACTCGCTGACCATCTCCGTGGCCACCTCCGTCACGAACATCCTGGTGACCCTTGTTGCCATCGCCCTGGTGGACCGTATTGGCCGCCGGCCCATCCTGCTCACCGGTTCCATCGGCATGGCAGCGTCCCTCGGCGTCATGGCGTTGGCCTTCTCTTCCGCAGTTGGTTCGGGCTCCGAGATCAGCCTCCCCGGCGCGTGGGGGCCGGTAGCCTTGGTCGCAGCCAACGTCTTCGTGATCAGCTTCGGTGCCTCGTGGGGTCCGCTCGTATGGGTGCTGTTGGGCGAAATCTTCCCGTCCCGCATCCGTGCACGTGCCCTCGGCCTGGCCGCAGCGGCGCAGTGGATCGCGAATTTTGCCATCACGCTCAGCTTCCCCATCATGGCGGCAGGTTCGCTGCCGCTGACGTACGCCATGTACGCGGCGTTCGCTGCGGCGTCGTTCTTCTTCGTCATGTTCAAGGTCCCGGAGACCAACGGCATGTCCTTGGAACAGGCCGAAACCCTGTTCGTTCCCAAGGGAGCACCGGTGGCACCCTTGCCAGTCAGCAAGGACGAATCGAAGTAGCGCACAAGAAAGCCCGGCGGATTTGACCAGTTCAATTCCGCCGGGCTTTTCGTGTTTACGGGAGAGTTACACCAGGTGCGGCTCGTGGGATTTCAGGTAGCCACGCCCTCCGACAGCAACAAGGATGGCGATGACCATGGCCACCGCGCCGGCGAAGAACGGCACCTGAGGGCCGAAGTGCTCGCCGAGCTGGGCCGCCGCGAACGGTGCCAGCGCGCCGCCCATCCAGCGCACAAAGTTATAACCGGCCGAAGCAACGGGACGGGGTGAATCAGAGACGCCCATGGCCAGTTCCGTATAGACCGTGTTGTTGATGCCGAGTAAGGCGCCGGCCACGATGACAAGCACGACGACGGCCGTCACCGAGTGCCCGGCTGCCAGTCCCAGGCCGATCAGGTCGAGCATGAGCGCAGCCAGTGTGCCGGTGAGGACTTTGACGGCGCCGAACCGCTTCTGGAGCACGGGTGCAACGAACACCGAGAAGACGGCCACGGCAACACCCCAACCGAAGAACACTCCCCCAATGCCATAGGCGTCCATGCCCAGGATGAACGGAGTGAAGGCGAGGATGGTGAAGAAGCCGTAGTTGTAGAACAGCGCGCTGGCGGCGGTTGTCCGGAGGCCCTTGTGTCCCAGTGCCAGCAAGGGATCCCGGAGGCGGGACTTTTCAGCCGGGGCCGGTGTTTTGGGAAGCAATGCCAGCAACGCGATGAAGGCGGCGGCCATGAGAACTGCGGTGCCGAAGAACGGAGCCCGCCACTGCCAGCCGCCCAGCAGGGCACCCAGCAACGGGCCGAGGGAAATACCCAGGCCGAGCGCTGCTTCGTAAAGGATGATGGCAGTCCCGGTTCCACCACTGGCGACGCCTACGATCACTGCCAAAGCTGTTGCTACGAACAACGCGTTACCTAGACCCCAACCCGCCCGGAATCCCACCAGTTGCTCGACACTTCCGGAGAGACCAGAAAGTGATGCGAACACCACGATGATGGCCAAACCGATCAGCAGCGTCTTCTTTCCACCAATCCTTGAGGACACGAATCCGCTGATCAACATGGCGATTGCGGTGACCAGGAAATAGCTGGTGAACAGCAACGAGACTTCACTGGTGGATGCCTCAAGATTCTTGGCAATCGCGGGGAGGATCGGGTCTACGAGCCCTATGCCCATGAACGCGAAGACGGCCGCGAGCGCAGTCGCCCACACAGCTTTGGGCTGCTTGAGGAGGGAAGCTTTCTCGGCCTCCAGGGTGGTTTCGATGGTTGTTTCGGCGCTTGCTGAAGCGTCAGCCAACTGGCGTGACATTCAATTGCTCCTTGTCGGTGCTATTTCTGTTTAGTTCTGGAACGAGCTGTTGAGCTTGGCGATCACGGGCAACGCGGACGCGAGATGCTCGATTTCGTCACTGCTGAGGCCTTGGAGCAGTTCGGCCACCATGGCGTTTCGCCGCTGGTTGGCGGATTCGACGGCGGCCGTCCCTGCTTGCGTGATGGCTACTTGGACGGCCCGTGAGTCGTCGGGGTCAGGCTGTCGGGTGACCAAGCCCGCCCGCTCGAGTTTGATGATTTGTTCCGTAGCGCTGGGGACTTTGATGCCCAGGTTCTTGGCGATATCGCCTACGCGGAGGCCGCCGTCGGAAATCATGGACAGCAGGCTGAGCTGCGCGGCAGTGAGCTCACCCTCCGGGTCGAGGCGACGGAACATGTACACGCCGAGCCGAAGCGATTCGCGGAATTCCTGGGCGAGGTCCAGCAGCCGGGGATCAAAGGTGTTCATATTTAGGTAGCCTAATAGTTAGGGTACCTAAATGTCAACGTCAAATGCACCCAAGTAGGTCGCAGATCAGGTCGTTCTCAGCGCTGGGAACGACCTGAACTGCTACTCAGTTGGGTCAGAACGTGAGCTTCATGCCCTCATGGCTCGCGACAAATCCCAGGCGTTCATAAAAGCGATGGGCCGCAACCCGCGACTTGTCCGTGGTGAGCTGCATCAGCGAACATCCACGCTCCCGGGCCTGGTCGATGGCCCACTGAATCATCAACGCGCCAACACCCTGGCCCCGCAGCGCGTCAGAGACCCGAACGGCTTCGATCTGCGCACGCCAGGACCCCTTGCGGGATAGGCCCGGAATGTAGCTGACCTGGAACGTGGCAACCACCTCGCCGCCCAGCTCGCCCACTACCAAAAGGTGCGCCGGGTCGGCGTCGATCGCGTCAAAAGCCCGCTCGTACGGGGCTAAATCATCGGTGGCCTCACGCGTGGCGCCCAGCTGATCATCCACGAGCAGCTCGAGGATGCGCGGCACGTCGCCCTTGCGGGCATGCCGGAGGGTAAAGGTTCCACTCTCGACGGCGGCGGTCAGCAGGGCGGGTTCGGCGCGGGATTGGGTAGTCACCACCCCAGCATGCCACTCCGGCCAAAATACTTCGGAACTCAGTATTGCTAAGTACCGGTACCTAGTTCTACTATGTAGTGGTAGCTAGTAATACTGAGTAGCGAGGGAGGTGTCCGATGGGCAAGCAAATGACGGAGATGCTCAAAGGCACATTGGAGGGCATTGTTCTGGCCCTCCTGACCGGGAAAGCAGCGTACGGATACGAGATCACCACGCAGCTCCGGGAGCAGGGATTTACAGAGATCGCTGAAGGCACCGTATACGCGCTGCTGGTCAGGATCGAGCAAAAGGGGCTGGTGGACGTTGAAAAGCGCCCGTCCGAAAAGGGGCCGCCCCGCAAGGTCTACACGCTCAACACGCAGGGCGAAAAAGAACTGAACGAATTCTGGAACACCTGGAGCTTCTTGTCCGGACGGATTGAAGAGCTCCGCAAGGAAGGAAAATAACATGGCCGCAAAATGGATCGAACTGGTCACCGGATCACTCGAGCAGAAGAAACAGTACAAGCAGGCCAAGGCCAGGCTCGATGCCCTGCCTGAGCCCTACCTCGCAGTAGCCACCGCCTTCAACCGCTACCTGATGTACTACGGCGGCGTCACTGAAGGCGACACCATGGTCCAAATGTTCACGGACTTCGCAGACCTCTGGGAACGCGCCGCAGTGGACGGCACACCCGTCAGCGAGATCGTGGGCGAAGATCCGGTGGAGTTCGCCGAGAGCTTCGCCCAGGCCTACGGCGGAAAGCGCTGGATCGACAAAGAACGCGACCGTCTCAACAAGGCGATCGATAAAGCGAAGGAGGCGGAATCATGACCGCTGCAGCAATCCGGGTAGAGGGCATTGAGAAGTCGTTCAAGGCCCTCCACGTACTCCGGGGCGTGGACTTTGAGGTGGCGCCCGGCAGTATCTTTGCGCTGCTGGGCTCCAACGGAGCGGGCAAGACCACCATCGTGAAGATCCTGTCCACCCTGCTGAAAGCGGATGCGGGCTCGGCCGCCGTCGAAGGCTTTGATGTGGCCACCGAGCCGCTCAAGGTGAGGCAGTCCATCAGTCTCACCGGGCAGTTCGCAGCAGTGGACGAGGTCCTCTCCGGCAAAGAGAACCTGGTGCTGGTGGCGAAGCTGCGTCACTTGAAGAATCCCGGTGAAATCGCCGATGAATTGCTGGCGCAATTCAGCCTCACCGAAGCCGGGTCCCGAAAGGTAGCGAGCTATTCAGGCGGCATGCGTCGCCGCCTGGACATAGCGATGAGTCTGATCGGCAACCCCCAGGTGATTTTCCTGGACGAGCCCACCACCGGCCTCGATCCCGAAGCCCGCCTGGAGGTGTGGCAGATCGTCAAGAACCTTGCCAAGCAAGGGACCACAGTCCTGCTCACCACTCAGTACCTCGACGAAGCTGAACAACTGGCAGACCGTATTGCCATCCTCCACGAGGGACGGATCATCGCCAACGGCACCCTTGCCGAACTCAAGCAATTGCTCCCGCCGGCCAAGATCGAATACGTCGAAAAGCAGCCGAGCCTGGAGGACATCTTCCTGGCGCTGGTGGGCAGTGGCAACACTGCGGCCGGCACCAATGCTGCCGGCACCGCTGCCGCCGGCAACGAGTCAGTAAAGGACAGGTCATGAACACCCATTTCTTCGCAGACACCTCGGTCCTGCTGGGCCGTTCCATGCGGCACATCTTCCGGAGCGTTGACACCATCATCACCACTGCGATCACCCCGATCGCCCTGATGTTGCTGTTCGTCTACGTCTTCGGAGGGGCCATCAGGACCGACACCGAGAACTACGTCAACTACCTGCTTCCGGGGATCATGCTGATCGCCATTGCCTCCGGCATTGCCTACACCGCAGTCCGGCTGTTCACCGACATGCAGAGCGGCATCTTTGAGCGGTTCCACTCCATGCCGATCGCACGCTCGTCGATTCTCTGGGCGCATGTCTTGACCTCGTTGGTGGCCAACGGACTTTCGCTGGTGATCATCGTGTTGGTGGCCCTGCTCATGGGTTTCCGCAGTTCCGCCAATGTCCTGGACTGGCTGGCCGTGGCTGGCATCCTGGCACTCTTCACGTTGGCACTGACCTGGATCGCGATCATCGCGGGTCTTTCGGCGAAGTCCGTTGACGGCGCGGGCGGGTTCTCCTATCCGCTGATCTTCCTTCCGTTCATCAGCTCGGCCTTCGTCCCGACGGAAACCATGCCAGGCCCGGTCCGGTGGTTCGCCGAAAACCAGCCAGTGACCTCCATTGTGAACACCATCCAGGATCTGCTCGCCCAGCGTCCTGTGGGTGGCGACATCTGGGTAGCCCTGGCGTGGTGCTTGGGGATCCTCATCGTCTCCTACGCCTTCGCTACCGCTGCCTACAAGCGCCAGATCGCCTAGGTCCCACCCGGCCACAACAACGGCTAAAGCTCCTCTTTTCCATAGGGGGAGCTTTCGCCATGCAGACCGATTCGCCATTGGTCAGACATTAGCTATAGCTTTATCGAACAGATTTGTAACGGCCGTCACCATTGTGGCGGGTCCTTCGAAGGGTTCTTGAACTAATGTCCGACCAGACAACACCGGAGTTGCTCCGCGCCTCTAGCAGGGACAGCGAACCGCACCTGTCACGCTCGCTCAGCAACCGCCACATCCAGCTCCTGGCCATCGGCGGTGCCATTGGAACCGGCCTCTTCATGGGCTCCGGCAAGACCATCTCCGTCGCCGGTCCCTCCGTGATCTTCGTGTACATGATCATCGGCTTCATGCTGTTCTTCGTCATGCGCGCCATGGGCCAGTTGCTCCTTTCCAACCTGAACTACAAGTCCTTCAGCGACTTCGCGGGCGACCTCCTGGGTCCCTGGGCAGGATTCTTCACTGGCTGGACTTACTGGTTCTGTTGGGTAGTCACCGGCGTGGCAGACGTCATCGCCATTGCGGGCTACGCCGACGAGCTCTGGCCGGGAATCCAGCTCTGGATCCCGGGCCTGGCCACCATCATCATCCTGCTCCTCCTGAACCTGCCCACCGTGAAGGCTTTCGGTGAGACTGAGTTCTGGTTCGCGCTCATCAAGATCATCGCCATCGTGGCACTGATTGTTGTGGGCCTGGTGATGATCTTCACCGGTTTCCAGTCCAACGCAGGAACCGCGAGCTTCACCAACCTCTGGAGCCACGGCGGCTTCTTCCCCAAAGAATTCATGGGCTTCGTAGCCGGCTTCCAAATCGCCGTCTTCGCCTTCGTGGGAATTGAGCTGGTGGGTACGGCCGCCGCGGAAACCAAGAACCCTGAGCACAACCTCCCCCGCGCCATCAACGCCATCCCCCTGCGCGTCATGCTCTTCTACGTAGGCGCCCTGATCATCCTCATGTCCGTCACCCCGTGGACAGAATTCAAAGCCGGCCAGAGCCCGTTCATTGCCATGTTCTCCCTGGCGGGCCTGGGAATGGCAGCCACCGTGGTCAACCTTGTGGTCCTCACCTCGGCCATGTCCTCCGCCAATTCGGGCATCTACTCGACGTCGCGCATGGTCTACGGCCTGGCCAACGACGGCGACGCACCCAAACTCTTCGGCAGCCTTTCCAGCCGCAAAGTACCCCAAAACGCACTGTTCCTGTCCTGCGTCCTGCTGCTGGCCGGCGTCGCACTTCTCTACGCAGGCAAGGACGTGGGCGTGGCGTTCGACATGGTGACCACCGTGTCCGCCGTCTGCTTTATGTTCGTGTGGTCCATCATCCTGGCCAGCTACCTTGTGTACCGCAAGCGCCGGCCCGAACAGCACGCGGCCTCACCGTTCAAGATGCCCGGCGGCATCCCCATGGTGTGGGTGGTGTTCGCGTTCTTCGCGTTCCTGGTCTGGGCACTCACCACTCAGCCGGATACGCTCACGGCCCTGCTGGTCACGCCCATCTGGTTCGCCATCCTTGGCGTGGCCTACGCCGTTGTCCGGAGATCACCCCTGCACCAGGCCCGCGTGGCTGAGTGGAAGGCGATGTCGGAGGCTGAAACCGCCGCAGCGCGCTAAGTCTTAACCTCGTAAGTCGTAGCCCCGGAAACCACGACGTCGGCACCCTGGCTTGGGTGCCGACGTCGCGGTTTTCTACCTCACTTCATTCCCTGCGGCTAAGCGGACCTGCGCCGACGGCTGGCAACCAGTGCCAAGCCTCCAGCAATCAGAAGGACTACCGCCGCGGACAACCCGACCACGACGCCGGAGGCACCGGTGTCAGGCAGGTTCCCGGTGGCTGCAGCGGGGGCCGTGGGGCCCGGCGCAACGGGAGCAGCGGAAGGGGCGGGAGCCGTGGGACTCGTCGTAGCGGGAGGATCAGTGACCCTTGCAACGGGAGGAACAACAACCACCGGCTTTACTATGACCTCACTTGAGTCAGTCCCCGTAACCTCGTCTCCACCGGGCGCCGTTGCAGACGCAGACACTATGTTGATGTAGGACTGCGTGACATTGGTTTGGGCTACGACCCGGCTGGCCGTCTGGCCCGGAGCAAGAGTGGCAACCGGCTCGATGGACCCCAGGGCGGGGTCATCGAATCGGACATCCGTGAGTACGGTATTGCCCGTGTTGGTCACGCTGAGTTGCCAATAGACAGTCTCGGCCGGATCGATGGTGACAGATTCGCTCCAAGGCCCCTCCTGGTGGGTGGAGACGAGCTTGTCCACCTTCAGCCCGGGGATGGCCCCGAAGTAGTACGAATCATCGGTGGCACTTAGCTCAGGACCACCGTTGGGGCTCGCAGCCGACGCCGTCACCGTGTTCTTGTACTGACCTTCAATAGCCTTGCCGCGAGCCGACAGCTCAACAGAGGCCCCAGGCGCCAAGGAAGGAATCGTCCCGGAGAACACCTCCTTGCCAGCACTGTCCGTATCAACAACCAGGACGTCCTTCAGAGCGAGGTCGCCGGTGTTCTTCACGGTGTACGTCCACTCCACATCACTGCCAGGAACCACCTGCGGCCCCGGAGCAGCCTTAACATCCTCACCATTTGTTGTCTTCACAACAGACAAGCCGGCGTTGCCGCTGAGATACCAGGACTCAGCGGTGACCGGTACAGGCTGCTGAGCCAGAGGGGTTCCATCTGCGTCAGTAGCCGACGCCGAAGCCGTGGCCGTGTTGTGGTACTGGCCTGGCACGGCGGCACCATGAGCAGTGAAGACACGGGTGTCGCCGGGAGCCAGCGCGCCGGTGTCACTCGAAGTGGGAACCAGAGTGCCCGTGCTGCCATCCCCTGCCGAGAAGGCATCTGAAACTGCCACGTTTGAGAGTGGGGTATTGCCCGTGTTGGTTACCTCGTAGGCCCAGGTCACGTCCGAGCCGTTGGCCACTATGGCACCAGGAGCTGACGAGTAGGCGGTTCCGTTGGTCTTCTTCACGATTCCCAAGGCAGGAGTACCTGCAACATTCACAGCCGCCTCGTTGGTGGCGAACTGTACCGTTTCCCCGTTATACGTTCCCGTAGCGACAAGTACATTGGTTGCCTTGTCTCCGAACCCGGGATGTCCCGCGACCTTGGTGGGAACCACCAACGTGAAATCATCTCCGGTTGCCAGAACGTCAACGAACATCCGGAAGGCAGTGGCGTTGACCGGATCAGCGGTCCAGCTGCCCGAGGTGGCATCCGTGGCGTCTGTGGAGTATTCGATCTTTGCCCCCACGGGCGCGCCGGTCACTGCCCCCGAAAGGATGACGTCGAAATCGTCGCCTGTTGCCACAGCCGGCAAACGATCAAAGAGGGTGGCGCCGGTAACCGGGTTCGGAAGGACGTTGCTGACGTAGATCTGCCAGAACGCGGCCTCGTCAACGGTGGTGGCCAAGGACCACGGACCTGTTGCCGAGGCGCTGGACAGTTTATCCAGCAGCAAACCACCGGCGATGTTGATGGACACGCGGCCAATATCCTTGGCCACACTTTCCCGTGCAGCGTCGAAATTGTAGGTGTCGTCGCTGAAGAAGGGGGCATAGCCAATCATCGGCACTGTCTGCTCGGCGTTGCCGCCGTCTGCAACTCCGATGAACCGCGGGTCTCCCGTGGAAGCATAGGATTCGACCTGAATGGACGAGGTACCGGGGTCATAGGCCTTGGCCAGGACAGTAACAGGAATGTCGTACTGCCATCCGGTGTTCTCAACCCGGCGGTCAGAAGGTTCTTTCGGATCCCGCATGGGGCTGATGTGATCGTACGTGAAGGTGATGACCTGCAGTTCACAACCATCTGCATCTGTGACCCGCGAGGTGGAATCCACCGTCACACCGTTGCCGATGGTTGGGATTGGCTCCACGCCCACTGATAGGTCCGTGATGGGCGTGATGGTCTTCGTGGGATCGTACTGAACACCGCAGGGAAGAACCACGGACATCGTGGCGTCTGCGTAGGTTTCTGACGGGTTTTGGTTGACGATACCTGCCCGGATGGTTCCAGTGTCACCCACGCTCAGGACCGACGGAACGGTGACGTTGGTGGTCAGGTACACAGAATCCACAGGGGTAAAGACGTCAGATGCCTCGCCCGTGAGGTCACCTGCCTTGAGTGTGGCCGTGTTGTTCACGGGTCCTGGTGCAATACCCGCTGGGCTGTTCGAAGCGAGCACACCCTCGATGATATCGCGGAAGACCGGCACGCTCCCCACTGTGACCCGCATTTCCGAGCTAACGGGCACTGTTTCATTGCCAGGTGCAACGGAGACGCGCCACCCTGTCAGAACGGAACCCGGCGGCAGGTCGAGCGTATTGTTCCCGTTGAAGGTCTCCCAGCCACTTGAACCGGTGTTCTGGACGGTCAGCGCCAAGTTGGTACTGGTGGAGGGTTCGGCGGGGGTGAACGTCTGCCACGCATCGGAGTAGTCAGTCTGGTACTCAAAGCTGTAGGGCAGATCCTCCGTTGCCAGCACCGGACTGAAGACCACGTTGATGGCAGTGACATCGTTGTGGTGAAACCACTCCTCCGACGGGCCACCGGCTGTGCCACTGTCGGTGACAACGAGGTCCCCGGCCCTTGGGCTGTTGCGCGGCCCGAGGTAGGAGGCATTGACGTAGGTGCTCCTGGCAATCATGCCGGCGGAAGTCTGACCTCCTGAAGATTTCTCGATGGCCATTGTCACGCCACCTGCAGGACTGAAAGCGGGGCCCTGTGCAGCGGCGGGTTCACCTGCCCGGACCACGCCGTTGGCGTCTGTGGTCTCCAGGGTCACAGTGTTGACCGGAGGCCGCTGGCCATCTTCCCAACCAGCAACGTCCTCCGGGTACCGGACGGTCAGCCAAATGCCGGTGTTACTTCGGTCCAGGCAATATCCCGTATGGTCGTATCGTTCGTCATTGGTCCAGGTGGCTGCGGGCCAGGCGCTGGTGTCCCATGCACCCAGACCGGAAGAGGCGGACGCGAACTCTGTGCCTGCCGGGAAGACATCAGCGAGTTTCTGCGCGTAGGCGGAGAAACTCAGGTAGCTTTCCTCGGAGCATACGTTGAACCGGTAAGTCACCTCGCGATGGGTGGAGCCGGTGATGGTGGTGGCCGTCTTCTGCGCCCGGTAGTCATGGGGTCCAGTGACCTTTGACGTGACAGGCCCGGAAGTTACCTGGCCGCCAGGTCCACCCGTGCCGGTCATCTCCGTATTCAGCGGAAAGCCCTCATATTTGCGCTCGTTGTCCACCTGCGACACCGTGTACACCACGCTGACAAGGTCCTCAGTGGTTTCGCCGAGGACCATGCTCAGCACACGGGTAGCGGGGTCGTAACTGTGGCTCAGGACTGGTGAGGAGCCACCGGTAGGCAGCCCCGCGAAGGTAGTACCTTCCGGAAGCGTTGTGGTCATTTCCACACCGGTTGCCGGATGGGAAGAATCGACGCCGCTGAAATCAGCGGTTGCCGTGTAATTGTAGTTCTGGCTCAGCGGGACCGTTTCCGGGGCGGAGAGCGAGATGGTGAAATCCCCGGCGGCTGCCATGGCCGGGGAAACACCCAGCATCAGTGAACCTGCAGTGACCACTACGGCGAGGGCTGCTGCCGGAACCTGCAGGATGGAACGCCTCCGAGACGGTGGTATCCGGGGCCTGGCACTGGAATCCTTCGGCGAACCCGGCGTCTTTTCCCGCCGGCCGAAACGGCCCCATGACTGTAATGCGGACATTCAAAGCTCCCTAGCTAGTCCCGGCCACACCTCCCCGGTGCACTCAGTGCGCAGGGACAAGCAACTCAGGATGTTTGAAAAGTGAGCGTTTACTCTCTTTTCTAACTAGTGTGGGAGGTTCGGCAAACGTGACGGAGAGTTTCCTGTTCACGCCCGTATGTGGATAACTCCGAAATGGGGGCAACCCAAAGGGCCTCAGGCGAAGTAAACACCAATGCGATTGCCGTCGATTTCCTCAATGCGGATATCGATGTCGTAGACGTCGTACAGCATTCCCGCACGCATGATGTCCGAGGGCGCGCCCTGATGGATGAGGCGGCCGTTTTTCATGGCCAGGATGGTGTCCGAATAGCAGGATGCGAAGTTGATGTCATGGACCACCAGGACAATGGTCTTCCCGAGATCGTCAGCCAGGCGCCGCAACAGTCGCATCATTTCCACGGAGTGCTTCATATCCAGGTTGTTCAGGGGTTCGTCAAGTAACAGGTACTCCGTGTCCTGCGCCAGGACCATGGCAATGTATGCACGCTGACGCTGACCACCGGAGAGCTCATCCACGAATTTGTCCGCCATGGACGTGAGGTCCAGCTGCCGGATGGCTTCGTCGACGTGCTCAAGATCCTGAACTGTTGGCCGGCCACCGCTGTGCGGGAAGCGCCCAAACGCCACAAGATCGCGAACGGTCAACCGCATGGTCAGGTGGTTTTCCTGCCGAAGGATGGCCATGGTTTTGGCCAATTCCCTGCTGGGCGTCGCTGTGACATCCAGGCCGGCCACGGATACTCCCCCTGCGTCCATGGGCTGCAGGCGGCTGATCAGGGAGAGCAGTGTGGACTTGCCGGCGCCGTTGGGGCCGATGATGGACGTGATGCCGCCTCGGGGGATCTCGCAGCTGACGTCATCCAGCACGGTGGTGCCACCGTAGCGCTTCGTCACGTTGCGGACGGTAATCATTTCAGTGAGCCTTTCAGCAACAGGTAAAGGAAGAGGATGCCGCCGGTAAATTCGATAATCACGCTCAGGGCAGTGGCGAAACCGAACACGCGCTCCAGCACCAACTGGCCACCCACCAGCGCGATCGCACCGATCAGGACCACCATCGGCAACAGCCACGCGTGCCGGAAACCGCGGCAGAGCTGATATCCGAGGCTCACAACCAGGAGCCCGAAGAACGTCACCGGCCCCACCAACGCCGTGGAAATCGCCACCAGCAGCGAGCACGCAAGCAACACACGCATCACCACGCGCTTGTGGTCGACGCCTACGTTGATGGCCACTTCACGGCCAAGCGCCAGGACGTCCAGCGTGTGCCTCGTGCGCCACACGCCGACGCATACCAGGGCCACCAGCACGGCAGAAACACCCAGCAGGCCTGGATCCACATTGTTGAAGCTGGCGAAGAACAAGTCCTGCAGAATGATGAATTCGCTGGGCTCCATCAGCCGCTGCAGGAGCGAGGAAAAGCCGCGGAACAGGGTTCCCAGGACGATCCCCACGAGCAACAGCAGGTGCAGCGATCGCGTGGCTCCGGTGAACATCCAGCGGTACAGGAATGCACTGAAGCCCACCATCAGCAGGATTTCCAGCCCGAACTTCAGTGTTGACGGCGCCGTGGCCAGCGTGGCGGCACCGGCCACGAACGCCAGCGCGGTCTGCACCAGAATGTACAGCGAGTCGAAGCCCATGATGGATGGCGTCAGGATCCGGTTGGCCGTCACGGTCTGGAACAGCAGCGTGGATACACCCACCGCCACGGCCACCAACAGCATGGCGGACACCTTGATGGCCCGGCGCGGCAGGATGTAGGCGATGCTTCCCTTGAGGTCGATCGTCAGGAATACAGCAACAAGCACGACGGCGGCAATTGCCAGGATGCCGATCACCAGTCCCGGTGGGGTGTTCCGGACGGCATCGCGCCACCTGCCTGGCGTGGACCAACGGGTACGGGGGGAAACGGGAGCGGCGGACTTTAGAGGAGCTGAAGTTTCAGGCATTGCGTTTCCTCAAGAGCAGGAAGAGGAACAGGACGGCGCCCACCACCGACATGACCATGCCGACGGGCACTTCGTAGGGGAATCGGATGGTCCGGCCAATGATGTCGCAGACCAGCACGAACGCCGCCCCAAAAAGCGCGGTCCACGGCACAGCCCGGCGGAGGTTGTCCCCGAACAGCAGGGACACCATGTTGGGAACCACCAGGCCAAGGAAGGGCACAGCACCCACGGTGGTAACAACAACGGCTGAGATCAGGGAGACGATCATCAGGCCAAGCCGCATGGTGCGTGCGTAGTTGAGGCCCAGGTTGGTGGTGAAGTCCTGCCCCATGCCGGCCACGGTGAAGCGGTCGGCGGCAAAGAGGCCCACCAGGACCAGGACGGCCACGATCCACAGGAGCTCGTACCGGCCGCGCAGCACTCCGGAGAAGTCGCCGATCATCCAGTTACTGAGCGTCTGGAGGAGGTCGAAGCGGTAGGCAAAGAACGTGGTGACGGCAGCAATCACGCCGCCCAGCATGATGCCAACCAGCGGGATGAGCAGGGTGTTGCGGGCAGGGAGGCGGCGCAGGATCGCCAGGAAGAGCGCGGTTCCCAGCACGGCGAACACAGAAGCCACCAGCATCTTGGTGAGGATCGGAGACTCCGGGGCGAGCACGGTCACTACCAGGATTCCGAGCGTCGCTGATTCCACTGTTCCCACGGTGGAGGGCTCCACGAACCGGTTGCGGGCCATGAGTTGCATGATCAAACCGGCGACGGCGACGGCCATCCCGGCCAGAACCACAGCCAAGGTGCGCGGCACCCGCGAAACCCAGAAGATTTCCCAGGCCCCGGCGTCGTTCGCCAACAAAGCGGGCAGCGAAACATCGCTGACGCCTACGAAAATGCTGGCCACGGCGATTACCAGCACAACAGCGGCAGCCGCAACCAGACGGGCGGTTTCGCCAGTCCGGTTGCGGCTTGCTGCGGCCGTGGGACGCACGGCTGTAGTTGTCACGTCAGGATTTCAGATGATGCGGGCTGTCAGGCGACGGAGTCGGCCACTGCGGTGACCATGCCCTGGACGTTGTTCAGTCCGTAGCCCACGATGTACCAGCCGGCAGGATCGAGGTTGACGATCTTGTTATTCTTGGCGGCGTTGGTGGACTTCACGAGCTCGTTGTCCAGGATCGGGTTGGCCGTGGAACCGGCGGTGCCGATTGCGGTGTCGCGGTTGATGACGTAGAGGATGTCCGGGTTGGTTTCCTTGATGTATTCGAAGGAAACGGCCTCGCCGTGGGAACCCTCAGACTTGACGTCGGCAGCCGTCGGGACGCCCAGGACGTCGTGGATGATGCCAAAGCGGGAGCCCGCACCGTAAGCGGTGACTTCGCCGCCGGAGGTGAGGACGATCAAGCCCTTGCCGGCGGTAGCTGCCTTGGCCTTGGTATCGGCCACAGTCTTGTCCACCTCTGCGAGCTTGGAGGCGACTTCGTCTTCCTTCTTGAAGATCTTGCCGAGCTTCTCAGTCTGGGCTTTGAAGCTTTCCATGGGCTTTGCGGCGTCCACGGAAAGGTCAATGGTGGGAGCGATCTTGCTCAGCTCTTCATAGGCCCCCGCGGTGCGGCCGGAGATGATGATGAGGTCAGGAGCGGCGGAGCTGACAGCTTCGAAGTCGGGTTCCTTGAGCGAGCCAACCTTGGCGTATTTGGCTTCGGAGAACTTCTTCAACGCCTCTGGGTAGCTGGCTTCGGGAACACCGGTGGGCTCGACGCCGAGCGCGTTCATGGTGTCCAGGACGCCGAGGTCGAACGTGACAACCTTGGCCGGGTTGACGGGAACGTTGGAGGTGGAGCCCTGTGCGTGCTCGATGGTGATGGTGCTTGCCTCTTCCGGCTGCGAGGACGCAGTCGCGCCGCCTCCACACGCCGTAACGGTCAGCAAGGCAGCCCCTGCAGCCAGTGCCCCAATGTAGCTCGACAGCCTCTTTTTCACGCCGGTACTCCACTCATTAATAAGTCATAGATGTGTTGCCTAATTGCCTTTGACTCTATTAGTAAGGTGAGGCTAACTTCAAAACCAAGAGGCCCTCCAGCGGGTGAAAGTGAGCTAACTCACTTGTTTTTCTCCCGCTGGAGAGCCTTTATGACGATCGGTGGTGGAACTTATGCCTCGGCCTGCCGGTCCTCCACAAGTTTCTGCAGAGCAGGAAACAGCGGGTGCGACGGCGTCAGTTCCGTGATGCGTTCGACGGCGGCAGCCGCGTCCATCTCCGACACCATCCTTGCGAGCTCTACAGCTTCGTCGTCGGCACCATCGTCGAAGCGAAGGGCGGCCGACATAGCTTCCAAGAGAGCCACCGGAGTAACCCCGCGCTCGGCCAACTCCGCGGCAGGACCAACAAAACGCTCGTGCCGGCCGAGTTTCCGCAAGGGCGCGCGGCCCACGCGGTTCACGGTGTCCGGCAGGTGCGGGTTGGTGAAGCGGGACAGGATCTTCTGCACGTACGCTTCCTGCTCGGCCTCCACGAATCCGTGCTTGGCCACCAACAGCTCCTTGGTCTCCTCCAGCACAGCCCGGACCTTCGCAGCAACGGACGGATCGGCCATCGCATCGGAGATCTTCTCCAGGCCAGCCGCATACCCAAAGTACGCCGCCGAAGCGTGGCCGGTGTTCACCGTAAACAGCTTGCGCTCGATGTACGGGCCCAGCTCATCCACGAAGGTAGCGCCGGGGATGTTCGGCGCATTCTCGCCAAAAGGCGTCCGATCAATAACCCACTCGAAGAACGTCTCCACCGTGACGTCCAAGCCTTGGCCCGGCGCCTGGTTGGGGACAATGCGGTCCACCGCAGTGTTGGCAAAAACAGCGACGGCGTCCAGGTCGCCGGCGGAGTCGTCCCAGGCCGCCCGGATCTCCGTGTGCAGGATGTCCGTGGCGTTGATGGCGTTCTCGCAGGCCATCACCTGGAGGGGCGGCAAGTCCGTGGGACGCGCCGCCAACCCACGTGCGATCACGGGGGCCACGAACTTCAGGATGTGCGGCCCAACAGCCGTGGTGACCACGTCCGCCGTCGAAATTTCCTCAACAACAGCGGCTTCCTGCGACGCCGAGTTAAAGGCGCGGAAACCGGTGACGGTCTTGACCGCGGGGTTCTCGCCTACCTCGTGGACGTCGTAACTGCTTGCCGAGGCGAGCTGGCTGATCAGCGCGTCCGCTACATCCGCGAACACCACCTCATAGCCGGCCTCGTGGAGCAGCAGCCCCACGAAGCCACGTCCGATGTTGCCTGCCCCAAAATGGACTGCCTTCACTATGAGTTGACCTTTCCGAACAGCTCCAACACTTCATCAACCGTGGATGCTTCCTCCAACTGGGCAACCTGCGCCTTGTTGGTGAAGATCTTGGCAATCGAGGACAGGATGTGGAGGTGCTCGTTGTTGATCCCGGCCACGCCCACCACAAACTTCACTTGCTTGCCGCCCCAGTCGATGCCTTCGGGGTAGCGGATGATGGACACTGCCGAGTGGTTGATGTGTTCCTTGGCGTCGTTGGTGCCGTGCGGGATCGCCAGGAAGCTGCCCATGTAGGTGGACACGGATTCCTCGCGCTCGTGCATGGCATGAACGTAACTGACGTCAACGGCACCGCGGTCCAGCAGGAGCTTTCCGGCTTCGTCGATCGCTGCGTCACGGTCATGGGATGTGCCGTTCAGGATCACGCTTTCGCGGAGCAGGACGCCTTTACCTTCGACGGCGGCGGCCGGTTCAGCGGTATGCGCACCGTGGGCGGGGGCTGCTGTTGTGGCAGCTGCGGCGGGCTGGACGTCGTCGGCGAGGGCCGCCGTCGTGCCTGTACCGGTAGCCGCGCCTTCAGTGTTGCTGCTCCGGACCAGCTCGACGATTTCCTCGTACCGCGGGCTGTTCATGAAGTTGTCCACCGAGTAGTGAACGGCGCTGGCCGTCCTCGGCTGGGCGCGTTCGGTCAGGTCCTGGTGCGTGACCACAACGTCATAGCTGTCGCTGAGGTTGGCGATGGCCGAGTTGGTGACCTTGACGTCCGGGAAGCCGGCCGCCTTGATCTTGTTGCGCAGGACCGAGGCACCCATGGCGCTGGAACCCATGCCGGCGTCGCAAGCGAACACGATGTTCTGGACCGGGCGGGTCAGGACGGTGCCAGGCTGGGCGCCGCTGTTGCCCGCCTGTTCGCCGGTCAAGGCAGAGGAGACGGAGCTCTTCTTACCCTTCATGGCTTCCATGCGGGACGTTGCCGCGGAGAGGTCGTCGTCGCCCTTGTCCTTGGAGGTACGCAGGATGACCGCAGCGATGAGGAAGGACACAGCCGTGGCCAGAATGACCGCAAGAATCACGCCAACGTAACTGTCGCGTGATGTCTGCGCCAGCACGGCGATGATTGAACCCGGCGCCGCCGGAGCAACCAACCCGGAATTGGTGATGGCCATGGTGGCGATGCCTGCCATGCCGCCGCCGATCGCAGCGAGGATGAGGATGGGCTTCATCAGGACGTACGGGAAGTAGATCTCGTGAATGCCGCCGAGGAAGTGGATGATGGCTGCGCCCGGCGCTGAAGCCTTGGCGGCTCCACGGCCGAAGAACATGTACGCCAAGAGGATGCCCAAGCCGGGGCCAGGGTTGGCTTCGAGCAGGAACAGGATGGACTTGCCTTGTTCCAGCGACTGCTGAATACCCAGCGGGGTGAGCACGCCGTGATTGATGGCGTTGTTGAGGAAGAGGACCTTGGCAGGCTCAATGAAAATGCTGGTCAGCGGCAACAGGCCGTTGTTGACCAGGAACTCCACTACCTCCCCGGCACGGTCCGTGAACCACTTAACCAGGTAGGAAAGACCGTAGAAGCCGCCCAACGCCAACACTGCGCCCCAAATACCGGCGGAGAAGTTGTTGACCAGCATCTCAAAGCCCGGACGGATCTTGCCGTCCCAGAGGCGGTCGATCTGCTTCATGGTCCAGGCACCCAGCGGGCCCATGATCATGGCGCCGATAAACATGGGAGAGTCTGTACCCGCAATCACGCCCATGGTGGCAATAGCGCCCACAACGCCGCCCCTGACGTCATAAACCATCCGGCCGCCCGTGTAGGCAATCAGGATCGGAAGGAGGTACGTGACCATGGGGCCAACAATGCCAACGTTGGGACCGCCGTCGGCGTTGGTGCCGAAGCCACCCAACTCGGCTACGGGGATCCAGCCCTTCTCGATGAACAGGGCAGTGATGAGGCCCCAGGCGATGAAGGCGCCAATGTTGGGCATGATCATGCCGGACAGGAATGTTCCGAACTTTTGGACACCAACGCGGGCGCTGGTGCGGGGCTTCGCAACTGTCTCTGTTGCCATGTGAATTCCTAACGTGTGTCCCGCTGCGGCGCGGGGTCAGTCGATATAGATCGAGAGAGAACAGCCTTAGGAGCTGCTGGAAATGCGGTGAAGCCACTCAAGGAACAGCTTCAATTCAGAGCTGGAAAGTTGGTCCGAATGTGAGGCCTGCAGTGCCGCATTCAGGGCGATTGCCGCAACAACTACAGACGACTTACCGGAGTCGTCCGCTGCGGCGCCACGGGCGGTGTCCGTGGAGACAGCAAAAATCATGGAATCCCGGGTCATCGTTGAGAGCTCGAGGTTCCTTTCTTCCACCGGTTCAGCGATCAGCATGAGCGTGACACCCACGTTGGCCGCCAGAATGCTGCGTGCCGCTTCGCGGGGCGGCACATTGATCTGACCGGAGATAGCGGCCTTGTTCAGCATCTCTTCCAGAAGCACTTCAGCATCGGCCACGATTGCCGGGCGGCTTTCCGGTCTGATGTTGCCGAACATCACCAGATACAGATGGGGTTGGCTCAGCCCGAACTGGACGTGGTTATCCCACATCCGCCGGACGTCTTCCAAGGGCTCCCCGGACGGTGCAAAATCCCGCTCCCCTGCCACGTACTCTTCAAATCCGGCTGATACGACGGCGTCGAACAGACCTTCTTTGTCGCCAAAGTGGTGGTAGAGCGTAGGCGCCGTGACCCCGGCAAGCTTGGTGATCTGGCGCGTTGAGACCGCTGACCCCTCCGAATTCGCCAGCAATTCGGCAGCTGCGCGAAGCAACCGAATTTTGGGCGGAAGCTGGTCATCGAAACTCATAACCGCTACCCTAGCACCTATAGCGTTGCTATATGAAGTGGCTCACAAAGGAATTTTGTAGGCTAGTTTTCGAGGCTCCCGGTGCCGTCGCCGGCGGGCCTGAACCAACAAGCAGGAACAGAGGATTCAGTGCAGAATTTCCAAGGAGTAGGGGTAAGCCCTGGCCGCATCATTGGTTCCGTCCGCCAGATGCCCAAGCCGGTGAGTGAGCCGCCGTCGGGAGAGCGTCTGGCTTCGGATCTTTCGCCAGAGGAGGCAGTGGCTGGTTTGAAAGCGGCCGCGCAGTCGGTCCATGACGAGCTCAAGGGACGCGCGGACAGCGCTTCAGGCGACGGCAAGGCCGTCCTTGAAGCCACTGCGCTCATGGCCAAGGACACCATGCTCCTGAAATCGGCAGCCAAGCTCATCAACGCCGGATCTTCAGCGGAGCGGGCCATTTGGGAAGCCGGCGCGTCTGTCTCTGAAATGCTGCACAACCTGGGCGGCTACATGGCCGAGCGCGCCACCGACGTCCTGGATGTCCGCGCCCGCATCGTGGCCGAACTCCGCGGCGTCCCTGCCCCCGGAATTCCTGCCTCGGACACGCCGTTCATTCTGGTGGCCGAGGACCTCGCACCAGCCGACACCGCAACCCTGAATCCCGCGGTGGTCCTGGCACTGGTGACTTCCGGCGGTGGACCGCAGTCCCACACGGCAATCATTGCCCGCTCACTCGGCCTGCCCGCTGTTGTTGCCGCGCACGGCGTTGACTCCGTGGCCGACGATTCCGAGGTTTACGTGGACGGCGCGGCTGGTTTCGTCGCCGTTTCCCCCTCTGAGGAGCAGCGCGCCGCAGCGACGGCGTGGGCGGAAACCTCCGCCACGCTCGCCGAATTCGACGGAAATGGCACGACGGCGGATGGCCACTTGGTGCCGTTGCTCGCCAACGTCGGCGGAGCCAAGGACGCTGTGGCAGCTGCCGCTTTGGGCGCCCAGGGTGTTGGCCTTTTCCGCACCGAGTTCTGCTTCCTGGAACGCGACACCGAGCCCTCCGTGGACGAGCAAGCCGCCGCTTACAAGGCAGTTTTCGACGCCTTCCCGGGCAAGAAGGTCGTCCTGCGCACCCTTGACGCCGGCGCCGACAAACCCCTCCCCTTCCTCACGGATGCCTCCGAGCCCAATCCTGCACTGGGCGTCCGCGGCTACCGCACCGACTTCACCACACCGGGGGTCCTGGAGCGCCAGCTCGAGGCCATTGCGCGGGCAGCCTCAGAATCCGAGGCCGATGTGTGGGTCATGGCTCCCATGATCTCCACGGCCGCCGAAGCCGGCCGCTTCGCATCCCTGTGCGCTGCAGCCGGAATTCAGACGCCCGGCGTGATGGTGGAAGTTCCCTCTGCTGCCCTGACTGCAGCCACCGTCCTGCGCGAAGTCGGGTTCGCTTCCCTTGGCACCAACGACCTCACCCAGTACGCCATGGCCGCCGACCGCCAACTCGGACCCCTTGCCGAACTCAACACCCCGTGGCAGCCGGCCGTGCTCCGGCTCGTCCAGCTCACCGTGGAGGGCGCCACGCAGGAAGGCTCCGGCCGCGAAGGCGATCCCAAGCCGGTGGGCGTCTGTGGTGAGGCAGCCGCCGACCCGGCCCTCGCCGTCGTACTCACCGGGCTGGGCGTCACCACACTGTCCATGACCGCGCGATCCTTGGCCGCCGTCGGGACTGTATTAAAGACCGTCGCCCTGGAGCAGGCGCAGGAACTCGCGCAACTCGCTTTGTCCGCGCCGAGTGCCCTTGAAGCCCGCGACTGGGTCCGCGCCAAACTCCCCGTCCTCGAAGAACTCGGCCTCTAGCCTTCACTTCCGATCCTTAGGAGAAACCCATGCCCGAACGCACAGCCACCATCGCCAGCCGCTCCGGCCTGCACGCCCGCCCCGCCGCCTTGTTCGCCGAGGCAGCCGGCGAGCAGCCCGTGGAAGTCACCATTGCCATGCAAGGCGAACCTGCCGATGACGCGCTCGACGCCGCCAGCATCCTTTCGCTCATGACACTCGGCGCCGCTAAGGGCGACGTCGTGGTGCTGCGGGCCGAGGGCGATGGTGCCGACGCTGCGCTGGACGCACTGGTGAAGCTGCTGGAGACGGACCTGGACGCGGAGTAACCGCTCGGCACGCGTGATCCCCGACGCGCTCCCCGTTTCGATGGTTCCCTGCCGATCATGCCGTGCGCACGGCATGATCGGCAGGGAACCCCCGAATCGGGTGACAGGGTCGCTCGACCGGGAGTAGGTTCGGGCTATGAACGAGCGCGCCATCCCCATCCTTCCGTGCAAATACGTGGACGACGTTGTGCCGTTCTACGAGGCCTTGGGCTTCACAGTGACCTTCCGGCAGACCCGGCCCAACCCCTATGTGTGCTTCAACCGGGGCGGGATCGATCTTCACTTCTTCGGGTTGGAAGCCTTCGAGCCGGAAAACTCCATGGGCACCGCTATTGTGCTGGTGGAGGATACGGGTGTGCTGTACCAGGAGTTCGCGGCCGGTCTCCGCGCAGCGTTTGGAAAGCTGCCTCTTGCCGGGATTCCGCGAATCACCAGGCCGCGCCGCAAGCAGGGAACCACTGCCGGGTTCACCGTGGTGGATCCGGGCGGGAACTGGCTCAGGATCAGTGCGCTGGGTGACACGGAGGACGACGGGTCTGCTTCCGACGGGGCCGGACGGCTGGACCGAGTGCTGATGAACGCCGCGCGGCAAGGCGATGCCCGCGGGGACGAAGTCCGGGCTATCTCGGTGATTGAGGCGGGGCTTTTGCGTCACGGGGATGCAACGGACGCTGAGAAACTCCCTCTGTTGGTCTACCTCGCCGAACTCCACCACCGCAGCGGGAATCCCGAGCTCGCTGGATCGGCGCTGGATACAGTCGACGCACTCATACTAAATCCCGCTGAACGTGAGGCCTCGGCCGAGGAACTGGCCACCGCGGCCGAGCTCAGGGGTGCGTTGTAGCAGCCCCGTCACCCGACGCGCTCCCCGTTTCGATGGTTCCCTGCGAACAATGCCGTGCGCACGGCACGATCCGCAGGGAACCCCTGAATCGGGTGAGGGACGTCATGCGGGGCTGCGGCTCGCGGGGCAGGCCAGCCACGGGCGAGCATCAGGCTAGGCTTCTGCCATGGCATTGATAGCTCCCCGCGCAACAGCCGGCCTGCCCGCCGACGAGGCCCGGAATCTGGCTCGCGCCCTCCAGGACAGCAACGACATCACCGTGTTCGTGGATGGCACGGTCCACCGCTTGCCGAACGAGGCGAGGGACGCCGTCGTCGATCTCCTGGCCAGGCTGAGCCGTGGCGAAACGGTGACAGTCAGCAGCGTGGAGGAAATGCTCACCACCTCGCAGGCCGCGGAGCTTGCGGGCATCTCCCACACATATCTGCGCAACATGACCGATCGCGGCGAAATCCCGGTGGAGTACCGCGGAACGCATCGGAGGATCCGTCAGGCTGCCATCATGGCCTGGCTGGAAACCCAGAAGAAGAAGCAGGCCGCGGAAGCTGACAACGCCTCGGATGAGAACAAAGCGACACCGTAGCCCAACCCCTCATCCCGGCATGCTGTTGAATAGCGGTATGCCTTCACGTTCCCCGTCGATTGTCTGGCCCGTGGTCCACCACGAACGCCGTGCCCTGTTGCAGGACCTGGAGCGCCTTCCAACAGCGCAGTGGCAGACGCCGTCGCTGTGTGCCGGGTGGGATATTCATGACGTCCTGGCCCATGTGATCGATAGCGCCAAGACCACGCGCCTGAACTTCATTCGCCGGATGATTGCCTCCCGAATGGACTTTGACCGGGATAACGCCGTAGGGGTCGAGCTCGAAAAAACCGCGGACCCTGCGCAGACGTTGAACGGGCTGCGCGCCGTGCTTTCGCGGACCTCCGGCCCGCCCGCGAGCTTGGCCACCCGCCTCGTTGAGGCGTTCGTTCATGGCGAGGACATCAGGCGCCCGCTGGGCATCCGCCGCGACTATCCCGCCGAGCATGTAGCCGCCGCACTCAGCTACCAGGTCAGGACCACCACCAAAATGGGTGGCGGCAAGGAGATCGCGGAGGGTTGGCGTTTGGTGGCCACTGACACCTCCTTCCAGCACGGTACTGGCCCGGCAGTTGAGGGGACCGCCCTTGCCCTGCTGCTGGCGGTTTCCGGGCGGCCCATCGATCAGGACGAACTGAGCGGCCCCGGGGCTCCGGTGTTCCGGCAACGCTTGGATAACCCGTGAACGCTCCAGGCAAGAGCAAAGGTCTGCGCTCTGCCGACGTCCACGGCGCGGGACTGACCGGGCGGATCCTCTGGGCAGAGGGCACGCCCCCGCCTGAACCGGGCGCAGAAACCCGGAACGAGCCCGCGTACATCTTGATTCATGGGATTGGCGTATCCCACCGCTACTTGGAGCGGCTGCATGCAGTCCTCGCCGCGAGCGCGCCGGTGTATTCGCTGGACCTGCCCGGTTTCGCCGGGACGCCTAAGCCCGCCCATCAGCTATCTGTGGAGGATTACGGCGCCTTCATTGCCGAAGCCCTCACGTCCTGTGGCATCGATTCCTATGTGTTGGTGGGTCATTCCATGGGAGCGCAGTTCGCCATTGAGGCGGCTTTGCATGCTCCGGATCAGGTCAGGCAGTTGGTCCTGATGGGGCCGGTGGTGGACTCCCGGCATAAGAACGTTGGCCGGCAGTCCTTGGCGCTGTTCCTGGACGGGCTGCTCCGTGAGAGCCCGTCATCCAACTGGATCGTTACCTCGGACTACTTTCGCTGTGGGCCGCGCTGGTACCTCGCCGAGCTTCGCGCCATGATGGCTTACCGGACCGAAGAGCGGCTGGCGGGCATCGGCGTGCCGGTGCTGATTCTGCGCGGTAGCCGCGACCAGGTAGCGGGCCCGGATTGGTCACTGCGGTTGTCCAGGACAGTGGCGCAGGGGCGCCTGGTGGAAATTCCGGGCGTCGGGCACGTAGCGCAACACATGAGACCCAGGGCTGTGGCGGATGCCATCCGGAGCTTTGTCACCGCCACGACTCCCCACCGCTAAGCACTTGAAGAACGACGCCGGCGCTTGGCTTGGGTGCCGCTTGTCGGGTGGACTGATTCCCGGCTAGGCTGACGGAGCACTCGCATTAGTAAGTTTGCTTACGAAAGGGCTGATCGTGACTGACAAAGACTCGAATGAAGAGACCCAAGGCTTCGGCGCCACTGGCGCCACAGGACCTTACGACACGACTTCCGATGCCGACAGCATCCACGACGATCCCGATATGCGCCAGGACGAAGACGAGGACCCCGCAGCCTCCGCCAACCCGGACCCGCTGGACGGCAACGTCACGGGGCTGGAACCCGGCGGTGGAGTTCCCCCGGGCGAAACCCCGCCCGCGGAGGGCAGCATGAGCAGCGACCAAGGCCACGAGGAGTAAACACGTTGCCAACCCGCTGCTACGTTGCTGGCCAGCGACGTAACAGCGGGTTCGCAACGTACTTACGGGCTCCCGGCTAGCGCAGCTTCAGAATCTCCCCGAGATCGTAGGCAGCTGGCTCCTCCAGCTGCGAATACGTGCAGCTCTCCGGGGTCCTGTCCGGCCGCCACCTGCGGAACTGCGTGGTGTGCCGAAACCTCTCCCCCTCCATATAGTCGTACTTCACTTCGATCACGAGCTCGGGCCGCAGGGGCACGAAGGAGAAATCCTTACCTCCGCTCCACCGGCTTTGAGCACCGGGCATGCGTGAACCTCCGGCAGCTTCGTCCTGCTTGGCCCACTCACCCCATGGGTGCTCGCTAAGTTCGATTTGGTATGGCTCCAGCTCAGCCACCAGGGCCTCCCGCTTGGCCATGGGGAACGATGCCACCACTCCCACATGATGCAGCCTGCCGGTGTCATCGTGGAGCCCGAGCAGCATGGAGCCCACAACCTTCGCGGTCTTGTGCCAACGGAATCCCGCCACCACGCAATCCGCCGTGCGCTCGTGCTTGGTCTTGAACATCACGCGCTTGTTGGGTTGGTAGGCACCATCGAGTGGCTTGGACAGCACCCCGTCCAGTCCCGCACCTTCCAACTGCACGAACCACTCCTGCGCCCGTTCCAGGTCGGTCACGGCGGGAGTTACATAGATCGGCGGCTCCGCCTTGGCGAGCGCACTTTCCAGGATGGCGCGGCGCTCTGAGAACGGCTTGTCCATCAGGTTTTCATCGCCGAGCGCGAGGATATCGAACGCAACCATGGACGCGGGAGTCTTCTCGGCCAGCATCCTCACCCGGCTGTCGGCGGGGTGAATCCGCTGCTGGAGCACCTCGAATTCGAGCCGGTTGCCCTCGATCAGGATGATCTCGCCGTCGATCACGCACTTGTCCGGGAGGCTCTTTCGCAGCGCCTCAACAACTTCCGGGAAATAGCGGGTCATCGGCTTCTCGTTGCGGCTCCCCAGGATGATCTCGTCGCCGTCCTTGAAGACAATGGTCCGGAATCCGTCCCACTTGGGCTCGTAGTGCCCAACATCAGGGATGGCTGGAACGGATTTGGCGAGCATGGGCGAGACGGGTGGCATCACAGGCAGGTCCATAGACAATGTCTACCCGCCGGTGCACCGCGAAGCTAGTGTTAGGCCATGGATATCTTGCTCGTGTTGGCGGCAGTGCTTGGCGTCCCGGCCCTGGTGGCAGGGCTTTGGTACTGGTCCTCACGGCAAAACAGCCGCGGGGTACGTCGCGCAGCAGCGGGCGGGATGCTCGGAATCGCCGACGAGATTTTCCGGCCGGAAACCCACCAAGCGCATCAGATCCAGAAGATCCAATACGAGCTCCCGGCTCCAGCACCGGCCCCGAAGCCTAAGCGATAGACGCCCCTCGTTCGGGCAGGCCTACCGCCCGTTACATTAATGTGACTTTACTTTCCAGCTCATGTACGGTCTTAGGGCGACCCGAATCTCCGCTGGGCCGCTTCCGGATTGACGCCGAGCTCTGCCGCAATCCGGGATCCGCCAGACCCGCGGCAGAGACGGGGGACCCAGAGTTCCCGGGCTTGTTACCCACAAGCCCTTGGGGTGAAGCCGCCTTGTGCGGCCGGACGGCCTCGTCCGAACCCGACAGCTAACCTCGAAGGCGTTGAGAGGCAACACCATGTCCCCAACCATGGATCAGCCGCGCCGCGACCAAAGCGAACGCGAGCGCACCAAGCCAACCGGACGCCGTCGGGCCCAACCCAGCGGATTCCTTGCCAACACACCGGCAGATTC
This sequence comes from Arthrobacter sp. MYb23, assembly GCF_002979775.1. GTDB lineage: Bacteria > Actinomycetota > Actinomycetes > Actinomycetales > Micrococcaceae > Arthrobacter. The sequence goes on from NZ_PCPR01000014.1 coordinate 87,176, forward strand.
CACGGATTCGCCGCAGAACCCGGCAAGCCCAGGCACTCCGGCAAGCACCGGAAATCCGGCAGGTACAAGCACGACGCCGGAACCCACCACTGCGGTCACGCCCACCATCGCAGCCCCAGCCACCCGTGCGGAAATTCGCGCGGCCGAGCGTGAGCGTGCCGCTCAGGCTGTGATTGCGCCTGAGTCATCGTCAGCCCCGAAGTCCACCACGCCGGGACCCCCTACCGCTGCCATTCCCATCGTGCCGCCGGCCATGGTTCCGCAGGGCATTGTTCCGCCGGCAGCCATGGAATCCAATGCGAGGGAGTCCAGCGCCGGGGAACCCGCAACGGCAGCTATTCCAGTGGTGCAGCCCGCATCGCAGGAACCCGCAACTGCGGCCATCTCCGTGGTCTCTGCCGGCGATGAATCCGCGAGCACGCCGGAACCGGCTGAATCCGCGCGGTCCTCGCGCGAAGAAGCATCCCCGCGCACGGACGCTGAGTCCCCGCGCGGCAAGTCCCCGGCGCAGGTTGCCGCTGCCGCAACAGCCGCGGCATCGCTGGCGAGCCGCAAGGATGCCCGGACGCAGGCAGCTGCGCCCAGCAGGTCCGGCTTTGGCTCCACCTCCTTTAGCCGTGAACCACAAACCGTCCTGCGAAAAGCAGCATCGGTCAAACACATGAGCCAGCGCATGGCCGTGGTTGCAGGCGCCCTTGGCCTGGTGCTGACAGCCGGCGCTTTGGGTCCGGCCCTTGATCTTCCGTTCTTCGGCCAGGAAACCCCTGCGCAGGAAGCCAGCGGGGGCGATGGTCGTAGCTCAGGTTCGGCGTCGCCCGGGCCCAAGGCGTCCTACACCACGGCGTCGTCTCCAACAGCGTCCTCTCCAACAGCCTCATCCGGGGCAACGGCGTCCTCGGAAGCCGGCCAGCCCGCAACCATCGCACCGGCACCCGGGGCGGTGTCGCCGTCGTCGGCTCCGACACCGCAGGTTTCGCTCGCCAAGCCGGTGTGGGTTCCGTCAGCTGCCGCAGTCCCTGCCGCTCCCGGCGCGAGTAGCCCCGCCCCCACGCAGCCGGCGCCCGCACCGAGCGAGGTGCCCTCGGACACCATCACAACGCCGCCTGCCCCGACGCCAACTGTCACTCCCACGCCGACCCCCACCGGCACTCCCACACCGACGCCCACGCCCACGCCCACGGGAACTGCAACGCCGACGTCCAAACCGAAGCCGGACAAGCCGACCGCTGCCTCGGCCCCGCAAACCAGTGAATCGGCGCTTCAGGACATCCTGGATGCGGCACAGGACGTCCTCGGTTGAGCACGCGCCTGCCCCGCACCTCCACCCACGTGGGGTGGCATAGCCGGTACTGCAGCAGCAGCCGGACTGCCGCGTTCCGACTGCGGATGGGACGCTGGAGCTGCCAGCGTTTGCGGCGCTCCTAAAGCCCCACTTAAAGCCCCACTGCACAGTCCGTAAAAGCACGTACAAGAGGAGGCAGGCACCCAGCCGGGTGCCTGCCTCCTGTTGTTTATTGGTTGCTTAAGTCGCTGTTTATGTCACCGCGTTGGTCGCGTTGAACTTGGCGCGTAGAGCTTGGCGCCTTAGATCCGCGGCCGCCCTGCCCAGCGCCGCGCCTTCAGGGCCGCATGCAATTCGAGCCGGATCGCACCACTTAACGGATCAGCACCGATGAGCTGCCGGATCCGCCCGAGCCGGTTGTAGATGCTGCTCCTGTGGAGGTGAAGTTTGGCGGCGACATCCTGAACTGAGCCGTCGTTGTCGTAGAGCAGTTCCAGGACAGGCAGGAGCTCGCCGTTCTTGTCGTGGTCCTCAAGTGCCCGATAATGCACCGATCCTGTGTCATCCCATCCGCCGGGTGCCACCAGACGATCGAAAAGTTGATACACACCAACAGCCCGGCTCTCCACGAGCTCCCCCAAGGGCTGGTCCACCGCGGCAGCTTGGGCAGCAACCTTGGATTGCCGGTAGGCGCCCGACAGCTGCCGGATAACGTGGAAGGGTTCACTGATTCCCAGGATCACCCTGTCCACCTTGCGGCCCGCGCGTTTTGTCAGCTCCAGTTGATAGTGCACCAGCACCTGGGCGTGGTCCGCCCTGCCGCCCGACTCGCGGAACAGGACCACCGAGTGCGTCTCCGTCCCCGCGCTGAACAGGGCCGCGTTGACGCCGATGGTGGACTGCAGCGCCGCAGATCGATGCGTCAGGGTAGCGGCAATGGGGTCGACGTCGGACCTCGCGCCCTCGGGATCGAGGATGGTCACCAGCTGCCACGGACCGCGGCCTTGGATTTCCTTCCACCCGGCGACGGCAGCCACTGCGTTCGATTCGCCGCCGCAGGCTGACAGGAAGTCCTGTTCACGCCTTCTACGAAACTCCGATTCGGCCGTGTTCGAATCCAGGAGCAAGCCCGCCAACAGGTCCAGCTCATCCCGAACGCCGGGCAGCTCGGCGAGTATCGCCGTCGCACTCTGTTCTTCAAGGTCCAGCTGCACCCACAAGTACCCCACCCGGAAACCGCGGACCAGGAGTGGCACGCAGACGCGGCCCAACATGCCGAGCTCGTCGTTGGCCGGAACCACCACGGGACGCACGGCCGTGGAGATGCCGTGAGCGAGCTGCCAAGCACTGACGTCGCTGGGAACCCGCTTGCTGAGGAGGAAGTTCACGCGGACCCGGTCAGCGTGGGATTGGTTGGAACTGTAGGCGAGAAGAACGCCGTCGAGGTCTTCCAGGGACAGCCCGCGGCCCAGCTTCAGGGCCACCCGTTCAACGATCTGTTCCACGTCCTGCTGCATCCTTCAAAGCGTACCAACAGCAGGCGACACTTGACGCTTCAGTGCTCGACAAATGTCGAGCTGACTCGACCAGGATCCTTGTATTCACAGGGTTTTCCTCTGTGGGCGGTTCTGAGTCCATGTCACGTGCCTCACAGCCGGATCTATTCTGGAATCACAGCCCGCAACACATTTTTCGGCCGAAGAGGCCGCTAACGATGGAGCCCACAGATGATCATCGGTGTCCCCAAAGAAATCAAGAACAACGAGTTCCGCGTAGCCATCACGGCCGCCGGTGTCCACGAGTTCCGCACCCACGGACACACCGTTCTGGTTGAGCGCGGCGCAGGCCTCGGCTCGGGCATCAACGACGAGGAATACTCGATCGCCGGCGCCGAAATCGTCAACGAAGCTGACGACGTGTGGGGCCGTGCGGACATGGTCATGAAGGTCAAGGAACCCATCGCGGCCGAGTACCACCGCTTCCGCAAGGGCCTGATCCTCTTCACCTATTTGCACCTAGCCGCCGAGCCCGAGCTCACCGCAGAGCTCATCAACTCAGGCGTCACGGCCATCGCCTACGAGACCGTACAGGAAGGCCGCACCCTTCCCCTGCTCGCCCCGATGTCCGAGGTCGCGGGCCGCCTCTCCGTCGTAGTCGGCGCTTCCTCCCTGATGGCTCCTGCCGGTGGCAAGGGTGTCCTCCTGGGCGGTGTACCGGGCGTCCGCCCGGCCAAGGTTGTTGTCCTCGGCGCCGGCGTTGCGGGAACCAACGCCGCTGCCATGGCGCTGGGCCTCGGTGCTGATGTCACCATCATGGACATCAACATCAACCGGCTGCGCGAACTCGATGCCCTCTACCAGGGCCGCCTGAAGACCGTTGCCTCCAACGCCTACGAGATCGAGAAGTCAGTTATCGACGCAGATCTCGTGATCGGCTCCGTCCTGATCCCGGGCGCTAAGGCTCCCAAGCTGGTCACCAACGACCTCGTGTCCCGCATGAAGCCGGGCTCGGTCCTGGTGGACATCGCAGTGGACCAGGGCGGCTGCTTCGAGGACACGCACCCCACCACTCACCAGGAACCGACGTACAAGGTCCACAACTCGATTTTCTACTGCGTTGCCAACATGCCCGGCGCTGTTCCGAACACCTCCACGTACGCACTGACCAACGTCACCCTGCGCTATGCCGTGGCCCTGGCCAACCTGGGCGTCAAGGCCGCGTTCGACCGCGACCCCGCACTCGCTTCCGGCCTCAACATCGCAGCAGGCCACGTGGCACACCACTCCGTTTCCGAGGCGCACAACCTGCCCCTCGTGACCGACTGGCACACGCTGGTTTCCGCGTAACTTCAAGAGACAAACACGCACGACGGCGGGGTGCGGCTTCCACGAGAAGCCGCACCCCGCCGTCGTTGTTTAACCCGCGGTGAGGTTTAGGGGCAAGCGGTTAGGGCCTCGACGGAAGCGACGGGATCAGCTCCGACGGGACCGGTACAGGTATGCCCGAGGGGTCAAGCTTGGAGGGATCGATCTTGGAAGGGTCGATCTCCGGCGGGGTCACGGGCAGCGCCGGAGGCGTGGGGATGACGCCCTTGCCGGGCTCCTTTGGTGTGGGCGTCTTGGGTGTGCGCTGTGACGGTTCGACGCCGGGCTGCGGCTGAGGATCGGCAACGGCAGGGCTCCCGGGGACGGCCGGTGCGGGCTGGGGTTGGACGGTGGCAGGAGCTTGCTGCGGCGCTTCCGGGACTGGCACCGGCTCGGGGGTTGTTCCAGCGGGGGCATCGGGTTGGGGAGCACTGCCGGAACCGGGGTTCAGTTGCGAGACCACCGAACCGATTGCTGCTCCAAGGTGCTGGAAAGCACCGGGCAATCCGCCCTCTGATGCGGCGGCAGCGGTAGCTCCGCCAGCCAAGGACACGGCAACGGCAAGGCCTGCGATGGCCGTACGGCGCTTCTGACGACGCCGGGCGGCAAGTTCGTCTACAGGAGCCGGCTCGGGGGCAGCAGTGGCGAGTACCGCCGTCGGTGCACCCGACGACGCGGACGGCCCCTCCGTCGTCGTGATCTGCTGGGTAGCAGTGATCGGCTGGGTGACGGCTACCGGGCTGCTGACCATGAGCGCGCGGACTGCGTCGGACGGCAAAGGGGCAGTGCTGGCCAGTGATCGCAGCTCGAGAAGTTCGGTGCGGAGGGCGTCGTCCCCGGAGAGGCCGGAGTCGGCCAGCAGGTGGTCGATGGCCTGCTGATCGCGGCGTCCGCGAGGCGCAAATTGTTCGCTCATGATGTGCCGTTCCTTAGTAGTGCACGCTTCTTCAGTGCACCCAATGCCCTGCGCTGTAGTTGTTTGACGGCTCCCTGGGACTTGCCCATGATCACGGCCGTGTCTTCCACCGAAACATCCGCGACAACCCGGAGCGCCAGGACTTCCCGATAATCGTCGGGGAGGTCGTCCAATATTTCGGTGACGCCCAGACCGGCGCCACGTCCGAAGGCCTGGTCCTCGGCGGATGGTGACCGCCGAGCATCCAGGTCCGCTTCATACGGCGTCGAGTCGGGCGTTCGTTCGCGTTTGCGATAGTGATCCACCATCCGCGCATGCGCTATGGAGAACAACAAAGTCTTGGCCCCTTGAAGGCCGCCGTGGAGCGTTTCCAGCTGTGGATAAAGTGCCAGGAAGACGTCCTGCGTCACGGCTTCGGGGTCGTCCACGCCACGTGCCCGGAGGTAGCCAAACACCGGTCCGGAGAACTTATTGTAGGCAGCCGTGAAGAGCAGGCCGGGATCGTCCTGTTCCGCCTGCACGTATTCATCAGCCAAAGGGTCAAGCACCCGTGGATGCCTCCGTCCCACACCACATTACGTAGCGGGGCTCCTTGTCCTAAGCCAAGGAGCCCCGCCCTTAAACCGTAACCGCTGCTTGCTTAGCGGACAGAATCGAGGGGTGCGCCCGGAACAGCCGGGACCTCGGAGGGAACCTGGGTGGGCAGCTCAGGAGCTCCCGGAACGGCGGGCACTGCGGGGACCGCCGGCGTGGCGGGAACAGCGGGAACGCCCGGCACTGCGGGAACTGCCGGTACTGCAGGGGTTGCAGGCAGTTCAGACGTTACGGCGGCGTCGACGTCGGCGTCAGCCTTTACCGAACCGTCAGCCTTCAGGCCAGCAGCCTTGCCGGCTTCCACCACGGACTCGCAGTGAGCCTCCACCTTGGCTTCGCCACCGGCAGCGATGGTCAAGGACTCGAAGCCCGGGACCTTCGTGTCAGACTTCAGGCCGCCATTGAGGAAAGCGGTGCAAAGGCCGAAGGCCTCCGGGGAGGTGGCGTCTTCTACCGCGGCCTTGGCATCGGATACTGCGTCAGCAGCCTTTGCCTGGCCAGCCTCGGAGGCCTCGGTTGCCGTGGCCTTCGCGGTCTCGACGGCGTCAGTGGCCTTTGTCGTGGCGGATTCGGCGGCGTCGGCTGCTGCGGCATCGGCGGCTTCAGCGGCCTTCTCAGCTACCGGCGCCGGCGCACCAACGAGGTCGTGGGCGCTCTGCTGGATTTCGGTGGGAAGTGCGCCGTTGAAGGCAGCGACGCCGGTGCCACCGGCAGCTACGGCTCCGGCAGCCAGGACGCCCGCGGCGACTTTGCTGGTGGCAAGGACAGTGAACAAGGACATGAAACCCTCCGACAAACGATTTTGGGATTGCCCCGGCCGCGGTTGGGTCGCGACCGGATGATCAGTGTGCGGACGTGGCCCGCACACCCCTTACATCGTTCGTGGCGCCGGTGAGGTTACGCGTTGTTCAAAATTCTTTTTTTGAGCTTGAGTCCGGCTACTCATCCGTACTGCCGTTATCCACATACCGCCCCTTGTCCACACTGGCTAGATGTCCCCATGGCAGGGTGGTCTGCGGCCAACTATGCTCAGGAAACCGTCCGGGACTTTTTGGTCGCCCGGCGATCGACATGTCACTACGTTCAGGGGATACGTGATGGGGCTGAGCATCTGATGGGGCAGGGACTGGTAGGCGCGGACGTCGGGGATCTCCGGCGATTGTCCGCTGTCATGGACGCTGAGGCTGAGAAGATCACCAGTCTTCAACAGCAACTCACGGCAATGATCCAGGCAGGTTCGTACTGGCGGGGAAATGACGCTGACCAGTTCCGTAGCAGGTGGCAAAGCGATCTGCATGGACGGTTGGGAGCAGCAGCTGTTTGCCTGCGGACCAATGCCCGCGCCCTGAAACTCAACGCAGACCAGCAGGAACAAGCCTCCCTGGGTGGTTCGGCCGGAGGATCCAAGGGAGGACCTTCAGGCGGGGTCGGCAGGACAACCCCGGGGTCGCCGGAGTTCACTTTTGATCCCACCACCTATGGTCCCTTCACGGTTGAAGGCAACGGCTCCATAGACAGCAAAGCGTCGGGCGAATCGCACGGAACCATAGGCCCTGCCGGCATCGACGTTGGTGGCTCCGGCGAGGCTTCCACCGGAGGCGACATGACCTGGAAGGCGGGGTCGGAGTTCGGTCCCGTCAAGACGACCGTCACCAACGAAACGTTTGTCGGTGCCCGAGCCAGCGGCGAGTACGGGGCCAGCGTGCCGTTCGGGCTGGGACTTCCCAACGCCCACGCCAACGGCGAAGCGTTTGCCGGTGCAGAGAACGTGACCACCACACGATCCGACTTCTTCGACGGCTGGGTCACCAACACCTCCACCACGCGAATGATGACAGGAGTGGAGGCCAGCGCCCACGCCAACGCCAGCAGCCCGTTCCTGTTTTCGGCCGGCGGCGAGGGCTTCGCGGGCCAGAAGGTCACTATGGATAACAAGACCGACTTCGCTGGTGGCTTGTTCTCCTTGGGACAGGGCGGGGAGTTGCGCGCCGGTGCTTGGGCAAGCGCCGGCGAAGGCGAGGTCAGCGTCAAGGGCCGCGAGACCACCGGTACAGCATTCAGCGCAGGTGCCGGAGCAGAACTGACCGGGAGCCGGTATGTCGAAGTACTGGGCCAGACAGTGACGCTCAACGCAACGGTAGCCGCCGGAGCCGGCGAGGGTCACTTCTTCACGGCTTCCATGGACGAAGACGGGCTCACCCTCGGCGCGGGCGCCAAGCTCACCGCCGAACTTGGCCTGGGTGCGGGTGGCCAGATCACCCTCAGCCCCAAAGGTCTGGTGGATTCCGTCACCGGGTTCGTCGACTTCCTGAACAACTGACTTTCGTCACTACAGTCCACCGCCGGAAAGGCTCCCATGACATCGCAGCAGGTTTTCCCGTCCGAAGCTTTCCCCGCCTACCCGGTCATCCGCGTCAATGCGCCAGCCGGTTGGACCCAGCAGGTGGTCCCCGATGCCGTGGGCGCCTTGATGGCCCCCGCGTCCGAGGGCAAGTACACCGCCAACGTGATCATCTCGGTTTCGCGTCGCTTGCCGGGATACCAACTCCAGGATATCGCCGCATCCGTGGACTCGTTCCTGGACGCCTTGCCGGATGCAGTCCTGCTCGCCACAGAGCCAGTGGCGATTAATGGCCGGGATTGGCACGTGCGCGAGGCACGTTACACCCACCCGCAGGCGGGATCACTGACCCAGTTCACCGCCGTCACAGTGGTCCATCAGGACGCCGCTGCTGATGTGGTCCAGCTGACCGGAAGCTGCCAACCAATTGAAGACAATAAAGACCTCAAGGCCATCTATTCGCTGGTTGCCAGCGCGGACGTCACGCCAGCGCCCTAGCCTGCTCAATCAGCTTCAGCACCGCAACGGAATCAGCCGGATCCACTGGCGCCGGAAGCGCGGAGGCCACGCCGCCGTCGTCGAGCTTTTCGGCGAGAATCCTGTAGAACTCGGGATACGCACCGCGCTCTGTGGGGATGGTGGTGCGCTGCCCGTTTGCCTCAAGCGCGCCATGGTTTTGGGGAGTTTCGACGCCGTACTCCGAGTCCGTTGGAAGCCCGCCACCCAGCACATAGGGCTCCTGCGGGTCGGTGCCGAACTTCACGAAGCCACCCGCTGTGCCGAGGACGCGGAAGCGTGGGCCAGGGAGGTGGCTGTTGAGGTTGATGGTGACATGGCTGACCACCCCCGACTCGTGCCGGAGCGCAAGAAAGACGTCGTCGTCGGCGCTTTCCTGAGGACGACGAGCCGTGATCTCCGCGAAGGTGACAGTGGCCGGCCCAAAGAACTGAAGAGTGAGATCAAGGACGTGGGTACCGAGGTCGAACAGGACACCGCCGCCGTCTTCGGCCGTGGCGCTGGCTTTCCAGGCCTTGGCAATCTCCGGCGCCCAGCGCTCCATGCCCACCTCAAACCGGGTCACGGTCCCCAGCGTCCCGGCGTCGAGCAGTTTCTTCACGGTGAGCGAGTCACCATCCCAGCGGCGGTTTTGGTACACGGTGAGGACACGGCCTAGTTTTGCCGCCAGCTGGATCAGTTCCTCGCCCTCGGCGCTGCGCACCGTGAACGGTTTATCAACGACGACGTCGAGCCCGGCTTCCAGGGCAGCTTTCGCGAGCGGGAAATGAGTGGCGGGCGGCGTGCCCAGGACCACGAGGTCCAATTCGTCAGCGAGGGCCAGGATGTCCTGTGGGGTGTTGACGATCCGCGTTTCCGGGTAGCGCTCTTTCGCTTTCGCTTGCCTTCCGGCGTCCGAGGTTGAGATGACGGAGAGCTCATAAGCAGGGTTGGTGGCGATGTAGGGCGCGTGGAAGACGCTGCCCGACAGGCCAAAGCCTGCGACGGCGGTACGGATCGGCTGGGAAGTCATGTGCCTAGGCTACAGATCCTCTCGCAGGTAATAGCCCTTTGACGCCATCCCTCTATCAGCGGGTGAGCGAGCGTCCGGCCCAAGCACGAGGGACATGAGCGAGCGTCCGGCCCAAGCACGAGGGAGGTGAGCGAGCGTCCGGCCCAAGCACGCGGGATGTGAGAGACGGTTGGGACGGCGAAGGCCGGGAACCGCCCCGAACCAATGACTTGGTTTAGGGCGTTCCCGGCCTTCAGGAAACTACACTTTGGGAAACTACAGCGTGAGGGCTACTTCTTGGCGCCCTTTTCCCAGCCGAGGGTAGTCCAGTCCGGAACGTTGGAGAGGCTCTTGAACAGGGACGGACCGTAGTTGGCCAGGCCCGTTCGTACGAACTGGATCTCCGGGCCGTTCAACACGGTACCCATGGAGAAGTACTTCTCCATGTGCTTCTTCTCAACCTCCATGGCAGCCTTGTTGCGCTCAGTGTCATCGGCGATGGTTGCCAAACGCTTGATTTCCGCGTCGAGTTCAGCGTCGCCCAAGCCGTTTTCGTTCGTAGCGGAGTCGTAGTACTGCTTCACGGCGTCGGTAGCATCCGGACCCACGGTGTAACCGGAGATGGTCACATCGAACTCGCGTCCGCCGATCACCTTGCCGAAGTCAGCGTCACCGCGCTGATCGATGGTGACATCCATACCGGCAGCCTTGAGCTGGTTCTGCAGGGTCTGCGAGGTTGCAGCCGTGGTGGGGTCGTCACCGAAGTTGGTGATCTTGAAGGAGACTGGGACGCCGTCCTTGGCCATGATGCCCTTGTCGTTGGCCGTGTAACCGGCGTCCGTAAGAACCTTCTTGGCAGCCTCAGCGCCGGTGTCCTTCACGGGGTAGTTGTCCTGGTAGTACTCGGAGAACGGCATGAGCATCATGGAGCCCGAGCTTTCCTCGGACCAGTTCAGGCCGTTGAAGCGTACATCGCGGATGGCCTTGCGGTCGACGGCGGTGAAGATCGCCTTGCGTACTGCGACGTCCGTCAAGGCCGGGCGCTTGGCGTTCAGGTTCAGGCCACCGGCAAACAGGCGCTGACCGCGGCGTACCTCGGAGTTGGTGGTTCCCTCAAGCTGCTTGTAACGGCCCAGCGTGCGGCCGTTGGCGGCGTCGATCTCACCGTTCTTGAACGCTGCGATGGTTGCACTCGGCTCCATCTGGCGCCAGATGACCTTCTCCAGGACCGGCTTCTGGCCCCACCACTTGTCGTTGGGCACCATGGTGACGGTCTTGGCCGTAGTGTCGTAGTTTTCTACCTTGAACGGACCTGCCATCCATTCGGGGTGCATGTTGCCGGCAAACCCCGTATTGAAGATCTCGGGGGTATTGATGGCCGGGTGGATCAGGCCGAAGAAAAGGCCTTCCAACGGAAAGACCGGCTGGGTGGTGGTGACAATGACTTCTTTGTCGTTGGCGCCAGCCTTGACGGAGTCCACAAAAGCGTATGCGCCAGCGGTGACGATGTCGATGGACTTGTCTTCACCCTTGAGCATGTTCCAGGTGTTTTCGAACGTCTTGACGTCGATGGGTGTCCCATCGTTCCACGTCGCTTTGTCGTTGACCTTGATGGTGACGGTCTGCTTGCCATCTTTGACTTCGCTCTTTACGTCTTCGCAGAAGTCTTTGTTCGGCTCTGCTTTGCCGTCGAAGTCAAGCTTCCAGCAACCGCCTATGCCACCGCTGTTGATGGAGGCGGTGTTGACCGGGGTCATGAGGGCTGAGTTGTCAGCGCTGTTGCCCACATTGGAGAAGCCGTTGAAGTCCGGCCCAATGCTGCCCACAGCCAGGGTGACCGTGCCGCCCTGCTCCAGATCCTTTGCTTCCTTGGCGTTGACGCTGATCAGCTTGCTGATATCGCCGCCGCTCTCTTCGGCCTTCTGAGAGGCCGGACCCGACGGCGTTCCCCCGCCGCAAGCGGTCAGCATCAGCGTTGCTGCGAGCGCTACGCCACCGATCGTCGTGTACTTTTTCATGGTTTGCCCTTCATGGTTACGACTGGAAATTCATTTGCGAGTTGAGACCAGAGATTCTTTTCAAATGCGTCATATGTCGTCAGGCATGCACCACCAGCATGTCGGCATCTATCTCTCCATCGGGGAAGAAGCATGCGAAATCCTGTGTGCCTTCCTTCTCCGAAGCCAATGGCGGCTCCAGATTAAGGCACTTCTCCTGCTTCGCGGCAGGTAGTGCGGCAAACACGGGACAGCGGGTGGCAAAATTGCATCCCTTGGGAGCATCAAGCGGGCTTGGAAGGTCCCCCTGCAGGATGATGCGTTCGCGGGTGCGTTCCAGGGTGGGGTCCGGCACCGGGATCGCGGACAGCAGGGCCCGGGTGTAGGGGTGGCGCGGGTTGTCGAAGACGTCGTCCACGTCGCCGGTTTCCACGATCTTGCCGAGGTACATCACGGCCACACGGTCGGAGATGTGCCGTACGACGGAGAGGTCGTGGGCCACCATGAGGTAGCTCAGGCCCAGTTCGGCACGGAGCTTGTCCAGTAGGTTGATGACACCGGCCTGCACGGATACATCCAGCGCGGAGACCGGTTCGTCCAGCACCACGAGCTTCGGATTGACCGCGAGCGCCCGGGCAATACCGATGCGTTGGCGCTGGCCACCGGAGAACTGGTTGGGGAAGCGGTTCACATGGTCAGGTTGCAAGCCCACCAGCTTCATGAGTTCCATGATGCGTTTCTTGATGGCGGCCTTGGGCATGCCAAGGTTTTCCAGGGGTTCGGCCAGGACTTCGTACACCGTGAAGCGCGGATCCAGGGCGCCTGTGGGGTCCTGGAAGACCATCTGCATTTCCTTGCGCATGGCCATCTTGGTCTTGTGGTCCGTGGCCACTTTGTTGCTGACGCCGCCGATGATGACTTCGCCCACCTGATCCGGGTGGAATTCCATGATTTCCAGGAGTGTGGTGGTCTTGCCGCAGCCGGACTCGCCCACAATCGAGACGCACTCGCCTTCGCGGATATCGAAGCTCAGTCCGTCCACGGCCTTGACCGTGCCGATCCGTCGCTTGATCAAGGCACCCTTGAGCAGCGGGAAGTGCTTCTTCACGTCCTTGAGTTCCAGGACCTTTGCGCGCTCGGCGCGGGCCACGCCGTCGAACTTTGACACCGGCTTGGGCGGTGCGTGGAAAATCTTGTGCGCGTCGGCATCGCCGGTCAACTCGTTGGCCTTGATGCAAGCGGCTTTGTGACCCAGCGTCTGACTTTCAACACCGGGCACCGGGAAAAGTTCCGGTTCACCGTGCAGGCAGGCGTCGCTGACCATGGGGCAGCGGGCGGCGAAGGAGCACCCGGTCACCGGCAGGGCCAGGTTGGGTGGTGTCCCTTCAATGGGAACCAACGACTGCCTGGTGGCAGTGTCCACACGCGGAACCGCGCCGAGCAGGCCCAGCGTGTAGGGCATCCGGGGGTTGTAGTAGATGTCCTCCACCGTGCCGGTTTCCACGGGTTTGCCTGCGTACATCACCATGATGTCGTCAGCCATGCCCGCGACAACACCGAGGTCGTGCGTGATCATGACGACGGCGGCGCCGGTCTCCTCTTGCGCGGTGTGCAGGACTTCCAGCACCTGCGCCTGGATGGTGACGTCCAACGCCGTCGTGGGTTCATCAGCGATGAGCACCCGGGGATCGTTGGCGATGGCGATGGCGATCATGACGCGCTGGCGCATGCCGCCGGAAAACTCGTGCGGGAAGGCTTTCAGCCGGTCCTTGGGGCTCGGGATGCCCACCATGCGCAAAAGTTCGATGGCGCGGGCTTCTTTGGCCTGCTTGCTCATGGTGGGGTTGTGAACCGTGAGCGCCTCGATGATCTGGTGGCCCACCGTGTAGACGGGTGTCAGAGAGGAAAGCGGGTCCTGGAACACCATGGCGATGTCACTGCCGCGGTGCTTGCACATGGCTTTGTCGCTGAGGCCCAGCAGCTCTTTGCCTTTGAAGCGCACGGAACCGGTGATGTCCGCGGTTTCGGGCAGGAGCCCCATGATGGCCATGGACGTGACGGACTTACCGGAACCGGATTCGCCCACGATGCCCAGGGTTTTGCCCGGCATGAGGTCGAAATCCACTCCGCGAACCGCGTGGACTACGCCGTTCTCGGAATTGAAGCGGACGTTGAGGTCGCGGACGCTCAAGACGGCGTCGCCGGGGGCGTAGAGCCCGGCATCGCGGAGGCGCTCAGCGGGTGTCTGGGAAGTGTTGGTGCTCATTTGGCAGCCTTTGCGGTCTTGGTCTTGGCCCGTCCAATGGAGCTGGAGCTGGGGTCAAAGGCGTCACGGAGGCCGTCATTCATCATGGCCAGTGACCCCGTCAGCAGGAACATGACAGTCAGTGGCACCCAGAACATCCAGGGGAACGAGGACACCTGACCGGTGGCCTGGCCGATGAGGACACCGAGGCTGACGTCAGGAAGCTTGATGCCGATCCCAATGAAGGAGAACGCGACCTCGGCCAGGATTGCCCCGGTGATGCCACGGGTGAAGTCGAGCACCAGCAGCGAGCCGATGTTCGGAACCAGGTGGCGCCAGACGATTCGACGGGAAGGGACTCCCATGTACTTGGCGGCTTTGACGTAATCGCGCTGCATGAGGGACATGGACAGCGAGCGCACCAGCCGGGCGGTTCCCATCCAGCTGAAGAACAGGAGCACGACCACCAGCAAGAGCCAGCTGGGGAGGTCCTTGAGCCCACCACTTCCGCTGGTTGCGACGGCGACCACCAGGATGGCGGGCATCATGATGAGCGCTTCGAGGATGAACAGCATGGTGGCATCCACCTTGCCGCCGAAGAACGCCATGGTGCAGCCATACACGGCGGAGATCAGCACGGATATACCGCCCACGATCAAGCCGATGAGGATAGAAGTCCGGGTACCGTCCACAATGAGCGCCATGAGGTCGATGCCGGCCTGCGTGGTCCCCAGCAGGTGGTCCGGCGACGGCGGCATACCGATGTTCAACGGGTCAAGGGTGTCCTTGTCCCACGACGTCAGGAACCCGCCAAAGATCGAAAAGAGGAACAAGGCGAGGAAAATGAACAAACCGGCGACGGCGGTCCGGTTACGCATGAAGCGACGGAAGATGATGCGGGATTTCCCAATGACGACGTCCTGGTCACCAACCCGGGCTTCGTCAATTTCCGCAATGGGATCAATGATGTTGGTCATTACTGGACCCTCACTCGTGGATCGACCAGTGTGGTGGCGAAGTCGGCAAGGATGGCGCCGATCGCGAAGATCACTGAACCATAGGCCAGCGTGGCAGTGGCTACATTGACGTCCTGAAGGCTGATGGCCTGGATGCTCCAGAGGCCAATGCCTGGCCAGGCGAAGATGGCCTCCGCGAAGAACCCACCCGTGAAGATGGCGGGGATGGTGAATGCAATGCTCTGCGCCACCGGGATGAAGGACACCCGCAGGGCGTGCTTCCTGATGGCCTGGTTTCGGGTGAGCCCCTTGGCCCGGGCGGTGCGGACGAAGTCAGCATTCACGTTGTCCAGGAGGTACTGCCGCTGGGCGATCTGGTAACCGGCCCAACCGAAGATGGTCATCGCGAAGGTGGGCACGGCGTAGTGGGCCACAAGGTCAACGAAAGCCGGCCAGCCAGGTTCAATTCCCGGCGTCGAAATTCCCGTCACGAAGAAGATGCGCTGTCCGACGGCCTCGTTGATGCCGATGGCTCCCAGCTGCACCAGGAAATACGCGATGGGTGCGGGCAGGATGTGGACCAGGTAGCTGTAGGACGTGATGACGCGGTCCTGGACCTTGTACTGGCGGGCTGCGGAGTAGACACCCAGAGCCACGCCGATGATCAGGGTGAGGATGATCGAGGCGATGAACAGCCGGGTGGAAACCAGCACGCGGTCAGCAAATTCGGCGTTGACGAAGGCGCCATTCGGGCTACGGCCCCAGTCCCACCGGGTGACGATGCCCCAGAGCCAATCCAGGTAACGCTCCCAGGCGTTTTTGTCCGGATCCAGTCCGAGCCCCCGGAAAGAGGCAGCTACCTGTTCGGGGGTTGGCCGCGGGATTTTCTCCTGCTCGAGGACGGCCGGCTTCAGCGACGAGACTGCCAGGAAGTAGCCTGCACTGGTGGTCAGGAAGATCATGATCAGGTAGATACCTGACCGCTTCATCAGATATTTCAGCATGTCGGTCGGCTGCCCCGAATCGTGGCAAAACTCAATGCTCGTCCTTCCGCGGTTCCCGGCTGTGGCCGGCGTCAGCTACGAATTGGCGCAGCGGGTTGTTGGCTCCCCCGGCACCCCTTCAGTGATCACCAGCCCTGTATGGCATGCGTCACATTCAAGAGGAAACTACCACAATAACTGCTTCACGTTTTGCTTCACGGTGTCCAGTTTCGCGCCTGCAGCCAGATTGTTATGTGCAGGTTGCGACATGTTTACGACGCCGGCGGCACTAACGCGCTCACAGCGGAGCGGGCGGGCGGGCAACCAAGGCCGTTTCGCTTGCCGGGATGCGGGTTAAGCCGGATCCAAGAGCCGCGTGATCAGCTCGCGCCAGGAATCCGTTAGCCGGGTGGGAGAAATACCTCGGACACGGACGTCGTCGACTATTCGCTCAGGGTCCAGTGCATACGTCAAGGACATCGCCATCACCCAAGGATCCGCGATTCCCGCCTCCCGCAGCAGGACCTCCATATGTCGATGCGACAGTTTGGTCGCGGGGACATCGAACCTGTTGCGCGTAGCGGCCCCGGCAGCCTTCAACAGTTCGCCATTTTCCAGGACGAAGTAGATCCGCCCTTCCCCGAAGGCCACCAGGCGATCCTTTGGCGTGGCGCCCGGTCCAAGAGGCGGGGGGCCGAACATGAAGCCAGCCTGAAATTCGGACTCCGAGTCGCTCAGCAGCGTCATCATGAGCCCGGCGCGGCTCCCGAAGCGGCGGAACACTGTCCCCTTGCCAACCTTGGCCTTGCACGCGAGCGCATCCATGGTCAGTGCTTCCGCGCCAAACTCGGCCACTAAATCCCGGGCAGCATTGAGGAGTCGCTCACGATTTCTCGCTGCGTCACTGCGCTCATGGGGCGCACCCAGGGGCACGTCCGGTCGAAGGGGGATCGAGCTCACAGAAATATTCTAGACCCCGGGAATAGAAAACGGACCATAGTCCGTTTAGTATCGATGAAGGCCCCAAAGCCCAGACAACGCAGGTCGGATCCGCAAGGCACCCGGCCAGACACAAGGAGACACCATGTCCAAGAGCACAGTTCTTACCCTCGTCGGCAGCCTGCGCGCCGATTCCCACAACAGGAAGCTCGCCGAAGCCATCCAGCTGAACGCACCCGAGAACGTTGACGTGCAGATCCACGGCTCACTGGGCACCATCCCCTTCTACAACGAAGACATCGACGTCGAAGGCCAGGTCCCCGCCGAAGCTGCCGCCCTCCGCGCTGCAGCAGCCGACGCCGACACCATCCTGCTCGTCACCCCCGAGCACAACGGCACCATGCCCGCATCCTTGAAGAACGCCATTGACTGGCTGTCCCGCCCGTTCGGCGCCGGCGCCCTCTCCGGCAAGCCGACCGCCGTCGTCGGAACCGCTTTTGGCCAGTTCGGTGGCGTGTGGGCCCAGGATGAGGCCCGTAAGGCCGCCGGTATTGCCGGCGCAAAGGTCCTTGAAGACGTCAAGCTGGCCGTCCCCGGCTCCATGATCCGCTTCGCTGAACTGCACCCGAAGGACGACGCCGAGGTTGTTGAGCAGATCAAGGGCATCTTCGAGCCGCTGACGGCCGTTCAGGATGACGAAGAAGCAGCAGCCTAAGCTTTTCGCTGTTGATGCCCCCGTTCCGCGTTCTGCGGGGCGGGGGCATTCGCGTGCCCGCTGTCTTCATTCCCCGCTGTCTGCAGGTCGGCGTGAGCGGGCGTGATCAACTCTTGTCCGAACCGTCACCGGAACGGCATGTTGTGTTGGGCCGTCCCGTCCTACCGTTGGAAGTACAGGTGGACGGACAGGAGCGCGGGGCTGTCATGCATGCCGGACGGGGAGCAAAAAGTACGACGACGATCGCCGCTGCCTGCCTCATTTTCGGCCTGTGGGTGGCGGGCTGCACTACCGCCCCTTCCGGATCTGCCGGTCCGGACAGCGAGCCTCCCCTACCGACTGTTTCCGTGGACACCGGGGCACCATCACCCAGCGCCGCTCCCACGAATACTGTGCCCACGGCTACCGCGCCCCCTGCTTCCGGCCCTGTTGCATCGGCTCCCACCTCTTCGACGCCTCCCCCTTCAAACACCGGCGTTCCTTCCGTGGCCGTCCCCGCCGCGCCACCCTCGCCGGCAGCACCAACTACCGCTCCCTCAAGCGCTTCGTCCGAGGCACCACGGACCCAGCCGGCAACCGTCGTCGAGCCTTCACCCCGCCCTGGCACCAGCGCCCCTGAACCAACGCCCACCCCCACAGTCATCCCCGTGGATGTGGAGAACTCAGGACCAGCGGTGTACTACGTGGCAATCGACGACGGCGGCGCCCGCGGCGTGCGCTTCGGCTGCAACGACAGCCTGGTACCTGTCAGGGGAGTTGCTGCACCCGGCGATCCGTTGTCCGTGGCGCTCGGCCGGCTCCTGGGCGCCGGAATGCCGGTGGACAGCGATGCAGCCCTCTATGACGCACTGGCCAATTCTTCGCTGCGCTACCTCTCCGGCTACATGAACGGGGCAACAGTGGTGGTGAACCTCAGCGGATCACTGCGGCCCGGGGGCGTGTGCGACATCCCGCGGATCCAGGCGCAGCTGACGCAGACCATCGTGCAGGCCAGCGGCGCCTCCCGGGCCGAGATCTACGTGAATGGCCGGACCCTGACGGAGGCACTGAGCGTACGTTGATGGCGGGCTGCCGGTCCGCGGTGGGCTGCTGGTCCGCGGCTGGGCACCCGATCGCGCCAGCGGAGTGTGTTGGGCCGCGGAGGGCGGGCGGTGGCCCCGCAAACCCGTTGTGAAACCGCTATTCCGTGGTCGCCCGGCAACGGAATAGCGGGCTGGCAACGGAATGGCAGGCTGGCGGCGGGTTCGGGACCTCACGCCGTCGCGATCGCCAGCACCCTGCGGAGAGCCCACGCCACCCGCAACAAGGCCAGGACGGAGGCGAAGGCCAGCACGAAGACCAGCACTTCAGGGATCCACAGGCCCGCGACGGAGTCCCCTTCCAGAACCACCGTGACCAAGGCGGCAACCACCAGCAAGCCCAGCCCCGGGATGGCAAAAAGGAATACCTCGCCGATCTGGCGCCTGTGTGCGGCGGACAGTTTTTCCAAGGGAAGTTCCCGCTGACCTGGTGCAGCCTTCTTTCCGAGCACGTTGATCAGCATGGACACACTGGTGAGGGTCAGCCCCGCGGTGGCCCCGGCCAGGGTGGCGAGCGTCTGGAACAGGGTGCGCCGCGCCCCCGGGTCCACGGCCTCCAGCATCAGCGGTTGACGTGCCAGCAGCGCGATTCCCAGCCAGATCAGCACGGCAAGGGCAGCCCAAGCGAAGTCAGCACTGGGATGCAACAGAAACCAACGCCACAGTGTCCGGCGGCGGCCGGTTCGCTGGATGTCAACCTCGTACAAGCTCATGATCTGCACCGCCTTGGGTCTCCCCGGCTGATTGATCCGCCTTTCCGGCGGCTTTTCCTGCCTTTCCAGCTACTTGTCTGGCCGTTTCAGAGCTCTCCGCGGCCGCGAGAGCTGCCCGAACAGCGGCCATTCCACCCGCGACCATGTCCGGCACCAGGGCCGCATCAGCCGAGCCCTTGATGTCCGGCAGGGTCCTGGCGAAAAAGGCCTCGTTGTCCCTGGCTTGCTTGTTGAGGATGGCTATTGCTTCTGCAGTGGACTTTTGAGGATCGTTGAAGACGTCCGGGTCCACTTCGATGTGCGAGATGAACCGCTCCTTGAGAAGGTCCACCACTTCGCGGTCGCCCGTCAGGGAGTCCTTGCCTTCAGCCACCACGTAGTCGAAATGTTCCACGGATCCGGCCCTGCGGAAGAGATCGATCAGTTGTTGGATGCGGTCCCGAATCCGCTGTTTGTCCTCGGCTTTGCCGGATCTGCCCACGCTCAAGGAAATCCGGAACGTACCCTCATTCATGAGGCGCGAAGCGCTGTCCAGGACGTCAGCCCATTCGCCCTCCATGAGCTTCCCGGAGAGACGTTCGGCAGGAAGCGCGAACTCGAATCGGCTCACCTCCAGGCGTGTCAGGATTTCCTCGATATCCTCGCGGACAACCGGCACCAGGACTGGCTCGAGCCCCAGCATTCCCTCGAGGTACTCGCCCATCCTGGACGCCCGGGGGCCATTGCCACTGGTCAGAACCGCGATGACATTGCGCTTCAGAAAGGCAAAGTAGGTTGTCTCCAGCAGGTGGTCACCGGGAGCCAACGGAAGGGGCTTGCGCCGGCCAAGGGCGTCTCCGACACTTGGCAGATTGGTGTCCCGAACCCGGTCCAACAGCAGCACAGGATGCGGCGCTGACGCCACGGCCTGCGCGAGCAACACCGTGCCGTCACCACTGGTGAAGTGCCTGTCCGTCCCGGCGTCCTGGGCCTTCTTCAGCACCTCGGCCACACGGCGCGCTGGAAATGGACGATTGAGGCCGTCACCATTCAACTGCTCGATCCGCCAGAACTGCACACTGCGCCGTGCCATGGATTCTCCCCTCGTCTTCCGTGATCCACGCTATGGGCGAGGTCCGACATTAAAGCCGGGTGCCGCCGTCGTGCGTCAACCCGCTCGCGGACAGCGCCAGGTCACAGGCTGTATTTGGGCCCCGGCGCGAACAGCGAATCCATCTCATCGTGGCTGCGAGTACCTGCGAGCCCGGCCCAATTGCCGTCGCCGAGGATTTCCTTCGCCACGCGGGCCACCTTTGCATACGCCGCTTTGGCCGTGTTGCCACCGATGCTGACGCGCCGCACGCCGGCGTCGTGCAGTTCCAGGGGCGACGGCGCGCCGACTCCCGCCAAGGCGTTGAGCGGCGCGGGAATCCTGTTGGACAGCTCGTGCAGGACATGCAGGTCCACAACGCCGGGCACAAAGACTCCGTCCGCGCCTGCCGTGAGGTAGGCCTCGGCACGCCGCAGGGTCTCCTCAAATGCGGTCTCCGGAAACTGACCGGACAAGTAGGTGTCTGTGCGCGCGTTGATGAACAGCGGTATACCGCGTTCGTCGGCAGCGGCGCGGATCAAGGCAATCCGCTGCGACTGTTCCATCAGGTCCGTGAGCGGCTCCGTTCCGGAGTCCTCGATGTTGATTCCCACAGCTCCTTCGTCCAGGACCGCGTGGACGGTGGCACGCAGTTCCTCATCCGTGCGCCCGTAGCCGGTCTCGATGTCCGCCGTAACCGGCAACCGGGTGGCCCCTGCGATGCGACCCAATGCAGCCATCGCCAAGCCCCATGGCACATGGTCGCCATCCCTGAACCCCAGGCTCCAGGAGACGGCCGAGCTTGAGGTGGCAATCGCAGTGGCACCTGCCTCCTCCACTACCCGGGCGGAGGCTGCGTCCCAGACGTTCACCAGAACCAACGGGGTGGGCCCGGCGTCGTGAAGCTTATGGAAGTGTTGGGCCTTGGTCACGGATCCCCGGTGCGCAGTCATAGCTACATTCCAGCCCTTCCCGCTCCCGGCGTAAAGCGTGGCCTGCGAAAATGGAGCGAATCGAAAACAAATGTTGCCTCTTTAGCAACCTCGAGGAGTATCCTGTCACTGTGACCCACGAAACATTGGATGCCGGCGCAACGCTGCCCGCTGAAGCCATCGACGCCATTGAGCGGGCCGCCACGGCCGCTCACCCGCACGAGGAATTGCTCTCCGCGCGGGCCGCCAACATCAAACAGTCCGCGGTCCGGGATGTCTTCGACATCTCCATGCAACCCGGACTTGTCTCCCTTGCCGGCGGCAACCCCTACTTGCAGTCGCTGCCGCTGGAAAAGCTCGGGCAGACCGCCGCCCGCATCATCGCAGAGGAGGGAATGACCGCCCTGCAGTACGGCGGCGGCCAAGGCACCGAAGAACTCCGCCAGCAAATATGTACCATCATGGCGGCCGAGGGGATCAATGACGCTCTCCCCGAAAACGTTGTCATCACTGCGGGATCGCAATCGGCACAGGATGTTGCCACCAAGGTCTTCTGCAACCCTGGAGATGTTGTCCTGGCGGAGAACCCCACCTACGTGGGTGCCCTGAACACCTTCGAGGCGTACCAGGTCCAGGTGGAACCGATTGAAATGGACGACGACGGCCTGGTGCCGGAACTGCTTGAGTCCAGGATCGCGGCACTCCAGTCCGAGGGCAAGAACATCAAGTTCCTCTACACCATCCCCAACTTCAACAACCCGTCCGGCATCACCCTGGCCGAGGAACGCAGGCAGCGCATCGTCGATATATGCCGCGCTGCGAATATCATTGTCCTTGAAGACAATCCCTACGGACTCCTCCGCTTCGACGGCCAACCGATCGCGCCCATGCGGGCCGCAAATCCGGATGACGTTATCTACTTGGGATCGTTCTCCAAGATCTTCGCTCCCGGACTCCGGATCGGCTGGGCCCTGGTTCCCGCCCATTTGCAGCGTCGCTTCTACTTGGCCTCTGAGGCCGTGACCCTTTGCCCGCCGCCGCTGAACCAAATGCTCGTATCGGCATATCTTCGCGAGTACGACTGGCAGGGGCAGATCGACACCTACCGGACCCTCTACGCGGAACGATGCCAAGCACTGCTGTCCGCGCTCGACGAATACATGCCTGCCGGACTCACATGGACACGCCCGGACGGCGGCTTCTTCGTATGGGTCACCCTTCCTGAAGGCGTAGACACGTATCCACTGCTCCGGAAGGCGATCGATGCGGGAGTGGTCTTCATCCCCGGCGCAGCCTTCTCGCCGGCCGACGGACCCTCCAACAAGCTCCGCCTCGCGTTCAGCGCCGTTCCGCCGGATACGATAGCCGAAGGCGTCCGCCGCTTGGCCCCTGTCCTGGCGGAAGCCATTGAAGCTACCACTGAAGGAGCACCGCAATGACCGGAGTTGTGATCGTCGGAGTAGACGGCAGCGAGACGGCAATGAGGGCAGCGAAGGCCGCCCAGCAGTTGGCGATCGGACTTGGAGCCAACCTTCGCGTGGTGAGTGCCTTCGACAGCAACCGGACAGAGGTTGTTGAGATCGGCACCGACAAGTGGATCGTCTCCGATGCCGCCGAAGCTGAAGCCGTGGCCCGCGCGGTAGCCGAGCGCCTGACGGACGACCGCCTTGAGGTGACCTACTCGGCCGCCCGCGGCAAGCCGGGTGAAGCGCTGGTCAAGGAAGCAGAAATCCAGGACGCGCGCCTGATCGTGGTGGGCAATCGTCGCATGCAGGGCTTGGGTCGCGTGCTGGGGAGCGTAGCCAACACTGTTGCGCACACGGCGCCATGCGACGTCTACATCGCCAAGACCGACCAGCCGTAGAGCGAGCTGAATCACGCTGCCGGGTGGGGAGTCTCACCCGGCATTTGGCGTCTTTTGGGCAGGATCCCCGAAGTCATCGTTATAAAATCGAGATGCCCCCAATGGCGCGTGCCACCTCCACTTACTGACTTCAGGGGATCATTTTCTTGCTTACTTTGCAGCCGCGCCAGCGCGTGGGACACGACATCCTGCTTGCCCGCCACGGCAACCACATCAGCACCATGCGCTATGACCGAGGCAACGATCGCATCATCGCCATGCTCGACGACGGCTCCTGGGACAGCGCCCCCAACATGATCTCCCCCAGCCTTGAAATGCCCGAAACATTCGGCAGCGTCTTCCGCAAAGATTGGCGCTTCCTGTCCGTGGCGTGCGTCGCCATGGTTACCCTGGCCGCCGTCGCCATGGGCATCAGCGTTGACATGGCAAACCACATGTCGACGACGGAACTTCAGGCGCTGCTGGTCAGTTACCCGGCGTTCTAGCGCCTTCTCGTTCCTGCGGCTGAGGTCCCGGCGGGAGCGCATCCTCCTCGGCGACCAGGCCGTCGTCGAACGTGAGAGCTACCCGCCCTCCCGGCTTGCGCCTGCGCAACAGGAAAATGACAACTCCTACAGCAAGCCACGCCGCGCCCAGCAGGTACGTAAACCAGGCCAGTGAAGTCCATAGCCAGGCGATGAAGGCAAAGCCCAGCACCGGCATGACCAGGTTGCGTACGGTCCCGGACGTTCCCCGCTTCCGCAGGTCGAAAAACACCACCTTGATGGTTGCCAGGTTCACCACGGCGAAGGCCACCAAAGCTCCGAAATTGATCATGTACACGGCCTGTTCCAGCGTGATGACAAGGGCGATCAAGGACACTGCGGAGACGAGCATTGCCGCGAAATATGGGGTCCGGAACCGCGGGTGCAGCCTTGCCAGGGCACCGGGCAGGATCCCGTCCCTGCCCATGGCGTAGATGACGCGGCTGACGCTCATCTGGGCAGCAGTACCGCAAAGGACCAACCCGCCAAGGTTCACAATCACGAACACCACCATGAGCACATCGCCTCCGGCGCGCTGCATGAGTTCGGTTCCTGCGGCATCGAGGTTGGCGATTGATCTCCACTCGGGAGCGATGAGACTGCCGGCCACGGAAAACAGGGTGTAGCCCAAACCGGCAAAGAGCGTGGACAAGATGATGCCCCGCGGAACATCGCGCTGAGGGTTCCGTGTCTCTTCGGAGAGAGTGGAGACGCCGTCAAATCCCAGGAAGGCAAAGGCCACAATTGCCGCGGCGGCCATCACCGGCGCGATCCCGCCCTCCCCCAAGGTCAGAGGCCGGGCAATACTGCCGAAGGACAGGTCCGGGGCGTTAACCACAGCCAGGACCAGGAACACCAGAATCACCAGAACCGAGGCCGCCACCACCACGATGTTCATCTTCTTGATCCATGCAACGCCAATCACGCTGAAGAGCCCCACCACCAAGAGGCAAAGCAGGACGGCGAGCTGCGGCGCTATGACGGGCACCAGGCTATTGAGATACAGGCCGAAGAGCAGGAAGTTCACCATCGGCAGGAACAAATAGTCCAGCATCATGGCCCAACCCACCAGGAATCCCACTGGGCTGCCGAACGCCCGGGAGGCGTAAGCATAGGCGCCACCGGTAACTGGGACGTGCCTGGCCATCTGGCCATAGCTATGCGCGGTGAACAGCATCGCCACCAGGGCAGCGACGTAAGCGGCCGGTAGATGCCCGTCACTGATCTCGGTCCCCGCACCATAGACAGCCACCACGGACAGGATGCCCATGGAAGTCAGGCCAAAGGTGATGAGCGACGGTAAACCCAGAACGCGTTTGAGCGTAGGGGCCGCTGCCGGGCCATCCATTGCGCTTCTTCCAGTGATGGTCATGGGGTTCTCCTCGATGCGATCCGGGTCACATAAATGAATGTTGTTCATTAGAGTAGGTCGCCAATGGATTCTTGTACAGCTTTGGTATCCCAAAACTTCTGAATGCTTGATCCCCTCCGGACTTCGGTCCGTGAATTGCTGGATTCTTTGCTAATGCTTCTCTGAGTGCGAGATATTTGGTATACCTAAACGAGGACCGCGAAAGGACCCTGATGACTGCACCACCCACACCGATCCGCAATAGGGCCGAGCCGCCCTATGGGAAGGACCTCCTGATCACACCGGGTTTTGTCGACGCGCATATCCACCCTGACAAAACCACCTGGGGCTCTGGCTGGCTATCCCGTGTACCAGCGCAAACACTGACGGACCTCATAGGGAACGATCTCCGGGCACAGCTCGCGTTTCGGGACAGCGTCGAGGACAGGGCCTATGCCTTGATGAGCCATGCCGTCCTTAACGGGACCATGGCCATGCGGGCGCACGTGGACGTGGCGCCGCAAATAGGCCTCAGGAACATCCACGGTGTTCGTGCAGCAGCTGAGCGTTTGGCTCCGTACCTGGAGGTCCAAGTGGTCGCATTCCCCCAGTTCGGCCTGCTCAGCAACCCCGGCACACTTGACCTCATGGAGGCGTCCCTGGCGGAGGGGGCAGACCTCGTGGGTGGCATCGATCCGGCGTCGGTGGACGGCGACCTGCATGGACACCTGGATGCCGTCTTTGCGCTGGCCAACAAGCACGGCAGGGATGTGGACATCCACCTGCACGACGTCGGTGCGGACGGCTTGGCGCAGCTGCGTGTCATCGCTGCACGCACCCTGGCCGAAGGCATGCAAGGCAGAGTCACCGTCGGGCACGGTTTTGCTCTCTGCGACGCCTCACAACCCGATCTTGGCTCTACCTTGGACGCAATGGCCGAGGCAGGAATCTGGATGGCTACGTGCGCCCTTGGAGCCGATCCCGTACCTGATCTGGACCTCTTGGAACGGCATGGGGTCAAGGTTGCCCTCGGCTCAGACGGAGTCCGCGATGCCTGGTCTCCGTTCGGCACCGGCAGCATGATGGATCGTGCGCACTTGCTGGGTTACCGCACAGGAGCCTCCACCGATGCGGAGTTGGAGCGCTGCTTTCGGCTTGCCACGTCAGCAGGTGCAGAGCTCGTTGGATCAGCTGAGGTGAAGAACTTCTCCGGCGCAGAATCCATTGACCGGCTCGAATTCGCTGCGAACTCCATCCCGGAGCTTGTAGTTGACCGACCCGCTCCGCTGAGGGTGGTGCGGGGTGGTGAGGCTGTGGCCCTTCAAGCCTGATCGGACGGCAGTTAGAGCATCCACTCCCGCAGCAGCCACCACAGTCCTGCGATCACAACGCCGCCAAACAACGAGCCAGCAATGACCTGGGCAAGGGTGTGGGCCCGCAGAACCAGCCGCGACCAGCCAACAGCCGGCACAAGGAGCAGCAGAGGGAGCCAGGCCGGCCCGAACATGAGGATGGTGATAACCACTGCAGCCGAAAGCGCCGAGGCATGCCCGCTCATTTTCCAGAACGCGCTGACAACCGCCAGTACCCCGATGCCGCCAATGAGCGCGATGATCATCACCGTGACACCCGCAGGACCACTGAGCAAGTGCAGCACGAGCAAACCAACCAGCACTGACACCAGCGTCATCAAAAGCAGCGCGGGCCGCTGACGGCGGTCGCTGACATGGTGGTCCGTGATCCTGCCCAGCTTCACCATCACCAGGACATACGCCAGCGGAAGGACGCAGACGAACATCGCCGCGAGCAGCCCGAACCATAGGGTCCCTGGGAACCCGGGTTCCGTCGCAGGGCTGATCAGCAGAAGGACCAATACAACAACGGGTGGCTGGAAAACTTCCGTCAGCACGCGGGCAACCTTGCGCCACGGCCCCGTCACCAGCTGAGGGGGCAGGTGGCCTGGTTCCCCTGTTGCCGTCCCGCCGCCCGCTGCCGTTCCGCTGACTGTTGGCCCGCTGCCAGCTGTACCGCTGCCTGAGCCGGGCAGGGCTTTCTCGTCAGTCAAGCAGGAGTGCCGGTTCTTCGAGAATGGAGGCCACGTCCGCCATGAAGCGCGCAGACAAATCACCGTCCACCACGCGGTGATCGAAGGAACCGCCAAGAGTAGTGATCCAGCGCGGGATGACCTCGCCGTCCAAGACCCACGGCTTCTGCTTAATGGTTCCGAACGCAATGATGGCTACTTCGCCCGGGTTGATAATGGGCGTTCCTGTATCAATACCGAGCGCGCCGATGTTGGTGACAGTCAGGCTTCCACCCTGCATCTCAGCCGGCTGCGTCTTCCCTGCCCTGGCCTTGGTGGCCAGCTCATTGAGGGCCAAGGCCAATTCCTTGAGGGACAGATCCTGGGCATCCTTGATATTGGGGACCATCAGGCCACGCGGAGTTGCGGCGGCAATGCCCAGGTTCATGTAATGCTTCACCAGGATCTCAGCACCACCCTTGCCGTCCGCGTTATCCACCCAGCTCGCGTTGACGCTGGGGTTGCGTGCCGCTGCCCAAATCACTGCTTTGGCCAGGATGAGCAGCGGTGAAACCTTAATGCCTTCGAAGTCGCGTGAGACCTTCAACCGCTTAACAAATTCCATGGTCCTGCTGGCATCCACATCCACGAAAATGCTGACGTGAGGAGCCGAGAAAGCTGAATCCACCATGGCCTTGGCGGTGGCCTTGCGCACTCCCTTGACCGGCATCCGCTCCACGCGCTGATCCTGCGGCTTCTTGGATGCCCCCCAGAAGCTGTCCGCTTGGTCAAGCTCAGCATCACGCTGGGCTTGGTAGCTCACCAGGTCCTCGCGCGTCACTTCACCACGTTGGCCGGTGGCCACCACATCAGCGAGGTCGATTCCCAGATCGCGGGCGAATTTGCGGACTGGAGGTTTTGCAAGGACCTTGTTGACCAGGCCACTAATGGTTCCGCTGATAGCGGCGCCGCGGGAGGCAGCAGCCAGCGGCGCTTCGGCTGTGACGGGTTGCGGTTGAGCGACGGGCACTTGGCTGGGAGGCGTCTGGGTGACGGGCGCGACGCCGGCGTGGGCCGCCGTCGTGCGGTGTGCAGCAGGAGTTTCGGCGGCCTTGGCTTCCAGTACTGCCTGGTGGTCCTGGACAGTACCTTCTGCATTCTCGGCGATCGTAGCTGCCTCAACCACCGACCCGGCCGGGCGTTTCCGCGCGCGGCGCTTGACGGCGTCGGCCTTGGGTCCGGAACCGACCAACGGTCCGCCGGCCGGACGGTTGTCGTCGCCGTCGTCGTCGGCCGGCAACTTTCCGTAGAGGGGCATTTCGACGGCGGGTGCCTCCGGAGCTACCGGCGTCACCTGTGCGGCACCGTCATCCTGACCTTCCGAAACAGCGATGATCGCCGTGCCGACCTCCACCGTAATGCCTTCCTCGACCAGCAGCTCAGTGACCGTGCCCGCAAAAGGCGAAGGGAGCTCAACGAGGGACTTGGCGGTCTCGATCTCGCACAGGACATCGTTGATGGCAACGACATCGCCCGGCTTGACCTTCCAAGCCACTACCTCGGCCTCGGTCAGGCCTTCGCCAACGTCCGGCAGGTTGAATTTCTTTACAGTCACAGTGGTCCTCGATTTCCGGTTACCCGGCAGCGAAGCCGGGCTGGATCAGGGCGGTTAGTAGGACGGCGGTGAACAGGCGGTCCTGGTGGAACCGGCAGTTCTAGTAGGAAGATTTAGTAGGACAAGGAGCGGTCGAGTGCCTCAAGGATCTTGTCGATGTCCGGCAAGTAGTCCTCTTCCACCTTGGCGACCGGGTACGGCATGTGGAAGCCGCCAACCCGAATGACAGGAGCCTCCAAGTGCAGGAACGCACGTTCGCTGATGCGTGCAGCAATCTCGCCGCCGATGCCACCGAAAGTGGGGGCCTCGTGGGCCACAATCAAGCGGCCCGTCTTCTTGACCGATGCTTCCACGGTGTCGAAGTCCAAGGGCGAGATGGAACGGAGATCGATGACTTCAATGCTCCGTCCGTCCTCCGTGGCGGCGTTGGCGGCCGCCAGTGCGACCGGCACCAGCGGGCCATAGGCCACGATGGTTGCATCAGCGCCTTCACGGACAACGTGCGCTTTGAAGGGATCTTCGGAAAGACCGGCGTTCTCGACATCCACCTCACCCTTGAGCCAGTATCGGCGCTTGGGTTCGAAGAAGATGACAGGGTCTTGGCACTCAATGGCCTTCTGAATCATCCAGTAGGCATCATGCGCGTTGGACGGCGAAATGATGCGCAGGCCCGCAGTGTGGGCGAACAGCGCTTCCGGGGATTCGGAGTGATGCTCAATGGATCCAATGCCGCCGCCGTACGGAATGCGGATAACCACGGGAACGGTCAACTTGCCAAGGCTGCGGGCGTGGATCTTGGCCAGCTGGGTGGTGATTTGGTTGAAGGCCGGGTAAACGAAGCCGTCGAACTGGATCTCGCACACCGGCGAGTATCCGCGCAGGGCCAAGCCAATGGCGGTGCCGACGATGCCGGATTCAGCCAACGGGGTGTCCAGGACTCTTTCGTCGCCGAACTCTTTGATCAAGCCATCGGTGACACGGTAAACACCGCCCAGGTGTCCGATGTCCTCGCCCATCAGCAAGGACTTGGGGTTGTTCGTCAGCGATGCCCGGAGACCCTCATTGATGGCCTTCGCAATGGTCATTGTTGCCATCAGTTAGCTGCCTCCTGGTCGCTTTCAAAGCCGGCCGAGTATTCCTCGAACCACGCAAGTTCTTCCGCAATCAGCGGGTGTTGTTCGGCGTACACGCTGGCGAAAGCGGCGCGGATATCCGGGACCTCGAGGCCATGTGTTGTGCTGCGGACGTACTTGGCGAGTTCATCGCCGTCGGCCTTTACTTGGTCGAAGAACGCTTCGTCCGCCAGCCCTTCGGTACGCAGGTACTTCTCCAAGCGGTCCAGCGGATCCTTCTCGCGCCAGGCAGCTTCTTCCGCGGATTCCCGGTACTTCGTGGGGTCATCGGCAGTGGTGTGTGCGCCCACCCGGTAGGTGTAGGCCTCAATGAGCACAGGGCCCCTGCCTTCGCGGGCGTGTTCGAGTGCCCACTCTGTAACGGCATGGACAGCTATGGCATCATTGCCGTCCACCCGGATACCAGGGAAACCGTAGCCCTTGGCACGGTTGGCCAACGGAACCTTGGTCTGGACCTCGGTGGGTACGGAAATGGCCCAGTGATTGTTCTGGCAGAAGAACACCACCGGAGCGTTGTACGACGCAGCGAAGACCATCGACTCATGGACGTCGCCTTCAGAGCTTGCGCCGTCGCCGAAGTACGCGATTACGGCTGCCTTGGGTTCTGTGGAATCAGTAGCGGCGGCGAGCTTCTGGTCCCTTTGGATACCCATGGCATAGCCAACAGCGTGGAGGGTCTGGGCCGCGAGAACCAAGGTGTAAAGGTGGAAGTTGTTCTCCCGCGGGTCCCAGCCGCCGTTGGAGACACCACGGAACTGCTTGAGCAATTCAGCAAGGTCCACGTTGCGGACCAGGGCGACGCCGTGTTCGCGATAGGTGGGGAAAATATAGTCCTGCGACTGGCTTGCGTGGGCCGAGCCGATCTGCGCGGCCTCCTGGCCGGTCAGCGGCACCCACAAGGCAAGCTCACCTTGGCGTTGCAGTGCCGTGGCTTCCTGGTCAAAACGCCGGATCCTCGCCATGTCTGTGTAGAAAACACGGAGCTTCTCGGGATCGATCCGCTTGGCGTAGTCCGAGAAGACAGGATCGGAACCCAGGGTCCCGTCAGGTCCGAGCAACTGCACCATTTCTACTGGTTCGCCTGGCGCGGCTGCTGCCGCGGTGGTTGCCGCGAGAGTTTCTTCCGTCCCGGGGGGCAGTTGTGTCGAGCCCATTCCGTCTCCTTGCTTGCCATGGCGGGGCGCCGGGCAATATCTGTCGCTGGGATATATGCCCGTTCCGGAATGCATTCCGGAACGGGCATATATTTTGGCTTTCGTCCCTTACTTTATCGGCAGTAAGTAGCGTTGGCGCATTTGTTAACCGCTAGGAACCTTGCGGAGCCTTTGTATAACCTGCACAGAGATCCAAGAACCGGGTGTTGGCTTCCACCTCGCCAATGCTGACTCGTACACCCTCGTTTCCAAAGGCACGGACAGACAAAGCCCGTTCGGCCGCCAAGGCAGCAAACTCCGCGCTGTGCTCGCCAAGATTCAACCAAACGAAGTTGCCTTGAGCCTCTGGAACGAACCAACCAAGCTCCCTCAGGCCAGCCGTCACGCGATCACGTTCATCCACCAGGCTTTGTACCCTTTCCACAACCTGATCGAAATTCTCGATGGAAGTAACGGCAGCTCGCTCCGCAATTTGGGAAACGGCGAACGGAGTGGCAGTGACCCGGAGGTGCTGGGTAAGCACGGGACCGGAGACACTGTAGCCAACGCGCAGGCCAGCCAGGCCGTGCGCTTTGGAGAAGGTCCTCAGCACCACAACATTGGGGTAATCGCGGTAGAGCTTGATCCCGTCTACGGCATCCGTGTCCCGTACAAACTCTTGGTAAGCCTCGTCGATGACCACCACCACGTTGGGCGGCACTGCCTGAATGAAGCGTTCCGTTTCCTCAGCCGTGAGGATCGGCCCGGTGGGGTTGTTCGGCGTGCACAGGAGGATCACTTTGGTGCGTACGGTCACTGCGGCAGCCATGGTCTCGAGGTCATGGCGCCCGTCCGGCAGCAGTGGGATTTGCACACTGGCCGCCCCAGCGAGTCCCACACAGATGGGGTAGGCCTCGAAGGAGCGCCAGGCGTAAATCACCTCGTCCTGCTTACCGTCGTCATTCTGCCCGGCAAAGGTGGCCAGAATCTGGTTCAGCGCCCCCAGGCTGCCTGCACCGGTGACGACATCGTCAGCCGGAACATCCAGGAAGCCAGCCAAGGCGTTGCGCAGCTTTGTGGCCAGCGGGTCCGGGTAGCGGTTGATGTCTGTCTGGTCTGCGATCGCCTGCAACACTGCAGGAATCGGAGGCAGGGGGTTTTCGTTGGACGACAATTTGTAGCTGGTGAGGCCCTCAATCGCAGCGGGGGGTTTACCAGCCGCATATTTTGGGAGCCTGTCCACGACCGGACGAGGGATGACGCCCTCCGGTACGTTGTCAGTAGTAGTCATGGCTTCAAGCCTACTTGCCCATCCACGGCTGACACCGAGCTCTTTAACAGGCGTGTGTGAAACCATGGGTCCATGGGTTCATTCATCATTCGTGTCCTGATCAACGGGCTTGCCCTGTGGGTTGCAACCTGGCTGCTGAACGGCATGGATATTTCAACCAGCGCCACCGAGTCAGCCGCAGCCAACGCCGGACTCACCCAGGGCGCGGACACCGCCGGCATTGTTCTGGCGTATCTGTTCATCGGCCTGATCTTCGGAGTGGTCAATGCGTTCGTCCGTCCCTTGGTGAGGCTGTTGTCCCTTCCGGTGACCATCCTGACGCTTGGCCTGTTCACCATCGTGATCAACGCAGCAATGCTGTACCTGACGGCATGGCTGAGCACATTCACACCTGTGCACCTCACCATTGACTCCTTCTTCTGGACAGCAATCCTGGCGTCCATCATCATCAGCATCATTTCCATGGTGGCGGGCCTCATTCCGGGCGCAAAGAAGCGGTAGCGTCACCTTGCGCCGGCCGAGGACCTTGAATCCGGGAGATTTGGAATCCGAAGCGTTCCTCTACGGTCCGGCAAGGGATCACGCTTCAGTTTGAACCTGGTCACTTTGACCGCACCGCCAGCACCCACGATTCCTGCAAATGCTGTTGCCGAAGCCGCCAGAGAAGGATCGCGGCTCGCAACGACCAATTCTGCTCCTCTCGCATAGTTCTCCTGACCGTGTCCTGGCCCGATACCGGGATCTTGTCCCTCAGGAGACTTCACTTCATCGGTCAGCGTGACTGTCACCCTGTCTTTTGTATCCGCGTTCATCCGGCCGTCCGTTCCAGGGACCCAGTCCTGAACGTGTTCCAGATGGAGTGAGCTGATTCCGGGCTCAGGCGTGATGTCTCCAACAGGGGCTCCTGCTGTCAGCACATACTTCAGGTCGAATTCGCTGAGAAACGCTTTGTTCCGGCTCAAGTTCATGGCGTGAATGCCACCCTGGCTGTGTCCGACAGCCACCACTTGGTCACCCGCTTCGGCGCCCGCCTCACGGAGTGCTTGGCCGACGGCCGGCACAACTTCTTCGGAGTCGTAGCCCACTGCCTCGCCAATTCCTTGAATGTCAAAAGGATTGGTACTGGGTGAGTCGGGCTGGGTTCCCGGGATGAGCACCATCCATGAAGCGGAGCCGTTGGCTTCAAAGCCAATGACTTCAATCTCGCCGTCGTTGAGGGAGTGAAGCCTCTCCAGACGTCGGAGACTTTCTGCCATCGTCGGCTGCAAGACCTCGGCGTTCTCATCCACCTTTTCGACGCTCACCCGGCGGGGCTGGTAGGCGGCCAGCAGTGGCGAATCAAGAACGAGGTGGACAATGTCCGCCGCCTTATAGCCGTTGGGGATGCTGCGGTTGTAGTTTTCCTCCGAAATGTCCCGTCCCAGCACGAAAAGGCCATGTGCGCCGGAAAGCGTATATTGATCATGGTCCAATTCGTGTGGCCTGGCATTCCTGGCCTCCGCCTCCACATAATCCCGGTGGCTGGCTCGCACGTCCGCGGCGACCTTCACCAATTCCTGCCGGACCTTTCCTACTTCCTTTGCGCTCATGGCCACAGCGTTGAGGGCGTCGCAGCCAGTTCTATAGGAGTCGTAGAGAAAGGGTTCCAGGCAGTCTTGAACCTGACGGGCTTCGTTTTCAATGCCCACGAGTTGCTGAACCAGTTCATCCAGCGTTCCCGCTCCCCTGAGGAGTTCCTCAAGCTGAAAAGACATTCCTCCCACCCCTCCCCTGATACTGAGGATTCCGTCACTGGCGGGTTGGGATGGCTCTGGTGCAGTGCCGGCCCCGATAGGAGCTGAATCTGCCATCACGGACCCCGTTCGCTTGAGACTGAGACGCTTTGGGAGTGACGAAGGACCAGGGCCACTGCCGCCTCCACCGATTCGCGTGCACGCATCAGTGCTGAGGCATGCAGGGCAATGGTTGTCCTGTAGGCCCGGCCCGCAGGAGAAAGCCAATCATCAACTTGCGCTCTTCGGAGGGACGTAAGAACCGTGTCCACTTGGTCCACGCACGATTGCATTCGCCATGCCAGTCTCTGGACTTCGTGGCTTCGGGAAGCACACTCCAGTGGATCAAAAGTGGGCGGGTTGGGTGCAGGCATCAAGCCGACGCTCATTGTCTGTGTACTCCATTGATTGTTCTGCTGATGGGTAGGCTCGACGCTACGGAGCAGCAGAACCCAACGGAAGTGCCGCCGTCGTCTATGTGGATAACCCCATCGGCCGTCCACATAGCCTCGTCATCGACTCCATGGCCCCGCGCGGAACATGAAAGAATAGACCTCATGGCTGAATCCCTCCGCGTGTCCCTCGCTTCCGAACCCCTCGCCCTTGGCGCCCTTGACGGCCGCTACCGTGCCGCCGTCGCGCCCCTCGTGGACTACCTGTCCGAGGCAGCACTGAACCGCGATCGCGTTCACGTTGAAGTTGAGTGGCTCATCCACCTGACCAGCCAGTCCGTTGTGCCGGGTGCCGGCCCGCTGTCCGACGAACACGTGGCCCGGCTGCGCGCCATCGTTACCGAATTCGATGCCGCGTCTGTTAACGAACTCGCCGAAATCGAAGCAGTCACCGTCCACGACGTCAAAGCTGTTGAGTACTACATCGGCCGCCGGCTGCCCGCCATCGGCATTGAGAACCTCACTGCTCTGGTCCACTTCGGTTGCACGTCCGAGGACATCAACAACCTCTCCTACGCTGTGGGTATCAAGGGTGCCGTGGAAGATGTGTGGCTGCCCAACGCCACCGCCCTCGTGAAGCAGATCGAAGCCATGGCCGAAGCAAACCGCTCCGTGCCCATGCTGTCCCGTACGCACGGCCAGCCTGCCACGCCCACCACGCTGGGCAAGGAACTAGCTGTTATTGCGCACCGTTTGAACCGCCAGTTGGCGCGCATCGCCAAGACTGAGTACCTCGGCAAGATCAACGGCGCCACCGGAACGTACGCAGCCCACGTGGCTTCAGTCCCGAGTGCCGACTGGGAAGCAGTCGCGAAGACCTTCGTGGAAGGCCTGGGTCTCACGTGGAACCCCCTCACCACGCAGATCGAGAGCCACGACTGGCAGGCCGAGCTGTACGCGGACATCGCGCGCTTCAACCGCATCCTTCACAACGTCTGCACTGACATTTGGAGCTACATCTCCATCGGTTACTTCCGCCAGATTCCGGTTGCCGGGGCCACGGGTTCCTCCACCATGCCGCACAAGGTCAACCCGATCCGCTTCGAGAACGCCGAAGCCAACCTGGAGATCTCCAACGGCCTCCTGGACACACTGGGCGCCACCTTGGTCACCTCCCGCTGGCAGCGCGACCTCACCGACTCCTCCTCGCAGCGAAACATCGGTGTCGCCTTCGGCCACTCGCTGCTCGCCATCTCCAACGTAGCCAAGGGCTTGAAAGCCCTCGACGTCGCAGAGGAAGTCCTCGCGGGCGACCTCAACACCAACTGGGAAGTCCTTGGTGAAGCCATCCAGATGGTCATGCGTGCCGAGGCAATTGCCGGCGTCGAAGGGATGGAAAACCCCTACGAGCGCCTCAAGGACCTCACACGCGGCCAGCGCGTGGACGGCGCCCGCATGCAGGAATTCGTTCAGGGTCTTGGCCTCTCCGCAGACGCCGAAGCCCGCCTGCTCGCCCTGACCCCGGGCAAGTACACGGGTATCGCGGACAAACTGGTGGACCACCTGCAGTAAGGATCACCTGCAGTACTACTGCACGCTCAACGACGGCGGGCCAGGGCTGGATGCCCCGGTCCGCCGTCGGCGTTTAATGCGACGTGAACGTTTAGTCGGTTGGGGGCAAGAGCGCTCCTTCCCAGTTGCTTTGCTTGGCATCCCGTCCGAGGACTCGAAACACGGCGTGTCGGGCTGTTCCTGGACTGCGACGACTGATTGGCTGGAACAAACCGGGCAGGAGCGCTGGAAATCTGGGATTTGAGCTTGGCCTGCCCAGCCCCCGGATCATTCACGACGTAAGGAGCGGAGCACCCAATGAAGCTCCTGTTGATCAGGCACGGACAGACACCCGGCAATGTGGCTGGCCAGTTGGACACCGCCTTCCCTGGCCCGGGGCTGACTGAGTTAGGTGAACGCCAGGCGGCCGCCCTTCCGGAGGCGCTGGCTGACGAGGCAGTCGAAGCCCTGTACACCTCAACCTTGCTGCGTACCCACAGGACTGCCGCTCCGCTTGCGAAGACCACGGGATTGGAGCCGATAATCCTGGACGGGGTCCATGAGATCGAGGCCGGCGCACTGGAGAAGAAAACTGACCACGAATCCCACCTCCGTTACATGAGCACCGTTTTCGCGTGGACGGATGGTGACTTGGAAGTTCGCATGCCCGGGGCTTTCAACGGCCACGACTTCTTCGCCAGATTTGATGCTTCAGTCCAGCAGGTTGCGGCCGCGGGGCACTCGACGGCGGCAATCGTCAGCCATGGTGCTGCGATCCGCTGCTGGGCTGGGCGCCGGGCAACGGACATCGACACCGAGTTCGCCGAAACGCATCAACTCCCCAACACGGGAATGGTCGCGTTGGAAGGGGACCCGGAAGGCGGATGGAGGGTGCTTCATTGGGACCAAATCCCTGGTGGAGGTATGGCACTGGCAGACCAAACAGCCGACGACCCCACGGGCGAGGCACTTCGGCCCTGATTCCGGTGCCGGTTGCGGCGGATCACCTGTTCCAGCCGTTGCGGGGCCCGCTTTGCGCGCCAACTCCGGGGCGGGGGACGCACAACGGGCCCCGCAACGCTGGAACGGCCTGCAATTCTCCCGACGCTTACGCGCAGGAAACACCGCGGTAACCACAGCTGCCTAGGCTTAGTACGCATAGACACCTCCCCGAAACCCGGCGAAAAGAGGCAACGATGCAAACCAACCCACGGCTCAACATCCGGCAGGTAACTTGGGCAAACCCCGTGGGCGCAGACCTCCGCGCCGCACAACAGGCAGAGCTCGACGCGAGGTTCGGAACCACCGACCACGAACCTGGACCCCCGCCGACGGAAGCGGACACGGCAGTTTTTGTGGTGGCCTACGAGAAGTGCTCCGGCCAACCTTTGGGATGCGGCGGGTTGAGGATGCTGGATGAAAACACCGCCGAAATCAAAAGGCTGTACGTGGTCCCCTATGCCCGGGGCTCGGGAGTGGCCAGCTCCATCCTCGCCGCGCTCGAGGCGCAGGCTCATTCCCACGGGTTCACGGTGATCGCAGCTGAGGCCGGATCAGCCCAATCGGACGGCAGAAGCTTCTACGAGAGCGCAGGCTTTGCCTCCGTGCCGAACTTCGGCCCTTACGTCGGTGCCAGCGGGTCGTACTGCTACTCAAAACGGATCGACTCACACAGTGCCTCCCACACGGCGATGGCCTAACGGAGGGGACCGGCCTAGGGTTCGGGCGCAACATCAAGCGAAGGTTGCGCCAGTTCGATAATCTCGGATTATGGAAAAAGCAGACATCACCTTCCGCACCCGCAAATGGGTGCGGCCCGAGGACCTCAATGCCAACGGCACACTCTTTGGTGGCAGCCTGCTGAAATGGATCGATGAAGAGGCCGCGATCTACGCCATCCTCCAATTGGGCAATGGGCGTGCCGTCACCAAGTACATTTCCGAGATCAACTTCGTCAGTTCCGCGGTCCAGGGTGACTTGGTGGAGATGGGCTTGACCGCGAAGCGCTTCGGCCGCACGTCCTTGACCATGCGCGCCGAGGTCCGCAATATGATCACCCGCGAAGCAATCCTGACCATCGAGGAAATCGTCTTCGTGAATCTCGGGCCCGATGGCCGCCCGCAACCGCACGGCTACACGGAGATTACGTACGACCGCGACCGCATCCCCACGCACCACCTGACTGAAACGCTCGACGAAGACTGAACCACGCGCCGTCGGGCGCTCTATAACTGCCGGCACCGGACATCATTGCAGGTACCGGAACACAGTCCAGGTGCGGGAATTCAGGCAGCAGTCGGCGGTATGCCGCGCACTGAATGTCGCCTTCCGGCCAACCCCTGCCGAGCGGAACATGGCCTTGCCCCCACATGCGAGGCAGACCAACTGCTGCCTGCGTGGCTCCTGCCAGTATTCGTCGAGGTTATCGAAGTCCTCGGCATCCCAGTCTTTCCGGTCAGCGAGGCACAGTGCCCTTCTCATCGGTTGCGGCTTTCGAGTAGTAAACAGCGCTTATACGGGTGCTGGCGGCCGCGATGAACGCGGCCGCCAGCCTATATATCCGGTGACGGGAGTGTGTGTCACCGGAACTTGTGGGGCGCCTGAAACGAGAGGGTCAGCGCCTGCAGAACGTCAGCGCCTGCAGAACATCAGCGCCGGTCGAACGTGAGCCCGCCGGGGACCTGGAACGTCGGCATGAGTTCGAGCATGCCCACGTTCACGTGACGCGGCGTTTCGATGGCGTAGTCCAGGGCATTGACGATGTCGTCCGTGGTCAGCGACTCGTAGCCCTCGTAGTAGGTCTGCCAGGCCTCTTCCATGGCCTCCGGCGTGCCGCCCATGTTGCGTCCGAAGATCTCAGTCTCCACGCGGCCCGGGCAGATTTCGGTGACGCGGATGCGCTTGCCGACGGTGTCGTTCCGGAGCTGGCGGGAGATCTGGTGCACGGCGGCCTTGGTGGCGTGGTAAACCGTGTGACCGTAGAAGTTGTAGACCCCGGCGATCGAGCTGATGTTGATGACATGGCCGAGGTCGCGCTCCACCATGCCCGGCAGGACCAGACGGGTGAGCTGCAGCAGGCCGCGGAGGTTCACGTCCACCAGCTCGTCAATGTCTTCTTCGGACGAGTCCAGGATGTTGCCCGGCCGGGAAACCCCGGCGCAGTTGACCAGGACGTCCACCTTGAGGTCATTCACGACGGCGGCCAGCGCGGCTGTGTCGGTCAGGTCCACTACGTGCGGGATGGCTCCGGTGCGGTCGGCCAACTCGGCAAGGCGTTCCTCGTTGCGGGCCACTGCGTGAACGGTCAGTCCGCGCTTGGCAAGCCGCTCGGCAATGGCTGCACCCATACCGGTTGATGCTCCGGTGACGAGGGCGGTGGTGTAGTCAGAAAAAGACATTGGGTTCTCCAAAAGGTGGGGAATCGGTGGGGCAGAGTGCGCCGGGCTTGGAAGCACGGCGCACTTGCCGGAGGTTGGTGGAGGCTAGGCGTCGCGCAGTGGCTCGTGGGCGCGGTCCTTGACCGTGCTGACCGCGATGAGCGTTCCGAGCGCCGTGATGACTGCGTAGAAGGCCGGCATGTAGATGTTGCCGGTGCTGCCGATCAGCCAGGTCATGAGCAGCGGCGCCGTGCCGCCGAAGAGGGCCGAGGAGATGTTGTAGCCAAGGCCGTAAGCGGAGTAGCGGACACGGGTGGGGAACAGTTCAACGATCAGGATGTGGATGACTGCGGTGTGGCCGGCAAAGACGATGGCCATGATGCAGGCGCCCAGAATGGCCAGGCCCATTTGACCGGTGGCAATCAGGGCGTAGGACGGGATGCCGAGGACTGCCATGGCGATCGCGGAACCGGCAATGACCTTCTTGCGGCCAACGCGGTCGGACAGGGCGCCCATGAAGGGGATGGCGATGCAGATGACCACCAGGCTGCACGCCGTGACCAGGAGGGCTTCACCGATGGTGAAGTTCAGCTGCTTGCCCTTAAGGAACGTGGGCATGTAGGAGAACAGGACGTAGTAGCCGGAGCCGTTCATCAGCGGGATGAAGAGGGCCAGCAGCATGGCACGGCGGTGTTCCTTGGACTGGAATGCTTCCTTGAGCGGGTTCTTGGAGAGGCCGCCCTCTTCCTTCAGCTTCTCGAAGTTGGGCGTATCGCTGATGGCCTTGCGGATGTACCAGCCGATGATGCCCATGGGGATAGCGACCAGGAACGGGATGCGCCATGCGAACGAACCGAAGCCGCCGCCGTCGATCGCTGCCTGGGTGAGCCACGGCGACATTGAGTAGGCCACCAAAGTACCGGTGAGCAGTGCTGCGAAGGAGGCGATCTGTGCGTAGGAGGTGATGATGCCGCGCTTGCCTTCAGGTGCGTGCTCAGCGAGGAAGGTCATGGCGCCGGCGGCCTCGCCACCCACCGAGAAGCCCTGCAGGAGACGCAGGAGGACCAGCAGGATGGGGGCTGCAACGCCGATGGCCGCATAGGGAGGCAGCAGACCGATACCGGCTGTGGCAACGCTGATCAGCAGGATGACAAAGACCAGGAGCTTTTGCCTGCCGATCCGGTCTCCGAGGTAACCACACACCACAGCGCCGAGGGGACGGACGAAGAACGAGACCGCGTAGCCGGCGAACACGAAAAGCAGTGCATTGTCCGGGTTGCCCGGCGCGAGGAAGACGAGGGCCAGTGTTCCCGCCATGAAGGCGAAAATGCCGTTGTCGTACAGTTCCACGAAGATGCCAACACAACCTGCGGTGACAACCTTGCGGGTTTGGCGGCTGGTGAGCCGCTCATGCTGCACTGGCGCAGCGTTGGTGCTTGCGGTCATGACTTTTTCCTTACTGAGATGAGCGTAGCAACGCCTACTGGTCTGACGACAGGGTTATTAGCTGCATGCCGCAACTGGTAGGTCCTGCCACTGGGGACGGCATCCGATGCCGAGGAGTCCGAAGACGGTGTTGACGGATTCACGGAGGGTTTCAAGCTGGGCCCGCGAGCGCCGGTGGGTGGCAGTTGCTTCTGCCACTGTGGTTTTCCGAAAACGGACTTTGTCCCCTGGCCTTGCTTGGGCCAGGACATCCAGTCCGGTGCTGGTGACTACTGCGAGGACCGGATACCCGGCGGTGACGCCGCGGCCCCGGTGCAGAACCAGCAGCTCTTCCCTTGAGGGAACCTCGACGGCGCCAACTGGCACTCCGCGGGAAAGGACTTCTCCGTTTGAGGTTCTTTCCGGAAGTTCCCCGCCGAGCCGCAAGCCGATGTGGTTGCTGCGGCCGCTGACGGCGTATTCCGAGGTAAAGAGCAGTTCACCGGATGCGCCGAACTCGGCGACGTCCGGCCCGTCGGTCACATCGACCAACAAGTCTGAGTCCATGCGGGGCCGTTCAAGGCCCAGCCGGAAGAGCGGAAGATCAAAGTACGGCTGCCGAACGGGGCCAACACTCTTGCGGGTCAGGAGGCTGGTCCCTTCTTTGAGTTGCAGCCCGAACCCCACCACGGTGTCCGGGGCTACACTGCCCAGCAGTGTCTCTGCCTCGATGGAGCCGTGGATCGCCAGGTACGCGCGAAGGCCGCGGTTGATCCCCCGGATGGACACTGTTTCACCGGCACGGACTGAGATCGGTTCCCATTGGCTGGACGGGCGGCCACCAACAGTGAGTGTGAGCGGAGCACCGGTGACGGCGATGAGGATGTCCGTGGTGGCCTTCATCCGGAAGTCGAGCGCCGTGATCTCCACCAGGGGGTGGTTGTCCTGGTTGCCTGCCAGGATGTTGGCGGCACGGGCCGAGTACTGGTCCAGTGCGCCGTTGACGGGAAGGCCGAAGCGGGGGCCGCGGGTCCTGCCAAGGTCGGTGACAACCGAGTTGCCGGGCTGCTGGATCAGGATTTCGCCGCTCATGGCCGAGCCCCTGATTTCTCACGATCCACGTCCGCCAAAACCAGTCCCTGCGGCTCCAATTCCAAACCCTGGTACTGACCGAAGTCTTCGGCGCGGATCTGCCGGAACCGGAGGATGTCACCAGGTTTGTACGGCACCAACGGTTCTCGGCGGATGTTCAGCACTGACAGTGGGGTCTGTCCAATGACGCACCAGCCTCCGGGAGCCACAGCCGGAGCGATGACTGCTTGGCGGCCGGCCACTGCCACGGCACCAGCGGGAACGCTGAGCCGGGGGTCCTTGAGCCGCGGCACGGGCTTGGGGAATGCCGGGCCGTCCATCATGGGCGAGCCTGCGGGCGCGCCCAGGCAGCGAACGGTGTAGGTCTTTTCGGTGTGGAGGCGGATGACGTCGTCCACGGAGATTCCCTGGTGCTGGGCAACGCGCTCCAGGTCGGGGCCGAATTCCCCTCCGTAGACCACGGGAACGTCGAACTCCCGAGGGGCCGTCGCGGACCCGGCGGAACGTCCGAGTTCCAGGAGGCCCAGCTTGACGAACGCCCGCACCTGGCGTGCGGAAACGAGGATGGGATCAAACTCAACCAGCACGGAGTCATAGGTGGGAACTGCGCCATGCAGCCCTTCGGCGCCGCAGTCCTCCAGCCAATCGGCCAGCCCGTGGACGGTCAGCCAGTTGTGTTCGCTGACCTCGGAGATCGCGACAACACGCAGTGCGGAGTCGCCGGATTCGTAGATCTCGGTAGGGGCCGCTGCAAGAACGGACATGTCAGACCGCCTTCCTCTTGGCATCCATGACCTCGGCCAGCGGGGCGATGCTGACGCCGGCGGAGATGAGCTCGGACCGGATCCGGCGCGCCAGCTCAACGGCGCCGGGGTTGTCTCCGTGAAGGAGGACGGTATCGACGTCGATGTCCATGTCCACGCCGTT
Source organism: Arthrobacter sp. MYb23 (assembly GCF_002979775.1). Taxonomy (GTDB): domain Bacteria; phylum Actinomycetota; class Actinomycetes; order Actinomycetales; family Micrococcaceae; genus Arthrobacter. The sequence continues at coordinate 129,778 of NZ_PCPR01000014.1, forward strand.
GGCGCAACGGATCTTGCCATCGATCACCATACGAAGCGTGCGGTCCACGATCTCTGCGGGATTATGAAGCACAGCCCCGGGCTGGCTGCGGGGAACCAAGGTGCCGTCTTCCTGGTAGGCCCGGTCCACGATGCCAACAATTGCAACGTCCAGCCCGGCAGTGCGTGCAGCAACGGCCAGTTCGCCTTCCTGGGCCACCACAATGAGCTCGTTGTCCACGCGGGCCGCGGCGTCAGCCACAGCTTGGGCGTAGTCGGCGCGGACAGCGACGAGGTTGCCAAGCCGGCCGTGCGGAGCGATGTGCGTGACCTTGGTGCCGTGGAAAGACGCGAAGCCGTGCAGGGCACCCAGTTGGTACAGGACATCGTTTTGCACTTCGGCGGCAGTAAGGCCCATGTCGCGCCGACCGAAGCCACGCAGGTCCGGGAAGCTCGGATGAGCCCCGATGCCTACTCCGCGGCGAACGCATTCGGCAACAGTGGTGGCCATGATGTCCGGGTCACCGGCATGGAACCCGCATGCGATATTGGCGCTTGAGACGATGTCCAGGAGTTCGGAATCGTCGCCAATGGTGTAAGCGCCAAATCCCTCTCCAAGATCCGCTACAAGATCAATTGTCGGGTTCACGTGGTTCTCTTTCCATGGCTTGTCTTGGGATTCCGGGAATTCACAATTTATCCACAAAAGGATGAGTTGAATTTCCGGTAAATGTCGAACGTCAATGGAATCCCAAAGCGTCGACTGAAGTTCTTTCCAAAAGTCTCGCACCGGTCAACCACGTTGCACAAAGACCTAATAGCTATCCCGTGATAGCTCTCCGTTATGACCTGCACCACCCTGTACTGTGTCTTGGGTCCCACAGGCGCCCGGATAGAATTTTCCTAACGCATGCCACCCGGGGACGTGGCCCTCCAGGAAGGCAGACCGATGGATACGCGCAAGCTCTCATACTTCGTGCAGATCGTTGACTCAGGCAGCATCACCAAAGCTGCGGCCGCGCTCCACGTGGCCCAGCCGGCCTTGAGCCAGCAGGTATCGGCACTGGAGAACGACCTCAAGCAGCGTCTGCTGATCCGTAGCAAACAAGGCGTGGAACCCACCGCGGCCGGGCACACGCTTTACCGTCACGCGCAGTCCATCCTGCGGCTTGTTGAGCAGGCCAGGCAGGACGTCGCCTCCTCCGGAGCGGCACCCTCAGGCCGCGTCTCCATAGCGATCGCACCGTACAGCATGGCCTCCAGCCTGACGCCCCAGATCATCAGCGAGGTGGGGCGGCGCTACCCGGACATCGTGGTCCATCTGACGGAGATCTTTGGCGGCGTGTTGAGCGAGGCTATCAAGAACGGCCGCCTGGACATGGCGCTGATCTACGAGCCCGGGAAAATCCGCGGAGTTCAGTTCACCACCATGATTGTGGAAGACCTTCACTTGGTGGTGCACCCGGCTGTGGACATCAACCACGGCAAGGACACCATCACCCTTGCCGAAGCCAGCACCGTGGGGCTGTTCCTCCCGGAGAAGAACCACACCCTGCGGCAGCTCATCGAGAAGGGCTTGTCCGAGCAGGATCTGCCCTTGAAACTGGTGGGAGAAGTGGAATCCGTCCCCTCCCTCACCCGGCTCATCCGCGCCAACCTTGGCGGCACCGTGTTGCCCAAATCAGCTGCGGATGCGCTCTTCCCGGACCAGGACTTCAAGGTGCTCCGGATCATGGAACCCGGCCTGCAGAGCAAGATCGCCCTCTGCACTCCGGACCACGAGCCACTCTCCGAGGCCGCCTCTGCTGTGTTGCTGGTGGTCAAGGAAATGCTGCATCAGCAACTGATCAACAAGTACGGAACGGACCCAGTGCAACTGCCGGCCCATCCATAACAAAGCCTTATCCGGACAGACGGCTTTGGTCTTATTCAAGACCGTTTTAATTTCCTAATATCGAATTAGCAAACAATTCGAAACCAGCTCACGGATTCCGCGGGCAAGCTCAAAGGAAACAACGGTGAAAAAGATCAGCACAGCCGGATGGGTATCGAATCCAACCCGCGGAACAGTCAGCGCACGGACCGGATTCCATTGCCCTCGGAATGGTTTTTGGCGTCCGATCGGAGGGATCGGCGAGCCGCTGTTCGTCTTTGAAGGCAGCCTGATGCCCACGCACGCAGGAAACAGCATCGAATGGCACTTGGTGGACACCCGGCCCGGGCACTCCGGACTGGACTGAGCGCGAACCGCTCAACCCGGCCACCCGCCGTCGTACGTCAACACAAGCTGCAGCCCCCAAAGGCGCCATGCCCCGCAGAGACCTCAGAGTCCCGGGCAAGGCGCCTTTTCCATGTCGGTAAGCACACGGTCGGCAAGCACGCGGCTGCTGCGAAAAGAGCACGCCAAAGGGGCCGGCCACCTCGCCCTTCGACGATGCGTGCCGACCCCTTACGAACGAGCCCCCAGGCGAACGGTCAGTCCTCGACCAGGAGGCCCTTTTCCTTGAGCTTCTCCGTGAGGCCGCACAGCTCAATGGTGTTGCCGCCGTCGTGGTACAGCTTGATGAGCTCGCGCTCGTGGTCGTCGCGCGCCTGCGACAGGGCGATGACTTCCTCGGCCTCTTCGCGGCGGACCACCACAACACCGTCAGCGTCGCCGCGGAGGATGTCGCCGGGGTAAATGATCTCGTCACCGAAAACGATCGGGTGGTTGATGGGGCCGAGTGTTTCCTTGACAGTGCCCTTGATGCTGACGCTGCCTGAGAAGACGGGCAGGCCGAGCTCGATCAGGTCCTGGGTGTCGCGGACGCCGGAGTCGGTGACCATCCCGGCGATGCCCTTGGCTTTCATGGCGTTGCCCAGGACGTCGCCGAACGTGCCGGCCTCAGCCATTTCCTGCGCGCCGACCAAGACCACGTCGCCGGCCTGCGCGTAGTGAATGGCAACTTGGAGCATGAGGTTGTCCTGCGGAGCGCAGGCGACAGTCACGGCCGGGCCGCAGAAGGACATGGAGCGGTCGATCGGCTTGATCTTGGAGCTCAAAGCGCCGCGGCGGCCTTGGGCTTCGTGGATTGTGGCTGAGGAAAAGGCGGCGAGGCGGCTGACGACGTCTGCGTCGGGGCGCTCGAACTTTGTCTTGACGTGGATCATTTTCGGGTTCCTTCAGTTTTTTGGGGGGGCTAGTTGAGGGCGTTGACGGCATCGCGGATGGAGTCCACGCCCGCGTTGATGGTCTCCAGCGAGGTGGCGAAGGAGATCCGGAAGTAGGGGCCGAGTCCGTAGGCCGAACCCTGGATGACAGCCACGCGGGCGGTGTCCAACAGGTACAGGGTGAAGTCCTGGTCGTTGTCGATGACGGAGCCGGACTGGGTAGTCTTGCCGATCACGCCACTGCAGTTCACGTAGGCGTAAAACGCCCCTTCCGCCGGCGCGACGGACAGTCCGTTGATGGCATTGAGGCCCTCGACGGCGGCGTCCCGGCGCTTGCGGTACACCTCCACGCTGTCGCGGACGAAGGACTGATCCCCGTTCAGCGCCGCCACTGCGGCGGCCTGGCTGATGGACGATGGGCACGACGACGTCTGGGACTGCAGCTTGTTCATGGCCGCAATCAGGGGAGCCGGACCAACACCGTAGCCGAGCCGCCAGCCGGTCATTGCGTACGCCTTGGAGACGCCGTTGACCAGCAGGATGCGGTCTTTGAGTGCCGGTGCGGCGGTGACCAGGCTGGTCACGCGGCCATCGCCGAAGTGAATTTCGTCGTAGATCTCGTCCGTGAGGATGAAGACGTGCGGGTTTTCCTCGAGGACCGCGCCGAGTGCCTGCAACTCCTCGCGGGTGTACACGGCGCCGGTCGGGTTGGACGGGGCGTTGAGGATGAGCCACTTGGTCTTGGGGGTGATGGCCTTTGCCAGGGCGTCCGGAGTGAGCTTGAAGCCTGTGTCCTCACCGCAGGCGACGATCACCGGGGTGCCGTCGTTGGCAAGCACCATGTCCGGGTAGGAAACCCAGTACGGCGCGGGGACAATCACTTCGTCGCCTTCATTGAGCGACGCCATGAGTGCTACGTACAGGACCTGCTTGGCCCCGCCGCCAATGGTCAGCTGGTTCCGCTCATAGTGGTGACCGGTGTGGCCCTCGATCTTCCGCAGGATGGCGGTCTGCAGCTCGGGAGTACCTGTCACGGAGGTGTACTTGGTCTCTCCGTTGTTGATCGCCTCGATGGCGGCTGCCTTGATGTGGTCCGGGGTATCGAAGTCCGGCTCGCCGACCGTCAGGTCGATGATCGGGATGCCTTCGGCTTTGAGTTCGCGGACACGGGCGGCTGCGGCGACGCTCGCTGAGGACTTGATGCGGGTGACCCTCGACGCCGGCAGGTAGTGCGGCATGTCTCCTCCAGGAATGTGGGACTCAGGACGCGCGGATTCGCGTATCTCCTTTTTCGAGACTAGGGATTCGCGCGGCCTGTGGATAAGACCTAATGTGCGTGGATCTATAAGGGGCTCTTATGACGCGGGTCTCTTTTTGGGGTTTCAGCACCCATTCGACGCACAGGAGGCGCACGGACACGCCCCGGGGCACTTCTTCCATGCACTTTGCTTATGGGTTCACGCGGTATTGGTATTTCCTTGGACCGGTGAACACTGCCTAGATTCGAGGGATCAGAAGCGCTGTTCCGAAACTGAAAGGGAGCCAATGACAGCCCAAGCAGGGTCAGCCCCCGCTGTTTCATTCCAAGCCCGCTCGGCCACCGGACGGTATACCTACCGGGCCAAGGCTCCGCGACCGCAGCCCACGGATCGTCCGCAGTCCACGGATCGCACGGATCACGCCAAGTTGGCGCGTGCCCTCGGAGTGCACCGGCAACTGCTGTCCCACGCAACGAGCGCCATCCGTACCCTGACCGCTGCCAGGAACGAGCTGATTGCGCAGGCGATTGAGGATGGGCTCACCATCGCCACTGTTTCGGCGGCTACAGGGGAGAACATGAAGGCGGTCAGGACCATCGCTTTGGCTTATGACGATCTCCACCCGAGCGGACTCCCCCGCAGCGTCCATTTGTCCGCAGTGAAGCAGAAGAGCGACGAACTCAGGGCCGCCGAACGTCATCGGACCCAGATCACCGAACGACGCGAAGCCCTGATTGTGATGGCCGTCCGCAACCACGTCTGCGACGACCTGGAGCTCGCCTCACTGACCGGCCTCACCCCGGACCACATCCGCCGGTCATCGCGGGGAATCGCCCGCCCCGCCT
>NZ_PCPR01000015.1:0-113025 GCF_002979775.1 Arthrobacter sp. MYb23
AAACAACAGACACACCCGGCACCACCAAACCCCCACAAAGGGACAGGATCGCTCCGGAGCAACTTTTCAAACTTACCCGATCAATCAGATCTTCGCAAATCAGCGTTTCCGCGATTTTCGATCCAATCTTCAGCCCCACCCGGCGATGGCACGCTCAAAAGCGAGCCATTTTCCAGGCTGTTATCAAGGGGGTCGGCCTCCGCGGTTCTCAGCTCCAGGCTGTCTCACTCGCGGCGACTCAGAAGACATTACACGTCCGCCGCCTCGGGCACAAATCCACACCAGCATCACCCAAAACCCCGGAAACACAGGCCAAACGGCCTCACAGCGCGGTCAAATCTCCTTCAATCGAACGAAATCATGCGACGTGAAGCCCATCACACCCCGACGGCGAGCGTCAACCCGAACGTAATCCCTGAGGGCGTCCGCCCAAACACTGTTGGTGACTACCGCCGTCGGCTGGACACGAGATGGCGTTGCCAATGGGGGTGAGAGAGCGATGGACCCAAACCCGCGGGACATGAGAGAGCGTCGGAAGGGGGCGGCGGTTATCCGGCAGCGCGCGTCCAAGGGAGGCACGACCGAGCGCGCCGAGGATGACGGCCGCCCCAGCCGCCAGCAAGCCCCAAGCGCCCCACCTACAACCACGCTTAAACGCAAAAAGGGCCGGCAACCATAACGGTTGCCGACCCTTTCAGAGCTTCGTGATTACCAGGAAGACTTGGTGATGCCCGGGAGCTCACCGCGGTGAGCCATGTCGCGGAAGCGAACACGGGAGATACCGAACTTCTGGAGCGTGCCACGGGGACGGCCGTCGATCTGGTCGCGGTTACGCAGACGGATCGGGGAGGCGTTGCGGGGCAGCTTCTGCAGGCCGAGGCGTGCAGCTTCGCGTGCTTCGTCAGTCGCGTTGGGGTCAACCAGGGTCTTCTTCAGTTCGAGACGCTTGGCAGCGTAACGCTCAACAATGACCTTGCGCTGCTCGTTGCGAGCAATCTTTGACTTCTTTGCCATGTGTTTAGCGCTCCTCTCGGAATTCGACGTGCTGGCGGATCTTGGGATCGTACTTCTTCAGGACCAGACGGTCCGGATCGTTACGACGGTTCTTGCGGGTTACGTAGGTGTAACCGGTGCCCGCAGTGGACTTCAGCTTGATGATCGGACGTACGTCCTTGTCCTTTGCCATTAGAGCTTTACTCCTCGTGCCAGGATGTCAGCAACGACTGAGTCGATGCCGCGTACGTCGATTGTCTTGATGCCACGGGCTGACAGGGTCAGCGTGACGTTACGGCGCAGGGACGGAACCCAGTAGCGCTTCTTCTGAATGTTCGGGTCGAACCGGCGCTTGTTGCGACGGTGCGAGTGCGAAATGCTGTGTCCAAAGCCCGGCTCGGCTCCGGTCACTTGGCAGTGTGCTGCCATGACTCTCCTCCAAAGATTGAATGTAACGGCGTGCAGATGTTCCTGCGTTACCGTGCGACAGGCAGCGTCCGCAGCCGGATCCAGACCATTTCGGTAGTTTCCGCAGCAAGTGCGGCGAAGAAGGCTGGCCTCAGGGTGGTCAGTGAAACACTGAATCAGGTCCTGGGATACCGGGCGAATACAGGAATGCACGCAACTTGAGCCCCTAACTACCGGCCACCGGGACGTCAGTAAAACCGACAGTCACCACTAACCGGAGCAATTGCACACGATCCGCACTACCTAGCGCCTAACTATTCTACGGGCCAAGCCAAATTAAGACCAATCAGGCATCATACGCCCCCTAAAGCTCTTTCACAGCAGAACCAAAGGATGCTTGGCGAGTCTTAGGTCATGACCTCGTTATTGACTCCCGATACCCCGGTGGAAAGCATTCCGGCGCCGGCACGGCAAACGCCTCCGACCGCCGTCGAACGTTTCCGTCCACAGGCCCGACGGCGGCTGGTCCGGGCTGATTTTCTCGGAGCACTGGGGTGGTTGTCCGGTGTGGCGGCGGTAGCCCTGTGGCTGGCCGACGGCGGCGCGAGCGGGTTCTCTTCGCTCGCTGGAACAATGACGGCGCTGGGAATTGTGGCCGGCCTCATCGGCATGGACTTGGTCCTGCTGATGCTCCTGCTGGCGGCCAGAATTCCGTTCATCGACAACACCATCGGCCATGATCGCGCCCTCGAAATCCACAAGAAACTGGGCAAGCCGGCGCTCTACTTACTCCTGTCCCACGGTCTTTTCATCGCCATTGGATACGGCGCAGCGGAGGGACTCGACCCCATCAGCGAGTCGGTCTCCCTGTGGATCAACGTGCCCGATATGTGGCTCGCGTTCGTGTCCATGGCACTGTTCATCGCCGTGGTGGTCACCTCGCTGGTGGCAGTTCGCCGCCGCTTCCCTTATGAGTTCTGGTACGCAGTCCACCTGCTCACCTATGCGGCCGTTGCGGCCGCGATCCCCCATCAGTTCAGCGTGGGTGGGCTGTTCGCCGAGGGTACCTGGCAGCGTTGGTATTGGTTGGCCTTCTGCATCGCCACGGGCGCCGCCCTCCTCTTCTACCGCGTGTATCAGCCGCTGGCCGCAAGCTTCCGGCATCAGCTCACCGTCAGCCGTGTGGTCCGCGTGGCGCCGGACGTTTTCAGTATTGAAATGACGGGCCGGCACCTCGAACGGCTGGCCGGATCCGGTGGGCGCTTCTTCTTCTGGAGGTTCCTCGCTGCCGGGCACTGGTGGCAGGCACACCCGTTCAGTTTGTCCGCGGAACCGGTCCTGGCCATGTCAGCGGCCCAAGAATCTGCAAGCCAAGGAAAACTGCGCATCACAGTCCGGAACCTCGGCGACGGCTCCGCACGCCTTGCGAAGATCAGCCCCGGCACCAAGGTGGCCATTGAAGGACCCTACGGAATGTTCAGCACGGCGGCCAGAACCCGCAACAGGGTGGTGATGATCGGAGCCGGTGTTGGCATTACCCCGCTGCGGTCGCTCCTTGAATCCACGCCGTTCGAACCCGGTCAGGCCACCGTCCTCCTCCGCGGTCACGACGAATCCGACCTCTTCTTGGGGCAGGAAATCATGTCGTTGTGCCAGGCGCGTGGCGTCACGCTCTTCCACCTGACCGGCCCCCGATCCAGCGGCAATCACGCCTGGCTCCCCCAGACGGCGGTCGCGGCCGGCTTCACGCTCAGCTCTTACGCTCTAGACATCGCCGACGCCGATGTTTACGTCTGCGGCCCAGCTCCGTGGGCTGCCTCCGTCATCCGGGATGTGCAGTGGGCGGGTGTCCCGGCAGAACAACTCCACTACGAAAGGTTTGACTGGTGAGGATCAGAGCAGCAATGGCAACGGCCCTGGCATCTGCGGGCATCCTGCTGGCCGGCTGGCAATCCGGGGCGCACATTGCCGAGACGGGCACCTCAACCACCACCAGCCTGAGCAGCAGTGCCTCAACCGGCGGCTCAGCTGCCAGCGGCAGCACCGGCTCCAGCGGCAGCGCGGCGTCGGGAAGTACGACGGCGGCAACATACGACGGCGCGTCAGTCCAGACCCGCTTCGGAACGGTCCAGGTGCAGGTGACCATCCAGGACGGCAAGATCACGGAAGTTACCCCGCTCCAGCTCACGGATGCCGAGCGGAAGTCCGCACAGATCAGCAGCCGCGCAGCTCCGGTGTTAAGGTCCGAGGTGATCCAAGCCCAGTCAGCCAACGTCCAAACCATCGGTGGGGCAACGGTCACCAGCGACGCCTACCTCACTTCGCTCCAGGCAGCCCTCGATGCAGCCCATTTCTAGGGGCCAGCAGCTCCGTGCCCGGACCTTCCGCAGCATGGGCACCGTGGTGAGCTTAACGATGGCGAGCAACAGATACGCCCAAACTGCCGTGGACGAGCTCGAGTCCGCCGTCGACGTTGTTGAAAGTATTTTCGCGCATCTTGACCTGACGTTCAGCCTGTACCGGACAGGTTCGGAAGCGAGTCGGCTGGCCCGCGGGGAGATCATGCTGGCCTACACGTCAGAGACCATGCAGGAACTCTATGCAGAGGCATCGGAGTGGCGGTTGGCAACGGACGGCGCCTTCACGTCCGAGCGTCCGGACGGCATCCTGGACCTTTCCGGGATCGTCAAGGCCCATGCGATGCGTGAGGCTGCGTTTTCGCTCCGCGCGCTTGGCCTGACGGACTGGTGCCTGAACGCGGGAGGGGATGTGTTGGTGAGCGGGACACCCGGGCCCACCGCACATGAACCGTGGCTGGCCGGCATCGTTGACCCCTTGGATCGCCAGGCTTTGCTGGGGGCGTTCCCGTTGGCATCCAAGAGTGCGCTGGCGACGTCGGGCTCAGCCGAGCGGGGTGAACATATCTGGGCAATCAGCGGCGCAGCACCGGAGTTCGCACAGGTCTCGGTGGCGGCCAGCGACATCGTCACTGCGGATGTCCTTGCCGCAGCGATCGTTGCCGGTGGCACCCGGACCTTGGATCAGGCCGTTGAAAAGTGGGGCGCGGACGTTTTGGCGGTACGCCGGGACGGCACCCTGCTGGCCACACCGGAGTTCAGGAACGCAGCCTAGAGCGGCCGGATCAGCTCGGGGTACTTGGGGCTCAAACCGTCGCCGGAGGACACTCCCCGCACACGACGGGCAACCCATGGAGCCGCAGATTCCCGGAACCAGCGTGCGTTGGCTTTCAATGCCTCCACACGATTCATCAGACGAACCGGCGCCAGCTCGGGAACTTCGATTACATGCTGGTGCTCAAGGACATCCAGGACGCGCTTTGCCATGTTGACGTGGCCGGCGGTGGACATGTGCATCCGGTCCTCACCCCAGAGGCGCCAATCGTCGTACTCGTCGAACCGCCAATAGTCCACCAGCAGGGCACCATGGTTTTCTGCAATTTCGCGCACCAGCTCGTTGTAGATCGCAGTGCGTCCGCGCATCGCGCTGAAAACCTTGGAGCCTTTCGCGTCAAAGCCAGTGAAAAGAACCACGGTGGCGCCCGACGCGCTCAACTTGGCAATGCCGGCGTCGTACTCCTCCAAAAGCGAGTCAATATCGATCTTGGGCCGCAGGATGTCGTTCGCGCCCGCATACAACGTCACCAACGTGGGCTTCATGGCTACGGCGGCATCAACCTGCTCAGCCATGATCTGCCGGAGCTTTCGGCCACGAATGGCCAGGTTGGCGTAGCCAAAGTCCGCGTTGCTGTGGGCCAGCTGCCCGGCGACGACGTCGGCCCAGCCGCGAACACCGTTGGGGCGGGCGGGATCGTCGTCTCCGACGCCCTCAGTGAACGAGTCCCCCAGGGCAACATAACGGGCAGAAAAATCCATGCCGTCAGTCTGCCACTTCAGCGCTTGAGGTCACAAAGCACCCGTTGAGGTGATTACGAGTCACGGAGGATCCAGTGGTTGTTGTCCAGGCGGGCCACGATTTTCTCGCCGATGCGGGCAAGATCCGCGACGTCGTCCGGGCTGAGCGAATCGAGCATCAGCGTCCGCACTGATTCCACATGTCCCGGGGCGAGGGTCACAATGGTGGACATGCCGGCGTCGGTCAGGTGCGCTACGGTCACGCGGGCGTCGCCGGGGTGCGCCTGACGTTCAACCCAGCCGCGTTTCTGCAGCTTGGTGACAACGTGGGAAAGGCGCGATAAGGAAGCACTCGTGCGCGCGGCGAGCTCGCTCATGGGAAGGTAGCGGCCCTCTGTTTCGGAAAGCATCGCGAGCACGTTGTAGTCGAACAAGGACAATTTGCCGGCCGACTGAAGCTGGGTATCCAACGCCGAGGGGAGCAAGGTGTTGATGCTCAGCAGGGCCAGCCAGGCACGGCGTTCGTCGGCGTTCAGCCAGCGGGGTTGAGTCATGCCTCCATCTTATGAGAATTCGCTGCTTTCTTAGGTCCAGTCCCCGGCTCAGGCGATAGGCTGGCGGCATGTTTGTCGTCTCATTGACCTACAAGGTTCCCGACGAAATTGTCGACTTCCACCGCCCTGGCCATATGGCCTGGCTTAAGGAAGCGTTCGACGCCGGGACTTTCCTTGCGTCCGGACGTCGCGTCCCAGCCACCGGCGGTGTCCTGCTCTCCAAAGTGGACAGGGCTACGCTCGATGCATCATTGGCCGAGGACCCGTTCTACAGCAATGGCGTGGCCGAGTTCGAGATCATCGAATTCACTGCCACCAGCGTGGCCGAGGGTTACGAGAACCTGCTCGATACCTGAGGTCTCTGCGCTTTTGCAGTGCCCAGCCGCTCAGGCAGCACCACCGGCATGAGTTCCGGCCAGCGAGCCATCAGGTGGTCGCCGCTTGAGACGCCGCGGAACCGCCGCGAAAGCCACGGCCCGACGTCGCGCCTCAGCCAGGCGACGTCGTCGGCGATGTTTTCGGCGCGGGTCCGCGGACGGGGAGCGGCGAGCGTTGGCGATTGGAGCGAGTGCGGAGCGCCGAGGACTTCCAGGACTTTCTTGGCCATGTAGCTGTGCCCGGCAGAGGACATGTGCAGGCGATCAGGGGCCCACATCCGCGGGTCCTGGAACTTCTCGAAACACCAATAATCCACCAGTAGCGTTTGGTACGTGGCTGCGATACGGCGAATCTGGCGATTGTAAATAGCGGTGCGCACTTTGAGCGGTTCGAGCAGGGGCGACAACGGAACGTTGTAACCCGTGAAGAGCAGGACCGTGGCTCCGCTGGCTTTGACCCTTCTGACGGCGTCCTCGTAATCCCGGATGAGCCTGCTCATATTGGGTGTAGCCGTGAGCAGGTCATTGCCGCCGGCGTAGAAGCTGACCAGCGTGGGTTTCATGGCGAGGGCGGGCTCAAGTTGTCCAGCGATGATCTGTTGGAGACGGCGGCCGCGGATGGCCAAGTTGGCGTAGCGCGTTCCGTCGTCGTGCCGGGCCAGTTCTTCTGCCACCCGGTCGGCCCAGCCACGGCAATTGTTGGGGAGCCTGAGATCGGTGTCGCCGACGCCCTCGGTGAAGGAGTCGCCGAGGGCCACAAACCTGAGGTGGTCGTTCACGGGGCTTCCCTCTTCATAGTGCGGCCTCTTCCACGAGTTTCTTCAACCCGCCTTTGCGTGGCACCTTGACCGGCTGCGGCCAGCGGGGCTGCAGGGAGTCGCCCAGCGTGATGCCCCTGAGTTTGCGGCCGAACAGCGGGACCACCCAGTCATTGACCCAACGGCGTTGCCGGCGCTCCCATTCGCGGAGCGTTACGCGGGACGGCGGATCCCACTGCTTGGGCGAAATTTTATGGGGGACGTTGAGGTGATCGAGGACCTGAGCAGCCAAATACTTGTGTCCCGCCTTCGACATGTGGAGTCGGTCCGGGGCCCACATCCGTTCGTCCTTAAAGGCGTCGAAGCACCAGTAGTCCACCAGGACGGCGTCATATCTGGCAGCAATATCGCGGACTCTCTGGTTATAGAGAGTATTCCGCTTCTTGAAGGGTTCCAGGACCGCAGACACTTTCACATCAAAGCCCGTGAACAGAACCAAAGTAGCGCCGGTTTCGCTCAGGCGCGCTACCAGCAATTCGTAATCGTTGAGGAGCGCATCCATATCGGTGCCGAAATCGAGGATGTCGTTCCCGCCGGCATACAGCGTGATGAGCGTTGGTTCCATGGCGATGGCGGGTTCCAGCTGTTCATCGATGATGTGCCGGAGCCTCTTGCTGCGCACCGCCAAATTGGCGTACTCCCAGCCAGGCTGATCCTTGGCCAACTTCTCGGCAACCCGGTCGGCCCATCCGCGGACCCCATTGGGCAGGACCTTGCTGGGATCCCCCACGCCTTCGGTGAAGGAGTCCCCGATGGCGACATACCGCCGTCGAACATTACTCCGGTCCCCGAGTTCCTCCCGCACCCCAGCGACGCTACCCGCCCCTGGTTAAGCCAGAACCAACCCAAAGTGAACAAGCCAACGGGATGTGAGAGAGCGATCGCCTGAAACCCGAGGGAAGTGAGAGAGCGTCGGAAGGCCGGGGGGCGGGCATCCGGCAGCGTGCGTCAAAGCGACGAAGGAGCAGCACGCCGAGGATGGCCGCCCACCGGCCTCCCAGCTGCGGCGGACTAAGCGGTGGAGCTGGGCTTAGCCCTCTGCCTTGCCTCGTCGCCAGTAGCCCATGAACGCCACTTGCTTACGATCAATGCCAACATCACGCACCAAGTACCGCCGCATTTCCTTGATGACGAATGCTTCGCCGGCGATCCAGGCGTAGAACGGCAGCGCACCGGCCGGCAGCGTGGGGTTCTTGCTGGCTTCAATGGCTGCGGTGTCCATGCGCTGCGGGGTTTCCCAGAGGATTTCCTGGTCCACGTTGACGTCTTCGGGCTCGGGACCGGCGGCGGTCCCGGTGCCCTTGATGCCAACCCAGCCCGGAACGGGAACAGCTTTGGCTACGGCTTCCTTCAGGAGTTCGCCGTGGGGACGGGAGCGTCCGATGGCGGCACCGCGGGCAAGCCAGGTGATTTCGATATCGGCGGCTGTGCTGATGTCCTGGAAGTCGCCGGCCTCGGGTACTTCCAGGAACGCGTGGCCGGTCATGTCGGCTGGCAGGCTTTCGAGGATGGCGCTGATGGCGGGGACCGCGGTTTCGTCGCCTGCAAGGAGCACGCGCTGGGCCAGACCCGGACGCCATTCGATGCCGCCGTAGGCGCCGGCCGTGGTGCACTGCGCTGCCCGGTTGTTGGGGCCGATGATGGTGAGGGCGTCTCCCGGTTTCGCGGCAAGGGCCCAGTTGGCTGCGGGTCCGCCATGTCCGGCCTCGTCGAAGTGCATGACAAAGTCGATGTCGATCTCCGGGTACACAGCATCGAGGCGCTCGGAGCGGACGGTGTACGTGCGCATGTCACCCCGGACGGATGGGTCCATGGCCAACCATTCCTGGTACCAGCCGGCCTGTTCCATCTTGAAGACAGGCAACGGAATGATGTTGCCGGATGCGTCGCGGGACGGAATCATCAGCTTCACGCGAAGGTCCAGGGTATCTCCGGCAACGCCAAAGTCACGCAGGGAGTAGCCGCCAAAGGTGATGCGGCGGAAGCTGGGGCTGAGCTCCTGCACGGCCGTCACGGTGACGTCGAAGGCGAGGGTCATGGGCTCCACGGCGGCGCTTGCTTTTGCCTGGGTCGGTTGTGCACTCATGAGGCGATCTCCAGTTCGTTGATTGAAGCGGGCTGTGCGTGGTGGCGTCCGATGGGGACGATCAGCGGGGTGCCTGAGATGGGGTCCGGAACCACTCGGGATTCCAGGCCGAACACGTTGAAAACGAGTTCCTCGGTGACCACTGTGGGTGCTGGCCCTTCGGCCACGATGCACCCGCCTTTCATGGCAATGACGTGGTCCGCGTAGCGGGCTGCGAGGTTGAGGTCGTGGAGCACGATTGCCACGGTGGTGCCGCGGCTGCGGTTGAGGTCCGTGATCAGGTCCAGGACTTCCACCTGATGTGCCAGGTCAAGGTAGGTGGTGGGTTCATCGAGCAGAAGAACGTCGGTTTCCTGGGCGAGGGCCATGGCTATCCAGACTCGCTGGCGCTGCCCGCCGGACAGTTCGTCGATGCTGCGGTCAGCGAGTTCCAGCGTGGAGGTGGCGTCGAGCGCGCGCTGCACCGCGGCGTCGTCGGCGGCTGACCAGCTGCGGAAGAAGCCTTGGTGCGGGTAGCGGCCGCGCCCTACGAGGTCGCGCACGGTGATGCCGTCCGGTGCGGTGGGGTGCTGCGGGAGCAGGCCGAGCGTGCGCGCAAGTTCACGGGCGGGTCGGTTGTGGATGTCCTTGCCGTCGAGCGTGACGGATCCGCCGGCTGGCTTGAGGAGTCGGGACAGGCCGCGCAGGAGTGTGGACTTGCCGCAGGCGTTGGCGCCCACGATCATGGTCACTTTGCCCTCGGGGATCTCAGTGGTGAGCCCCTCCACCACCTTGCGTGCCTCGTACTGGAGCGTGAGGTCCTTGGCATTAAGGATGGCCATGTCAGGCCTCCTTTCGATTCGACGTGACCAGCAGCCACAGGAGGAAGGGTGCACCGAGGGCGCCGGTGATGACGCCTACCGGGAGGACGGTTCCGTCCAGGATGACGGGAGCAATGTTGGAGGCGAAGAAGTCGGCGAGCAGCACGATCAAGGCACCGGTGAGGGCCGACGCCGGGAGGCTGGGTTTACGGACGATACGCCGGGCGATGGGTCCGGCGAGGAAAGCGACGAACGCTACCGGACCGGCTGCGGCAGTTGCGACGGCGGCAAGCCCGACGGCGGTCAGCACCAGTCCCAGCCGGGCGGCGTTGACCCTGATGCCGAGGCCGGCGGCGGCGTCATCCCCGAGTTCGAGGATGCGCAACGGGCCGGCAAGGGCAATGACGGCGGGGATCAGGATCAGCAAGGAGACTGCGAGGACGCCAGCGCGGTCCCAGGTGGCGGAGTTCAGGGATCCGTTGAGCCAGATGAGGGCATCCGCGGCGGTGCGGATGTCCGCGCGGGTCATGAGGAAGTTGACCACTGCGTGCAGTGCAGCGGCGATGCCAACACCGGCAAGGATGAGGCGGTTGCCTGCAGCGTTGCCGCGGCTGCCTCCGCCCGCGCCGGAACCGCCGCGGGAGATTGCGTAGATGATGGCCGCAACGCCGAGTGCTCCACCGAGTGCAGCCCCGGAAACGACCGCTCCGGAGGCACCGAAGATCACGATTGCCGTCACGGCAGCGGCGCTGGCGCCATAGCTGATGCCGATGATGTCCGGGCTGGCCAAGGGGTTCCGCAGCATGGTCTGGAAGAGCGCGCCGGCCAGGCCGAAAGCTACGCCAATCATGGTGCCCACCACTGCGCGGGGCAGTTTGTGCTCCATCACGATGAAGCTGGCACCGGGGATTTTCTCGCCCCCGGTCAAGTGGTTGATCACGATGGTGAAGAAGTCCGGGATGGTCACGGTGTAGCTGCCCAGGAGCACGTACACCGCGAACATGACCAGGAGCGCCAGCCCGAGGAAGAACGTGGGGCTCAGGACTCGCCGAAGTGACAGTTGATGCTGATGTTTGGGGGAAAAATTGTCATTCAGTGCCAACTCGGGGGCGGATTTGAGGACGGTCACAGTCCGGCCCCCTTTCCGCGCCGGATGAGCCAGACGAAGACGGGGGCGCCAATAATGGCGGTCATGATGCCCGCGGGGACTTCACCGGGGAGCAAAATGACGCGGCCAACGATGTCGGCGATGATCAGCAGGATGGGGGCCGCGACCGCGGAGAACGGCAGGATCCAGCGGTAGTCCGGCCCGGTCAGCGAGCGGACAGCGTGCGGAATGACGAGGCCCAGGAAGGCGATCGGTCCGGCCACGGCAGTGGCGGATCCACAGAGCAAGACGATTCCCAGCCCGGTGATGCTGCGGGCCAACGTGACGTTCTGTCCGAGGCCTCGGGCAATATCGTCGCCCAGGGCAAGGCTGTTCAAGATACGGCCGCCGGCCAGCACAATCACGGCCCCGACGGCCAGGAACGGCAGCGCCGGAAGGAGGACGGACCAGTCACGGCCGCCAATAGTGCCCACCTGCCAGAAGCGGAAACGGTCAAAAGTGTCCTGGCTTGAAACCAGGATGACGTTCATGAGGGAGAACAGGCCTGCGCTCAGGGCAGCACCTGCGAGGGCGAGCTTGACCGGCGTCGCACCATCCCGTCCCAGGGAAGCGACGGCGTAAACCACGACGGCGGCTGCCGCGGCACCGAAGAAGGCGAACCAGATGTAACCGGACAGCGAGCCGATACCGAAAACGTAGATCCCTACGACCACTGCGAGAGCGGCACCGGCGTTGAGGCCCAGGATGCCCGGATCGGCAAGCGGGTTGCGGGCTACGCCTTGCATGGCTGCACCGGCCAGGCCAAGTGCGGCCCCGGCGAGCAAGCCCAGCACGGTGCGGGGAACCCGGGCGATGACCACAGCGTGGTTACCGTCCTCCGGATTGAAGTTGGTGAGCGCCTCCCACACGGTGTTGAGGGGAAGTCCGCGTGCGCCGATCGCCAAGGATGCGGCGCAGACTGCGGCGAGTACGACGACGGCGGCCAGCAGCCAAGCGGTGCGCTTGCCTGCCATGCTGCGGGAGACGGTTCCCCCTCCGGTTCCAGCAGTTTCAGGGGCGATGCCTCCCGGGCCAGCCGACACCAAAGTGCCGTTGCCCCGTCCCTGGACTGCCGTCGTCGTACTCAGTTTCATTGCAGTTACTTGCCCGCTGCGTCCGCAGCCTTACCCAGCTGCGGCAGGAACGTGTCCAGCGCCCACGGCAGGCTCAGCGGCGAAGAAGCGGAGATGGAGAGAGTCAGCGTCTGGTCCGAATCAGCAACCAGGGCGCCCTTCTTGATGGCCGGGATCTGGCCAAGCAGCGGGTCGGCCTTGATGGCGTCGGCTGTGGTTGCGTCCGGAACCCAAGTGACGAAAACGTCGGATTCGAGCTCATTGGCCTTTTCAGCGGACCACGGGATGAAGAATTCCGTAGCGCTCTTGGTGTTCTGCTCCACCACGGGGGCCAGCTTCATGCCGATTTCGGAGAGGAATCGGGGGCGGTTGTCGATGGCCGTGTAAACGTTGGCGCCATCGCCCTTGGCAGGTTCAAGGTTGCCGTAGATGAAGGTCTTGTCCTTGATCTGAGGGAACTTGGAAACCTTGTCCTTGACGGTGGTTTCGGTGTCCTCGATCAGCTTCTTGGCTTCGGCTTCCTTGCCCAGTGCCTTACCGATCAGGGTGGTGCTTTCCTGCCACGGGGTCCCGTAGGCGAGCTCCGGCTGCGCCACAACGGGGGCGATTTCGCTGAGCTTCTTGTAGTCAGCCTCCTCAAGGCCCGAGTAGGCCGCCAGGATAACGTCCGGGTTGAGCTTGGCGATCTCGGTGAAGTTGATGCCATCTGCCTCGGAGAACTGAACGGGAGCCTTGTCGGTGCCAAAGCCGGCGCCGAGCTTCTCCAGTGCTGCGTCCTTCCAAGGGGTGGAGCCCTGCTCGTTGTTGCCCCACTCGTTCTTCGGGACACCCACGGGAACAACGCCCAGTGCGATCGCGACGTCGTCATTGACCCACGAGACGGTGACTACGCGCTTGGGCTGTTCCTTGATGGTGGTCTCACCAAAGACGTTCTTGATGGTCACCGGGAAAGCTGAGGAGGCTGCCTGCTCAGTTGCAGGTGTGGACGTTGCCGGACCAGTGGAGCAGCCGGTGAGGGTAAGAGCGACGGCGGCAAGTGCGGCCGTCGCGGTTCCTGCTGTTTTGAGCAGGGCGCGGCGTGGGAGAAGGGAAGCCACGGGACTCCTTAAGTAAGTGATGCGAACCTAAGTAAGGCTAGCCTAGCCTGCCGATAATTAAGAAACGTTTGCGTCACCTAATCCCCCTCATGAGTGGAATGGGATGCAGATCACACCCTCTCTCACCTCCCAGGCCCTTCCTCGGGACCGTCTCTCACATCCCGAGCCCTTCACCCGAACGCTCTCTCAGTGGACATCCGCCGGGAGTCTTGAAAGTATTGGCGGCAGCGGACTACCGCTTCTTACGGAATCGAACGAGGGGATGAGCGTGCGCACTGTTTCAGTTGCCGCAGCCATGGTTGGCGAGGTGGCCGCTTCGGCCTGCTTGGCACTCCCCCGCACGTCGGTATCTTCCTAGACTCTTAGCCGCGCACCCCTTTTCAGGGTCTCTTTGCTGCGCCCGCTTTCCCGGATGACCGACGACTTCTGCCCCCCGAGCGCCCACATTCTGCGCACGGACGTCGACCATTTCCGAAAGAAGCTTTGCCATGCAGAAAATCACTGCCCAACAGATCCGTTCGTCTTTCATCAACGCCAGCAAGTCCGAAGCCGCCAAGGTCAACCTGCCCCGCGACTTCGAAACCCTCGACTGGGACAACCTGGAGTTCCTCGGCTGGCGCGACGAGAAAATGCCCCAACGCGGTTACCTCGTGGTTCCGCACCGGGGCAAACTCACCGGAATTCTGCTCCGCGCTCCCGAAGGCGGTTCGGGGAAGCGGCGCGTGGTCCTCTGCGAACTGTGCCGCGACGTCTTCTCCAAGGACGACGTTTACCTGTGGGTCGCCAAGAAAGCCGGTCAATCCGGTAAAGACGGGAACACTGTGGGGACCCTGATCTGCGCCGAGTTCGGCTGCAGCGCCAACGTGCGCAAGGAGCCACCCGTCAACGAGATCAACCCGGACCCGGCCGTCGTCGTTGTTCGGCAGATCGCGGGACTGGAGTCCAGGACCGAACAGTTCCTGGACCGGGTCCGGGCTAAGTAACCAACCAGTCCCAAGTAGGTAGCAGCACGTGCCGTTTAGAACCCTCAAAACGGCATGATCTGCTACCTACTTGGGGCAGCCACGCTACTCAGGGGCGATAGTGACGGTGGCCCCCTCCCCGGAGCTATCGAAGCCCAACTGGCACGACAACCGGGACTGATTCTCGATGTACGTGTCCGTTTCAACGAGTAATTCCAGCTCGTCCTCGCTACGGTCCCCCGAGGACGGAAATGCCTCCTTTTCCAGGAACACATGGCACGTGGCGCAGGACGCGGTGCCGCCACAGGACGCGAGGATGGGGAAGTCGTTGTCGCGCAGGACTTCCATAAGGGACTGATCGGCTGACCACTCGACGACGTGTTGCTGGCCTTCACGGTCTACGACGTTGATTTGCTTGGTGCTCATTGCACGTTCCTTCTGTTGGTGCGAAAGGTACTTGTCCAAAAGATCAGATGGCGGCTTCTGCCAGGGAGGTGCCAGGGGCTGAAACGAGAACCGGGTCCAGGGCTGCTCCGATGAGCCTTTTGGCTGCCATGAAGTCCTTGAGGGAATCGATGGTGTCCACGGCTGACAACTTGCCGTTTCGGAGGTAAACCACGGAGAACTTCTTGTCCTCCACGTTCCCCCGCACAATTGCGTCATCGTCCGGGTGCCGCACCCCGGCTGTCTGCAGCCTCACGCCGTGCTGGACCGTCCAGAACCACGGTATGTCCGGGTCCTTCCGCGGTTTCTCCACAATGTGGTGGACGATGCTGTCCGCTTGGGCCTGTGCATTCTGGATACATTCCAGGCGGAGGCTGGATCCATCGAAAGGACTCGTGAAGCGGGTGACATCACCAGCGGCATAGACCTCCGGATGCGACGTCCGCCCATGCTGGTCCACCAGAATGCCGTCATTGCATTCCAGGCCGGCAGCTTCGGCCAACTGCTGGTTGGGAACCACGCCGATCCCGGCAATCACGACGTCGGCAGGGTAGCTTCCGCCGTCGGCTGTCAGTACGCGCTCAGCACGTTCGTCGCCCTCAACTGCCGTAACAGCCGCACCGAACACGAACCGCACTCCGTGATTCTCATGGTGCTGCTCGAAGAACCGGGAAACGGGCTCGGACGTCACGCGACTCATCACGCGGTCCTGGAATTCGAGGACCGTAACGTCGCAATCAAGTGCTGCCGCGGCCGCCGCCACTTCCAGTCCTATGTAGCCCGCACCAACGATAACTACCCGGGCACCAGGGGTGAGCTGGGTCCGGAGGCGAGCGGCGTCGTCGAACGTTTTCAGCGTTTGTACGCCTGGAAGGTCACCGCCCGGGATCCGCAGCGCCCGCGCGGTGGATCCGGTGGCGATCACCAGCCGGTGGTAGGCGCGGACGCTGCCGTCAGACAGCGTGACCGAGCGATTTTCGACGTCGATCTGCCGAATGTCCAGTCCGAGCACTGTCTCGATACACCGTTCCTGGTAGTACCCGGCGCGTCGCAAAGGGGTGACCTGCTCCGCCGATCCAGGTTTCAGCAAATCCTTGGACAGCGGGGGCCGTTCGTAAGGGAGGCGGCCATCGGCGTCGACCAGCAGCACCCCACCGTCCCAGCCCTGGCTCCGAAGCCCGGCAGCGACGGAAACTCCCGCGTGCCCGGCACCAATGATGATGATCGGTTCAGTAGGGATACGTGGCTCATGCATCGGACTTCTCCATGGTGACGAACAGGTGCTCCGGACCGGAGTTGGTGAGGTTGTTGCCGCGTACATACTCGATTGGCTTCGTGGGATCCAGAGCCAGATTGGCAAGTCGGTGCGCCAGAAGTTCAATGGTCACGGTGGTCTCCAGACGGGCCAGCGGAGCTCCGAGGCAGCTGTGCACACCGTGGCCGAAACCGAGATGGCCTTCAGGCCTGCGGTCGATGTCGAACTCGGCCGCATTGGGGTACTTTCGGTTGTCCCAGTTGGCGGCGGCTGGCATGAGCCGGACTACCGAACCTTTGGGCAGGACCACCCCGGCGACCTCTACGTCCCCGGTGGTGATACGACTTACCCGCTGCACCGTACCGCGATACCGCGCGAGTTCCTCCATGAACAACTCGGTGTCCCCGGGCGTTTCCCGGATACGGGCCAGAAGCTCCGGTTTTTCGGCGAACACCCGGAAGGCGTTGGCGATCAGGATGGTGGTGGTGTCGTGCCCGGCCACGAAGACGAAAGCGCACAACTCCTTGGCCTCCTTCTCACTGAGCAGCCCGTCCTTCCACATCCGGGCGATTTGTCCGCCGACGGACTGGTTCTCCTCCGCATGCAGGCGCTCGAGGTTCTCCTTGAGGAAGTCGAAGAACTCGAAGGCACTCTGCTCGTCGGTACCGGTGCCATTGGCATTCCGGGCGAGTCGGCCAAAGTAGCTGAAGGTCTCGTCGGACCAGAATTTGAGCTTGTCGAAGTCCGGGTTGGGCACATCCAGGAGCGCGCTGATGGTGGACATGCTAAGGGGAATGGCGTAGTGGTCCACGGCATCTCCGCCTCCGGCTGCGAGCATCCTGTCCAAATACTTATTGGCGTTCTCCCGAACCCTGTCCTCAAAGGTGGCTACCGCCTTGGGTGTGAACGCCTGAGCCACCACCTGGCGAAGACGGCCATGGTTGGGAGCATCGAGCAGCGTCAGAAAGGTCAGCGGGACGGGATCCACTACCTGGGAGGAGAACACCTTGGGTGCACGGAGGCCCTTCCGGACGTCGTCATAGCGGGTGATGAACCACACGTCCGACTGCGGGGTATGGCAGCGCAACACGGGGGCGTTTTCCAGCATCCACTGGTAATGCGCGTAGGGGTCGCCTTGACTGCCGTCGTCCACCACCTTGAATGGCTCCAGCCCTTCAGGCCATTCCAGCTCGTGGGAGTAAGGCGGTAGCTTGATCGGGTCATGCTCGACGACGGCACCCGCCTCGCCGTCGGAATCGGCAGTGGCGTCCGAGGGACTTATCGGACAGCCGGATTCCGACACTAAGCGTGGGGCTTCTTCCACTGGCTCGGCGGCGACGGGGCACGTCAAAGGCTCAGACATCATTGTCCTACTTTCGGAGGGTGGCGGGATCTGCAAGGTCCGCCGGGCTGATGTGATGCAGATCTCCAGTCTGTGGATCTGCGGCCTGCGGATGAACAGCCCTTCCGCTGAGCGGAATGAGTTGCTGAAATGAGAGACGGCGCGAGCTGGCTACGGCCGGCGCGAACTGGCTACAGCCGGCGCGAACCCGGAAGCCTGTTATCAGCGCCGAGGGTCCGCGAGATACCGTGGGCCGCCGTCAGCAGTGACGGAATGATGGCCGGGACGTTGGCTTCGCCGCGGGGGACGATCGCGTTGAGGGACGCCGCAATCTTTCCGGCGATTCCGAAGACCGGGACGGCTATCCCGATCCAGTCCATGTGACCAATCCCTGGAATGGCCACGTGCCCACGCTGCCGGATATCGGCCAGGTGTTTGCGAATGATCGATGGGTCGGTGATGGTATCCGTGGTAACAGCTTCAAGGGGCAGCGAAAGAACTTCGTCCTGGTACGCCGTATCGGAATACGCCAGGAGAACCAGCCCTGACGACGCCGCGTGGATGGGCATGCGTTGGGCTATATGGGCAGCATCCAGCGGAGATTCCGGATCAGACAGCCGTTCAACGTAAAGAACAGACCCCCTGTCCAGGATGGCCAGGGTGGTGTGCTGCCGGACGGTGGCCTGGACATCCTCCATGTAGGGAAGTGCCACTTCCTGCAGGCCCAGCGCCAGGGATCCGCGGGCCCCGAGTTCCCACATCCGCATGCCGACTCGGAGCTCGTCCCCCGAGACTTTCTCAATCAAGCCGTGCCGGACTAGTTCCTGCACGAGCCGATGAGTAGTAGTCAGAGGGAGCCCTGCACGCCGCGCCAACCCCGACAACGTCATGGTGGGAAGCGAGCGGTCAAAGGCCGACATCAACCGGACAACCCGGCTGATGACGGATTCCCCGGGCACGGAATCAGTCATGCAGTGAGTTTGCCACGATCCCGCCCGCGCTTAGCGCCTACCGTGTAACGCCTAACGCAGGACGATGTCCACCGGGTTAGCCTCGGAACGCCACGCTCCCGGATCGCCTGGTCCGGCAATAACCGGAGCCGTGAGCACTCCCGAGCGGTTGGTTCGCTTGTCGCGGAGGATTTCCGTGACGGATCCAAGGTGCCGGGACAGATCGATCACGTTTTCCGGAGCCGCGAGCAGCAACTGGAACCCGAATTCGTGGAGCGCCTTAATGCCGGCGCCCGCGAATTCCTCGGATGCCAGCACGAACGCTTCGTCCATCATCACGGTGCCGTAGGTGGTGAACCCTTGTTCGGCGATGCCCAACTGGTAGCTCAGCGCCGCAGCCATGATGAACGCCGTGAATCGCTGGCGCTCACCGCCGGACATCGAGCCGGTATCGGCATGCATGAAGACCTCGGTCTTCCGCTTGGCGGCTTTACCGGTGCCGGCCTTGTTCGACTTCGAAGCCACCTCGCGGTGTTCCTTGCACTGAATAAACAGGTGCCCACGGACGTCCAGCACCTCAGCCCGCCAGCGCCGATCCTCCGGCGTCTGCGATCCCAGCCGTTTCACCAGGGTTTCGAGCGACTTGTAGCGCGAGGTGAGTTCGGCGTCGTCGTCGATTTCTGCTGCTGAACCAGCGGCCGCGCCGCGCGACGGGCGCGTGTGCTTGGCCTTCAGCGCGTTCTGAATCGCATCCTTGAACTGTTTGGCGGTGGCCGGAAGCGTCTGCTTGATGTCCAGTTCCAGGAAGCTGCCCTCATGGAAATTGACCTGGGACAGGATGCCGTTGAGGGGCAGGATGCGGCTGGTGATACTGCGGCGTTCCTCGTCCAGCAAGTGCAGGAGGGTGCTGAACGATTCGTGGGTGCGCTGGTTGAAGAACAGCCGGAACTCGGCCTCCTGGGCGGGCAAGCCATCACTGACGATCGCGTGGTACCGGGATTCGAAGTCCCCGGCGGCGCCGATCGACGTGCCGTGATCGGCGCTGATGGCACTTCCCCAGTCACGCACGAACGCCTCAAACATGCGGGTCAGCCGCTCGGCGGTAGCCTGCCCCCGCGATTCCGCCGCGTGCAGTTCATCGAGCAACCTATTGCGGACGCTGTTGGCCAGATTGTCGAGCTCGTACAGTTCAGAGACGTCGGCGGCGCCGTCGAAGTACGGCTCCAGCGCGGTAACAGTAGAAGCCGACGGCGGTGCTTGCTCCAGCTTCAGCCTCGCAGCATCGAGCAGGCTGTCCGCCGTGGTCATCTTGTGGTCCAGCGCCTTGTATTCGCTCTGCAGAACGGCGGCCGTACCTGTGGAAGACTGGTGCTTTTCCCGCACGGTTTCAATGCTTGCCCGCAACGGCTCCAGGTCCGCCTGAGCGGCCAACGCATCCGTGAGGCGCTGTTCGATCCTGGCAAGCTCCTCCGCGGCGACGGCTGCGGAGACCTGTTCCCAAGGCCGCTCATCTTCAGCGACCCGGCGCAGCGCTTCGAGCTGACGAGCCATTCCCTGGTGCGAATCCTCGCGGCTTTGAGCAAGTTCCGCGGCTTTCACGAGCTCGTTTTCCAGCTCGCCCACACGGGCAGCCACCAGTTCCAGCTTGGAGGCGTTATCGAAACCGAGGACGTAATCCTGGCGGCTGGTAAAACGGTCGTCCTTCTCCACGGTGTGCCGGTTGCGTTTGACCACACCGCCCAGGCTCAAGCCCTTGTCCAGCGAAGCAAGCTCGTCTGGATCCTCCACGCACGGGTACGCGAAGTCCACAGCAATCCGCTCGCGGATCCACTCTCCGGCGTCGGCATTCGCGCCCATGGTGAGGATGCTCAACTTAGTCAAGAGGTCGCCGTCGGACACGTCCTCAACAGCCAGCGCGCCACCGGCGAGCGGCTTTGAGACATCAACTGCACGCAACGCGCCGCGGACGGTGTTGTCATTCAGATACCGGGTCACCGCAGCGAAGTGCTCGCCAGGAACCAGCAACGTGGTGGCGAGGTTGCGCAGCGCCCGCTCGGCGGCCGGGCGCCACTGATCCTGCCCCTCGGCGAGATCGATCAGCTCCCCACCAAAGGGCATCCGCTCTTCCGGAATGCCCGTGGCCGCCGCGATGGCGGCACGGTTTTCAATGCTCGACGGCGGCAGCAGGGACTTGCGGGACCGCAGGGACAGCAACTCCTGCTGAGCCGCGGCCAGCTCGCGCTTCTTGGTTGCGTGGCCGTCGAAAGCCTCGAAACGAAGCTCCTTCAACGCCTCCGAATCGTCCTTCAACTCGGCTGAACGCGCTGCTGCCTGCTCGTGGGCTTGGTCCCAGCCCTCGGCGGACCATTCAAGGTTCAGCCCGGCGTCAGCCAAAGCCTTCCTGGCAGAATCCTCCACCTGCTGACGCAGCTTCAAGCCAACTTTCGCGTTCTCCAACGACTGCTCAATCGCCGAAATCGCGTTACCGCCGCGGTTGTTGTAATCCACCTCAAGGTCGCGGAGCTCCTTGGACAAGCCGTCCCGCACCGTGCGCTCGGCGGCCAGCTCCTGGGCCTTGGACTGAGCCAATTCCTTGAACCTGGCCAGGGTCTTGGCGTGGACGGTGACCGCCAGCTGCTGCTTGTAAGCCTCGAACTCTTCGCCAGCCAACTCCCGGAGACGGTTCGCGTCCAGTAATGCCTGCGCGTACTCCTTGTTCAACCCCGGAACCGGAGCCAACTGGTCGCGCTGCTGCCGCACGTCCTCCAGCCGCTGCCGAATAGACATCAGGTTGCTGAATTCCTCCACCACATCATCGGCGGCAGCCAACGTCGCGGGAGCATCCAGCACCTGGTCGCGGAAAAACGTATTCACGCTGCCGCCCAAGCCCTTACCCGCCTGGATCACGCGAAGCAGCGGGAGCGCCTGGTCCGAGTTGATGCCCAGCAGACGCCGGAAACGTTCGGCGAACGCCTTGTGCACATCGAAGACCTGTCCCTCTGGGAAGATCGATTCCAGCGCGCCCTTGGTAAACCGCTTCTGCGCGATCCCCTCGATCGCCTCGAGGTCCAACGGTTTGCTGTCAATCACGTAGAAACGTCCGACGCTCGACTCCGTGCCATTCTTCGGCAGGTCGAAGAGCGCCGAGACCGTCACCTTGGTGCCGGCCGCGTTATCAAACGTCAGCGCGACGGCGGACCACGTGGCACCAGGGCGCTGGAAGGCACTCGCCGAACTATCGCCGACCGCCTTATCACCCACCTTGCCGCGCATATAGGTGAACGTGGTCCTCTTGTCCTCCACAGCACCACCGGAACGCTGGGCCGCAGCCTCGTTCGAGCGCGGACGGGCATCGAAAACACGGAGCATCGCATCAAAGAGCGTCGACTTGCCCACGCCCGAATTACCCGTGAGGAGAGTGCCCTTGCGGTCCACATGCATGGTGTGGGCGCCATGGAACGTGCCCCAGTTGACCACCTGCACCAACGCGAGGCGCATCTGGCCGGGGTTCGTGAGCTCGCCGAGCGGGAGCATGCTTGCGATGGTCACTTTGTGATCCCTTCAGCGTTGGTTGCGTCCGCAGCGGTACCGGACACATGCTCTGCATGCTCGCTCGTCCCTCGCTTAGACGCATGCTGCCGCATGTCTCCGGCATCGCCGCTCGTGCCGTTCCCGACCTCAGAGGCATCACTGATTTCATCCGAAGAACGCTCGACGTCGGCGCTCACCTCAGCGGGCCCTTCACCTTCTGCGTCGTCGTCCAGGTCGTCACCTGTTGAGTTGGTTTGGTTGGAGTCGGGATCAAGGTCCAGGAGGGGTTCTGTTCCTGATTCGTCGGCTGCTACTGCTATCAGGGCCTCGATCTGGGCCGGGATATCTCCGATGTTTTCGAAGGGAAGAGCCAGTGGGAGGGCGTTGCTGATGGTGTATGTGTCATCCAGCGGGGTGGGGAGGATGAGTTGGCGGGCCAGGAGCTTGGTGATGGTGCGGGTGACTACGTCAGAGTCGCGCAGGGCATCCTGTTGGCCGGCCGGCGTGTAGTTGGCCACGAGGTCCGAGATCTCTTCGCGGGTGATGGTGGGGTCCGTTTGGGCTGTGACATGGCGGTCCAGCAAAAGGCGGAGGCGGAGCAGGACGATGGTTTCCACGCGGCTCAGTGCGCGCTGCTGCCGGAGGATGCTGGAGCGGGAGCTGGCGCCGATGACTTCCGGATCGACGGGTCGGAGGACCGCGATTTTGCGATCATGGTCGAGCTGGAGGGTGAGGAACAGCTCGGAGAGGCGGCTGCGCAGGATCAGCTGGTTGTCCAGCAGCGTGGTCCAGAGTTTCTCGTCGCGGCCGCCGTCAATGTACGGGCCTTTCAGCAGCTTTACCAAAGCATGGCGGACCTTCATGGGAATCACTCCGGTGTCGCCCGGGAACAACGCAGCGCCGTCCACGAAGGTGTCCCGCGGAGTGACCCGGAACGGGTCAGCGTGGACGGCTTCGGTATCAGCGTGGGCGGCTTCGGTATCAGTGTGGCCGGCTTCGGCGGCGGGCTCAACCACCACTTCGGCGACCTTGTCCGCTGCGGTGACGTCCGTCGTCGTAATTTCTTCAGTCATCAGAATCCTCATTCAGCGTGACGACAGGCAGGTACGCCGTGCGGATGCTGCCGTCGATTTGTTCGAAGTCGATGTGTTCCCAGGCGGCCCTGTCGAAGGCGGCGCCCGTCTGAAGCGCCATGGACAACAGGGTGCGCACGGTGTTGATGTGACGTTCTTCGGCGGGCAGGTTGTCCCATGCCTCGCCCAGAGTGGCTGCACCGGCCATGGCTGTCCGGACAACAGCGGGCTTGGCCTTTCCGGTGCGCGCCGACCGTACGCGGTCTGAGTCGCTGAAGGCGATGGGGTCGGCCAGGCGCGGGGGTGTTGCAAATTCGTCGGGGTCGAAAAGTTTGACCATGGCCAACGACTCAAACCCGGCGTTGAACAGGACCGGCCCGCGCACCAGGCCTGGGCGGTCACGTTCGTACGGCATGGACCGGATGGCTTGCTCGGCCTCGGCCAGCACCTTGCGCAGACTGACGGACTGCCTGACGTCGTCGCTCTGGATGTAGGTGTTCAGGCTTTCGGAGAGCTTGCCGTAGATCCGCTGGATCTGACTGTGCTGATACCGCAGCTCGGCAACGAGATTCTTCAGCGTTTCACGGTCCTCATGGGAGAGGTCGTCCGCGAATTGCCGGCTCAGCACCTCGCCGATCGCGGAACGGAAGCGCAGCTGCTGCTGCGGATCCTCCAGGAAGGCTGTGAAGGAGCGGAACGTGCGGCCTTCCGGGCTTTGCCGCAGGCGTTTGTCGGCCTCCAAAACCTGGGCCATGGTGGCACCCTTGCTCAGAGATTCCTCGATGATCTGGTTGCGGAGCTCGCCCACCAGTTCTTCGATCCGGTCACGCATCTTTTTGTAGTCGGCTGGCAGGCTGGCCGCGAGGTCCAGGATGTTGCCGGCCGCTTCAACTGCTTCCTCATCGTCCAGAAGCCCATCGAACTCCCCGGAGCTGATGTCTTCCACCAGCTGCTGGCGCTCGTGGATTTCCTCTTCAAGGGCTTCCAAGCGCGCGCTCTGGTCCGGGTTGGTCTCGTTGGCGAGCTTCTCAACATCGCCCAACAGCGTGCCGAGCCGCGAACCGTTAAGCGTGGAACGTTCACTGGAAAGACTGTCCAGGAACGCCAGCACGCGGGCAGCAGGCTCAGTGACTTCGTAGACGATCTGGCCGGACTGGTTCCGACGCGTCAGGAACTGCTTGCGGGTCCATTCGTCGCCGAAGAGTTTGCCGTTTTGCTGGCCGCCGAGGGCCGGATCCTGGCGTCGGAGCTGCTCAAGGAAAGCGTCGACGTCGGCATGGAACTCTTCGAGCGGAAGCTGCGGCCGGGTGCGGGTAAAGGAGGCCTGCAGCACGGCGATCACCCACGGGGCCGACCGTGTCAGGGCCCACGCGGGGCCTTTGGTCAGCTGTTCGAGGTCGCGGAGCCGCGCGCTGATGGCGTCGGCGGAGGACATGGCTGAACGGGACAACTACTCTCCTTCAGCTGCTGCGAAACCTGGCTGGCAGCGAAAACTGCCCCGTACAAGGTTAACGCAGAGCGTCGCTTGGGCTACCGACGGGCGGAAGCACCGCCGTCGAGCGCGCCGAAAGCACCGCCGTCGAGCCTGTCAGAGCGCGCCCGCCGCTACCATTTCGTAACCTACCGCCCGGTATGGTTTCGATCCCGTATCAACGCCGTTATGACGCGTTTCTGCACTGGCCGGAAACCGCGCCCGCCCCTAGTGTCAGAGCATCGACGCAGCCACGCCGCGTCAACCCACGCACCGTCGCCCCGGGGGGAACCATGAATTTCGACTTCTCTGCGCTTGATACAGCCACTTACGTATTCATTGGAACACTGGTCTTCGCTGCAATTCTGGTGGCCTTTATTGCCGCCGCAGCAATGGCAACAATCATTCTTATTGGGGCCATGGGCATGGTCTGGTACACCGTCAAAGGTGTTCTCGGTGGCCTTGTCCACGGCATTAACTTTGCGTGGGACCGCCTGGTCCATCACGCAGGACAGGTGGAAATCCCGGCTGAATTCCAGCCTCAGATTTCCCCTAGTACAGGTAGCTACTCACGGGTAGCATTGAGGGACAGCTGAAGGGTTCCCACCCACGGCGGACCCTGGCTCCATCCGGCACCACCGGCTAGAGGAGTTCTCCCATGACGTCCGCCACTGACAACAGTCTCGCTGCCGCAAGCGTCAACGCCACCGCAGAAGAAGCCCGCGCCGTCGCCGAGGCTGCCCGGGAAACTGAATGGAACCGGCCCAGCTTCGCCAAGGGCCTTTATCTGGGCAGTTTCGACCTCAGCCTGATCCATCCCTGGCCGCAGGCCAAGGCCGAGGACGTGGAGCGGGGCGAGGAGTTCATGGCCCGCTTGCTGGTGTTTGCCAAAACCATGTCCGGCCGCGTCATCGAACGCGACGCCAAAATTCCCGACGAATATCTTAAGGGGCTCGCGGACCTGGGTGTTTTCGGTATGAAAATCCCTCGCGAATATGGCGGCTTAGGCCTGTCCTTGGTCTATTACGGCCGCGCGCTTGCCTTGCTGGGGTCGGTTCACCCGAGCCTCGGCGCCCTGATTTCCGCCCATCAATCCATCGGCGTTCCCGAGCCCGTCAAGGAATTCGGCACACCCGAGCAGAAGCACGAATACCTGCCTCGCTGCGCATCCGGCGCCATCACTGCTTTCCTGCTGACAGAACCCGACGTCGGCAGCGACCCTGCACGCATGGGCGCCACTGCCGTGCTGTCCGACGACGGCGGCTCTTACCTCTTGGACGGCGTGAAACTGTGGACCACCAACGGTGTGATCGCCGAACTGGTGGTGGTCATGGCAAGGGTTCCTGCCCATACCGATGCAGACGGGACGGAACACAAAGGTGGCATCTCCGCTTTTGTGGTTGAGATGAATTCCCCGGGCATCACGGTGGAGAACCGCAACGCCTTCATGGGCCTGCGCGGGATTGAGAACGGCGTGACCCGTTTCCACCAGGTGCGGGTTCCCGCCGCCAACCGGCTGGGCCGCGAGGGCCAAGGACTCAAAATCGCCCTCACCACCCTCAACACGGGGCGGCTCTCCATCCCTGGCCTGTGCGTGGCGGCGGGAAAGTGGAGCCTGAAGATCTCCCGCGAATGGTCCAACGCGAGGACGCAGTGGGGCCGTCCGGTGGGCAAACACGAAGCCGTGGGCAAGAAGATCGCGTTCATAGCCGCCACCACTTTTGCGCTGGAGGCCGTGTTTGAACTGTCCGCGGAGATGGCCGACGCCGGGCAAAAGGACGTTCGCATCGAAGCCGCCCTAGCCAAGCTCTGGTCCACGGAACTGAGCTGCCGGATCGCCGACGAACTCGTGCAAATCCGTGGCGGCCGGGGCTTCGAAACCGCAGATTCCCTGGAAGCCCGCGGCGAACGGGCAGTCCCGGCCGAGCAACTCCTCCGGGACCTCCGCATCAACCGGATCTTCGAGGGCTCCAGCGAGATCATGAAACTCCTGATCGCCCGGGAAGCCGTGGATGCCCACCTTGCCGCCGCGGGCGACCTCGCCTCAGCGGACGCGAGCCTGCAGGATAAGGCGAGGGCCGCCGTCGGCGCCTCCGGCTTCTATGCCCGCTGGTTGCCCAAGCTGGTTGCTGGCGCAGGTATGGATCCGCGTTCCTACGCGGAATTCGGCCGCTTAGCCAAGCAGTTGCGGTTCGTTGAACGCTCGTCGCGGCGGCTCGCCCGGCAGACGTTCTACGGCATGGGGCGTTGGCAGGCGAAGCTGGAGCACAAGCAGGCCTTCCTGGGCAGGATCGTGGACATTGGGGCAGAGCTGTTCGCCATGGCGGCGTGCTGCTCGCGCGCTGAAATGCTGCTCCGAACCCATCCCGAACAGGGCGCGGCCGCCTTCGAGCTCGCCGAAGCGTTCTGTGAGCAGGCACGCGTGCGGGTGGACGAATACTTCGACCAGCTGTGGAGGAATACCGACGACGGCGATCACCACCTTTCGCGCAAGGTCCTGGCCGGCGACTACGCATGGCTGGAGGCCGGAGTGCTGGATCAGTCCGAAGGCACCGGCCCCTGGATCGGCGATGCCTCCCCGGGCGCTTCAACCAAGGAAAACCTGCACCGCAACTACCGGTAGGCCTTCCCGCTGCGTTCCTTCCCAGTTAGTCCGGAACGCTGCCTGAGCACGACGGGTCAGGCCGCGGAACTTCCTTGATCGCCGCCGGGCAATCCGGAGGCAACTGGGAAGGAGCGCACCTAGCGCGCGTCCCCGTCCACATAGAACCAGCGCTTGTCTTCCCGGACGAAGCGGCTGATTTCGCGTTGGACGCCGCGTTCGCCGTCGAGCCTGTAGTGCGCAGCGAACTCCACTGTTCCCGTTGTGTCCAGCGGGCCACCATCCGACGTCGAAACGATGTCCAGCCTGCGCCATTCCATGTCCGAATCGAGGTCCATTGACGCTGGACGCGTGGAGGCGTGCCAGGTGCGCAGGAGGTAGCCGGAATCAAGGACCACGAAGGCCGAGTAACGGGAGCGCATGAGCTGCCCGGCCGTTGGCGCATGGGCGTCGCCGCGGTGAAAGCGTCCGCAACAGTCGTCGTACTGCTCGCCGGAAAGGCAGGGGCAGGCGCCGTTGCGGAGCCGGGCTGAATCAGGGGTCACGGGGTCCCAATCTGAGGCGAAAAATGAGAGCTGGGCAACATATTTTCCCACGTCATATAACAGCTTCGAAACAACCCCGCCAGAGTGTGGGGCGGGGTGTGATTCCGTCGGTGCTGGACCTTAGGCTATAGATGCAAGCTGGGTGGGCATTGGGCGCATCACAAAACGACGGCCAGGGGAGGCTAACGTGGAGGATCCGACAACACTCGCCATCAACCTGACGTATTTGGGGACACTGGGACTCGCGGTCCTGATGTTCCTGGGCCTCGGGTTGATCGTCATCATCACTCTGGTGATCGCCGGAGTCGGACGGCTAATCTCGATCATCCTCCTGGCCATGGTGGGAATCTTCCCCAAGAAGGCCACCACACCCATCGTTCGTCTCCCTCAACACCCTGCACACGTGCCTGATCCCGCTGCCGACGACGAATTCGTGCCGGCCGCGTTGACGGAGCCCGCCTTCGTGCCAGCTGCTGAAACGGCTCCAGCTGCTGCTTCCGCTTCCGAACCTTCCGCTCCAGTTGCGCCCAAGCGGGACTTCCTGGGAGATGCCCGACGGCGGCTCTCGGGTGCAACTTCCGCGCTGAAGGAAGGCACGTGGAAGGCAAAAGTAGACCCCCGCAATCTGCCCAAACCTGCTGAGGTCAAGTCAGTGGTGGAACATCAGACTGCGCACCACCCGATTGTTGTTGCGGCTGCCAAGGAACCGCCCGTCCTGGCGAAGGACTGGGCGGACGCTGTGGCCGAGGCAGACGAACGTGCGGCCGAACGCGCCAAAGCGCAACAGCCTCCGTCCATCAAGGTCACTGTCCGCGACCTTGACGAGCCGACGCCATCCTCCAACGGCCAAACGCCGGCTCCCAAGCGTCCGGACTTCCCACCCAAGAGGCCGGATCACGGACCCTCACAGACCGGCGATGCAAAGATCCCTACCTCGGGCAATGGGGCCAAGAAACCAGGCCCGGACACTTCCAAGAATGGAAAATCTCCGAGCCCGATTCGAAAAGGTTCGCTGAGCAGCGCCAGCCGCAACTCGTAGTTCCCGGCTAGGCGGCCAACTGCCGGGCCTGGCCAAGCGATGACATGCGTCCGGCGATCCAAGCACCCAGCCCAGCGCCTATGAGGACTGCCGGTACCCACAGAAACAGATGGCCACTCCACATCCCCGTGGAGAAAAGGTCCATAACTACGTCAACGGTGCTGGCGGAGTTCCGGGGCGGGTCGCCGTCGAGCATGAACACTCCGTAACGCGCCATCCATACCGGACCCTCCACAGCTAGCGCAGCCAGCAAAGCTACAAAGCTGGCAAGGAGGGCCCAAAGTCCGGTCAATAGCCCAAAGCGGAAGGATCGAGCTCTGCAGGCAGCGGCCAAAGCGACAAGCAGCAGGACGAGCGCCGGCACAGGAACGGTCACCATGAGCACCCCTGGACGCCCCTCAGACAGCTGAAGGCGGGACGCTATGGCCACGGCTGCAGCGACAATAATGCCGCCAGCCAGTGGCAGGATCACCGCCATCTTCAGAAGAGAAGGCGAACGATCGGTCTCCATGGGTCAACTCTAAATAGCTGCCCATCAGGACGCCATAGGGCTACACCACGAGTCGCGGGACCAGTCAGGCGGCCAACTGCCGGAAAGCGGCACCGTGGTAGATCAACGGCTTGGATTCGTGGTTGATGGTGGTCGCTTTGACCTCCAGAACGACGATCGCGTGATCCCCGGCGGGCGTCTCAGACACAACTTCGCACTCGAAGCCCAACACGGCGCCGTCAATCAGCACCGCACCAGAATCGCTCACGCTGGTGTCCAAACCAGCAAAACGGTCACGGGTCTTGGAGGCCAGCTGGAGTGCCGCCGCTTCCTGTCCCTCGGCCAGCACCGAAACGCCCAAACGCTGGGCCTGGCGGAGCTTCGGCCAGGTTGTGGAGGAGTTCTGCACCGCGAACATCACCAGTGGCGGCTCGAGTGACACCCCCACCGTAAAGGAGGATGCCACCAACGCTTCCGGCGTGAAATCCACCATCGCGCTGAAGGCAGCAACTCCGGACGGGAACTGCGCAAATGCTGCCTTGATGGCCGCCGTTTCTTCCACTGTGGTCTGTGTCATTCCGCTGTCCCCTTCGTGCGTTTCTTGAGTTCCCTTCCCATAATTCACCTGCTTCCGGGAACAGCAATATTTGTTGATCCGCAAGACATTTGTGTTGCTGCGTGTCAAGAAATATCGCGAAGTAAGGCCTGTTCCATTACCTCGCAAGACGAAAAACGAAGAAGTTCTACCGCTTGCGTTTATGGCTCCGGCGGGCGTGTGTAGCCTCGATTGAACATCCCGTCCATGACCAGACTCAGGTTTGGACACCAAAACCGTCCCACCAGACACCAGCACTGTCCCACCACAGGAAGCCGACATGAGCCTCAACGAGCTACGAACGCTTGGACGCACTGGCGCCCTGATCAGCCCCCTCACGCTGGGCACCCTGAATTTCGGCACCGGCGCCGCTCCGACGGGTCCTGCCGAGAGCATCCGCATCATCAAGGCCGCCCTCGACGCAGGTATCACCAGCGTTGACACCGCAGACATCTACTCCCAGGGCGAAGCCGAGACTGTGGTTGGCCAGGCCATCCACAGCCGGCGCGACGACGTTTTCCTGGCCACCAAGTTCCACGGCCAGATGGGTTCCAACCCGGCACACGCCGGCAACTCACGCCGGTGGATCGTCCGGGCTGTTGAGGACAGCTTGAGGCGGCTGAACACGGACAGGATCGACCTCTACCAAGCGCACCGTCCGGACTACAACACCGATCTCCTTGAGACCATCACCGCGCTCAACGACCTCATCCGCCAGGGCAAGATTCTCTATTACGGCACGTCCGTGTTCAGCCCGGCCCAGCTTGTCGAGGCCCAGTGGATCGCCAACACCAACCACCTGACGCCGCCCGTTGTGGACCAGGTTCCCTATTCGCTGTTGGTGCGCGCCAACGAACGCGACGTTTTCCCCATTACCCAGCAATACGGCGTCGGGGTTTTGAGTTACGGACCGCTCGACGGCGGATGGCTGGCTGGCGGTTATCGCGTCGGCGGGGGCCAGCCGGAGAGTTCGCGATCGGCCGCGGTTCCGGGCCGTTTCGACGTCAACGCGCCCTTTAACCAAGGCAAGCTGCACGCAGCTGATGCCCTCGCCCAGCTTGCGGCACGCCATGGGTTGACCCTGATACAGCTAGCCGTCGCCTTCGCCCTGAACCACCCGGCGGTGACCAGCGTGGTCATCGGACCGCGGACCGAGGATCACCTCACCGATTACTTGAAGGCCGCAGATGTGGTGCTCAGCGAGGCGGTCCTCGACGAAATTGACGACATCGTGGCCCCGGCCGTGAACTTCCTGGAGCGCGACGCCGGAACAGTTGCCCCGCACCTTGAGTACCCGGAATTACGACGCCGTTAGCCGCCTTGCGTTGTGAGGCCTCCTCTGCGTCCGTTGCTCCTGATTAGGCGCGCAGAGCGGGCCCCACAACAAGGTATTGACGCAGGTTCGGCCGCGGCGTGATCCTTGACCTAGGTGCTGCGGCACTCCGCAGCGTTTAGCTTCCAGTAGAACGCCGCCGTCCCATGTCCAAACACCACGTCAAGCAAAGAGCAACGAAAGCTGCCAACCCAGGGCAGCCGACCGAAGGCCCTCTGACCCACGAAGAACTTCAGCTGTCCGGGCGCAACCATTCCATGCCCCTCGAGGCCCTGCACGACGACATCACGCCGGCGGGGCTGCATTACCTGCTGATCCATTTCGACATCCCGCACGTTTCCGCTGAGACATGGCGGCTTCGACTCGGGGGCGCCGTTGACCGGAGCCTCGAGCTAAGTCTTGCGGACATCAAAGCCCGGCCCGCCGTCACCATGCCCGTCACTCTTGAATGCGCCGGAAACGGGCGGTCGCTTCTGCAGCCGCGTCCCGTCAGCCAACCCTGGGTTCTCGGTGCCGTGGGCACGGCGGAGTGGACCGGAACCCCGTTGGCGCCCTTGCTGGAGGAAGCAGGCCTGGCGAGTGACGCCGTCGAACTTGTCTTCACCGGTGCGGACAACGGCATCCAAGGCGGCGTCGAGGAACCGTACGCGCGCAGCCTGTCGGTTGCGGAAGCCATGCATCCTGAAGTCATGCTGGTCTACGCCATGAACGGCAGTCCGCTGCCTATTCAGCACGGCTTTCCGCTGCGGTTGCTGGTGCCTGGTTGGTACGGCATGGCGAGCGTGAAGTGGCTGACATCGATCGAAGCTGTGACGTCCCGGTTCATGGGCTTCCAGCAGGCGGTCGCGTACCACTACCTTCAAGGACCTGATGGGCCGGGGCTGCCCGTATCCCATATTCGCGTCCGTTCCCTGATGATTCCGCCCGGAATTCCGGACTTCTACACTCGGCGGCGCGTGGTGGAGGCTGGCCCCGTGATGCTGCACGGACGCGCATGGTCCGGGCACGGCGAGGTGGATCGCGTGGAGGTGGGGATCGACGGCGAGTGGATGCCAGCGCACCTCGAACCGGCTCTGGGCGACTTTGCCTGGCGGTCGTGGTCCATGGTGTGGGTCGCGAGTCCCGGTGAGCACATCCTGCGGTGTAGGGCCATGGATTCCACAGGCGCGCTCCAGCCCACTGGACAGGTGTGGAACTACCAGGGCATCGGGAACAACATGGCGCAAGTGATTGAGGTGACGGTGCGGTAGCCAGGTGGTCAGACGCGCCACTCAGAACCTCCCGATTAGCCGATAGCCGAGCTGCCTTGTCCGCATGCTGTACCTCACGGCAAGAAGAAGCGATGCCACAGCTGTGGAGGCAACGGCAACCATCGCCGATTCCCACACCAAGATCCCGAGGATGGCAATCGGGATGGTTATCAAATAAGTGACGACGGTTGATGGCAGGGAGAGCCACGACGCCCGCTGTTCCACCGTCAAGATCTCCCCGCACAAATTCTCTACAACATAGGCGGGTACTGCGATGAGATAGGCAGCAGTCAGTATCCACACCAATCCGACGTCAACCTCATTGCCGCCCAAGACCTTGGCAAGAACGGGCACGGCGGCCGCCACACCAGCCGCTGCGATGAAACTGGGCCACACAACATACTTACGCGAACGTTGCACCACAGCGTGGGCGTCCTGCTGGCTTCTGCCCCGGGAGTACCCAACAAATACACCAACAGCGCTGAGCGTCGCCTGGGGAACCCGACAGTAGAGAGTCCAGATCCTCGTAGCCACCGCTGCCGCGGCAACAGTGGCTACGTCCAAACGGCTGATGAGCATGAAGGGCACCACGGCCGCGGCGTAGTTGTTCATTTGCCTCAACCCGACACCGAGGCTTGTTACAAACATCTCCCGGGTCAGCGGGATGATCCGGGGTTGATCAGTCTCACCTACCCTTTCCCCACGACCTCGGGAGAAATGCCGCACGAGGACAAATACCCCGCAGGCAGCAGTGAGAACCTGAGCGATCACCGTCGCGATGGCCACCGCCATCACCGGGTTGGCTGCCAGCACATTTATCGGGCCGTAAACCAAGGCGGCATTGAACGCCGCATTCAACACGAACACGGCGACAATGAGGACAATCGAAGGGCGTTGTCGCCCCACGATGCGGAGGGTGACCGAAACGGCGGCCAGAGCCAAAGTGAAGGGAATGCCCACCATGCGTACGGTCAAGTAATCGGTGGCTATGGCAGCCACAGCAGGCTCGGAACCTACAACGTCAAAGATCAGGGGAACAACCCGGGTGACCACCATTCCGGCTGCAGTCCAAACGGCAGCAACGATCAGCAGCGCGGCAAACAATTTAGGCAATAACCTGCTGGCATGATTCCGCCCTTCGGCGCGAGCCAATTTCACAGCAAAAACATCGATGATTCCCGCGAAGAAGGCCATAAAGAGCGCGGTCACGAGATCGCCCAAACCTATGCCGGCCACCATGAGGGCGCCAAAAGGGGCCACAAAGGCCAGGTCGATAGCTCCATTTCCGGCGCTCAGGAGATCGACTGCAAACATGGTCCCGGCCAGGGAAGCGAACGTCCGAGGAGAAAGGACAGTGTGGGCAGCAGCGCTCGATGCCGCCGGGTCCTCCGTTGAACTGATTCGTTGTGACATTACGCCACAAGCTAACACACATTATTTGCCTATTCATGCTTCCCAGAGGTTTACCAAAATTACTTTGATCGACATTTCTGGTGATATGGAATTACGTCAGAATGCCGCTTCATCGGATTACGGCAGGCATACCGAAAATGCTGAATTGCTGCAAGTCACATTCATTGGGTTCGTTTCTCACGGGCCCACCCGGCGCCCTTGACGCCTTAAAACTGGGTCTGCCGTGCACACATCCCGGATATCGGCGACAATTCAATGATGAGCATCCCGTCCTCGTCCCCGGCCAACGTCCGAGTCGACGCTTGGCTGTGGGCGATCCGTGCCTACAAGACCCGTTCCGCTGCCACCGCCGCCTGCCGGGCCGGGCACATCCGCGTCAACGGGAACCCGGTTAAGGCATCGCAGAGCGTGATCATTGGAGACACCATCCGCGTCCGGGAGTCAGGCTGGGAGCGGATCCTTGAGGTGCGGCGACTCATCGCGAAGCGGGTAGGGGCAGAAGCCGCGTCCCACTGCTTCACCGACCACACTCCCCCGCGCCCCGTCGCCCCTAAACTCGGACTCCCCCAGCGCGACCGCGGCGCCGGCCGACCCACCAAGAAGGACCGCCGGGATATGGAGAAGCTGCGGGGCTAGGCGGACCCTCACTGATGGTTATCCACAGGCCGCATTTTCTGACATGAATGGTTGCCCGTTCCCGGCCTAGACTGACCGGCACACCGCCAAACAGCTGCTGGGGAGCCTGTCATGTCACGCCTTTCGTTTGCCCATTTTCCTTTTGTTCAGTTCCGAAGAGCTGTAGTTGGCCTGACCGCTATCGTCCTCCTGAGCGGTTGCCAGGGCGGCTCCGCACCGAGCGCCTCACCTTCAGAGACCAGCTCGACGACGGCGTCGCCCACCTCGAGCGTTTCGGCTCCGGCGGCTTCGGCTACTGCCATTCCTACTGCAGCCGCTGTTTACAAACCCGCTGACGCGATGGGGAAGGCGCAGAACGTGCCCGTTCCCGTGATGCCAGAGCTGGCGAAGGAGAACTCGAAGGCCGGGCTGGAGGCGTTTATTGGGTACTGGTACGCGCAGCTGAGCTACAGCTACGAGACGGGTTCTACCGACCAACTGACGCCCCTCAGTAGTCCGACATGCGCCTTATGTGCGTCCCTCCGCAGGGGTGTGGAGAGCGCTTGGCTGGACGGGCGGTGGATCACCGGGGCAACCATCAAGTCAGCGACCATTGAGACTGACTTCGATCCATCAATCTCCACCCAAGTCGCCGTCGTGCAGGTCATCCAAGAACCCATTGAAATCAGGGTGGCTGACGGATCGCTTTATCAGGACCCCACAGCCGCAACGAATTCAGCAAGTCGAGCAGCCCTGAGGTTTGAGAACCAGCGGTGGCTACTGACCGACCTTGG
Source organism: Arthrobacter sp. MYb23 (assembly GCF_002979775.1). Lineage (GTDB taxonomy): Bacteria > Actinomycetota > Actinomycetes > Actinomycetales > Micrococcaceae > Arthrobacter. Next base: position 34,930 of record NZ_PCPR01000015.1, read on the forward strand.
CTTGATCCGTTAGCTATGCAGACTCTCAAGCGTGTCAGCGTCACTCTTATCGCTTCCACCTTCATGGCACTGACGATGCAATGCGGAATCGCCAGTGCCAAAGACCCAAAGATAGACATTGGGTACGTCGACAATGGGCTGAACCTCAGTGCGTCCCAGTGGACCAGAGACCCCACCACCGGCAGCTTTACACTGTTCGTTGAAGGCAGCAGCGCGGGTTCTGAGGACCCGAATCAGTACATGGCCGACGTTCATTGCCGGGCAGGCGGAACAGACACGCCCGACAGAGGGTGCCTCACCATGGAATGCCCGGCCAAGACACCTGACGGAGAAGAAGGCACCCCCGTGATCTGGCGGCAGGCTCCGAAATCCATCACGAATCCCACTTGGACCGACTACCCAGCAGTCAGCGGCCCCACCTGCCTCTACGACCCCCAACCCGAGAATGTCCTGGCCAACATCGCCGCCCGAATCCTCGACGACTTCCGACAACTCCCCGTCAACCCCGGAAACCTCGAAGCCCAACCCTTCCCCCACACCCTCAAAGGCGGACCCACCAACTTCTACACCACCGCAGGTGAGCAGGCCTTCGACCTCACCATCCTCGGCCAAACAGTCCACCTCACCGCCGCACCCGCCAACCACACCTACAGCTTCGGCGACGGCACCGCCCTCGGACCCACACCCGCCGCCGGCTACCCCATCCCCGAAACCGAATGGCTCAGCAACGAGACCCGCACCAGCCACATCTACACAAACACCGGCAACTACCCAGCAACCCTCACCACCAGCTTCACCGGCACCTACTCCGTCAACAACGGACCACCGCTACCCATCAACGGCACCCTCGACATCACCACACCGGCCAAAACCATCCACGTCTGGAAAACAGAAAAAGCACTCGTCGCAGACACCTGCCAAGAAAACCCCAACTCCTGGGGCTGCCCCGGCACCAATAGCGACTAAGCCCAGTCCTCACGCGTCTACTTGCCAACTCCGTCAGCGAGACCACAGATGTAGGTCATGGTCGTTGTCTTGGTGGGTTCATCGCGGATGATGCCCGCGCTCTCAGAGACGCTAAAGGTCACTTCAGCGAACGCGGGGGGCGATGGTCAAAACGTGCACAGCTTCACCCGGCTGTCACCTTAGTGTTTGGTGGCAAGCTGACAGCCAAGTGGGGGCTGCGCCTGCCCACTAATTTGGGTCTACTGAATTCTCAGAGAACGCGGACGCCAGACTTGAAGAAAGCCGTACCCGGCGAACCCCGAGCTGTTGAACGACGGATTTCCGGCGGGTTTAGTACATTGCAACGCGATCTCATCGATGTGAAATTCGCGTCCGTAGAGTCGTGCTTTATGAGACGAAAGAACCTGTTGCGCGCCTGCGCCTTATCAGTCCTGACAGCTCTCTTGCTGGGGAGTTCAAGTATCGCCTTCGCGGCGGAAGTGCCGTATCCGGTGTCTGCCACCATCGAGGTCGGAGGAGAAATCATCGATATGGCGGTCGATGAAACGAGCGGTACCGTATACGTCCTCAAGGGTCAGTCACAAGTGATGCCGACCACCTATTCACTCGTTGTCATCAACGGCACCACAGTCACGGCCACCATCCCGATTGATGGAACAGCACGCCGGATAGGGGTCGATTCCGGTGATCATACGGTCTACGTCACGACAGGGGACAAGGTCGTCGTGATCAAGGGGACATCGGTGACCAATACGGTACCTGTCGGCTGGGGAGCACATAACGTGGCCGTGGATTCGAGTACCCACACGGCTTACGTCGCACAGATAGACGGGGCCAGCGTAGCCCTCATCAACGGCGGAAGTGTCACAAGCACGGTTCCCACCGGCCCGTTTCCGAGTGACCTGGTGGTCGATTCGATGACTCACACCGCTTATGTTCTGGTCGAGGCAGGGACCGGCGGCGGCGGATGGGTGTACAGCGCGATCCAACCCATCGTCAACGGCATCCCGACGCAAGAAGTCTGGGGTGCGCTGCCCACGATAGGCCCCCTTGCCTTCGATCCAGTGGAAAATCGGCTCCTGTTCTGGAATATGGAAAACGTGGCGGAGTACAAGGACGGCAAAGTAACCCAGTTCCCGGACTTCTTTCCCAATAGCGATAGAGCGCGCATGTTGACTTACGACGCCGAAACGCGGACGTTCTTCTTCGCGAAGTCTCTTGGGGGCAACGAGAGCGGCTATGAGCTCACAGCAGAGAGGGACGGCCGTTTTGAAAGCCTCGGGAAATTCACCCTCGGGCGTGGCCGAATGGTCGTCGACACGGTGCATGACAAAGTCCTGCTGGAGCAACTGGACAAGGTCATCGTTATGGACAGCAAGTGGCCGGACCCGAAGGCTCCGCAGGGTCGGGATGCCGACGGTTTCGCGGACGTACTGGCCCGAGACGGGGCAGGGAACCTGTGGATGTACCCCGGTAACGGCACCGGGGGCTGGCTCCCCCAGCGGCAAGTTGGCACGGGCTGGAATGTCATGTCCGAGCTGACCGTGCCCGGTGACTTCAACGGCGACGGTTTCTCCGATGTCCTTGCCCGTGATGCGGTCGGCTACCTGTGGATGTATCCAGGTGACGGTACGGGTGGATGGTTGCCGCGGGTCCGTGTGGGCTCCGGCTGGAACGCCATGTCTGCTCTGACCGGACCCGGTGACTTCAACGGCGACGGCTTCGCGGACCTCCTTGCCCGCGATGGGGCAGGAAATCTATGGATGTACCCCGGCAACGGCAAAGGCGGCTGGCTCCCCCAAGTCCAGGTCGGCTGCGGTTGGAACGCCATGTCAGAGCTGACCGGCCCCGGTGACTTCAACGGCGACAGCTACGCCGACCTCCTAGCCCGCGACGGGGCAGGAAATCTATGGATGTACCCCGGCAACGGCAAAGGCGGCTGGCTTCCCCAAGTCCGGGTGGGCTCCGGCTGGAACGCCATGAGCCCCGTCCTCTAGAGGCTTCAGGGGAAGTAACAAAACGACGCCGGCACCCGTCCCCGGGTGCCGGCGCAACGACTTTACCAGCGGTTCCATGGTCCCGGGACCTACACCGTTTTGTCCTACAACCCCCGAGGCAAACCCTGCCAATTGCGTTAAAGAAGAAAAGCACCAGTTCCGAAGAACTGATGCTTCCCAGTGGTGGCTCCGACCGGCGTCGATCCGGTGACCTTTCGATTTTCAGTCGAACGCTCTACCAACTGAGCTACAGAGCCTAGGTGACATGTCACCTTGAGAACCGAATTTCTTCAGCGCTCAGAGCGACCCTGACGGGACTTGAACCCGCGACCTCCGCCGTGACAGGGCGGCGCGCTAACCAACTGCGCTACAGGGCCTTGCGTTTGCAGTATCTCTACCGCGTTTTTTTCAAGGCTTCTAGCTTACCAGACTTTTTTCATCCGATTTACCACTTCCTTGCGTACCCCCAACGGGATTCGAACCCGTGCCGCCGCCGTGAAAGGGCGGTGTCCTAGGCCGCTAGACGATGGGGGCCTGAACTCAATTCGGATTTCGCAAAGAAAAGGGACGCTCTACGCGTTCTTTCCGTGTCTCGCTCGTCCGAACTGGACTCTAAAACTTTAGAGCATAGATGGCGATATTCCCAAATCGAGGTTTGCGCAGTGTCGCGGACCACAAACCGGGTGACCGCCGAGGGGCGGGATCTCAAGGGGAAGAAGCACTCAAAGGGTCGAGAGCTCACCCCTCGGCGGACTTCCTAGGGGGCTGCAGCCCAACATTGGCAGGATCTTGTCCTGACGCGTCCGAAAACCGCCAGCCGCCCCGGCTGCGTGCCGGATACATTTGCCCTATGACAACCACCACCCCGGCCGAACCCGGCCAGCCCTCCCCGGGCTCATCCCCGCGCACCACCCCCGCGCCGGGAGCAGCCATCAGCAAACTCGGCATCGCAGCCGTCATCATCACGGTGGTCCTGTGGGCTTCGGCCTTCGTGGGCATCCGGGCAGTCGGACCCAGCTTCTCCCCCGGTTCCTTGACGCTTGGACGGTTGGCGGTTGCCGCCGTCGTGCTTGGAATCGTGGTGCTGCCGACGTTGAAGGTCTGGCCGAGCGGCCGGGAATGGGTGCCGATCGTGGCTTACGGGGTGATGTGGTTCGGCGGCTACAACGTGGCACTGAACGCCGCGGAACACATGCTCGACGCCGGCACCAGCGCCATGCTGATCAACGTCTCACCGATTCTCATCGCGATTCTTGCGGGCATTTTCCTCAAGGAGGGGTTCCCGCGTTGGCTGCTGATCGGCAGCGGCGTGGCGTTCTGCGGCGTCGCCATGATTGCCTTGGGTTCAGGACAGCGCTCGACGGCGGACGTCGCCGGTGTGCTGTTGTGCTTGCTTGCCGCTGTGCTCGCCTCCGTGAGCGCGATCCTGCAGAAGCCCGTGCTCCGGAAGTTCACGGCAGGACAGGCCACCTGGTTCGGCATCATGGTGGGTGCGATCTGCTGCCTCCCATGGACGGGTCAGCTGATCTCCGAGGTCCAGGCGGCACCGCTCCCCGCGACACTGGGACTGGTGTATTTGGGCATCTTCCCCACAGCCATCGCCTTCACCACCTGGGCGTACGCTCTGTCCTTGATCTCGGCCGGGAAGCTGGCCGCCACCACGTACCTGGTGCCCGGTACCACCATCCTGATTTCCTGGGCAGTCCTCCAGGAGATCCCCACCATTTGGGGACTGATCGGCGGCGTAATCTGCCTGATCGGGGTCGGATTAACTCGTCGGCAAACCCGACAGCCCCGCCAAACCCGACAGCCCCGCCAGACCAGCCAGCCCCGAAGCTAGCGGGCCATGCCCATCAGAAGTTCGCGGTGCGTGGGCGGGTTGGCACCTGGCCGGCCAACGGCAATGGAAGCGGCCATGGAGGCAATGGTTCCGATCCGTTCCAGCACGGTCGGCGCAAGTCCGTCGCTGCCACGCAGCAGCAGCCCCATGATGAGGGCTGCGGTGTAGGAATCGCCAGCGCCGATGGTGTCCGCCACAGTTGCCGGGACAGCCGGGACGTTGAGCTGTATGTGCTTGGTGGCCATGAGCGATCCATTGACCCCTTGGGTCACCACGGCAAGCCCCGTACCAAGGGCCAGGAGATGGTTCGCCGTGTCCTCAAGCGCCTTGCCCGGGTAGAGCCACCGGGCGTCGGTGCCGCTGAGTTTAACGACGTCCGTCAAGGGCACTATTTCCTCAAACAATGAGAGTGCCTCGTGGTGACTTCCAAGAAGGTCGGGGCGGATGTTGGGATCGTACGTGACCATGCAGCCGCCCTGGGCCTGCTCCAGCAAGCTCCGGACAACGCTTGCACCCGGCTCCAGGAAGGTGGCAATGGAGCCGGTGTGCAGGATTCTGGGCGCATAGGGCAAAGCCAGTGGAGCCAGCGCCCAGTCGATATCGAAGGTGTAATCCGCGGAACCATCGGCGGTTATCCGGGCCGTCGCCGTCGCCGTTTTGCCTGCGGACATGGATCCGGGCAACAACACCACACCTGCTTTTTGTAGGTGCGCAGCGATGGCATCACCCCGTGCGTCGCGGCCAATCGCTGTCAGCAGGCCCGTTTTCACGTCCAAAAGCCCAAGGCCATAGGAGACATTTGCCGGCGAACCGCCGGGGTATTCCTTCTGCCCGTTCGCCGACTGGACGATGTCGATCAATGCCTCACCCACAACGACGACGTCGAGGGGCTCAGGTGCGGGGGAAGCGGTGCCGGTCATGCGGTTCCTGTGTCTGTCGAAAGGAGGATTGAGTTCAGTATCTCCCATCACACACGGAGCCATTGCTGCGTTCGCGGACTAAAGTCGAATCATGCCCGCGAATCTTCCTCCCGGCCTGCCAATAGTTCCCGACGGCGAGCGCCCTTCCTCGCCGCTCGGGGAACGGAACGCAGTGCACAGTCCTGTCGAAAACAGGCCCGGTGATGAAGCCCATTTGTCAGGGCCTTACGAGATGTCGCCCGAGGACTTTGAGGAAGCCGTCAGTGACGCCCTGCAGCTGATCCCACCCAAAGCGGCCAGCGCCATGGACAACGTGGCGATCTTCATCGAGGACGACTACACGCCACAGCCCGGCGAAGATCCGGACACCGTGTTGTTGGGACTCTACGAGGGAGTTCCGTTGACCGAACGCGACTCTTGGTGGGAGGCAGGCTCCCTCCCTGACCGGATCACCATCTTCCGTCAGCCCATCCTGAACATCTGCAGCACCCGCCAGGAGGTTATTGATGAGGTGGCTATCACCGTGGTGCATGAGATAGCTCACCATTTTGGGATAGACGACGACCGCCTGCATGAGCTCGGCTGGGGCTAGCCTTATAGGCATGGGGCACGACCACAACCACTCCCACGGAGTCACAGCAACCGGCAAGCATCGGAAGCGGCTTATCGCCGTCCTGGCCATCACCTTAGGCGTGGTGGGCATCCAGGTGGTTGGCGCCGTCGTGTCTGGCTCTCTGGCCCTGTTGGCTGATGCCGGCCACATGCTCTCGGACGCCGCTGGAGTCTTCATCGCCCTCATGGCGGCGTGGATCGCCACCCGTCCGGCGAGCGACCAGCGGACCTATGGATACCAGCGGGCCGAGGTATTGGCTGCCTTGGCCAACGCCCTGATCCTCATAGTCATCGCCGTGGTGATCATGATTGAGGCCATCCGGCGCTTCGGCGAGACCACGGAAATCCACACGGACGTCATGCTGTGGGCCGCCATTTTGGGTGCGGTGGCAAACCTCGTCTCACTCCTGATCCTGCAGGGGGCACAGAAGGAAAGCCTCAACGTCCGCGGCGCCTACCTTGAGGTCCTGGGCGACCTCCTCGGCTCCATCGCGGTCATCGTGGCGGCAATCGTGATCATGACCACGGGATTCAGCGCCGCCGACCCCATCGCCTCGGTAGTGATCGCCCTGATGATCATTCCGCGGGCCTGGCATCTGTTACGGGACGTGGTGGACGTACTCCTGGAAGCCACTCCCAAGGGCGTGGACGTCAACATGATCCGCGAGCACATCCTGGCTGTCGACGGCGTGGTGGAGGCCCACGACATCCACATCTGGACCATCACCTCCGGGGTGCCCGTGTTCTCGGCCCATGTGGTGGTGGAGGATGAGGTCCTCAACGCCACGGGTGCGGACAGCATCCTCGATCAACTGGGCTCTTGCCTGGGCCGGCACTTCGATACCGAGCACTGTACTTTCCAGCTGGAGCCCGTGAGCCACTCGGAGCACGAGTCGCACCAGCACGCCTGATCTTTTCGGCCTTCAGGGGTTGTCCGTACTGACCGTTCCGGCAGCGCCGTCAACGGTGATGTGCTGTCCAGTTCTGATGCGCGAGGTTGCGTCGGGGACGCCCACCACCGCAGGTATGCCGTACTCACGGGCCACCACAGCGCCGTGGGAATTAGGGCCACCCATCTCCATGACCAGCCCTCCAGCAGTGAGGAACAGGGGCGTCCAGCCAGGGTCCGTTGACGGTGCCACGAGGATTTCCCCGGGTTCCAGGTGGGCGCCAACCGGATCCATGATGACCCGCGCAGGTGCAGACACCAGACCTGCCGACGCCGGACTGCCGGACAGGGTTCCTGGGGGCGCGGTGCCAGGGCCCTGCTTGCCGCCACTTCCGCCGGCCGTAGCCTCGGGTTCTGTCCCGTCAGACAAGAGCACTCTGGGAATGTGCCTGCGGCGGAGTTCCTGTTCATAAACCGCGCGGCGGTCCGCAACCACGTCGCGTAGGTCATCCCCCGCCAAGGCGACCTCGACGTCGTCGAGGTCCAGAAAGAAGACGTCCTCCGCACTTTCAATCCGGTGCGCTGCCGCAAGCTCGTTCCCGACCAGGAGCAGTTGCTCCCTCGCGGCCGACAATCCGAGGACGAGGTTGTACTTAGGTAACTCGCGCAGGCCGGCGAATCTCCGCGTCCGGTCCAGAGCCGTGCGAACGATCACGGCATGAAGTGGACTCTTCGCCCTGGCGCGGGCCACGAAACGGGCCACCTGCTCATCGGCCTCACGGGCTGCCCGGATGAACTGTCGATCCGGGGTCTCCGCCCCTTCCCCGAGCCTCAAATAATTCGCCACTACCCCGAGGATGTGGGTGGGATCGTCCGACCAGCGGGGCATTCCGAGGTCGATCTCGGCAACGGCTCTGTGTCCATATGAGCGCAGGAACGCTTCCACGCCGGACTGTGCAACCGGCGGGAGGTCCGCTTCCCGATACTGTTCAACCAGTTCCACTGCCGTTCTGCCAACCATGGAGGCCACGGCGTCGGGATCCTTCCGCATATCCGAGGCGAGCTGCCATAAAGCCAGGTCCATCTCCGTGGTGACGTTGTTGGGTAGGCCACGGATCACTGTTTGGAGTTGATCGTAGGGCGCCTGCCCGCCCAGAATACGGCTCACCAGCGCCAGCATGGCGAATCCGAGCGCAGGAAGAGGCAGCACCTGCGGCACGGTGGCGAAGACTTCATCTCCCAGGATTCTCTGAACGTGGCCGAGCCGCTGATGGGAGGTTGCTTCCCTCGGCACAGCCAAAGTGGTGCGTAATTCCGCGTTGATGCGTTCCACCCTTTTCATCGCCGCAGCTGGCCGGAACAGTCCGCGGAGCACGGACCCGGGGACGCGGTACTTAGCCGCAACCGGCCCCACATGGCGAATCAGCTTCAGGGGCGTCTTAGTGATCACCGTGAACCGTGGATCATCAAAGAGACCCCGCATGAGTGTGGCTGAGCGAGCCTCCATGACATCGAAAACCCGCGGAACGATTGCCCGCCCGACCCGGCTCCGCAGCACCGCTGTGAGATCGAAAAATATGCGCTGACCGGCCTCATAATACGGTGGAGGACCGGACCTGGGATCAGGTACATCGAACGCAGCAGTCTTGGCGACGCAGGATGCGATGAGGCGGATACCGGCCAAACCCATGGGCGTCAAAGGCCTGGTGAGGCCCTGTGCGAGGCTGAAGTTCAGGAACGCGTGCTCCCCCGTAGCAGGAGGCATTCGGGTGGTTTGCGGGTAAAGGGTGGTGATGGGCCGGGCCTGGGTGAGCCACAGCTTTCCTGCGGCGTCGATGGCCCATTCAGTATCCTGTGGGGCGCCGTAGTGTTCCTGGACCTCACGGCCCAACGTGGCGAGCGCAAGGACCTGGCCGTCACTGAGGCAGGGCTGAGGAGCCGGATCATCAAGCAAGGCCTGGTGACTCCGCTCAAGACGTTCCGTGCCGCCGCCTGGAAGGGCGCGGATCTCCACGTGTTTGTCCCCCAGGGTCCTGCTCACAATCTCGCCGCGTCGGGGCTCCACCACGTAATGATCCGGATTCACGGCACCGGAAACCACCGCTTCCCCCAGGCCAGGGCTGGCATCAATGACGGTTTCATGGCGATTCCCCGTCACGGGGTTGGCGGTAAACATGACGCCGGCCGTAGTGGAGTCCACCATCTCCTGCACCACCACGGCCAAAGCCACCGTGGCATGGTCAATCCCGTTGGTGGTCCGGTAGGTCACGGCACGGTCTGTCCAGAGCGAGGCCCAGCAGCGGCTCACGGCGTCCAGGACCGGGTCCACGCCTACGACGTTCAGGAAGGTGTCCTGTTGTCCGGCGAAGCTCGCGAACGGCAAGTCCTCGGCCGTGGCCGAAGACCTGACAGCCACGGGGACGTCATGGCCCAATGCCTCGTACGCCGATCTCACCGCTTCTGCGATCCCGGCCGGCACCCCGGCGTCGAGAACCAAAGACCGGGCACGGACGGCAATCTCACTGAACCGGCCCAAGCCAGCTGAGTCCACACCCGGTTGCGAGCCGGAGGCTTCCGAGCCGGGGGTGCTGGCCTCTTTCAAAGCCGCGAAGACTTCCTCCAAGCCGGTTGCCACGAGCGCCTGACGGTACGCAGCTGTTGTGAGGCAAAATCCCGGTGGCACAGGCAGCCCCGCGCTGGTTAACTCGCCCAGATTAGCGGCCTTGCCACCGACCACCGGAAGCATGGATCCACGGATTTCGGCGATGTCCATGACGAGCACGGAATCGGAAGCTCCACGGCCGTCGCCACGATCCTGCGCCGGCTCCCCAGGCTGCTTCTTGTCCATGGACGAAACGGGCGCCGACTCAGGCAGCGCCGAGCATGGGCCCGAACTTGTGGCGGTCAGCCAAGCGAGGATCCTCCCGGTCCGGAACAACCAGCACGGGGCCCTTGGCGTGGTGCAGGACTCCGTCCGATGTAGAACCCAGCAGCATTCCCGCGAATCCACCGCGGCCCCGTGTACCCAGAACCACCAATTCGACGCTGCGGCTTGATTCAACCAGAACATCAACCGGCGAGCCATCACGGAGATCCGTCTCAATGGTCAGTGAAGGGAAGTGGCTTCTGAGCCACGCAACACCCGCATCAAGCTGGACCCTGATATCCGCAAACAGCGCTTCACGGTCCAACGGGGCCGGAACCCAGGCCAGGGAACCGCTGTATTGGGGAACAGCGCAGATAACGCGGAGCTTGGCTCCCATGCGCTGGGCTTGCTCGGCAGCTTCGAGCACGGCAACGCGTGCTTGTTCGGAGCCGTCAACGCCTACGACAACCATATTTTCCACAGTCCGCGGCCCGGTCTTGGCGTGCTCGGCCTTGATGTGTTTGTCCTCGGTGTTCTCGCCCAGCCTGTCGGCGCAATAGAGCGGTACCGTCACCGTGGGGCATTTGGCGTGTGCAGGCAAGGCACTGCTCACCGAGCCCAGCAGACGTCCGACGAACCCACCGCGTCCCCGGCTGCCGAAGACAAGCAGCGCAGCATCCTCGGAAAGGTCCAACAGGACACCAGCGGCGTCGCCGTTTTCCACGGATGCATCAACGTCGATGGCATATCCGGAGACCTTGTCCAGGGCTTGGCGAACGATCGCATCCGCGCCCTCGCGGATGACGGAATCGTCTACTGTTGCATAGCCGCCATCCAAGCCGGAGGCCGCAAAAATAGGCACGGAGTAAGCCGTGACAATATGCAGCGGAAGCTGACGGCGTTCGGCCTCCCGTGCAGCCCAAACCAAGGCACACTGACCATGCTCTGAACCGTCCACTCCGACGACAATGCCACCTGGTTCCACAACCTGGTCCTGACCGTCCTGTGGCTCTTCACTGTGTCTACCGTGCTGGTCCATGGGGGCCTGCCTCTCCACCTACTGCTTGATGTTCCGGCTATTCTGCCAGAGGTTCCCGGCGTAGAACTTCCTAACTGTGCCATTGTCAATGGCAGGGGCAGGAGAAACTCTGAAATTCCTGCTCCCAATGCTCACTATTCTCGGTCAGCAGTGGCGAATCAAGACGACATTGGCCTATGTGCATAACGGTCAGGGCTCGGTTCCCGGCCGTCGTTATTGCGCTCCCGACGAACAGACCAAACGCGCAGCCAAAGAGGCTATCCATGGCCGAAAAAGTTCGGTAGTGTTCGAGTCACCGAATGGCCGGCAAGGGTGTCTCACAACACACGCCCCGGCCATTTATTTGCGGCCGCTTGGGGAACTCGGACGCGATCCCACGCGCTGCCATAAGGCACACACGTCAAGGAGGAACCAAGCAGTGTCACTCACGCCTGATTCCGCCACGGAACGCACCACCACCGTGGTCATCGGAGCCGGACTGTCCGGCTTGGCAGTTGCCAGCGAACTCAGCCGCTACGGCGTGGGTTCAATCGTTGTGGACGGGTTCGGGGCGTTGTCCGCTTCAGGACCGCCCGTCCATACAGGCATGCTTCAACGTACTGACTCCGCAGATCCCGCAGCAATGCAGGAACGCAATGAGATCCTCCGCCACCTGCGGAACTACGCCGCCAGCCACCACCTGGACGTTCGCAACACCACCCGTGCCGTCCGCCTTGATTTTCTGGGGTCAGATCCCTCCCGGCAGATCGGATATGGCTTGGTGGCCAGCATGACTACGGCGGGCCTGAGGACCGGGCTCCATGCATCCGGCCCCCTCGAATCGAATCCCCGACAGTGGGCGGTCCACACAGCCCATGGCGTCCTCCTGGCAGACCACGTAGTAGTGACACGCTGCGCCCAAAGCCAGTTGCGGCGCATGCTTGCCGAACTTGGCATAGCTGTGGGCCAGAATCTTGCCGCGGCCATGCGAGCCGTGGGCATGCACCTTGTGGGCGTCGGGGACCTCATCACACCGTCCCCCAAGGAAGTGCTGCGGCAAGCCAAGGCAGTGGGCCAGGCGATCTCTACAAAGGTTGCGCTGCCGCCGGGTCCCGGCATCGCCATCGCCTAGCGGATCACAACCGGCAAGCCCCGGGCAGCCGCACCCTCAGGTCCAACAATCACCCCGCAGGCCGCCTGATCCGGCGTCGCACGTCCCGCGATCGGCGTCGCACGTCCCGCGCCCCGCCCCCCAGAGCCAGCCGATCCGGCGTCGCACGTCCCGCACTGAACTTTTCCGAACAGAACTTAACGCCAAAGGCCGGTACCTCCGAAGACGTTGGTCTTCGAAGGCACCGGCCTTTGATCTGAAGCGTGAGGCTTTATGCGCCAGCGCGTACGTAGGTCAGGGGACCCGTTGCGGTCAACCAGCTGATCGGGTGGATGCCCGTCTGGTTGCCGTTGATGCCGCCACTGATGGCCTGTCCGTTGCCGATGTAGATGGCAACGTGGCCGGACTGGACGATCATGTCACCGGGCTGGGGATCGCTAACGACCTTGCCGTAGTTCATGAACTGCATGGGACCGAGGTCGCCTACCGGGATGCCTGCGGAGCCAAGGGCCTTCTCGACCATGGCGGTGCAGTCCTGGAAGATGCCGATCTGTGCGTAAGCCGAAGCAACCATGGCTGCGTTGACTCCGCCAGCGGCGGGGGCAGCAGCTACAGGAGCAGCGGCAACCGGTGCGGCAGCCACAGGAGCAGCAACCGCAGCCTGGGCGGCGACGGGAGCTGTTGCAGCAGCGGTGGTGACGGCTGCCTTCTTGGCTACGGGAGCCTCAACAACAGGAGCCGGCTTTTCGATGACCGGAGCTGCTACGGAAGCAACGGCGGGACGCTCGAAGTTGACGGTAGCCGTCGACAGAGCGGTAACAACTTTGGTGGGTGCCTCGGAGACGGTCTCAGCGACCGTTGCGGGGCTGGAATCGCGCTGAACCGGGGTCTCAGCTGCGTGAGCAGCAATGGAACCGGTCAAAACGAGGCCCGAGGCTGCTGCGATAACAGCTGCCTGACGACCAGCACCTGAAGCGTTGCTGGCGACTGCCTTCGAAATGGAGATGAACGGATTAGGACGTACGCTGTCCGCCTTACGACGGCCGCGAAGAATGCGTGAAGACATGAAAGAGCCTCTCCCGATGCCTGCGAGGTTAGCTGTCGGATTCGGATGGGAGTCACCCGGCCACTATCCCCCGCTGTTCAGCGGAAGCTTCGTGGCTTCACCCCAAGGCACGCTCGAAAGCGGCCTAAATTGGGTTCCCCGTCTCTGCCGTAGGTTTGTCTGCGAACGGATTCCGGACTGCGGCAGAGCTAGGCAATCAGGCCGGAAGTGCCCGCTACGTGGAACAGGCACAGGTACTACCGTACGCGATGATTCCCCCGAAGTCACATTTAAGTAACGGGAAGTGGGCTTCTGGCGTGTCGCGGTGACCGATTCGAGATATTCGCAGCTACGTAGAAAACCTTGTTATTCCGCGGAAGTATCGGCATCCGAGTCGTTTGAAGCCGCCAATTTCCTCCGTGCGGTAACAGCGAGATAAATAACGAGACCCACGGCCACCACAGCCAGCCCCACGATGCTCCACGGGAATGGCTGGGAGGCTTCGGCGGCCGGCTCATTGTTGCTGGCGGTGCCGGGCGCCGCGGTGCCCGCGGTGGGGACCGAAGCTGACGCCGCCGGTGAGGCACCTGCCGTACCACTCGCCGTCGTCGAGCTTGCCGCGGCGGCCGTGAAAGTGAAGGTGCCCTCGATGGGGTGCGAATCGGAGCTGACGACGCGCCAAACCACCGTGAACTCGCCTGCGGGGGCGCCCTCGCGAAGCTTCTGAACGGCCTGGTTGTCGATAATTTCGACCGGACCGTCCGCCCAATTCTCGCCGCCGGCCGTCACGGTTACGCCGGAACCAATGGCGAGGGGGCGGTTGTTGAACGTAATGGAGACCGACGCCGGGACTTCCGCCACGCTGGCACCGTTGGCTGGCGTGGTTGATTCTGCGACGTCGTGCGCGGATGCCGGCACCGCGGAAAACAGCAGGGCGGAAGCAAAGGCAAGAGCAGCGACGACGGCGGCCAGAAGCGGGCGGATGGTACGCATGGGGCGGTTTCTCCTAGTGTTGGCTTCCTTACAGACTAGGCGAATCGTTGGGAGGGCCTGCACCGGACCACATAGGATTTGAGAGCAAACTCCCCTCGATCACCGGAGTCCTCCATGCTTAAACAAGGTTCTGCAGTAGACCGTTACTTCAAGATCTCCGAACGCGGATCCACGTACTCGCGGGAAATCCGTGGCGGCTTCGCGACCTTCTTCGCCATGAGCTACATCGTGGTGCTGAACCCGCTGATCCTCTCCGGGCCTGATTCGAGCGGAGCGTCCCTCGGCTTCACGGCCGTAGCAGCCACTACCGCGTTCGTGGCCGGCATTCTGACCATCCTCATGGGGGCATGGGCCAAGCACCCGTTCGCTGTGGCAACGGGCTTGGGCGTCAACGCGTTCGTGGCGGTCACGGTCGCCTCGCATCCGGGGCTGACCTGGCCGGACATGATGGGCCTGGTGGTGCTGTCCGGCGTCACCATGCTCATCCTGGTGCTCACGGGATTCCGCACAGCCGTGTTCAAAGCCGTTCCGGAGGCCCTCAAGACGGCGATCGTTGTGGGCATTGGCCTCTTCATTGCGCTGATTGGCCTGGTCAACGCAGGATTTGTGCGCCGCATCCCCGACGCCGCCGGCACCACTGTTCCGCTGGGACTGGGCGTGGACGGCAAGCTCCTGGGCTGGCCTACGCTGGTGTTCGCAGTGGGCCTGATCCTGACCATTGCCCTGGTGGTACGCAAGGTCCGGGGTGCCATCCTGATCGGCATCGTCGTGTCCACGGCACTGGCCGCCATCCTCGAATTCACACTCCACATTGGCCCGAGCTTTGACGGCACTAACGTCAACCCCCGCGGCTGGTCCCTGGTGGCCCCCACGCTCACCGAATGGGGCGCACCGGACCTGTCCCTCATAGGCAAGGCAAACCCGTTCGGCGCCTTTGAGCACCTCGGTTTCATCGCTGCAGCTCTGTTGGCGTTCGTGATCCTCCTGAGCATCTTCTTCGACGCCATGGGCACCATGGTGGGCCTGGCCAACGAGGCCGGAACCGTGGATGAGGACGGGAACATCCCCAACGTGGACCGCGTGCTCCAGGTGGACGCGCTCGGAGCGATCGTGGGCGGCGGCGCGTCTGTTTCATCCAACCAGATCTTCGTGGAGTCCGGCGCAGGAATCGGCGAAGGCGCACGGACCGGACTCGCCTCGATTGTCACGGGTGCGCTCTTCCTGGTGGCCATGTTCTTCACTCCCCTGATCAACCTGGTTCCTTTCGAAGCCGTTGCCCCCGCACTGGTGGTTGTGGGCTTCATGATGGTCTCCCAGGTGGGCAAGATTGACTGGCAGGACTGGGGCGTTGGAATTCCCGCGTTCCTGACCATCGCCCTCATGCCGTTCACCTACTCCATCGCCAACGGCCTCGGCGCAGGCTTCATCTCCTTCGTCCTGATCCGCACCTTCCAGGGCCGCGCCCGCGAAGTCCACCCGCTCATGTGGGCTGTGGCTGCTGCCTTCCTGCTGTTCTTCGGCATCGGAACCGTGGAAGAGCTGCTGGGCGTCAAGTAAACGCTCGCCGGGTCCCTGAGAGGGGGAAGTCCGGAGTTTCAGACACTCCCGGGGTTGGATCGCTGGTTTTCGCCGGCGTGTTCGGGTGTGCTTGAAGCATGGAAACAAGCGCCCCCACCGTAGACGTCATTCCCGCGCCGTGGACCGGCCGCTTTGATGGGGACGGCGCCGAGCACCGCCGCTGGTGGCAGGCCATCACGCCGCACACGTCCGCAGCCGCCGCAGCAGGCGCGCGTCCCGCCGTCGTGCTTGGTTTCTGCAGCGACGCCGGCGTCCTCCGCAACAAGGGCCGTGCAGGCGCGGCCAAAGCTCCGGCCGCCATCCGATCGGCGCTTGGTCCGCTGGCGTTCCACCTAGACCGTGACGTGTTCGACGCCGGTGATGTGGTTGTGGAGGACGACTCACTTGAAGCGGGCCAAGAGCGCGCCGGACGCGCCATTTCGGGACTGCTCGACGCCGGAAACCTCACCGTGGTGCTGGGCGGAGGCCACGAAACCGCGTTCGCCAGCTACCTTGGCGTGGCCGGCTCTGAAACGGTGCGCGGCAAGCGGCTGGGTGTGCTGAACCTGGACGCCCACTTTGACCTGCGTGATGAACCCACGCCGAGCTCGGGCACTCCGTTCCTGCAGATGGCCCACGCGGAAGCTGCCGCTGGGCGCGAACTGCAGTACGCCGTCGTCGGAATTTCAGAACCGAACAACACACGAACGCTCTTCGATACCGCCAACCGGCTGGGCGTGAAGTACCTGCTCGATGAACTCTGCTCGCCCGAAGCCGCAGAGGTATTCGTCACTGAATTCCTGGCAGGAGTGGACGTCCTGTACCTGACCATCGACCTTGACGTGATGCCGGCGTCGGTGGCTCCCGGGGTGAGCGCGCCTGCCGCGTATGGCGTGCCTCTGCCCGTGATTAGCGCGATCTGCCGCCAGGTGGCTGCGAGCGGAAAGTTGCTGCATGTGGACATCGCCGAACTGAATCCGGAGTTCGATATTGATTCCAGGACAGCTAAGGTTGCGGCCCGGTTGGTCAACACCTTGCTTGCCTAGATTTCCCGGCCCCTTTTCCAGCCGTCCTCTTCCACTTAGCCTGTGGGGAGGGAAGGACGGCAATGAGCGCAACTCCTGTGCAGGACAAGTGGGCTTGGGTGGCCGGGCCGGCAGCTGTGATTCTGGGACTTACAGCGCACATGGTGGCTGGCGGCAGCGCTCCGGCCGTCCCTGTCCTCTTGGCCTTCGCTGCCATCGGCGCTTTGGCTGCCCAAGTCATGGCCCGTTGGATCCACGGCCCCTTGCTCTTGCTACTGCTGTCCGGGGTGGCGCAGCAACTGCTGCACTTCGGATTCGACGCTTTCGGGGGCTACTTCCCGGGCAGCGGGTTCCTGGACCACCTGCACGGCAGCCAGGCCCTGGCGGACGTGCCCGCCGGGGCAGCCGCCAGCGGAGGCAACGTTCATCTCATGCTCTACACGCACATGGCTGCTGCCATCCTGACGCTGCTTCTTGCTGCGGGAGTTTCAAAGCTGGCGGCACTGCCTTCCAGGCGCCGCGCTGGCAAGGATCCCGCGCTTGTCCGCGGCTCCCGCACTTGAACGTAGCGCTCAACGAACAATCCGCTGATCCGCCGGCTGCCGGACGCACAGCTCGGCAGGTCTCTGGAGGCAACGCGAGGCAACCTGCCCGTAGCCCGGCGACACCACACCGTAGTTCAGGGACATCCTGCGTAGCCCTGCGAAAAGCGGGGAAACCAACTTTGCCGGGTTCACCGTCGGGCCCCTAGTGTCGTTTGCACGTGGTGTACCCGAGAGGCCAGGGAGCTGCCTGCAAAGCAGCGTACGCGGGTTCGAATCCCGCCACCACGTCTTAGGGGCCGCCCACCGTCTCCCGTTCGCGAGATGGCATTTGATGGCAACGTTTGGCCGCTCAAACATTGCCGCTAAGTGCCATCTCGCGGCATTTAAGGTGAGACGCAGGTCACTCACCTGCCAGTCATCTTACAAATTTTCGGTTCCTACCGATTATGATTGATGGGTCGCCCTCGCATGCGGCACGTAATAGGAGGCCCCCAATGACCCCTGCAATGACTGCAGAACGCGAAATTCGCCTGTCCTTTTCCAAGGCAGACGAAATCCACGACGGACTCGACCGCGCCGTGGATGCCCTGATCGAAAACGCAGCAGCAGACGCTAACTGCGGCATTCTGGTGACCCGGCACGAGCCCGGCACCTACACCGTGGCTCTGGACGAATCCGTTCCCTTCGGTCAGACCCGCGAAGTCCTCGCTGCCTGATACCCCCAAAGTATTTCCTGGCAGCGACGCCAAAAACCGGGGCCCGTTCCTTTCCGCATCTACTACCCGCGGAAGGGAACGAGCCCCGGTTTCTGTTTAAGCTGCCCCAACCCAAGTAGGTCGCAATTAAGCGCGTTTTCGGCGCTCAGAACGCGCTCAGCTGCGACTCAGTTGGGTGTCTACGCCCTGCGGAGAGTCACGCCGTCGGACTTCATGAACAGTTCCTTGCCCTCTTCGGTAACGCCCGCGCCGGAGCGCTCAAGCCAAACAACGTTTCCGCTGCTGGAAATCTCCTCGATCCGACCGGCCGCGATGACGTGGGCATATTTGACCACTTCAACGGTCTCCCCCACCTTCAACGTCTTCCAGTCGGTAACCGTAGCCGTGTGAGCGCTTCGCCTGGACAGGACTGCTCCGCGTGCCTTCATTGAACTTCTACCCCTTTGTGGATGTTCTCTGTTGTGTATTGAGTTGTGAACGGTTGACCGTCAAGCCCACAACACCGTTGTTGTGGACGTGACTTACACCATAAGTTTTACTACATTTGCCACGCCCCGGTGATTGCGTTGCGAACAAAGACCGGGACGTGACAAATATGCCCATCAAATGAGCGTTTTATTCGACGTCAGGCCAAAATCCCGACGGCGGATTCGGCGGCCGCACGGACCGCACCGGAGCCAACCAAACGGTCAGCCGCTTCCAGTTCCGGTGACAGGAATCGATCGGTGCCCGGGCCCTGAACCACGTCGCGAAGCACCTCGAGCACTGCCGTACCGGCGGGACCCGGGGTGAGTTCGCCGTCGGACATTTGCGTCCGCATGTCAATGGCGCGGGCGCTGGTGACAAGCTCGACGGCGAGCACCCGGCGGAGGTTCTCCACGGACTTGCGCAGCTTCCGGGCAGCGTGCCAGCCCATGGATACGTGGTCTTCCTGCATGGCGGAGCTCGGGATGGAGTCCACCGACGCAGGAACAGCCAGGCGCTTGTTGTCCGAGACCAGTCCGGCCTGCGTGTACTGGGCGATCATCAGGCCGGAATCAACACCGGGATCCGCAGCAAGGAACGCCGGGAGACCGTGCGAGCGGGCCGGGTCCAGCATGCGGTCCGTACGGCGCTCGGCAATGGAGCTCAGGTCCGCGACGGCGATGGCCAGGAAGTCCAGGACGTAGGCCACGGGGGCACCGTGGAAGTTGCCGTTGGACGTGACGCGGCCGTCCGGGAGGACCACGGGGTTGTCGATCGCTGCGGCGAGTTCGCGGGAAGCGACCAGCGCTGCATGGTCCACGGTGTCGCGGACAGCGCCGGCAACCTGCGGGGCGCAACGCAGCGAGTACGCGTCCTGAACCTTGGTGTCGTTGATCCGGTGGGAAGCGACAATGGACGAGTTGGACAGCACGCGGAGCATGTTGTCCGCGCTGGCAGCCTGGCCGGGGTGCGGCCGCAGTGCTGCATGGAGCTCAGGCAGGAACACCTGGTCCGTACCCAGCAACGCTTCAACGCTGAGCGCGGCGGTGACATCCGCCGTCGCAAGCAACATGCGGATGTCGGCGATGGCCATCAGCAGCATGCCCAACATGCCCTCGGTGCCATTGACGAGCGCCAGGCCCTCCTTCTCGGCGAGGGTTACCGGCTCGATGCCGTGCTGCGCGAGCAGCTCAGCAACAGGCGGCTTGCCAGCGGTTCCGTACAGTTCGCCGTCGGGACCTGCGGCTTCGCCTTCGCCCATGAGGACCAAGGCGCAGTGCGACAGCGGCGCGAGGTCGCCGGAGCAACCCAGCGAACCGAACTCGCGGACCAGCGGGGTGATGCCGGCGTTGAGGACATCCACCATGGTCTGGAGAACCACAGGGCGGACGCCGGTGCGGCCGGAGGCCAAGGTCTTGGCGCGGAGGAACATGATGCCGCGGACCACTTCGCGTTCCACAGCCGGGCCCATCCCTGCAGCGTGACTGCGGATCAGCGACTTCTGCAACTGCGTGCGGAGGTCGTTGGGGATGTGGCGGTTGGCAAGGGCCCCGAAGCCCGTGGAAATGCCGTAGGCGGGGACATCGCTGGTAGCCAGATCATCAATGTGCGCACGCACCTTGGCAACGTTGTCCAGGGCGTCCTGAGAGATGGTCACCTTGGCGTCGTGGCGTGCGACGGCGACCACGTCTTCCGGGGTGACGCCGCTGGAGCCGAGGGTAACGGTGAGCTGTTCGTTGGAGGTAATAGTCATGGTGTTGCCTACTTCTCGTTCATCGGGATACGGACGCCGCGTTCGTTGGCGACCTCGACGGCGCGGTCGTAACCGGCGTCGACGTGGCGGATGACGCCCATGCCGGGGTCGTTGGTCAGGAGCCGTTCAAGTTTCTCTGCGGCGAGGTCGGTTCCGTCAGCGACGGAGACCTGTCCGGCGTGGAGGGACCGGCCAATTCCGACGCCGCCGCCGTGGTGGATCGATACCCAGGTGGCACCGGAAGAGGTGTTGATCAGGGCGTTGAGCAACGGCCAGTCAGCAATCGCATCGGAACCGTCTGCCATGGACTCAGTTTCCCGGTACGGGGAGGCCACAGAACCGGAGTCCAGGTGGTCACGGCCGATTACGATCGGGGCCTTGACTTTGCCTTCCTTCACGAGCTGGTTGAACAGCAGGCCGGCCTTGGCCCGTTCGCCGTACCCGAGCCAGCAAATACGTGCCGGGAGGCCTTCGAACTCCACCCGGTCCGCGGCGGCGTCGAGCCATTTGTGCAGGTGCTTGTTCTCCGGGAACAGTTCCTTGATGGCCTTGTCAGTCACGGCGATGTCTTCCGGATCACCGGACAGTGCCACCCAACGGAACGGGCCGAGGCCCTCGCAGAACAGCGGACGGATGTAGGCCGGGACGAAGCCGGGGAACTCGAACGCGCGCTCGTACCCGCCCTTGCGTGCCTCATCACGGATGGAGTTGCCGTAGTCGAACACCTCAGACCCGGCATCCTGGAACTCCACCATCGCCTGGACCTGGCGGGCCATGGAAGCCTGGGCTTTCTTAGTGAACCCTTCCGGATCAGCCTCAGCCTCGGTGTGCCACTCGGCCACGGTGATGCCCTCCGGCAGGTAAGACAACGGGTCGTGCGCACTCGTCTGGTCGGTGACCACATCAAAAGTCACTTCCCCGGCCTGGTGGCGGCGGAGCAGCTCGGGGAACACCTCAGCGGCGTTGCCCACGTAACCCACGGACCAGCCGCGGCGCTCGTCCTTCGCGGCCTGGACCTTCTTGATCGCGGCGTCCAGATCAGTTTCGACCTCGTCCAGGTAGCGCTTCCCGGCCCGGCGGCGGAGACGGGTTTCGTCCACGTCCACAATCAAGCACGCGCCATCGTTCAGGGTTACCGCCAGCGGCTGGGCCCCGCCCATGCCACCACAACCACCCGTCAAGGTCAGCGTCCCGGCCAACGGGCCCTCCGTGGAACCCTCCGCAGCAGGAGCCGGATGGCGGCCCTCCGCGGCCAGCTTATTGCCAACCGCGGCGAACGTCTCGTACGTGCCCTGCAGGATGCCCTGGGTGCCGATGTAAATCCAGGACCCGGCCGTCATCTGGCCGTACATCATCAAACCCTCGGCCTCGAGACGGCGGAACTCAGGCCACGTAGCCCAATCCCCCACCAGGTTGGAGTTGGCCAGCAGCACACGCGGCGCCCACTCATGAGTACGGAACACACCCACCGGCTTGCCCGACTGCACCAGAAGCGTTTCGTCCTTCTCCATGGACTCAAGAGTCCGGGTGATCGCGTCAAACGCGGCCCAGGAACGAACAGCACGGCCCGTACCGCCATAAACCACCAGATCATCCGGACGCTCAGCGACCTCCGGATCCAGGTTGTTCATCAACATGCGCAACGGCGCCTCGGTCTGCCACGACTTGGCAGTAAGCTCAGTACCCCGGGCGGCCTTGACCGGACGGGCACCAGTAGTGAAATCGGCGGGTGCCATGGTGACTCCTTCGTCTATGGGAAGTGTGTGGTGGAAAGATCTTCTGCTTCTACTAAAGCTCCTTTGTCGAGCGGCCGGAACGGCTTTTGGAAGGGTGCTGTCCGGAATTACAGACATGCTTAGCCCTCGCATTTACTCGGCAATGAGCGCATGCTGGACCCATGGCAACGTACCGGGTGACAACCCTCGTCTCGGCGCCGCCCCAGCGCGTCTTCGCGGTGTGGACGGACCTGGATCGGTTCTCCGAATGGATCGGAGGAGTCACCCGCGTCACCCATCGGGTTGGCCCGCCCAACCAGGCCGGCAGCCGTTACACGGTGTGGTTTGGACGTATGGCAAGCCCTACGGAAATCCTCGCCGCAGAGCCGCCGCGGCACATCCGCACTCGTTTCGGTAATGCGATCCTGAAGGGCGAGTCAGATGTGAGATTTACGGCCGAGGGCCAGGGCACACGCATCGACCAGGAGTTCGTCACCCGTGGCTTCATCGCCGGGATTTTCGGACGGCTTTTCGCCCTGGGTTCCTACAAAGGCAGCTTCCAAGGCGAGCTGGAGACCTTCAGGAAACTCGTCGAGAAGGAAGCCAGCGGGCAAGACTAAGCACCACGTCAGGCCCCCGGACGGCCGTGGATTCGCACCGACAGTTCGTCGGCGGCCTTGCGGATGCGTGCAGCAAGGACCGGCCACTGCTCAGCTGGCACTTTGTCCTCCAGGAACGTGACGGCCACTGCCGCCGTCGGCCAGCCAACATGGTCCGTCACAGCGGCAGCTATGGAGCAGAATCCCGGCGTGATTTCGCCGTTTTCCGTGGCGTAGCCACGGAGCCGCACTTGGTCCAAGTGCGACGACAACGCCGAATACTTCATGATGGGGAACTCCACCTCGTGCCGCGATGTGAAGGCGGCAGCGTTCGGATACAGGGCGCGGACCTGCGACTTTGGCAGGGCGGCCAGGATCGCCCGGCCCGTCGCCGTGAGGTGGCTGGGCAGGCGGACCCCGACGTCGGTCACCAGGCTGGGGCGATTCTTGGCGCGCTCCTCCACGATGTAGAGAACGTCCCGGCCGTGGAGCACCGCCAAGTGGGCGCTCTCCCCGATCACATCCACCAGGGAAGCGAGCATCGGACGTCCCAGCCGGGACAAGGGTTCCTGACGCGAGTACGCCGAACTGAGTTCGAACGCGCTGATGCCCAGACCGTAGCGCTGTTCCTCGTGCAGATGCAGGACGAACCCGTTCGCCTCCATGACGCCGAGCAGGTGATACACGCTGGATCGCGGCAAACCCAGCGCAGTGGCGATGTTCGACGCCGCCATGGGACCGCGGCGCGAAGCCAACAGTTTCAAAATCCGCAGCGTATTTTCGGCCGCCGGGACTTTGGACGTGGCTTTGCCTGGTGCGGTTGGCGTCGTTGTCATGGTTCCTCGCTGCTGGGCTGCTTACGGGATGCCGGAGCTGTCCGGTATCCCGTACTCAAGCGTGCACCTTTCGCTAGGCAATGACCAGCACCGGGCCGCCGGGAGTGTCCGGAATACCGGACTTAGCAGGAGACAGGTCCCCATGGCCGCTGTTGGCGCTCAATATCGGAGGAGAACAGCGGCAAGAATCCCGGCGGCTAACCACATGGGCCCACACCCGCGCGATGTCGTGGTCAGATCACAGACCCGCAACTTCGAAGCCGAATTCGCGAATACATGCTGTCGCGAGGGATGTGACTGAGTCCATGATGGGCAGGACTTGGGCTGCTTGATTCGTTATCAGTGGGATTTCCGTGCAGGCTGCGATCGCGATGTCGGCGCCGTCCCTCTGCAGCGTCTCGGCAGCTGCTCTGATCAGCTGTACTGCTTTGTCGAGGGGTTCCCCCTGTTTAACGAGTCGAATGGCTTCGTCCACCATGGTGCGTTGGTCATGTTCGGAGACATGACGAACTCCTAGCCCGATCTCGGCTGCCGCCGTTTCATAAAGACGGGCGCGTCTCGTCCCCCGGGTTCCGAGAATTCCGATGCACTTTGCGTCTGGATGGAGCTTGACTGCGTCTGCCACGGTTGCCCGAATCATGTCGACAATCTTCAAGGGAGTCTCAGCCTGCAGCTCGGGCAGGAACGCGTGAGCGGTATTGCATGGAATGGCCACAGCCCTGGCGCCTGCTTGCTCAAGCGCGTTGATTCCCTTGGCCATCATCCATACCGGGGATCGCCCTCTTCCGAGAAGGAAGTCTGTTCGATCAGGCACCCGTGGGTCAGCCCAGATCACAACAGGCAGGTGTTGTTGGTCTGTTTGAGCGGCTGTCAGCGAGGCAATCGTCTGATAGAAATGGGCGGTTGCCAGCGGACCCATGCCACCAAGAACTCCCAGGAGTCGTCCGTCAGGTGCACCACGGCCCAAGGGGACCGCCGTATGGTTCTGCACGAGTGAGGCTGAAGTTCTCCGCTTCACTTGGTCGATCCACGAAACAGACTGGAATGCGGAAACGCGTGAGCCGTGCGGCCCCACGGGAGAGACACTGTTGTTGCGCTCAGTATTGCGTCCAGCACGCTTTCTTCAACGCTGTCCATAACGGCATCGAAGACCTCGTCCAGTTCCTGCGGGTTCAGGGCCCGGCCGGGAGCGGTTTGAGTTGTGAAGGAAACCGCGTAGTCGCCACTGCCGTGGGAATAGGCCGCGCCTGTGCGTCCCAACCCGAAGACCCCGCGACGGGCTATGCGGGCCAATTCACTGGCTGAGCATGGGAAATCGGTGGCAACCACTACCACACAGGAGCCGTCTGCGTTGCTCGGACCCGAGACTGGCAGACCGATCGATTCCGGAGTGATCCGCGTGCCTTCCAGGCGGAGTTCGCCGGCCATGTTGGCTTGCACCAGCACTCCAACGGTACGTTTGCTTCCCTGGATGGTGACTTCGCGGGATGCTGAGCCTATTCCGGCTTTGAATCCTAAGGCGCATGCACCCGTTCCCCCTCCTTTGTTTCCCATGTCAACTGGTGCCGGACCGGCTGTGTTGAGTGCTGCGAAGACGTCATCGGGTGTGACCGGCCGATCTGCACCGAGGGATAGCCAGGAGTCGTTGATCTCTCCAATGACAGGATTGATCGAGGTCAGGCGGGTTGGATTGCGCTCCTGAAGCCATGTGATCAATGAATCGGCTACCCGAAATGTCGACAATGTCGAGGTCAACAGGATGGGCGTTTCAATCGTTCCCAATTCCTGGATCTGGGTCGCGCCAACGAACTTTCCATAGCCGTTGCCGGCAAAGAAACCGGCCGGTAAGGGGCTGCAAGCCGCTAAGTCGCGGTGCACCACCGCCGTAACGCCGGAATGGATTCCTTGGTTGGCGTCGGTAAGCGTGGCATGACCCACAAGCACACCCTCGACATCCACCAGTGAATTAGTCGGTCCCGGCGTGCCTTTACCGAAGCTCAGCCCGTAGTTACGGGCTCGTTTAGAAGTCGTTTCATCCTGACTTCGAGTAAAGGCAGGTAATTCTTTTGAGTCCTCTGCTGATTTCATTTCTTAAATGTCCGCGATAAGCGGAGCCGCCGCCTCGTCGAAGTAGACGATTTAGAGCCACATGCCTCGTTGCGGTCACCGAATACGCAGAAGCATTCAGCCGTTCCCGATCCCCGAGGCCATCAGCCGCAACTGCAGCATGAGAGCAAGCCTTTGTTCTGGATCCGTGAGATCAATTGCACCCACCTCGGCAACCCGCTTGAGCCGGTAGCGAAATGTATTGGTGTGAACGAAGGCCTTGGCGGATGCCGCGGCGACGTCACCGAAGGCGTCGAGCCAACACTGAAGCGTCTCGAGCAGCTGGCCGCTGTGCTCGGCGTCATATCGCACAAGGCGGGCTATCGGGCCAGATATTTCGTCTCCTCTGGCCAGGACCATGTCACCGAGTTCTAACAGCAGGGCATCAACCTGGACGTCGGCTATGGAAGCAACCGCACCCGGAACGGCCCGTGACAGGAGGACCCTGACAGCGCGGTCCGCACCCGTTTGTGAACGGTGCAATCCACTGATATCCGTAGCTAAAGGACCGATTCCTATGACTCCCGGCACTTTGGAACCGGTACGGGCAAGGAATGCGGATGCTACTCTTGCCGCCCGGTCTTCGGCTGAGTCCGGATCTCCCGGCATCGGCAGAATCCCATATGCGATGTCGCCGATGAGAGACACTGCTGAACGTGACTGAATGGCACTGAGATGCATGGCGAGGGCGTCAGCAACCCGATGGCGTTCAGCAACGAACCGCGCCTGTCCAATGGTGTCAGCCCGGTCTGGCTCCTGTTGGACCAGCCCCAGCGCGATGACAACCAGCTTCTGCCCCAGAAGGCCGAGCCGGGCCACCGCTTCCGGAGCGCCGGCGCCGCCCTCAAGTGCGGTTGACATGAGCTCTGAACGTACTCTGCGTTCCACGTCTGCCCCGACTCTGTTCCGCAGCAGGTGCAGCGAGACCAGCTTCGCAGCATCCACGAAAGCCTGGGTTCTTTCAGCATTCAACGGACTGCTGACAACGGCCCAGATCGATCCAAGAATCTCTTCGCCAGCCTTAACGGCTACCGCAACACGAGGCAGCCTGATGCCTTCAGCGTCCGTATCGTCAGGATTTAAGTAGACCGGCGCACTTCCCTTGTAGAGATCACCGATAATGCCTGACCTATTCAGGGCATCAGCGAATCGTTGTGGCACCTGACGTCCAAGAATCGTTTCGACCCGTGACGGATCTCCCTCATCCTGCCGTCCCGAGAATGCGAGAACATTGAAGCCTCGATCCTCAATTGTCACGGGCGCATCCAGCAAGGCAGCGATAGCATTCGCCAATGCGAACAGATCCCCGGACGGCATTCCGCCCAGCGTTTGTGGAGATTCATCACCAACGTCATCTTCTGCCAACAGAATCCGTAGCATCGCCGCCACTTGCGACCACGAGGCGCCCTCTGTTAGGCCCAGCAGTAGGACTCCTGAGGCACGGACAGCCGCCAACAGGTCAGGTGTTTTGTCTACTGGTGAGCGGACAATGAGGGCGGCGGCATCATGCTCGCCAAGTTTGCGTAGGAGTGACACGATCTCCTCGGGATCATGCACACCAACGCCCAGTACCACTGCCCTGGGAGCAAGGCTGAGTTCGTCGGCCCGGTCGTAGATAGTGATGCCGCCCAGGTCGCTGGTCGCGTTTGCGCGACCAGCGACCAACTCCAGCAGCGTGTCTCCCAAATCACTGAGGATGCGGGTGAGGCTGGTCTGGGGCTTGAAGGACATTGGGCTTAGCACGTCTCCAATATAATGGAATCCGCATGAGCATCACTGGGAGAATTATACCAACTTTGCGGTTATTTTCGTTGATATCAACGAGGCCTATGCCCCGATGTTCTCCGAGCTGAGGGTAAATTCTTGAAGTCGATCCTCCAGAGGGGCTACCCCTAGGCCCGGGCCATTCGGAACGGTCAGGCCTCCATTCTCGAGAACAAAGGGTTCGGTCACGTCGTCGATGTAGAAGCGGTTTGAAGCGGATACGTCACCTGGAAGCGTAAACCCGGGGAGCGCTGCAAGGGCCACGTTGGCAGCCCTGCCTAAGCCGGTTTCGAGCATGCCTCCGCACCACACCGGGACACCGAGGGCAACGCACACGTCATGGATGCGCCGAGCCTCAAGATATCCGCCCACTCGCCCCGGCTTGATGTTGACGATCTCGCATGCCCCAAGCTTGATGGCTGCCGCTGCCGTACTGGCGGATACGATCGATTCGTCCAGGCAGATAGGTGTCCGGATTTTTCTCGCCAGCTCGGCGTGCCCAACCACATCTTCTTCGTCGAGCGGCTGTTCAATCAGCAACAGGTCGAAGGCATCAAGTTTGGCCAATTGGTGGGCGTCGCCCAACGTATACGCCGTGTTTGCGTCCACTTGAAGCAATACGTCATCACCGAACTTCTCTCGAACTGCACGGACGGGCGCAAGGTCCCAGCCTGGTTCGATCTTGAGTTTGATCCGCGCGTAGCCGTCGCTCAGGTACTTGCCTACGACTTCAAGCAGTTCCGGAACCGAATCCATGATTCCGACTGAAACTCCGCTTGGGACATGTGTGCGGACTGCGCCGAGACTGCTCGCGAACGAGATGTTCTGGTTCCGGAGCTCGGCGTCCAGAACGGCCATCTCCAGCGCGGCTTTGGCCATCCTGTGACCCTTGTATTTGTGGAGCCTGGGTCCCACGGCGTTGGCCGTGACCTCGCCCATGGCAAGGAGGTCCGGGATGAGGAATCGTCGCAGGACGTCTTCGACTGCATCGACGTATTCAGATGAGTAGAGCGGGTCTGACATGGCAACGCATTCGCCCCAACCATCCCCACCGGGCGTTCGCACGCGCAGGAGTAGCATCTCCCTCTCATGCTGTGTTCCGAACGACGTGCGAAACGGTGCCACCAAGGGCATCTGGATTCGCCGGATTTCAACGGCCTCGATTTTCATGAATTACTTTCCTTTCGTCACGATGTAGCTGCCTGTTGCTGGATCAAATCCCTCGACGCGGCCGCCACGGGAGAGGAAGCCGGTGAGAACTTCACGCACCGCAGTCCGCCACTCGCGTCCAAGTCCCGGGTCCAGGTGCCGAACTTTTTCGATGTCTTCCGGAACTCCGACCGAAAGCCTCGACGCGTCGGTCACGGTGAGCTGAGGCTGGCCGGCGCTGCCCACGGTGAGTGCGGGAACGCTGTCCTGCTCCGCCATGTGTGGGTTACTCGTCCCCGGCGTTGCATCGCAGCGCCGGACCACGCCCGGGCTCGCCAGGTCCCATTCCAGGAGAAGCCGGTCTGAGTCGTCGCTTCCGTTGATGTCATCGAGCATCGGCCCGTAGTAGTTGACCAGATACTTCGAAGCCATACCGCCAAGTTTGTGAAAGTTAAAGAAGGCGTTCCGGCGAACCAGAGGGTCAAATGTCCACGTGATGGTGTCTACTTGGCTCTCCAATGCGTGTGCTCGCTGGTCCAGCTTCAGCGCATAACCGACGTTTCGGCCGCGGGCGTTGCCGCTGACTCCGGCGATGTGGCTGTGCATGCTCCGAGATTCCGGTGGCCCCCAGAACCCGACACAGGCACCAACGAGTTGCCCTGTTTGGAACGCACCCGAGACGTAGCTGTCGGCGGAGCTGATACCGCGGAGCAGGTCTTTGGCCATGAGTGAGGATCCGGATTCCGGCCGCCAAATTGAATCGAAGAGAGCTTCGCATGCGATGAAGTCGTCGAGATGACTCAAGGGTCGTATCGCAACATTGGCGAGCGAGGCCGCGCGCATCGCGGACTGACGCGCATTGGACGTGCGGTCCAGGGCAGGATTTGAGGGGTTTGAAGTGATTTGCGACATAGGTTGAGCTTGGTTGATCATGAGTGGTCAGTCACCGTCCAATCGCACTAGTTATTGGCCCTTGGTTGGTCTCAGCGACCGGCACAAGTGTGCGTTCGATGAGGCCGGCCAGGAGTGCGGTTCTCCGGGGAATCTCGGCTATGACGGAATACTCGTTCTCTGCGTGGGCTCCCCCGCCTACTGCGCCGAGCCCATCGAGAGTGGGGATCCCAAGTCCGGCAGTGAAGTTGCCATCCGATCCCCCGCCCACTTTCGCGCCGGCGAGCTCTCCCAGTCCAAGGTTCTGAGCGACGGCACGCGCACTCTCAAACAGGGAAGACGACATGGTTGTCTCCATTGGGCGGCGGTTTAGCCCGCCAGTGACGGAGACAACTGCCCCCGGCAGGACGGCCGTCAAAGACCGCATTCCGACGTCCACCCTGTCCTGCTCTTCTTGATTCCATGCCCGGACGTCCACCGCTACGTCTGCGGTTGCAGGTACCGTATTCGTCGTGGTCCCCGCCGATAGCACCGTGGGGACTACGCTCGTCCCTTGCGCTTCCGATGCCAGTTCCGCGATTCGCAGTACCTGATGGGACAACTCGACTGCGGAGTTGATGCCTTTTTCGGGTTCGAGTCCGGCGTGGGCAGCTTTCCCCGAGACGCTCACACGATAGTCGGACATTCCCTTGCGACCGATTTTGAGTGCGCCGCCCTCGGCTGCAGCTTCGAGTACAAAGACGGCGTCGCTTTCGGCCGCGGCGGATTCGATCAGCTTTCTGGAAGTATGTGAACCGATTTCTTCGTCGCCGGTTATCAGGACCGTCACGGAAGAGCCCGGGGCCAGGGAGGCCACGGCATGGAAGGACATGACAACTCCGACTTTCATGTCGAAGTTGCCCGGGCCACGGACAATACCGTCGTCCTGGGAGAAGGGTTGCTTCACCAACGTTCCATGCGGCCAAACTGTGTCGTGATGGCCGAGGAGCAGGACTCTGCGCTTCCCTGTGCCTAACCGCCATCTCAGGTGTGTGCAGCCGTCTATGACAATTCGTTCCCCTTCAGCACCGAGGATCCGTTGGCCCATGGAGAGCACTTCATCTGCGCTACGAGCGACGGCGTTCAGATCAGCCGACGGGGACTCCGTTTCAACGAGGATCCGAATGTCTTGAAGCATTTGGTTGGTAAGCGCGCCGAAGTGGGCAAGGGTTTCTGTGGTCATACTGGAGAACTTTCAGTCGTGGGATGGTGTGGAGAATGCTTCCCGAACCATTCGACAAGCAAGGTGTTGACGGCATTACGTTGTGACGGAGACCCGGTGAAGATGAACTCGTGGTCCGCGTCAGGGATGATCTTGAGTTCTGCCTGAACCCGCCCGCTGCTCAGCGCATTGAACCAACGGCGAGCTTGCGAAAGGGTGCTGTCATTTTCGCCATGGAAGACCAGCGTCGGGGTGACGACTCTGTCAACATGGGTGATCGGTGACATGGTGGCGTATTTTTGCGGGATGTCGGCGGGGTATCCACCGAATTCGGACCGGGCGATGTAGTGACCGTCGCTTGAAGTGAGAACCAAGCCGGCGAGATCACACAGTGACCCCCCGGCTGCAGCGGCAATGAAGCGCTGATCGCGTGTGAGGAGTGCGTTGACGAGAAAGCCGCCGTAGCTGTAGCCCGATACGGCGATTCTTTCGGGGTCGATGCCACCCTCTTCGACCATCTGGTCGATGATCTGGAGTACTTCCTCCCCGTCATGAATACCCCAAGCGCCGAAGACGCCGCGTGAAAAGGTTTCGCCGTATCCATCGCTCCCACTGGAATTGATGAGGACAACCACCCATCCCTGTCGTACCAGCTCCTGCTGATAAAGGAAGGCCTCATCGACCGCTCCGCTCCATGCCTGGTGCGGCCCCCCGTGAAGGTCGACGAGCAGCGGGCACCCGGTTTCTGACGTGTTCGCCCGAATAATCCAGCCATGGATTGTCTCTCCCCCGCGCAGTCGCCATGTGTTGGGAGCCGGTTTAAACAGCGGAGTTGCAGCTTCAGGATCCTCAGTTCTTATCCCCAGGAGGGTGCACCGCCCACTACTGGTGTCAAGGACAGCGATGTCGCCAAAAGCGTCGGGGGTCCGCACGGTCGCGGCGTACTCTCCGGAAAGCGATGATTCGGACAGCTCGAGGATGTCAAAGCCGGGGTTCTCCCCCAAATGCTTCACGAGCCTCCCATCCGTTCCGCCTTCAAACGCCCGCACCCAGCCGCCGTCGCGGGCGCAAATCATAAGGGACGATGACCCGACAGGGCCCACCCGAAGATTCCGCACGCTGCGGTCGAACGAAGCGGTCAACGTTTCGTAACCGTCTCCGGCGAACCGAACCATCATTGCCTGAGTGTTCCCGGCTCGGGTATCCGGGCGCCCCGTAAGAACAACTGACATCCCGTCGGAAGCGAACGTCGCGGCAAGGATGTGGCCCTTGTCGGGGCCTATCTGGTGTGCCTCACCGGACCCGTCAGTGCTAGCCAGCATTGCCGCGGTCACGTCGGTGCGATGGGGATCGTCGCCGAAAGGGCTGACGAAAACGATGCTGTTCGAGTCAGGGGACCATCCAAATTCGCCGATTTCAGCGCCAGCATGGATCACGGTGGTCGTTCCACTGCGGAGGTCGAAAACCACCAGTGACTGATCGATGCCATGGCCGTGGGCGGTGGTGGTGAAGGCGACGTGAGTGCCGTCCGGGTTCCATCGAACGCGAGCGATCTCATACGGGATGGTAGCGAGCAACTTACTGTCGGTTCCCGTTGAGTCCACGCTCCAAACCGACGGCGGTCCTTCCTCATAGCTGAGGAACCCAATTCTGGAATCGGAAAGCCACATCGGGTCGGAATCCCGAGAACCTGAAGTGAGTTCAACTACGGTGGGGTCATCGATGCGGACCAGACAAAGACGGCGGATGTAGGTGTCTTTCTCCCTGTCAACAGACCGCATGACCAAGGCAATAGCCTGTCCATCGGGTGAAATTGCTGGTTGTTCGGGTATGCGAAGACCATACAAAAGTTCCGTGACTGACGACATTCAATCCCTTTCCCTCGATGATTCCGGCATAGTCCGAGCATGCACCATGAGCCCCGGTCAAAGATGGTGCATCCCGACATTTCAGAACGGGTCCACTCGGTGGATCCGACGACTTCCCCTGGCATTTCCAGGCAGGGATCCCCAAAGGAACGTCCATAATTCGTCTAGAACCACGAACTGCCTGTGCCGTGGGATTGCAATGCTTAAGAGGGGGTCGGCGACCCGGCCAGGAACTTGATCTACTGAAGTGAGGTAACTGATGGCTGTGAGCTTCATCATCCGTGGCGGAACCGTTCTTGACGGTTCTGGTCAACCCGGCGTGCAGGCAGATATTGCAGTCAGCGGTGACCGCATCGTTGAAATCGGCAGGGTCGCGGAAGTGCCGGGGGCAGAGGAGCTCGATGCCCGGGGTTGCCTTGTAAGCCCAGGCTTCATCAATGTGCTCAGCCACGCCTACATCACCCTGCAGCAGGACCCCCGAGGACTGTCCGATCTCTACCAAGGGGTTACTACGCAGATCTTCGGTGAAGGCGCGTCACTTGGGCCCGTTCGGTCGGCCATGTCAAGTTCAATGTCCGAAGAAATACTCGGATTCGGTTCCTTGCCCGTTGGCGTTCGAGCATCCTGGCCGACTTTGCGTGGATTCCTCGAACACCTTGAACGACGGGGGGTCGGGTTTAACGTCGGTAGCTTTGTGGGGGCCGTTAATTTGCGTGCCGCGGTAGCCGGAGACGCTAAGCGCCAACTCAGCGCAGGTGAACTTCATGACGCTTGCGAATTGTTGGACCAAGAGCTGTCGGACGGGGCCCTCGGTGTAGGGTCCGCGCTGATCTATCCCCCCGGAAGCTACGCGGATACGGCTGAGCTCATCGCCTACTCGAAAGTGTTGGCACGGCACGATGCCCTCTACATTTCCCATCTGCGCAGCGAGGGAGACCGGCTGCTCGAAGGCGTTCGGGAACTGATCGAGATCAGCCGGGCATCTGGTGCTCGCGCCGAGATCTACCACCTGAAAGCAGTGGGCCGGGAAAACTGGTCAAAGCTGCCCGTGGCTCTGGACCTCATAGAGGCCGCACGATCCGAAGGACTCACGGTGACAGCCGATGTCTACCCCTATGCCGCAGGAGGCACGGGGCTCATATCCTCCATTCCGCCGCGATTCAGAATAGGTGGCATCACTGGACTCCGGCGGTATCTGGAGAACGCAGCCGGACGGGAAGAAATCCGTGCAGCCTTCTTCGTCGAGGATCCCGGCTGGGAAAACCTGTATGCAGCCTCAGGTGGGGCGCAGGGAGTCATTATCCTTTCGGCCATACCGTCCCTGGCTGTCCAGCCCGGTACCAGCCTCGCCGCCATCGCTGAAGAGCGTGGCGATTCGGATCCTCTTGACACGTTGATGGATCTCTTGGACGTCGAACCCCTGACGGATGCGGCATATTTCATGGCTAACGAAAATAATGTCCGGCTCGCCTTCGATCGTCCGTGGGTCTCAGTCGGCTCAGATTCGGACGCGCCCTCCACTGAGGAGCTCTTCGCAGGACATCCCGTTCATCCTCGGGCTTTCGGCGCATTTGCCCGCGTCATCAGCAGGTACAGCCGGGACGAAGGAAGAGTCAGTATCGAAGAAACCGTAAGACGACTCACGGCCCTTCCCGCACGCAACCTTCGGCTAAAGGACCGGGGATCGATTTCCGTGGGTGCATTCGCGGACATCGCTGTGTTCCGTCTGGATGGGATCGCTGACACGGCTACTTACGCTCAGCCAGCCAGCTATGCCAACGGCATGCGCCACGTTCTCGTCAACGGTGTTCCGGCACTTTATGAAGGCCAACCCACCGGTGCACTGAACGGCCAAGCGTTAAGACGGTGCTGAGCCTGACTCAAAAGAAGACCTCCGAGTGGGGCGGTGCTTGTCTAGCGTCCGCTTCACAAGGAGGTCTTCACTGTCCCCTGCTAACGCGATCCTGACGCCGGGGTCCGGCTCCGTCTGGCTTAGTGCATGGTTGATGGAAAGTTGCCGCTGCGTCATGCGGCTGAAAGCTTTCAGGTTTCGGTCACGACCCGATGGGCTGCCCGCTACCGGGAGCACTGCGATGCGGGCATGGGCGATCGTTCCAGCCGGCCCGTCAGCTCCCCTCAGCGGACCGCGACGAACCGGCGACTTGGCCACGCCTACCTGCCCAACGCCGTCGGTGACCACTCACGTCCGGCCTGCTGCGATCGACCTCATGGAAGCCACCTTCAGCAACAGCAGGAGCTCGTGACAAAGCCCCGAGGTCAGAGTGCCCCGGGGCTCGGCAAGTAGCTCGTCAACTGGTGATTACAAGGAGAACCCAGGGGGCACTGCCAGAGCAGGATTTTCTTGAGCGAACCGGCGAATGTTTTCCACGGTGCGAACCCAGTCGTAAATGAGTTCCTTGGCAGATACGAGCTCGATTCCGGCGCGCTCCATGCGAGCCAGGCCGTTGGCGTGTGCGGCCTGAGGTGAGAAAAGTGCGTCGTGAACTGCCACGACGCGATGTCCCAGAGCTTTGAGTTGCAAAGCTGAATGGGCCACGCAGACATCGGTCTCCAACCCGACCAGGACTGTGGTGGATGCTCCAGTGGCGGTAATCGAAGCAAGTATCTCCGGGTTGTCCGCCGCCGAAAACGCGAACTTTGGAAGAACAGGTGAGCCTGCCGCCAAGTTGCTCCTGATGCTGGCAGCCGTGTGCCCGTTGCGCGATGCATCCTCCTCAGTCACGACGACGGGAACATCGAGGGCCTGGGCCGCACCGACTACCCAACTAATTCTCTCGAAGACCTTCGCCAGGGTTTCCCGGTCGACATCGGTGCGGTGCTCTCGATAGAAACTTTCCTGCGCATCAATGACCAGGAGCATTGAGTCGTCAATATCAATCAAAGCCATGCTGGGTGGATCCTTTTTCGTTTAGATGTGTGCTGAGGAATTCGTGGTCGGGTCAGACAGTACGTCGTTTGTCCACCACATCGCGGAGGGCTTCTCCGACGAGATTGAATGCAAGGACAAGTCCCACGAGGCAGAGCCCGACGGGGTAGATAAGCCACCAGTAGCCTGACAGCAGGTAGTTGACCCCGCTGGAGAGCTGCCCTCCCCAGTCGGTTTCGGGGTAACTGAGCCCGAACCCCAGGAACCCAAGAGTCGCAACAGCAAGAATGGTGTCAGCAACCTGGAAGGTGATGTTCACAATGACCACGCCCAAGGCGTTCGGAATGAGGTGCGTCAGCACCAGCCTCCACTTCCCGGCCCCCATGCTTCGGGCCGCTGAGACATAGTCCCGCGTCCGCAAGCTGAGCACTTCGCTTCGAACCAGCCGGGCAGGGACGAGCCACGAGAAGAGACCCAGAACGATGCTGAGAGACAGAACCGAAGGGTTGAACCTGGTCGAGACGATCAATGCCACGAAGAGGAACGGGATGGCCATAAGAATGTCGACGAAGCGCATCATCACGGCGTCGGTTTTACCCCCGATAAGTCCTGCTGCAGCGCCGTAGAGGGTGCCAGTGACGGTCGCAATCAGGGCTGCAAAGAAGCCAATCTGGAGGGATATCTGTCCACCTTGCATCAGCCGTCCCAGGACATCGAAGCCTTGGGCATCCGTTCCGAGTAGATGCTCTGAAGAGGGTTCCAGCAGTGCGTTCAGAGTGTCCACGTTGTTCTGGTTGCTCTGATAAACCATTGGACCCAGGAAAGAAAAGAGGATGAAGAAAGCTACCAAACATCCTCCGGTGAGGCCGAGCCGGTATCTTGCCACCCCTTTAAGCGTCAGCGGCAGTCGCCAGGAAGCAGCGACTCTTTCATCTTTGGATGTTTCTGGGGAAGGCTCTTGTTCTGTCTTGGCGCTCATGATGAGGCTCCGTTCACGTGGCTGATCATGACAGCTTGATCCGAGGATCAGCTGCTGCAAGGACGACGTCGGCGATTAAGGTTCCGAGCACGGTCAGGACTCCGCCGATCAGGGTGTAGGCGAGTAGAACCGGGTAATCCTCCCGCTGCAAGCTGTTAATGAACAACAGTCCGAGGCCTGGATAGTTGAAGACTGATTCGACGATGAGGTTGCCAGCCAACAGCGATGGCACAGACACCCCTATCAGGGTGATCAAAGGGAGACTCGAGTTGCGCACCAGGTGGTTTCGTATGATTCCACGTTCCGAGACGCCTTTGGCACGAGCTACCTTGATGTAGTCCTGCCCCAGTTGGTCGAGCGTCGAAGAGCGCTGGTACCTCGCAAAGACTGCGATGTTCGATGCGGCCAGGGTTAGCACTGGAAGTGCCATGGCGACAGGATCGGTAAAGATGACAAAAGGGGAATTGGATTGCGATGCCTGGGAGGGAAAGATCCCCAGCTTGATCGAGAAGATCTCGATCGCCAGCAGGGCAATGAAGAACTGCGGACTGGCGTAAAGGAGGAACGTCACTCCAGTCAGAGCTGTATCGCTGGCGCTGTTGCGCTTGGTGGCTTGATAGGTTCCCAGCGGGATGGCAATAATAACGGCCAGAACGAGCGCTGCCAGGGACAGCATGGCGCTCCGGCCAGCATTATCGCTCAAGAGATCTGAAACACTCTGGTTGAGTTTAAAGGACTGCCCGAGGTTTCCTCGCAGTACTTCACTCACGTAGCTGAGGTACTGCACGACCAGCGGCTGATCGAAGCCGTGCTCCCGGTTGAACGCGGCGACAGCATCCGCCGAGGCTGTTGGGCCCAGCACGCTACGCCCGGGCGCTCCTGCCATGAAGTGCAGCAGAACGAACACCACGATCGAGATGCCAATGACGACGATCAGCGATGTCCCCAGCCTCTTCACTATGTACCGAACCATCGAATCAACTCTTTGTTCTTAGTTGGGGCAAGCAACCTGCTCGCCAATGGTGCCTGGGGCCGGTTCTCCCACCACAGGGTGTTGGAACCAACCGGCCCCCAGGCCAGACATTTTTATTTCGTGTAGTGCCAGAACTCGGGAGTGAGGACGCCTTGAGTCACGTTGGCGAAGGCATCAGGGTTTCCGGATAGTTCTTTTTTCCATACGACAATCCCGGACGGGCTAGGCATGAACAAAACCGGCAGGTCCTGCGCCAGGAAAGTGGCTTCCTTGGAAAGGGCGTTCGGATCATTCCCGAAGACGGATTCTTCCATCAACTTGTCGGCGGTTGCGCTGGAGTAGCTTCCACCGTTGAATGCGCCCTTAGTGCTAAAGACCAGTCCAGCTGTCGGGTAGCCACCGAGGTTGATCGGGCCGGCATCTTGCATCGCCCATGCATTCATGTTTTGGGGGGCGAAATTATTGTCGTAGTTTTCGTACATGAAGTTTGTAGCCTTGGCCGTAGCTTCGATGTTGATGCCAACTTTCTTGGCCTCGGAGACGAACGCAGCGTTGCGTGCACCAATGGTCGCGGGGCTATTGGCATAAAAGAGGTTGAAACTGATGTCCTGGCCCAGTGGAATATCTGCCCCGCACTGATCCGGGCCCGTGCCAGGACGAACGCAGGTGGTCTTGCCCTGCTCCACAACGTCCCAACCATGTTCTGTGAGGAGCTTCTTGGCGTCGTCAACGCTGTAGGGGTGCGGGGCCTTTGAACCGGTGGTCGGCGCGTACGGCGAATCCGGGCCCACCGTCGAGTACAAAGGCACAGCTGCACCGTTGTAAATGCCCTTACTCTTCACGTAGCCGTCTTGGTCGATCAGGTGCTGCAGAGCTTGACGCATGTACGGCTGTGCGATGAGCTTGTCGAAGTTGTTTGTCGTGTTCTTATAGTTCAGGAACAGCGAATTCACCGCGCCGCTTTTCGGAAGGCCATAAGCGTGGTATCCAGCGGCTTCCAGGGCAGGCACCTGAGACAGGTTGACCGAATCGAGCTGCCCCATTGTCAGGTCGCCGCTGCGGTACTGGTTGAAGACAGCCGAGGATGACGTGAACGCACGGAATTCGATGGCATCCAACGTGGAGGGACTCGGCCCGGTGTATTCCTTGTTGGGTATTACGGTGAAGGCACCCGTTGCGGCGTCGAATGATTTCAGACGGAACGGACCGTTGACGACCTGCCACAACGGATTGGTGGCAAAAGTCTTCTGATCCTGGGACGACGTGTTGAGGTAGTCGTAGATTGCTTTTGCGTTCTCAGGATTCGAGTAGTCGAGTGCTGAGCCGCCGTCCGAACTCTTGTTCCAGCTGGAGGACGGCAGGGGAACGACTCTGGAAAGCACAGAGTTG
Source organism: Arthrobacter sp. MYb23 (assembly GCF_002979775.1). Lineage (GTDB taxonomy): Bacteria > Actinomycetota > Actinomycetes > Actinomycetales > Micrococcaceae > Arthrobacter. Next base: position 73,605 of record NZ_PCPR01000015.1, read on the forward strand.
GTGAAGAAAGACGGGTTGTACGCATTGGACATTACCAGCGTGACGGTGTCTTTCGACGTTGCTTTGGCACTCACAAGATCGTCGGGGAATTGCCCCGGGGTGTAGTAGCTCCAATTAGCGGCGCTCTCCTGGAGCGCTGCCTTGATCAATTCGATTGCGAAGATAAGGTCTTCGGCGACGACCGGCTGGCCATCGGACCATTTGTAGGAGTCCTTGACTTTGATCGTGACGGTCTTCCTGTCCTCACTGAACGTTGGAAGTTCTGCCAAGCTGAGGTCTTCGTTGATCTCCGGTTTCGCTCCCGAGGACGTCCAGTACAGCGGACGATACATTTGGGCCGATGCAACTATGCTCCCGTTCGAAGCCGCCGGAGCGTTGGGGAAAATATAATTGGGTGCAAGCCCAGGGGCCAGTGCCACAGTCACTGTTCCTCCGGCTTTTGAGGCACTGCTTGCTTCCGGCAACGAGCCAAAGGCACCCGTCGTGTCCGCCCGCCCGGACGTCCCTCCCCCGGTTCCTCCGCCCGTGCACGCCGAAAGAGCGGCGGCCAGCATGACTGCGATGGCGCCGTGCGCGATACGCGATCTGGGCATCTTTTTCATTCGTAACTCCAAATCTTCTTTGAATTGGGGACATCTGATGGCTGGTTGGTCAAGATCTCGGCTTCGTCCCGTTATTACGAATCCTGACAGAATCCGGTTTTTCGGCGTTCGTCTGATTGCACGATTGCGCTTGGACTCATTCATCAAGCAGCACGAGCCGTTTCGGATGGGGTTCTTGCTGCCAGGCTCTGTTCGCTCCGCCGGGCGCTTCGGCTGCGCTTAGGGGAAAGTGACAAGCCACCCTGTGGCCGGGCTGTATGGCAGCAAGCGGTGGCTCCGCCGTGGTGCAGATTTCCTGCGCCATGGGGCAGCGCGTCCTGAATCTGCAACCGGATGGCGGGGAAATAGGGCTCGGCAGCTCGCCGCGGACACCGGCGGCCGGCTTTCCTCGTTCTATTGCTGGATCGGGTTCCGGTATGGCGGCGATCAGGCCAGCAGTGTATGGATGGGCGGGGCGTTTGTAGATATCGTCCCCGGTACCTTCCTCGACCAACTTTCCGAGGTACATGACCCCGATGCGGTCAGCCAAGTATTTGACGACCGCCAGATCGTGGGAAATGACCAGAGAAGTAAGGCCTAGCTCGTTTTGAAGTTTCCTCATCAAGTTGAGGACCTGGGACCGGATTGAGACATCAAGGGCGCTGACCGGTTCATCGGCAACCAAGACACGGGGCTCGACTGCCAAAGCCCGGGCCAGACCAATGCGCTGACGCTGGCCACCGGACATCTCGTGCGGAAGTTTCTTGAGCGCCGACAAAGGAAGACCGACGTGATCGAGCAACTCAGCCACCCGCGATCGCCGGGCTTCGGCGTCGAGCTGCCCGGCGATCACGAGCGGCTCGGCGAGAATCGCGGAGACCTTCATGCGCGGGTCCAACGATCCGTATGGGTCCTGGAACATCATTTGGATTTCACGTTGCCGGTGTCGGGCATCCCGACCTTTTACATGGGAAATGCTTTTTCCATCGAGGAGAACCTTGCCGGAGGTTGGGGCCTCCAGTCCGACGATCATGCGCCCGAGAGTAGTCTTGCCACACCCCGATTCTCCTACCAGCCCATATGTTTCGCCCGCCCCGATAGTCAGCGAGACATCCGAGACCGCTTTGACGCTGCCCAGGGATCGGCCCAGGATTGCCGAAGAGGATCCACGGTATTCCTTGACCAGATGGACGAGGCTGAGCCTCGGCTTCGTGGGCACATCTTTCGTGATAGCGGACCGGATCTGGACTTGGGCGGATTGGTCTCGTACACCTTCCCCATCGATGGGGTTCCAGCACGCGAACAAATGGTCGGTCGACACTCCGGCGAGGACAGGCTCCTCTTCGTGGCACTTCGCCGTCGCGTTTTGACACCGTGGCGCGTATCGGCAGCCGCTTTGACGTTCCGCCAAGTCCGGCGGGATTCCCTTGATTGAGTAGAGAGCTGTTCCGCGGTCTTGGCCAAGCAACGGGATAGAGGCCAGGAGGTCGCGTGTGTAGGGATGCCTGGTTCTCGAAAAGAGGTCTTCAGTGCCAGCGATTTCAGCAATCCGTCCCGAGTACATGACGTTGACCCGGTCAGCTCTGCTGGCTACTACCCCCATGTCATGGGTGATCAGGACCATGGACATCCCCAGCTTCGCCTTGAGGTTGTCGAGCAGTTCAAGCACTTGGGCTTGAATTGTCACGTCCAAGGCGGTCGTTGGTTCGTCGGCGATAACAACTTTAGGTTCGCAGGCCAGCGCCATGGCGATCATGACCCGCTGGCGCATACCGCCCGAGAGCTGGTGCGGATAGTCGCCCATCCGCTCCCGGGGCCTGGCTATTCCGACCATGGACAGAACCTCTGCGGCACGCTCCAGCGCTTCACGGTTCGAAGCTCCACGGTGGATTCGAACTGGTTCAGCAATCTGGTATCCGATGGTCTTCGTCGGGTTTAGAGAGGTCATGCTGTCCTGGAAAATCATCGCGATGTCGTTCCCGCGTACTTGCCGATAAGCTCGCTCCCCCAGCCCGACGAGTTCGTCGCCGGCCAGTGCGATGGATCCACGCGAAATGGAGCCGCCGGGCGGAAGCATTCCCATGATGGCCAAGCCCGTCATGGACTTTCCACACCCCGACTCTCCGACAAGGCCCAGTGTCTCGCCCTCGTTCAAGTGAAAGGAAACCCCGGCCACGGGCTCAACTTGCTGGCCATGGGCGTTGATCCTAATCGCGAGGTCCCGGACGTCCAGGACTCGGCCCACCTCACGATCCACGGGTTGTCCTGTCTCAATCATCGGGTTCCGTTCCTGTAGGTGTACCCCGCAGGGGTAGGCGAACATGTTGAAGTTGCTGGCTCTGGGCCGGGGCTAGGCATTTTTGTGCTGCTTGCTGAGCGTGGTGACGGCAAGATAGGCAGCGTGGCCAATGGCCGCATCTGCCCTTGGCTGTCGGTCCTTCAACGACTGGGACCGCAGGAAGACCGCGACTGCATAGCTGGAACCATCGGGCAAGGTCACAACACCGGCCTCATTGCGGACGGTAGGAAGTGTGCCGGTCTTGCCCGCAACGATGGCTGAATCATCGAAGCCGGAGGACAGCCGATGGGTCCAGACCTGTTCGGCCATCATTGAACGGATCATTTGGTTGGCTGGGGTATCCGGGTGGCCGGCCCAGATGCTCGAAAGTAACGTGGTGATCTCCCTGGGTGTCGAACGATGCAGAGATTTCCTTGGATCCAGGGCCCGTACAGACTGCAGGTCGGCCCTTTGCAATGCCTCGCCCATGGCTTCAAAACCGCTTTCGGGAAGCAGGCCCAAGTCCTCGAACATTGTGTCCCAGAGTGCCAAGCAGCCACCTCCGATGTGGGTCTCCAGCAGTTCTAGTTCATCGAGTAACGTGCTGATGGCGTCAACGCCGACCCGTTCGAGGATGAGGTCAGTCGCCGCGTTGTCGCTGAGCGTGAGCATGAACAATGCGAGGTCCCCGAGGCTCATTTCCACGTCCTGGCGGCACCCCCCTGCCCCGATACCCCCCACCCGGTATTTGGGCCCTACGAGCACTCTTTCGAGAGGATCCACGCGGCCTTCCTGAACGGCACGAGCGAAGGCCAGAACAACAGGGATCTTGAAAACTGATGCCAAAACAACCGGTTCGTCGGCTCCCACAGATATCTCCCCGGCGCCAGGGGCTATGGCCCGGGCGTGGAGTGATCCGGTGACATCCGCCTCGGCAAATATCGCTCGGATCTGATCTGTGATGTCATTCATTGGAAGTGATCCTTAAGGCCGTTGGTGATCAAAGGGCAGCACGCCATGTGGTGTACCTCTCATCCAATCTAATCTTCGAGCTCGTTGGATGGCTCGTGCGTACGGATGAAAGGAAGGACTCCTGTTGGTCGATCACGACAAACGGCCTCCGGCGCGAACGGGGCGGCCGGGAAGGACGTCCGTGATCAGCTCGTCGTCTCGCACGAGGATTTGGCCATTGACCAAAACATAGGAGTAACCGGTCGACGCCCTCGTGCTGACTTGAAAGGTTGACTGATCAGAGATCCGCTGGAGGTCGAAGACAACCAGGTCCGCGTCACAGCCAGGCTGCACCCGCCCCTTCCTGGTCATCGCCGGTACAAACGGTTCGAGTACCTGCGCTGGGGCCAGGGTGCAGCGGCCTACCGCCTCGAGCAACGACAAGGCACTTAATTCGCGGACGTACCTACGGATGTACTTTGAGAAAGTTCCCGCAGTGCGCGGATGCGTGACCAATTCCAATGGTGGCGGCCAGTCCATCGGGTTCTTGCCAAGCGTGTGCCAGGTAAAGGGGATGGCATCTGATGCAACGATTGTTCCCGGGAAAGTCATGCCCGTATCCAGCAAAGCCTGGTCCATCGGGTCTTCTTCATGAAGGTAGTGGATCAGAGCGAGGCCACCGGGATCCCGCTTCCTCAATTCCTTGAGGTGGAGGGCATCCGACACAGACTCCCCGGTGGGAGCGTAGACGATCGACTGTGGCGTGATCCCGAGCTCATGGAGTCTTTCCGGCGCGAGAAAGTCGGCGCTGATGGCCGTCATCCCCGCACCGTAGGGATAGGCCTCTGTCGTGACGGGTGACGGGGAAGCCTCAATCAACCTGTGCACCCGATCAATCTGCCGAAGAGCTGTGCTGTGAATGTGGCAGTAGTGCGCCCTGACACCGGTTTCCTGCGTCACGCGAACGATCTCCTCGGCGCCGTCGATCGGGGTGTCTGGTACCTGCTCGCTCAAGGCACGGGGGTGAGTGAACGTCGTTACTCCTGCTTCGGCAGCGATACGGCTGATCCCCACATATTCGCCGGGATCCACCCGTGGCGCATACCCGATCATGACCCCTATGCCGAGCGCACCGTTATCAAGGTCCTCTCTTAGTCTGTCAAACATCGCCGCCCGCTGTTTGGCGGAGGCTGGACGCTGCCAGGCTGGATCCCCGAAATGCATCAGCGCGTGGGTGAGCTCGCCTGAGGCTTGGAGTCCCCCCACCTCGACCATCCGGGCCTGTTGCCATGACGTTGAGTACCCGTAATTGATCGGTCGTCCATGGACGGCCGCGTGAGCGTAGGCTTCGGCTACAGGAGAGGCACCTGCTTCAAGTTCCAGTGCAGTAGTAACGCCGTCGCGCGCTTGGAGCCTCCCACCGGCTATGGACTGCGCATGACTATGCAGATCAATCCAACCAGGTGCCACGACCAGCCCCGACACATCCAAGGTCTTACGGGCAGGAATGGGGGCTGACGAGACGGTTGAGATGGTTGATCCCGTTATGCCCACGTTCCGAATCTCATCGAGTCCAGTCTCGGGGTCCACGACGCGGCCACCCACCAGTGCGACATCGCATATGCCTGGTTCGAACTCCGGCGGGACCGTCTGGTCAACACTCTTCAGGGTTTCCCGGTGTCCTTTGCGGGATGCGTTCTCTGCCACGATTGCCTTTCATTCTTCAGGGATTGCTTAGTCGGCAGTGATAACAGTGACACTGACGACGGAAAGATCGGCCGTGAGCCTATAAGCGCATCGGTGGTGTATAGGTCTCAGGGGGAGCGCCATAGGGAAGCCCCTCATCGAACCAGACACTTGGAGTGGCGGCAAAGGAAGCTATCACTGAGCCAGCAGCGACGCTGCTTCCGGCAGAGTGGTGCAGGTCAACGATCACGCCATCGAACGGTGACCGGAGTTCGAAAAGGGTCTCAGCTGTGCAAATATCCGAGATCACGTCATTTTGACCAACAACGTCTCCGGCACGCACTCTCCACGCGATGATTTTCGCTTCCTTCAAGCCATCGCTCAGCTCAAGTTTCAGTACTCTGTTCATTCTTCCTTCCTCGGTTCGGCGCCCTATCGTCCCGGCCATATGCCTTCGCGCTCAGGTTGAATCCGAATATTGCCTTGTCGACGGATACGGGGGATATCACCCTTGGAGCGAGCGAAGAGCCTCGGGGATCCGAGGATGAAGGGCTTGGATGGTTGGCTCCTCGAGCCAACAGTAGAGAATCCGGTGTCATCCCGGATCCGTACTTATCTCTCAGGAATGCGCTGCAGTTCCGTCGATTCGGACGAAAGGGGAAAACGCTCCGGTATCTTCTTCCGGTCTTGACCGCCTTACAGAGCTTCTCTCCGCGCGCCCAGCAATGCAGCAACGTCATCGATTGGTCATCTTATTGGTCAATCTGATCATTCAAGAGCCAGCTCAGAAGACGTGGTGACACATTTTGCCCATTTTTAGTGCCGCCTCTTGCTTAAGGCCAATCTGCACGCCCCAGATTGGGTTACGAGTTCGGTGGATGTGGTCATAAGCCCGTCCCGGGAGGAGACTGCCTCGGGCCTACCGTCCCGTGAGCAGTCATGCGTCGCTCACGAAGCCCCGCTCCTCTAGCTCCCAACCCTGGCTTGAGTCAGGCTGCGATAATGCTGGCGTGGCCGGCACCGCTTGGCGGGGCTGGCCGCGCTGGTGCCTGGGTCTTCAGGGCACGTCAACCAATCAGCAAAGCGTTAACCCAAGGAATCCAATGTGGTGACAGACCACGACGCGACTACTTTCGTCGTAGTCGACGGTTTAGGTGGTGACGATTCTGCCGGGTGCACTACATCTGACCTTGCCGTGGATGTCAGTGTGGAGTTAAGCAGGCTGGAAGATCGGAACTGAGGAAGGCAACCGTGGCAGAGAACGTGGACCAGGTCGGCGTCCGTGAGGACATAGCTCAGGGCCGGCCCTCACCTCCTGACGAACATCGACACGACAGGTTCAGGGGAATGGATCTGGGAAGTTCTTTCGGCTGGATGTGCACGAAGCACAATGTAGTAGGAGCCCAGTTGGGGATTCTCGACCTCAGCAGCTCCGATGGGTCGGCTTCGACGTCCGAGACGTCTTTCGGTTTGCTCAACAGGTCCACCGGCGCTGCCGTCGTGGACAACTCAATATTCCAGCTCGGCTCCATCACGAAGGTATGGACGACGGCGTTGATCATGCAGCTTATCGATGAGGGACGCCTGGATCTGGATACACCTGTTCAGCACGTCCTGCCGGATTTCAGCCTCGAGGACAAGACTGCCGCCGGCCTAGTGACGATCCGCCATTTGCTCTCTCACACCAGTGGCATAGACGGCGATGTCTTCACAGATATGGGCCGCGGAGACGAAGCTGTGGAAAGATACGTAGCCAATCTCGCAACCACACATATTCTCCATCCTCCCGGGCGCGGATTCTCCTATTCCAACGCCGGTTTTGTCGTGGCTGGCCGAATCGTCGAGGTTCTTCGAGAGATGAGCTGGGACGAAGCTCTACGCAAATTCCTGACGGAACCACTGGGACTGACGCATGTGGTCACCCTTCCAGAAGAGGCCCTACTCCATTCGACGGCAGTTGGTCACTATCTGGATGCCAATGGGTCCCAGCACCGGGTCAATGTCTGGGGCATAACGCGCGCGTTGGGACCGGCGGGGCTGATCACTTCCAGGTCCTCGGATGCTTTGGCCTTCGCAGCAGCCTTTCTCCGAGGGGGGGTCGGCCTAAACGGTGCCAGAATTCTGAGCACGTCGAGCGTTGCAAACATGTGCAGCCGCCACGTGGACCTCAAAAGTCAAGGAGACACAGTAACTCAATGGGGGCTTGGATGGTTCCTCGAAGATTGGCACGGTACCACAGTGATCGGTCATGACGGAGTGACGATCGGCCAACGTGCGTTCCTTCGGATTTTTCCGGAATCAGGGCTTGCCCTGATCCTATTGACTACGGGCGGCGAAGCTGACGGACTGTTTCACGAACTTCTTTCCCATCTAGCCGACGATATAGGCGCCCTGGTCCCCGCAGCGATTCAGCCGGTTCCTGGGTACTTGGATCCTGATCTTCAAAGCTATGTGGGCACCTACAGTGACGGCGGGAAAGACATCGTCATAGAGGCGAACGGTGAAGAACTCCTAGCCGTGGTGACGCCAAGAATAGTGTTGGGCGTCGGCAAAGACGAGGCAGAGGTCTTTACGCTTCTACCAGTCCATGCAGGCGTTTTCGCGCTGCGGGGAACTGGCAACGCAAACTGGTCACCAGTGCGTTTTTTCCAAGTTCATGGGACGAAGTATTTGACTCTTTGGAACCGCTCCATTCCAAAGTCCAAGTGATCTGTCCCCCAGAATTGGACAACCCGTCTTCTTCTGGGCGAGCCAGCCAGAGAAGCGCCGCGCCAAGACTCTAAAGCAGCGCAACGTAGAGGCGTTCTGCGCGTACCTGACCCATGAGCGTTATGGAGCGGAGCCCGGCATATCGGGAGAGACCACCGAGCTTAGCCACACTCGATTCGCTCGATTTCGGTACTGGTTCGGGTTCACACTGCGGCTTGGCTGGTTCCTCGAAAACTGGCACGGCATATCAGTGATCGGTCACGACGGGGTGACAACAGGACAACGTGCTTTTCTTCGCATTTTTCCATAAGCAGGGCTCGCATAGACTCTTTTGACCACCGGCGGTGAAGCTGATGGACTTTTCCAGGAAGTCGTCAGGGAGCTGGCGCATGAGATGGCGGGCGCACTCATCCCTCCACCTGTTCAGCCGGGTCCAGGGTTTTTGGATCCTGACCTTCATAGTTATCTGGGCACCTACAGCGACAGCGGCAAGGACATTGTTGTCCAAGCCTCACCGCAAGAGAAGTGCTGGGTGAGCTTGTGGGCCTCTTCTTCGTCGGTGACGTAAGAGCGGGTTCCACCACCAGTCCGGTTCTTCCCGGGCGAACTTCTCCGGGTGGAACACCCGCATGGAAGCCGTGATCTGGGCGACGTCAGGGATTCGGCCATCCAGTCAACAGACCGGCGCAATCCTGTCGGGTCCGAACCTCCGGCCTTAGCCAAGGGCCCCTAGGCTGAACCTTCACCCTTACGCCGAAGGAGGAACGTGATGGCTCCCGCCGCAGCCAAGACCAGCGCCACGATCAGCCCGATGGTCCAACCGCTCATGCCTGCAGACGAAGCCGCCAGCGGGGTGGCTGCCTCTTGCGACTGCGAATCGACAGACGCCGAATCCTTATCAGCTGACGCGGCCGGCGGCACCGAAATGCTGGGCGCGGCCGACGGAGTGGCGGCAGGTGTTGAGGCCGTCTCGGTCGGCGTACCTGTTTCAGCAAGCTCGACGGCGGGAGCGTAGTCACGCGGCCAAGGAACCACCACCGGGGCTACTCCCGTTCCGGAGTGCTGTGAAACATCAACCTGGCCGGCTCCCGCCTGGCCGGGCTGTCCAGCAGCAGCGGCCGCGGCAGCTTCGGCTTGACGTGCGGCTTCGGCGGCTTTGGCAGCGTCGGCGGCTTTGGCAGCGTCGGCGGCCTTGCCTGCGTCGAGGATTGCCTGGTCTGTGAGCCTAGCCAGCTCCGCGACTGCAGCGTCGACCGCGGCGGCCTGCTTGGCATTTGCCGCGTCCTTATCGGCGGCGGTGAATTGCTCAGTTAACGCAAAAGCCTGAAGTTCCGCCCGCCCGCTGGCCATCGCTACGCCAGCCGCAGTCTGCAGTTCTGGAGAATCGAGCTTTATAAGGCGGTTGGCCAACACAGAGTTGTCCAAATACTCGGCGTCGGCGAGGCCGTACTCAAGGAAGTACCGGACGTCTGCGTGATTGGTCGACTTAACGGCGGTCTTGGCAGCCTTCTGTACATGTTCTCCACCAGTGGCCATATGCTGAAAAGAACGTTGCCTGTCATTTATGAAAGCGGCGTCATCCAGATTGTCCGCGGCATCGTAGCCGGCGGTTACGAAGTTCTTGATCGCGGCATCGCCACCGAGCAACGCAGCCTCGGCTGCCTTCCGCACCTCGGGCGTACCTACCATGGAGAGATCCAAGGTGGCCTGACGGGCTTCACTAATTTGGGCGTCGAGATCAGCTCCCGGCGCCGTAAGCGTGGACAACAGGTCTGGAAGCTCGCTTGCGGCCGTCTTGAAGACAGCCTTAGCTGGCTCCAGAGACGCGAGGCGGGCGTTGTCCGCCGTCTGCTTGGGCCAAGCTTGCGAGAAACGATAGTTACGCTCCTCTAGCAAGCGCCTCAGGTCGGTTTTTTTGGGGCCATCAATGGCGTTTCGTGCATTGTCCAGGGCAGCTCTCGAGCGCTCGGCTACGGCCGCCGCGCCGAGAGGGTTTGCCGCGATATCTGCCTTCACTGAGTGGAGCAAGTTGGTGACAGTGGTCAACTTTTCGTCCTGAGCTGCAGCAACAAATTGGCCGTAGCGCAGGAAAGTAGCGAGGACTTCCGGATCATAGGTGTCCAGAGCCGCCTGCGCTCCGCGAGTGACGCCGGCAATGGGTGAATTCGTCAGGTAAGTTACGGCCTCCCGATCCTGACCTTGAGCAGTCTTTCGCCAGCCTTCAAGAATGAACCTCTCGATGGCTTCTCCGCCCTGATCCAGGCTATTGGAAGCGGCCTTGCGGATGGGGCCGGTGTAATTGAGGAACCTCGTGGCAGTTATCCGCAGATCGAGATCCCAAGCCAGGGCCCAGCCCCTTGAGAGGAAACTGTCGATCACGCGCGGGTCGTTAGTGGCCAGTACCCTGACCGCGCTTTCCCTCACGTTTACGCTCCCCCGCGTCGTCAGCTCGGTGACAAGCTGCTTGCGGTCGGCCGCGAGTGTGACGTCCTGTCCGGCGTCGAGGAATGCTTGAAGCGCATCTGCGCCACCCACCAGCGCGGTCGCGGCGGCAGCGCGGGTTGCCGGGCCACCCGTCTTCCACAGCTCAACAACGCCGGCGGCGTCAGTAGCCCGCTCCACAAATGGGACAGGAGCCTGAGCGGCGTGCGGCACCTCAAAGGTGGGAATGTCGTAGGCCTGGGCTGGAGCAGCGAAGAGCAGAGAAGCCCCGGCTACAACGGCAATAAGGGCAGCGGTAACACGGCGCCGGGTAGCGCGGAATGAAGAAAACAAGGGTCCCCCAAGTAACGGATGCGACGGCAGCACGGAGTTCAATGGGGGCGACGCGGATGCGAGGGATGCCTGACCGGTGACGAGCTGTCCGCGGTCATCATATCCGACTCCGGACTATGACTTTTACCACTGCGAAAATCGTCGCGGCCGGACTGTCTGCGATCAAAGACACCAAACCCTCGTGAGTCCCATCACAAGGGCTTCAAAAGTGATCTGCTGGATAGCGATCCCCTCCCAAAGACGAGAAGGTTTTACTATGCAACAAACCAAGCTGGCCACGGAGAGCTCTGTCCTCCAGGCCGCGGGTACGGCGCTCAGCCGAGGCCTCAACGTCCGTCACATTCGCTTCATGGCGCTCGGATCCGCAATCGGCACCGGCCTTTTCTACGGCTCCGCCTCCGCCATCCAGAAAGCTGGCCCTGCCGTCCTGCTGGCCTACATCATCGGCGGCGCTGCCGTGTTCATGGTGATGCGTGCGCTCGGTGAGATGGCCGTCCGACACCCTGTGTCCGGATCCTTCGGCCAGTACGCATCCAAGTACCTGGGACCGTTCGCGGGCTTCGTGACCGGGTGGACTTACGTGTTCGAGATGGCGATCGTGGCCATCGCCGACGTCACGGCCTTCAGTATCTATATGGGCTTCTGGTTCCCGCAGGTGGACCGGTGGATTTGGGTACTTGCGATCATCCTGTTCCTTGGCGCCATGAACCTGCTCAGCGTGAAGGTGTTCGGGGAGCTTGAGTTCTGGTTCTCGCTCATCAAGGTGGTGGCGATCATCGCCATGATCGTCGGCGGTGCGGCGATCGTCATCTTTGGTTTCCAAACGGGCGACGGTGGTGGTGTGGCTCCGGGGCTCGGGAACCTCGTCAACCATGGCGGCTTCTTCCCGAACGGTTTCGAGGGGCTCCTGGCCGCGTTTGCCGTGGTGATGTTCGCCTTTGGCGGGATCGAAACGATCGGTATCACAGCGGGTGAGGCCACAAACCCGAAGAAGGTCATCCCTCAAGCGGTTAACACTGTGCCGGTCCGCGTCTTGCTCTTCTACGTACTGACTCTGGGCGTGCTGATGAGCATCTTCCCCTGGAACGAGATCGGCAGCAGCGGCAGTCCGTTTGTGCAGATCTTCGATGGCCTGGGGATCCCTGCCGCACCGCACATCCTCAACGCCGTGGTCATCACGGCTGCGCTTTCTGCGATCAACAGCGACATCTTCGGGGCCGGACGCATCCTCTTCGGGCTGGCCCAGCAGGGACACGCACCCAAGAGCTTTAGCAAGATCTCCCGCCACGGCGTTCCGTGGATGACCGTGGTGATGATGGGCGGCATCCTGCTGGTGGGCGTGGTGTTGAACGCGGTCATTCCGGAGGACGTGTTCGTGCTCATCGCATCCATCGCCACCTTTGCCACCGTGTGGGTCTGGGTGATGATCCTTGCTTCGCACGTTGCCATGAAGCGGGAGATCAAGCGCAAAGGTCTGCCGGCGTCGGAATTCGGTTCGCCGCTGTGGCCCGCGGCATCGATCCTGACCATGGCATTCATGGCCATGGTGATCGTGATCCTGGGCGTTTTCGAGGACACTCGCATTGCTTTGTACGTTGGTGGCACCTGGCTGGTGCTGCTGTTCGTGGCCTACAAGCTGTGGGTCCGCGGCGGCGGCCTGCGCCGCGCAGAACTGGTGGACGAGACGGCGTAGTTCTCCGCTCCAAGATGGCAGTTAATGACAAATGTTCGCGCTGAACATTGTCATTAACTGCCATCTGAAGGGTGGCCTAGAGCGAGGCGGCTGCTGAACGCACGGCCTCGGACAGCGGAGTCGACGGGCGGCCGATCAGCTTCTGGAGGTCACCGCTAGTGACAAGCAGATCCCCGCGCGCAATTCCAAGATCAGAGTCTGCAAGGATTTCGGCGAAGGCGTCCGGCACGCCTGCGCCCACCAGGATCTGCTGGTATTCGTTGGCGGGAAGATCGTTGTAGGCAATCTCGCGGCCGGCGGCGGAGGAAATCTCAGAGGCCAGTTGGTCCAAGGTGAAGGCGTGGTCTCCGCCCAGTTCGTAGACCTTGCCAGCCTGGTGATCCGCCACCAGGACAGCGGCCGCAGCCTGCGCGTAATCAGCACGCGTGGCGCCGCTGACCTTGCCGTCTCCCGCACTTCCTGCGATGGCACCCTGTGCCAGGGTTCCCTGCAGCTGCTCGGTGTAGTTCTCCAAGTACCAGCTGTTGCGCAGCAGGACGAACGGAACACCGGACTCCTTGAGGAGCTCCTCCGTTGCCTGGTGCTCGGCGGCCAGTTTCATGCCCGTGGTGTCCGCGTTGGCAATGCTGGTGTAGGCCAGCAGTTCCACGCCCTCCGCCTTGGCGGCCTCAATGACCGTGCGGTGCTGCTCAACCCTCTGGCCCACTGCGCTGCTGGAGATCAGCAGAACCTTGGTGGCCCCCTTCAGAGCCTCGGCAACGGATGCCGGGTTTTCGTAGTCCATCTCCTGGACCGTGACGCCACGTTCGGCGAAGTCAGCCAGCTTCTCCACCGAACGGCCGGTGGCCACAATGTCCGCCGCGGGGACGTTGCGCTCCAGAAGGGCCTCTACAACGTGGCGGCCAAGCTGTCCGGTTGCTCCAGCGATAACGATGCTCATGGGTGGTTCCTTTCAACGGAAGTTTGCTCTGTCATGGTGGACAACGAGCCCCACTTCGGGAAACTTCCCAAAAGTTAGTACGCACTTTGAGGTAAGGTACTGACATGAAAGTAAGTGACCTCCCGGCGCCGCTCCCCGCAACCATTGCCGACGGCGTGTTCCCGGCTGGTTGCCCCAGCCGGACGGTGCTGGACCACATCACCAGCAAATGGGGCGTGCTGATCCTGCTGTCACTCTCCGAAGGCGATCAGCGCTGGAGCGAATTGCGCCGCCGGGCCGAGGGCATCAGCGAGAAAATGCTCGCCCAAACCCTCAAGACACTCGAGCGGGACGGGCTGGTCCGACGTGACGCACAGCCCGTCATCCCGCCCCGCGTGGATTACAGCCTCACCGAACGCGGCCGCGAGCTCAGCACGCTGCTCATTCCCTTGGTGACATGGGCCTTCGACAACGCAGACGCCATCATCGGCGGCCAGAACTAACCCAGCGGCGCCTTACCTGGCCGACCAACCGCCGTCCATGGTGTAACTCGCGCCGGTGACCATCCCGGCGTCGTCGGAGGCCATCCAGACAGCCAACGACGCCACTTCCGCAGGCTCCACCAAACGTTTGACCGCGGACTCTGTGAGCATCACTTTGGCCAGGACCTCGGCCTCGGGAATGCCGTGGAGCCGGGCCTGATCGGCGATCTGGCGTTCCACCAACGGAGTCCGGACGTAGCCCGGGTTGATGCAGTTGGACGTGACCCCGCGTTCGCCACCTTCCAAGGCGGTGACCTTGCTGAGCCCCTCCAGGCCGTGCTTGGCGGAGACATACGCGCTCTTGTAGGCGGACGCCCGCAGCCCGTGGACCGACGAGATGTTGATGATCCGGCCGAACCCGTTGGCGTACATGTGCGGGAGCGCAGCCCTGATGAGGAGGAAAGGGGCCTCCAGCATCAGAGCCAGGATCCGCCGGAACTCCGCGGGTTCGAACTCCTCGATCGGCGCAACTTTTTGGATGCCGGCGTTGTTGACCAGGATGTCGCAGTCCAAGCTCAGGGCTGCCAAGGCGTCCACATCCAGCAGATCCACTGTCCAGGCCGTGCCGCCCAGCTCGTCGGCGAGCGCCGCAGCTCCGGAGGCATCGACGTCGGCCACTACTACTTTCGCCCCGCGGGCGGCGAGCGCCCGGGCGCAGGCCGCCCCGATTCCGCTCGCACCGCCGGTCACCAGTGCTTTGCGTCCGTTCAAAGAGTTGTCCATGGGGCTAGCCTTTCGAAACAGTGCCGGCAGAGGAACCAACCAGTCCGTGCCGGATCGCGTCGGCCTCGTCCACCTCTTGGAGCGCGATGCCCTTGGTTTCCTTCAGCGAAACAACTGCGACGACGGTAATCGCGCAGGCGACCACGAGGTAGATCGCGGTGGGAACCCAGGATCCGGTGTCCTTGAGCCACTGGGTTGCCAGCAGCGGCGCGAGCGAGCCGGCGAAGATCGACGTGACCTGGGATCCTAGCGAGACACCGGAGTAGCGCATGCGGGTGGGGAAAAGCTCGGACATGATGGCCGGTTGTCCGGCGTACATGAACGCGTGCAGGCAGAGGCCGATGGTCACGGCGAGCACGATCACCACGGCGTTCCTGGTGTCGAACATGGGGAAGGCGAAGAAGGGCCACGTTGCGCCGGTGATCGCGCCCACCAGGTACACGGGTTTGCGTCCCCACGAGTCCACCAGGCGTCCCACCTGCGGGATGACCAGGAAGTGGATGACGTGGGCGATCAGGAGTGCCATCAGGAGCGAGGAGGTGTCGTACTTGTGGACGCTCTTGAGGTAGACGATCGCGAAGCTCACCACCAGGTAGTACATGATGTTCTCTGCGAAGCGGAGGCCCATGGCTTGGAGGATGCCCTTGGGGTACTTGCGGATGACCTCGCCAACTCCGTAGCTGATGGCTTTGGATTCCTCCACCTGTGCCTTGGCTTCGAGGAAGATGGGGGCTTCGGTGACGTGGGTGCGGATGTAGTAGCCGACGAATACGATCACTGCGGACAGCCAGAACGCGACGCGCCAGCCCCAACCGAGGAACGCTTCGCTGCTCAGCGTAGTGGACATGACGAACAGGACCAGCGTGGCCAAGAGGTTGCCCACCGGCACTGCCGCCTGCGGCCAGGAGGACCAGAATCCCCGGGACTTGTTGGGGCTGTGCTCAGCCACGAGCAGCACGGCTCCGCCCCATTCGCCGCCGAGGGCGAAGCCTTGGATGAAGCGGAGGGCCACCAGCATGGCAGGTGCCCAGTAGCCGATGTCCATGAAGCCTGGGAGGCAGCCCATCAGGAAGGTGGAGACGCCCACGATCACGATGGTCAGCTGCAGCGTGGGCTTGCGGCCCAGTTTGTCGCCGATCTGGCCGAAGACGATTCCGCCCAGTGGCCGGGCAACGAACCCAACGGCGTAGGTAATGAAGGCCTGGATGATGCCGTCCAGTTCGTTGCCGGTGCTTGGGAAGAAGTACTTGCCGAAAACCAGCGTGGCGGCGGTGGCGTAGAGGAAGAACTCGTACCACTCCACCACCGTGCCCACCATTGAGGCCGCTACGATTTTCTTCAGGCCGGAGCCTTTGCCGGCGTCTTTCCCGGCTCTTGATGCGGAGCGCTGCTCTACGCTCATATCCATCTCCTCAGTGTCCTCTTTGACCCTTGTGAACGTGATGTGATCCACAACACGAAATGCTCCACTGAGTATTGCCGCAGATTCGACGCGCCTCAATGACCAAAGCGGCACTGAGTATGTGCAAAATTGCAGATATGAAACCGAACCCTGACGACCTCCTCATCTTGCTCGCCGTGTCCCGTTCAGGAAAATTTACGACGGCGGCGCAAGCCTTGGGACTGAACCACACCACCGTTTCGCGCAGGATAGCGGCGCTGGAAAAGGCGCTGGGCGGCAGGATCCTCGCGCGAGCCGCTGGTGGCTGGGAGGTGACGGAGTTGGGCGCCGAAGCCGTGCAGGTCGCAGAGCGGATCGAGGCGGCGGTGGGTGCGCTGGGGCCAAGCGACCGTGCGCCAGACCCGATTACCGGCGTCGTACGCATGACCGCCACCGACGGTTTCAGCGCGTACATCGCGGCACCGGCCGTGGCGCGGCTGCGGCGCGAACACCCCGGCCTCAGCGTCGAGATCGTGACAGTGACCCGTCGCGCCTTGCAACAGCGCTCCGGTTTGGACATCGAGGTGGTGGTGGGGACGCCGCAGGTGCATCGGGCAGAGGCGATCCGGCTTGGCGAGTACCGGCTGGGGATGTATGCCTCGCGCGCTTACCTCGCAGACAACGGCACCCCTTCCAGCATTGAGGAGCTCACGCAGCATCAACTGGTCTATTTTGTGGATTCCATGCTGCAAGTGGATGACCTGGATGCTCCCCGCAGGCTGGTTCCCACCATGCGCGACGGGCTGAGTTCAACCAACGTGTTCGTGCATGTCGAAGCAACACGGGCCGGGGCCGGGATTGGGTTTCTGCCGTGCTTTATGGCCGACCGTCACGCGGATTTGGTGCGCCTCCTGCCGGCCGACTTCGCCGAGCTCCTCCCCTACTGGATGGTCCTCCGCCCGGACTCCATGCGCCGCCCCGCGGTAGCCGCCGTCGTGCAGGGCCTGCGGGAGGAAACGGAGCGGAGGCGGGAGGAGCTGCTGGGTGTGGGCTGACGTGGTCCTCCCGCCTAAACGATCGTCCGGACCTTCAAAAGCTCCGTCCGGGCCACTACTTCGCGATGCACACCGGCCAATGCCAGACGCTCCGGATCTCCCATATACGCCTGCAAAGCGGCGTCATCCGGCATGTGAATTACCTGGACTTCCAACGGGCCATCGCCGTCGCTGAGGCTCCGGACGCGGCTGACCACCTTGCCGCCGTGCTTCGGAACGAGGGCAAGCACGATGTCCTCGTATTCGGACAACCTCTCTTCATTGCCATCTGACGCCCACAGCAGCACGCATAGTTCAAGAGCCATGCGAAGCAGACTATCGGATGCGCAATTTTCAGGCGCCGAGATGGCAGTTGATGACAATGTTTTCGGGAAACACCGTCATTAACTGCCACCTCGGCGGAGGGCTGGGAGGGAATCAGGACCCCAGCGGGATCACCAGCGGCGTGTGGCTCACGGGGTCATCGATCACAATGCACGGCAGGCCAAACACGTGCTCCACCAACTCAGCTGTGACCACATCGGCGGGCCGGCCCTCCGCAACCACTGCTCCGTCCTTCATGGCAATGAGGTGCGTGGCATAGCGGCAGGCGTGGTTCAGATCGTGGAGCACGGCCACCAGGGTGTTTCCTTCTTTATTGAGCCGCCGGAACAGTTCCAGGAGCTCGATCTGGTGCGCGATATCCAGGAATGTGGTGGGCTCATCCAAGAGCAATAAAGGGGTTTGCTGCGCCAGCACCATAGCCACCCACACGCGTTGCCGCTGCCCACCGGAGAGCTCGTCCACCAATCGGCCGGACAATCCGTCAACATTCGTGGCTTCCAAGGCCTGAACTACGGCGGCCTCATCTGCCTCGGACCATTGGCGCAACAGCTTCTGGTGCGGGTACCGCCCACGGGCAACGAGGTCCGCCACGGTAATTCCATCGGGCGCTATGGAAGTTTGGGGCAACAAACCGAGCCGGCGAGCCACTTCCTTGGCACCGTAGGAGGAGATGCTCTTGCCATCCAACAAGACAGCGCCGGCCGCGGGCGTAAGCAGCCGGGACAGCGCACGCAACAGCGTCGACTTACCGCAGGCATTCGGGCCCACGATCACCGTGAACTCGCCATCGGGAATGCGCACGTCAAGGGCCTGGGACACGGTGCGGCCGGCGTACCCCAGGCTCACATTCTCAGCGTGGAGCCGCGCGGAACCCGGCGCCGAAACAGAAACGGGAACAGGAACATCCAACACATCAGTCAAAGCAATCTCCTTCAATTCTTCAGTCATTGCCGCTTCACCTCACGGGCGAGGAGCCATACGAGGTAGCAGCCACCGATACTGACGGTCACTACGCCCACGGGCAGTTGGATGGGGGCGAAAAGGTTTTGCGCCACGATGTCGCTGGCCACCAGCAGGAACGCGCCCATGGCAGCCGAGGGAACCATTCCCACGGAAGCGGACCGGGTCAGGCGGCGCGCCAGTTGAGGGGCGGCCAAGGAAACGAAGGCGATGGGACCAGCCGCGGCGGTGACCATCGCGGTCAAAGCCACGCCCACCACTGCGAGGACCAGCCGCGAGCCTTCCAGCCGAACGCCCAAGGCCCGGGCGGCGTCGTCGCCCATTTCCAAAAGGCCCAACCGTCGGCCGTAAAAGGCCAGCACCACCAGGAGCACCGCAAAGACGATCACCACCGGCAGCACCTGCTCCCAGCCAATCTTGTTCAGGGAACCAGCGCCCCAGACGGCAGCAGACATAGCCTGCTCCAAGGACGCCTTGAGGATCATGAACGTGTTCACCGACGCCAACATGGCACTCACGGCGATGCCGGCGATGATGAGCCGGAACCCCTGAATGCCCTTTTTGTAGGCGAACACGTACACAAGGGCAGCCGTCACCAGCCCACCCACCAAGGCACCGGCAGAAACAGCAAAGTAGCCGCCGCCCATCAGCAGGATGACCACCAGCGCGCCCGTGTAGGCACCGGTGTTGAAGCCGATCACGTCCGGGCTTCCCAACGCGTTACGGGTCAGGGATTGGAAGATTGCCCCGCTGACCCCCATGGCCGCCCCCAATAACAGGGCCAGGAGGACGCGGGGCAATCTCCACTCCACCACCACCATGTGCACGGCACCGCTGGATTGGCCCAGCAGTGCCGAAACAACGTCCGGTACCGCAACGCTGAACTCACCCAGGCCAAGGGCGACGACGGCGAGCGCCAGTGCGGCGGCTACGAGGACGGCGGTGACAACCAGGGTGCGGACGTCGACGCGGAGTGAGATGCGACCACCAAATCGGCGGACAGCGAAGGTCCTCCGGCCGAAGTCGATCGCGGGCGCCTGATCAACGGATGTCGCTTGGTCAACCGAAGTCATAGGGTGCTCACTTTCCGGCGTCGAATGAGCCAGATGAGGACGGGTGCGCCAACGAATGCGGTGATAATTCCTACCTGCATTTCGCCGGGGCGGAGAACAATGCGCCCCACGATGTCGGACACCAGAAGCAGTACTGGCGAGAGCACCAGCGTGTAGGCCAGAATCCAGCGCTGGTCCGGACCAACAATCCATCGGGCAACGTGCGGGACCATGAGGCCCACGAAGCCGATGGGGCCGGCAGCTGCGGTGGCGGCGCCGCAGAGCAGGGTCACTGAGACGATGGTCCAGATACGAGTGCTCACTATGTCCGCCCCGAGCGACTTGGCGGTGTCCTCGCCCATGGCCACGGCGTTCAGGGGCCGGGCCATGGCAAGGGCGATGAGCGTTCCAACAAGGATGAACGGTGTCACGGTGGTGAAGATCTCCCACGTGCGGTTGCTGAGGGTTCCGGCGCTCCAACTGCGCATGCTGTCGAAAACAGCGGGGCGTAGGAGCGTGATTCCGGAGGAAATACCGCCGAGGACTGCCCCGAGGGCAACCCCGGCGAGGGTGAGGCGAAGCGGGGTGGTCCCGCCCCTCCCCCGTGAGCCGATGAAGTACACAGCCACGGTGGCCACCACGGCACCGGCGAACGAGAACCAGATGTACTCGTGGATGCTGGTGACTCCGAAGATCGCAACGCCGAGGACCACGAAGAACCCGGCACCGGCGTTGACGCCCAGGATGCCAGGGTCCGCCAACGGGTTGCGTGTCAACGCTTGGATCAGCGCCCCGGACAGTCCCAGGGCAACGCCTACCACCACGCCGGTGACGGTTCGGGGCAGGCGGAGATCGTGGATGATCACGTGCTCCGGCGAGGCATCGTACGCCGTGATGGCGGGCCAGAGAGCGGCCAGGTCAATGTCCTTGGAGCCCACCACCAGGCTCAACCAGAGAACCATGGCCAACGCGCCTATTGCTGCGAGCAATCCCAGCAGGCGGTACCGGTTCACTGAGGCGAGGCCTGCAGGGCGCGCGCCAGCAGAAGAAGCCGGGGCCGCGTCCTGCACTTCAGCGGCTGAGGCGTCAGTTACGACAGAACGCGGCGCCATGGTTCCCGATGCCATTTAGAGGCCCAGCAATTCGAACTTGGCGTCCTGCAGGTCCACGATTTCCTCGCGATCCCGCTTCTCGTTGGACCACAGCTCGTCGAACCAGCGGCGGGTTTCGGCGTCGAGGTTTTCCCAGCGCTCTTCCCAAGCTTCGCTCTTGTCCGTCCAGTAGCCAATCAGCTTGTAGGACTCGGGCGTGAGCTTCTTTTCATGCCGGAGGTACTTGCGGATCCCGCGCAGCACCTTGGTTTCGCCGGCCACCCAGATGTAACCCACGCCGCCTGGCAACTCCATCGATCGAAGGACCTCGTCCAGGCGGGACTGGCTGTGGCCGTTCCCGCCGTAAATCCAGGCGACCTCGGTTCCGGCCCCGCGGGCCAGTGCCTGCTGGTGCGATGCATCCTCAACCTCGATCAGGACCCGGGTCCGAACCCCTGGCGGCGTCTGCTCCACGAGCCGGGCCACAGCCGGCAGCCCGGTGGCATCCGCCAGCAGGATCTGCCACTGCAGGTCAGCCGGCGGCTCATACAGTCCAGTGGGCGAGTTAAGCCCGACGACGTCGCCCACCTGGGCGCGCTGCGCCCAGGAAGCTGCCAGTCCGCCGTCGTGAACTACGAAGTCAATGTCGATGGTCCCGGCCGCAGCGTCCACACCGCGGACTGTGTATGTCCGCATGGCGGACGGCTCGACGCCGTCGGACCAGTCCCAGGAGTCGCCGGTGGAGATGGGCAGCCGTGCCTCATGCGTGCCAGGATCGGGCAGGAAGACGCGGAGGTATTCATCGCCGACGCCCGTGGTGTCGAAGTCGGACAAGCCGGGTCCGCCGAAGGTGATCCGGACCATTCCGGGCGTCAGCAGGCGGGTGGCGATGACCTCAGCCCGGTAGATGCTCATCATGACAGGAGCGCCTTTTCGAACTTCTCCAGCAGGGCGTACTGGCCGCTGGGCGAGCCGTAGATCATTTCGAGGTCGTAGGTGTGGATCTGCTTGTTGGCCACGAAGGGCAGCGAGGTCCACAGCTTGTTGTTGGCCAGCGGAGCGAAGGCATCCGGGTTGGCGCCATCCTTCTCGGGGACCTCAGTGGTGATGATGGCGTCGATGCCGTTGAGCTGTTCGAGCTGCTCGGCGCTGAGTTTGACGCCTTCGCCGTCGGCCAGCGGGGAAACCTTCAAACCGAGATCCTTGATGACCAGGCACGGCGTTCCATAGCAGCTGACCGATACCTGGTCCTCGTAGTAGTCCACGGGGCCGATTACCAGGTTGCTCTTGCCTGCCGCGGCCAGACGCTTCTTCACGTCATCAACCTTGGCCTGGTACTTGTCCATCCAGGCCTGGTACTGCTCGGTCTTGCCGAAGGCCTCGGCTACGGTCTTGAACTTGGTGCGCCAATCGCTGCCATCGAAGCCGTTGAACGTGTAGGTGGGGGCGATGTCGGAGAGCTTGCCGTCAAGTTCCTTCTCGTAGCCCAGGCCGTTCAGGATGACGTCCGGCTGTGCTTTGAGGATGGCCTCGAAGTTGAATTCCGGGTAGTTGGTGAACGGCGTGATGCCCTTGAGGGCGTCTTGGTCGAAGAAGTACGGGAAGCCCGAGTAGCCGCTGTCACGGATAGGCTGCTGGCTGGCCAGCGGAATGCCGAGCGTGATGAGCATGTCCAGGTCCGTGGTGTACATGCCCAGGGCCTTCTTCGGTTCCGCAGGGATGTTCACCTCTTTGACCTCGCTGGTGACCGTGCGGGTCTCCGATTTGGCGCTTGCGCTGGCATCGGTGGTGGCGCTAGCCCCTGTGCTGGCGCAGCCGCTCAAAAGCAGAGCTGCGGATGCCAAGGCCGCAACGGCGGCAGACAAGGTTTTAGTGCGTGAAATCACTGCGGTCCTCTTGATTCTCAGGGGAGACGGAGAGCTCCCGTTGGCGGCCGCGGCCCGATGTTGGGCTCAATCAGCGACTACCGAAGTTAGGTATACCTACCCTAACAACGCTGAGCGATTGAAAACCGATGGATTCTATTCGGAACCGGCCAAAGAGTGGTGGTTTCCGGCCTTAAGCGAGGACACGTACCACCCCGGAGTGTGCCCCATCACCTTTCGGAACACTTGGACGAAGGCACTGGGATTGTTGTAGCCCACCCTTCTACTGACCGAGGAAACCGGGTAACCGGCGGCCAGCAATCCCAAGGCAACGCGCACCCTGGCATGAATGCGCCACTGGGCAAACGTCATGCCTGTTTCCTTGTGAAACAGGCGGGACAAGTTGCGGACGCTAATGGACACTTCGACGCTCCATTCCTCCAATGAGCGGTCCAGGGCCGGATCATCCAGGAGTGCGCGGGCGATGAGTTCCAGCCGCGGATCGGTGGGCATTGGCAACAGCATCGGCCGGGCATCCACAACATCAAGCAGACCCAACACCACCTGTTCAGAACCCTTCCGAAGGGAGTCGTCCATGTCGAAGGTGCTCATATGGCGCAACAGTTCCTGTGCGGCGGTGGGCACCGTGACTGCCACGGTCCGGCTCGCCAACTGCGGCGCCACCTGCGCATCAATGTGCGAGCAATAGAACCCCGTACCCTGCGTTGATTTCACGGCATGCACCACGCCCGCAGGAATCCACAGCCCCAGCGTTGCCGGTACGGCAAAGAAACCACCATCGGCCTCCACCGTCAGCACACCACGGGCACCCCACAGCAACTCATGGGTTTCGTGGACGTGTTCAGTCCAGGTGGCAGGTGTGGCGCACTCGAAATATCCGGTGTACACGCCATAGACCTGCTGCGACGTCTCGCCCTCGGCGAGGGCATCCGGAGGAAGGGCTGCCTGTCCGGATTGCGATATAGCTTGGCGGGTCATCTGGCCTTCTTGAAGTTAGGTGAGCCTTACTATGGTAAGCATGCCCTCCAGTTCCGCCATTCCGTCCTGCCCGCCCGGGCGTAACAAGCCAACTCCCTGGACGGCTTCCCGTCTCTTCACCTTCACCCTTTTGGCCAACGGCCGCTGGAAGTTGTTACTGGTGGGCTGCGCCGGCTTCATTTTGCATCAGGTCAGCGAGGCGCTGGTTCCGGTCACCATCGGCGCTGCCGTTGACAAAGCGATTTCACCGCACGACGCCGGCGCCCTCCTCTGGTGGCTTGGCGCCCTGGCTGTGGTCTTCGTGGTGCTCGCCCTTTCCTGGCGTATCGGCACCCTCGCCACCAACCGCTCCTTCCTGTACGGTTCGCACGATCTCCGTCAGTTGGCAGTGGAGCGCACTCTTCACCCGCGTGGGATGGCAGCCCGGCGGGCACCCGGCGAAATCGTTGCGATTACCTCTTCCGACGCAGACAGGGTTGCCGGCTTGGCCTGGCTCATCGGCGGTGGCCTTGCAGCCGCGGCCGGCGTCATCACCTCAGCCGTGACGCTGCTGTTGATTTCGGTCCCTTTGGGCATCGCAGTCCTGGTGGCCACGCCCGTCATGCTGGTGGTGATGCAGCGCCTCACTAAACCGTTGGAGGACCGCAGCGATGTGGAACAGTCCTCGGCGGCCCGTGCCGGCGCGCTGGCTACGGACTTCGTGACAGGATCTCGTCCTCTCAAAGGCCTCGGCGCCGAGGAGGCAGCCGTGACCCGCTACACAGCCGCGAGCCGGGCATCCCTGTTGGCTGGCCTGCGGGCCGTCCGCTCCAGATCCGCTTACAACGGCGCCAGCACCGCCCTTTCCGCTGCCTTCCTGGCCGGGATTGCCTTCTTCGCAGCCTGGTTCGCCGTTCAAGGCAGCATTACGGTAGGACAACTGGTGGCGGTTGTAGGCGTGGCCCAATTCGTCCAGGGGCCCATGGCCGCACTTGGTTTCCTCAGCGTGGAACTCGCACGCAAACGCGCCTCGGCCGCACGCATAGCAGTGTTGCTCGCGGAACCGGACGCGGTGCCAGCACTTGAGTCGGAAGAACGCACGACGACGACTGCCGGCTCGGCTTCCAGCGACCCATTGCGCGAACCAGCCCCGCTCCTCGAACTCCGCGCCGGCTCCGGCGACTCTGCGTTTCCGCCCTTCACGGCCGCTGCCGGGGAAATCGTGGGCGTGGTTCTTCCCGACGGAACACAAGCGAGGCTCCTGGTGGACACGCTCGGCTCCCGCACGCCTGCACCCCGAGGCCTGGTGTCCATCGACGGCCAGGATGCCGCAGATCTGGATCCCGTCCACGTCCGTTCGAGGGTCTTCGCAGACAGTCACGACGGCGTGCTGTTCCGCGGCAGTGTCCGCGACAACGTGGCAGTAGCCGACACTCCACTGGACGAACGGGCCATGGCGGCGGCCGCCGTCGGGGACTTTGTCTCGCAACTGCCGGAAGGCACCGAAACTGTGCTCGCCGGGGGCGGTCAAAGCCTGTCGGGCGGCCAGCGGCAGCGGCTGGTGTTGGGCCGTTCACTGCACCAAAAGCAACCGGTTCTGGTCCTGCACGACCCCACCACCGCCGTCGACACTGCCACCGAAGCCGTGATTGCTGATGGCTTGCGGAACTTCCCTGACAAAGCTCTGGTGCTGGTGACTACAAGTCCCACACTGCTGGCTGTCTGCCATCGGGTGGTGATGGGCGGGGGTGGCGCAGCATCTGAAAGCGGCACCCACCGTGAACTCCTGGCGACGTCCACCGGCTACCGCGAGGTGGTGGGCTCTTGAGCACCGAGATCCTCCCGATTGCCACGCCCCGCGAGACCCGGAGGGCCATGTGGCGCCTCCTGGCTCAGCGGCCTGGCAGGCTCGCCTTGACGGTGTTCGTCCTTCTGGCGGCGGCTTGTTGCGGGCTGGCCGCGCCGGCCATCCTGGGCGTCATGGTCAACATTGCTGCCAGCGGCGGCGACGTCATGTCATTGCTGTGGCTGGCCATCGGCTTGCTGGTTGCCGGCGGACTTGGCGCGTTGCTGGGCATCCTGGGGCAGAACCTCCTGGCAAGGATCTGCGAGGAAGCCTTGGCCGGGCTCCGCGAGGAAGTCTTCGCCGCCGCCGTCCGGAAGCCGCTGAATCAACTGGAAAAGGCGGGCATCGGCGATGTTGTGGCCCGCGTGTCCGGTGATGTGGAGGCGGTCAGCGAGGCCATTTCCGGTGTGCTGCCTGCGTTCACCAGCGCGGCCTTCACCATTGCCGTGACGTTGTTGGGCTTGGGCGTGATCGACTGGCGCTTCGCCGTGGCTGTCCTCATCGCCGCACCGTTGCAGGTGCTCACTCTTCGCTGGTTCCTCAAACGAACGGCACCCATCTACCGGACCGTCCGGATCACCGAGGCCAACCGGACCGAACAGATCATTGAGACCGTGCACGGCTCACCTTCCGTGCTGGCCCTGGGACTCGGCTCCCGTCACGCTGACTTGGTGGCGGCCGCCTCCCGGGAGAACATCGGGCATGCGCTCAAGGGTGTCAATTACCTGACCCGCTTCTACAACCGCCTCAACCTGGCCGAACTCATCGGCCTGTCCGCAGTGCTGGTGGTGGGGTTCTGGCTTCACGCCGAGGGAACCGTGACCATTGGCGCGGCAACTGCTGCCGCGTTGTACTTCTACCGGCTGTTTGATCCCATCGGGCTGGTCCTGGGTCAGTTCGATGAACTGCAGAAGGCCGCAGCAGGGTTGGGCCGCATGTTCGGGCTGACCATGTCCGCCAAACCGGACACTGCCCCGGCGTCAGCCCCGGGAGGTACTACCCCTGCCGGCCCTACCCCGGGAACCGACGCCGGAATCGTCCTTGACGACGTCACATTCGCCTACCCAGGCCAGGGCCGTGCGCTGAACGCCGTCTCCCTGAAGGTGCGCCCCGGCCAGAGGGTGGCGATCGTGGGTACATCCGGCGCCGGCAAGACCACCCTGGCCAAGGTCATCATGGGATTGGAGCACCCCCACAGCGGCAAGGCCTGGGTGGGTGGGCTGGACTCCGCCGCTGCCGCCCCCGCTGACCTTCATGAACGGATCGCGATGGTCAGCCAGGAGGTTCATGTCTTTTCCGGCACTCTCGCCGAGGACCTCCGGCTCGCCAAGCCCGGTGCTACTGAGGAGGAACTCGCGCGCGTCCTCAAGGCTGTTGGGGCTGGTTGGGTTGTAGCGCTCGACGACGGACTGGAGACTTCCGTAGGCGCCGGCGGCCACCAGCTCACTCCCGAGCAGGCACAACAGCTTGCCTTGGCTCGGCTGATGCTCAAAGACCCGCCGATTGCCGTCCTCGACGAAGCCACTGCAGAGGCGGGAACGGGTTCCGCCACCATGCTGGATCAGGCGGCGGAAGCTGCGTTGGCGGGACGGACCTCAGTAGTGATCGCCCACCGGTTGTCTCAGGCAGCTTCGGCGGACACGGTGGTGGTCATGGAGCAGGGACGGGTGGTGGAATCGGGTTCGCATCAGGAGCTGCTTGCAGCCGACGGCCGCTACGCCCACTTGTGGGAAGCGTGGAACAGCTCACTCAGCCGAAGCTGATGTGTCCTCCCCCAGCGGCTCTGCTGGGGGATCATGCCGTACCGGGATTCCCTGGGCAAACGCGCGCACTTTGGCGTCATCCCAAATGTGCGCTGGGACGCCTCCGCCCAGGAGCCTGCGGGCGAGGGTGGGGTCGTCACCGAATGGTGCGTGGCTGCCGGCCATGATCATGTTGCCGTACCGCCGGCCCTTGAGCATGGCGGGATCGGCAATGATCATGGTGTGCTGGAACGTGTCCGCGATGGTGGCGGCATCGGCCCGCGCGTTCTTGAGGTCAGGTGCGTCGCCTGAGTTGACCACGTACAGCCCATCGGGGGCGAGGACCGAGTCCGCATGGGCCGTGAACTCCCGCGTGGTCAGGGCGCGGGGCGTGAAGGCTCCGGCGAAAACATCCCGAATAATGAGGTCCCGGCTGTCCGGAGTGAGGGACTCGGTAACCTGCCGGGCTTCGCCCACGCGGATCCGCAACAGGGGTGCTTTGGGGAGGTCGAACCAACCGCGCACATAATCGGCCAATTTCCCGTCGAGCTCAACCACCACCTGACGGGCCTCCGGGTAGGCGGCGTGGAAGTACCGTGCCATGGAGCAGGCTCCCCCGCCCAGGTGCAGGGCACGCAGTTTAGGCTTCTGCTCCCGGGGCCACCGGGATTCCACCAGTGCCGCGATCCAGCGCATGTACTCGAAATCGAGGAACAACGGGTCCCCGAGGTCAATATGTGAGCTCATGACGCCGTTGATCTTCAGCAGCCAGCCGTTGGAGTTGTCCTGGTCCTGAATCAACTCGCAGTCGCCGGTATCGATGTAGTAAACGCCAGCCACCGGACCGTCAATGCGGGTGCCGGCAGGCACCTCGACGACTCCCGCCGTCGAGCCCCGGGACCTGCTTGCCTTGCTGGATTTGCGAGGTTTTGACACTACTACCGCCCTGCCTGAGTCATGCCTCAACCCTAGTGGAGCACCGTCTATCCTCGACTCACACAACGAAGGTAAGGCTACTTACCGTTTGGTCGTCAAGAGCCATATGATCTCTACATGGAACTAGGAGCATCCGTATGGGTGGAGGTGTTGACGGTGGCAGTCGCCTGGCTAACGGTCGTCTGCCTCCTTCTGGTACGTGTGCCCAAGCCCCCGAGCCTCCTTGACTCGTCGCCGGACGGATCGCTCCATGAGATGAATCAACCCGAAAATCCGGAATCACGCTGATGCCTGGTAGCTCGCGTCCGCCGTCAGTATCTTTCAGGCACTTCGGATGGACGTCGGCTCGTAGATCATCACCGAGCCCTCCGACGGCGCCAGGCACGTGAGCTGATACGGAGGTGAACGGCGGGCCAGCAATTCCACCTCGATTTGCTCCGGATGGGGCGGCCTGCCGGTGACCTGGATACGCCACCGCTCGCCATCGCCGAGGTTTTCCGCGATCTCGTGCAGGGTTTCAGTGACCTGATAGTCATGCCGCCCAGCAGGGCCGAAACGTCCGAGCACGGCCGCGATGGCGGCTTGTTGTGGTGGGGAGAGATCCGTGTATCCCCGCAAATACCCTGCGTAAATGCGCCCGGCAAGATGGCTCTTAATCGTGGCAACGGACGACTCGACGTCGAGACCTCCGTAGTACACACCGTCCGGAGCCACCACTGCGTTGGCTGCAAACCTGTCCCCGCCTACATGGGAACACTCCCACACCAGCTCCGGCCAAAGTTCGCTGAGCGCACGGCCCACGGGCCGGCCACGCACTGCGCAACAGGGGTCATGCCGGCCATGAGCGCAGATCAGGATGACCGGCGGAAGACCGGGGTTTCCGGGAGAAGCCAGGGCTGAAACAATCCCCGCAAGGTCCCCATCCTGTTCCCACGATCCCCACAGCTGCTGATAGGCCCCCGAGCTGTGATAGCGCAAGACGGCCCATCGCTTAGGACCATGCCTCGGGCGGGGACCCGGCTTCCGTACTAAGAGAACCCGCGCACCCGCCATCCGCGCAGCAGAGGATACGAGGGCTTTGGTCCCGGCCTCAAGATCAAGGCCGTCGAAGCCCTGGGGAGGCCACCCACCCCGATGCTCAATGAGGACCCAAACGAGGCCGGGTGCTGCCGTGCCTGCCATCGAATCGCCGCGCACGCGGGCGCTGTTGGCGCAGAAGAAACCCTTTGCTGCAGCCACCGGGGAGGTCACTGTTTTGTCAATCACTGCTCGGCTCCGTCAATCACTGCGGCTCCGTCAATCACTGCTCGGCGGGGACAAGAACTCCTGCGCGCAACAGCCTTTCCACCAGTTGAATCCCCAGATCGATTGCCAGGTGATCCCCTCCGTCCAGCAGGCGTTCCACGGCCGGCAAATCTGCCTCAGGGAAGTCAAGCCAACCCACCCGGGTAGTCAAGCGTGATCCCTCGAGTCGTGTTTCCAGTGCATCCCGGAGCCTCACCTGCGTCTGGGGTCCGAGGTCCTGAACAGCCGCGAGCTGGGCTACCGGGCCAAGCGGGGCCGGGCGTCCTTGTCCTCTCCGTGCGCGGTGGAAGAGAGAGGAGGCGTCAGCCTCGAGGACGGCCGCAGCGAGGCGTTCACGCACTGCCGCGATTTCCCCCTCGGGTCCATCCACGCCCAACGGCAGGGAACCGCGCATCTCCGGATCGTCGCACAGCGCTGCAAGCGCGGCCTGTGCGAGGTGTTCGGCCAACGCGTGGCGAGTCCAGCTGTGGACTCCCAGGGTGAGGTGAATCGAGACTTTGCCTTGCGCCTGGGCAGCATGCAACCACCCGCGGGGAAGGTAGAGGACATCGCCGGGCTCGAGGACAGTGTCGATGTATGCCGGGCTTTGGGCAGCCTCGGCAACGGCGGAACGGCGATCGGTCCACGGCTGGCTACGCAGCGGGTCCACATGTACCGGCTCGTGGATGATCCAGCGCTTGGTTCCCTCGATCTGCAGAACAAAAACGTCGTGGACATCGTAGTGATCGTCAAAACCACGGTTCTGAGGTGGGGTGATGTAAGCATTGGCCTGCACCGGATGCCCCAGCTCGGTGCTCAACTGCGTACTGAAGTTCAACACGGGGTCCCACGTGCGATGAAGCGCCTGCAGGACGAGGGTGGCTCCGTCGGCAAATTTGCGCCACAGCGCGGTGTCGTCGAGCTGATCAGAGATGGTGGCGCCTACGCCCGCCGGGGAGGTGAACGAAGACTCCGGAAGAGTGGAGCCGCCCTTGGCGACGCGAAGGAACGGTGTCCTCAGTCCGCGGCGTGAAATCAGCTCGTCCACCGCATCGGCGGAAAACACATCGGAGAAGTCGCTGACGCCACGGCTTAGCAGCGCGGTCTTCCCCCAAACCTCGCTGGCGAACCTCTCACGGCCAATGTCAATCAGGCGTGTTTCCAAGACCCCGGCGCCCTTCAAAGCACCGGGGTCCTGGAAATCAGTGCTGGTTGAGCTCAAACCTAGGCGCCCTGTTGTCCGGCGCCGCTGTCCGCACCACCATCGGCACCGCCATCAGCGCCACCGTCGGCACCGCCGTCGTGAGTGCCGGGGACACCAGCCGCGCCACCGTCCGCGGGGCCCTCCGCACCACTATCGGCACCGCCATCAGCGCCACCGTCCGCACCGCCGTCGTGAGTGCCGGGGACGCCAGCCGCACCGCCGTCCGCGGGGCCCTCCGCACCACCATCGGCACCGCCATCAGCGCCACCGTCGGCACCGCCGTCGTGAGTGCCGGGGACACCTGCAGCACCGCCGTCCGCGGGGCCCTCCTGCTGGTTTGGATCCTGCTCTGGATCAGACATGCTTCCTCCCGAGAATCGAATGGCGTACTCAGGCCCCGATTTCGGCGCCCGATTTCAACCCGGGCGATCTTTCAGCCGCACCGCCCGTGATCACCATATCCATATGGGTCAGCGGTGGGAACAGCTTGCGGGCATTTTGAAGGCGGCTAGGGCCGGACGCCGGGACGCACCATCCGATGTTCCGGCAGCGAGTACCAGGATGGGTCGCAGAGTTGGCGTTTCCCGTCCGGCACAAAGCCGTTGCGACGGTAAAAAGCCTCGGCGCGTGGGTTGTCATCCAGCACCCATAAGTACGCCGGTCCGTCGCCGATCAGCGCTTCCACCAACGCCTGCCCCACACCCCGGCCGTGAATGCGTTCCAAGGTGTAGAGCATGAAAAGCTCCCGCTCGCAGGGGCCGTCGTCATCTTGTCCGGGACCTGCGGCGCCAAGGCCCACCAATTGCCCGTCGGGGTCATGGGCCAACATCCGCGTGTGGCCTGCAGCGATGAACTCCCGGTACCGTTCGATGCGGTTGGGAAGCGCCGCTTCCTGTTTCTCGAAGAACTCAAGGGGCAGCAGGCGCCCGTAGCTCTCCTTCCAGGACTGGACGTGCATGAGTGCCATGGCCTCGGCATCGTCAACCGTCGCCGGGCGAATCGTGAAATCCACTCAGCGCACCCGCGCTATCGCGAAGCCGTCCCAGCCCTTGCTACCAACGGTCTGGAGGGCGGTGGCATCCAGGCGCGGATCCTGGCCCATCATTTCCAATGCCTTCACGATTCCCGGCGCGTTCGCTTGGTCCCGCCCGGGCTCCAGAATGGCACCATCCCAGATGACGTTGTCCACCACGATCACCGTTCCCGGATGCCCCAGTCTGATGGCCCAGTCCAGGTAGTTGGAGTCATTTTCCTTATCGGCGTCGATGAAAACGAAGTCGAACGAATCCTGGCCTGCCAACGTTGGGAGAGTGTCCAGGGCAGCACCTACCCTGATATCCACTTTGTGGCCGACGCCAGCGGCATCTACGTTGGCCCGTGCGACGTCCGCGTGCTTCTGGAGGAATTCGCACGTAACTATCCTGCCGTCGTCGGGCAGTCCCTGCGCCATCCAAATGCTGCTGAAACCTGCCAGCGTCCCGATCTCCAGCACCCGCCTTGCACCGGACATCTGCACGAGCATCCGGAGCAGCTTGCCGGCGTTGGGGGCCACTTCGATCGCCGGCATGCCGGCCTCGACGGCGGACGTCAGGGCGCGCTTGTGGGCAGGGTCGGGATGGACGACGACGTCAGTGAGGTAACGCTCTACGTCCACCCAACCAGGCTCGGTAACGTGTTCAATCATGGCCCCCAGTCTGGCACTCACCGCACTTTGGGGGAAGGATCTAGTCCGTGGCGGAAATGGCGTCTTCGAGCCGTTCAACCTTGCCGGTCAATTCGCCGCTGTACCCGGGGCGGATGTCAGCCTTGATCACCAGGGAGACGCGGCTGCCGTAACGGCCAACTGCCTCGGTGGCGCGCTTTACGACGTCGAACACCTCGTCCCATTCGCCCTCGATAGTGGTGAACATGGAGTCCGTCTGGTTGGGCAATCCGGACTCGCGGACGATCTTGACCGCTGCAGCAACGGCGTCGTGCACGGAAGCGTCGGGGGTTGGCCCCCCGTTAGCGGCGGAAGCGGGCTGGCCCGAAGGGGCGACTGAAAATGCAAGCAACATGAAATCCAGTGTTTCACGTGCCGGTTTGTCATATAAGAACGTACTCCCGCGTAACAACGGACCGGCGGCGCTCCGTTGCTACCCTGACAAGCATGGAACAGCCCTCTGAACGCAAGCCCCTCAGGGCCGACGCCGCACGAAATGTGGACAAAATCATCACCGCCGCCCGGCAGTGTTTCCGGGAACACGGCCCCGAAGTACCCCTTCAGACCATCGCCGCCACCGCTGGAGTTGGCCCCGCAACACTGTTCCGCAACTTCTCGGACAAAGAGCAATTGGTCCTCGCTGCCCTGTCACGCCAGCTTCGGTTGCACGTGGACCCGGTAGCCCAAAATGCCCTCGAAGGCATGGACGCTTCGGAAGGCCTGATTAACGTCATCGACGCCGTCATGAAGGTTGCCAGCGACGATGCCAACCTTTTGGACGCCGTCGCCGGTCGACGCGGACTCCTCGTAGGCATTACCGGTGGCCTGATCGGCTCCATGGCCACCCTTCTTGAGCGTGGCCAGGGGCAGGGCTCCCTGCGGCGCGATATCACCATCGAGGACATGGTCCGCTTGGTGGCCATGCTCATCGGCGCGGTGGACACCATGGAACCGGGCTCTGAAGCCTGGAAACGTCCTGTGGCGCTGATCGAGGATGCCATCCGCACGGAGCGCCCGTCCCGGCCGCTCCCGGATCAGTCGGGCATCCCTGGCATGTCCTTTACCGAGGCCGTCTAAGCTCCAACTCCCTGCCCCTCTTGGCTGCCCCTCGGCTGCCTCCTCGGCCGCCCATGGTGAGTCCTGCCCATAGCGGGCCCGCCACGGCCACCGTAGGGTTGGTTGTATGAATATTCCCTTGAGCTCATACTCTTCCAGCGGAGCCGACTCCGCGCTTGCGGTCGGCCTCGGCCTGCTGTTCATGGTGATCTATTTCGCCGTGATTTTCGCCATCGTCGGTGTGCTCTACATGGGAATCTTCACCAAGGCCGGCCGGCCTGCATGGGGTGCCTTCGTGCCGATCTACAACGGAATCAAGCTCCTGGAAATCGCCGGCCGCCCCTGGTACTGGTACCTGCTCTTCTTCATCCCGTTCGCAGGCATCTACTTCAGCATCGTGGCCTTGAACGACCTCGCCAAATCATTCGGAAAAGACGCCGGCTACACAGTTGGCCTGGTCCTGTTGCCGGTGGTTTTCGTGCCCATGCTTTCCTACGGCTCCGCGCGCTACCTCGGACCCGCAGCCGGACAGCAATTCGTGGCGTACCCGCAGGGTTATGCGCAGCCGTATCCGCAGGGTTACGCACAGCCGAACCCGCAGGGCTACGCGCAGGCGCCGATGCAGCAGCCGCCGGTCCAGCAGCCCGATGGTCAGCAGTATCGCTAAACCCAAACGGCAGCCAGCCCTGAACGTTAATTGGCTCCAGTAATTAGCTCCAGCCCAGCAGCCGCAGCAATGCTGCGGCTGCTGCGCCTGAAATCACCACAACGAGGAACGGCGCACGGAGCCACAGCGCGACGGCGGCAGCCACCAAAGCGCCAATGCGGGCATCGAGGACCAGGCCTTGTCCTGACGCCACGGCATTCACCACTGTCAGGGATGCCAGCAGGCCAATGGTCATGGTGCCGGCAACGTGCATGATCCGCGGGCTCTCCAGCAGCTTGGCCGGGACGAAGTAGCCCACCAGCTTGGTCAGATACGCCAGCGCACAGGCAATGAGGATCCACAGCCACAGGTTCATTTCTTGTCCCCGCGATCGCGCTGGTGCTTCTCCGCGTAGGGATCCACGTCCGGTTCCAGTCCTTCATCCATGCGCGCATGACTGAACCAGCCGATCACGCCGGCCACTACTGCCGCCACCAGAATGGGAACACCCGACGGAACAAACGGCACGGCCAGGATGGTGGCAAGTGCACAGGCAGCGGCAATGGCCCAGGGTTCGCGGCCCTTCAACCGTGGCCACAGCAGAGCCAGGAACGCTGCGACGGCAGCACCGTCCAAGCCCCATTGTTTGGGATCGCCCATGGCGTCACCGGCCAGCGCGCCAATAGCTGTAAAGATATTCCACAGGATGAATATGCCGATTCCGGCCGTCCAGAACCCGCGTCGTTGCTCGTCGGGATCCGACTGGCCGGACGCCGTCGCCGTTGACTCATCGATGGTCACGTGCGCGGAAACGTAACGCTTCCACCCGCCGGGGCGGAGCATGGCGTTGATCTGCATTCCGTAAATGCCGTTGCGGAGGCCCAGCAGCGCGCTGGCTGTCATGGCCGCCACCCCGGATCCACCGCCGGCAACGACGCCGATGAAGGCGAACTGGGAACCTCCACTGAACAGTAGGAGGCTCAGGACCATCGTCTGCCAGAAGTCGAATCCCGACGCCACGGCCAAGGCTCCGAATGACACGCCGTAAAGTCCCGTGGCGATACTGAGGGAAAGTGCCACCTTGAACGCCGGAGACTCCCGGAGTTTCATGGGAGCCGGACTACTGCTCATTTTCGCAGGCTCCACGACCACAGGATGAGCGGAATCTGCAGAGGCAAACGAACAGTGTGGATGCGGCGTTCGGCAGCTGTTCCCTTCGGGCCGTAGGCGCGTCGAAGTGCATCTATATGCCCGGCAAGGAATGCGGTGAACATGGCGGTGGTGGCGTCTGCGGCCACCCGGCGCGTGGCAGGTATCAGGAGTCCGACGGCGGCAGTCACCTCTAGCAGGCCCGAGGAAGCGATCCATTCCTCGCGGGACATAACTGCCAGGGGACCGTTGGGACGGCTCCCGGGCTCATCCCTGCGGCACAGATAATCCGGCACCACCGGGTAGTAGAACTTGGGTGTGCGGAAGTGCTTCGCGGCGCTGGCCAGGAGCAGTGCGCTCAAAGCTACTGCGGAGGTGGTTCGGGTTGCTTGGGCTGACCAGCGAAAAGACATGAGACCACTCAATCACAAGCAGGGTGGCGCCCAAAGCCGGACCCAACTAAGTAGCAGCAGATGCCGTTCTGACCGCTCAAAACGGCCTCAACTGCGACCTAGTTGGACACCATCAGCTGCGCTAGCACCTGCGCTGGTTTGTTGGTGGTGATTTCATGGATGCCAAGTCCCTGGCACAAGGCCACGTCCTTCTCCGAGTCAACGGTCCACACCCGGAAGACCCGTCCCGCCTCCAACCAGCGTTGAACGTTGCGCGCGTGCTCCCGGATGTACTCAATTCCCGGACCGGCAATATGTACTTCGCCTGCATCCAGGACCCGTTCGGCCTCGAGCTGGGTTGCCCGCATGACGTTTGCCACCGCGCCGCCCGTCAGGAAACCGAGGCCGAGCTCCTGCCGGATCTCTTTCACGGTGAAGTCGTCCACCAACTGGCAGATGTATTCCTTGGGAACGCTCTGCAACAGGCGCTGAACGGAGTCCGTATCAAAGCTCATAAAGGAGATCCGGATGTTCTCCAGCCGGGACTCCTCGGGCGTCCAGCCTTCCTCCTCCAGCAGGGCAAGGACACGATCCTCCAGTTTCAGTCCGTACGGGCTGGGGTGCTTGAGTTCAATGGCCAAACCAATGTCACGCCCTGCAGCGCGGAGGATATCCAGCAATTCCGGCAACGTCAGGAACTGATCAGACACTCCCCCATAGACGTCCGGAATCCGTGCACCCTTCCACGACGAGAAATCCAGCGCGCGGAGCTGCTCCAGCGTGTGTTCACTAACCGGGCCCGTGCCTGTGGAAGTCCGGTCCAGGTTCGCGTCGTGCAGCAGCACAACATGTTGGTCCCGGGTCAGGTGGACGTCGCACTCCACACCGTCGGCGCCGTCGGCAATGGCCTTCAGATAGGCGGCCCTGGTGTGCTCGGCAAAGGCGGCACTGGCACCGCGGTGGGCGTAGACCTTGGGCCGGCTCGGGGCGAAGTCGTCGCTAGTCATGCAGACACGTTAGCCCACCCCGCTGCACGCCCGGGGGCTACGCTGGGCTAATGCAGGTGAACTCTGAACAAATCCCAGCCGAAGACCTCACCACGCCAACGCCGGCGGCAGGTTCCGCCCCCGCACGCGGCCGTTCCGCCGTCGTCGAACTTTCCGCTGGCGACCTTGAGAAGGCCGCTGCGTTGCTCCGCATGAAACGGCTGGCCCTGGCTCTGCTGATCGCCATGGCGGTGATCTTCACGGTGGCGTTCGCGTTCCAGAAGCAGTACCCGTGGCTTGAATACGTCCGTGCGGCGGCCGAAGGCGGCATGGTGGGTGCGCTGGCCGACTGGTTCGCTGTCACCGCACTGTTCAAGTACCCCATGGGACTGAAAATCCCGCACACCGCCATCATTCCGCGTCGTAAGGACCAGATCGGTGAATCGCTCAGCGACTTCGTCGAGAGCAATTTCCTGTCCCAAGAGGTTGTGCAGGAGAAGTTGGCCAGCATCGACATCGCCCGCAAGGCAGGCACCTGGTTGTCAGCACCTGGCGGTGCAGAGCGCGTAGCCAAGGAAGGCGGCGCGGTGATCCGGGGCGCGTTCACAGTACTGAACGACGACGACGTCCAGTCGGTGATCGAAGGCATGGTCCGCAAGCACCTGCTCACCCCGCCCTGGGGACCGCCCGTGGGACGGATGGCCGAGCGCATCTTCGCCGACGGCCACCACCACACCTTGGTGGACCTCCTGGTTGACCGGGCGGCCGATTGGGTGGACGCCAACCATTCAACGGTGAACAGGCTCGTCTCGGATCGTTCACCGCTCTGGGTACCCACGTTCGTTGACGGCTTGGTCGGTGACCGTGTCTACGTGGAACTGTCCAAATTCGTTCGTGCTGTGCAGGCGGACCAGAACCACCAGGTACGGCAGTCGATCGACGCTTACCTCGCAGATCTTGCCCAAGACTTGCAGCACGATCCCGCCATGATCGAGCGCGCCGAATCCATCAAAGCCCAGATCCTAGGCGACCCCGAGGTCCGCGAACTGGCGTCCCGCACGTGGGGAACGGTGAAGACTGCGCTGCTCAACGCCGTCGACGATCCCGACAGCGAACTGAGCCAGCGCTTCAAGAGCGCCGTCCGCGACTTTGGTCATCGCCTGGTCAACGACGACGAACTGGCTGGCAAGGTCAACACCTGGATTGGCGATGCTGCCGGGTACCTGGTGAACACGTACCGTTCAGACATTGCCGGCGTCATCTCCGATACCGTGGCCCGCTGGGATGCCGAGGAAACATCGCAAAAGATCGAGCTTCAGGTGGGCAAGGACCTCCAGTACATCCGCATCAACGGAACTGTGGTGGGCGCGCTGGCCGGTTTGGCGATCTTCACGGTGGCGCATCTACTGTTTGGGTAAGGCTCTGGAGCTATCCAGTCTGCCTTGGTAGCTTCGACGCATGCCTATCAAACTTGAGAACGTCGGTATTGCGGTTCGGGATCTTGAAGAAACAATCGCCTTCTTCACGGATCTCGGCCTCACAGTGTTGGGCCGGGACACCGTCAGCGGCGAGTGGGCCGACACCGCCGTTGGGTTGGACGGCAACCACGCAAAAATTGCGGTGCTCCAAACCCCGGACGGAAACGGGCAACTTGAGCTCTTCGAATACCTCCACCCTGACGCGATCGAGACCGATCCCACCCTTCCCAACGAGATCGGCATGCACCGCGTCGCTTTCTCAGTTGACGACATCGACCACGCCCTTGAGATCGCCGCCAAGCACGGATGCCACCCGCTGCGTGGTGTGGCGAACTATCAGGACGTATACAAGCTGACGTATCTTCGCGGTCCCAGCGGGATTCTGGTCATGCTGGCGCAGAAGCTCTAAAGGACGGCCCGGCCATGCTGACGCAGGTTGCTGAAGGCGTTCTGGTTCACGAGAGCGAATTCATCCAGAGCAACTGCACAGTGGTGCAGGGCCGGGATGGTGTGTTGCAGATCGATCCCGGCATCACAGTGAGCGAGATGGCTGGCATCGCAGAGGACCTTCACCGTTTGGGCCAACCGGTGGTGGCAGGCTTTTCCACGCACCCTGATTGGGATCATGTGCTGTGGCACCCGGACTTCGGTGATCCGCCACGGTATGGCACAGCCCGCTGTGTGGCATCCATCCAAGATGTCTTGTCCCAGGCGGACTGGAAGGAGCAAGTGGCTGAGGGGCTGCCGCCGGAGTATGCCGGGGAGATTCCGATGGATCTGCTGGGGCTCATCACCGGCTTACCCTCCGAAGCTGCTGAGATTCCCTGGGATGGACCCACTGTCCGCATTCTGGAACACCAAGCACATGCTCCGGGCCATGCAGCGCTCTTGATCGAAGAACGCGGCGTCCTTGTGGCCGGTGACATGCTTTCGGACACCCTGATGCCGTTCCTCGACCTGGAGGCAGCGGATCCGCTCACTGACTACCTCGAAGCGTTGCGGCAGTTCGAAACCGTGGCCGGCGATGTTGTTGCTGTGGTCCCCGGACACGGTTCGGTGGGTGGAACTGAGCAGCTGCTGGAACGCATCACCTTGGATCGGGCATATGTGCAGGCCCTGCAGGATGGCCGTGATCCGCAGGACCCGCGCGTAGGCCCGGGGGCACCCCTGTCCTGGTTGGCCGATGTGCATTCCTGGCAACTGCAGCGGCTGGCCGAGAGAGGGCAGAGCTGAGTTTTCTGGAAGCTGCCGGTCAGAGGACTGCCGGTCAGAGGACTGCGGTCATGGCATTCCAACCCTGACCGGCCTGAACACGTGAAAGCCAACCACCAGTACCGTTGCCCGGGTAAAGCCACAGAGTCCCGGAGGTGTCACGGGCAAGGACATCAGAATGCCCATCACCATTGAAATCACCCGGACCAGTAATCGACGTCATCA